>JAEUUI010000016.1 GCA_016786585.1 Cyclobacteriaceae bacterium
GGATGTACATCTTATTCATTGCATAAGAAGTACCATACTTTTCAATGTAGTAGGAAAGGGGTTTGCGCAGTCGAATCAGCGCAATACCGCATTCGTGAAGAATTTCATCGCTCATGAAGCCGTATTAAAGCACAAAGTTAACGGTATTCAGCCAACCCATCAAAAAATCGGGCCGGATGAACAAAAACAGTATTCCTGTAACCAAAATGACGGCTAAAAAATTCTCGAACGCGGTATTTTCTGAAGGCAGCGTGGAACCAGGCGTTTTCAGGAATGTGTAGTATGGGATTTTGAGGTAATAGAATAATGAAACAACGGTGTTCAGAAGGCCAAAAACCAATAACCAAAGCAGTATGGTCTTGCCCGTCTGCGCGTAGCTGGCCCACAACGAGGCGAACATGAAAAGCTTGGATGTGAAGCCGCCCGTGGGTGGAATTCCGGTTAATGATACGAGCGCCAGCAACAGTACGATACTGATCAGTATAAATGATCGCCCCACGCCACCGAACAACGGAATTGAATCGATCGAATTTTTTTCAAACGCCTGAAGAGCAATAAACACTGCATAGTTTGATGCCATGTAAACGGCACTGTAAAACAATAGTGCCTGCATACTTTGTGGCGTAAGGCACACAACTCCGATTAATAAAAACCCCGACTGTGCAATGGAGCTGTACGCCATCATTCGCCTGGCACTGTTTTGCCACAAGGCAGAGAAGTTTCCGATGCCGATTGTAATCATCGCAATAATGGCGAGTACCAGTTGCCAGTCAAATTGTACCGTTGTCAGCGCAAACGCCATCACCAGCTTGATCAATACAACAATGCCGGCCAGTTTCGGAACCACCGATAGGAAAGCAATCACTGGCATCGGTGACCCTTCGTAAACATCCGGTGCCCAGATGTGCATGGGCGCTGCGGCAATTTTGTACAGAAATCCCGCAAAGGCCATCATTGACGAAACGATTACAAGTGCTGATTGATTAGTGGAGAGATTATTTGTAAAGGTTGCGGATGTAAACTCCAGTGTGCCCGTTATGCCAAACAAAATTGAGAAACCATACAGCATGATGGCGGATGCTGCCGAACCAAAAAGAAAATACTTCAAACTTCCTTCGGCTCCTTTTCGGGAGAACTTGTAACCCGCCAGAATGTACGAGCTGATTGATAATACTTCCAGCGAGATAAAGACCATGATCAGGTTCGTGCTCATCATGAGCAAGTGACTTCCCAGGACTGCTGAAATCAGAAACACGTAAAACTCGCTGCTTAATTTTTCTGAGAGATCTTTGCTTCTCAAGGCCATCAATACCGTAAGCCCTGCAGCAACATCTGCCAGTATCCGGAAATAAGCGGAGAACTGATCCGCGCGCACCATATTGCCGAACAGGGAAACAGGCGTGCGATAAAATGTCCAGCTTAAAGTTGCGTACGCGATGCTCGCGATAAAAACTCCGAGCGTTAGTAGTGCTGGAACATTTGTTTTCCTGTTTCTTAGAAAAAAGCTAAAGACAACAACCGCTACAATGCCTAACGATAATATCACTTCAGGCATGGTGTAATACAACCCAACGCTGATCGATTTAAGCTTTGCGGATAGGGTTTGTTCCAAAGCCTATGGGTTTTGAATGAATCGTATTGACTCGAAAATTGTATCTGAAAAATTTTGTGCGAACGGATTAACGTAATCCAGTAGTACCTGAGGGAAAATTCCGAAGATCAGCACCATCAGCGCAAGCGAAATCAGCATACCAAACTCGCGCTTGTCAACATCGGTTAACAACTCCGTCCGGATTTCGTTTTTAACATGAAACGGTCCGAAGAACATTCGCTGAAGTGTCCATAAATAATAGGCCGCACCCAGTATCAATCCGAACGCTGCAGCAAATGTGAAGCCTTCGCTGATTAATTGATTTGTTGATCCTGATGCCAGTGCGCCAAGTAATATCATCAATTCGGCAATAAATCCGGAGAATCCGGGCAGACCAAGCGATGCGAAAAAGGCAACCAATACAAAAACAAAGAACACCGGCATTTTGGAAGCAAGCCCGGAGTAATTGTTTATCAGACGGTCGTGTGTGCGATCGTATAAAACTCCGGCAATCAGGAACAGCATGGCGGAGATTAATCCGTGACTGAACATCTGATACACAGCACCTGATATGCCCTCTACGGTTAACGAGGCGAGGCCCAGCAAAACAAATCCCATGTGCGATACCGATGAATAAGCAATCAATCGCTTGAGGTCTTTTGCGGCAAGGGCATTCAATGCTGCATAAATAATGGAGAGTATGCCAACGAACGCAACCACACTGCTCAACTCAAGGGCGGCTTCAGGAAAGATTGGATAGGCAATCCGTAACAATCCATAAGCGCCAACCTTTAACAGCAATGCTGCAAGAATAACCGATATCGGTGTTGGGGCTTCAACGTGTGCATCGGGCAACCACGTATGCAACGGAACGGCCGGAAGCTTGATGGCAAAGCCAATGAATAGGAACAGGAATGCCCACCAACGCGCAGTCTGTGATCCGATCGTCCATGCGCCATCAGGGTTCAGTATTGATCCGAAAATAAAATTAGCCGGATCACTCATGTGCAACAGGTTGAAAGTGTGCACAACGGTATCACCTGATTCGGGAGTTTGAACCGAAATAACCAACGCGATTAATACAACAAGAATCAGTATTGAACCCAGTAGCGTATAGAGCAGGAATTTAATTGAAGCGTATTCGCGTTTCGGACCGCCCCAGATCCCGATGAGGAAGTACATGGGCAGCAGCATGAATTCAAAGAACAAATAGAAGAGCAGGAAATCGAGCGCTGAGAATGTTCCGATGATGGCTCCATTGAGAATCCATAACAGGATGAAATAGCCTTTTACATTTTTATCGATCGTCCAGGATGAAATACCTGCGATCAGCATAATCAGCACCGTTAATAATACCATGCTGAAGCCCAGTCCGTCAAGGCCAAGAAAGTATTCCGCTTTTAAAATTCCCCAGCTTCCAAGATCGATCGAGAACCAGGAGTATTTTTCCAGTAGTTGGAACGACCCGAGTTGCGGAGTAGTTTGCCCGACAATGGCAACGATAAGCAGAAGCTGAACAAAGGAAACAACCAGGGTGAGAATCCGGAACGTTTTCTTCGCTTCCGCGGAAATGAAAAGCCCAATGAGTGCAGCAGCTACCGGTGTGAAGATTAAATACGTGAGCAGGTTCTGCATCGTGCCTTAAATCAGTGCGAAAAATAGAAAAATAATCAATCCGGTCACCGCCCAGAAAATGTAAAGCTGAATCTTTCCAGCCTGGAAGGAGCGGGTGATTGAACCAATCCACTTGACAACCCGGCCGCTGGTATCAACAACACCGTCAATAATATATTGATCGAACCAGGCGATTCCGTGTGCGAACGACACATGTGCATACGCAACGAAGTGAAGTATGCCGTCAAGCACTTTTTTATCAGTCTTGGTTGCTCCAGACGCCAATGCAAGAACCGCAGGGCCAATGGTTTTTTGATAGAACGAATCGACACCAAACCCATTTTGAAAAAATGTTATACTCTTTGCCGATGCTTGTTTTGAATAAAGCAGTGTTGCCACGATCAATGCAATGAACACGGTAACCGTGGAAAGCCCTGCGGCAACAAAATTTGTTTCTGCTTCTGCAAACATTGTGTAGAACCAACCGGAAACATGAATAGGATTGAAGGAAACAATGAACCAGCAGGAAGCGATGGCACAGATTATCATCGGCACTCGCATTACCGAAGGAGCTTCGTGTATGGTCAGGGTTGATTCTTTTCCGAAGAACACAAAGCGGATCATCCGGTAGCTATACAGCACGGTAATAAACGATACCAATGCAATTAATAGTGAAAAGATCCATTGAGCGGATGGATTCGGTAAAGTCCATGCGGCTGTCAGGATCGAATCTTTCGACAGAAAACCCGAGAATAACGGTATTCCTGAAAGTGAAGCTGCTGTTATGCAAAAAACGATAAACGTAATGGGCAGTTTTTTTCGCAAGCCTCCCAGATTGCGGATATCCTGAATGTCAACTTTATTCTGATCAGTTGTTTGATGACTTAACGCATGGATCACCGATCCGGAAGCCAGGAACAAACCGGCTTTAAAAAATGCGTGTGTGAACAAATGAAGCAAGGCAGCATCTTTTGCTCCCAGACCAATCGCAGTAATCATAAGTCCCAACTGGGAGATGGTTGAGTATGCAAGAATTTTTTTTATATCAAATTGATTCAATGCGCACAACGCTCCGAACACAGCGGTGGAGATTCCGGTGATAGCGATAACAATCAGGGCAGTTTCAGTCAGTAAAGAACTAATGCGAATAAGCAGAAAAACCCCTGCGGCAACCATTGTGGCGGCATGCAACAAGGCAGATACGGGTGTTGGGCCCTCCATGGCATCCGGCAGCCAGAAGGATAAAGGCAGCTGTGCTGACTTTCCAATAATGCCGCAGAAAATGCAAAGCACTCCGGTCGTTAACCAGAATGAATCAATGGGTATTGATTGATGAACGAAGATTATTAAAATCCCTACGAGCATAAACGCATCGCCAATGCGGTTGAAGAGAAAAGCTTTGTGTGCAGCTTTCGCTGCGGCAGGTTTCTCCATCCAGTGCCCGATTAATAAATAAGACGAGAATCCCATCAATTCCCAGAACATGAACGTCAGGATCAGTTGGTTCGACAATACAATCCCAAGCATGGAGAATGTAAAGAAACCCAGCATGCCGAAGTATCGCGTAAGTTTCGGATCATATGCCATGTATCCGGTTGAATACACGTGAACGAGAAGTGACACGACAGACACAACAATAATCATCAGTCGTGAAGATGAATCCAGCACGAGGCTAAAATTCAGTTCAGTGGTGCTGATGGAGAACCAGTGGGCATTAATGAAGACGTTCCCATCAGAAAAGAACAGCACAAAGCTGACGATTGCACATGCCACCAGAAAAATGGAAGAAGTTATGCTCGCGACCCAGCTGTACCGCTGCGGGATGACGAAACTTACAACAGCTGAAAGCAGCGGGAGTATCAGTACAAGCGCAAGCAGATTTTCTAATGTGGATGGATTCGGCAAGCTTTAATCTTTTAATTCGTTGATCTGATCGGGTTCAGAGGTCTGATAATATTTGTATACGCGCAGTACAATCGCTAATCCAACTGCTGCTTCACACACTGCAACAACAATAACAAATAAGGCAAAGAATCGGCCCGACAGCCCGGGGCTATTCTGGTTAAAAACGATGAGATTAAGATTGGCGGCATTCAGCATCAATTCAATTCCAATCAAAACCATGATAGCGTTGCGCTTTGTGATTACCGTCATTAATCCCGCGGTAAACAAAATCACACCTAGTATTAATGCATGCTCCATCGGCTACTGCTTTTTCGTGTAAAATGATGAAGCAGTTACGGCTGCGCCCAATAACGCGATTAGTAGCAATAGCCCCACAACTTCAAACGGCAATACAAAGTCGCTCATCAGTGCAATACCGGTCTGGGTAATGGGATTGCCCGCTTTGGCTACCGGCTGTTGAAAGAATTGCTGTTTGTAGAAAAGTTGAATAAGACTGGTTGCTGAAAAAATTCCAATTAAAGAAGCGGGCAACACGTATTGACTTTTTACCTGTAGCGGTTTACCCGCCAGGCGCGAGCTTAGCATGATTCCGAAAATGATTAACACCAATACTCCTCCGGCATAAACAAGAATTTGCGTTACCGCGATGAATTCTGCATTGTAAATCACAAAAACTCCTGCTAGGCTAATTAAACAAACGATGAGCAGTAATGCTGCATGAAATACGTTTCGAACGAAAAGAATACTGAGTGCGGCCACACCCGCAAGACATTCAAACACATATAGCGTAAGCAAACTCATGCGCCCGGAGGTTTTATTTTCGGTTTGAAAACCGGGCGCGCAGCTTTTTGCGGTTCACCGGAAGGCGGTGGTGTTTGCGTAGCCTTTGCTTTTTGATGTTCCTCCAGTTCTTTTTTCTTACCGGCAATTTGATCTGCGCTCATTTCCGCGAAAGCGTAATTATGTTCGCGGATGTCGAACACACTGAAGTCGTACGTCTTCGTCATGGTAAGACATTCAGTCGGGCACACGGTTGTGCACAGCCCGCAAAAGCAGCATTTGCCCATGTCGATATCAAACTTTGCGGCATAAATGCGCTTGGGTGTACCGTCTGATGTACGTCCGATCTCTTCGATTGCTTTAATAGGTTCGATTGTGATGCAATTTACCGGGCAGATTTTCGCGCACTTGTCGCAGACAATGCAGTCGTCAATCTCATTGTGCAGCTTGTAGCGGCCATTGTCGGGAAGCGGAAGCGAAACATGCGGATATTGAATCGTTGCTATACCTTCCTGCTGATCGAAGTATGCATTAGAGCGGATGGAATGATTAGCAGCACTCTTACGGGCTTTCAGCATGTGGCGGAACGTCAGGCGCAGGCCGCCCAGTACCGAGCGGGTTGCCTTATGTACGTTTTGCCAATAGCCTGATTTCTGTTCCATCAACAGGAACAAAAATACACCAAAACAAATGAAAAGAGGATATTATTAAGAAGCCTTGGGCACGGTAAACCAGAAGGTGCTTCCTTTGCCCTCGGTACTTTCCACCCAGATGCGGCCGCCATTCTTTTCAACAAACTCTTTGCAGAGAATAAGCCCGAGACCGGTACCTTTTTCGTTGGCGGTGCCGCGGGTGCTGTATGGGTTTACTTTATCGAATAGCTTCTTCTGGATATCGGCTGGCATTCCTACGCCATTATCTTTCACCGACACTACCAGCTCGCGGCCTTTATCTTCCGAAGCCACTACAATTTCGCCCCCGTCATTGGTGAACTTGATCGCGTTGGTAATCAGGTTCCGGATTACCAGGTTGATTGTGTTTCTGTCGGCATAACCAATAGCCGTTTCCGGCACACGGTTAACCATGTTAACATGTTTGGTTTGAAGTGATCCAAGAAGCTCGATGTTTTCATCTACGATTTTCTTGAGCTGAACATTGCTGGCCTGCAGGTGCATTTTATCCATCTGCAATACAGTCCAGTCAAGCAGGTTGTTCATCAGAGCGCGGGTGTGATTGAAGCGCGTTTTCAATTCCTTCACGGCAACCGGAAGTTCATCAGCGGTAATGGCGCCTTTATCAAGCAAATCCATCAAACCGGCAAGCGCATTAATGGGCGAACGAAGGTCGTGCGAAATAATCGAGAAGAACTTGTCTTTTACTTCATTTAGCTGTTCAAGCTCTTCACTTCGCTTTTGCATTTCTTCCTGATGCTGTAATAACAACAGGTTGATTTGTTTTCTGCGTTGACCGCTGCGATAGACGGTCACGAGCAATATTGCGCTCAACGCAACCACCACCACCAGAATATTGCTGATGAATTCGCTTTTCTTCAGGCGCGACTGGCGATCTTCTTCCTGCATGGTAAGCGCAGCGATCTTGTCGTCAAGTGTTTCAGTTTCGAAACCGATCTGGTCACGAAGAATTTTCTGTTGAATTTCATTGCTGTACAAACTGTCTTCCAGCGCATGGAATTGCTTGAAATAGCCCAGTGCTTTTTTATGATCGCCTTTTGTTTCCCACAAGGCAGCAAGGAGTTTATAGCAGGAGATTTCCAGCACACGGGCTTTAATCTCGTTGGCCAGGCCGAGTGCTTTTGTGGTGTAAATCAAAGCTTCGTCTGTCTTGCCCTGTTCCTTATATACGGTAGCCCGCCCGAGTTCAACTTCGGCAATTCCGAATTTGTTGGCCGCCTGGTTATGGAGATTGATGGTTGAATCATAGTAAGCCAGTGCTTTGCTATAATCTTTTTTGCCGAGGTAAGCTTTGGCAATTTTTGAAAACGTTTTTGACTGGTCTTCGCGCAACATTACGTTTCCGCTTTCTTTCAGGAGCTTATTCGCTGAGGCCACTGAGAGATTCAAATAGTGGAGTGCAGAATCATATTCGCCCATTCGCAGTTTTACATCGCCTATCTCGTCAAGCGAGTACGGTTCGCCCTCACGGTCGTTGATTGCTTTGCTTATCTCACGACTCGCTTTTAAATGTTTTAAGGCAATTTCATATTGACCAAGCTCTTTAAACACCCGGCCCAGGTTATGTAAAGCAATTGTGGTGGTTAGCGAATCGGTCTTATCCTTAGCTGCTTTTTTCAGGATTTTGAATGCATACGTAAGAAAGTAGTAAGCCTCATCGTATTCACCCAATTCATAATAGAAGTTACCCATGTTGTTATGACTGCGGGCAATGGCAATACTGTCTTTGCTTGAGATAGCGCCCTGAAGGCCGATCGATTCATACTTTACCGCGTTTGTGTAGTCGCCTTTATAATAATAGTTCAGGGCCAGGCGTTGGGCGGCACGTTGCTTCAGCGGGTAATTCTTGATTTTTTCAGAAAGCTCAATCGCTTTTGTCGTATACGTCAGACTCTTTGAGAAGTCCTTAAACGCATACAGGTCGCTGAGCTGGGTAAAAGCCTTGATACGGGTAGTATCGGGGATGCCCTGCGAAATCACAACTTCGAGGCTATCGATCTGATGGCCATTTTGGGCCACCGAATGAGTCATGCTGCCACAGATCAGGAGCAGCGCAAAAACGGGTATAAGGAATATTTTTCTCACAATACGATGTACAATCTCCAAAATCCGCACAAAATAACCAAAGCGAGGCCTACCGGAGTCAAATATTTCCAACTTAATTTCATCAATTGATCAATCCGAAGGCGCGGAAACGTCCATCGCACCCAGATTTGGAGGGCTACAAAGAAAAGAGACTTCAGGATCAGCCAGAAAATTGCCCATGCCGTTACGCTCCAGGTGCCGGCCACGCCAGACGTCCATGTACCTAGTCTTACCGGCCCCAGATCCGGAAGGGCTGTCGCCCAGCTTCCAAAAAAGAGAACCGTACCCAGAACACTTACCAAAAGCATCATGGCATACTCTGATAACATGATTGATGCCCAGCGAAACCCGGAGTACTCCGTGTGATACCCACTTACCAGTTCCGATTCAGCAATCGGCAGATCGAAAGGCGCGCGATTGGCTTCCGCTAATGAAGAAATAAAGAAGACAATCCAGGCGATAAACAATAACGGCATGCGAAATACATTCCAGCTTAAAAATCCCCCGACAGCTGAAAGTGACTGACCCCAACTGCTTACACCCAGGAAAAATTGTTCACCCGAATAACCATGACTTTGCTGGTAGGATATTTCCTGCAAGTCGAGTGTCTGACAAACCATGCATACACATAACACGGAAAGTCCGAGCGGAACTTCATATGAAATTATCTGCGCTGCTGCGCGAAACGTTCCGAGCGTACTGTATTTGTTGTTCGAACTCCAGCCGGCAATCATGATCCCGATCACGTCAAGTGAAACGATGGCAAGCAGGAAAAATACTCCGGATGAAATTCCTGCACCGGACCATGCGGGACCTAACGGAATAACAGCGAAGCCAACAAACACGGCCAGGAAAATTATGAAAGGCGCAATCTTAAAAAGCCATTGATCCGCTTTCGCGGGAACGATATCTTCTTTCTGAATCAGCTTGATAAAATCTGCGACTGATTGCATAAGTCCATATGGGCCGGTTTCCATGGGCCCAAGTCTGTCCTGAATGAATGCAGAAATTTTCCGTTCGGCATAAATGACGAACAGCGTATAGAGCAAAAGAAACGGAAGGATGAAGAAGAGTGTGCTCAACGCGCTGGATTATTCGTCCAAATTCGCAAAAAAAGGCAAGGTTAAGAACCCCAGAGCGGATGTTTTTCCAGATTCACCTGCTCCTGAAAGAAAAGCCGGGTTGATGCTTCAAAGGATGATGTGTAATCAGACACCAGGAACTGATGCGTAACCGGACCAATACCGGGATTGATCAGCTTGCTTTCTTCGAGATGTTTTTTCAGCGCCTGTGCAACAACTTCTGATGAGTCCAGAATGGTCATCTTACCCTTGTAAAAGTCGTTGATCTCTTTTTTGATTAACGGGTAGTGGGTACACGCCAAGATTAATGCCTCGATGTTCTGAAGCTCCGGATCGTTGAGGTATTGCGCAATGATCTCGTGGCTGATCTTATTGTCGAAAAAACCTTCCTCAATCATTGGGGCAAGCAAAGGAGTGGCAAGCGAGTGAACGGTAATCCGTTCATGTGCTTCCTGAATCTTACGCTCGTAAACACCGGATTGTACGGTGCGTTTTGTTCCGATCAACCCAACGTGACGTCCCGCATAGTTATCAAGCACCAGGTTAACCATCGGATCAATCACGTTAATGATCTTAACCGAGCGAACGTATTCTTTCAGCAATTCGTATGCAGCCGAGCTTGCCGAGTTACAGGCGATCACAATAACCTTGCAGCCCTTCATCAGCAGTACATCGGCAATCTTGATTGAGTATGCCTGGATAGCCGCTTCCGATTTATCGCCATAGGGCAGGTGTGCAGTGTCGCCAAAGTACACCATGCTTTCGTTCGGCAAAAGTTGCTTAATGGCATGCGCTACCGTAAGGCCGCCAATGCCGCTGTCAAAAATCCCGATCGGTGCGCTTGCTGAAGTGTTCAATTTGTGCGTGAATGAGCGCAAATAAAAAAAAGAACCCCATAGAAACTATGGGGTTCCGGATTAAATGTTGAAAGTTTCTATGCTTTCGGTGCGAGTTTCAATTCGCTTGCCTCGCGATGGCCGCAATAACCGCACTTGTAGTGCTTCAGCAGCAAGCCTGGCTCAAATGCAGTCGGCTCCTGCTTCATTTCTTCGCGTTCCATGCGTAATGTGTAATATCCGCAGTTCGGGCAACGGTCAGCGTGCTCGTACGAGTTGTATTTTTCAATTTTCTTGTAGCCTGTTTTTTCATCCAGCCACACGTCATAGTCGACTGAGTGAATATTCGCTTCTTCCGCGATCATATCGGCATCCATGTATGCATCTTCTTCCTCTTCGCTCAGTTTGCGCATTTTGTTTCCGGCAGGAGAAGTGCGGGGTGTATTCCGGAGCTTGTCAAGGCGTTTTTCAACGTACTTCGGATAGTAGATCTTCAACAAGCTGAAGAAAATGAAATACGTAATGAAGCCCATGCTCACCACAATGAACAACCTAACCCAGAAGAAAATCATGCCGCTGTAGGCGATCTTTTCAGAGCGGATGGTCAGTCCGTAGCAGCATGCTGCGATGATGAAACAGAATACTGTATACCAGAAATACTTGATTTCGTGGAGGTTAATGTAATCGTACTTGTCCTTGAGGTCTTTTACCCGGGCAGCACTGAATTCATAATAGAGAAAGATCAGGATGCCCACGCCAATCATGGCGTAGCAAAGGTAAAGCATGTAAGAATCCCACGTGGTAAGAAAGGATTGTAATGAGTCCATAGCGGTCTAAGGGTTTTGGTCACCAAAAATATTAAAATCCTGACAACTTCACTATTCCAGAAATATCTTGTTTTTCCCCTACCCGGACTTATTTGTATAATTGTGCCTTAAACCAGAAAAACATGAGCTATAACGTTCTAAAAGGCAAGCGAGGAATCATTTTCGGGGCTCTCGATGAGAACTCAATTGCCTGGAAAACAGCGCTTAAAGTTAAGGAAGAGGGTGGTAGTTTTACCCTCACCAACGCTCCAATCGCTATGCGGATGGGCAAAATCAACGAGCTGGCAAAGGCTTGCAATGCCGAAATTATCCCGGCTGACGCGACCTCTGAGCAGGATCTGACCAATTTGTTCACAAAGTCCGTAGAGGTTTTGGGCGGCAAGCTCGACTTCGTACTGCACTCAATCGGCATGAGCCCGAACGTGCGGAAAGACAAGTCGTATGGCGATCTTAATTATGAGTGGTTTCTGAAAACCCTGGATATCTCCGGGTTGTCATTCCATAAAGTGATGCAGGTGGCTGAAAAGAACGACTCGATGAACGAGTGGGGTTCAATCGTAGCCCTTACGTATATCGCAGCTCAGCGCACGTACCCGGACTATTCGGACATGGCTCAGGCTAAGGCAGTTCTGGAATCCATTGCGCGTAGCTATGGCTATCGCTTTGGTAAGCTGAAGAAAGTTCGTGTGAACACGATCTCACAATCACCTACTAAAACAACTGCAGGTGCGGGTATCTCAGGGTTCGATGTGTTTTATGACTATGCTAACCTGATGTCACCGCTTGGTAACGCTTCCGCGGATGATTGCGCAAACTACATTGTGTCGTTGTTCTCCGACTTCACCCGCATGGTGACCATGCAAAATCTGATGCACGATGGTGGATTCTCTACTACCGGCATCACGGATGATTTGATTGCACGATTGAGTAAATAATATAAAAATAGTCACCGGTTGCCGGATCAACCGGTAGCCGGTAACTATGGTTTCATTTCCTCCCTGCAAAATCAATCTTGGCCTGAACGTGATCTCCAAACGTTCGGATGGCTATCACAATCTCGAAACCTGCTTTTACCCGATACCGCTCACGGATGTGCTGGAAGTACTTCCGGCTACCGCTGTTTCGTTCGACATTTCCGGCAATGCAATCCCGGGCGATGCATCCGACAATCTTTGCTTAAAAGCATACCGGTCATTACAACAGGATTATGATCTGCCACCGGTGAAAATCTTCTTACATAAAGTTATTCCTTCAGGTGCCGGGCTGGGTGGGGGCTCTTCTGATGGTGCGCACACGTTAAGATTACTGAATGAAGTTTTTAGCCTGGGATTAAGCATAGAAAAATTGAAAGCATACGCGCTTCAGTTAGGAAGCGATTGCCCGTTTTTTATTGAAGACAAGCCCATGCTGGGATCGGGAAGAGGAGAGGAGCTTACACAGGTTTCAATTGATCTCTCCGGTAAATACATCGTACTTGTTAAGCCGGATGTGCATGTATCAACGGCAGAGGCATACGGAGGAGTAACACCTGTTGTTCCGCATGTGCGCATAAAAGAGATTCTTCAAAAGCCGGTTGCCGAATGGAAAGATGTTTTAAAAAATGATTTTGAGATATCGGTGTTTGCCAGGCATCCGCAAATTGGTGCAATCAAGGAAAAATTTTATCAGCACGGAGCGCTCTACGCAAGCATGAGCGGCTCGGGTTCTGCCGTGTTCGGAATTTTTGATAACCTGATCGATCTGAGAACTTCTTTCCCGAACGACTTTTACTGGAGCAAGATGCTCTAGGGCCCTGTATGGGGAAAAGGTTTTGGTCGTGTAAACCGGTCTTTTACAAACGGGTAGGCGATCACGGCCCCGAGGATGACTACGGTTCCCAAATAGAAATTCCAACGCATCACTTCGCTTTGTCCGAATACAATTAGTGCAAGAATAATTCCGTACACCGGTTCCAGGTTCAGCGTAAGCTGAATAAAGAACACCGAGAGTTTTTTTGTCAGGTTGATGGCAACCGCATAGGCGTACACGGTGCAAACCAGTGAAAGAATACCGATCCAGATCCAGTCGCTCCAGGTTGGCGCTAAATTTAATTGACCATCGGTTGAGAAGTAAGTAGTATATATCGGGAAGAACACGACCACTGTCGTGCACGCCCCGATCATTTCATAAAACGTAATCGTGAGCGAGTTCACGCGGGTAACAAGTTGTGAATTGATAACGGCAAACATCGCACAGGTCAAGCCGGATAAGATTCCCAAGAACAATCCCATCGGATATTGAAAGTCGAACGAGAAGATCAGGTAAAGCCCGATGATGACAACAAAACCAAGCCCCACTTCCACGCCCTGAATTTTATTTTTCTTTACCATCGGCTCGATAAAGGCCGCCCACAACGAACACGTTGCGAATCCTACCAGGCTGGTGGATGGATTTGAAATCCTTCCCGAAATAAAAAATGTCAGCCAATGCGAGGCCACGATCACCCCCGTCAACAGCATTTTAACCAGATCGGAGTTTGAAACTTTAAATGATCCGCGGAGCACGAGGATGACCACGCCCATTCCGATCGCTGCAAGCAGCGTACGGTAAAAAACCATTTCAACAGCGGGAATAGAAACGAGCTTTCCTAAAATGGCAGTGAAGCCCCAAAGAAAAACGAGAAAATGTAGTTTGAAGTAATCGGATGTAGTAGCCATTTATCGCGGAACATACCGGTACATAACACCGGATATGGCGCCAAATATAATAGCCGGAATCCATACGGAGATAGCGGGAGGCAATGAACCTGCTTCTGCAAAGGTTCGGAACATCATAAAGAACAGGATGAACACGAACGATAACGCAAAACCCAGGGCAATCTGTGCGCCGGTTCCACCGCGACTTTTCCGCGAAGAAACAATCACACCCATGAACGTAAGGATGAAAATTGAGAACGGTGATGCAAAGCGTGTGTATTTCTCTACTTCATATACATCAATGCCGGCAGAGCCGCGCGACCTTAATGTTTTGATGTATTTGTTCAGCTCGGTGAGCGTGAGGCCATCGTACTTGCGATAATCGTTGTCAAACTCGTTCGGATGAATGGCCAGCGTGGTGTCGAGCGGAGTTTTACCTGACCGCAATTCTTCCTTAACAACTTTTGTATTGAGCGGAGCATTCGTCAGTGAATCAGTGCTTTGTGTGGTATCAGTTGTAGGTGCGGACGGTTCGAACAGATCGTTGATCTGCGCAACTTCCCATTCGTAAAGCGTCCATTTATTTTTTGTTGTATCCCATTCAATCCGCTTGGCTGTAAGTTTTTCAATCAGCTTGCGGTTCTTAAAGCGTTCCAGCGTAAACTGATAACCTTTGTCGGAATTGCTGTTATAGCTTTGCAGGTAGAGGAAAACATTTTTCGAAACCTGCATGTGAATGTTGCGGAAACTCGAATTGGTTTTTGGTTTGAGATATTCAAGCTCAAACGCCAACCGTGACTTGTTGGAATTCGGAATGATCCAACCGTTCAGCCAAAAGCTTACCCCGGCAATCAAGGCTGCTCCAATAAAATAAGGCAACAGCAATCTGCGAAAGCTTACACCGCTGCTTAAGATCGCTACGATTTCGGTGTGCCCGGCCATCTTTGCTGTAACATACACGGTGGCGATAAAAACAGTAATTGGCGTGATGAGGCCTGCAATCCACGGGAGGAAGTTTCCATAATACCCGAGGATCTCGATGAAGCCCAGTTGTGCCTTTGCGTATTTGTCAGTCTTTTCCGTGAGATCGATAACAGTAATAACAGCCAGCAACAGCGCTACTACGAACACGTAAGTGCTCAAAAACTGTCTGAGAATATACCGATCGAGTAGTTTCATTATAACCGGGCCGAAACTTTTTTAACCATCACATTTTTCCAATCGGCAAACGTGCCGTTCAGGATTTGCTTACGCGCTTCGCGGACGAGCCAAAGATAGAACGTAAGGTTGTGTATCGTAGCAATTTGCGCGCCTAAAATCTCTTTATTAATAATCAGGTGTCGCAAATATGCCTTCGAATAAAATGTACTTGCATACCCGCCAAGTTCCTGATCGATCGGGGAAAGGTCGTCTTTCCATTTTTCGTTGCGGATGTTTACAATACCCTGGGTGGTGAACAGCATGCCATTCCGCGCATTGCGGGTGGGCATGACGCAGTCGAACATATCGACACCGAGCGCGATGCATTCCAGAATATTTTCGGGTGTACCCACACCCATCAGGTAACGCGGCTTGTCTGCAGGAAGAATGTTGCAAACCACGTCCGTCATCTCGTACATCAGTTCATGCGGTTCGCCAACGGATAGTCCGCCAATGGCATTGCCTTGTTGATTTTGCGCAGCGATAAATTCCGCGGATTGAATCCGGAGATCTTTGTATACGCTTCCCTGCACAATCGGGAAAAGCGTTTGCTCATATCCATATAAGGGTTGTGTACTATCCATCCGCCTGATGCAACGCTGAAGCCATTGATGGGTTATGGCCAGCGATTTCTTTGCATAATCGTATTCGCAGGGATAGGGTGTACACTCATCCAGTGCCATGATGATATCGGCACCAATCGCCCGCTGAATATCCATCACATTTTCAGGTGTGAATACGTGTTTCGATCCATCGATGTGCGACTTGAACGTTACGCCTTCATCGTTGATCTTCCGGTTTTCAGAAAGTGAATACACCTGGTAGCCACCACTGTCCGTGAGAATGGGTTTCTTCCAGCCGTTGAATTTATGAAGTCCGCCTGCCTGCTGAAGCAATCCGGTTCCCGGTCTTAGATAAAGGTGATAGGTATTTCCAAGGATGATCTGCGCTTGGATGTCGTTCTCAAGTTCGCGCTGATGAACTGCCTTTACTGTTCCGGCCGTGCCGACCGGCATGAAAATAGGCGTTTCAATGTCGCCATGATCGGTATGGACAACACCCGCCCGGGCTTTGGATTGACGATCGTTTGCTGAAAGTGTAAACTTCACTGCCGCGTTTTAAGGCGACAAAAATAAGGTAATATTTTGTTATCGCGTCTGAAGAAGGTAGCGTTAAACCGTATGTTGGGTTTCGCGGTACGCGTCAGGGGGAAATGTCTTTTTGTACAACATCGGCACTTTATCCATCCACGTAACTTCAATTGAGTACACCCCAAAGTCTTCCGTTACTTTTCCTTTGATCTCGTAGAATCCCCGGCCACGCAAAGGGTACTTTTTTTCGATTTCCGGAAAATGAACCGTGTCAAATACTTTTCCTTCCCGATCGTTGAATGTCGCAAATGCCATCGGTACTCCGCTCCGCGTAAACGTTGGCTTGGTAGTAACGCAATATCCGAGGATGTAA
Source organism: Cyclobacteriaceae bacterium (assembly GCA_016786585.1). Classification (GTDB taxonomy): domain Bacteria; phylum Bacteroidota; class Bacteroidia; order Cytophagales; family Cyclobacteriaceae; genus UBA2336. Next base: position 16,752 of record JAEUUI010000016.1, read on the forward strand.
ATTTCTTTTCCGAGGTGTTGCTTCAATTCGCCTGCTAAAATTCCACGGTCAGGATTTTCAATCAGCCTGAATGGATTGCAGAGTGGAAAACCCAGCAACTCGATCTCATCAAATGCATCTTCAATTTCGTTTCGATGCAATGCCGGTAACGGATAATCTTTTGGTTCGGTGTCAAACAAATCGGTTGTGGTCTTGTCTTTCCTTTTCGCATCACTGAACCAAAGCATGGCCTCCCACAACAACTGTTGCTTCGTTTTGTTGATGAAGCGGAAGGCGCCAATGCGGATCAGGATTCGAATCTGCTCCAATCCTAAGTCAACCCTGCGGAGGAAATTGTCCAGACTTTTGTACGGTCCGTTTCGTTCGCGTTCTGCCGCCAGTTGTCGCGCGACATTGGTTTCCAGGCTTTTCAAATGAACAAACCCCATGTAAATGCGATCCCCGTGGATCGTTGTGAGGTATTCACTGTGATTTAAGCAGGGCGGTTCAATTCTGGCACCATTCATTCGTGCTTCGTGAAAGTAAAATTCGGTGCGATAGAATCCGCCAAAGTTGTTGATCACGCCCACCATAAATTCCAGCGGGTAGTGTGCTTTCAGAAAAAGACTTTGATAGCTTTCCACAGCATAGCTTGCGGAGTGTCCTTTTGCAAATGAATATCCTGCGAAACTCTCAATCTCATACCAAACGCGATCGGTGATAGGCTGTGGATATAACGTCTTACAGTTTTCAAAAAATTTGTCTTTCACGCGCTGAAACTCTTCGCGCGACCGATACTTTCCCGACATGCCCCTGCGCAACACATCCGATTCGGTAAGCGATAATTTTCCAAAATGATGCGCAACTTTAATAACATCTTCCTGGTACACCATCACACCAAACGTATCCGCCATCAGTTCGTCCATCACTGAATGGATGGATTCATACCGAATCCCGTTTCGCGTCATGTGAAAGCGTTTGATGTACTCCTGCATCATACCCGAACTGGCAACCCCGGGCCGGATGATGGAACTTGCGGCAACCAGGGTTAAGTAATCGTCACACTTTAGTTTTTCGAGCAACATGCGCATCGCGGGCGACTCTACATAAAAGCAGCCTGTTGCTTTGCTGTGGCGGAGGAGGTCTTTAATCTTTTCATCCTGTGTAAACTTCCGGAATTGGTACACATCAACTTCAACACCCTTATTGCGCTTCACATGCTTCACGGTTTCTTTGATGTGCCCGAGTCCGCGCTGACTGAGAATATCAAACTTATAAATACCGAAGTCTTCCGCTGCATGCATTTCAAACTGCGATACCGGCAAACTCTTCGGTGGAAACTCCGTTGCCGTATAGGCATAGATGGGCTTCTCGGTAATCAGCACACCGCCTGCGTGAATGGAGATGTTGGCCGGCAGCTCAAGCGAAACGATGTATCGGGCATAACTAAAAATCAATTCAGCAATGTGATCCCGTTTTAACGGCATCTTACGCGTCTCTACAAGGGTGTTGATTTCTTCTTTCGGTAATCCGAATACCTTCCCCAACTCACGAAGGATTGATTTCTCCTGATACGTAGTGTGTGTTCCCAGCAGACACACATGATCGTAACCATACCGGTTAAAGATGTATTCGTAAATCGCATCGCGGTTATCCCACGAAAAATCGATGTCGAAATCGGGCGGTGTAACCCGCTCTTCATTCAGGAATCGTTCGAAATATAAATTCAGTTCGATGGGGTCAACATTCGTAATGCCCAAACAAAACGCCACGGTGCTGTTGGCCCCGCTTCCGCGACCTACGAAATCGTACCCAAGTTTTTTTGCATGAAGAATCAAGTCATACGCGATCAGGTAGTATGCCGTAAATCCCTTGTTCTGGATGATGGTCAATTCTTTTTCAATGTGTGAATTCCACACTTCGGGCTGATCTTTATACCGTACCGCGAATCCTTTTTTTGTTTCCTCCCGGAGATAGGCAACGTCCGCTTCGATTGACCCGGAAAAAAACTTTTTGTTCTTGTCTTCACCCTGCTCGCACTGAATGCTGCATTGGTCCAGCAATGTTTTTGCGTTGGCTGCGAGCTCGGGGAACGAATCGAATTGCTCATGCAGGTCATTCTCCGGCAGCATAAATTCTTCCTTCAATGCCTGGTGATTTTCAGGCAGCTTACTGAGGAGCGTGTTGTTTGCAATGCTGCGCAACAGGCGATGCGTATTGAAATCACGCCAGATAAGTTTTTTCTTATTGCGCTGATCGGCAAAGGGCGGTAAAAACGTAACCGGATGCCAAAGCACAAACTTATAAATGTATTCTTGGCGCACCGGATTAGCTGCGTACTGTATCAGCTGATGTTTTCGGATACCGATAAATTCATTTGAACGTAATTCTTCGGGTTCCACAGCTCCGCTTCCGTAAATCACAAACACATTGTCGAAACGGGGAGCGCGTACGGGAAATGGTTTTGCTTCGCGGTTATGGTGGGAGAGAAAGCGATTAATCTCCTCAAACCCGGCATTGTTTTTAGCTAATGCAACGTAGAGAAAGTCGTTGTCGTTGCGAAACTCAACACCAACAATAATGTCAAGATCAAATGGCTCTTTCCCGAATTTTGTCTTGCCGTTTTCCTGCGCCCGGTTCTCGTTACAGGTGCGCAGCATGTCAAGCCATGAAGCCGTGTTGTTGATTTCGGTTAATGCGAGCTTATGAATGTTGCAACGTTTAGCTTCTGCAAACAAGGCTTTAACCGGCAGCGTGCCGTATTTAAAACTGTGTCCCGTGTGACAATTCAGATACATCTGCTGTATCTGGGTGATTACGAAAGTGGCAATTCGGTGTAGTAGCTCCACTGGCCATCGTTACTGCGGAGTACCGTAATCGATTCGCATTTAAACGAGTTGGCGTATTTGGTATGGCGAATGGCCGGCCAGAGTTTATTGAAATCTTCTTTCGTGAGATTCTTGGCAAGCGTAATGTGCGGCAGAATTTCCTCGCCCGTGAGTTTCCGCATTAACTCACACACGGAGTTTTTGTTGATAATGTTCAGGCAAATTGTGCGGTTTTCGCCATGGTGCAGCACATAAAAGCCATTGATGTAAATCGTGAATGGGCGGAAACCCGAAAGCACGTTATCGGCAATGTGGTACAGGATGTTGTCGCTGTGTATATCCTGATATTTAATAAGCGAGATATGTGCTTTAGAAAATTCGCTTTCATACGAATGCCCCAAAATCCTTCTGAACCGTTGCTTGAAAAGCGAAACGTCTTTCGCAATAGGGGTGGGGGGTGAAATCAAAAGAAAATTGTCGGTCGCCTCTTTCATAATTGTTTTCTTATTGAACTAATGTGCATTCAGCCATTTAGCTGGATTATTGGCTATGTATTGCCGGATAATATTCAATTCAGATTCAGCGTGAATCACACGATCGTAATATCGCGGCTGCCACTCGAACTCGAGTTTATTCATCACCGCATATTTCTTTACTGCAGCTTTAAACCCACGAATAGTGGATGCAAGGTTTTCCGACTGGGGTTTGAACGAATTTGTTCGCCAGCTTTCGTATTTCGGCCGATTCAAAAATAAAATGCCGTGTATGTGGTCGGGCATGATAACGAATGCGTCCAATTCAACAAACGGGAAATGTTTGGGAATATCCTTCCAATATTGATTGGCGATATCACCAATTTGCGTCAACATTTGTACCGGCCGTAGAGACGCAAAATTTTGCGTCTCTACATTTTGGGCCACTGCATTTTGCGTCTCTACATTTTGGGTCGCTACATTTTGGGCCCCTGCATTTTGGGTCCCTGCATTTTGCGTTCCTACGTTTTGTGTAAAACCGTTATTTTTTACAATCCGTCCGAAATACGGTTGCTTACTTTTCGTGCAAATGGTAACGAAATAAAACCCGCGCGAACCATAATCCCAATTTTTTAACCGGGTGGTCTCGCTGCGATACGTGTTTTTATATTTCGTTGACATTTGATTTTTGTTTCATTTCATTACGCCACGGCACGCGAAACCTTGCCCTTAAACATGTTCATTTCCATGCGCACCCTGCGGCTGACGCCAATTGTTGTGGCACGTACAAGTTTTTCAACACCATGCTTATGCTTGATGGTGTCAATCGCTTCGTACAGGTTAATCGTCTCGGCCGTATCGTTGAAGAGATCAATTTGATGATTTCCATGTACCAGGTTGCTCAATCGTACGCCCACCAGGCGAATGAGCATTCTTCTGTTATAAAGTTTATCGAATAATTCCTGAACAACCCGCAGAATCACGTGATCGGAAGATGTATAAGCGATGTGAACCTGCTTGGTTTCTGTGTCAAAGTTCGAGTAGCGGATCTTCACCGTAATGCACGAAGCGAGCTTCTTCTGTTCGCGCAGTTGAAATGAAACTTTTTCGACCATCGCAATCAGGATCGACTTCAATCGCTTTACATCGATCGTATCTTCTTCAAAAGTCGATTCCGTGGAAATTGATTTTTGTTCCGAATACGAAACCACCGGCGATTCGTCAATGCCGTGTGCTTTATTCCATAATGAAATGCCATTCTTGCCAAAAGCGCTTGTCAGAAACTTTAACGGCATCTCGCGCAACGTTCCCACCGTACGCACACCCATGTCATATAAGAAGGAGGAAGTCTGCTTTCCGATCATCGGGATTTTATCTACCGCCAGGGGCGACAGGAATCCCTGTTCGTCTCCGGCTGCAATTCGTTTGGTGGCTACCGGCTTAAATTCACCGGTGGCAACTTTCGATACCAATTTGTTTACCGACATAGCCATCGATATCGGCAGACCGCTTTCTTTCGTGATTTTCTTTTGGAGTTCAACAGCCCATTTAAAGGCACCGAAATATTTGTCCATTCCGCTGGCATCCACATAAAATTCATCAATAGATGATTTCTCGAACTGGGGCGCAGCATCGGCAATAATATTAGTGACCTGGTGAGAGGCTTCACTGTATGATTCCATGTCGCCCGAAATAACTTTTGCATCCGGACACAGCTGTAGCGCCAGGTACATTGGCATAGCCGAGTGAACCCCAAACCTGCGTGCTTCGTAACTGCAGGCTGCCACAACGCCCCTGCGACTGCTTCCGCCCACAATCAGCGGAATACCTTCGAGTTTTTTATTTTTTCTGCGCTCAACGGCCACGAAAAACGCATCGAGGTCGAAATGAATTATGTTTCTGTCCATGCGGCTAATTAACTAAAAATTTTAGTATCAAAATAAATTGATAACTAAAAAATTTAGTATTACTTTTGAACTATGTCGATGGTGAATAAAAACCTGCGATTCCTCCGTCTTCAAAAAGGATGGACGCAAAAAGAATTGGCTGAAAAGCTTTCGCTGAAGCAGCCGGTGATCGGTGCGTATGAAGAAGAACGCGCAACGCCTCCGCTGGGATGCCTGATGGAAATCTCCGATCTGTTTAAGATCAGCATCGACACGCTTTCGCGGAAAGATTTAAGCAAGCTGCCGGAAATTAAATGGCGTGATACATCGGCCCCGGTGAAAAAGGAAGTGCTGGCGATTACCGTGAACAGCGAAGACAAAGAGAATATTGAGTTGGTATCGCAGAAGGCTGCAGCCGGATATTTGAACGGCTACCAGGATCCGGAATATATTAAAGACTTACCCAAGCTTAGCCTGCCGGTATTGCCGCGCAACGCAACCTATCGGGCATTTGAAATCAAAGGTGATTCGATGCTGCCGATACAATCGGGCGCGATTGTGTTTGGAGAATATGTGGAGAAACTACCGGAGGTTAAGAATGGGAAACTGTACGTGCTCGTAACCGAGAATGACGGCATCGTGTTCAAGCGCGTATTCATGAATGACGACAAACTTTTGCTTGTGTCGGATAACCGCGAGTACGAACCGTACTCCCTAAATGCGGCAGATATTAAAGAAATTTGGGCTGTGAAAGCATTCTTCTCAACGAGATTTCCCGACATGGACGCCACAAGTTTCTCGGCCGATCAGCTCGCAGCCTCGGTACTCGAGCTTCAGGAAGAAATCAAACAGCTGAAAAAAGGAAAAAAATAAACATAGTGTCGGGCACTGGCTTCGTAGTGGTTGCCCCGGTGCCTGACGCTTTTTATTTCAGCAGGAAATAAAGTGCCGCAAGCAAAGCCGGAACTGCTCTGTACAAAACAGGCACAGCTGCCTTAGCAACTTTAATTCCGCTGACCAGAAAGAATGTAAGGATTACCGTTCCTGATGCAATTGTCAGCGTTCCAATGAGCAGCAGTTCTTTATAGCCCTGATTTTTTGGTGTTATAAATGACAGCGCTATCCCCACCATACAAATGGCTGAGCTAATCCACAAAACCTTCGGAACGATGGTAGACGCCAGCAATGCAGGGAACGTAAGTGGTTTGTTGTCAATGTCCTGGATTGGAGTGTAGAGGAGAAAGGCAGAGCCAAAGAAAATTACGCCAAGGCCGATTAGTCCTGCTTCTAAAACACTAAATGACATGCCCGCGATAGCAAGAATAATTCCGATAGCTAATACTGCAATGAAGGCTTTTTCGATTACTGGCAATTTTCCTGCGAGGGCGGAAGGTTTTGATTCGTCTGAAGGCATGAGGTTTAGGGGTTATTTTGTGAACCTACAAATTTATCCACTCTGATCGTTTCAACGCCAGATACCGGTCGTTCTCGGCATCGTACACAAGATAGTCGTACATCTGCGGAATCGTATTCAAACCCTTTAATGTAGCCAGGCCATATTTTCCATCCTGCTTCACCACGATGTACCCGTTGCCGATATCTTCAATCGACTCGTACTTCGGATGAAGCAACACGTTTCCATTTTCATCAGCCAGGCCTTTCGATCCATTCAGGGTTAACAAAAGGCGCTTTGTTTTCAATACTTCTACAGAATTATACCTCACTGGCAATACAATCTTACCTTCGTTGTCCATGTATCCAAACAACCCTTTTTGCTTGACAATCGAATGGCCATTCGCGTAGGGAGTTACCTCATCGTAAGCCGGATGCACGATAATTTTTTCATCGCGGTTAATGAAGCCCCATTTGTTTCGGATTTTAAATGCTGCCAGTCCTTCGCTGAACGGCATGATATCTTCATACCGGTTTGCAATGCGCAGCCGGCCGAGATCGTCAATGAAACCATATTTTCCCTGACGCTTGATCCCACGTAACCCTTCCGATGCCGGAAAAACTTTTTCGGTTGTCTCAACCGGAGGTAATTGCCTGCTTACAATCTTTCCGTCAAAGTCGATCGTCCAGTTTCCGCCGGTTGAAATGTATTCGGTAAAATTCTCCGCATTAACGCTGATCGGGTTGTCGGTGAAGTACAGCACGGTTCCGTCAAACGAAACCAGGAACAACGTCTTGTTAACTTTTTTGAAGTAACGATCTTTATTCAGCAACCTGACTTTGCTGGTTTGCGGATATACGAGCCATTGTTCACGCGAATTGATAATTCCATACAAGCCCTTGAATTTAACGGCAAGCTGATCATCACCCGTTTCCAGGATGCTGTCGTATACACACGCTACCACCTCTCTTCCGGTTTCGTCAATCGCACCCCAGTAATTTTTGCGTGTAACCGTGAAGAGGTTTCCATGTTTTTGCCCGATCCGGTCGTAAGGCTTTGAAGTTCTGAGTAACCCGGTCGTGTCGCGCATCGACCAGTTATTGTTTCCGTCCTGCGTAAGCAAGTACGATTCCTCAAACAAGATTCTTTTAAAAGCAGGTTTCAATAAGATCCCGCCTGACTTTTTCATGACGCCATAACCGGAATTTGTTTTGAATATGGCTAGACCATTCTGAAACGAATCTATATCAGTAACGCTTTGACTGGTGATGTGTTTAAAATTCAGATCGGTCAGCCAACTTTGTGCGCCACTGAGGATTTTATAACGATTCTCACCCAGATACGCGATGGAATCACCCTCTACAATTTCCGCGGTTTTGTTTTCCGCAGTCATCACCAGCCATTCGTCTGGCATGCGTGCACGAATGCCTTCCGGTGTAATATTAATCTCGCGAAATTTCGCTTCCGATTTTAATTGACCTTCGCGGTTAATCAATCCTTGTTTGCCGTTCTCATAGATGATCGCTACATCCTGTTTGAAGCTTGACAGGCTGTCGATCGTAAATCCTGAAATCTGTTTACCGCCTTCGGAATACAAGGCAATCTTGCCTGTAAAATCTTCAACCGCATACCGCAAGCTTCCGATCGGATAAATGTTTTTATACTCGAATGGGATCAGCACTTTATTCTCCAAACTGATCAACCCGTGTTTGAATTTATTTCCGTCACGGACGAAGGCAACGATTCTCAGCGAATGTACCTTGACACCGGCATAGGTAAACGGAATGATCACTTTGCCTTCTGTATTGATCAATCCTGCACTCACCACAACAGGGGATGATTTTTTTGTGGCGATAAGCAGTGATCCCTCAGCAGGCATCAACGACAGGTAATCTGCTTGTGTGATCTGTTGGTTGGTAACGGATACAATGCCCCAGGTTCCACCGAGTTTATAACCTGTCACGTTTCCGGAAATGGAAAATGTGCCGTTGCTCCACCCCAGTGCATCATATTTAGCGGGTATAACTATCTGACCAGCTTCATTTTTCAACCCAAATTTTCCATTTTCCTCAAACGGAATGAAAGGTCCCGCAACCGTTGTCAGACTGCAAACAAGAACCGTTAAAACAAGAATCAATCGCATAAGCCTGCAAATATAGGCCTGTTTTCAAGGAATTTTTCTGACCTTTGCGGGGTTATAAGACCTTTAACAGATTCGCCATGTATATCGAACAACTGTACACGAATTGCCTCGCAGAAGCAGCCTATTATATAGAGTCGGAAGGGGAAGCGGCCATCATCGACCCGCTTCGTGAAACCGAGCCCTATATAGCCATGGCGGAAAAACGCGGAGCAAAAATTAAGTACGTGTTTGAAACGCATTTTCATGCGGATTTTGTATCCGGCCACATTGATCTTTCCCGCAAGGTTGGCGCCCCGATTATTTACGGGCCGCAGGCAAATCCAAGCTATGATGTTGTCAATGCGACAGATGGCCAGGAGTTTAAGCTTGGAAAAATTAAGATTAAGGTTCTTCATACTCCCGGGCACACGCCTGAGTCAAGCTGCTTCTTATTGTTTGATGAATCGGGTAAAGAAAATGCAGTATTCACCGGTGACACATTGTTTGTAGGTGATGTTGGTCGCCCGGATTTGCTGGATGGCGTGATGAGCCAGGATGAACTCGCAGGAATGCTGTACGATTCGCTGAATAAAAAAATTAAAACATTACCGGATAACGTGATTGTTTACCCCGCACACGGTGCCGGCTCAGCATGTGGAAAGAACATCGGCAAGGAAACGTTTTCAACCATTGGCGAGCAGAAGAAATTTAACTACGCGCTTCAGAATATGACGCGCGAACAATTCATTGAAAAAGTTACGGATGGCATTCAGCCTCCGCCTCAATACTTCTTTGAAGATGCCCGCATCAACAAGCAAGGTTATCAATCCATTGATTCGGTAATCTCGAAAAATAATAAGTCACTCTCGCTCGCAGACTTTAAAAAGGCTGTCGCGGATGGAGCTGTGATTCTTGATACGCGCAAGCCGGATGATTTCGAAAAAGGATTTATTCCCGGTTCGATTAACATCGGATTGAACGGTCAGTATGCTGTTTGGGTTGGTACGCTCCTCGACATCAATCAACCGCTCGTTTTGGTTACCGAAGAAGGTAAGGAAGAAGAAGCTGTACTTCGGCTCGCACGTGTGGGGTATGAAAACGTAGTCGGATGTTTGAAAGGAAGCGTTAACGCGTGGGACGGAAAACTTGACACCGTTGAAACCATCTCTCCGGAGCAGATGAAGGCCGAACTCGCCAAGGGCGTTCAGGTATTTGATGTACGCAAGCCGGGCGAGTGGGAGGTAAGTCACCTGAAAGGCGCAACATTTCTCCCGTTGTCAAACATTTTGAAGAATACCGATGAACTCGCTAAAAGCAACCCATACCTCGTGCATTGTGCTGGCGGTTATCGTTCGATGATTGCTATCTCTATGCTGAAGAAACTTGGCTTCACTGGCCGTCTGGTGAACATCCAGGGAGGATTCGGAGCAATGGTTACAGCCGGACTGCCGGTTGTTACCGAAGAGGTGGTGGCATAAATCACTCCATCGGCTTGGCCGATAAGAACATAACCTCTGTAATCGAGCGATTGTTATCGGAGTCAGAATCTACGAGGATCTTCCAGACTCCGGCTTCCTTGCGGAGCGCGACATGAAACTGGCCGAAACTTAACTGCTTCTCACCTTTTGCGTTTACCGTTTCGTTTTTGAAATAGCCGACTTCGAACGCCTGTTCACCGTTTGCTATGCGTTCAGTAAATCGAAGTTCGAAGGTGTACGTTCCTCCATCGCGCGCGATTGATCGTTTCCAACCCGGCCAGCTTTTTTCCATCGCGGCTTTATATTGATCGTAGTTCATAACTTGTTTGCTGTCGCGTTCTACCCGGATCACATCTTTTGAATGCAACTGGATAAACGTTTCCACATCCTGCGTCATAATTGCTTGAACGAAAGGCTTCCATACCTGGGCATTAATGGCCTGCTGATCGGTTTGGCTGTGCGCGCCAATACAAATTACGAGGGCGAATGCAGAGATCAGTAATTTTCGCATAGTGGCATGATTTTTTGACGGTAACTTCGAAAATACGAATTTAAGCCGATGAAACTTCTGACGATCTTTTTACTGTGCGCGATGACATTCCCACTGTCGGCTCAAAATAAATTGGAAGTCACCATTCAGGGAGTCAAATCAGAAAAAGGAAGTGTGTTAATTGCCCTTTACGACTCGGAAGGATCGTTTATGAAAAAACACATAGCCAGCCGTAAGGTAAAAGTGGCAGACAAGAATCTAACCGTGGTGTTCGATAACCTGAAGCCTGGTAATTACGCGGTTAGCACATTTCATGATGAAAATGAAAACGAAAAGCTGGATTCAAATTTTTTCGGTGTACCGAAAGAGTTGTACGGATTTTCAAATAATGCGAAGGGCTCGTTCGGTCCGCCATCGTTCGACAAGGCTCGCGTAACAGTCGACCGCGATAAAAAAATAACTATTGATCTGCGGTAGCGCAGTTTTTAATAACGCGACTGGCTTCCGTCACGTCAACAATTCCCCGGTTGTGATCCCACGAATTATAAATGTATGTCGCGATCTCCGCAACTTCCAGGTCTGTTAACGTTACGACACCCGGCATCGGCTGAACAAAGTTTTTGCCGTTTACAGTGATCTCTTCTTTTAAGCCATACTTCATCAGGCAAAGAACTTTTTCAAAGTTTTTATCCATGTAGTCTGAGGTATTTAGCGGTGGATATACCAACCCCAAACCACTTCCGTTTTTCTGGTGGCAATTGCTGCAGTGTTTTTGATAAAGCTCTTCACCGCGTACAACATATTGGGTGAACTTCACAGAAGAGGTGTCTGGCTTGCCGGTATTTGACGAGCAACCAAAAACTGTAATCAAAAAAATCAGGATTGATCCGGAGATCCAAATAGTCCCGTTTCGGTTACTCACGCTCCAGCTGTTTAATATCTTTCATCAACCGGTCGACATCATCTTCTTTCGTGCCATCATACTTTCCGCGGATGCGTCCCAGGCGATCAATCAGCAAAAAAGCACCGCTGTGAATAAATCCATCGGGCTCAGTTTTATCTTCCATCGCGGTAGCGAAGTAACTTTTTTGGGCAAGGTCAAACACATACTCTTTTGGCTGGCCGGTTGCAAAATGCCACTTCTCACTTTTCACATCCAATCGCGCGGCAAAGTCGTGCAACAACTCTACCGTATCATATTCTGGATCAATGCTGTGGGAAAGTAACAATACCTCGGGATCGTTTTGAATTTCCTGATAAACCCGGAGCATCTGGGTTTTCATGATCGGGCAAATCGTACGGCAAGACGTAAAGAAGAAATCTGCAACGTATACTTTTCCCTTAAATGTCTCATTTGTAATAGTTTTTCCGTCCTGATCGGTAAACGTGAACGGGGCGATAGTATGGTAGACCGTATCATTTACCTGTTTGCCATTCTCTTCGCGCGTAACGACCTGGCGTTGCCCGAAAATCGGCAGGGGTTGTTTCTCGCAACTCAAAAAGCACACTGAAATAAACAGGCAAACAACAGGAACTACAATTTTTTTTATCATGTTGATCTGATTACAATTTTTCACGTTACACTTCGTATCTTCAATAAGTTTTTCTCCCAATCATGCAGAACACTGCTGCCCTCTGGTATTTCGAAAGCGTAAATCTCTTCAATATTCTTTGTCCGCACAAGGTAAAAGCAATGGCGGGCAAGCACGAATTCCTGCACTTTAAAAAGGACGCCTTCATTTATTTTCCCCACGACAATGCCGATCACATCTACATGATTGCGCACGGCCGCGTGAAGATTGGTCATTACCTGGATGACGGTAAAGAAGTGATAAGTTCTATCCTTACCGGTGGCGAAATTTTTGGAGAGCTTGCGCTGGCGGGTGAAACATCACGCAGGGATTTTGCCCAGGTGATGGACGATAATACTTCGATTTGTCCGCTGAGCATTGAGGAGTTAAAACAACTCATGTATGGCGACAAAGAGCTAAGTTTCAAGATTCTGAAACTGGTAGGCTTACGCCTGATGAAGCTCGAACGTAAACTCGAACTGCTTGTTTTTAAGGATGCCCGCACTCGAATTATCGAATTTTTAAAAGATGCAGCGTCCTGGAAGGGACAGAAGGTTGGCTTTGAAACAATGATTCCAACAAAGCTTACCCATAAGGACATTGCTTCGCTTACCGGAACTTCCCGGCAAACCGTGACAAGCGTGTTGAACGAGCTGAAAGAAAAAAATCTGATCTACTTCGACCGCAAGAAAATTCTCGTGCGCGACCTCGAGAATCTTAACTAACCGCAATTACTTATAAAGCCGCGTAAAGTATTCATCGGCCATCCGCCCTGAATCGAATTGTGGTAACACATCTTTCATGCTGGCCTTAACAATTTTGTTCCACTGAGCAGGTTTATCGTAGTACAATGGAATGATTTCTTTCTCAAGAATCGTTAATAAGTTACCAGCTTCAGTTTTATCTTTTATCTCCGGCGGCAACAAATCTTCCGCAGTTTTTATAATGAACGAGTTCTTTCCATGTTTCGCGAATTCAGGCACCCATCCGTCCGGGATAGAAAGATTAACCGATGCATTCATCGCAGCGGTCATGCCCGATGTTCCGGAAGCTTCGTGATACAGTCTCGGGTTGTTTAACCAGATGTCGGAACCTTTCTTTAGTAGCGCTGACAATCCAAGCTCATATCCCGTAACAACAGTACAGTTGGCCAGTTCTTTGGTCTTCCAGAAAATTTCATTGAAGATGTTGATAGCCTCAAAATCTTCCGGGTATGGTTTACCGGCCCAGATAATCTGAATAGGATGTTTGCTATTTTCGGCAAGCGCAACAAAGCGATTGAAATCATGGAGCAGCAGGTTCGCGCGCTTGTAGCCGGCAAAACGTCTGGCCCATACCACGGTAAGTACGTTTTCATCAAATAACTTCCCGGTTTGATCTGCCACAACTCTGAAAAGTTGTCGCTTCAATTCTTTTTTACGGGCAACAAGCGCGGTATCATCATTCTTTTTGAGCGCCTTCTCAAGCACCTCATCCATCCAGTAAGTCTTGTTCTGTGCGTTCGTGATTGCTTCAATCTTGCAAATGCCCTCGTAGTCACCCCACATTCTCCGCGACACCTCTCCGTGAAGTTGCGAAACTGCGTTTGCACGCTTAGCCAGACGCAACGCAGTGAGCGTATAATTGAGTGAACCGTTTTCCGGATAAACATATTCCTGTACCTGCTCGAGCGTTAAGCCATTGAAAAAGCTCATGCTGTTGAGCAATGGAATGCTGTGCTCTTCATTTCCGGCTTTCTCCGGAGTATGTGTAGTGAATACAACGCGCTTTCTAACTTCTTCCAGGCTCTTGTGCTTGTCAAGCAGGTAGAAACACATTGGCAACGCATGCCCTTCATTCATGTGATAGATGTCGGTTTTGCGTTCAAGAATATCGAGTAGTTTGGCACCACCAATTCCCAGCAGGATAGATTGCGCAATACGGGTTGTTTCGTTTGGATCGTACAACCGGTGACTGATCGTCTGGGCCAGGTAGTCGTTTTCCGGTATATCCGTGCTCAACAAAAACAGTGGCGCTGAGTTGAAAACCTCAGGCTTCACAAGATACGCCTTCACAAAAACTTTAGCCCCGTGAATGGTAATCGGAAAAACAATATTGGTGTCAGTTAAAAACGAGTAGTCTTTGTCACGGAACGTGATTTTAAGAGTTTGATCCTGGTTGCGATCCTGATCGTAATATCCCTTTTTCCATAAAATGCCAATGCCGATCAGATTTTGCTTGAGCTCATATGCGCTTCGCAAGTGCGATCCTGCCAGAAAGCCAAGTCCGCCACTGTAAATTTTCAGCGGCTGATCAATGGCAAACTCCATCGAGAAGTAAGCAACAGGTTTTGAGTAGTTTTTAGCGAATTTGTAAGGGAAAAGAGTCTTTAAGTCAACCATTAGAATAATGTCAAGCCGGTAAACTACTAAAAGGATTGGAGTCTGCTCTAGCTGCTCAAAGAATTTTATCGCTCGGACTTCATGCAATCGTTTGAAGTAATTGTTTTGAAATTATGAATTCGTGTTTCAACGGAGTCGGAAACTTGGCCATGCTTAGCGAAAACAGCTATCTTGGGCCAAATGAAAACCCGGATTCTGCTCGCTTTTTTTCTTTTTACTATTACATGGTCATACGGTCAAACTCCGTATGTCGTGATGGTTTCCTTTGATGGATTCCGGTATGATTATGCCGAGCGCTATAATCTCCCAAACTTTAAAAAATTTATTAACGAAGGTGCTTCCGCTGAAGCATTGATCCCGTCTTTCCCGAGCAAAACTTTTCCGAATCATTATACGCTGGTGACAGGTCAATACCCCGGCAACCATGGGCTGGTAGATAATGAGTTTTACGACCCTGCACAGAAGAAACTTTATAAAACAAAAGATCGCTCCATGGTGGAGGATCCTTCATTCTACGGAGGCATTCCGTTGTGGCAGCTCGCGCAACAACACGGCATGAAGTCAGCTTCGTTTTATTGGGTAGGATCGGAAGCGAAAGTCCTGGGAGTATTCCCGGATTATTATCGGCTTTATGATGTAAATGTCAAAAACGAAGAACGCGTTGATCAAACCATCAATTGGCTTAAACTACCTGAAGCAGACCGGCCGCACTTTATATCGCTTTACTTTTCGTTTGTGGACAATGAAGCCCATACAACCGGCCCGACTTCGGTTCAAACCCAAAAAATTCTTCATACGGCCGATTCACTCTTGGGGATGCTAACAACAAAAGTTCAGGCGCTAAAGCTGCCGGTAAACATCATTGTGGTGTCCGATCACGGCTTGTATGAAATGAAACGCCAGAAAAAAGTTTTCCGGTATGTAGATCATCTGATCAATACAAAAGACACTTCAGTAGTATTTGCTAACGCAGGATCGCAAGTTCATTTTTATACCAAACGTGTTGACTCACTGTATGCTGTATTAAAAAAGGAAGCAAAAGGATTTAGTGTTTATAAGCAACGTGAGTTTCCGGAACGGTGGCATTATAAAAATGAGCGTTCAGGCGACATTATGATTGTCGCTGACCCTGGAACGTATTTTCTCGCGGCTCCAAAAAATCTATCGGATTGGGAAGGAAAAGGAAATTTCGGTGAACACGGGTACGATCCTGCCCTGACAAAAGAAATGTACGGAATTTTTTACGCGATGGGTCCCAATATTAAAAAAGGAGTGAAGCTCAAACCGTTTGAGAACATTCATGTTTATCCTTTTGTGGCCAACATATTAGGACTGAAGATTCCTCAGATTGACGGAGATGTGAGTGTCTTGAGTTCGATCTATAAAAAATAGATACTATTACCATTCAACATTACTCAGCGCGTTTATCAATTCACTAAGAGAGTTGAGCTTTTGTTCACCGATGATCCAGGTGATAGAGTTTGCATCGGACGTAATTTGAATTTTTGATGACGCTTTGTTGTCTACAATAAAACCATTCCGCTCCAGCGCATTCTTCGTCCACAAATATTCGTAACCGTCACCAATAAGGTTTACCGATTTGTTGCGCCACGCTTCGTGAAAAACTTTTCCGGTCTTAAGATCAAATCCTTTTAACTGGAAAATTTCATCGAACGAACCATTCAACACCAGGTCTTCCGGAATTCCAATAATTAATTTTTTATCCTGTCCGGCAAGCCAGATTAAGTCTGCGGTTTGCAACGCCAGATCAAGCTCATGCGTAGCAACAAGAATTGCCTTGTTCGCAGTTCGGGCCAATCTTCGAAGCAGGTTCATGATCTCCACACGGTTGTTCAGGTCAAGGTGCGCGGTCGGTTCGTCCAACAGAATCACAGGAGTATCTTGTGCCAATGCCCGGGCAATCATCGCCATCTGTAACTGGCCATCACTCAACTCATAGAGTTTTTTATTGTTGAGGGATTGGATATGCGTGTCTTGAATCGCCTGATGGATAACATCTCGGTCTTCATTCGTTAGCGTAACATTCCAGTCGAGATACGGGTACCGGCCGAGTGTTACCAGTTCAATCACTGTCATGTTAACAGCATGCAGCGGGTCGGTAAGCACAACCGAAACAGCTCGTTCAAGTCCATCGCGGTTAACGTTTCTTTCAACCCTGGGATTGTTTGCAGTGATCGTTGCATTCGACAATGGAGTCTGAAGTCCTGCCAGTGTTCTTATCAAAGATGACTTACCAATACCGTTAGCTCCCATGAAGCACACCAGCTCGCCTGCACGCAATTCCAGGTCGATGTTCTCGAACAGCAAATTTTTCTGCGACCCGTTGACATAGCCGACCGAGAGATTTTTAGCATGCAGGTAAATCGCGTTGCTCATAGCCTCATTTTTTTACTGCGAACAATCACCCAAATCACAACAGGAGCACCAACCAGCGCAGTTATTGCGTTAATCGGCAGCACAAAATCACTTCCCGGAAGTCTGCTGATGGTATCGCAGAACAGCATCATACTTCCACCCGTCATCATAACCGCAGGAATGAGAATTTTATGATTGGTTGTATCGATTACCAGTCGCGTGAGATGCGGAACAGCCAGCCCGACAAACGCCACCGGCCCGCAAAAGGCCGTTACCACTCCCGTTAAAATGCTGGTGCCGGCAATGATTAGGAGTCGTGCACGATTCAATGGAATACCCATGCTGCGGGCGTAATTCTCACCTAACAGCCACACATTCAACGGTTTGATGCATGCTACGGAAATCAGAAAACCGATTGATACCCCAGTTCCGAGGATAAAAATCTCGCCCCAGCTCAGGCTGGTTACACTGCCAAAGCTCCACACTAAATAATACTGTAAATCTTCCGCACGACTGACGTACTGCAGCATGCTAACCACCGAAGATGTCACTGCCCCAATCATCAACCCGATTATTAATAGAGAGATGTTGTCGCGGATTCTGTGCGAAATCACCATCACCAGTACAAACATTGCCCCGCAGCCGATGCTGGCACCGAGCGCAATAGATATTGAGCTTGAGAAAAGCGATCCAAAACCTCCGGCCATGATAAGAATGGCAACTGCCAGGCTTGCACCCGAGCTTAACCCTAAAACATCAGGGCCGGCCAGCGGATTTCTGAACAGTGTTTGCATTTGCAAGCCTCCGAGCGCAAGTGCACCTCCGGCAAGCATGCAGGTTACGGCCTTGGTCAGGCGGAAGTCCAGAAAAATATCCTTCCAAACCGGATTCGAAGGCTCACTTCCAACCAGAATTTTCAGGGTTTCCGACAGGGGAATTTTTACACTTCCGAGCGAGACATTCACAAAAAACAGCACAACCAGCAGGGCAGGCAATAAAATCCACCAATACTTTTGTGCTGCACTTTTCATTCAGGTTTCTGTGAAAATCTGCGTAATGATAGTCATTTTGGCAGTTTTTACCGGAAAACCATTTTTTTGGTATGACGGCCCCTTCGGGAAAATTTTGTACTGACCCTTGTTAGCTACCCTTTGTTTCCTATCTTTGCAGTCCTTTTTGGAGCCACATAGGCCCAAAATCCTGAAAAACAGACATTAAAAGGTTAATACCATGCCTGGAATTATAGGACGCAAAGTGGGGATGACGAACGTCTA
>JAEUUI010000025.1 GCA_016786585.1 Cyclobacteriaceae bacterium
TTAACCACTATATTGTTACACAAACGAATTTAACCACTGAATGAGACAGCTTAAGATCAGTAAACAGATTACCAACCGTGAGAGCCAGTCGCTGGATAAGTATCTCCAGGAGATCGGTAAGGTTGATTTGCTTACCCCGGATGAGGAGGTAGAATTAGCGAAGCGGATTAAGGAGGGTGACCAGATCGCGCTGGAGAAGCTTACCAAAGCCAACCTGCGTTTCGTAGTATCTGTTGCCAAGCAGTATCAGAACCAGGGCCTTTCCCTGGGCGATTTGATCAACGAAGGAAACCTCGGTTTGATCAAGGCGGCCCAGCGTTTCGATGAGACCCGTGGTTTTAAATTCATTTCGTATGCAGTTTGGTGGATCCGTCAGTCGATTCTTCAGGCACTTGCCGAACAGTCACGTATTGTTCGTCTGCCGTTGAACCGTGTCGGATCGTTGAATAAAATTTCCAAGACATTCTCAGAACTCGAACAGAAGTATGAGCGAGAGCCTTCTCCGGAAGAACTTGCCGAAGTACTCGATGTAACAACCGCGGAGGTTGTTGATACGATGAAGATTTCAGGTCGCCACGTATCGATGGATGCTCCCTTTGTTCAGGGTGAAGAAAACTCATTGCTTGACGTACTTGAAAACGACAGTGAAGAAACACCTGATTCAGGCTTGATGAACGATTCACTCCGCAAGGAAGTGCAGCGTGCTTTGTCGACCCTCACGCAGCGCGAAGCGGACGTGATTACACTTTACTTCGGATTGAATGGCGAACATGCCATGACATTGGAGGAGATCGGAGAGAAGTTCAACCTGACGCGTGAACGCGTTCGTCAGATCAAGGAAAAAGCGATCAGAAGATTGAGACATACCTCCAGAAGCAAGGCTTTAAAACCTTACCTGGGTTAATAATTAACTAATTCAGAACATCTGAGGGGTCTCGCACGAAAAGTGAGGCCCTTTATTTTAGAACCCTCATTATGGCAGAACCAGTAAAAGTATTGATCATCGGATCCGGCCCGGCCGGTTACACAGCAGCAATCTATGCAGCCCGTGCCGGACTGAAGCCGGTATTGTACACCGGTCCGCAGCCCGGCGGACAGCTAACCACCACCAACGATGTTGAGAACTTCCCGGGCTACCCGGACGGTATCAACGGTACTGCGATGATGGTCGACTTGCAGAAGCAGGCCGAACGGTTCGGGACGGAGATTCATTTCAGCGTGGTAACAGGCGTGGATTTTTCGAAGTATCCGCTGAAAGTAACGATCGATGAGAAGGATGAAGTTCTCGCTGAATCGGTGATCATTTCAACAGGCGCAACAGCGAAGTACCTGGGCTTGCCATCTGAACAGCATTACTACAACAAAGGTGTATCTGCCTGTGCGGTATGTGACGGTTATTTCTATCGCGGCAAAGAAGTGGCGGTAGTAGGTGCCGGGGACTCCGCCGCAGAGGAGGCCACGTATCTGGCAAAACTTTGTACGAAGGTTCACCTGATCGTAAGACGGGAAGAAATGCGTGCTTCGAAGATCATGCAAAACCGCGTGCTCAATACACCAAATATCGAAGTTCACTGGAATACCGAAACAGAAGAGATCCTGGGTGACGATAACGGAGTGCACAGCATCCGCGTGGTGAACAACAAGACAGGAGAGAAGAAGACCATTGCGTTGCAGGGGTTCTTCCTGGCGATTGGTCACAAACCAAACACCGACATCTTCAAAGATTATATCGAGATGGATGAAACCGGTTACATCAAAACGTTACCGGGTTGTACCAAAACAAATGTGGAGGGTGTATTTGCAGTAGGTGATGCAGCCGACAAGATTTATCGCCAGGCGATTACGGCAGCCGGAACAGGCTGCATGGGCGCGCTGGACGCCGAGAAGTTTCTCGCGGCAAAGGAGGCCATGGCGGTTGCTCACTAAAACTGGTTCATGAAGCTTGATATACTCGTGCTGGCTGCTCATCCCGATGATGCCGAATTAGGCTGTGGCGGAACAATTGCCAGCCATGTGGCAAAGGGCCGCAAGGTTGGTGTGGTTGACTTTACGCGGGGAGAGTTAGGCACCCGTGGTACACCTGAAACGCGTGCCTCAGAGGCTGCAGACGCGGCTAAAATCCTCGGACTGTCGGTTCGTGAGAACCTCGGCCTGGCAGATGGATTTTTCCGGAACGATGAAGCCCATCAGCGAAGAGTAATTCAGGCTATCCGCACGTATCAGCCGGAGATCGTTATCACAAATGCGGTTTATGACCGTCATTCGGATCATGGCAAGGGAGCGGAACTCGCATACGATTCATGTTTCTTATCCGGCTTAGCTAAGATCGAGACGAACGATGAGAACGGCCATGCGCAAAAAGCGTGGCGACCGAAGGCCGTGTATCATTTCATTCAAAGTCAGTATATAGAACCAGACTTCGTTGTCGACATCACACCATTTTGGGAAACGAAGGTAAATGCTGTAAAAGCATTCAAGACTCAGTTCTTCGATCCTAACAGCAAAGAGCCGGCTACCTACATCTCCACACCTGAATTCATGAACCTCGTAGAATCGCGTGCGATTGAACTAGGGCATGGCATTGGCGTAAAGTATGGTGAAGGATTTACCGTGAGACGTTATCCCGGAGTCACCGATCTCTTTAGCCTGATTTGACGATTCTTAAGTTAATAGTTTTGCAGGGCGCCAATAACGTTTAACAATTAACGGCTCACTACGGAGCCAGCCGGTTAATCTTCCACACACCATCATCTTTGGTATACAGAATCCTGTCGTGCAGACGGCTTGGACGACCTTGCCAGAATTCAATCATCAGCGGATCAATCTCATAACCGCCCCATTGATTAGGCTTGGGTAGGATATCCTGGCCTTTAAATTTCTCTTCCAGTTTTTTAACACGCTCTTCCAGTAAAGACCGATCGCTGATCATCGTACTTTGGGGTGATGCCCAGGCACCAAGCTGCGAGCCACGCGGGCGACTCTGGAAATATCTCTCTGCACGCTTTTCATCCGTGCGGGATGCAACTCCTTCAATTCTAACCTGTCGTTCAAGTTCAGGCCAGAAGAACGTCAGCGCGCAAGCGGGATTTGTGTCAAGCTCTTTGC
Organism: Cyclobacteriaceae bacterium; assembly: GCA_016786585.1. Lineage (GTDB taxonomy): Bacteria > Bacteroidota > Bacteroidia > Cytophagales > Cyclobacteriaceae > UBA2336. Next base: position 3,106 of record JAEUUI010000025.1, read on the forward strand.
CCTTGCGGCTCTGATGGTTGGTATAAAACACAAACTTGTTGTCTTCAATGCCCTTGAGCAGAACGATCCGGGATGCGGGCCGTCCGTTTTCGTTAACCGTTGCCAGGTTCATGGCGTTCGGTTCCGGAACTTTTGCGTTGATGGCCTCATCAAACCACTTAGTAAACTGATTGATAGGGTCTTGTGAAACAGCGTGAGTGTCGAGCGCGGCTTTCGAGTATTCTTTCCGCAGGGAAGCGATGTCGTTCATGCGTTTGAAATTACAGCCCGGGGTCAACTAAATCAATAAAATTTGCATCCTAATGATACAAGTACTTTCTTGTCGGTATCGAAACTGCACGGAATGGACTTTTTTAAGTTCGGCAATAAAATTACCCCAGAGAAGGGGAGGCTCCTCATATCGGAACCTTTCCTTCAAGACCCTAACTTTGATCGTACGGTGGTATTGCTGTGCGAACATAATGAGGAAGGATCGTTTGGGTTTATCCTGAACAAGCCGGCCATCGTGAAGGTGGGTGAAGTAATGGAGGAATTGAAGAATATTGATGAGCTGATTTTCATTGGCGGGCCTGTCCAACAGGATACGCTTCATTTCATCCATCGTTCTCCGGAGATCAAGAGCGGCACGGAGGTGATAAAAGACATCCACTGGGGTGGTGATTTTGAGAATGTGTTGTTCCTCGCGGACACCAAACAACTTGAGCCATCGCAGATCCGGTTCTTCCTGGGCTACAGTGGATGGGGGCCGGGACAATTGGATGAGGAGCTTGCGGAGGACGCATGGATTGTATGTGACTTTGTTACCGAAGACTTATTGTTCGAAACAACACCGGCAAACATCTGGAAGAAGGCACTCAGTAACATGGGCGGAAGATTTTCCGTCTATGCTAACTACCCGGTCGACCCAAACCTGAATTAGGGCGATTTAGGGGCATTTTAGTAACTTTACGCATATTGCGTAGTAATAAACTGGTCATGGAACTTGAAAACGAGAAGGACGAAAAGGAATCAGCTTTGAATGGGGAAAGCCATGCCAATCCTGCAGTTCTGAATACAGAAGCCGATCTGTCGGATCGTGAACAAGCCGACCATGCCGAGGACGAACTCGAGCATATCGATTATTCGACCTTTACGAAAAGTCAGTTCGTTGATCACCTGAAAGAGCTGGTGAAGAGTGGCAATCAGCGGAAGCTCGATCAGGCCATCCGTGAGATTAAACCGTTGTTTGACGAACAGAAAGAACGTGAACGTACGGCAGCGCTGAACCGGTTCATCCTTGATGGCGGCTCACCGGACGATTTCGAATATCGCGGAGACGAGCATACGCATCAATTTGACTCGCTTCTGAAACAAATCCGTGATCGTAAAGTGCAGTTGCAGAAGAGCCAGGAAGATCAGCGCAACGAAAACCTTCGCAAGAAGACTGAGCTGCTTGAGAAACTTCGCGAGCTGGTCGATTCAAGCGACCCGTCAACTCAACAGTTCAACCAATTCAAAGAATTTCAGAAAGAGTGGAAGAATACCGGTGCTGTTCCGGTTGCGCAGAGTAAAACCTTGTGGGCAAACTATCACGCCCTGGTCGACAGGTTTTACGATAACCAAAGCATTTACTTCGAGCTAAAAGAGCTTGACCGCAAGAAGAACCTCGAGTCAAAAATTGAGCTTTGCGCGAAAGCCGAGAAGCTTAAGGATATTGAAAAAGTTCGCGATGCCATTAAAGAACTGAACGACCTGCATCACGAGTTCAAGCACATTGGCCCTGTGCCGATGGAAGAGAAAGAGAATGTGTGGCAACGCTTCAAGGCAGCGTCCGACGCGGTGTATGCCAAGCGCGATGAGTATTTGAAAGTACTTCAGCAGGAGCTTGCTGCGAATTTCGATCATAAATCGAAACTGGCGGATGAAGTAGCTCCGTATTCTGCCTTTCAGTCGGACCGTATTAAAGAGTGGAATCAGAAGACCAAAGAAGTCCTGGAACTTCAGAAGAAGTGGGACGCGATCGGTGGATTGCCACGTGCGAAATCCAAGGACGTTAACAAGAAATTCTGGTCGGCCTTCAAAACATTCTTCAGCAACAAGAGCGCATTTTTCAAGAAGCTTGACGAAGAGCGCGGCAGTAATTTGAAGAAGAAAAACGAACTGGTGCAGCGTGCGCTGGAACTGAAAGAAAGTTCGGAGTGGGATAAAGCCGCGAATGAATTAAAGAACTTGCAACACCAGTGGCGTGAGATCGGCCCCGTGCCGGAGAAGTTTCGCGAGAAGGTTTATAAAGAGTTTAAGGAAGCATGCGATTTCTTCTTTGAGCAGAAGCGGAACCAGCACGGCAAGGTGGAAGGTGAGCAGGTGGAGAACCTGAAAGCAAAAGAAGCGGTTTGTGCCGAACTGGAAAAACACATTGCTGATAACACGGCTACACCGGCACTGCTGAAGGAGCTGGAGGGAAAATTTAACCAGATCGGGTTCGTGCCGAAGAAAGACATGGCCGCGATCCGGAAACGGTACCATGAGGCTGCGCAGAAGTTTACAGGCTCGATTCAGGGTATTACCGAAGACGAGAAGAACCAGTTGCTGCTGGAAAACGAGCTGGCCGACCTGAGGAACGACCCGATGAGCGGGCAGAAGATCTTCCAGAAAGAGCAGGCGATTCGGAAGAAGATCACAAAAGTTGAAAACGACATTTCGACCCTTCGGAATAACCTCGAGTTTTTCGGCCGGTCGAAGAATGCCGACAAATACAAGGAAGAATTTAACGCCAAAATCCGGGAAGCAGACGAAAACCTGAAGCAGCTCAAGCAGCAGCTAAAATTACTGCGAACGGTTTCCTGAAATTGTTTGCAAAAAACAATCTAAGCCTTATTTTTGCACCTCCTTTACGCCTCCTTAGCTCTCCCGATAGCTATCGGGATGGTAGAGCAACTAACAAACGGTTTGTTGTGGAAGTGTAAAGAAACAGGCCTCCTTAGCTCAGCTGGTAGAGCAACTGACTTGTAATCAGTAGGTCGCTGGTTCGATTCCGGCAGGGGGCTCATAAAAATTTCTCACACCTGTGTACAGGTGTGATTTTTTTTGCCCTTTCGGATTCAGCTCGGTTTTTGCGAATCTTTGAAACGCTCATTTCGGTTAATAGGCCGTGTGCAGCAAGATCAATATTATTGCAGCACGATTCGGCTAAGTCAACTCTTTAGCTCCTCTAACGTATACAGATTTTGACGTAGCCTTTGAGGCCGGTAACGAAATACTATGTCCTGCAGGAGACATTTAATTATGTTAATCCTCCGTTTGTAGTAATATTGATTCGGTCAATACTATCTTCCGGTTTCTCCCTTTGGCTATGATTTCTCCCTTTGAATATATTATTGTTCTGATCTCCATTATCCTGGGAATGGGCATTACCCAAATTCTATCAGGCCTGGCAGGAATTATCCTGCGGTGGAACAACATTAAAATTTATTGGCCTCATAGCATACTAATGTTATTGCTTTTCACCATTCACATTCAGGACTGGTGGGCAACGTATGAACTTCATACTATCAAGCTGTGGTATTTGCCTATGTTCCTGTTCATTATCCTGTACCCGGTTAACTTGTATATCCTGGCGCGTATTTTATTTCCGCTCCGCTGGACCGGGCAGCCAATTGATTTGAAAAAGTTTTATTTCGAGAATTTCAGGAAAATTTACTTGTTTATGATTTTCCTCCCGGTTCATTCCATCCTGAGCAATCACTTTATTGGCGGGTATGCTCTTGGGTCCCAACTTCTGCAGTTCGTATTAACCCTGATGCTAATCGTGATGGTTGTATTGAACAGGCGTGAAGAATGGATTCATAAAACACTAACTGTATTATTCCTCGTGATCTTTATAACAACCTTAATTGTGGACTGGAATGCTTTTCTGATCACAAGCAAATAATTTCCGGGTAAGTATGTCTTGTGGGTTTCGGTAAAGGCTTTGGCGGCAACGTGTGCCATTAGGCTGTTCAGCTGCGGTCGGAGTGTGCAGCGCGATAAGCCCTTAAGCGAGCAGACTGTTACTCCTCTGTTAGAAGTGCAAACCCAAACAGATGATTATATGCCTTGCAATGAATGGAAATATACTTGTATTCATTAAAGTCTGGCGAACCCGTAATGGCATATACCTGACTGCCATTGGTGGATTTTAGTTTTCCGAGCGAAATAAAATTTATCGGCATGGCTTCTTTTGAAAGGTAAACATACAGGTCGGGCCCATTGCTCGTATTGAACATCTCCAGTTTTAAATCAAACGTGTCATCTATGCGCTTAAATATCTGTGCAGTACCGGTAACAGTCCCGTAAGGACCGCTGGTGAAAGCTCCTGAGTATTGAAGCACGGCATCCGGATCGGTCATTTCATTGATTGCTTTTGTGGAGGTTAGCGTCTCGTCCTCGCAACTGAGTGCAAGGAAAACGAATAGGATCAGCAAAGATTTAAGGTTCATAAATTCGGTGGTTAAAAATTCCAGCGGAACTCAGGTGAAACTACAATACTTCTGGTCAGTCCGTCCGGCCGGACATCTCTGTAAACGAGCGGGGTACCTGCTGTAATTCCCACGCTTAAGTAAGCGTTGATGGTCCAGGAGGCGGCCAGGGTAGCGTTCAGCGTTAAACCCTCAGATCCTTTAATGACAATTGGATCATTACTGATGTTGGCATTGATATAGGTATCCTCATTTAAATGATAGATTCCGAGCAACCCGGCATTCACGGAGATTCTCCGTTTTATGCTGAATGTATAAACAGTTCTGAGAAGCACATCACCCTTCCGATTGAAATCATTTGAAGGCGGGTATTTTCCGGCTTCAGGAGTGTTCCAATAATCGGGCAAAAAATTATTACGGTTGATCCCCGATAGGGGTTGTTGCAGCCCCGCTGCAAACTGCCAGTGTTTATTAGAAATGGAAAGACCGGTGATTAGATCAATCGTGCCGAGGCTGCTTTGATATTGCATCGGCAAAGACTTACCGTCTGCTCTTAAGTTACCGGTGTTTAATGGAAGTTTGGTGCCGATCGTTAGGGAGGTGTTCCACTCTTTATTGTTAATAAACGTGCGGGTACCGGAAAGAAAAAGATCTCCCGGTCCCCGTGCATGGCCCAGGTTTCCGTTGGCATAGTTTGCAGTTAACTTGATTTGAATGCCCCATTGTTGTGAAAACTGATTTTCATATTGGATAGCGGGGGTAAATACAAAAACATTTTCATCGCCAAGACCTGCGGGAAGAAGAAAAATAAGTTTCTGACCGCGTTGTACGGAATCACCCTTTTGCTGATTCAGATTTCCGATGGAACAGAAACCCGCATCGCTGCAACCCTGGCTATAACCACATTCAAACAGCATCAATAAATAAAATGACACTACAGAGAATTTTAGCATCGTATAGATCAGTTAATCTGTATGGGGAATGCTATAAGTATTTCAAAATCTCCCGGATGCTTGCGCGCCTCCGGTAGTCCGGATCAAAATGGCGATATGTAATTTTACCTTTTTTATTAATGACGTAGACGGCAGGAACGGGTAGGACAGCACCATTCTGGTTTCCATTGACAACCGTAAAATCAATACCATAAGTCTTGTACTTTGCGTTCGTGAGTGAATCAACCTGAAAGGCTACATCGTAGCTTCTCATGATTTTCAAGCCCTGATCATGTAATACAGCATAGGAAGCTTTTGTTTTATCCACGGTCTTCGAAATGTTTTCGGGCAACTCGGGTGTAACCGCTATTACCGTAGCGCCTTTTGTACGGATATACTGTAAGGAATCCTCAAGTGCCTGGAGTTCCTTGTTGCAATACGGACACCATTGCCCCCGATAGAAGACAAGGACAACAGAATTTTTAACGAGCTCCTGTTTAAGATTCACTTTTTTACCCGTTTGGTCAGTGGCGGTGAAATCCGGAGCGATTTCACCTACAACCAGGCCGTTTGGCTTGGTTTGAGCGGGTGCAGAAAAGGAGAGCAAACTCAGTAAAACGGGAAGGATTATATTTTTCATGCGTCCAAGGTATCATCCCTACCGATGGAAACTGTGTCACGGGGGCGACATTATGTGTACTTCGCAAAAAAAGCGATGAGTCGGTTTATATTTACCTTAGTCTGTTTATATCGTTAATGATAAATCGTCTCCGGTCAAACTTTATCAGCTTGTTTTCCTGAAGTTCGTTCAATATGGTTGTCACCGTTTGGCGTGAAGTTCCAATAAGGGACGCAATTTCCTGGTGCGTCAGTCTGGTGTAGATAATCGTTTCGTATCCTGCTTTGTTACCTTTCCAGGTAGCAGCATCTTTCAGAAATTCAATGACACGGGTACGCGCATCTTTAAACACGAGAAGCTCAAGTTTGCGTTCAATTTTTCTGAGCCGAAGCCCAACGAGCTTAAGGATTTTAAAGCTCAGGTCACGGTCGTTATACATCAGCTGTTGTAAATCCTGAAGGCTAAGCAGGCAAACCGTAGTTTCTGTAACAGCCTTAGCAAAATCCTTGCGCGTATCTTCACCGGCCACCGCGAGCTCTCCAAAAATTTCGCCCTTTATTAAAATCGACTTCACCACTTCTTTCCCATCGCTCAGGTAATTGCCGATCTTTATTCTGCCATCAGCGATCAGGTAGATGTGCGTGCTGATCTCCTCATTCAAATAAACAAATTCACCCTTTTTAAATGTTTTGAATTCATGCTTGTTTCCAATGTCCTTTACCTTGTGCGGGCAAAGTATCTTATAAAGATTAACACATTCAAAATACCATAACGCTGTTGCATCCATATCCTATTGCTCTTCTGCTTCCTGAAATGTTACTTCTTAGGTGATTAAGGACTTCATAAAATTAATGATTTTGACACTCTTTGATTCCTGGGGAAGAAATTTGTCACGTAGATGACATTTCAGCTGATTCCGGTTAACCATACGAACCAATCGGTTATTTTTATAGTATGGTATCAAAATAGATTGCTTCCCGTACGATTACTGTCCTTTGATTTATGAGTTTGCTAAACCCCATCCGAAAGGATATTTTAAGACTTTGCTCGCTTGTAAATTGCCTGGATGACTTGTTGTATGTGAAACCATTTCCGGTTATCTCGGGGGCAACCCTTGGCCAGCATGTACGCCATATTTTGGAGTTCTATAGTTGTATACTGATGAACACAAGGGGTGAATTGATCTGTTACGACAACCGAAAACGTGATTTACAGATCGAGACACAGCGTTCTGTTGCGCTGGATGTTGCCGAACGGTTAATGGAAGCGCTTGAGAGCATCATAATCGATAAGAAGATCTGTGTTCAGGCAAACTATATGGAAACAGATCAGCATGATATTTTCCTGACATCAACCTTATTCAGGGAACTTGCCTATGCACTGGACCACAGCATTCACCATCAGGCCATTATCAAGATTGGGTTGTGCGAGATGCCGGCTGTTCTTGAAAGGATCGGTGAGTTGGGTGTCGCTCCTGCAACTGTTCGATATAAAAATCTAAAATAACAACGCACTATGCGGAAGGGAACATTTTGTCTTTTGTTTTTATTTTCTGTCACTATTCTCTGGGCGCAGAACGATGCCAAAAAACGGCTAAAGAATTTTAATCTCGAAAAGGGATTGGCGATCCAGGGTTATGATCCTGTTGCATACTTTTCTGACTCTAAGGCAGTAGAAGGAAATCCTGCAATTTCATTCGAAGTAAAGGGTGTTACATACCGCTTCTCAACGGCAAAGCATAAGGAAATATTTATGGCGAACCCGGAAATGTATGAACCTCAGTATGGTGGTTGGTGCGCCTATGCCATGGGTTACTCGGGTGAGAAGGTTGAGGTAGACCCGGAGACTTTTAAGATACTCAACGGTAAGCTCTACCTGTTCTATAACGCTTACTTTAACAACACATTAAAAAAATGGAATGCCGATGAGAAAAAACTGCAGCTTAAGGCAGATGCAAACTGGAAATCTTTTAACTGAGCTTTATGAAACGTAAATCGATAGGCCCGTGGATCATAAAAGGCATTGCAGCATTGATCATGCTTCAGACATTATACTTTAAATTTACAGCGCAGGCTGAATCGGTTCAATTGTTTACGATTCTGGACATGGAACCCTGGGGGCGGATCGGCATCGGTGTCCTTGAACTTGTTGCTTCCGTATTAATTTTAATCCCGGTAACGTCCTGGCTCGGTGCCTTACTCGGCATAGGGTTAATGTCCGGTGCAATCTTCTTTCACGTCACAAAATTAGGTATCGCTTTTAACGGCAGTCCTCAGTTATTCATATATGCTGTGGTTGTATGGGTTTGCTGCACCCTTGTGTTCTACGCGCAGCGCAAACAGGTTCCGCTGTTAATGCGGTATATTGAATAGAATATCACAATACCTGCGATTGTGGTGCTGACTTAAGCTATGTCCGGGATTGGGAATAGCACGAATATGATCCGGGCTTGCAACCTTTCTTGAAGGAGAAAGTGTGTCAGAATCTTTTTTTTACATTATTTGAATCAACCAAAATCCGCTAATTTCTTTAAATCCTCCAAAAAATGGTTCGAAAAACGTATGATTGGGCGCTGTCAAAAGCATCAACTTAACGGTTGGTGCTTTTTTTATGTACCCTCGTCATTCCGAGGGAGCAAACGATCAATCATTATGATCTAACCGCGGTTCATACGACCGAGGAATACACCGGATTAAACCTGCGTTTTATCAGGACCGGCAAGGGACTATTGCTGACGAGGGAATCCATCTTGCCTTTCTTTGGACAAATCCGCTATCCTTCGTCAAATCCCGGCCGGATAAACATCCATGCTTGAGGAAAATCAGATTCGACATATCCCTGTAGTTCTTTGAGCATGTGTATACATTTAATCACCTGACTCTCTTCTCGGGGCAAAAATTCATGAAGCTTTTGCCAGGCTTTGACCGATCGTTCAATTGCAATCAGCGCAATCTTCGCGGACCCATTTGCATCGCTTTGAAAATCAGTTGCATCATAGTCGTCATCTTTTCCAGACAACGCCCGTACAATCTTCACATGAATAAACAATTCATACCACTGGATTACTTCAAGACAGTTTTTCAGGTTTGCTGCCCGGCGGTAGGTTTCCCTATCGTCCGTTATACCGAGTTCCAGGTTCTGAACGATTTGCTGTCCGACTTCTTGGATTGTATCTCGATTTTTAAACCAATTGAAGACCATCATTCCATATTCCTTACTTAAGGTAGACGCAGGATGATCTCGATTCTTTTCACGTCTTTTCAGTGAATACTCGTGTTCCCTGGAAATAATCTTGTCTAAGTCTACACCATGGCGTAGCGCAGCCTCATGCATAAGGTCAATGGCTTGCTGCATCTGCTCACTGATATTTTGCCAGAATTTTTTGTTGTGTTCGTCTATTTCTTCAGGTGATAATCCTGATGTGTCTTCATAAATAGCGCATTTACTGGTCATGTAGCAACGCTCACACCAGCGATCACAATAGTTGTGAATGGGAACTGAGAATTTGTGACTCATCAAACGCCAAGATACTCATTATCCAGCGTGAGGTTTCGCGTACTCTGCGTTTATTGAAATTTTTAAATCATTTTACAAGTCTTTTACAATCCATTTACAAAAGCCGGTTTCTGGCGACATAGTTTGCTGCCGAATCAAACTTCATAATAATGAAAGCAATAAAACTATTGGCCGCTGTGGGAGTAGTGGTGATTATGTCTGCCTGTGTAATTAAAAACACGACCGACTGGAAAGTAAAGGAGGGTTACACTGTGAAAGTCTTCCGGAATGCCCAGATTCAGTATCCGATTTACTTCAAAGGCTTGAAAGCCGACATCTCATTTGACAAGGAGCATCCTGAAAAATCAAGGATCAAGGCTACCATCGATGCAACTACGGTAGACACAGGTGTTGCGCTGATGACCGAACATGCAAAAGAGGAGAGCGTGTTGCACACAGCGAAGTACCCGGTGATCACATTTGAGTCGAATTCGTTCAGGAAAAAGGACAGCGCCTATGAGATAACCGGAAACCTGACTATGAAAGGAATCACCAAAGCCGTGACGTTTCCGTTTACGTTCGAGAATGACACGTTTGCCGGATCGTTCGTGATTAAAGCTGCAGACTTTAACATTACGCGCAATGGCGCTGTGCCTTCTGGGGAAATCAAAATTGAACTGATAATCCCGGTCACGAATAAGTAAGCTGATGCGGCTTGGCTATATGTGTGACGTTATTGTTCGGTTATAAAAAATGCAGCCAACTATTTCGCACACTCATTCCCACAGCACGAGCTATCAACATTCTTTTCATAATCAATAATCAGTTGGTTAAACCTTATTCATTTCTCAAACTTTTCACCGGGTTAGCTACGGCTGCCTTGAACGACTGCCAGCTTACCGTACAAATCGCTACCAACAGGGCAATCACGCCTGCCAACGCGAATACTCCAACTCCGATCGAAATGCGGTCGGCAAAGTTTTCGAGCCACTGGTTCATCACGTAAAGGGTAATCGGTACGGCTGCCACAAAGCCGATCAGCACGAGGATCAAAAAGTCTTTGCTGAGCAATGTCACAATGCCCGATACGCTCGCGCCCAATACTTTACGCATGCCAATTTCTTTTGTACGCTGCTGTGCGGTAAAGGCCACCAGGCCGAATAATCCCAAACAGGCGATGAAGATGGCCATGCCCGCGAAGATGCTGAACAGTTTTGCAAAGCGTTCATCGTTTTTATACTGCAGCGCAAACCCATCGTCTACAAAAGAATATTGAAACAGGTTGCCCGGGAACATCGCGTTAAACTTGCTTTCGATTGTGCCGATAAGTTCCTGAAAGTTGGCCATGTTCACTTTCACCGAAATGTTGCTTCCCCCGGTGGTCCGCCCGAAAACAATATTCTGCTGGGCCTCGTGCGCAGACGACCACTTGAAATTTTTGTAAACCCCAATGACCCGCGCACGGTAGTCACCAATCATGAGTTCTTCATTAACAATGTCGAGCGGTGTCGCGTACCCCAGGGTTTTTACGGTTGCTTCGTTCACCATGATCTTCCATGTCTGGTCGACCGTATCTTCCTGGATCGTTACCTTATTGAATTCTTTTCCCGCGACAAGTTCCAGTCCGTATAATTTGGCAAAAGCCGAATCGATATAGGTAGCCACACCCCGGATTGCTTTGGAAGGATCATCGGATGTTTTGCGAATGGCAGCTCCGTTCCAGTTAAAACCTTGTCCGGGTAACTTGGACGATACCGCTGCACCTTCTACACCTGCAAGCTTCCTGATCTCATTCACGAAGGTTGTGGTAACGATGCCGCGGTTTGCAGTCGGACTTAAAATCCGTGGAGCGCGAACAGCAACAACCTGCTTTAAATCGAGGCCGAGGTCAAGCGAACGAGCGTAGCGCAACTGGTCGAACACGATAACGGTGCCGGCAATCAACACAACACATGCGGTAAATTGTACGATTACCAATCCTTTGCGCAGAAAGAAGTGACCCGATACAGGGGAGCTTTTCCCTTTTAGAACTGCGGCCGGCCGGAAGGATGACAACACAAAGGCAGGGTAGAGACCAGCGAGCAATGTTCCTGCAGCAAGTGTTCCAACAAGCGACAACACAAAGGTCGGCTCAAGCCATTGATTAACATTCAGTTGCGTTTCTGCAATATCGTTTACTACCGGAAGCAGCGCGAATGTGAGTATGAGGGCGATTAGCATGGCGCTGATGTTCGTAAAAGCAGACTCATATAAAAACTGAATCATCAACTGCTGTCGTTTAGCGCCCACCGCCTTGCGCACACCAACCTCACGCGAACGGTTCAACGCGCGCGCGGTGGCCAGGTTGATATAGTTAACCAACGCGATCACCAGCGTGATCAATCCGATAATCAAAAAGAAGTACAGTGTCTTGTAACTTCCGGAAACGATCGTTCCGGCTGCTTCAATTTCTGAATTGAGGTGAATATCATAAAGTGGCTGTAAGTTAAGAACACTTCTGCCGCCCCGCTGTTTTAACGCTTCTGCCCGATAGTTAAGCATCACGTCCGTCATTTTCTGGCGTACGGCTTCACGGTTGGCCTGCGGATGTAGCTCAACGTACGTTGTGAAGTTGTTCCAGCTCCAGCCGCCTTCCGGCTCGGTGGAGTAATCAGGACCTTTCACCAGGTCTTCCACTGGCAGCAGCATGGTAAATTGCAGGTGCGAGTTGGCCGGAACATCCTTGAACACGCCAGCAACGGTGTAGGTTTTATCGATATTGCCCGTTACTTCAAGGGCCTGACCTTCAGCCGGTGCGTTGCCAAAATATTTTTTCGCGGTAGCTTCAGAGATGAGTACCGTGCCGGGTGAGAGTTGTTTTGTTCCGCTGACCAGCGGAAACGTAAACATTTTCATGAAGGCTTCGTCAACATACAAGGCTTTGTCTTCTTCAAAAACTTTTTCCGGTGTGTTCGGATTAAACACGATTGCATTCTCATCATGCACGCGCGAAATGTTTACGATTTCTGGAACAGCCGCTTTGAGGGAGGGGGCCATGGCTTGTGGTGTGTAGGCTGCGCCAAGTGTCATCGGTTCATCACCTTGTGCATAGGCGCTCAGCACGCGATAAAGATTTTCTTTGCGTTCGTGAAAGTTATCGAAGCCCGATTCAAACGCCACATACTGGAAAAGAATGAGGCAGCACGTCATGCCGATGGAAAGGCCGATGATGTTGAGGGATGAGAAACTCTTGTTGTGAATGAGGTTTCTCCAGGCGATTTTGAAGTAGTTGTTGTACATACCGGTTGAATGAGTTGAAGGGTTGAACGACCGGATAAAGCCCGGCCGGAAATATTTTAATACACGCCACGAAAAGTTAAAACGGGCCGCCCGCGCAGAGCGCGGATGTTCTTTCAGGAAAAGCTCGGTCAGGTCTCCTTCGATCTCATCGAGGTAATCTTCGCGGCAAAACCAGCGCAGAAAGCCGATCGCTTTTTTGGGAGGCTCCATCATCCAAAAGAGATTTTAGGAATCCGCTTATAAATATTGTTACGCAGCGCATGCTGTTCATCGAGCATACGTTTGCCAATGGCTGTGATCACATAAAACTTTTTGCGTCTTCCGCCACGATCTTCCGTAATGCCTCCGTAGCGCGACTTTACGAATCCTTTTTCTTCCATTCGCTTGAGTACTACGTGTACTGCGCTGATGTTTACTTTGCGCTCAAGTTCCTGTTCAAGTCCTTCGAGAATGGAAACGCCATAGGCTTCATCGTGTTGAGCTGCGACCATGAGCAAAACCAGTTCTTCAAATTCGCCAAGCGTGTAACCAGACATAATTTTGGGAGTATTTATACAACAAACGTGAAAGTAATTAATATGTTTCACATTTGTTAAGTAAATTTTTGAAGGATAATCCTTGAGCTAACGGGAGGGGAGTGCGTGGATTATTGTGCGATCACATTGGCCGGAAGTTCGGAGCCGTAGTAAAACGTAATGTTATTCGTTTTAAAAAAAGCGGCCGCTTCGTTGAGTAATGCTTCGTTTGCGGGTTTGAGTGTTGCCTGCCGGATAATCACACATTGAACAGATTCGGGGTTCGCTTTCGCGAGATCAAGGTAGATGGTCAGGTCGCGCTGTGTGTTGTCGCCCAGCAAAATGTATTTGCGATTAGGAAACAATTCCATGATTTTTTCGAGCATGGTTCGTTTGTGGTTGTTCAGGCGCCTTGAAATTTTTCCCCAGATCCAACTGCGTAGATGAACATACTGACGGAGCATGAGTGCACCACCTGGGAATTTATTGAGGATCAGGAACCGTTTAAGCATGGGGTAAAGGTTCTGTTCACTGTTTGATAAATATAATGTTGCAGCTCCCGCGTTGGCTTGCTGTCTTACGAACTCTGCCGTTTCTTTTACCACTGTGCGCTTCTCAACCGCTGTGAACAACAAGGCACGAAGCTGTTTCAGTTTACTGCTGACAAATGAATTGATCAGCGTATCATCTAAGTCAGAAATCAGGATAGTTGGCGCGGTGATTATCTGGATGCTGTCGCGGTACGCACCATCGGGAATCGTGATTTCATCATTATCAAGTTCAATTTTTTTAAGTTGCGCTGGTTGAATATTTATTTCAGTCTCACACCAGAACGAGCCGGAGCCGTCTGTTATCCCGCTCACGATTCCGTGCTCGAATTGAAGCTTAAATTCCACGCTTCGCACCGGCTTGGCGGTATAAAGTGCGATAATCGATTTAAAGGTTTTGGCGCGTGAATAGTTTTCGAAACTGAGGTCGGCATCCACCGAATAGACAAACTTCCCAAAAAAAGCAGTTTTGCGACCGTTAGAGATACCCTGAAAACCCAATATGATTGGTTTCAGTAAGCTCATGGTACCATGAGTTTGAATGCAGCGGGCAGAATTTTTGCCCGGATGCGATTCACTTCTCCGATATATTCGCCATCAATCTGCAAATGCACGGAGCGATCGATTTTTATCTCCGCTTCCGCGCAACTGATCACATCCGAGAACATGTCTTTATCAACAAAGATATTCAGTGCCGTGAGTGACGCTTTTACTGCTTCCGGTAACGTAATCTCCTTAACGTTACAGATTTCAAATTTACCGTCTGATACCGAACCGTCCGAAATTTTCACCCCGGTTCCATACTGGTTTGCGTTAGCAATCATCAGCATATAGCCTGTGGCATGAACGGTTTCAGCATCCGTAGTGATAGTATACTTGAGCTGTTCGCTTTCGCGGATTGATGACATCAGATGCTTTGCGTAGCCGATCATACCTTTATCGCCTGATTCTTCATAGCTTTTAACGAGCAAAGCGTTCGTACCGATGTCGCTCAGGTGAATGCAGATATGATCGTTGATTTTGATCAGGTCAAGATCAATCATGTTCGGTTCCTTTGCAATTAATTCCAGCGCAGCTTCGGTTTTGTCGGGAATGTTTAATGCTTTTGCTAATCCATTGGCGGATCCAAGCGGAAGAATTCCAAGCTTAGCATGTGTGCCAACCAGGCTTCTGGCCACCAGTTGAACAGTGCCATCACCCCCACAGGCAATCACGCAATCCGGAGAATACTGTTGGTATTCCGTACGTATCAATTGACTATCATTTTCCCCGGTAGTGTGGAAAATACGGTAGTGATGATTATTGTTTCCGAAAGCCTTTTGGATGGAGGTGGTAGAATCCTCGCTATTGGAGGGGCCGCTGGTAGGATTTATGATAAATAGATAGCGCATACATATTGATAACGTGATGGGCGAAACAACTTCAGTGCCTTTATTGCGCGGGGTGCACACGGATAAGAATTAAACTCATACCACCGTCCTAATTCGGACGATTGGTTCGATTATTACCTGTAGCGGACAATGTTTATTGTGCAGGCACATAAAGTCCAGCGTTGTGTTTTCGATCTGCCAAAAATCTTTAAACAATAGGTTTATTGTTTTGTTAGATTAACGATAACATGACCCCATGAAAACCCTTACGATTATTTTAGCGGTGCTGGCAGGATCCACCCATGCACAGAGTAACTTTGTTTTTACACCAGAGAAACCAAAGCCGGGAGACATCATACAAATTACGTACACGCCAGCAGGAAATATTGCTAACACACTGAAACCAGTTGAGGCAATCGCTCATGTGATCGGGGCCGATGCGGAAGATTTTGAAGATCTGGCGCTCAGGAAAACTGGAAAAAGTTACACCGCAACGATATCGACAGACACGGCAGTACGACTCATTCGTATTGCATTTCATGTTAACAATAAATTTGACAACAACTTTGGCGAGGGCTATGCGATTCAGCTTTATCAAAACGATAAGCCTGTAAGCAAGAGTAGTGGTTTGCTGGCCGGTATCTATCAGTTCGGTGATGAAGATTTTGGAATTGATCAAAATCGTGCGAAGGCCGTTGAGTTGTATGAGCAGGAGTTTCGCAATTATCCAAATAACCGCAGGCAGTACCTCGTCTTTTATTACCGGGCATTTAATGCCATTAACAAGGAAGGTGTACCTGAGAAAGTGTTGCGGGAAATTGAAACAATATTAAAGGATGGATTAGTAACAGAATATGATTATTCCCTGCTTGAAGGTTTGTATGCGCAGGGCAATTATCCCGAGCAATCGAAATTTATCGAATTGGTTAAAAAGGAAAAGTTTCCCCAAGGGGCATGGCATGCCCGGCAAAAAATCGAAAAGTTTTTTTCTGAGTCAGGATTTTCAAAGCGGATTGCGTTGGTGGCTGAAATGGAGCGTGATGTAGAAATCAATCCAAACTGGAAGCAATACGCGTCTGATATTGTCCGGTTTAAGGCAACAGCCATTCTTGACCTTCTAAATGAAAAGCAGTTCGAGAGGTTGCAACGGGAAATTGCAGCACTACCTGATCCCGAGACGCGTGCACGAACTTACAATACCGCTGCGTGGCGCATGCAAATTAAAAATGAACGGCCTGATCTGGCGCAAGCGTTTTCTAAACTGGCAGTTGACTGGGCGCAAAAAGAACAAACAAGTCCAACAACAAAGAAACCAGACTATCTTACTTCGCGTCAATGGGAAAAGCAGCGAAGTTCACGTTATCGCGACTATGCCGATACCTATGCTATGACACTTTACCGTTCGGGTGAATACAAGCAGGGTTTCGAACTTGCAACCAAGCTTGCTATTACAGAAAACAAGGGAAAGAGCACTGATAAAAATAACACGTATGCGTTATTTGCTGAAAAGGTCTTGAGACCGGAACAGGCTCTGAATCAGGTAGCAGATTTCGTAAGAAACGGAAAGGCTTCCGATGAGACAGTTAGGGTACTAAGACGACTTTATGTAGAGACAGGTAAATCAGAAGTTGACTATGACGGGTACTTGAACGCATTGCTCAACGAGAGCCGGTTGAAATCGATTGAAAAGCTGAAGAAGTCAATGGTTAGGGAGCCGGTTGCACCTTTTACCATCCGCGACATGTACGGAAACAAGGTTGAAAGTTCCGACTGGAAAGGGAAGGTGGTAGTGATTGATTTTTGGGCAACCTGGTGTGGGCCATGTATCGCATCGTTTCCCGGAATGCAGGAGGCCGTCAATAAATTTAAAGATCATCCGGATGTGAAGTTTGTTTTCATCGACACGTGGGAACAAGGTGCAGATAAAGAAAAGAAAGTGATGAAGTTCATAACCAGTAACCGGTATACATTTGATGTTTTAATGGACAACGACAACAAAGTGGTGGAGCAATTTAAGGTTCAGGCTATTCCTGCAAAGTTTGTCCTCGACAAAGAAGGTAACATCTGTTTTAAAGCTACAGGCTATTTTTCGGATAATGACAAACTCGTGGAAGAACTGAATGATATGATTGCTCTGGCAGCAGGAAAAGCTCCGGAGTAAAACAAAAGATTTTGCTTGTGCGATTACGGTTTTTTTTATTACCTTGATGTGTACCTAAATTTTACTGAATACCAACTGCCCCAAGGTAGGTTAGTTTACGCAGAAGATATTGCTTATGCTTTTTGTTGCAGCACTATACCTGCTGTCCTGGTGCCAGGACGAAGTTCCCTACAAACCTGATAATGAGTTTGCGGTGAAGTTCGCGTTTACCTTCAACAAACGGGGTGAAGCGAATAAGACGGATCTTGTACTTTCACAGGTCGCTACCTCTACCTACGACCGTCCCGACAATTCGCCCTTGCCTTTCATGGAAACAACGCTTGAGATTTTGAAGAAATCAGATCAGGAGTATAAGATCCGGGTGGTTCGCGATAATGATCAGCAAGTGGCCAAAAAGAAGATTGTTGCAGGAATGATTGTGTCGGTATTTTCAGGTTTTGTTGACGACATTAAAGATCAGATAGCCGGGTTTAATCACACGATTTACTTTTTAGACAAAGATGGTAATCCCTTAAGCCGGGTGGTGATTGAGTTTGATGAAGATGGTTTTTATTCCGTTAACGGAAAGAAAAGAGGCAAGCTTTGACCGGTGGGTTCGTTCAACACGTTATTTTTCCCCTGATATACAACTTCTGCAACGTTGTGATTTTTTAAACGTTCTTTGCACCTGACTTCAAACACCATGGAAGAACCGGAACATGTACCTGTATTTAAAAGCTGGAAAGGCTGGTACCGTCTGCTTGCCGTTGTACTGATCGTTCAAATCGTTCTGTTCTACATCTTAACGGCATCGTTTCAATGAATCTTGTCGACTGGCTCGTCCTTTTCGGAACGATCATTTTTATTGTTGTTTACGGAACTTGGAAAACGAGGAGCAACCAAACGCTCTCGGGCTACCTGAAAGGGGACAACTCCATGAAGTGGTGGATGATTGGTGTAAGCATCATGGCCACCCAGGCAAGCGCAGTAACATTTTTGTCAACACCTGGTCAGGCGTTTGAAGACGGGATGCGCTTTCTGCAATTCTATTTCGGGTTGCCTGTCGCGATGATCATCATTTCGATCACGATGGTGCCGATCTATTACCGGTTAAAAGTCTTTACCGCGTATGAATACCTTGAAACCCGGTTCGATTTAAAAACCAGGACGCTTGCTGCGATCTTGTTTTTAATTCTTCGTGGATTATCGGTTGGCATTACGCTTTACGCACCTGCTATTGTTTTGTCGACCTTGCTTGGCTGGCCGATTGCCATTACAACGCTGATGATCGGGGCGTTGGTGATTGTTTATGTTACGATAGGCGGGACGCGGGCAGTTAGCTTAACACAACGGCAGCAATTAGCGATTGTGATGGGTGGAATGCTGTTAGCGGGCATCTATGCATTTAACATGCTACCGGAGAACATTTCATTTTCTGATTCGGTAAATCTTGCCGGAGAAATGGGTAAGCTCAACCTTGTTAACCTGGATTTTAATCTTACCGATCGTTATAACATCTGGTCTGGACTGATTGCCGGAACGTTCCTGTTCCTTTCGTATTTCGGAACCGATCAATCACAGGTAGCGCGATACCTCGGAGGGGAATCCATGAGCGAGAGTCGTGTCGGACTGATGTTTAACGGCCTGCTTAAGATTCCGATGCAATTTATGATTCTGTTTATCGGGGTGATGGTATTTGTGTTTTACCTGTTCAACCAGGCGCCTGTATTTCATAATCAGGTGTTGAAAGAACAGGCAATGAAAACTTCGCAGGCTGAAAAGATTGCGCAGTTTGATCAGCGATACAATGAGCTGTTTACCAGGAAACAGGCTGCTGTAACTGAGTTGGTCGATGCAGTTCACTCGAATACCGATGCGACTGACGCAACTGACAAGTTACACGCAATCGAACAGGAAGAAAAAACACTCCGCGAAAGCGTGAAAGAATCGATTGCCGCGGCCGTTCCGGAAGCGAAAACGCAAGACCGCGATTATATCTTTTTGAATTTTGTGTTGACGCATTTGCCGCATGGAATCATCGGGTTGCTGATGGCGGTGATATTCAGCGCAGCGATGTCATCGATGGCAGGCGAACTCAACGCACTTTCATCGACCACAACAGTCGATCTTTATCAGCGATCTATCCGAAAAGTAGCTGATCCAAAACACTATGTAACCGCATCGCGTTGGTTCACGGTTTTATGGGCGTGCATTGGAATGCTGTTTGCAATGCTTGCAGGTTTTGCTGAGAACCTGATACAGTTTGTGAACATCATCGGCTCGCTGTTTTATGGTACCATTCTGGGTATTTTCCTGACAGCTTTTTATGTGAAGAGGGTAGGTGGCACAGCTGTTTTTATGGCCGCGATTGTATCCGAATGCGTAATCATCCTGTGTTATACGTTCACGGGCATTGCGTTCCTGTTATACAACATCATTGGCTGCTTTATTGTGATCGGATTATCGCTTGTATTCCAGATGATCATAGACGATCGCCCCGCTAAATCCGCATAGCCGGATATCAATTCATATATCTCAAACCCGGTATTTTTTTTACCCAAAAACGTATACGGCTGCCAGTGTAAATCCATTGGTTTCGAGTAGTATTTTTTCGTAAATCCGCATCCGAAAAATAACCTTAAGCTTATGAAGAAAATTCTTCTCCTTGCATGCTGCTTTTCGGCCAGTGCAGGTTTGTTATTCGCACAAACCAAACTTGTTGAGAAAGTTGAAAAGAAGGGAAATCAAGTGATTATTCCTTATGAGAAATATGTGCTCTCAAACGGCCTTACGCTGATCGTTCATGAAGATCACAGCGATCCGGTCGTACACGTAGATGTTACCTACCACGTGGGTTCAGCCCGCGAAGAAATCGGCAAATCTGGTTTTGCTCACTTCTTCGAACACATGATGTTCCAGGGAAGTGACAATGTGGGTGATGAGCAGCACTTCAAGATTGTTACCGAAGCCGGTGGAACGCTGAATGGTTCAACCAACCGCGATCGTACTAATTATTACGAAACCGTTCCAAGCAATCAGCTTGAAAAAATGATCTGGCTGGAAGCTGATCGTATGGGTTTCCTGCTGGATGCGGTTACGCAACGCAAGTTTGAGATTCAGCGCGAGACGGTTAAAAACGAACGCGGACAAAACTACGACAACCGGCCTTACGGGCTTGCTGCTGAAACAACAGCTAAGGCACTGTATCCATACGGCCATCCCTATTCCTGGCTCACGATCGGTTACATCGAAGACCTTAACCGGGTTGATGTAAACGATTTGAAGAACTTCTTCCTGCGCTGGTACGGACCAAACAACGCAACACTCACTATTGGTGGTGATGTAAACCCGGCTGACGTTGTGAAGCTTACTGAGAAATATTTTGGTTCTATTCCACGTGGCCCTGAAGTGAAAAATATGAAGTTGGCTGCGCCTGTTTTGGAAAAAGACCGCTACGTAACATTGGTTGATAATTACGCACGTGTTCCGCAGTTATCCATTACATACCCAACGGTTCCAAACTACGATGCGGATGAACCGGCATTGGCATGTCTTGCTCAGGTGCTGGGTCAGGGAAAAAACTCTGTGTTCTATCAGGAGATTACCAAGAATCAGAAAGCGTTGGGTGTATCGGCCTTTAACAGCGGAAGCGAGCTTGCGGGTCAGTTTAGCATTTCATTAACACCAGCTCCGGGCACATCGTTAGCAGATTCTAAGAAGCTCATTGATGATGCGATTAAGGTTTTTGAAGCTCGTGGCGTAACCGACGAAGACATTGAGAAGTTCAAAGGTGCGTTTGAGTCGCAATACATCAATCGTCTGCAAAGCGTGAGCGGAAAAGTATCTCAATTGGCTGCCTACCAAACGTTTACGGGTAATCCTAACATGATTGGTAAAGAACTGGAGCGGTACACAAGCGTAAAGAAAGAGGATGTTCTCCGCGTGTATAACAAGTATATCAAGGGAAAACCTTCTGTTACGTTAAGCATTGTCATTAAAGGAAAAGAAGACAACATTGTTGCGCCTGAGAATTATACGGTTAACACCGCAAATTATAAGTCGCCAGACTATGGCTATGCCGGTTTAAAATACAGTAAGCCGAAAGACGCCTTCAATCGCAGTACGATGCCGGGCAACGGACCGAATCCGGTCGTAAAAGTTCCTGCGTTCTGGAAGAAGACTTTAGACAATGGTGTGAAAGCAATCGGAGCGCAAACCACCGAACTTCCGCTTGTAACGATTTCATTCACGATGCCGGGCGGACACATTCTGCAAGCTAACGATACATCAAAGATCGGCCTCGCAGGTATGTTTGCTTCGATGATGAATGAAGACACGAAAAATTACACGGCCGAGAAATTTCAGGCTGAACTTCAGAAACTGGGAAGCTCGGTTGGTGTTAGTAGCGGCTTTGATGGTGTTACGTTCACCGTTCAAACGCTGAAAAAGAACCTGGATAAAACGCTGGCGCTTCTGGAAGAACGAATGCTGAACCCGAAGTTCACGCAGGCGGCTTTCGACCGGATTCAAAAACAGAACATCGAAGGGTTCAAACAGGCGAAGTCGCAGCCGGCTTTTGTTGCATCTGATGTGTTCGACAAGATGAATTACGGTACGAGCATCCTTGGCTTAAGCGCGGATGGTACCGAATACACCATTAAGAACATGAAGTTGGCAGATGTTGAGAATTATTATAGCAACTACATGACATCGAAAGATGCCGAATTGGTGGTTGTTGGCGACATCACCGAAAAGGAAATTCTGGGCAAGCTCGCCTTCCTGAATAAACTCCCGAAGAAGGATATCAAACTTCCGAACGTTCCGGCTCCGCCAGCGGTTGACAAAACCCGGATTTACCTGGTTGATGTACCAAAAGCGGCACAAACCGAATTCCGCGTGGGCGGTGTAACCGGTCTGAAGTATGATGCCACGGGTGAGTTCTATCGCCTGATGCTTTCAAACTTCGCATTGGGTGGTGGTTTCAATGGTCGTGTGAACATCAACTTGCGCGAAGACAAAGGTTGGACGTATGGCGCACGCACAACGGTGTTTGGTGATAAGTACACCGGTGAATTTTACTTCAGTTCCGGTATTCGCGCAAACGCGACCGACAGTGCTGTAGTAGAGGTAATGAAAGAACTGAAAAACTATGCGGAGACTGGCATTACGGATGACGAGTTGAAGTTCATGAAGAGTGCGCTGGGTCAGCGTGACGCTTTGTCGTACGAGACTGGTTTCCAGAAGGCTGGCTTTATCGGTCGCATTCTTGAATATGATTTGCCGGCCGACTTTGTTGATCAGCAAAACAAAATCCTGAGCGGATTAACCAAAGACGATGTTGACAAGCTGGCTGCCAAGTGGATCAAGCCACAGGTTACCAATATTTTGCTGGTAGGAGACAAGGCTAAAATTCTCCCGGGCTTGCAAAAACTCGGTTATGAAATTGTTGAGCTGGATGTGAACGGTAAGCTCAAGACCGGAAACGAAAAACTGAAGGATCAGAAGATTCCGACTCAGAAATAATCAGGACAGACAATCGTGCAATAAAAAAGCCCTGACAGGAATGTCAGGGCTTTCTTTTTATCAACGCGAAGTGATCTTACTTCAATGACTTGATCAGGTCTTCGTTTAACTTGATGTAACCGAAGTCACCATCAGGGCTTTTCTTGGCGAGGTCAAGCGACTGCTGGGCAGTGGCCATTGCACCTTTTTTGTCGCCCATCTTTTGCTGAATTTGAGCTTTCAGGTGCACATTCCAGAACGCGTTTGGATTTCCAGCAATCCCCAGATCGATGTATTCGAGCGCTTTCTTCAAATCCTTGTTAGTATCGAAGTAGTAACGCGCAGCGGCTACATAGTTGTTCGGATTAACTTTTGTGTTCTCCTCAATCGACTTCATCACTTTTGCGTCAAAGTCAACCGCTACACCAAAGCTAAACGCATAGTTTTCAAATGCGATCGTAACTTTAGCACTCTTGTTGTCTTCTGCGATGTTATCAATTGAAACGGTGAACGTTTCAGCTTGCTTGGCAAGCTTTTCGGTTTTTACTTTAAAAAGCGCAACTTCATTTTCTTTTGCGTACGCATCTGCATTTCCTCCAATGCTGAGGTCTTTGTAAAGAGAAACAGTCCATTCGGTAGCACCTGGCCAGCTGAAAATCAGGTATTCGCCTTTTGCGACTTTAGTGCCTTCCACCGTAACGTCATCCGAGAAGCTGATTTTGGTTCCGCTGTTTGCGCCAGTTCTCCAGATTTTTCCGTATGGGTGCATCACATCTTTTTCACCGAATACTTTTCTGCCTTTCACGCGCGGGCGGAAGTAATCAACTTTAATAGTCGTTAATCCAACAACGCTTGATACAGAGCCAGCCGGACTAGCCTGCGGAACCTGTACCTGTGCTTCAGCGAAAAAGCAAATCGCTACCAGAATAATTGTGAATAGTTTTTTCATCGTATGTAACTTTAGGGTTTAATTAATCAGGGGTGTCAAAATTAGGGATTCTTTCGAATCCCGGTATGCATTAACACTACTTTAACATGAAGTTGCCCGCAACCTTTTTTGAGCAGAAAAATGTGGTGAAAATAGCCCGTGAGCTGTTGGGGAAAGGGTTGTTCACCAAAATCGATGGTGTTGTTACAGGCGGAATGATCGTTGAAACCGAAGCATACTCCTGGAAAGAAAAAGGATGCCATGCTTTCGGAGGAAGAAAAACTGCCCGAAACGAAATCATGTTTTCGGATGGCGGCTATGCCTACGTGTACCTGTGCTATGGCATGCATAACTTGTTTAATGTTGTAACGAACACGAAAGGAACAGCTGAAGCCGTGCTAATCCGTGCCGTTGAACCGGTGGCGGGTCTGGAGGAAATGAAGGCCAGACGCGGTGAACTGAAAAACCCGTACCACATCACGTCAGGTCCGGGCAAGCTCACCAGGGCTCTCGGAATTGATCGTACATTCAACGGAAAATACCTGCGGGATACCGAGGTTTGGATTGAAGACTTAGGCATTATCGTGAAAAACAAAGATATTTTGGCCTCGAAAAGGATCGGGATCGACTATGCAGGCGAAGATGCAAATCTTCCCTGGCGGTTTACGATCAAAGACAATAAATGGGTAAGCAAGTAACCATGAAGTTTGGAGTATTCGTTTTTCTGTTGATCGGAAGCATAACCGTTTCCGCGCAAGTTATTGACCCTGCAGCGCTTCAAACAATCAATTCATCATACGATGAGCAAAGTCCGGTGTTGAGTCCGGATGGTAAGCTGTTATTCTTCACGGTGTGTAATCACCCGTTGAACATTGGGGGCAAGCGCGACCCGGGCGATATCTGGTTTTCAGAATTTGTAAATGGCAAGTGGACAATTCCGCAGCAAGCCGGTGCGTTGTTAAACGACCGGGCCTATAATGCCGTAGCCGGATTCTCAGCCGATGGTTCGCAGGTTTTTCTGCTGAATCATTACGGACCTGCCGGAACCGTTGCATCAACGCAAGGTATTTCTGTTTCCCGTAAAGTTGGTTCGGGGTGGTCGCGACCGGAAAATATTAACATCCCTTACTTTCAAAATAAATCGTCCCTCCAAAGCGGATCGATCTCGGCTGATGGTTCGGTATTTATATTCTCGGCAGAGACTTACGGAACCCGTGGCGTAGAAGACATCTACGTAAGCGTGAAGTCGAACAACGCATGGCAGCAACCAATTAATCTGGGCAGTTCGATCAACACAAAAATGCAGGAGCTGAGCCCTTCGCTTAGCGCGGATACACGGACGCTTTATTTTTCCACCAATTCAAAAGGTAACGGAAGCTTTGATGTTTATTCATCAACGCGCCTGGACGATACCTGGACGAACTGGAGTGAGCCAGTGAACCTGGGCCGCGACATCAACACCAGTGGCCGTGAACTTTTCTTTAAAGATTATTCGGGAAGCGGTTTCTTTATGTTCACCACCACCAGCAACAGCGACAGGTACGGCAACATTAAAATTTATATTCCCGGTAAAGATTCAACGATTATCGCAGCCGTTCAGCCGAAGATTGATACGGCTATTAAGTTCAATGAGAATCAATACAATAACCTGGCGGAGAATAAGATTCGGGTGCATGGGCGCGTGACGAACTCCAAAAACGGTGATCCAGTAAGTGGCAAGATGATTTTCGAATTCAACGGCAAAACTATAACGGCCGATGCATACCTCGGCGAATACACCATTCCATTGGAGTCGGGCAATGTTTACACAATCAAGATCGATGCTCCGGGCTTCGTGAACGATCTGGAGTCGCTCGACTTAAAAACGTACGAGCTCAAAGATCTGGAAATGAACTTTCAGATGCAGCCAATTGAAATCGGTACAACGGTTACACTTAAAAACATCCTGTTTGTGCAAAGCAAAGACGCGTTATTGCCGGAATCGTATCCGCAGCTTGATCTCGTAGTGCAGTTTATGAAAGATAATCCGCATGTTGAGATCGAACTGGCAGGTCACACCGACGACCGCGGATCGTTCCAGCAATTGATGTCGCTGTCGCAAAAGCGTGTTAACAAGGTGAAGAACTACCTCGTTTCGAAAGGCATTAAGGCCAAACGCATTTCCGGAAAAGGATATGGTGGTTCAAAGCCAATTGCCAGCAACGAAAGCGAAGATACACGCTTGCTAAACAGGCGCGTTGAGTTTACAATCAAAAAGCTTTAATAACCCGCGGCTGCATCATCACCGCGTTTACCGTCCGCTCCACCTTCAAGTTTGTGATTGGGAAGTATGAGAATGCCGTCAACCCGGCCGATGAAGGTTAAGCCTTTATCCAGATCGTTCAACGATTTAACTGCGTGGCCCATGTTCACAAGTTCGATGCTGTCTTTCTTGCTGATGGCTCCGTATTCTTCAAAAATCGCATCGGGAAACCACTGACTATGAACACGTTTCGCGTCCACCGCTTCCTGCATGCCGAGATTGAAATCAATCACGTTAACGATGGTTTGAAATACGGCCGTCATGATGCGCGGGCCGCCCGGAGATCCTACTACCATAAACAGTGAATCATTTTTCGTAACGATGGTCGGGGTCATCGAGCTAAGCATCGTCTTGCCGGGTTGAATTTCATTCTTCAAACCACCTGTAACACCATACGAGTTGGGTACGCCAGGCTTCATGCTGAAATCGTCCATTTCGTTGTTCAGGAAAAATCCTGAACCGGCAACCACCACATAATTTCCAAACCAATCGTTAAGCGTTGTTGTAACCGATACAGCCATTCCGTCTTCATCAACAATAGAGATGTGCGTGGTCTCGGTATGTTCGTTTACCGGATTCCCTTCGCGCACTTGTGTACTCGGTGTTGCCTTATCGGGATCGTAAGTCGACATTCGTGTTTTGATATAGGTTTCAGACGTAAGTTCAGCTGTCGGAATCAGGTAAAACCTGGGATCGCCCAGATGAACGGCACGATCCGCGAACGATCTGCGTTCTGCTTCCGTAAAAAGGTGAATTGTTTTCGCATTATTCAGACCCCAGTCCTGAACGGGATACGGTTCGATCGACTTCAATAACTGAATCACGGTTATACCACCGCTGGAAGGAGGGGGCATCGAGATGATTTCGTAGCCTTTATATCTGCCTCTGATGGGTTCAGTCCATTGTGCGCGATAGTTTTTCAGATCATCGTGCGTAATGATCCCGTTACCGCGCTTCATCTGGGCAACGATGTCATCCGCAGTCTTGCCCTCATAAAATCCTTTTCGTCCTTCATCCCGAATGCGCTCGAGCGTATGCCCTAACTCAATCCATTTCAGTGTGTCACCTGCTTTCCACGATCCTATCAAGTACTGTGGTGTCACGGGATTGTATTGAATGATTTTTGCCTGGGCATGATTAAGGTTTTCTGCTTCGCGGGCCGTCAGCACCATTCCGTTCAATGCCAGATCAATGGCCGGCTGAACAAGATCCTTCCAGGGAAGTCGTCCATACTTCGCATGCATTTCTACCATACCCTCAACCGATCCCGGCACACCGGAAGCAAGCGGCCCTTTCGTGCTCAGCTTATCAATCACATTGCCGGCAGAATCAAGATACATATCGCGTGAACCCCCTGAAGGTGCCTTTTCGCGAAAGTCGAGCGCAGCAGTCTTACCATCTGCCTGTCGCATTACCATGAATCCACCGCCACCGATATTACCCGCTTCCGGAAAGGCTACTGTAAGCGCGAACTGAACAGCCACCGCAGCATCGATTGCATTGCCGCCCTTGCGCATAATGTCGATGCCGATGCGGGATGCTACCGGGTGAGCGCACACCACCATGGCTGAATCGGCTACAAGTCCCTGATAACGTTTCGGCTGCTCCGACTGACAGGCAACGCCAATAATGACAAGTGAAAGCAGGGAAAAGCGCTTCATCATAATTTGATTGGTTTTATTTCAATTAAATGAGTATTTAAAAGCAAACTTGAGTACAGATTCATGAATTTACGGAAAGAAAAGGCAGCGCGGCTCAAAATCCAGATTTTAGAGAACACTCTTAAGCTCATTGGGAAGAAACCTTTTGAAGATTTATATGTAGACGATCTTTGCGCAAAAGTTAAGATCAGCAAGGTCACTTTTTTCAAGTATTTTCCACAGAAGGAAGACGTTTTACTCTATTACTTCCGCATTTGGTGTCTGAACCGGGCGGTGGAAATGAAGAGTAAGCCGAAGGAAGGCCTCCAGGGAATTTATTATCTGTCGGATAAGCTTGCGGAAGAATGTGAACTTCACCCGGGGTTGATGCTCAGCCTGATCGGCTACCTGGCAGATTTAAAACGACCACCGAAGCCATTTACGGTGCGCCCGGAAGAAAAGGTATTCCTGTTTCCGGATCAGCCTGAAATTCATACCGTTGAGATTCTTTCACTGGAGCAAATGCTGGATAAGTTTACACTGGAGGCTATCTTCAAAAAGGAAATTACGAAAGCCTCGGGTACGAAAGACATCACCAATCTGTTTATGGCCATCATGCTGGGATCTATCGTGACTGCACATACGAACCAGATAAGCCCACAGCGATTCTTTTTCCGGAAAAATATCGACCTGGTTGTGAAAGGTCTGCAGTAGATCAGCCTTTCATCCGAACGAGTTTGGTTCGCTTTTTATAGCGATCGGTTTTCTTGACAAAATAGCGGTTATGCGTTTTTGGTTTGATAACTACACTCGACCCTTGAGCTTTTCGTGCACAGGAAGGAAAGATAAATACGAACAATAGGCAGAAGATGAGGCTCCGGATCATGGTTTCTAACTCCTAAAAGTACTATTTTTAATAAAATCATTGTTGTTATGGCAAAGTCAACCAACCAGATCGGTCTGGAAACCAAACCGACTGAAAAGCTTGCGGCTTCGTTGAACGATCTGCTGGCCAATTACCAGGTATTCTATATGAACGCCCGCGGTTTTCATTGGAATATCAAGGGTGACAAGTTTTTCGAACTTCACGTTAAATTTGAAGAGCTCTATAATGATGCCCTTCTTAAAATAGACGAGATCGCGGAACGTATTTTAACGCTGGGGTTCACCCCGGTTCATAGCTTTTCACAATACATCAAACTCTCGAAGATTCAGGAGCGAAATAATGTGACGGAAGGGAAGGTGGCGGTGGAATACGTCTTGTCTGGACTAAGTACATTAATCGTAAAAGAACGTGAACTCCTTAAAATGTCAGCGAAAGCCGATGACGAGGGAACCAACGCATTAATGAGTGATTATATTCGTGCACAGGAAAAAATGGTTTGGATGTACTCTGCTTTTCTGAACAAAAAATCATGAAGAACTTCGATACACTTTCACAGGCGATGACAGCCCTTAAGCAACAAGGCTACGTGAACGACTTTAATTTACATCCGGAATGGATTGAGTGTCCGCCACTTAACCGAAGATTTGGTCCGCAGCACTTTCATGTGGATGAAGTTCATCGCTTTGAAGGGATGACAAACCCGGATGACAGTTCTGTATTGTTCGCGATCAGTTCTTCCGATGGCGTGAAAGGATTGCTGGTGGATGCGTATGGCCCATACTCCGATTCGCTGAGCCCGCTGATGATTGAGAAGCTCACGATCGACAGAAAAACCAATTTCTAGGAAATATTCCGGGCATATTTTGGAGAAAAGACCCGTTACGCTATCTTTGCGCACCTATTTTAACCGATAGAGCAACGGTCTGGTAGTTCAGCTGGTTAGAATGCCTGCCTGTCACGCAGGAGGTCGCGGGTTCGAGTCCCGTCCAGACCGCTCAAAATGAGCCTGTTAGAGTATTCTGACAGGCTTTTTTTATTGTATCAACGTGAAGGCTTTACTAGTCGTCCTCGTAATTGAGATGGTAACTTACCAATAACCGGATGCTGTTGACTTTGGATGTGAGCTGCGGGGCAACCGTAAATCCGTTCGATGATTCAAACCTTAGCTGGTAACTCATCCTGCGCAGGGCATAGCCACCTCCAAGAAGCACCCCAATTTCATAGCGTTGTTCTTTGTCGTAAGGTTCAAGATCGTTGTATTGTTCAAAATCAGCGAGCCTCCGGTATTCACGCTGCGTTCCTTTCAGACTGAGTGCGTAGCCATTACTAATTCCTGCATTAAAAAAGATCGTATTTTTTCTTTCGGTGGGAACATTAAGTCTGAACAAAGTATTCAGCTTTACATATTGATTGAAAAATTCTGAATGGGCTGACTCATACCTTGTCGCACGCACATTGTTTACATAGTCGCCTTCGATTTTATAGTAGAGGTATACAAGCTCATTTACAAATGTCCACTTTCCATTCTTTCCGGGAAAAATTTCCAAACCAAAGCCACCTGTGAAATTCACTGAAGGTTTGAAATCAGCTTCGGATAAGTAAGGGAACGTTTTGCTTCTGAATTTAAGGAAGGAGACAGATGTACCCGCCAGTACAGTAAACTTAGGAGTGATTTTATCGTCAGGCATTTTCTCCGCGGAAAGCGGACGTCCCGTGCAGACAAAGAAATTACCGACTGTTTTCTCAAGCGATCTTCTGGAGTATGTTACGTTTTGAAGTTCTGACTCAGAAGGAGGACATTCGGCCAGGAACACCAACAGTTGTTCTTTGAATCTGTTGTTTTCTACAATCTTCTGATTCCCTTCGTTGTCATGTGAGAGATAGGATTTAAAAAGCAACAGCTGATGCTTTCCATTGAACTTGATATAAAAATTTCGGTTGCCTTGCCCGGGCTGAAACACATATAAACCTTTTTCTCCGGGTATCAGTGCTGCAAGAAAAACCCTTTTCTTTTCGGTCATGAACTCCGGGCTTGTCGTGAGCTTGTCTTCGTCATCGGGACTGATTTCCAAATCAACCAATACCGATTCATACAATCTTCCGGAAACAAAGAACGATGTAATATCCGTAGCCGTGTAATCGGTTGCCGGTGCGGCATCCGTCTTAAAAGAAATATGATCAGGTGTGATCTTCCAGCGCTGGTCGTTGATAAAGCCGCGGGTTGTGTCAAAATAGTTTTTGACAATGTAGCCGGATAGGTAATTCTCTTTTTGTGAAAAGGCGTGTGCTGCGGTTAACGTAAACAGGCACACGATAATCGTACGTTTCATGGCAAGGGAAGGGTTATGAAATGACGCGCTATGAGGGATCAATATATTTATAATTGTAAAATCAGGTCAACTACTTTACGGATTATACCAGTCTTGAATTATGGTCCACCGGCTCACGCGAATATCTAACCCACTACCGTCCTGTTCCGGCTCGCCATCCCGTAAGATGCGGTAGCGAAGGGATTTCCATAAAATGATCTGTTCAGATACCCTTTCGGGCGGATACACAGTAACAGGTTATGTATTCAGCACGCTGCATCTACTTTTGTGGATTGCGCTAAAATATTGATTAACAGGACTTTTGCTTTTTACAATTTGCTGCAATCGATTCGAAAATTGCGCAATCGTGTTAACTTTGTGCTCGCTAAAAACGACCTATGTTATTGGATTTTGAGAAACCCATTGCCGAACTGGAAGCGAAACTGGAAGACATGAAGCAGTTGGCAGGGGATAGCGATGATAAAGTCAGGGATGCTATTCAAGCTCTCGAAAAGAAAATCAAAGACCTTAAAACCGAAACGTTCGAAAACCTAACAGGTTGGCAGCGGGTACAAATCTCCCGTCACCCTGACCGGCCTTATACACTCGATTATATCTACGAGATAACAACCGACTTTATTGAACTGCATGGCGATCGTACGGTTGCCGATGACAAAGCGATGGTAGGCGGTTTCGGAACGATTGAGGGTCAAACGTTTATGATCATCGGTCAGCAAAAGGGCCGTAACACCAAGCAGCGTCAGCTCAGAAACTTCGGGATGGCTAATCCGGAAGGATACCGGAAGGCATTACGCCTGATGAAGCTTGCCGAAAAATTCAATAAGCCAATCATTACCTTAATCGATACGCCCGGGGCATTTCCGGGTCTTGAAGCTGAAGAGCGCGGACAGGGCGAGGCTATTGCCCGCAACCTGAAAGAAATGTTCATGCTGAAGGTTCCGGTTATCTGTATTGTAATTGGTGAAGGTGCTTCAGGCGGTGCATTGGGTATTGCCATCGGAGACCGCGTGCTCATGCTGGAGAACACCTGGTATTCTGTTATCTCTCCCGAGTCATGCTCTTCCATCCTGTGGAGAAGCTGGGATTATAAAGAACAGGCGGCTGAAGTGTTAAAGCTAACCGGCAAAGACATGCTGTCGCTCAAGCTTATTGACGGAATCGTGAAGGAACCACTGGGTGGTGCACACAATGACCTGAAATGGATGGCGCAGGAGGTGAAGAAGACAGTGCTTGCTAACTACAAAGAGCTTAGCGCAATTCCGGTTGATCAGCTCATTCAGCAGCGCATCGATAAGTTCTGCTCAATGGGCGTTGTGAAGGAATAAACCAATTTCCCGATATAACATTTACTAAACCGTGCTCGCACGGTTTTTTTATGCAAATACTTTAACTTACCCGCATGAAGCTTCATGTAATTGATACCGGTTTTTTCAAGCTCGATGGCGGAGCCATGTTTGGAGTAGTTCCGAAAAGCATCTGGCAAAAAACTAATCCGGCCGACACGAATAACCTTTGTACATGGGCGATGCGATCACTGCTGATTGAAGACGGTAAGCAGTTGATTCTGATTGACAATGGTATAGGAGACAAGCAGGACGACAAATTTTTGAGCCATTATCATTTGCATGGCGATGCATCGCTGATTTCATCTATCCGAAAGGCAGGCTTTTCTGAAAATGATATCACCGATCAATTCCTCACGCATCTGCACTTTGATCATTGCGGGGGTGGAGTAAAAATGTTGAACGGTAAGCCGGTGCTGACTTTTCCGAGCGCAACGTACTGGTCGAACAAAGACCATTGGGAGTGGGCCACCAAACCCAATAAACGCGAGAAAGCCAGCTTCCTGAAAGAGAACATCTTACCGATGCAGGAGAGTGGCAACCTTAAGTTTACGGAGTTAAATTCATCGCCATTCAGTCAATTCGATATTCTTTATGTTTCGGGTCATACCGATAAAATGATGGTTCCGAAAATCAGGTATAAAGACAAAGTGATATGCTACATGGCGGATCTGTTGCCTTCAACCGGGCATATCCCATTGGCCTATGTAATGGGTTACGACACCCGGCCACTGATAACACTCGATGAAAAAGAACGTTTCTTGAATGAGGCAGCCGATAATCAGTACATTTTGTTTTTTCAGCACGATCCGGTAAACGAATGTTGCACCGTTATACGGACAGAAAAAGGCGTGAGGCTGGATCGAACATTTAAACTAAACGAAATTTTATAATGAAGGTCGGGTTAGCGTTATCGGGTGGTGGTGCGAGAGGTTTCGCGCACCTGGGTGTGATCAAAGCACTCGAGGAGTTTGGATTAACCTTTGCCGAAGTTTCCGGAACGAGCGCGGGCTCAATAGCCGGTGCGTTTTACTGTCATGGCTATAAGCCTGATGAAATTGTTGAAATCGTTTCTTCGGCAGGGTTTCTCCGGTCGGTACGTCCTGCCTGGTCGTGGACAGGCCTGCTGAACATGGAAGGATTCCGAATGGTACTGCAGAAGTATCTCCCTGAAAACTCATTTGAAAGTCTGAAGATACCGCTAACCATTGCCGCTACCGATATTTTGAGTGGTCGGGTAACATACTTCGATTCGGGCGAACTTATTCCGCGCATTATTGCATCCTCCAGCATCCCTGCATTGTTTAACCCGGTGGTTTTAGACGGGCACGTTTACGTAGACGGGGGAATCATTGATAACCTTCCTGTACGGCCGCTGGTCGGAAAATGTGAGTTTATTATTGGAAGTCATTGCAATCCGGTGGAGCAGCGCATCGATTTTAAGAATGTTAAAGAAGTGATGGAAAGAAGTCTGCTGATTGCCATTAATGTAAACTCCGGTATTAGTAAAACACATTGCAACATTGTTATTGAGCCTAAAGACCTCGGCAAGTTCACTACGTTTGATCTGGCAAAAGGCAAAGAGATTTTTGACATTGGTTACAACCACGTCAGGAGTAATTTTAAGCAGTTAGATTTTCAGCTGAACCAGCAAGTCCGTGACACAAACATTTAAAGACCAGATTTTACAGGGAATCCCGGATGAACTTCCTCCGGTAAAACCATTCGATACCTCGGTAAGTCATGCCCCCGTTCGGAAGGACATCTTAACTACGGATGAAAAGAAGCTGGCGGTTGCCAACGCATTGCGATATTTCCACCCGAAACATCATCCTGTACTGGCGAAAGAGTTTTATGATGAACTGGTGCGCTATGGAAGAATTTATATGTACCGTTTTCGCCCGGACTATGCAATGCACGCCAGGCCGATAACGGAGTATCCGGCAAAGTCGCATCACGCGGCTGCGATCATGCTGATGATTCAGAATAACCTTGATCCGGCTGTAGCGCAGCATCCGCATGAGTTGATTACCTACGGTGGAAACGGGGCAGTATTTCAAAACTGGGCGCAATACCTGCTCACCATGAAGTATCTTTCCATGATGACCGATGAGCAAACGCTGCACATGTACTCCGGTCATCCGATGGGTTTATTTCCGTCATCAAAACAAGCTCCGAGAGTAGTAGTTACGAACGGAATGATGATCCCGAATTATTCCAAACAGGACGATTGGGAAAAATATAATGCGTTGGGTGTTACGCAATACGGCCAGATGACCGCAGGTTCATACATGTACATTGGCCCGCAGGGAATTGTTCATGGAACAACAATCACTGTATTGAATGCCGGGCGTAAAATCTCGAAAGCAGGTGAGGGGCTGGAAGGAAAACTCTTCGTTACCTCCGGTCTTGGCGGAATGAGCGGTGCGCAGCCGAAAGCGGGTAACATTTCGGGCTGCATAACTGTGGTTGCAGAAGTCAATCCAAAAGCAACCGATAAACGTCATGCACAAGGTTGGGTAGATGAAGTTGTTACAACGCTGGACGACCTTGTTGCCCGGGTGCGGAAAGCTAAAGCTGCTAAAGAGGTAGTCTCGATCGCATACAAGGGAAACATCGTAGACGTATGGGAGCGATTCGATACGGATAATATTCATGTTGATCTCGGCTCCGATCAAACATCCTTGCATAACCCGTGGGCGGGAGGTTACTACCCCGCCGGTTTAAGCCTTGAAGAATCCAATGAACAGATGCGAAGCAATCCTGACGAGTTTAAGAAAAACGTTCAGGAGTCTCTCCGCAGACATGTTGCCGCAGTAAACCGGCATACCGCTAAAGGAACATATTTCTTTGATTATGGTAATGCGTTTCTGCTTGAGTCGTCACGGGCGGATGCAGACATCATGGCCGGTGACGGAATTAATTTCCGGTATCCGTCTTATGTGCAGGATATCATGGGGCCGATGTGTTTTGATTTTGGCTTTGGACCGTTTCGATGGGTTTGTGCATCTGGTAAGCCGGAAGATCTCGATCAGACTGATGCAATTGCATTACGCATACTGGAAGACATTCGCAAGACTGCGCCATCACAAATTCATGGTCAGCTGGATGATAACATAAACTGGATCAGGCAGGCAAAGCAAAACAAACTTGTTGTTGGATCGCAGGCCCGTATTTTATACGCCGATGCAACCGGCCGGATTAAAATCGCAGAGGCTTTCAACGAAGCAATAAAAAAAGGAACGTTGGGTACGGTTGTACTCGGCCGTGATCATCATGATGTTTCCGGAACCGACAGTCCGTATCGGGAAACATCCAACATTTATGATGGCTCGAAGTTTACAGCCGATATGGCGATTCATAATGTAATTGGAGATTCGTTTCGCGGAGCAACGTGGGTTTCCATTCACAACGGTGGCGGAGTAGGGTGGGGTGAAGTAATAAACGGTGGCTTCGGACTGGTGCTTGACGGAACTGACGAATCGCTGCAGCGGCTTAGGAATATGTTATACTTCGATGTGATGAATGGGGTGTCGCGCAGGGGATGGGCGAGGAACGAGAACGCTATTATTACAGTATTGCAGGAACTTGAGTCAAATAGGTCAACAGTGATTACCGTTCCTTATCTTGTTAATGACTTCAATTTGAAGTTGTAAGAGTTTTGGATCTTTCATATCTTTCTATAATTGCCAACCCCCTTGGAATGAAAAACACGCTACTAATCCTGGGCTTACTTTGCTTGTATGTTCCTGCATTTACTCAAGTACAGAATGCCAAAATCTTGTTGACAGGTATGATTAAATATGAAAAGCAAAAGGACATTGATCCGTCATATGACATTCGGCTAGCGGGAGGATATTTTTTAGGAGAGCGATCTTTAGTAGGCTTTTCAGCTGGTTTTGGAGAATCCGTGCCGGCCCGCCTGTATTATTTATCTGGATACAAGTCATTGGGCGTTTTTGGTCGCTATTACCTTTCGATTGGAGATGGGTCGAAATTCTATTTCTTTATTCAGCCTGCCTACACATGGTTGCGGAGGACAATTCAGGACCTTAATGACGTCAATTGGGATTCAAATATCATTTCCATTTCTCCCGGTTTTTCTTTTTATCCGACTTCGTGGATTGGGGTTGAATTTTCGCTTTCAGGATTGTCGTATGAATTTGCAGAACAGAGTCGTAATAACACGTTTTTACTGGATATTAACCCACTCAACCCTACCATCGGTCTTACATTTTTGCTGGGCGGGCATGATTAAATGAATCCTCAACTAAACCTCAATACACGTATGAAGCTAAAAATGTATGCAGTGTTGATTTGTATCGCAGTCACGGTAAGTGCTGGGTACGCTCAGCAAAATGTGATCAAGATTAACATTCTTGCTCCCATTGTTAAAACCTTTAACATCCAGTACGAACGCGCGCTGACTGATCAAAGCAGTCTTCAGCTTGGATTCTTTTACACTGGTTATTCATCCGGTGATTCAAAGTTCAGCGGCTTTGGTATAACACCGGAGTATCGCTTTTATCTTTCCGAAACAGCGGCTCCGCAGGGTGTGTACGTTGCCCCGTTCCTGCGGTATCAATCATTTTCAATCGAAGATGATGCAGCCGATGCAAAGGCCGACTTCTCTGCCTTTGGTGGTGGCTTGATCCTTGGTAAGCAATGGATTTTTAAAGAGAAGGTTGCGCTCGATATCTTTCTCGGGCCAGCGTATTACTCTGGTAACGTAGATGTTAAATCTGGTACGGAAGACGACTTTGAAACGGGAGCATTCGATGGCTTCAGCCTCCGTGCGGGCGTGTGCTTTGGATTCCGCTTCTAAGCAATTTCCCACCCCTCAATACCAAAATGCGTCTTCGGGCGCATTTTTTTTTGTCAAAATGCAACCCTTTTAGCACAAAATCGTAGCCTTTCACTCGTTTGCGGAAATAAAAAAAACTTCGAAATTCGCACCACAACAAAACCCTATACACAATGAAAAAAGTAGTATTATCAGTTTTTGCAGTACTCGTAGTTTTTGCAGCCTCTGCACAATTTAAAGGCGGTGTAAAAGCTGGTGTTAACATGGCGAAAATCAGCACTGACATCGATGGTCTTGGTTCTGATTCAGAAAACGGAACTTCTTTCCATGTTGGTGTTTACGGAGTGTTCGCGTTAAGCGATGCACTTGCTGTTCAGCCTGAACTCCTTTATAACTCAATTAAAGGTAGCGACAGTGATATTACTGTTAACTTCCTCAGCATCCCGGTGATGGTGACATACACTTTTGCAGAAAGATTCAATGTACAGGTAGGACCTCAGTACGGCTTTGTATTGTCAAGCGATCCTAGCGAAGCGAAAGATGACATGAAAGGCGACTTTACATTGAACCTCGGTGCAGGCGCTGCATTCGGTAAATTCAATGTAACTGCTCGTTACGGAATCGGTTTGAGCAATGTAACGGATATCGATGGTGTTGATACTAAAATCAACAACTTCCAGATTTCTCTTGGTTACCAGTTGTTCGGAGAATAATAACGCTCCCGAATCTTTTCAAAAGACCCCGCCTTGGCGGGGTTTTTTATTGCCCGGAAATTACCGTTATTTGAGGTACAACAAACTTCATTAACTATGAAAAAACTTTTGGTTTTGGTACTTGTACTGTCTTCTGTTGGCGCATCATATGCACAGGTTCAGGTAGCGCTCGGTATTAAGGCTGGTGCAAACATTTCGAAAATTGACGCGGATGTAAGCACTGACAATATCACTTCAATTCATGGAGGCGCGTTTGCACTTTTCAAACTCACAAAAATCGGCATTCAGCCTGAGGTACTTTTCTCCCAGCAGGGAACAAAAGTTGACGATGTTGATTTCAAAACGGCTTACATGACTATTCCCGTAATGGTGAAGCTCTACTTGATCGGTGGACTTAATTTGCAAGCTGGTCCTCAATTTGGCTTCCTCACAAAAGCTGAATTTGATGGAGATAACATTAAAGATTCTTTGAAAGGATCTGACATCAGCGCTAACGTAGGACTAGGTTGGGATCTTCCATTTGGGTTGACGCTTGACGCTCGTTACAACATCGGTCTTTCTGATATCGGTGACGATGACAACGTGTTCGAAGGATCTTTGAAGAGCAGAGTAATTCAGGTATCTGTTGGATACAAGATCTTCAAGCTCGGAAAATAATTGAACGATTCTTATAATATTAAAAGTCCCGCCAGCGCGGGACTTTTTTATTGCACTACAATCAGATAGTAATTTTTCTTACCCTTCTGCGCGAGCAGGTATCTATCGTACAGCAAGTCGGCAGGGGATAGCTTCCGGTCAAGTGAAATCTTCTCTTTATTGATGCTAACACCATTTCCCTGGATAGCTTTTCTGGCTTCACCTTTTGATGCGTAAACCGAAGTCTTTTCTCCCAGCAGACTAACCGGGTCGCCTGCGCTTTCAAATTCTGATTTCGATAATACGAATGTTATCGATTCATCAAATGCATCTTCAATTTCCTGACCCGTAAGTGTTTTAAATGCTTCGAATGAAGAACCGAATAAAATTTCAGTCGTTTCCTGTGCACGTTTCAACGCCTCTGCGCCATGCACACGTGTAGTGATGTCTTCTGCCAGCGCCTTTTGAAGCTTGCGCAATTGCGGAGCTTCCTGGTGTTCCGCTTCCAGCGCTTCAATTTCCGATTTTGTTTTAAGCGAAAATATCCGGATGAAGTTCGGAGCATCCTCATCTGAAACGTTTAACCAGTATTGATAGAATTTGTACGGGGAAGTTTTTTTGGGATCAAGCCAAACGTTTCCGCCTTCGGTTTTCCCGAATTTTGTACCGTCTGCCTTCGTAATCAGTTTGGTAGTTAATGCAAATGCATCGCCATTGGCCTTGCGCCTGATAAGTTCTGTTCCGGTAACAATGTTACCCCATTGGTCAGAGCCGCCCATCTGCAGCTTGCAGTTTTTGTGCTGATTAAGCCAGTAAAAGTCATAACCCTGAACAAGCTGATAGGTGAACTCGGTAAATGAAAGCCCGGACTCCAAACGTTTCTGAACCGAATCTTTCGACATCATGTAGTTCACCGTGATGTGCTTTCCGATGTCGCGGATGAAATCCAGAAACTTAAAGTCTTTAAACCAGTCGTAATTATTAACCAGTTCTGCACCTCCTGCACTGAAATCGAGGAATTTTTCAAGCTGTTTTTTAACACACGTTACATTGTGTTGAAGTACTTCTTCAGAAAGTAAATTGCGTTCTGCTGATTTCCCGGAAGGATCACCCACCATACCCGTGGCTCCGCCAACCAGTGCAACCGGTTTATGGCCGCATTGCTGAAAGTGTACCAGCGTCATAATCTGAACCAGGTGTCCGATGTGAAGAGAGTCGGCCGTTGGGTCGAACCCGATGTATCCTGCAGTTATTTCCTTGCTTAGTTGCTCCTCTGTTCCCGGCATTACATCGTGAATCATGCCGCGCCACCGTAGTTCTTCGATAAAATTTTTGGCCATGCGTTAAAAATGAAACGCAAATATAAAAAACTTGAGAAGAGGGCGACACTTGCGTGCCACCCTTTCTCGTCACCCACCCAAAACCCCTTTCAGGTTGGATTTTTTAATGTCCCTGTACGGAATGAACTTCCGGGACGTCAATTGTCTCCACATCGATGTTTCGCTGGGGAGCGGCCATTCTTTTAAAATCCTGAATAATCTCCAGTACGTCATGATCGATCGCCACAGAGTTTGATCCGTCAATGACAACTTTTGAATCGCGGGGAAGATCATCGAGGCTTAATTGTATGCTTGCTTTGTTCAGAAACGTCACCTCTTCCGACAAGCGAAGCGTAATAACCTCGCGGTCACCTGCCTTCTCTTTCTTATAGTGATACGCATGCCGGTAATTCTTTCGCAGGATAAAAAAGATTGCGAAGGCCATTCCAATGGCAATTCCTTTCAACAGATCTGTAGCCAGGATAGCGACCACCGTTACGATAAATGGTAAAAACTGATCCCAGCCAAGTTTATACATATCCCTGTAAAGTGAAATTTTTGATAGTTTATAACCTACCACCAGCAAAATGGCCGCAAGGCTTGCTAATGGAATCAGGTTGAGATACCGTGGAATGAAAATCGCTGACAACAGTAAAATCAGTCCATGAACGATGGTTGATGTTTTTGATTTTCCCCCGGCATTAATATTGGCTGAGCTTCTCACAATTACCTGCGTTACAGGCAATCCGCCAATCAGGCCTGACAAAATGTTTCCAATGCCCTGTGCCTTAAGTTCACGATTGGTAGGGGTTGATCGTTTAAACGGATCAAGTTTGTCGGTAGCTTCTACGCATAACAATGTTTCGAGACTGGCTACTATTGCGAGCGTAAATGCGACAACATATACATCCGGATTGGAGAGCTGTGAAAAATCCGGGAACCGGAAGAAACCAATAAAGTCGCTCAATGAGTTTGCTATGGGAAGTTGAACCATGTGCTCACCCTGCAACATCCACTCGGGCTTTGTATTGGCGAATAAAATGTTCATGAAAATTCCGATGAGCACTACAAACAACGCTCCGGGCAAAAACCGAAATAATCCGATTCGCTTCATGAAGGGTTGTTCAAATACAATCAGCAGGGCAAGCGAAAGAATACTGATCGTAATCGCTCCCGGGCTGTTGTAGATGAATGCATAATAAATTTCGCTGAACGTATTATGGCCGTCTGACTGGCTCAGCATAAAATCACCAATGAAATCTTTATCATACCCCAAGGCATGCGGTATTTCTTTGAGGATGAGCGTTAATCCGATTGCGGCCAACATTCCTTTTATTACTGAAGAAGGGAAGTAGTATGAAATGATACCCGCTTTTAAAAATCCGGCAAGCAATTGGATGATTCCGGCCAGGAAAACTGCGAGCAGTAGTGCCTCAAAGCTTTTCAGTGTGCTGATCGCACCGAGCACAATCACCACCAGGCCAGCAGCCGGCCCGGATACGCCAACATTCGAGCCGCTGAAAAAGCCTACGATAATTCCACCAATAATGCCGGCAATGATGCCTGAAAATACTAACTCCGGCCGGCCGGTGGATGCCAATCCGATCCCCAGACAAAGCGGCAATGCCACTAAAAAAACAACCAGACTGGCCGAAAGGTCACCCTTCAGATCCTTGATGAATCCTGCTCTCATAACTTCAATCGCGATACGTTTTTTTTAAACAACTACTGACTCTTTGATCATCCGGAAGATGGGAGGAAGATCCTGCTGATTTTGAATACTCACGTTCAAGTCTTTGATCAGGCCGGTTTCAAGACTATAAACCCAGCCGTGGATGATCGGGTAATTCCGATCTTTCCAGTTGTTCTGAATGATGGATGTTTTGGAGACATTAAAAACCTGCTCAATTACATTCAGTTCAACAAACCGCTCAAAGCGCGCCTGTTCGTCTTTAATAGCTAATAGTTCATCGCTGTAAACACGATAAACATCCTTAATATGACGAAGCCAGTTGTCGACTAAACCGTTTTGGCCATTACCCATGGCAGCTTTAACGCCACCGCAGCCATAATGCCCGCAGACAATTACATGCTTTACTTTCAGAATATTTACGGAGTAGTCGAGCACGCTCAACATGTTCATGTCAGAATGAACAACCATGTTAGCGATGTTACGGTGAACAAAAATATCACCTGGCTGCGTGCGGGTGATTTCATTGGCCGGAACGCGACTGTCAGAACAACCGATCCAAAGAACCTCAGGGGTCTGTTGAGCAACAAGACTCTTAAAGAAATTTGGATTCTTTTCCAGCATCTCTTTGACCCATTGACGGTTTCCTTCCAATAAAGAGTTATAAACTTGCATAGCAGTATAGATATAAAGTGATTTAAAAATTAGGTTCAGACAGTTATTTATAAACCGTCATAGTCAGTAAAAATGAAATAGCTGGTTACGAAATCAGCAACCTCTGATGAACGCAATTACAATTGCGCCAGACTAGGATTTTGGAGGGGGAGTTGCTTTTTCGAACGCGGGATGCACAGGTATTTCCGTGCTGTGAAAACAGGTTTCAATGGCATGATCAACGATCATACTGTGCGTCAGATAAGCTTCCTTCGTCAGGAACAGATCAACGGATGAGAATCCTTCATTTCCTTTTTCACAGCCGGTTTCTTCAGCAAGTTCCTCCGCCAGCAACAGGCTCATGCTAACGCCGGGAAAAAAGTCGATGATTCTGCCAAACTGGATGCTGACGTTCAATAAACCCAGTATACCCATGACGGTAATAAGGAAGACGATGATATTTTTGCGAAATGCGTGCATGACAAAGGGTTAAAAGTACGGCTTTTTTTCGAAATTGTTTCAACTTTGCAATCGTTAACAAAGTCATGACAACCAACCACTCCATGAAACAACCTGATGCACTAAACCTTGTTGCTGAATTTCATAAAACGTTCAAACACCCAATATTGCCTTCACCCGCCATTCCCGCTGAAGACCGTTGTAAGCTTCGCGTTGCTTTACTTGCTGAAGAGTTGAAAGAGCTGGAGGTTGCAATTCTTCAAAAAGATATTGTCGAGATCGCAGACGCATTAAGCGACATTCAATATGTTTTGTCGGGCGCAATTCTTGAGTTCGGCCTGGGTGATAAGTTTAGTGCACTGTTTGAGGAAGTACAGCGCTCAAATATGAGTAAAGCGTGCGTTTCAGAAGACGAAGCAAAAGCCACGGTTGAATTCTATAAAAAGAAAGACGGAACGGAGTGCTATTATCGCGAAGAAGCCGGGAAGTGGCTTGTGTACCGAAAATCGGATAACAAGACAATCAAGTCGATCAATTATTCACCAGCAGATCTTCAGGGAATACTCAACGCGTAGCTACACGTAAAGCTCAATCTGGAAATCAGTTTCATTGCCATGAACTTGCACGGGTTTCATGGCTACAATTTGGGCACTGTTATAGGCCCGGATAAACTCCGTTCGGCTAATCCGCAACTTGCTGAAGCCGGGTTTGATTTTGTGATATTGCATCCGGCCCGATTTGTTGGCGGTAGCGCTGTACACAAACTCGTAGCGTAACGGTATGGGAGAGGGGATATACCGCATTTAGTGGGAGTAGGTCTGTTTCTTCTCAGCAAGCAGATTTTCCTGAGCCTGGTATTCTTCCAGCAAGGTGTAAGCCCACACAGGGATGAAATTGTAACGCAGTTCATACGCTGCAATTTTTGTGCGCCATTCGGCCGAGTAATACCGGACCTGCTCTGCATTCCTGCAAAAAGAGGGTTTTTCGAAGGATTTTGACACAAAAGCCTTCATTTCCTGTTCGATCCGGATTTTCTCGTACGCGTTCACTGTGCAAAAATACACAAATTGAATTTATTTACTTATCCTGAAGCACAAGATTTTGTGTAAAAATTCACACAATTAAGTAACCAGAACCCAGCTTTATCCTGATAATGGAAGCTTAGATAGAACGATATAATTGACTGATTATAATTTGATTAGCACGAGTAGCTAATCAAGAGCATTAATAGTAACCCAATAGCGGAATGCAACGATTGCCTGCTGCCTTTTCGTTAGTCGGGTAAGATCACTTTTGCTGTAACGCGGAAGAATTACTTTGTTCACGCGCGCAAGAATTTTAAAAAGAGCTTTTTTCATCTCCACTAAATTGCGGTATTACCACAATATTTATTAATCCGTATCTTTAAATCTGTAAGATTATACCAAGTTTACGACAAATTACACTATGGATCAACAAACCCCTTTCATAATCGCCTTTCATCAAACGATGATTCTGGGAGCCATTTTCATGGTTGCT
Source organism: Cyclobacteriaceae bacterium (assembly GCA_016786585.1). Classification (GTDB taxonomy): domain Bacteria; phylum Bacteroidota; class Bacteroidia; order Cytophagales; family Cyclobacteriaceae; genus UBA2336. Next base: position 47,164 of record JAEUUI010000025.1, read on the forward strand.
ATTGGACTCATTATATACTTCATTCATCAGATCCGGATTTCGGCCATCACCGACTATCACCTGAAATATGACTACATCAACCGAAGAGAAATACCGAACTACAAGCTCGTGTATTACTGTTTTGGCGTTGCCGTGACCATGCTCATCAACCTCTATGAAATGAAGGAGATGGAGAAGGTTGAGTTTTGGTTTTATATGCGCCTTGTAATGGCGGTTGCCGGAGGTACGATCGTGGCCTATGTAGCCCATTTGATTCTTCAATATTATTACCCGACAATTCTTGATCGTAAACTTAAAAAATGGCGTTACATGCCGCGTACCAATCCGAAGACGGGTAACAAAATGCGCCTGTTAAGTGAAGAAGAGGAAGATGTTCATCTTCAGGAAGGTATGATTGCGGAGGAAAATGTTTTTTCAATCGACTACGATGTTTGGATTGATGAAAAAACAAGTGAAGTGCTCATCGAAAAGTACGAAGGCCGTCTGCAGGCGCTTCGTTGTAATAACTGTGGTTTCTATACCATGCGGGTTATTAAAGAGCACGTTAGCAAGGCGCCTACCGAGAATGAGCCTGGCGAATTGGTTAAGAACTATCAGTGTATTTACTGTAAATCGGTGCGCGCTACCGCGTTTAATATCTCCACCAAGGAAACCGATGATTATAAGAAGGAGAAGTTCAAGTTCAAACGTAACCGCGATGTGGATTTGGTGAAAATCGAAATCCATTCTGTTTCCGGGGAGAAAAAGCACTTCGAATTCCAAAATACCGAAGAGGCTCAGAAATTCCTGAGTGAATTTGACTACGAAAAGTCTTAGAAAAGGCATACAAATTGCCCTCAACTACGTATTATCAGTAAAATTATTGATTATGAAGCGTTTTGTGTTGTTGATTGCGTTTTGCCTGACCGTTGCGTTGCAGGCTTTTTCAAACGGCCCTTCCGATACTACACTTGTTGAAAAACCTGTTTATGGCGAACAGGCAAGATGGATTACGCAGGCGCTGGGCAGTTATCACTACCAAAAACTTCAGCTGGACGATTCGCTTTCGTCTGCCATATTCGATTCATACCTTAAGACGCTGGATATCAACCGGTCGTTCTTCCTGGCTTCCGACATCGCTTCGTTTGAGAAATACCGCAACGAAATTGACGACCTGACAGCCGTAAAAAATGTTTCTCCTGCTTTTGTGATTTACCGCGTCTACCGCAAGCGCTTTCAGGAGCGCATGAAGTTTGTGACAGAAAAACTTGTGGGTCAACAGTTTGATTTTTCGAAAGATGAGTATTACGAATTCGACCGCGAAAAAGCTCCCTGGGCTAAAACGCAACAGGAACTGAATGATATCTGGACGAAGTCCATTAAAAATCAGGCGCTAAGCCTGAAGCTTTCCGGCAAGAAGCCTGAAGACATCACAAAGATCATCCGCGAACGTTTTGAACGCTACATCAAATTTGAAAATCAAAAAGACAGCGATGATGTATTCGAAGCATACATGAATACCATCTCGGAAGCTTACGATCCGCATACAAATTACTTTTCACCCCGTGCGGCAGAGTTGTTCGCCCAGGATATGAATCAGTCGCTTGAAGGAATTGGTGCACGACTTCAACCCGATGGCGATTATACACGGGTTCATGAAGTATTGCCAGGCGGACCTGCAGAGAAAAGTGATCTCATTCATGCCAACGACCGCATTATCGGTGTGGGCCAGGGCGCTACCGGAGAAATTGTTGATGTGGTAGGCTGGAGGCTTGATGATGTTGTAAAGCTCATCAAGGGGCCTAAGGGCACACAAGTTCGATTACAGGTTCTGCCTGCTGAAACAGGTATTAACGGACCACCGGTATTAATCTCGCTGATTCGCGACAAGGTAAAGCTGGAAGACACAAAGCCGAAAAAGCAGATTGTAGAGACTACGCAGAACGGTAAGAAACTCAAACTGGGAACAATCATCATTCCTACGTTCAGCATGAGCTTTGAAGAATACCAGAAGGGCGATCCGAATTATAACAGCACGACCCGTGATGTAAAGAAAATCTTGCAGGAACTTGAGGCTGAAGGTGTTGATGGCGTTGTGCTTGATTTGCGAAACAATGGTGGCGGTTCGCTGATGGAGGCCGTAAGTTTGACGGGTTTGTTTATTAAAAATGGTCCTGTGGTTCAGGTAAAGAACTCTACGTCACGTACGGCAGAAGTTTTAACCGATGACGATCCAACCGTTGTATACAGCGGGCCACTGGTAGTGCTTACGAACCGGTTTAGCGCTTCAGCATCGGAAATTTTTGCGGGTGCGATCCAGGATTATCATCGTGGGGTAATCGTGGGTGAGTCTACGTACGGAAAAGGAACTGTTCAGCAGGTTGTTCCGCTGGATAAGTATATTCACGATGAAGGAGCCGGCAGTTTGAAAATTACCGTGCAAAAGTTCTATCGCGCCACCGGAAGCAGTACGCAGCACAAAGGAGTTACACCGGATGTGAAACTGCCGTCAGCGCTTGATCCTGAACAATTTGGCGAGAGCTCTAACCCTAATGCACTGCCGTGGGATGAGATTAAGAGCGCATTGTATCAGCGTACTCCGATGGTTGATGACAAAATTCTCGCAGGCTTGAATAAGGCATATAAAGAACGTCTTAAGTCAGATCCTTATCTCAATAAGTTCGTGAATGAAACCAATGAAACGCGCAGAAACATTGAGCAGAAGCGTGTTTCGTTGAGTGAAACTGTCCGGAAGAAGGAGATGGAGGATGCTGAGCAGCGCAAAGCTGCCAATCATAAGATGGATACCAAAATCGATGGCGAGGGCAGGCCGGTTTCGACTCCGCTTCAGCTTGATGATGAGTATTTGCGCGAGGGCCTGATGGTATTGGCCGACCTGATTATCACGAAGGTTGGCTAAAAGAAACTCCGGTCACTTACGGATGCAAGTTTGTTTGATGAATTTCATTTTTATCACCCGCGTTCGAGTTCGTCTATTCGCACTTATTTCCTATTTTGGGAGCATTTAAGCGGGATAATTCCAGATGAGTGAAGAGCTTCTCAAAGCCGTAGTGCAATTGTTTGCCATTGTTACCCGTGAACGCATAACGGACGATGAGCGCAACAACATCAAAGGCTTTCTGGGTTTGTACCTGAACCGTGATGCCGTTAAGTACTACCTGAACTTATTCGATCAGTTTTATAACAACTACAAAGTAGCTGAACCGGAACCCGGATCATCTACGATTGATATTGAAACGCAGCAGTTTGTTGATGATTGGGCCAAAATTATGCAGATCACCAAGAAGGTGAATCAGGCATTAACGACCCAACAGAAACAAGTATTAATTGTAAAGATTATCGAGCTGGTTTTCATCGACAATGAAATTCCGGAACGTCAAAGTAATCTTATTTTCTACATTGGTCAGGCGTTAAAAATTGATCAGCATGATGTGAAAGCCCTGAAGGACTTCGTCACCGGTCAGGACCGTGATGAGCTCGCTTCGAAGAATGTGCTGATCATCGATGAAGGCTCTGGTGACAAACCGTATCCCGGCCCGCATATCGTAGAGAAAAACCTTACCGGTCTGATTGCGGTACTCAAGCTTTCCGATACGTACTTTATTAAGTACCTCGGCATTTCCGTTATCTACCTCAACAGTATCCCGCTGGCGAGACGAAGAACCGACATCTTCGCAACCGGCAGCACGATCCGGGGTGATAAAATCGGATCACTTTATTACAGCGACATCATCAGCAAGTTTTTGGCGGAAGCAAGTCAGAGCAAGATCACGTTCACCGCGGATCACTTGTTTTATCATTTTAAGACTGGTAAAGCTGCTCTTCAAAACATCAACATTGCGGAGCAGGGCGGAAAACTGATCGGGGTGATGGGCGCCAGCGGTTCCGGTAAATCAACGTTACTGAACGTGCTGAATGGTGCTGAGCAACCGTCAAGCGGGCGGGTAATGATCAACGGCATCGATATTCACCAGCATCCCGAAAAGGTTGAAGGCGTGGTAGGATATATTCCGCAGGATGACCTACTGATGGAAGATCTAACCGTATTTGAAAACCTTTTTTATGCAGCCCGGTTGTGCTTTGGTGGCCACACGAGGGATGAACTTACCGAGATGGTCGATAAGATCATCACACAACTTGGCCTGAGTGAGATTAAAAACCTCAGAGTTGGTTCGCCTCTCGACAAAACCATCAGCGGTGGTCAGCGTAAGCGTGTAAATATTGGTCTGGAGTTGTTGCGTGAGCCTGCCATTCTTTTTGTAGATGAGCCAACGTCCGGATTGTCATCACGCGATTCAGAAAACATCATGGATCTGTTGAAGGAACTCTCACTCCGCGGCAAAATGGTGTTTGTGGTAATTCACCAGCCATCGTCCGACATCTTTAAGATGTTTGACACGCTCATCATTCTTGACGTGGGTGGATTTCAGATTTACTACGGCAACCCGGTTGAGTCGGTGTTATACTTCCGGGACATCGTTAACGCGGCTAATAAAACCCAGGGTGCCTGTCCGGAATGCGGTAACATCAATCCCGAACAGGTTTTTAACATCATTGAAACAAAGATTGTAAACGAGTATGGCCGACTGACCAACACCCGGAAAATTTCTGCGGGCCAGTGGTATCAATACTTCAAGCAAAAGATAAAGATTCCTAAACTGGAGCATGCGGGCGACCGGTTGAAAGTTGCGCAGGAGATTCCCGGTCCGCTCAATCAGTTTAAGACCTTCGTTACGCGCGATGTTCTTTCCAAACTCGCGAACAAACAGTACTTGTACATCAACCTGATGGAAGCGCCTGTACTGGCGTTCTTTATCAGCTTCATGGTCCGGTATTATAAAACATTAAACGAAGAAAATCCGGTTTACACCTTTGCCGATAACGACAATATCCCGGTTTACTTCTTCATGTGCGTAGTTGTTGCACTTTTTTTCGGACTCACCGTGAGTGCAGAAGAGATATTCCGCGACCGTAAAATCCTGAAACGGGAGCATTTCCTCCATCTTAGCAGGGGCAGCTATTTATTTTCGAAAGTTTTCGTGATGTTCTTCATTTCGGCTGTGCAAACCTTGTTGTTCATGGCGGTCGGGAACCTGGTACTCGGTATTCCCGTCACGGAGATGCGCTATTGGTTCATCCTGTTCAGTTGTGCCTGTTTCGCAAACATGCTGGGGTTAAATATTTCGTCTTCATTCAATTCCGCTGTTACCATTTACATTTTGATTCCGCTGCTGATTATTCCGCAACTCTTGTTAAGCGGGGTGGTTATCAACTTCGATAAATTCAATCCAAATGTAAGCGAGCCGATTGGTGTGCCGGTAGTAGGAGAGATGATGGCTTCCCGGTGGGCATTTGAAGCCTTCATGGTTACCCAGTTTCGCGATAATAAATTTGAAAAGCAGTTTTACGAATTTGACCGGACAATTGCTGAAGCGGATTACAAGAAGATTTACTACATCCCCAAACTTGAATCGGAGCTTGCCTTTTGTCTCGGCCACCGGAGTAATTGGCGCAATCCGCGTCATGAAAAACTTACTGCGTCATTGGCGCTCGTTAAAAACGAAATTGGATATGAACTGGAGCAGGTGGGTAAGGAGAACTTTCCGGAAGTTGAAAGATTGGCAATTGGCAAGTTCGACTCGGCAACGTATGTGAACTCCATGAAATTCTTGTCAACGCTCAAGATTTACTATGGCCGGAAGCAGGCAAAGGCGATGCAGGAAAGGCAATTGTTGATTGATAGTTTAACCAACACACCGCAGCGTGCTGCCCAATTTGCACTTGACATGCAGCGCTACCAAAACAAAATGGTTTCCAGCGCGGTAAAGAACACGGCTACTACTGACAGGGTTGTGGAGTATGACGGCAGACTGATTCAAAAAATCTATCCGATCTATTTCGATGATCATAAACCGGCATACGGATTTGATTTTTCAGCAAACCTGTTTCAGCCAACCAAGCATTTTTTCGGGGGCATATTTGATACACTGTACTTTAACATCACCGTGATCTGGACGATGACTGTCACACTCTTTGTAACGTTGTATTTCGACCTGCTGAAGAAGTTTATGAACTTGTTTGAGTACAAAAAATACCGCAAGCGCGAAAGAGCCTGATAATTTTCTAACTTTGCCATTCAATCAATAACCCATGAAAAAAACAATTTTATACTCTACGTTAGTTTGTATCATCGCATTCGCAGTAGCCTGCGGAAGCAAGAAGCAGGAGGCTGTTGCTAACAACGATGAGTGGCCGGAGATGGATGAGTTCCACATGATTATGGCAGAGAGCTTCCATCCTTACAAGGATTCCTCTTATCTCGAACCGGCAAAAGCCAATGCATCTCAGCTTGCCAAGTCTGCCGAGAAGTGGGTTAATGCTCCGCTTCCCGAAAAGGTTAATAACGATGAAACAAAAACGAATCTCAACAAATTGAAAATGGATGCTGATTCATTCGTGCAAATTGCGCAAAGCGGAGACTCGGTAAAAATAGGAAAAGCCCTTACTGCCCTTCACGATCAATTCCACAAGCTGCAGGAAGCGTGGTACGGCGGACATAAAGAAGGTGAAGGTCACGACAAACACTAGTTACTAACATTGACACAGCTATAGTCCCGCCACAGCGGGACTTTTTTTATCCCAACAAATGCCCTTCACATTTTCCCATCCGGCCATTGTTCTTCCGTTCCTGCGGATGAGAAGTGCTGCCATCAGCATGAGCGCCCTGGTTGTGGGAAGTATGATTCCGGATTTTCAGTATTTCATCAGCATGAAACTGAACGGCAGGTTTAGTCATACGTTTACAGGAATCTTTGTTTTTGATCTGCCATTCGCATTGTTGATTTGGTTTCTGTTTCATGCGGTTGTGCGAAAACCATTGATTGAAAATTTGCCACTCGGGATCAGCAAGCGGCTGCAGTCATTAAGCGCATTTGATTTCAGGCACTATCTAAAACACCATCCTGCCGGGCTAATTGTATGTATTCTTGCAGGCACAGCATCCCATATTTTATGGGACGGACTCACGCATCATGACGGGGTATTTGTTCCGTTTGCCCCGGTGTTGGATTCTGTCGTTCATATTCACGGCTTGCCGGAATTACCACTGTTCAGGTACCTTCAGCACATCAGTACCGTGGTGGGCGCGTTGCTTATTGTCTATGTATTTTTTCGAATGCCCGTTCAGGAAACACGGACTAAACCCAAATTTTCATTTTGGCTGATGCTTTTCGCTTTTGCGATTCCTGCTTTTTTTATCAGAGCTTATTTCGGCATCGAATATTATGGAGACTTAGCGGTAGTGATCATCAGCGCATTGCTGGTCGGCCTGCTTGCGGCTTGCACAATTGAACAGATCAGATCGAATAGAACGTAACGAAGAACAGCAGAAGCTTATACACTTCCAGCGCTAGCAATAAGCCTAAAATTCCCAATGCGCTTTTCAGGATTAATATTTTACCGGTCTGGCCGTAGAATGTTCGTGCCGCGCGGTGGATAAAGTATAGATTGGTCGAAATGAAAATGATGGTGAGCGTGGTGTCGTTGAGATAGTCTCCTAACGTTGTACCACTCCACTTGAAAATTTTACTGAGTGCCAACAGGATCACCGAAAGTGAGATCGCGTTGACAAAAATGTTAAAGCATGCAAGTTCAATAGACAGGGCAACATGATCGGTAAAGTATCGGTTCTTTTTCCGGAAGATCAGGCTGAGAGGGACCGATGCAATCCACACAAATACAACAATCAAAAGTTTAGCAAGTACCGTAGTCTTTTCGTTATAAATCATGGTAAAGCCTGGCAGGCTGATGCCTTCGTCAAGCAAATGCTGATTAACCATCCCGCGTACCATCGGACTATGAAAGAGGTAATACATTTGCGTACGCAATGTTGAATTAAACAATTGCAATACGGGAAACAGAAAATACACCAGGTTAAGTACGAAGAATACCTGAAGCGGGCGGAGGTAATTTACCCTGCGGCCGTTGGCATACTCTTTCGACAGAAATCCCGGGTTCTTGATAGTAAGCCATAACGTTTTAAGGAAACGATTATCGGCTAGCGTAAGCGCAGTGAGGGAATTGGCCAGGAAGTTTCTGAACGATCTGTCTTTCGGTTCAATGACTTTTTCACCGCAAAGGTTACAGTATATCCCCGTGAAGACGTTTCCGCATGTTTTGCAGGTATGTTCGGAGTACTGAACCGGGGTCTTCGTCATCGTGTGGCAAAATTAACTTACTTTTCCAGTTGCCTGAGAATCTTTTTGGCACGTGCCCGATACCCGGGCGATCCGAAGGGGAGCTGGTCTTCGATGATCAGCGTAAGTTCTTTTTTGAGGTCGGGGTGCTGAACCGCAAGATTGGCAAGTACGGTCATGGAGAAGGCACGTATTGCGATAGCTTCTTTCGGGTCCATGAGTTTAAAACAGGCCTCGATCACTTTTCCCTGGTATCGCCTGGGGACATCTACAAACTGGAGCAGCCTTACAATGTTGCGCTTTACAGCATCGTGAATGCCCGGTTTTATCAGAATCTTTAAAACAGAAGGGTAGTGGCGATCGATTAAAAACGGGTGGCTATTAACGCAGTACGACAAGGGCCAGGCTGCGCGCTGTGTAATTCGCTGAGGTCCAGATAAAAACGTGTCCATCAGCGAGTTAAATCTTTCCTGATCAGCTCCCACGTAGGTGACAATCTTGTTTGTCAATGCCTTCGAATGTCCTTTTTCGAGCGCTTTCTTTATATCCACAGCTTAAAGTTAAAGTAAAAATTTTTCCTATAACTAATTGAAAATAAGGTAATTTATATACCTTTATTAAACTTTTAGATCAAACTAATAATTCGATGAGTATGGAGCTATTTTTTGCCATCGTTTCTACGGTACTTTTCCAGATCAGTTTTTGCTTCTTCTGCTTTTTCCAGAAGTCGGGCGAAGTTCGGTTCATCTGGAAATAAGTCTGAGTTCCTTAACCATATCACCGGTAATGCGGCGACCGGGTGCCTAATCTATTCTGATAAGTAGTAGATTTGCGCCTTATTTTAACGGTGCGGTTGTGAATTACCTTTCAGCGGAGTCAATCTCAAAATCATTCCACGATAAGTGGCTTTTTAAAGACATTTCCCTCGGCATTTCTCAGGGCGAGAAATTTGCATTAGTCGGCAATAACGGGGTTGGAAAATCCACCCTCCTCAAAATCCTCACCGGTGAACTTCCTACCGACTCAGGCAAGGTTAGCGTTCGTGAGGGTATAACCATGGGCTTCCTCACCCAGGAGCCACGCGTTGACGATTCGGTAACGGTTAAAGACGTACTCTTCAGCGATTCAAATGAGATTGCGAAAGTTGTGAAGGAATATGAAGATTGCCTGCAGCATCCTGACGTATCGGCTGAACGCATGCAGGCTGCTCTTGAAAAGATGGAGGAGCTTAACGCGTGGGATTACGAGGCAAAAGTTCACGAGATCATCGGTAAGCTTGGCGTGCCGGATCTTGATAAAACATTCGGACAACTTTCGGGTGGACAGCGCAAGCGGATTTTTCTGGCGCAAATGCTTTTAACTGAGCCCGACCTCATCATTATGGATGAGCCGACCAACCACCTTGATCTGACTGCAATTGAATGGCTGGAGAACTACCTGGCCGGCCAGCAGGTAACACTCATCATGGTTACACACGACCGTTACTTCCTCGACAACGTAGCAACGGAGATCATTGAGATTGATCGCGGACAGCTATTCCGGTATAAAGGAAATTATGCTTACTTCCTGGAGAAGAAGAACGAGCGTGAAGAAATGCTGAAGGTTGAAGTTTCTAAAGCCCGTCAGTTGTTAAAGAAAGAACTGGAATGGATGCGGAAGCAGCCGCGGGCCCGCGGAACAAAAGCTAAGTACCGCGTTGAGGCGTTTTACGACATTCAGGAGAAAGCGTCACAAGATATTAAGAAAGACAGGCTTGAACTCGATTTCAAAGCGTCACGGCAGGGCGGAAAGATTTTAGAAGTGGATCACGTTTCCAAGAGTTATGGATCGCTCAAGATTGTAGATGATTTCTCGTACGTTTTCAAGAAGCACGACCGGATTGGCGTTGTTGGTAAAAACGGGGTAGGTAAGTCGACCTTTCTGGATATTCTTACCGGAAAAATTAAACCCGATACCGGTGAGGTGATTCCCGGTGTAACAACCAAATACGGATACTTTACGCAGGAAACGATTACGTTGAATCCCGCTAACCGCGTGGTAGAAGAAGTGAAAGCCATAGCGGAGTTTATCGTGCTTGCGGATGGTTCACAGATTTCTGCCTCAAAGTTTCTGGAGACATTTTTATTCACGCCTGATAAGCAATACAACTATATCGATAAGTTGAGCGGGGGCGAGAAGAAGCGTTTGCAATTGCTGAAGTTACTCATCACCAATCCGAACTTTCTTATCCTGGATGAACCTACGAATGACTTCGATATTGACACGCTGAATGTGCTCGAAGATTTCCTGGAGAAGTTCGGGGGATGCTTATTGCTTGTATCACACGATCGGTACTTTATGGATCACCTGGTCGATCAGCTTTTTGTGTTCGAAGGTGATGGAAAGATCAGGCTGTTTAACGGAAACTATTCTGACTATCGCAACTGGGCAGATGGACAGGAGCAGGAATCGGCACCCGCGGTTCAAGAAGCAGAACCCATTAAAAATGCTTCAAAACCCGCTATTTCCTACAAAGAGAAGCAGGAGTACGGCCGGTTGCAGGAAGACATTGCTTTACTCGAGCGGAAGCGTGAAGAGCTTACCGAGCGTATGAATACTTCGTCTGCCGATTCAGCGTTACTCATCGAAACGGCAAAGGAAATTGAGCAGGTAACTGCCCAAATTGATGTTAAAACCAACCGGTGGTTTGAATTGTCCGCCCTCATGGAATCAGAATGATCTCTTTTAACAACAGTATGGCAAGAAGAATTAGTGTTTTATTTCTTTCGATGTTCCTCATCGCTTCATGCGGAGATGACGAAAGTAAATCATCGGGCAACTCAACCGTTCCGGATGAAGTTGACCTGGCAACATCTTTCTATTATCAGATTGATCTGACGGACAGAAGCGATGATACGTTCAAAGTTCGGATGTATGTTGATAATCTTTCGGATGACAATAAAGTTTATCAGTTCCCGGCAACGGTGCCCGGGGTGTACGATATATTTGACATCGGCCGGTTTGTAGTAAACTTCAAAGCTTTCGATGAAAAGGGAACTGAATTGGGGGCAACTAAGATCAGCACGAATCAATGGGAGTTAAGCGATCCTGCCGCCACCCGGATGCTTGAGTTCGAGGTAAAGGAAACATTCGATACACCCGTATCGGAGCATCCGCTTTATCTGATGGGAGGAACCTCAATCGAAAACGATCATGCATTGCTCAATGCTTTTGATGTGCTTGGTTACCCAACAGGACTTAAAGAAAGAGACTTCTATCTGAAGGTTGACCGGCCGGCAGGATGGAAGATTGCTACGTCATTGCAGAAAACTGAGGGAGGCCTCTACTATGCTGACGACTACGATAAGTTTGTCGACTCACCGATTATACTGGGTGACATTACTGTGGCGAGTGTTTTAGTTGATGGAGCGAAAATCAATGTGAATACATATTCGGAGGCTGATCAGATTTCTGCGGGCCAGGTTTTGAACGATGTAGAACAGGTAATGGAAGATGCGAGCGCCTTTTTAAAGGGTTTACCGGTAGATCACTACAACTTCATTTATTTCTTTTATAACGGACCCGGTGCCGGTGCGCTGGAACATTCTTATAGCTCGGTGTACGTGCTAACCGACAGACCATACACGGCCAGTTTCGGGAGTGGTATTCGTGATATCAGTGCCCATGAATTCTTTCATATTGTAACTCCGCTGAACATTCATAGCGAGATTATTGAGGACTTTAATTTTGCGGTACCAACCGCGTCACGACATCTTTGGTTGTATGAAGGTGTTACCGAGTGGGCATCACTGATGATGCAATATCGTAACGGTAATTATACAACGCCCGGTATCCTGAACGAATTCCGCTTTAAGAAGAACTCAGCCGAAAGCTTTGACCAGAATATGAGCCTCACGGAGATGAGCCTGACGTGCTATACCCAGGAAGGCGGAGCGCAGTTCAATAACGTGTATCAAAAAGGGGCGCTTGTGGCTGCCTTGCTCGATATACGGCTTCTTGAGTTATCGAATGGTGAGCGTGGCCTGCGTGAACTGATTCTTGAATTGATTGATGTATACGGACCCAACAACGCGTTCTCAGAGGAAAACTTCTTTGACGATCTGGTTGCCCGCACGTACCCGGAAATAGCCGGGTTTATTGATCTTTACATTGAGGGAACGGCACCGCTCCCGATGGAGGAGTATTTCAATAAGATTGGAGTAGACTTCATCCCGGAGACTAATTCGCTCAACGAAATGCCGAATAAAAGCGAACAGCAGCAGTTCCTGTTTGATAAATGGAAGGTTAATCTTTAACCATCAATCAGTTATCCTGATTTTTTGAATCGATCGGTTTAACGCAAAACCGTAAAGAAATAGTACATTTGACTATTGTCTTAACCGGTTTTTCATGGCTTTTACACAACACAGCCGAATTGTAGCGTTCTCTGCTCTATTCATGTTCGCCAATTTTGCAGCGCATTCGCAGACAGATTCCATTAAGCTTTCAGAAGAATATTATAGTCAGGGGATGCAGATTTTCGATATCGATCATCGTAAGCAGGCTGCCGAACTGTTTGTTTTGTCAACCCAGATGAACCCGAAAGATGCGAAAGCCCAGCTCATGGCCGGTCGCTCCATTATGCTGACAATCCAGAAAGAGAAGTCGCTTGAGTATTTTAAACGCGCCTGGAAGCTCGACCATAACGTGGATCCTGACATTTTGTATTACCTGGGTCAGGGCTATCACTATTCCGAAAAGTTCGACAGCGCCATCTTGTTTTATGATCGTTACAACCGGATACTCGCCCGGTCGCTGAACTTCGACAAATCTGTTAAGATCAATGAAGTAAACCGTAAGATATTTGAATGCCGCAACGCGGTCATCTATAAAGAGCATCCCGTGAAGGTGACGATTGTAGACCTGGATGATAACATTAACTCCGAATACCCGGATTACGCTCCAACGATTAGTGAAAATGAGCAGTTGATGGTATTCACTACCCGGAGACCGGGAGAAAATATGAACGCCAGGGTTGCGGTAGATCATGAATATTATGAGGAGATATTTTATTCCGATAAAGTGAATGGCGTGTGGCAACCGGCAAAAAATGCAGGCGTGCCGATCAATACAAATTATCACAATGCCAGCGTGAACATTTCTCCCGATGGCAAAGAACTTATTGTTTATCACGACACCAACGGAGGCGATTTGCTGGTATCAAACCGAAAGGCAGACGGAACCTGGTCGGCACCGCAGGCATTGGAAGGCGTTAACACCGAGTTCCTCGAAAGTTCCGCAACGATCACGAGCGATGGTAAGACACTTTATTTTACCAGTAACCGCCCGGGCGGATATGGTGGAACGGACATCTATAGCTGTACGCTGGATAAGAGCGGCAACCGATGGACAAATGTTAAGAACCTTGGGCCGCTTGTTAACACGGAACTCGATGAGGAAGGTGTATTCATTTCGGCAAACGGACAAAATCTTTATTTCAGTTCGAATGGTTTGGCAGGCATGGGCGACCTGGATGTTTACCGGACAACGTTCGATGGCAGCAAGCAGGAGTGGAGTGAACCGGTAAACCTTGGCTACCCGATCAACTCCGTTGAAAACGACATTTATTTCGTGCTTACGGCCGATGAAAAGTATGCGTACATGTCATCGTTACGGCAGGAAAACCTGGGCGAGCAAGACATTTACAAGATCGATATGCAAAACTGGAAACCGGTTTACCTCGATCAGCCCGAGTATTCCGAAGTTTTTGCTGAAAGTTCTTCCATCCGCAGAGATGCCGAAATTATACCGGCAAAACCAGTGCGCTCAACGGTGATCGTATCGTACCGGGTTGTTGACGATGAGAATAATACTCCCATGGATGCCGACATTGAATTTGTAAGTCAATTCGGAAAGAAAATTAAACCGGTTCAAAAAGGGACCGGATCCTATGAAGTAACATTGAATCACTCATCCGATTCATCGGTCTATTATAAAATTAACGTGTTTGGAACGGGCTACTTGGCATATACATCATCCATGTATTTTCATGGTGCTGCCCCGGGACCTGAAAAAATTTCAGAAACCGTTCGCCTCCGGCACATTTCAGGCAGCCTGAATGTGGGCTACATCCTGAATGTCTACTTCAGTCACGATGGTGTCGAGCCATTGTCACTGGAAGGAATTCAGGGCTTGTTGCGGATGATGAAAAGTTCGCCCACCATGCGTGTCGAAATTGGCGGTCATACGGATAACTCCGGATCAGACGAATACAACATGGACCTGAGTAAGCGCAGGGCCAACGCAGTTCGCGCGATGTTAGTGAAAGGTGGTGCCGATCCTAACCGCATCACGGCAGTAGGGTACGGAAAAACGAAACCACTTGCGCCAAACGACTCCCGGCAGGGAAGAAGCCTCAACAGGCGTACCGAGTTTATCATTCTTCAGCCGTAGCGAATGCTGAATCGGCTTCCGCATCTTCTTGTTTATTCAAGAATTGTTATCGGTTTGCTTTGTGTTGTCCTGGCATCACAAGGTATAGCGTGGCGAGTATCGATTTTTGTACTCATGCTGATTGGCTTGCTTACCGACATCTTTGACGGCATCCTCGCCAGGAGACTTGGCGTATCAACCGTTGCCTTGCGAAAACTGGATTCTATTGTCGATCGTTTCTTTTGGCTGATGATCCTGCTTTCGTGCTACATCCTTTACCCGCAGTACATTCAATCCATCCTGGTTTATGTTGTGATCATCCTGTTGTGTGAAGGAATTGTTTTTGCCATCTCGTTTTTAAGATTTGGAAAAGCGCCATCTCCTCATAACCTGATTTCCAAAGTCTGGGGTATTTCGGTGACCTGGTCGTTTGGCGTCATCATTCTTACAGGTACATCGCACATTACATTTATGATCATGTTCGGGCTGGCCGTGTTGTCGAGGTTTGACAGTGCGTTGATCTATTGTTTGCTCCGCACGTGGGATCATGATATTCCTTCATTTCGCCATGCGCTGGCCATCAGGAACGGCCAACCCATCAAACGGAATCGCCTGTTTAATGGGTAACCGGTAAAATTTCCGTTGGCGGAATACATCTTGTGCTCCAATGCATGGCTGACTATATTACTGAAGTGTCCACGCCCGTCAGACAAATAATCAAGATAAGGTGCTCCATTTGAGATCACATAAACGACTGACTAACCTGGTATTTCTGATACCGGTGTTTTTATTTTTTTCAGGATTTATTTCTGAAGCTCCCGGTATTGAAGAACTGTTGAAGAAACTGAAACAATACTATTCCGAACGACCTCAGGAAAAATTATACATCCATCTCGATAAACCGTTTTATGCAGCGGGCGATAACCTTTGGTTTAAGGCATACCTCGTAGAAGCATCACTTCATCACCTTGATTCTCAAAGCAGGGTGGTATATGTCGATCTGATTGATGACACAAAAACAATTTTCAAGCGTCAGATGCTCTACGCAGCGGGCGGAGTGACATTTGGTGATTTTCAATTGCCGGATACGTTACGGGCGGGGCGTTATGCCATTCGGGCCTATACCAACTACATGAAGAATTTTGGGGAAGATTTCTTTTTCACAAGGGAATTTTCTGTTCTAAATCCGCTTCGTGCTGAAATCGTTTCTGATACAACGCGATTTAAAGCCGACTCGCTGGAGCTTGAGTTTTTTCCTGAAGGCGGAAACCTGGTTGCCTGTGGATTCAACCGGTTGGCTTTTAAAGCACTGGGACCTGATGGAAAAGGAATCAACGTAGAAGGAAATATCTTCGATGAGAATGAAAGGGTTGTGACCTCCTTTAAAGCGCAGCATACCGGGATGGGCCTGGTTCAGCTTAATCCGGTTGCCGGGAAAAAGTACCATGCACGGATCACGAAGCCTTACGTAGTAAAGAGAATTTATCCACTCCCGGCAGTACACGATAAGGGTTATATCATGCAGGTTGATGCTGTAAACAATGGCGTAAAAGTGATTGTGTTTACAAATGCCGACAAGCCTTCGGGTGATGCCGGAGTAAGTATTATTGTGCAGTCGCGCGGGCTAGCCTACTTTGCCCAGCAGGGAACGGTTAATAATGGTGCATTCTTCACGCTGATAAAGCGATCGCAGCTTCCGGAAGGCGTTTCTCAGATCACCGTGTTTGATTCGGAAGGCCGGCCGGTTGCCGAACGACTGATTCATGTTTCGCACAATGAAAACATCAAGCTGCGGGTAACTACGGATACAGCAGTTTATGGCAAGCGGAAAATGGTGGCAGTCTTGATTGATGCAGCCTATCGCAACAATGTACCCGCATCCGGACAATTCTCTATTTCGGTTTACGATGAGGGGCTCATCACACAACAGGAATCCTATCCACTCACCATTGAAAATTATTTGTCGTTAACCTCCGATCTTAAAGGATACATAGAAAACCCGGGTTATTACTTTAAGGATTCCCTTCAGGAGACACGAAAGAACCTCGATTTGCTCATGATGATTAATGGCTGGAGAAGGTTTACGTGGACAGATGTACTCAGTGAAAAACTTCAGCCGTTGCCGTATCGGCACGAACAAGGCATTCCGCTCAGCGGAAGAGTTTTAAAGCTGGGTGGTAAAAACCCACCGGCCGGAAGCATGCTTAAAGTTATGGCTATGAATGGTGCAGTCGTACGGCTTCATCCGGATAGTACCGGCAGATTCTATACCGACAGTCTGTTGTATTATGATTCGATGAACCTTGTTTTTCAAACTGAAAACCAGAAAGGCAGGAAACAGCCATACAAATTTTCACTTGATCCCTTAAATCCATTTTTTCCAACGGACTATCGCACAACTTCCTTTCAATTGTTTGATGCAACGAAATACCTTGAGCAGCAAGCCAATGAAATACTATCCCGTAAGTTTTCAACCGTAAAGGTTTTGACAGAAGCAAAAGTTACTGCGAAACGGGAACCTGACCCGCGACTTAGTAATCCGCATGGACCGAGTGGGCGCGTAGTTGACGTACAAAAAGATCTTGGTGGAGGAGCGGGCTACGCATCTATTAATCAAATGCTGTTAAGCCGGGTAGCAGGTCTTAATTATGTTAATGGCGGTTGGATGATTCGTGGTGCGGGCGTGGCCTATGCAGTCAATGGAATACTAGCACCGGCTGACTATGTAAATATGATATCCCCAACGGATGTCGAGTTAATCGAAGTTTTGTTTAATGCCGTGCAGTTTGCAGGTCAGCATGTAATTAGTATCACTCTCAGAAGCGGAGCTTCGGTTCGACAGGATCCGATCGGTATTAATCAGGCCAAGTACCCCGGCTTCTATCAGGCACGCGAATTTTATTCTCCCCGGTATGATGTAAAAGATAACCGGCATTCCTTCGAAGATAAACGGACAACACTTTTCTGGGAACCGATGGTCGTAACGGATGAGAACGGCCGTGCAGCGGTCGCCTTTTTCACGGCCGATGTTGCCTCGCGTTATCGAATTGTAATTGAGGGTATTACTCCCGATGGATACCCGGGAACGGGAACCAGTACGTTTGAAGTAAAATAGGACTGTTACATCCTTTAGCCCCTCGATTCAGAGAAAACAGCAACAAAACTTACGTACACCGATCTATTTAACCGTTAGCCGGACAATTTTTTTGCACTCCAAGGGCACGTTGCCTATCTTAAAGATTCATTTCTGACTTTTGTGACGCTTCGGGGATTTTTTGAAGGAATTTTTAGATCGATAAAAAAATGGACTGTCAATTTTTATCGTTGGGCATGGCCTTATTGGTTGAAGGTTCAGCCGTATGTTAAACCTTACTACGATCGGGTAGTTCGTTACTTTCAAACGCATCCACGGATGCGAAAGGCGGCCTACATTCTCGGTCCGCCATTCTTCCTGTTCTTTATTCTTTTGTTTGTTGTATGGATTGAAACGCCCTGGAACAGCGAACTGAGAAATATTCGCAACCAGGTCGCATCAGAAGTGTACAGTGCAGACAGTGTTTTACTGGGGCGATACTACATTCAGGACCGGACCGAAGTAGGGCACGATGAAATTGCTCCCGCGGTATTCGATGCGCTCATTGCAACCGAAGACGCACGTTTTTATCAGCACGAAGGGGTTGATTACAGAAGTTTGGGGCGTGTAATTGTTAAATCCATCATTCAGCAGGATGAATCTTCCGGTGGCGGAAGCACGATAACGCAACAGCTTTCAAAAAATCTGTTCCCCCGAAAGAAGTATTGGATGTTCTCTATGCTGATCAATAAGATGAGGGAATTTCGTACTGCTTTGAAGCTGGAAGATATTTATTCGAAAGAAGAAATTATTACGATGTATCTCAATACCGTGCCGTTTGCCGATAATGTATATGGAATCGAGGCAGCGGCCGACCGCTTTTATTCTGTTAAAGCCAAAGATCTTTCAATTGATCAGGCGGCTGTGCTGGTGGGAATGTTGAAGGCCACGCACAGTTACAATCCCAGATTGTTTCCCGACCGATCGCGCTCCAGACGTAACGTAGTGCTCAACCAGATGGTGAAATATAAGTACCTGAAAAAAGCTAAAGCTGACGCCCTGAAAAAGCTTCCGCTGGAACTGGAGTACAATAAAGTTTCTCACCATCAGGGTTTGGCTCCGTACTTCCGGGAATATCTGAAAGCAGAGTTGCTCACCTGGTGTAAAAACAATGAAAAAGAAGACGGAGAGCCTTACAATTTGTATACCGATGGATTAAAGATTTATACAACCATCGATTCAAAACTTCAGCAGTATGCCGAAGCAGCGGTGACCAAACAAATGACAGAAACCCAGCGAACCTTCTTCAACCATTGGGGCCGTGATAAGCCGTGGAAAGGAAAGGAAGAAGTTCTTGAACAGGCTATTCAACGTTCACCCCGGTACATCAAGTTGAAAGAGGCGGGGATGTCGGAAGATGAGATTATGATCGAGTTGCAAAAGCCTGTGCCTATGAAGTTGTTTACCTGGCAGGGGGTGGAAGAAAAAACCGTTAGCCCGATCGATTCAATCATTCATCATTTGCAATACCTGAATGCCGGGCTGCTGGCCATGGAGCCTTCAACCGGTGCTATCCGTGCGTGGGTGGGAGGTATCGATCACGACTTTTATCAGTACGATCACGTGAACGTGAACACGAAACGACAAGTCGGGTCGATATTCAAGCCCATTGTATATGCGATGGCCCTGGAGGAAGGCATTGAACCATGCGGAATGATTTCCGCATCGCAGCAAACCTACATCGACAAAGAAGGGGATAAGTGGACACCCCGCAATACGCAGATCGATTACCAGGTTAACTATTCCATGCGCGGTGGGCTCGCGTATTCGGTTAACACTGTGTCGGTGAAGCTCATCCAGATGGCAGGTGTTGGCAAAACGATGGAGCTGGCGCGCGAAATGGGTGTAAGTAGTGAGATGCCTGATGTACCATCAATTGCATTGGGATCATCGTCAATTTCGCTGATGGAAATGACAACCGTTTATTCATGCTTTGCGAATGGTGGCGTAACGACCAAACCATTTTATATCAGCTCCATCCACGATCTTGACGGAAAAGTATACAACAACTTCCGGCCGGAAGGGTCCGGGAAGCGGGTGTTTTCGGAGCAAACTGCCGGGTTAATTATTGCCTTAATGAAGGGCGTGGTGAATGAAGGCACTGCGGGCAGGTTGCGGTATCAGTATGGCGTGTATAACGACGTTGCCGGAAAAACCGGTACAACACAATCGAATGCCGATGGCTGGTTTATGGCGGCTACACCTAACCTGGTGGTAGGCACGTGGGTAGGAGCGGATGATCCGCGCATCCGGTTCAAGAGAACTGATCTCGGGCAGGGCTCAGCAACGGCTTTGCCGATAACGGGGGCGTTCTTCAAATCCATCAACAACGATCCCGCGTACAAGGATATCTCGCAGGCGAAATTTCCGAATCCGACATCTGAAATGTATAAAAAGCTTGATTGTGATCTTTATGAGCTTAGTGATGAGCTTGTTTTCAGCATTCAGCAATCGATCTACAAGCGCGACTCAACGATCGCAGCAGATACGTCTGCAGCTCCGCCACCGGAAACATTTCTGCAAACACTCTACAAGCGAAAGCTGAAACTCGCGGCTGCGAAGCAAAAGAGAGATTCGCTTGCCAACGCGATAGCGGAACCGATGGAAGGAGGTTAAGTAGTTACCAGTCGCTGTTGTCTCCGCCTTTGTATTGTAACCTATCGGTAAAGGCTTTGTCAAGTAAACCCAATTGATTTGGGCGGCACCAGTCGGGGTGAAGTACTGTCCCGTTGTTCTTGCTGGCGTATGTGGTTAGGTTCTCTTTCGTGGTGATCTTTTTATAAACGTTATCACCGGTTAGCTGGATCGAGTTTACGGTCACGCGGTAGCGGCCGTCCTTCACACCAACAGTTACTTTGCCGCTGTATTTTCCGGTTTGAATAATGGCGGGTGTCGCCACCTGACTAAATTGAAATTTCTTGTAGTCAACTGTCATGTCGGTCACCTCAAACTCAACGCCATCGGCTTTTGTAGTAACATTCGATACGTACGGCAATTTTTTGTAGAAGTCCTCCAGTTTGGCAGGTGTTATCGAATCCTGTTCGAATACTTTCTGATAGACGATCTCCTGATCAACGAGTTTAAAGTTTCCGTACGAAGTGGTCTGTGCCCACGCAACGTGAATCGCAGCAACCAATAGAAGGGAAAAGAGGGTTTTCATAGCTTTGGGATGTTTAGGCAAGATAACGGCAGATGCTGCCGGATATGACGCAGCCCGGCTAAAAGATTGACGTAATATCGGAATCAATGCGCCTCGGTTTTTTTGTAACAGCATCCAGTAAACACCACGTTGTCACAGCCTCTGCGAACAAAACTCCGGTTTGGGCATGGCTTAACCTAACATGGCGTACGGACTTGACGCCCGTACGTGAACTTACCCACGTTTCTGCCTTAACAGGATCGTTTAACAACGCTGGATTTTTGTAGTCGATTTCATGACGGAGTACAACCCATGCATATTTATGTTTCATTTCATCCGAGGCAAGTGCATCCCAATGCGCGGCGGCAGCATCCTGTACCCATCGCAGGTAGACAACATTATTGACATGGTTCATATCGTCAATGTCGTCTTTCGTTACGGTAAGGCTATGGATAAATGTGTTGGTCATTTCGGGCGTTTTAGCGCATGTAAGTAGGGCAAAAATTGCGCTTTTTCGGGAAAAAAGTGATATCTTTATGCTATGAATCAAGCTCAGGCAATAGCGCTCTATCACCCGTTGCTTCACAGCGTTGCGTACAATATTCTTCGTTGCAAGCAAGACGCTGAAGACATGGTTCAGGATGCGTTTGTGAAGTGGCTGAGCATCGATCAAACCAAGATTCAAAATACCAAAGCCTACCTGATTACGTCCGTAATCAACAACTGCAAGAATCATTTAAACACCCTTCGCAAGAAAAAGGAAGAGTACTGGGAATCCAGCAGGCTTTCGCAGTTGATCGTCAAGTTTAAAGAAACTGATTTCAGGCATTTGGACATGGAAGCCGAGCTTTCAGCAGCCTTCAAAGTGCTTCAATCCAAACTTGAACCGCTTGAGCGGGCGGCATACCTGATGCGCGAAGTGTTTGATTTTGACTACGAATCCATTCAAAAGGTTCTGGATAAGAAAGCCGATCATTGCCGCCAATTATTTAGCCGGGCAAAGAAGAAATTAAGCGATTCAACCTCAAAAATGCATTTCGAATTGCCTGACAGTCAATTGCTTGAAGCCTTCAAAAAGGCTTGTTCTGCCAGCCCTTCAATCTTCATTCAGCATCTTCAAAACGACATTTCTTCGGTGCAGGATAAAAATTCCTGAAATTTTTCCGGAAATCTGTCACAAATCAGAAACGTCTTTGTCTTACAGTACATCAGCCCACAATGGGCTGTGTAGACCTAAATGTTTTTGAGTTAATGGAAGTAATTCTGATCTTTTTTGCAGCACATTGGTATTTGTCGCTGTTCTTTCAAACCTTTTTTCTGCATCGTTATGCCTCGCACAAGTCGTTTACCATGAGTAATCGTACGGAAAAGGTGTTTTATGTATTAACCTGGATTTTTCAGGGCTCAAACTACTTAAGCCCGTACGGATATGGCGTAATGCACCGCATGCACCACGCTTTCGCGGATACCGAGAATGATCCGCATTCTCCAAAATATGATGAAACCATCTGGAATATGATGTGGAAAACAAAAACCATCTATTCCGATATCGCCAACGGGCGCATGCTCGTGGATGAGCGCTTTACGGAGGGAGTACCTAAATGGGAAGCCTTCGACAAGTTTGCCCGCTCTTGGCCGTCACGTGTTTTCTGGGGTGCAATTTACGTTGCCGTCTATGCAACATTCGCAACACACTGGTGGTTGTGGCTGTTATTGCCGCTGCAGTTTTTGATGAGCCCGATTCACGGGGCAATTATCAACTGGTTCGCGCATAAATACGGCTACCGTAATTTTAAAGTGGGTGATACATCGACAAACTTTTTACCTGTCGACTTCCTGATGATGGGCGAGAGCTATCATAACAACCACCACAAATTCGGTAACCGTGCGAATTTCGGTGGGGTGCGCTGGCACGAGATCGACCCGACCTACCAGGTTATTCGCCTGCTGGCCAAAATGAAGGTGATCACGCTCACCGAAAATGCACAGATGCGTGTTCAGCGGGAACGCTTAAAGAAAGCCGCGTAAACCTATGTAAATAAGGTAGTTGTATAACTGATAATTCTGCGTATCTTTACCGAATTATTAATTCAATTATCACAATTATTACAATGGAAGGAACAGTAAAATTCTTTAACGAAGCCAAAGGTTTCGGTTTCGTAAAGGAAGCAGGCACAGACAAGGAGTACTTT
>JAEUUI010000004.1 GCA_016786585.1 Cyclobacteriaceae bacterium
AGGTAGATGATATAACTGCGGGTATCATGCGGCTCATATTCCTTTCGAATAAACTTTTTTTGCTCAAGTACCTTTATTGAATCGCTAATGGTGGCCTTGGTCATATTGAATTCCTCTGCCAGATAACTTACTTTTCGTTTCTCCTCGCTGTGAAACATCAGGAAAATAAGTATTTGTATTTGGGTTGGACTTAACGAAAGTTCCTTGCTTTCATTCCACAGTAAAACTCTAAAGGCTTGTGAAATTCGTTCCATGGCCGCAATAATACGACTGTCTATATTTTCATTCTGATGCTTTAAATCGAAAGGAGACTTACCCATGCTTTTTGTCAATAAATATATCCAATTTGTTTCTAATCAACCGTCTGTCAGCATGACCAAACCATTGAACCAGTATTTCCATGGAATCAGTGAACAGAAAAAACGATGGTGTGCCCCGCATTAGGTTTGCTGCAAACGTCTTCCCGCATTTAGGCAGCTGACTAAAGTAATTGCGCACCATAGCTCTCATGTTTTCTTGTTCCAAGGCAGTGGTTGTCCGTTCGAGTATATTTTGAATTACGTTTTCAACAAATTCGGATTGTTGTAATTCGGATTGAATGATTACTTCATCAATAAGAACAGGAACAGATAATGTCGCATGATCCCAATTAAGATGCCCAGCTTCATGTGCTTTTAATGTTTTACCAACAAGTTCACCGGTATTAACCAGTTGCTTTGCATTTTCCACCGTGTTTATATGAAAATCTTCAAATGAGGTGGAGAGCGCCATGCATGAGAGTTTGTTACCATAGTGGGTTTGTAATTCTTTCAACTCAGGAAAGCCGTGTAGAAAACACCCCGGACAATTAACTTGAAACACCATCATCAGGTTAACAGGCCCAAGATTAAGCTCTCCATTAATTACTTCTGTATAGCTAAGAGCCAGTTTCATTCACAATTTTTGAGTTCTATTATAGAATAGCCCTTTTGTTTAATGTTAGCCAACATTACTTCTGTGGCCGTTTCAATATGGCAAAAAGTGCAATGGTTTGAAGTAATCGGGTAATTCTGTATCGCTTTGGATTTCAGATAGTCTTGGCCGTATCCATAGATGATCTCAGGGTCTGTTTCGGATTCAGGAACTATAATGTCAAAATTCATAATAACCCCATCCGCTTTGGTTACATAGGTATCCCAAACTGCTACTTTCATCGTTTTTTATTTTTTTGAGGGGAATATCTGAACTACCTTTTTTAGAATTCATTTTTGTTGATGTATGGATATGTCCAAAGAATAACGGTTAAGGTCACAGCCTTAAACCAGGCACCATACATTTTCTCTATCGTTTCAATATCATGACCCTTTTTAGAAAGGAATCTTTTGATAGTGGCTGTAATTGGGAAAATGAATGCTACCAGATACCTATAGTGAATGATAGGTACTGCGTTTGCATTATCGGTCTTGTTTTTCTTTGTGCTGTGATGGCGTAACGCAATTTCATGTTGATAGTTAAGCCAGTCCTGGTCATAGGGTTTTGTGCATAAATCCATAATCCACTGGCCAAATCTCATCCTTACAGCAGCGAGGTAGTCCATGTCAGGCTTTCCGCCCTTTCCGAAATAATGAACCAGATGTTCATTGCCGCCAACAAATCCGTACCACAAATCAAGTACTTCATTTGTTTGATCTTTCAGTACCTCACCAGCAAGCTGTAGATGTTTCTCGTCATCTGACGAAAAAAGAACT
>JAEUUI010000014.1 GCA_016786585.1 Cyclobacteriaceae bacterium
TACCTAAGGCCGGAATCGAACCGGCACACCTTGCGGTACACGATTTTGAGTCGTGCGCGTCTACCAGTTCCGCCACTCAGGCAAAAACGACCAGCGGACTTGCTGATCGGGCTGCAAATATGAGCAAACTTTAAGTTTTGACCAATTTACAGTTCGATAAATTTCACCAGTGAAAACGCCTGCGTACGTTCTGAAAACAAGGTTTTCACACGGCCCCAAACACTTTCGAACAATTCCGATTTCCGGTACGCGGCAAGATCGGCATCTTTGTTCCAATGACTGAGCGTAGTGTACACCAGGGGGTCATCGGCATCTTTCAATAACTGCAGGTGCGTACACCCCGGAAAATTCCGGATGGCCTGTTTGTTGGCATCAAATATCCGGAGAAATTCATCCACCCCCGCTTCGGTGAAATGCATCCTCACAATACGTATAATCATAAGCGTTGCGACAAGTCGCAAAGTTAAAAGTCTCCGGCTAATGAACGCGGAGAAGGATCAGGCATCCAAAATAACCTGAAGATCAACTTCCGTAACCGGCTTGATAAGAAAGTAACGTGCACCTAACTGAAGAGCCCGATCCTGATCACGTTTGTCGAGTGAAGATGAAATAATCGCAATCTTTAGTGTATCCGGAAGTTTCTCCGGAAGCTTCCTGCATGCTTCCAGGAATGCAAAACCACCCATGATTGGCATATTGAGGTCGAGCAAAATAAAATCGGGAAGCGGTGTTCCGGAAAGCCGCGACTCAACAATCAAATCGAGTGCTTCCTTGCCGGATGACGCTGTTCGCACTGCTTCTGCTTGTATCCCGATCCGCGCTAGCATCTTGATTACCAAAAAATGAAAAATACTATCATCGTCCACCACCAGGAACGTCATTGCCGTATGTTCACCCGTCATGCTAGACTTTCTTTCGGGAAATAATTTTCTGACTTGCCTTGGCGCGAATCTCGCGAAGTGTTTTATAACTTAGAAGTTCATTCAGGTCTTCTTCAATTAATCCATAATCTCCCCGGAATGTTTTCTTCAATTGTTCAATAACAAAGGTTCTGAACTTGGCATCTACCAGGTTTCTATGAAATTCATTCAACTCACTTGCA
The DNA here is from genome assembly GCA_016786585.1 of Cyclobacteriaceae bacterium. GTDB lineage: Bacteria > Bacteroidota > Bacteroidia > Cytophagales > Cyclobacteriaceae > UBA2336. Next base: position 1,103 of record JAEUUI010000014.1, read on the forward strand.
GGTAAACTCATAGCTTCTGTTGTTCCGTTAACACATTCCTAAAAATTTCACACAGTTCATGAAACGAGCTTGGTTTCACCAGGCACTTCGATGCACCCATGCGAAGAAATATTTCGCGTTCCGAAGCGTTGTTTGAAGTTGACAACATATACACCGGAATATCATCGAATTCTTCCCGTGCGCGAATCCATTTTACCAGGTCCCACCCACCCAGGCCGGGCATATTAATGTCTAAAAAAATTCGGTCGGGCTTAACCGTTTCAAGCATCTTCAAACCATCATCGCCTTTAACTGCTACCAGGCAGCGATGGGTGGGGTTGACAATTCTAATTGCATCCCGGAATAATTCAAGATCATCCGGATCGTCATCAATAAAGAGTAATGTCATAGGCTACAGGGGGCCTGACCGGAGCGCAAAACCAGACCCCAAAGACAAGGTTTCGCGCTACGTAATCGGTTCAGGTAATATTAAGTGGTAAATAACGTCCTTCGATGCGCGAAAAACCATCCCGAAAAACACGGATTTTTTAACTGACTCGCTCAGGGCTTCAGGTATGACTAAAAACACTCCGTGGAATTCCGGATTTTACAAACCTTTTAGGCCTAATAGTTGATTTCAATTTTAAAGCGGTGCTTATTCGCGCCGGATTTTTAGATGAAAGAATGATACGGGTATTTCATGTAGAGGATTATAAGATTATGCGCGATGGAATCAGGCATCTCCTCAATCAGGACGATGAGATTGAAGTTGCAGGCGAAGCGAAAGACGGTGAAGAACTCTTGCGCAAGCTGGAACATACACCCGTAGATGTGCTCATTCTCGACATTTACCTCGATGCCATGGAGGATTTGAAGACGATGAATGGATTTCAGCTCTGCCGTCATATCCGGACTGCCTATCCGCAGATCAAAATTGTCGCGCATTCCGTGTATGATGATGCCGACCGCGTTGCCGGTATAATCAATGCCGGTGCACTCGGATTTGTATCGAAGAAATCGGGCTTTGAAGAGTTGATCCGGGCTATTAAGGCCGTGAACACCGGGCAAAAATTCATCTGCGTAGAGACATCCGGAAGATTAAAAAATTTGAACCAGTTCTTATTGGGTATCGAAAGTAATCTGCGCGGCAAAGAAGAGTTATTCTCGCAACGCGAACGTGAAGTACTGGAGCTCCTTGCGCAGGGTAAATCGTCACGCGAAATTGCTGAACAGCTCTTTATCACCGAACGCACGGTAGAATCGCACCGGAAAAATATGATTGAAAAAGGTCAGGTAAAAAATACGGTGGAACTGATCGCCTATGCCTCTGCACTAGGGCTGGTAAAAAAATAAAGGCGGATCTGGCGGCTGTTTTGCAACCGCTCAATCATGGAACATGTGGAAACACTTTCTGTACTCCAGGAAATCGCAAATCTTGCCCACGAGGGGCTTTTGCTTTATAATCTGAAAGAAAACAGGGTTTCGTACGCCAACCGGGCGGCCTCGGAACTAACTGGTCTGATGGAAAATGCTTCCCCAAAGGAGGTATTTTCTCTACTGTCGAAATTGACGCAGCCCGAGCGCGAGCATCTCAAATCCTATTGGACGGAAATACTGGAGAATTCTACCGCGCATGTACAAATCCGGTTTCCCGGATCACGTGAACAGGAGCTTTATGTGTCGTGCCGTGGCTACTTCTTAGCAGAAGCCGGTGTGGTGGCGGTGATTATACGCGACATTACAGAAGCGTATCAGCACAAGGAATACTTGCTGAAGTACACCATGAAAAAGAATAACCTGCTGGACACGCTTGTACATCATATCAGCGGGGCATTGAACTTAATGCAGCACCTTTCTGCGGAAGCAGAAAAGCACATCGGGGGACACAGCGATCATAACCTTCGAACCTATTTAAGCCTGGTGCAGGAGAACAGCCGGCATTGCTTGCGGATCATTGAAGCATTGAATAAAGAAGAGTATCGCGAAGCCCCTCATATTGCACCGCGAAAAAACCGGCTGGACATTGTCAAGCAGGTAGGAAACATTGCAGACGAATTAAAACAAAGTTATATCAGCAGACCAATCTCCTTCCGGGCTGCAGCGCGATCGATCATCGTTTCGACTGATGAAGTGAAATTGCTGCTGATTGTGAATAACCTAACATCGAATGCGATCAAATATTCCCATGAAAGCGATCCGATTATCATCACAATAGATGAACAGGAAACCGATGTAGTGATAGGAGTTACCGATCAGGGAATTGGCATACCCAACCCGTTGAAAGATTCGATCTTTCAGCGCCAGCAAGGGCATGGGCGTATCGGACTGCAGGGGGAGCAATCATTCGGTCTCGGTCTCTACATTTCCAAAACGCTCACCGACCTGCTTGGCGGGAGAATCTGGTTCGAAAGTGAAGAAGGAAAGGGTTCGAGCTTCTACCTGAGTATTCCAAAAGAGTAAATTTCCATAAGTGTAGTCATCGGCTGAGATACGCATTAAATGCTATCTTTCGGTAACCTGTTACCATGAGCCTGAGATCCGGAATACTGACAGCCTTTGCATGCCTCGTACTTGCGGCATGCTCCACTCTTGCTGAAAAGCCCAACCTTGATCATCAAAAACTTGCGGCTGAATATTTTGCAGAAGATTCAGCCTGGTTTGCCAATAACATCCCATTCTTCGAATGTTCCGACAAAGAGATTGAGCAGGTTTATTATTATCGTTGGAAACTTTATAAAGCCCATATTCGAAATACCGGCCCGAACGAATTTATCATCACCGAATTTATCGATCACGTTGCGTGGGACCGCGAACCATTCTGTACAATCAACGCAGCTTCGATGCATCATATTTACGAAGGCCGATGGCTGCGCGATCCGCGATACATGGACGGGTACATCAACAACCTGTATCAGCAAGGTGGTAACGACAGGCGGTACAGTGAAAGCGTAGCCGATGCGGCGTACGCGCGCTACCTCGTTGACGGAGATCAAGATTTTATTGTTGCACAACTCGATAAGATGAAGAGTACATACGAGGGGTGGTACGATCACTATGACAGCACCAAAAAGATGTTCTGGATTCCCGCGATGCCCGATGCTACCGAATACACAATTGCATCCATCGATGGTTCGGGAGGTACCGCGGGTTTTGATGGTGGTGAAACGTTCCGGCCAACCATCAACAGCTATATGTACGGCAATGCGTTGGCGATTTCAAAAATTGCGGCGCTTAAAGGCGACGAACAAACCCGGCGCATATATGCGCAGCGTGCAAACGAATTAAAATCGCTGGTGGAAAAGAATTTATGGAACGATTCCCTTCAGCATTTCACCGACCGCTACAAGATGGACAACTCGTTTGTGAAATACTGGACGTTCATTCGCGGCCGCGAGCTGGCCGGCATGGCACCGTGGTATTTCAACCTGCCGGCCGACAACAATAAATATACCCTTGCCTGGAAACACGTTCTGGATACGACACAGCTACTGGGAAAGTATGGTTTCAGAACCAATGAACCTTCGTACGAATATTACTTCAAGCAATTCATCTGGTTCGAAGGCAAGCGCGGCAGCCAGTGGAATGGTCCGAGCTGGCCGTATCAATCCAGCCAGGCGTTAACTTCGATGGCGAACGTGCTGAATAACTATCATCAGCAAGTGGTTAGCAATTCAGACTATTTACACGTGTTGCGGCTTTTTACACGCCAGCACTACCTGCCGGATGGAAAAATAAACCTTGTCGAAAATTATGATCCAAACCTGGGAGGCCCGATCGTTTACTACTACTGGAGCAATCATTATCTGCACTCAACATACAACAACCTTGTTATTTCCGGATTGTGTGGTGTTCGACCTTCGGAAGGTGACAGCTTAACCATCAATCCCCTGATCGATCGTTCGATTCAATACTTTTATCTCGATAACATTAACTATCGCGGTCATGATGTATCAGTTGTGTATGATCAGGATGGCTCACGGTACAACATCGGAAAAGGTTTAACCGTGTTTGTTGATGGCGAAAAGGCAGACGCAAAAACCAACGGAACGAGAACGATGGTTTATATCGGGAAGACACTTGAACCTAAACCGGACGCACAGCCCATAAATGTCGCACTCAACCTGCGTAAAAAAGATTCTCCGGTTCCCTCAGCTTCCGTTAATAATGTTCCTGATTCGTTATATCAGGCAATTGATGGAAGGATTTGGTATTTCCCGGAAATCCGGAACCGATGGGCAACAACCGGTTCGACATTGACAACCGACTGGTATGCCGTTGATTTTGGATCAAATAAAAAAGTTTCGGAAATCAAGCTTCACCTGTTTGCCGACCATAAACGATTTGATGTTCCGGATGCCGTTGCGATCGAATATAAAACCGGCAACGAATGGAAACGTGTGGAGCGAACCGAGGATAGACTATTAACAGGCAACACATCGAGCACAATACGCTTTAAACCAGTACACACAGAGGCCATTCGGGTAATCTTTGAGCACGAGCAAAAACAAATTGCATTGACGGAACTGGAATGTTATTAAGCCATAAGGACAGTCAAATATTCTTTCACATTGAAGAAAGCTACTTAGAAAGATAGTTATAGCACCTGACTTTTTCTTTCAACGTACGACTTCAGTATGAACGCGCCCACGCCAAGCATGATTACACAAAGCCCGCCGGCTATCATTCTCCAGCCTGTAGAAAACAATATGAAACCCCAGATGGCGATTGCGATAATAACCGGCCACGGATAAAGCGGCATTTTAAACGGAAACTCTTTGGTTTTGCTCTGACGAAGGATCAGCAAGCCGATTGCCTGGCCGATGAACTGGATCAGAATTCGCATGGCTAGAATGGCACTGATAACATCGCTTAACCGAAACAGCATACTGAACACGAAGGCAATTCCTCCCAAAAAAAGCAAAGACACGTAGGGAAAATTTCCAATCGGATGAAGCTTTGCAAAAATTTTAAAAAACGATCCATCCGCTGCAGCAGCGTACGGAATCCGGCTGTAGCCAAGCGTAGCGGAAAACACGGAGGCAAATGCAACGATCAGAATCAAAACAGTGGCGACCGTAGCCGCAACCGGGCCGGCAAGCTCCTGCATAAACAAGCTTACCAAGAACTCACTGTCTTTTGCATAGTTCCACGGAATCACGCTCACCACGCTAACATTCATAAAAATGTATAACGCGGCAATGCCAAAGATGGACAGAAACATGCTGCGTGGAATATTTTTAGAAGGATTGATAATCTCACCGCCCAGATGACACACATTATAGTATCCGAGGTAGCTGTAAACCGTTTTCACGGATGCATAGCCGATAGCCGCAACAAACGCATAGTTAACCGTAAGGTTTTGATTGAGGTCCGCCAGCGGCTGCAGGAAATTTCCATGTGCCACACCACCCCCGATGATCCACACGATTGTGCCGATAACAATCACCCACAGCACCACACTGATCTTTCCAATCGCTTCTATTTTTCGGAACAGCAGGATGACAATCAGTACAACCACTCCTCCACTAATCAATTTCGATTGCCAGGGTTCTAATGGCACCAGGTATGAAAAGTAAGCAGCAAAACCGATGGCCGCAGAAGCAATAACGAGCGGTGCCTGAATCATGGTTTGCCAGACAAACAAAAAGCTCATAAGCTTACCCGCCCCGGTTTTCGCATACGTTTCTTTCAAAAAATTATACGATCCTCCGGCTAATGGGAACGCAGCTCCCAGTTCGCTCCAGATCATGGCATCGATAAAGGAAAGCACTGCACCAGCAATCCACGCATACAGAAAATACGGGCCATTCATGTACTTGATTACAATCGGCATGGTAATAAACGGGCCGATGCCGACCATGTCGATCATGTTGATGGCCGTAGCCTGAAATAATCCAAGTTTGCGTTCAGAGGCGGGTACTGACATTCAAGGGCGGTTTCCCCCGACAACAAGGTTGCAATCAAATTAGTGTCGGATCAATCGAAAATAGTCAATGTTTTTCAGAGTGCCATGCGCTGCCGGAAGAGGGTTTCAGGAATACCAACAGATGCGTCACAAACTGATCAGGCTTTTCAATCATTGGTACATGACCGCAATTCTCAATGAATCTGATCTCGGAATTCGAAAGCAAATCGTTAAAATGAAGTGCAGACTCAGGCGGAGACACCGGATCAAGCAGGCCCCATACCAACAATACCGGATGATCGATCTTATTTAAAAATGACGATACCTGGTGTTGTTTTGACGATCGTACAATTTCACCAAGCGCAGCCTGCTTCGACTCGTCACTGATAACTTCAAGAAGCTCTTCAGAAACATGTTCGCGCATATCGCTTCTGAAATAAAAGGCATTCTCAAATTCATCCTGCAGAATCTGAATATCAGTTGGTTCCGAACCGGGCAATGCACTCCGTTCCATCAAACCCGCACTACTCACCAAAACAAGCTTCTTAACATTGGCAGGATACAAGTGCGTGTATATGAGTGCCAGTTGGCCCCCTACGGCATGCCCGACCAGGATAACATTTCGCAACGCATGATGTTCGATAAACTCATGAAGAATGTGCGCCACGTGTTTTACGTTCGCGTCTTCCAGCGTAAGATCGCGAATGGGAATTCTTGGAACGATCACCTGGTATGAGTTGCGGAGTGCTTCCACAACCGGCTTCCAAATGTGAACGTTACCAAAAATCCCGTGCAGCAAAATCACGGCCTGCCCTTCTCCGGTATTAATGTAAGTCTGATAGTATGACGTATTGTTGGCTGGCATTTCCAAAACTTAAACTAAGGGCTTGTGTTCAATTTCGTAAACCGGTTGCAACCGTTGTTCGAGGTATCGACAAACGCTTCATGCGGATTAAAGCCGATTACATCTTCAGCTTGTCCAATAAAGTTTGATAAGGCATTAATATCGTAGTAATACGGCTCATTCGTTTCGGGGTGAAGGAGATACTCCACTCCACCGGCATCCAGTCGGGCGGCCTTAACAATACGTTCCACATCATCGATAATCTTCCGCTCAGGTATGAAAGACTCCACCCGGATTCTTCCTGACAATCCCTCTGATTCTTTACTGGCCGTGCGTATGTCCTGCAGCTCTGCAGCGGAAAAGTTGAAGTTGTTGCCTTTCGGAAATATTTTGATTGCATATAGAAACTTGCCATTCAGTGTTTCCACTCGCACGATGTATCCGCCTTTGGGCGGGATAAACTCCTGCACAAGAGTCGAGTGATCGACCCCAAGGTTTATCTGATGCAGATCAATCGCACGTTGCAGTTTTTGCGTTGTATCGAACTTCAGAATTTCTGCGCCATGACTGCCCACATTCGGCTTGAGTAACACCGGGAATCGGAGTGATTTAGCAGCAGATAGTAACTGACTGATGTGATTAATAACCCGCGTTTTTGGAAAGAAAAGCCCCAGTGAAGCAATTAAACCCAGTTGGCGGGCTTTTGAAGTTTCTATTTCCTGTGCAAAGGTTCCGTTCACCACGGGAATACCGAGCCGCTCAATATGATTTAAAAAGTTAGCCGTGTAAAAGATGCCCTGCACGTTGCCGCGCAGATACGCTGAAGAACTTACACGATTCACAACCAGGCTATAGGGTGCATCCCGCTCCTGCGGATTGAACTGACTCTGGGCTGCATTGATTCGTACAAAGGGAATGTTTCTGCGTTGCAATTCTTCAAAAAGAGGTTTGAACCAAACATGGTGTTCGTAAAATATGCCAATAGGTTTATTCGGTGATTTCATTTGAAAAAAATAAAGTATGGTGAATTGAATAAAAAAGTGGTTCGGTGGAACCGGATCGCAGCCGATCATGGATGGCTGAAGGATCATCAAATAGCTTATCTCTGCTTCATGCGCCTTTAAATTTATAGTTCCCTTTTATGTTGGGCGGATTGGCACTGATCCGTTGCCGGAAGTTGCCAGGGGATCATCGAGTCCGTCTCTTCTCCCTTCTGTATAAATCTTTACAAAAGTAGAAGGAAAAATGATATTATCAATAAAGTCTATCGATTTAGTAGACTATTTAAAAATATTTTTACTTTTGATGAAAAATCAGCCGGACATGAATTTTGCTGCCTTTGTTGTGCCTGCGTTTTTACTGTTTACCGCACTCGAGTATTGGTACGCCCGAAAAAAAGGGCGCGCAGATCTTTTTACGTACGAGAACGCAATAACCAATATCTCGGTAGGAATTGCCGAGCGGCTGCTTAGCTTGCTGGTCACCGCCAGCTTTTACGCACTCTATTATTATGTATACGAGCACTATGCCATATATGAAATCCCAAATCACTGGTTAGTCTGGATAGTTTTACTGTTAGCGACAGATTTTGTATGGTACTGGTATCATCGGCTGGGGCATGAGATCAACCTGTTTTGGGGCGCGCATGTAGTTCATCATCAGAGTGAAGAATCTAACTACACGGTTTCTGCCCGGATTACTGTCTTCCAGGCACTGATCCGGAATTTATTCTGGTGTACGCTGCCATTTCTCGGGTTTCATCCTGCAATGGTGATTACCATTTTGGTTATTCACGGAACATATTCCTTTTTCACCCATACGCAGGTTATTGGTAAGCTCGGCTGGCTTGAATACGTTTTCATCACACCCTCTCATCATGGAGTCCATCACGCGTCAAACGAAAAGTATCTGAACAAAAACTATGGCGATATCTTCGTTTTTTGGGATAAACTGTTCGGCACGTTCCAAAAAGAAGAAGAAAAGCCGGTTTATGGACTGACGCATCCGCTGAAAAGCTACAGCTTCCTCTGGCAGCATTTTCATTATTATGCCGAGTTGTGGGAAGCCTGCAGAAGAACCAGAAGCGTATGGCAATCGGTTAAAATCATTTTCGGGAAACCTGAATTGCTTGATCAACAAATTCGTCCTGCGCTGGAAGCGCGGTTTCTTCCGCGAAAAGCCTCTCCCCGGCATACCTTCAGGTTTCGCGCGTACCTCAATATTCAAATTACTGCCGCACTTGTTGGATTATTCTTCTTCATCTTGTTCTATCCAAAGCTTGACAAGATTGAAGCAGGCTTAGCGGTAAGTGTTATTCTGCTCACCTTAATCAATTGTGGCGCTATGCTTGAACTCCAGCGCTGGATTTACTTTGTTGAAATCAGCCGCGCAATAGTACTGCTGGGGTCAGTATGCTACTGGGCTCACAGCTTTACAATATTCTCCGTAAGCGTAATTATTCTTATGGGTGTGTGTTCGCTTGACCTGGTAGAGAAAAACTATTATCAGTTTGTGTACGCCAGAAATCTTAAACGATTCATAAAATTCAAGAAGCCTTGAAAAATATAAACACCCAAAGTTCGCTGGCCTGCCCGGTTGACTTTATTGCTGTAAACGAGAACAAAGTCAGGCTGATCGCCCTGCACGTATTTGTGCTTTCCATAGTCATCTTATTTCAACCGCATTGGATTACCATCGGTCTTCTTGCCACAGATTTTTTTCTTCGAACATTCAACGTAAACAAGTTCAGCCCGTTCGCCATCAGTGCTGCAGGGATCACAAAGGTTTTAGCGTTAGGGTTTAAACCGGTGGATCAGGGACCCAAGCGGTTTGCTGCCGGTGTCGGGCTGACTTTTTCACTTGGCATGCTTGTCACATACCTGGCAGGCTACACCACAGCCATGCTGATTCTTACCGCCACAATTACCGTGTTCTCATTTCTTGAATCGTTCTTAGCGTTTTGTGCGGGATGTTATGTGTACACCATTTTGATCCGCGTTTTTAAAATCGCACAATCATCGAAGCAATAATGCGGGTTTCGTGTTTCACAAGGTCAGCCACATAGCCGGAGGGATCTCCGATTGGCGCATTCCACCCATTCGGTGACGTAACCCCACCCCGACCTGAGAAGTATGGGACATTTGCATGCCGTGTGACCATTTCAAGGCCCCACGTTACATTTTCGTTCGGCATGAATTGAAATGAGGTTGAAAAATCCCAGCCATTGAACTTGTCACCCGGGTTTTGGGTCAACACCGCATTTCCGGCAGGCAGCAATGCCAGGTATCGACCGGGATTGTTGATGTAGCCACCGCCAATCGTCCAGCCGAGTTTTTCTTTTGCCATCCACAGCCGGTGATAAATCATACCGCTGATAAAATTCTGAGCAGGCTTTCCATCCCGGCCGAAAGCAGTTACGCCATCGCCATTTTCAAAACCAAAGTCAGCCGTTACCGAAAATGCAGCTTTGGAGATCTTTCGTCCGGGCGCATGATAATACCGGATTACAGCGCTGTTGTCGGTATGAAATCGAAACCGGCCGGGCATATTCGGGGTATCATACCCACCATAAAAACTGCTGAGAAGTGAAACGGATTCTTTTGGCCGCCATTGAACCTGTGTACCCAGTCCCGGTGCTTCATTAAACATGCCGTAGCTCTGCCAGCCGTTAACGATCCAGTATTCTATTTTCAGTTTTGTTGATGGAAAAGTTTGCACACGAATTCCCGTAAAGAACCATGGCGTATTGTCGGATGTGAACGAAGGCTGGTAATTCCAGTTTTCAAAATTGTTGTACGACAACAACCCCACGTACGATTTAAAAATTCCGGCATCAATGTTAATTCCTTTCCATACATCGAGGTGATAGCCTGCATATCCTTCGGTAACAAAACGCATGGCCGTATATAAATCAAACTGGCCCCGCAAAGGCGTGTTATCGTTGCGCGGAACTCCGGTTGCCCGCGTGCCAAACTGCAGCATCAATCTCGCGCGCACATTTTTGTAATGGAAATCACCGCCTGCTTCGATGTACGAAATGTTGAATTCATTTGAACGAAACGTAGCCGTTGAACCCGAGTTCGTATGATCAATTGGCCGGTTGAAGGAATAATTGTAGTTCATGTCGAGTGTGATGCTCCCGGTAAAATATCGCGATTGCAGCAATGCGTTCTTCTGACGGTTGTTTCCCTGAACCCAGGAAAAGTCGCCCCAGGAAAACGGATCCTGAAACGAATAATTGACCGTGTCGCTTATGGTACCGGATTTTATTTCCTGCCGAAGTGAATCTTTAAGTTCGTTCACGATCGACCGAACCAGTTGTTTGCGTTCATCTTCCGGCAAGGTTTGCGCGTACAAGGTGCCGGCAAAACTCATCAGGCAATACGTAACGATTGAACCAAGCGTTCTCATAGTCTTCATGTTTCGAAATCTTAGTTGTATTTTCTTGTTAACGGTATTGGCGGGGTACTGTGGTAAACAAGCGGAACCTGTTCAATCACTACGTCACTCTTATCAAGCCCGAATGCCTTTTCATCACTTTGCCCGAGGTGTTTCAGGTAGAAATAGCCATTCAGCAAAAGGCCTTCCTTGAGCGTAAACTCATTCTCTACGGAAAGAAACTTCTCCAGCACCACAAATTTGAAATCAGGCTGGGCATTATACCGGGTTGAGCCATCCGGGCGGACATGAAGATTAAGTTCTTTTTGCGCGACCAGCTCCTGCACAATCCGTTTGAAGAACAGCTCGGCACGGGCCTGCACACGGAAACCTATGTGAATATTGACTTTAATGATTTTGTCATCAACCAATTCCGACACATCGTAACTCAATGTGTAGGGTTCATCCGTGCGGTGAAGGTGGAGAAACCAGTACACATCGGCACGCTTTGGCTTTTTGGACAGGATTGATTTAATAACCTTCTCTTCTATCTGTTCGCGGTGATTGGCCTTTGTGAGATAGATCAGGTGCGTGGCAAACTTTGGAATCGAATCATCTTCACTCAACTCCCGGATCAATGTGGTGTATTTACCCAATTCAACAAACTTGACAAACCGGTTATTGATCTTGCGTGCATAATACCATGTATACATCACGGAAAAGATCAACAACTCAAAAAACAGGAACATCCAGCGTTCCTTGATTTTAACCACATTTGTGATGAAAAATGAAATTTCAATTGTTCCGAACAGCATCAGGATCAATACAACAAAAATTACATTCCACTTAAGTTTGTAGATTAAAAAGTAGGATAACAAAATTGTCGTCATCATCATGGCAATGGTAATGGAGAATCCGTAAGCTGCTTCCATGTGTGTTGAACTCTGGAAGTAGAGAATCATCATTACACAGCCAATCCATAAAATCGTGTTGATGCTTGGAATGTAAATCTGCCCTTTAAGATCGCTGGGCTGACGCACGGACACGCGCGGCCAGAAGTTTAAACTCATCGCTTCACTTATTAATGTAAAGGATCCGCTGATCAACGCCTGCGAAGCAATAATCGCTGCTGCCGTTGCGATGATAATACCCGGAAGTAAAAACCAGTCGGGCATCATTTCGAAAAACGGGTTCCGGCCAGCCAGCAACGGATCGCCCTGATGCAATAACCAGGCAGCTTGCCCCATGTAGTTAACAACCAGGCAAACCTTTACGAAGCCCCATGTGATGCGGATGTTTCTCCGACCGCAATGACCAAGATCGGAATACAATGCTTCTGCACCTGTTGTGGCAAGAAACACCGCGCCCAATAACCAGAACCCATGCGGGTATCGTATTAATAAATTCCAGGCATAAACCGGGTTGAGCGACTTAACGACCTCCGGAAAATGAAAAATCTGGCTGATGCCGATGATCATCAACATGGTAAACCAGATAAACATAATTGGCCCAAATGCAATACCTACTTTTTGTGTGCCGAAACGCTGAAAGAAAAACAGCAGCGAGAGGATGATCACAACGATCGGCACGGTAGGAATATGCGGAATGATCATCTCCAATCCTTCTACAGCCGAAGCAACGGAGATTGGCGGTGTAATAATTCCGTCGGCCAACAAGGTTGTGGCTCCGAGAATGGTTGGGATGACAAGAAATTTTCCATAACGCCTTACCAGTGCGTAGAGCGAAAAGATTCCACCCTCACCCTGGTTATCGGCCATCAGTGTAAGCACGATGTATTTGATGGTGGTTTGAAAGACGAGCGTCCAGAATACGCACGAAACTCCACCCAGCACGAGTGTTTCATCGATCGGGCGGTCGCCCACAATTGCTTTCAGTACATACAGCGGACTGGTACCGATATCGCCATAAATGATCCCGAGCGCTACGAGCAAAGAGGCAATAGTGATCCTGTTCGAATGATTATCCGATTTCATTTTATCAAGAAATATGGTTATTGAATTATCCGGCTACGAACCGATAGCCCACGCCCGACTCGGTGATGATATGGACCGGACGGTTAGGATCGGTTTCTATTTTCTTTCGAAGCTGCGCAACAAAAACACGCAGGTATTGTGATTCATTTTTATAACTCGGTCCCCACACCTGGTTAAGCATGTATTGATGGGTAAGCACCTTTCCTTCATTCTTCACCATCAGCGCAAGTAGAGTATACTCGGTACTGGTAAGCTTAACAGCCGTCCCATTTTTTTTCACCGCACGTGCTGCGAAGTCGATTGTGAGATCGGTAAATGTTACCAGCGGGTTGTTTTCATCGGCAGCGGCCTTACGCAATGCAGAACGTATTCTGGCAACCAACTCACCTGTGCGGAAAGGTTTCACCAGGTAATCGTTTGCCCCGTGATCCAATGCCCGAACAATATCCTCTTCGTCACTTTGCACCGATAAAATGATAACCGGATTGGAATACCACTCGCGCAAATGCTTCAATACCTCATGGCCGTTCTGGTCGGGCAAGCCCAGATCAAGTAATACCAGATCAGGCGGATGAGTAGAAACAGCTGTAATACCTTCCTTCGCGGTTGTCGCCTCGGTAACGTTGTATCCGAACGACTGAAGGGTGATGTTCAGCAGCTTGCGGATCTGGGCCTCATCATCGATCACCAAAATCGTTGCGTTACTCATTTTTCAAACCGTTTAAGTATGAAACTTCGGTTGGTATTTCAATCGTGAACAGAGCCCCGCTCAAGGGAAGATTTTTTAATGTTATCGTTCCGTGATGCGCTTCTACAAAACCTTTCGCGATCGATAACCCTAACCCGGTTCCACCCGGACGTGAGCCTTTCAGCCTGTAAAATTTGCTGAACACTTTATCAATCTCACCTTCCGGGAATCCATGGCCATTATCCGCCACCGTCAGTACAAGTGTTTCACCTTCGGCCGCAGCCTGCACGACTATGCCTGTACCTTCAGGCGTGTAGTTTACGGCATTGCTGATCAGGTTATAAAGTACCTGTTCCATCAAGCCAAAATCCAGTTTAAACAACGGAAGCGATTCCGGAACATGAATGGATATCTTATGCTTGCCGGCAGCCGGTTCAATCTGTTTGATCACCGTGTACACCAGCTCCTCCACGTTACACCAGTCTTTCTTGAGCTTGAATGCTCCCGACTCAAGCCGCGACATGTTTAACAAGTTTTCAACCTGCCGGTTGAGTCGTAGTGATGCGGTAGCAATTTCATTCAACAACTCTTTATTATCCTGTGGCGTGAGCTTGTCGAAATGATTGATCAGGTTATCGGTTGAACCGAGAATTGTGGTGATGGGAGTTCTGAGTTCATGCGAAAGTGAATTGAACAACGTATTGTAAAATCTCGCTTCGTTTGCTTTTTCTTCTTTAATGCGGGCTTCTTTCTCTGCTTTCCGGATGCGTACGGTAAGCACTGCATGAATCACCACGATCAGAAAGTACATCAGCAGCAAAACACGGTCTTCTGTTTTACCTACGGTGAGCGTAAACCGCGGGGGAATAAACAAATAGTCCCACAATAACGCACTGAGCGTAGCGGCTACAATTACCGGAACGATATCGAAGAACATCGCGAGGATGGAAACTGACATCAGCAATAAAAAAGCAACAACCCGGTAGTCGATCAAATCATAAAATAAAGCTCCGACACCTGCAACACTGCATGTAACAAGAACACTGATCAGGTATTGATTTTTCCGGGCGACCGTATAAAAGCTGCGCTTTTTCACAATTTGCTTTCCGCTGATTGACACGTCAAAAGTACCGGTTGTGTTATAAATATGGTGTCAGGAAAGTGCTCCCGGACATAAAGATTTTATAAAGAAAAAGCCCGGCTTGCGGCCGGGCTCTGAATTCAGCGAGTTATCGCATCAAAATTTCACAGGAATCTGTACGACTGTGTTTTCCCAGCCGATCCAGAGGTTGCTTTTACCGGTTCCGTTGGCTTCGTCAAATACCATTGAAAGTGCCTCAATTTCTGTTGCCGGTTTAGTAGTAGGAACATTAAAGCGTACAACGTCTTTGCTTTCATCGTACTCGTATGCTCCCCATGTATCAAGCTTCGAGTTGAAAATAATGGTCCACTCCTTTTCGTTCGGAATGGCGTACAGCGAATAGGTTCCTGCTTTCACCAGCTTATCACCGAACGTTACATCCCTGAACAACTTAATCTCCGTGGTTTCGTTGGCACCGAGGCGCCACACTTTGCCGAAAGGCTCGGTACTGCCTAACATGGTTCTGCCCTTCTTCTGCGGACGGCCATAACTAACTTTTACTACTGCGGCTGACCTTCTTCCGTTTTCACGGAGATAGGAAATGTCGGCCGGGCTCGGGTCCAATCCCGCAAATTTTTGTGCATATGCCGCTTCTCCCGCCAGCAGCGACAGGATGACAACAAAAAGCATTTTCGTGTTTTTCATATAAAGAGGTTTAACGGTTCAATCTATCAGGTAACGGCCCGTAAACCGAAGGGTTTGCGGTGAACGGTTGTTTCAGGTGACGATTACAATTTTTTAACAAACTTCTTTCTGGAGGGCATACTGCAAACCCCAGTCTTTAAGCGCGCCAAAAACCGGCAGCAATGCCTTACCTTTTTCTGTCAGGAAATATTCCACGCGCGGTGGAATTTCCGGGTAAATTACGCGGTCGATCAGGCCGTCACGTTCCAAATCGCGCAGTTGAGTAGTAAGCATTTGCTTGCTTACGTCTTTCAGCATCATGCTCATTTTTCCAAACCGGTTGATATCATTATTAATCAGGTGCAGAATTAAAATTTTCCACTTTCCGCCTATTAAACTCATCGTTGCCGTTACCGGGCAATTCTCCAGATCAAAAATATCTACTTCCATAACGTCTTGATTTTCAACAATAGTCAGAAAAAAATGACTACATCAGATTAAAATACCTACTTACAATAGTAAGACCTTTGCCTTAGACTTGCAACATAATCGGACTGCACAAACGCTGCAGCCGCAGAAGTTGAAACAAAATATTGTCACATGAAAGAGTATGTAATCACCGGATCGGTAGGCCACATCAGCAAACCGGTTATTAAGGGCCTGGTCAAAGAAGGCAAAAATGTTAACGTTATCACCAGCAGTACCGATAAGGTTAAGGAAATTGAGTCGCTGGGCGCAAAAGCGTTAACCGGATCATTGTTTGATGCCGCATTCGTAACAAAAGCATTTGAAGGTGCAGAGGTTGTTTATACGATGGTCCCGCCCATCTGGCAAACCAGCGATTGGAAAGCCTCGCAGCTGGAGATTGTACAGAACTATGTCAACGCTTTGGCCGCGAATAAAACGGTAAAGTATATTGTTAACCTGAGCAGTGTGGGTGCACACCTTGGCAGCGGCACCGGCCCGATTGACGCGGTATCAGCGCTCGAAAAAGAACTAAACAAACTTTCGGGTGTCCATGTTAAACATCTTCGTCCGACATTCTTCTACTACAACTTCCTGTCGCAGCTCCCGATGCTGAAACATGGCGGCATCATGGGTGGAAACTATGGCGATCAGAAAATTGCCCTGGTTGACCCGAAAGACATTGCTGAAGCAACTCTGGAAGAGTTGCTGAAATTGAATTTTAACGGGAATTCCGTACGCTACATCTCTGGCGATGAACGTACCGGCAATGAAATAGCGGAAGTATTGGGCAATGCCATCGGTAAAAAATTTCCATGGGTTGTGTTTACTGACGAGCAGCTGCTCAAGGGTTTACAGGATGGCGGCTTGTCGCTTACGCATGCAAGCGCATTTGTTGAAATGGGAGCAGCCCAGCGAAGCGGAAAACTTTTGGAGGATTATCAAAAGCACAAACCAGCGTTCAGCAAAACGAAACTGGAAGACTTCGCGAAAGAGTTTAAGGCAGCTTACGGGGCGTAATTAAAAATAGCGTCAGGGATCGTTCCGGGTTTCTGACGCTATAAAATTCTTTCTAACAATCGGCTTTCCGGTTGTAGATTGTAACCTGATTTTCAAAACATGAATTCAGGACGAGCCATTGCCCTTGCCGGTATTTATTTTTTGTTCGGAGCGATTATCACCAGTTGGTTTATTGCCCGCAAGGCATGGTTGTATGAAAGTGTCGACCTGATGATCCTGTCAGGAAGCATTGCCGGAGCCAAATGGCTTATCCAACTGGTTGCCGCGCTGGTTCTGCTGCGCGAAGCGCGCTGGACGTTCATCAAAAATATCGGGCTTGTTTGCCTTGCCGGATCTGCGGCCTTACTGATTTATTATTTTCTCCCGATCTCCTGGGGATTTGGCACACTGACGGTTTCTGTGGCGTTTTCAGTTTTGCTGATGATTGGTCTTTACTACCGTGCAGTAAAAATTTCCAACGTTTCAATCTGCTGGTTCTGGAGCTGGATTGTTTGCCTGCTGATCGCGGTATCGCTTCAGCTAACCGTTGTGTTTGATGTAATCTGATCCGGAACTTAACAGATTATAAGTTTCGTTGTTCGTAAACAACATATCAATATGGAATTAGGAATATCCTCGTTTGCCGACATGTCACCCGATCCGATTACGGGTCGTAAAGTTACTGCCGAAGAACGCATCACTCAATTATTGGAGGAGGTAAAGCTTGCCGAGCAGGTTGGGCTTGACGTGTTTGCCGTGGGCGAACATCATCGTCCCGATTATGCTGCGTCATCTCCTGCCGTGATTTTAGGTGCGATGGCTGCCGTGACGAAAAAGATCAGGTTATCGAGTTCTGTTACCGTGCTAAGCTCCGATGATCCGGTTCGTGTGTTTCAGGATTTTGCCACAGTCGATGCCCTCTCCAGCGGCCGTTCAGAAATCATGGCCGGCCGAGGTTCGTTCACAGAATCGTTTCCGTTGTTCGGCTATAGCCTGAATGATTACGATACGTTGTTTTCCGAAAAACTTGACCTGCTGCTGAAAATCCGCGGACAGGAGAAAATCAGCTGGAAAGGAAAGCATCGCGCTGCGATTGACAATCTCGGCATCTATCCACGACCTGTTCAAAATCCGTTGCCCGTATGGATTGCCATTGGCGGAACGCCTGAGTCCGTCCAGCGTGCAGCAACACTTAACCTCCCGATGATGCTGGCCATTATTGGTGGAACGCCCGATCGCTTCGCTCCGTATGTGAAATACTATCGCGACATTTCAAAACAATTAGGTCATGACGCTTCAAAACTGCAAGTTGGCATTAATTCCCACGCCTACATTGCCGACACCTCGCAGCAGGCGGCCGATGAGTTTTATCCGGCTTATGCCGATGTGATGACCCGAATCGGAGGCGAACGTGGCTGGCAGCCGATGCAGCGTGCGCATTACGAAATGATGCGCGAGCCTCATGGCGCATTGTTGGTGGGCAGTCCGCAGCAGGTGATTGATAAGATTCTTTACGAATACGAACTCTTTAAACACACGCGGTTCCTGGCGCAGATTGGTGTGGGTACAATGCCGCACGATAAATTGTTGCGTGCGATTGAACTGTTCGGAACGGTAGTCGCACCAGCGGTCCGCAAGGCGATTGGCTAAGCATTAACCTTGATCTTGTCCAGCAAGCCACGAAGCTTTATAACTTTAGCCTGTATGGATGGGGTAAGTTCATACGTCAGCGCATTCAGCGTATCGTGAAGTTCGTACACAAACGTAGCCTGGCGATTCGTTAACTCATATAAACTTTGAAGGGCATGCGTCCGAATGTTTTTCTGTTCATTCGCGTTGAGCGCCATGTACGTTAACATATGCCACAGACTTTCCAGGTCCACCGGGTTAAGCGAAATTTTTGGAAGCAGCTGGATTACATAGGATTTAATCTCTTTGTAATCCTGACTTCTCACAATGGTCAGCAATTGTTCAGCGTGAGATTGCAGAAACTCCGGAGTGTTTTTCACTACGACCATAATCGCACGCATGGCACGCTGTGCTACGAGTTTTTCATGGTGGAATATCAATTTAAACAACTCATCAAAGCTAGCCTGATCTTCTACCGATTCATTAATGCGTTGCTGCCGGTCGTACCGCAACTTTCTGCCTAGCAGTAGGTGCGGAAAATAATTATTCCTCACAGTTCCTCCCTTTTAATCTGGGTGTAACAAATCAAATACTATACCGTGACAACCCGTGACAGGGTGTCGTTTGACGATAACAATCGGAAGTTACTCCTGAGGATTACGTAGATTTTTTTCTACACGGAGCCGGAATTGCTAATATCAAAAACGCCAAAATTTCGCTCTTTTCATCGATTTCGGCTTCAGGTGCGAACTGAAGGCGCAAAATTTGTCCTGATCCGTAAAAAGTGAAGTAAAGTTTATGAAGAAAGTTAATCTAAACAGTCTGGTGGCAACGGGTATCATTCTGCTATCGGCCTGTCAACCGGTTGACAATAAAAGCAACAACAAGCTGGAACGTCAGCTCGACTCGGTTAATCAGGAACTCGCGGAAACCCGACAGGAACTCATGGACTCCCAACAGGTAAAAGCCCTGCTTGATTCCATTGATGCAAGCCGCCAGGTAACAGCTGCCCCAATGAATGGAAGCAGCGATGCACAAAATAATATCAGCAGGCTTAACGATATTAATGAATACGTGAAAGATATCAATCTGAAGATGGACCAAATGGAACGCTCTATCAAATATGTTAATACCATGGCCGCTTCAATACTCGCGCTGCAGGCGGATGTTAATGCCCGGAGTGAGAAAATCGCCCGACTCGAAGCAGAAGCTAAAAAGTTGACTACTCCAACTAAAGCCAACAGCCTCGCGCTTCAGCGTAAAGACTCCACGCTGGCCGCATTTATAAAAAGCTGTCAGCAGGATATTGAAGTGCTCCAGAAAACAATGGAAGAAGTCCATGCGAAAAACAATCTGGCTACAGCCGAAATTTATTACAAGCAAGCGGAAGTATTGGCCGGCATCATGAAGAACATGAGCTCATCGGCCAAACGAAAATTCGTACAAAAAGAAGCCCTTGAAATGTATCGGATTTCCTTCTCCCTGGGCAAGAAAGAGGCACGTCAAAAAATATCCGCTATGGAGATGCTGATGTAGTCTTGGCGCTTTCCAATAGCCGGAGCGATTGAATATATTTGCACTATCTGTGCAATCAAGCTCTCCCGGCATGAAGGTAAAAATTCTTAACGCGTTGCTGGTTGTGACCTCACTTTTCGGATATCTTGAGTGGGGCCAGACCAACAACATGTTCTTGTTTGAGGCTGAAGCAGAAATTCTGACCAAACTCATCCGCGATCCGCAATCGATCATTCACCCGTTCACATTACTCCCGCTGCTCGGGCAAATCCTGTTGCTGACTACGCTATTTCAAAAGACTCCGGGCAAATGGCTGACATTTGTGGGGATGGCCGGTATCGGAGTGTTGCTAACCTTCATGCTTTTAATTGGCATACTGAGCATGAATGTTAAAATTTTGGTATCAACGCTGCCATTTATGGTAACGGCATGGATGGTGATTGTTCATCACCGGAAACACCCGAAGCAGTAACGAGCGGGAGGCTGAGTGTAAAGACCGATCCTTTTCCTTCGGAAGATTGAACATGGATGGTGCCTCCGAGTTTTTCCATGGTTTCTTTAACAATGTAAAGCCCGAGGCCCGAGCCAATGGATTTTTCATGCGCCTGAAAGAACATATCGAATACGCGGGGTAACCGTTCGGATACGATACCAATGCCATTGTCGGAAAACGTGAGGTCAAGCGCAGAGTCGTGAACGCTTGCTGAGATATTCAGGTAATGCTCCTTCTTACCAGGGTCGTAATACTTAAATGCATTGGATACCAGGTTGCCGATTACCAGTTGAAGGCGCATGGGATCGGAAACAATTGACAATTCTTCGGGTATGTTTAAATTCATCCGGACCCGTTCTGAACCGGGATAAAACTGAAGGCTTTCAATCACACTTCCGATACATTCCTTAACCTGTACGGGAGTACGAACAACTTCCATCCGGCTGTTTCGGGAATAATCGGAAATATCGGTAATAAATTTATCCAGGCTGTCCACGCGGTTCTTCATCAGGCTTACATACAGCTTGATCTCATCCAGGTCTGTTTCGCGTTCAACCAGTTGAATGAGTCCGCGCACAGAACTTAACGGTGCCCGTAAGTCATGCGAGGTACTGTACACAAATTTATCCAGCTCACTGTTGATTTTGATTAATTCCTGGTTTTGCACCACAAGCTTCTTTTCGTTATCAACCAAAATACTTTCTGAACGCTGATGGATAGCCAGCATAAAATGAATGATCGTTACGCAGGCAATCAAACTGACTAAAAAATTAAATATCAGATTCGCAGCGATGTAGGTTTCGGTGTATGAATGGCGGGGCAAAATATCAAATGGAACAAAAACCATTATCAAAAAACAAGCGATTGACATGACGGCAATCAACAGTGCCTTGTTGCGGCCTTCATACCCAAACACCGCATATGCCCCCACTGCGGTAGTGATGTAAAACATGTACAGCCCGGTGCTTACCTGTTCGAGGCTTGAAAAAATCATAACCGTGAGGTTTATTCCAATTCCCAACATCAGGCTGGCCACGGTATGATGACCAATCCGGTTCAGGTACCAGCCCAGTGCAATAATTGCGGCGCACGACAACTGATATGGCCAGGTGTAGTCAATGCCAAATGTGTAATCGAACAACGCATACAGGATAACAACAAAGAATGAAATCAGGCAGAGTTGCCCTGTTAGAAGAATTCGCTTGTGTTGTGTATAGGATAAATTATACTGATCTTCTTTTCTGAAGATGATCGCCTTGACAAGATTTGCGAAGGTTCGTGACATACCAACAATTCGAAAAGTAAAATTTTCCTGCTTTTATTGAAAGGCTTACTCAGGTTTATTTTTTGAGTTTTGTCAATTTGAGGCTTTGAAACTGGAAGCATGGCTGCCTGAGCGACTTTTGTGTATCTTAAATGCTTAATTCTATGAAGCAACTGAAAATTAAAATCTCCGATACCATCGGGTCGGTTTCCGCTGCCGTACTGGAACCGCCTGAGATGAAAGCCCTGATTGTTCTTGCCCATGGCGCGGGTGCGGGCATGAATCATATTTTTATGACTCAGCTTTCGGACGCACTTGCGCAAAAGGGTATTGGCACGCTTCGGTATAACTTTCCCTACATGGAAAACGGCAAAAAAAGGCCGGATGTTCCGGCCATAGCCACGAAAACAATCGGGATGGTGCTGGAGAAAGCGCATTCCCTTTTTCCAACAGTAAAACTGTTCGGAGCCGGCAAATCATTCGGTGGGCGGATGACATCGCAACTTCTTTCAAAGGAACATCCTGAATACGTGCGTGGGTTGCTGTTCTATGGATTCCCGCTTCATGCAGCCGGTGATCCGGGAATTGAACGGGCAGAACATTTAAAAAGTGTTGCCGTACCGATGCTGTTTATGCAGGGTTCTCGCGATGCCCTGGCCGATCTTAAACTGATCAGGCAAGTCACAAAAAAACTTAAGAATACCACGCTTGAGGTATTCGAAGGTGCCGATCACTCCTTTAAGTCAGGGAAGAAAATTTTCATTCCCGAACTGGCGAACGCAACTGAAAAATGGATTGATAGTTTATAAGGTTATCGCTTATTTATCCAGCACAAGATGCTGAATAAAAAACTCCATCATGCGTTCGCGGTTCACCGAAGTATGCCCCATGTCGGGACCAACCTGAACTTCAAAACTTTTGCCTGCCTTCTGCAGCGCTTCAATGAGTTGCAGCGAGTTTGACGGATGCACGTTGTTATCGGCCGTTCCGTAGTAAATCAGCAGATTGCCTTTTAAATTTTTAGCCATCGGCATCAGGCTGCCGGCTTCATATCCTTTCAGGTTATTCGACACCAGGTTCATAAAACGCTCCGTGTAAACATTATCGTAATTCCGCCAGTCGGTAACAGCCGAGCTTGCCGATGCCGCCTGAAACACATCCGGGTACCGGAACAATAATGTTGCAGCTGTTGTACCGCCATATGAACCGCCAAAAACACCAACATGATTCTTATCAACATACGGGCGGGTATGCAATGATTTAATACCGGCTGCAAAGTCGTCCATCTCAACAATGCCAAGATTTCCATACAACACGTCCGATAATTTCTTTCCTCTTCCCCCTACGTTTCGGCCATCTACATTCACAACAAGAAATCCATACTCGGTTAGTACATCAGGAGTTGAAAACGTTTCGCGAACTGCATTGGTACCGGGCCCTCCATAAATACTTAACAGCACCGGATATTTTTTTGCCGGATCAAAATCAGACGGAAAATGAATCATTCCGTGCAGTTGTGTAACGCCATCCACGGAAGTGAACGTGAATACTTCAGTCTTTTTCAAGCCAAGTGATTCAAACTTACTGAGGTCGGATTTCGCAAGTTCGGCAACAAGTTTACCGTTAGCATCCATCAACGATGTTACCGGGGGCACATCGTGTGTTTGCGAGACGTCTACAAAAAATTTATTATCCGGCGACAGAGTAATCGAGTGATCGAATGCCGGATTGGTTAACCTGACATTTTTAGTACCATCAAGTTTCACGCGATGCAGTTGCTGCTTCATGTGATTGTCGCCACTGCGCGCCATATAATATAGCACACCTTCTTTTTCATCGACCTTAACTATGCGCGATACTTCAAACGGATGTTGCGTAATCGCATTGATTAGTTTCCCCGATAAATCATACAAGTAGTAATTGTTAAAACCGCTGCGCTCAGAGGCCCAGATAAAACGTTTGCCATCTTTTAAAACAACCATTTCAGGCGAATTGCTGGTATAGCTCGCCAGCCATTCCTCCCGAACCACGGTACGTGATTTTCCCGTAGCAGGATCAGCCGCACGGTATTCCATGATATCCTGTTTCCGGTTTGTACTGTGATATAAAAGCTCTTTGCCATCGGGTGTCCACGACATGCCATAGAGATAAGTGCCTAAGTCTCCGTCTCTGAACGGTTTTCCATTGCGCACATCAAACTGTGTAAGCTTGTGACTGTCGACATCGTACACCATCAGATCAACGGGCAGGTTATCTGCACCCACTTTCGGATACGCCTCCACCTCAAGTGAGTCCTGCAGCTTCAACTGGTTAAGCAGCACATAATATTTCTTTATGTTCTTTTCCTGGAATTTATAAAAGGCAATTTTTTTGCTGTCGGGCGACCACCACATGGCTGTAGTCTGCCGAAGCTCTTCACCGTAAACCCACGTAGCCACACCATATTTGATTTGCGTCTGATCATTACCGTCAGACGTGATTGCCATTGCGTTACCTCCATCGGGCAGACTGATGTACATGTTACGGTCTTTTGTATATGCTTTCCATTTACCATCGGGTGATATGGCAAAGTCGTACTGCCGCCCGCGGGCCGGGCGCGCTCCCGGTGCCCTGCGTTCCGGAGCGGGCGCATCACCCATGTTAGTCAGCGTCTTTGTTTTAACCGTGTACCGGTAGAGTTTTTTATCCTGTTCATATTCGAAGTAGCTGCCATCGTCACTCCACTTGACAGTGAGTGCTCCTGTTTTAAAGGCAGTTCTCATTTGGGGAGATATTTTCTGGAAACGGTCATAGCCGGGCATCTGTCTGAGCTTGTCCTGCGCGGATGCGCTATACGCTGTGATGCAAAAGAATATTACCAGAAAAGAAATGGTGCTTTTCATGCGACTTAGGTTTAGGTGGCTTAATGTTAGCACTTTTCGGTTTAAAAAAAAGTCGTTACTACATGTCCGGTAAGCCTTCTCAGAAACCGACATCCGGGAAACTATGCTGTTCATCAAGAAAAGCTTGCCGTGTGTCATACAATCCGGATTTATACAAATGAGTTGCGTTGATTCAGCTATAAAAAGATTCTTCAACTAAAATCAACGATGGTATGAAAAATTCAACAAGAACCAGGTTCGCACTGCTCATGATTGCTGTGCTGGCCTCACCGTTAATGGCGTTTACCCTGCGGGGTGGCGATAGTTTTGAAATTTATGTTGGCAAGACGCTCGTGTTGCAACAATTCCTCCACGTGGATAAAGCTACTAAGACAGTTGATCTTTCAACCGCTGCAACGACAGATGAAATACAGGTTACATTCAATCATTGCGGACAAACCGGCACGAACCGCAAGCTTGCAGTAAAAGACAATCAACAGGTTTTGAAAGAATGGAAGTTTGCCGACATCAAACACGGTCAATCGCCTGCCATGACTATTCCGGTAAAAGAAATCGCGGCTCTTCAAAAAGTACTGAAAGGGAAAAACGTATCACTTTTTTACTCGTCCGATTTATTGAAAGAAGGTCGCGTGCTGGCAACAATCTCATCGCACAGTGTGCAGGCCAGAGCGAAATAAACCATTCATAAAAGGATGTGCATATCGTGTCGCGGTATGCATTTTCTTTTGTAGTTTAGGCTCTCATTTTTATCCGGATATGGTACTAGAAAAGATTTTAGAGAGCAATCAGCAATGGATTGAAGAGCACCTGAGGCTTGATCCGAACTACTTTAACGACCTTTCGAAAGGACAATCTCCGGAGATTTTATACATCGGTTGCTCCGATAGCCGCGTAACAGCAGAAGAAATGATGGGTGCACGGCCGGGCGAAGTATTTGTGCATCGCAACATCGCCAACGTAATTGCCAATAGTGATCTCAATGTGATGTCGGTAGTAAACTATGCTGTTCAATATCTTAAAGTGCAGCATATTGTTGTATGCGGTCATTACTACTGTGGTGGTGTAAAAGCAGCGATGGAATCGACCGACATGGGTATCATCAACCTGTGGCTGCGAAACATCCAGGATGTTTATCGGTTGCATAAAGAAGAATTGAACGCTATTGCAAACGAAGAAGCACGTTATAAGCGGCTCGTTGAATTGAACGTGCAGGAACAATGCGTTAACCTGCTAAAAACAATTGACGTACAGCAGGCCTATCGTGAACGCGGCCTTACCATTCACGGCTGGGTGTTTGACGTAAAGACCGGACGCCTGATTGATCTTAAGATTGATTTTGCCAAAATCCTGAAAGGGCTTTCGGACATTTATACGTACGAACTTTAATAAAGCTTAGAAATCAGAAGGTTAGTTTACGACCAGTTTGCCTGTGGCAGTTTTCACCGGTTTACCTGTGCGTGTGAGGATCATCCGGTATAGGTACATTCCATTGGGAGCCATATTACCTGCAGCATTCTGACGCTGCCATGTAAGCACGTTCGTACCGACAAACAAATCACTTTTCGTAAATGTTGCAACGGTCTGCCCGTTTGCATTCATAATTTCTAGCAACATGCCATCCGGTTGCTGATCACCTGTAATGACTATCGTAAAAAATATATTGTTCTGCGCAGGGTTCGGATAAGGTTTTTCTATCACTACCGAATTATCGGCCAGGACCACAAAGCTCAAAACATATGGCTCACTTCCGCCAGAGTTTCCATTGGCATCTTCGGCATTAACCTTCAGGTTATAGGTTCCTTCCGGCAAACCGATCGGGTTAAACTCAACCCGGAAATCGGAAACGGATGTTGCCGGAAACCACTGAACATCGGTACGCGAAAAGTGAATCGCAGTAAAATTATTGTCGCCCGGATATTTCAGAAAAACCTCCACTCCGGTTGTATCGGTTTTAAATCGCACCGGGTTTTCATCCCACACCTTAATAACAATCTTCGGATTTGCTGAGACGTAATCTCCATCCGTTACATATCGGCCGTCAATTGTAACATCAACCACCGGGTTGAAGATATCGCCCTGCACATTCAGAAAGTCAGGCAACACCAGTACGTTGTTATCATAATAAAGTTCAGGCAGCGTCCGCGGGTTCACGTAAACACGAACATCATTGAGCCCGGCTTTATTGTCGGTTGCATAGCTCAGCTCAAATGCAGTTTCTTCACCAGGCACAGGTGCAAAGATTTTCTTCGTACGAATGTCAGAGGTGTGTAGTACCTTGTTGTATACGGTATATTGAACCGTTAGTGAATCGCTGAACGATTTGTTGGAGATATTCATAAATCCATACGTGCCCGTAAAGATCTCACCTTCCGCCAGTGTTTGTGTAGTTGTTTCACCTGAGTACGTAATCACACCTTCCGCAGCAGGCGTGTACGCTACAATCCAGTTTTCAAGCTGCGGTGAAGTCAGGTTAACCTCATCGGACGCATGGAAGATCAGCTGTAGGTAGGAATACTGATCAGGATCAATATTCGAAATATTGACGGAGGTTGAGGTAATGCCTGTTGATAACGGAGTTTTTGTTCCGTTCAGCGATATACCAATCACATCAAATGTAAATTGATCCGTTACTGGGACCTCAGAGACCTTTCCGCGGAAAGAAATCTTTTGCCATGCGGTTGCCGGACCAATCACCGAAGATTTCATTTCGCCCGAAACATGACGACCGGTAACGCTGGCATCAACTGACAGTGATTGTGATTCAGCCGGTGCCGCAACCGTACGCTTAATCACTGCGGTTCCGGGGGCCGATCCTTTACGGGCAAAAATTATAACAGGCTCACCCGGTTGCAACGCTGCCAATTGCGCCGATGCAACTCCCAGCTCAGCAAGTTTGGTGTTGACTGCAGCCGGCCACGAGGTATAACCCGGACTACCAAGTGAAAACAAGATCACAGAATCACCAACGGCTACATTGTTAATGTATGCAATAATGTCTTTGCCATCGCCTGAAACAATATCGGACGTAGTATAGTTGGTAATAATTTCGGGGCGTTTGCCGCAGGCGCGTGCGTCAGGATACTGAACTGCAACCGGCATATAAGGCAACGCGGTAGTTTTTTTGAAGGCAAGTAAGCTGATAGAATTTTTGCGGCATCCAAGTCCGGGAGTTGCCGTGACAAGCGACACCGGGTGATACTCGGAGCCGTTTACTTTTACCGAAAGTTCGGGATGATACGTGCGCGGCAATGCTGCGTTCGTAACATAGCCCGGATAATTCACACCAAGTGTTTTGATCGATAAACTGGTAACCGTTTCCTGAAGCTCCAGTCTTTTTCCTTCCGCTTCTTTTACAAGCCCGATCGTTTCATTCGATGCGTACTGCGGGAAATCCACCTGTGCCCAGCCTTCGGGTCCGTTCTTGATATACGTGAATGACGTTGTAGCCCAGTCACCGCTTTCATTTTCTTCCGGTTGCGCGAGTTTAACACGCCAGTAGTAGGCAAGCGTATCAACCGATGAAATGAGATTTACCGATTGCGTGATAATTTTTCCTGTAACAGAAAGCTCTTTGACGAAAGGACTGTCGAACCGGTCGGTTGTGTCGAGTTGGATTATAAACTCACGCTCATCGTCCAGCGGATTTGTACTTTGAACAACCAGGTTTGTGGTAAGTGAATTCACGATCGCAAAGCCTTGCGGATAAAGACTCCGGGCTGAGTTAAGTGGAACCAGCAGCGAGAAATCCGTGGAGTTGTTGTTTTCATTAAGTTCCGGTGCTTTGTTATTCGGATCGATTGTAACCGTAAAGGTATTGTTGCCAGCTCCCCTGTTATCACGCGGAATATTGAACGACAGTGTGTCTGAATACAAAACAGGTAAGAATGTTGAGTCGTAGGTGATAGTAGTATTGTCGCTCAGCAAGCGCGTTACCCGGATATCAAGCGTATCTTCTTTAGCACGACCAAAGTTTCGCACGATAATTTTTAATGCAAAAGAATCACTAACAGCCGTGATTGGGTCAGCGGTATACGATTCAGCAAAAATGTTTGCCGTATTTACCTCATAGTCGGGTTTGTTCGCACCAAATAACGACACAGCCGGATCACCGAGCAGAAGCATCTGCTGCGATTGCGTGATCATTTGCAACGATCCGTCATTATCAGTTGTTTGACGAACCAGTTCTTTTTGCACGTCACCAATTCCCTTGTGTATGAAAACCGAGTCGCTGTAGGCAATCTGATAAAAAGCATGTGAGTATGTTTTCAGATAGTTCTCATAACCAAATGAAGTGTTGGCCATAAAACCGACCGCGCCTTTGTTAGCCGTGTTGATCCAGTCTTCTCCATAACGGGTTGTGGTCGCGAAGAAGTCGCCTGCGTTACAGCCGTTGATCAGGAACATTGGATACTTTCCTTGATTGTTGTATCCAAGGTCCGGAGCGCTGACAAAACCTATGTTTACATCATTTTGTCCGGGAGAAGAGTGACCGAACAGCGTAACCAAGTTCAGTCCTTTGTTAACATAGTCGGAAACATTGAACAGTTCAAGGCCGATATCTTTTTTAGAGATGGCAGTGACATGACCTCCGAGGTAATATTCTTCAGCATAAGGCTCCAGTTCCTGCAGATTCGCAGCGAATAACGCTGGTTCGCCTGGATTAATGCCTCCACTCAAATGAAGAATATCCTTACGCCACAAACCATCAAACGGAAGAGCCTCCATTTCCTTTACCTTGTTCAGGTAAGCTGCAACATCCTGAGGTGTGCTGGCGGTTATTCGACCAGTGGCAACCGCGGGTTCGTTTGGATTGCCTCCGGCCAATCCGGCTGTGTAGTAAATGTCTGACGCTGGCATACCAGCTGTCGGCACCAGGTCTTTCAATGTAAAAGCCGATGGGTTGCGATGGTAGCCGTACCACACATCCAGTGCTTTTCCAATCAGAAAAAGATATTTTGGATTACCCTGATTAACAAGGTATCGCATGAATCGCGTAATAGCCAGCGGTGATATTTCACCATAGTTGAATTGGTTGTAAAGCTGATCCATTTCAACCGTAAGGGTATCGTACGAGCCGCCTTCCGCGGAAGCACGGTATGCGGCATATGCTTTTACCGGATCGGAATATGAGCCGGCAGGTTTCATGAGCGCTTTGTTACTGATGATTACGAATTCCCCCGAAGGGTTAATATTCCGAAAACTAATTTTTTTAACGGGTGGTGTTGAGAAAACCGATGTTGCAAAAATCTTGCGCGATGAAAAGGTATTATCGATCACCGGTTTGAGTATAGTGGTGCCTTTCGGATCGATGGCGATCACATTGTTTGGCTCAGTAACATCAAACAACTGTGTATTGGGTGCAGGGTTTGTAATTTCCACATACGACTTATTTCCCGGGTTAGGATTGAGTATGAAGAATTTCTCAGTTGCGCCCGCAGCATTGAACGTCTGCGGATATTGAAGTTTGATATACGAGGCGCTGATCCGGGAACTGGAGCCGACAGACTTTACCTGCACAAACAGTTTCCCGTCAGGGCCAATATCCGACCAGTTCAATGTACCACTTAAGGTTACTACGTCCGATCCATAAAGCGATTGCTGACCAAACAAGCGTGAAGGTGAAGAGGGTCCAACCCAGATCTCAACCTGATGGCTTTTCTCCTGACGTCCCACAATCTGAACATTCAATACAGGACTACCGGAACTTTGCGAAGTGTTATTGATATCCGTTAACGTGAACGTTAGCGCATTGCCGCCGGCCAGCTCCTGACCGGTCCAGCCTTCGCCTGTTTCAAAGAAAGTATTTTGAATGTAATCCAGGTATCGTGCTCCTGTGTTGTAATCATTTGTCATCAACAACAGTTTTTCATCGGTGTGTGAAGTTTCCGCAGGCAAGCCGAAGTTCACTTCCGAAAACAATTCGATCCGCAAACCGGGTGTAGACGAACTTACTGTTAAAAAGTAAGCTGACGTATCGCTATACAGGTTATAATATTGATGGGGCTGTGTAGAAGGCGCGTACAGTTCATTGTCGCTGAAGCCGGTGTTCTTCTGACCGTAAAATTCAACGTAGTCGCTCGTGTTAAAAACTCCGTCCAGTTCACCCGCTACGCGAATGCGTTGTTCGATGCCGCGATGGAAAATCTGGATGCGTTGCGGATTGGTTGACGCCACCGGAAAGCCTGCGTTCTGAAGGTCGGTAGCCGTGAGGCGGTAAAGCCCGTCTTTCGCAACGGAAATTTTATAGTAGGGCTGGCTGAAATTCACCCATTCGTTGCCGTACTGGGAAAATCCCTGGAATGCCAGAAAAATGCTTAAAAATGTAAAAAAGAGACGTTTCATCCGGGAATTAACCACCAACACCAATTTGCACGCAATATACGGAAGCCTATGGTGTACTATATACCGGTTACGAACGTAAAGTAAGAGGTTCGAAAGCTTTATCTTTCGCGTTGAAACCGGGTTTTCAGATTGAAAAAATACCTCCAGCTCGCGGCACAAATTTTACGGTACGGAACGCTTCGCGGCCGCGGGCAAAACTTTCAGAAAAACCGCGCCCAGGTACTTGAATCACTTAGTCCATACGTGCCTCCGAACAAGCTGGCGCTGACGGAAAGCAGAGAATCAAATTCCCCCAACAACCTCGTAGCACAATTGGCATTTATCCGGTCTGCGTTCCGGAAGAGAGGGGGCCATCTCACCGCATCAGAAATCGCGTACATCCGCATTCCGAAGTCGGCCAATACCTCCATCAGCTATGCGATGCTCGTAAAAAAATACCCCGCCTTGAAAACTCAGCGTGTAAATGACACGCAAATAAATTTTCTGGCGGATGTAAATCTTAATCCTGTGAACGAGGACACAGAGCAGTTTTTCACAGTTGTGCGCGACCCTTTTGCCCGGTTGGTTTCGGTGTACCGTGACTTTTTTGAGAACAGGCAGTCCGATTTTTTGTATGCCGATTACCTTTTCGGGATACTTAAGCCCGACATGTCGTTTGCAACATTTGTATCGCGCGTTAGCGAAATTCCCGACCGCCTAAAAGATCAGCATTTTCGTCCACAACATTGTTTTATCGATGCATACGAAACAACTGGTAAAAGCGTAACCATCTTTAAACTGGAAGAACCGGTCGCACTTGAGCAATTCCTGCAGACGCATGAAATGGTACTGCCGCACCTCAATAAAAGTACGGCATCATATTCCTACGCAGATTACTATACGCCTGCCGTCCTTGACCGGGCCTATTCCATGTATAAGACTGATATCATGCGATACGGATATCAGGCTAATTATGAGAAACTGAAAGCTTCCCTGAAATCCTGATAGTTTAAAGAATTCACTGTTCAAAACTGTTCACAAGGCCCCTAAAAAGTGTTCACTTTTGTAAGTTTGTCTTAGGAAAGCACGGGCGAAATCAATCACATTTAAATTTATAGAACTGAAAATCAGTGCCTTACAAAACCAGTTGTTTTCTAGCACAGTACTTGGTATTGCCAAGTACAACTGCATAATCCATGCAGTCGATAACGAAACACTATGGACCTGGAGAACACACAAGTACAGATGAGGAAGGGAATACTGGAGTACTGTATTCTTCACATCATTGCCCGGGGTGAGGTGTACGCCTCCAACATGATTGACGAGCTGACCTCCGCCAAGATGATTGTGGTGGAAGGCACGCTTTATCCCCTGCTTACCCGCCTGAAAAATTCAGGCCTGCTGGAATACAAATGGGTGGAATCGAAATCCGGTCCACCGCGCAAGTATTACAAGCTTACCGACAAGGGTGCGAAGTTTTTGGAGAAACTCACCGAAACGTGGGACGAGCTCATCCACTCTACCGAAATGATCACCTCACGCAGCAACACCAAGGCATAAACCAACTAACTACGATTCTTCATTTTTTATGAAAAAGAATATAAGCATCAACATCAGCGGAATCATCTTTCACATTGAGGAAGACGGGTACGAGGTTCTGAAAAAGTATCTCGATTCGATTAACAAATACTTCTCTTCCTTTGAAGACAGCAGTGAAATCCTGTCGGACATTGAAAGCCGCATTGCTGAAATCTTCCTGGGCAAACTCAGCGAAGGCAAGCAGGTGATTACGTTTGAAGATGTAAACTCGCTGGTGCAAACCATGGGTAGCGTAAGCGACTTTAAAGCGGCCGAAGAACAAGAGTTTCAACAGAGTTCGCAGCAGGCGGAACCACAACCGCAAGCCGAGCGCAGGCAATCCGGTCAGGCGTATACACCACCGCGTCAGCTCCTGCGCGATCAGGCTCGCAAAATTCTGGGTGGTGTTTGTGCCGGTCTTGGACACTACTTTAACATTGATGCTGTTTGGGTGCGCCTTTTCTTTGCATTGCTCACGTTCGCATGGGGTTTCGGTTTGTTGGTTTACGTGATCATGTGGATCGCCATCCCGGGATCATACACGCTCGAAGAAATTCAGGCTAACCGCAAGCTGTTCCGCGATAACGAGCGCAAAGTTATCGGTGGCGTGTCGGGCGGACTCGCTGCCTATTTCGGGATCGACATCATTGTAATCCGATTGTTGTTTGTGGTTACCGCATTTTTCGGATTCGGGTTAGTGGCCTATGTAGTCCTTTGGATTGTACTGCCTGCAGCCGTTACCATTACCGATAAGATGGAAATGCAGGGCGAACCCGTTACACTCTCAAACATCGAATCAAATCTTAAAAAAAATTTCAACGTAAAGGAAGATGAAGAGAATGTGTTTGTTAAAATCATTCTTTTTCCGTTCCGGCTTATCGGGATGATTCTCACCGGCATCGGCAAACTCATCCGTCCCCTGCTGGAAGTTATCCGCGTAGCAATCGGGGTGCTGATAACCTTCCTCGGCCTTTCGATGGTACTGTCGGTTATCATTACCACCGGAATTTTAATCGGGGTAATCTCCGGCAGCTCCGTACCTATTCATTTAGGAGTTCCTTTTAATGAAGCCAGTCTGCCGATCGATGCCATGAGCAGAGCTGTACCTGCATTAGCCATTGTTGCAGCGTTTATCGCATCCTTGCTTCCGGGTATCTTTATCACCCTGCTCGGGATATCAACTATCGCCAAGCGGATTGTATTCAGCTCGGTAGTAGGCTGGTCGATGTTTGTGTTGTTCCTGGCAAGCTTGCTGGTGTTAAGCTTCACGATCCCGAAGATTGTATACTCCTTTAAACAGGATGGTGAATTGAAAACAGAATCAGTTCATTCACTTCCGACCGCGAACAAGCGTATCGTACTTCGCATAAATGAAACCGGTCTTGACGATTATATTCGGCCGCGCGTGGAAATAAAGGGCTATGCCGGCAACGAAATTAAAATGGTTCAGATTATTGAATCGCAAGGCTTGAGCCGTCAGGTAGCAATCGAAAACGCCAAAATGGTCGACTACCATGTAACGGTTCAAGACTCGGTATATACATTCGATTCGAACCTGACGTTTAAAAAAGACGGTGTATTTCGCGGTCAGCACGCGATCATCGAACTTTATGTTCCGTTTGATTATCCGTTCTACATCGAAGAAGATTTCAGGCTGAGCAATATCGGCTGGTACAACAACAGCGAGTTCCAGAATAACACCTGGGTGATCTCGAAAGAGAGCAAAGACTTCAAATGCGTAAGCTGCCCGGTTGTTGAAGTTTCGGAAGAAGAAGCCGAGACCGAACGAATCAATTCGCTGAGCGATTACAATGAGGTTGAGATCAGCGGTTTCTTTGATGTGACCATCATTCAGGAACAAGGCACGCATGGCATTTCGATTGACGGTCCCGACCAGGATGAAGAGAAGAAATATAAAGTGACCCAGTTCGGTAACACGCTTAAGATCGAGTACAGTGGGGCTACGAAAAACTTTGATCTTAAAAACCTTTCCGGGCTCGATGAAACCAAAATCCGTGTAACACTTCCTGAACTCAAAGGCCTGAAACTGAAAGGTGCCGGCGAAGTGCGGATCGAAGATTTCAATGTAGACGATCTGGATATTGAAGTATACGGACCAGTAACTGTAAAAGGAAGCCTTACAGCCGGCCGGGTGAACGTTAATCTTGCGGGCGCTGCCAAGCTTGAGCTTGAAGGTCAGGGGCACGCATTAGACGCGCTGGTTCAGGGCGCATCGACTTTGAGAGCATTTGATTTCCCGGTTCAGAACGCCATGATCGAAACCACCAGCGCATCGACCGCCAAGGTAACGGCCAGCGGCCGACTGGAAATGAAAGAAGGTATTTCCAGCAAAATCAGCTACCAGGGCGATCCGGCCGAAGTAATTAAAGAGTAACAAAAAACCGGGTGCTGCGTAAAAGAAAGCGCGGCACCCCTAAAAAACCCGAAACCCAAACCCTACGCATATGTTCATCATCCTCGTAATTGTCGCAATCCTGTTCTACATCGGCCTGGTTATCGGAAAATTGCTCCGCTAACTGTTCCACACCATGAGAAACCGAAAAGCGTTACCGCTCGTGTTGCTGGCGGTGCTGGCAGCATACTCCATATTCTTATGGATTCAGCTGCGGCAACCGTACGGCAGAATTTCACTCGTAATTGTTCTGGCGGGCTTCGCGTTTAATTTAATCAGCAACCGCAAGCGCGCGCTGAGTCTTGTTTCACTTGCTGCCGCAGGCAGCGTGTTTGTACTTACAGCCGGCACCATGTTCATGATCAACAATCATAACAAACGCAAGCTGTTTGACATCGACACCACAGTAACCTTCCACAAGATCAGCTTCGAAGAAGCACAGGCAAAAGCCAAGGCTGAAAACAAAGTAATCTTTGTCGACT
This sequence comes from Cyclobacteriaceae bacterium, assembly GCA_016786585.1. Taxonomy (GTDB): domain Bacteria; phylum Bacteroidota; class Bacteroidia; order Cytophagales; family Cyclobacteriaceae; genus UBA2336. Next base: position 36,696 of record JAEUUI010000014.1, read on the forward strand.
TCTACACCGCATGGTGTGTCCCATGCCTGGAGTTTACACAAAACGTACTCACTGATAAAGAAGTTGGTGACGCGATGAACAAGAGTTTCATCAGCCTGAAGTATGATGCCGAAAAAGGTGATGGTATTGCGCTTGCTGAACGTTACAAAGTACGGGGCTATCCTACCCTGCTCGTGCTCGATGCCAATGGTAATGTGCTGGAAGAAGTAGGTGGCCAGTTTATTCCAAGGCGCGAACTCATGATTGAGACTGCCCGGAAGTATCAGAAAAACTAATCATCTAAACTATTAATACCTTTTCATACCTCCACAGTTCATGGGGAAGGTTGTTCGCTATCATCCGTGCTGCGATCAAATTTTTCAACTATCTACATAGCCTTTGCGCGCGGACGTCCACGAACAGCGCGGCGCAAACCGGGGAATGTGCGCGAGCAAGGCGGTCAGCAGAGCGGAGGTGCGCAGTGTTCGTGGCGCCCTTTTCTTTTCGGCGAGCAAAAGAAAAGTAATGAGCTGTTCTGACAAGTTGAAAATTGCACTTCACCGAAGCAGTTATCTTCCTATCTTTCTGTTATGAAAAACTTCATGCTGGTTCTCTGCCTGGTGGCGTTCGCGTGTACACCTGAGCCGAAACACACACCCATTGCCAACACTAAAATTTTAGTGATCCTCGCCCACCCTGACGATGAAACGGCTGTTGCGCCCGTGTTGGCGAAATACGCTGGCGATCATGACGTGTATCTCGCCCTTGCTACCGATGGCCGGTATGGCTACCGCGAACATGCGGGAATTCCGAAAGGTGATTCACTGGTTGCGGTGCGCAAGAAAGAAGCTGAATGTTCGTGTCGGGCGATGGGCATTCATCCACCAATTTTGTTAGGCTTTCATGACGGTTCAGGAATGGTTACCGGCATTGGCGAATACTTTCGGCAAACCGAAGCGATGCGCGAAAAAGTAAAATCAACCATTGCAGAAATCGATCCGGGCATGATCATCACGTTCGGGCCGGATGGCGACACCGGTCATCTCGATCACCGCGGCATTGGCGACATTACCACCGAAGTTGTTTTACGTGAAGGCTGGTATGAAAAGTATCCCGTGTTTTACATCGGCTGGACGAAAGACAAACTCGTGAGCTTGCCACAGAACGATGCCGTTAACACCGCTGATGAAAGCTACCTGAACATCCGCATTCCGTATAGCCAGGCTGAAGAAGAAAAACTTTATGCAGTGATTAAATGCCATAAAAGTCAGTTCTCACCTTCCGAGACAACCGACTGGATTGAAACAGAGAAAAAAGATACTGTTAACGTAGCCTACTTCCGGCAGCTTACGCTGGATACCAGGGTGAGGGGAGATTTTTGATCCGGAGGCGTAAAGAGCCGTTAGAAATCTTGCGGTAAAAAATACCCGATCTTCAGGAATTGAGAATGAAAAATACTGCCGGAAGAATAATAGTAAACACTACAACAAGAAAGACTATCCCAATAACAAAATTTAATCGGTCATTTTTGTCGTCATAGAAATTCATGAACGAGCCTTTAAAGCCTGAAAAGATCCACCTTGAGAACGCACCTAGAGCTTTTAAAATTTCAACGTTTTCCATGTGATATCAGGAGACTACTGAGGTGACCAATCATTTGAGCCTTCTCATACTTTTTAGAATTTTAAAACATCTTGCGAGTCAATATGCCGGAAGCATTCAATTTCAAATTGAAAGTTTATTTAAAAACCGGCAGCCTGTGCGGACTGATGATAACTATCACTTCACAAAATAAGATTCTGAATCAGCCTCCTGCTCCAGATAATAAAATGATTTTTGGTCAATCCTCAGTTTAACCATCCGGTTTCCAAAAAAACGATACTTTTTCATGAATTTCACTTGTTCAATAGGGATTTCATTACTCATTAAAAGCGTACCGAATAAGATCACACTCCGTTGAACGTCCAGCCTGACATGAATCACCTTATTAATAAAAAAAACTAGTACGGCCCCTACAATACTAGTCAAAGGCACCAGAAAAAAGAAAAGAGTTTCATCCGGTAGCAACGTTGCCTTATACAAAAGAAACGTAAAAAAGGAAATACCAAAGACGAGTATCAGTATCCCTATGTAATACATGAGTTTTGAGGAAATATCTTTGTATCTCATTCCTGGTTTCTCTGTGATGTAATCATTGAAGTATTTTTTTCCGTGACGATTGTTTTCGAACTTCTCTCTGCAACATGGGCTTTATTGCAGAAACACGCCGAATTTACGCAAACGAGCCAAAACATGCGGGTTTTTTAATTTTTTCGCACCCGTGCAACCTGTGGCACCGTTATGGCATCTTACAGGCGACCAACTTAAATGGATTTCAAAATTTACCGGGCTAACGAACAGGAGCTTATTCAAGGATGCCGCCGGGGCGACCGTGCGGCCCAGAAGCGCCTGTACGATACATTCTCGCCCAAAATGTATGCGCTTTGCTGCCGGTATGTGAAGGATTCCATGGAAGCGGAAGATGTGCTGGTAACGGCCTTCACAAAAATCCTTGACAAGATCGATCAATATAAAAGTGAAGGAAGTTTTGAGGGTTGGATCCGCAGGGTGGTGGTCAATGAAGCACTCACCTGGTTGCGCAGAAACCGTAACATGTACCTGGAGCTGGAACTGGAGGCTGCCGATTACGAACCCGATTACAAATCATTGAGCGATCACCTCGAAGCGGAGGACCTGATGACGATGATCAACGAACTCCCCTCGGGGTATCGCATCGTCTTTAACCTGTATGCCATCGATGGCTACTCGCACAAGGAAATTGCCGATCAGCTCGGCATCAGCGAGAACACTTCGAAATCGCAACTCAGTCGCGCACGCGCATGTTTACAAAAGCTATTAACGGACAACGATTGGAAAACAAACCAACAACGTCATGACATCACAACCTGATAAATTGTTTCGCGAGAAGCTGGAAAACTTTCAGCGCCCCGCTCCTGCTGCCGCATGGGACCGGATCGAAAAAAATCTTTCGAAGCCATCCCGTGCAATTATATGGCTTCGGATCGCTGCCGGTATTGCAATACTGGCCACCGCTGCTGTATTGGTTTGGCCAGCCGGAAAAAATCCGGAAGCCCTTGCCGAAACAAAAAATAAACCTGTTGTAACGCCTGTCGACACGGTTAAGGAATCCCAAATGAAAAAAGAGGATACCGTTAACAAACAACAAACTCCCGGTAAGAAAAAAATTGTTCGCGATGTGGTACCAACAATCAATCATCAACCGGCAGCAAGGGTTGAAACGCCTGTTCAAAAATCAGAACAGGCAGTAAACGATTCTATTGCTATCAATCCCGTTTCACAACCAAAAGAACTGGTTGCAGAAATCGTTACACCGGTGAAAGCTGAATCATCCAATACAATTGTTTACACGAACCGTGAAGTGAATGCAAAATTCTTAAAGAAAAAGTTATCGCCTGAAGCAACGCCCGAAGATAAAGACGCATCTGGAATACAGAAGCTGATCGGACTTGCTTACGCTGCAAAAAATTCAGAAGGTGGCCTGGCTGATCTCCGGCAAAAGAAAGATGATTTTCTGGCGCTGAGCTTCGGTAAAAAGAAAAGCGAGAACTAATGAACGACCGTATGAAAAAAAATTTGACCCTCACGATTATCCTGTTTACTACGCTAACAACTTTCGCACAGAAAACCGACACGGTTGTAGTGGAGCTGGCTAAAACCAGTCGCATGGTGTTTACCATCCGCGACAAGAGCGATCTTGAGCAACTCCGCCAGTACGATTTCCAGGCAATGTTTGACGATATTCTCAATCGCCTTGAAAAGAACGACAGTGTGGTTGTTGTTGTGAACCCAAGTGAAAAGACCGATGCCGTAGCAACCGATGTAACACCCAGCGACTTTAACGTATATCACAACGATGAAGACGATGACGATGACAACGATAACGATGATGATTACTTGCGTCACAAACACCGTCATCGCACGCGCCAGGCATTTAATGTCGACCTGGGTTTGAACAGTTACCTGCAGGATGGAAAATTTCCGGATGAAGAAGGTCAGCCGTATGCCACCCGGCCGTGGGGATCGTGGTATCTTGGATTGAATTCCGTGCAACGCACCTCCGTTACCAACAACTTTTATGTTGAGTGGGCATTGGGTGTAAGCTGGAACATTTTCCGGTTCCAAAACGATAACACGATTGTTGTAAAAGATGATGAAGGTGTAAGCTTCGAGGAAGACTTCCGCGATGTATCATTCATCAAGAGCAAGCTCGGAGTAACGTACCTCAATGTATCGGCTGTGCCCATGTTCAGCTTTGGTGAAGATCGTGGGGGCAGACGATGGAGAACATACAATTCAGGCTTTCGGCTTGGTATCGGCCCGTATGCAGGCTACCGCATCGGAAGCTGGGCGCGCCAGGTATACAAAGACGAAGATGGCGATCGCCAGCGTGAACGCAACCGCGATAACTTTTACCTCAATAACTTCCGCTATGGCTTGCGTATGCAGATTGGGGTTCGCTCGGCCGACTTCTTCATCAACTATGATATGAACGAATTGTTTGCCACCGGCAAAGGACCGAAACTTAATGCCTTCAGCTTTGGAGTAACATTCTGACGATACTCTTTACTATTAATGACGGAATATGCCGGCCCTGAAAAAGCCGGCATGTTTCATTTCGGCCCACCCGGTTTCCAAACAAAATACCCGGTCGAATTTGCTATTTTGCGGGGCTAACGCTCACTCATGAAAAAAATCAATTTCGTCCGGAACGTATTCCCGCATCTGATTGCCGTTGTCGCTTTTTTCCTTGTCACGGTTTTCTTTTTTAACCCGATATTTTTCGAAAACAAAACACTTGTTCAGCACGACATTGCACAATCCATCGCGGGCTCAAAAGCGCTTGCCGACTACCGTGAGCAAACCGGTGAGGAAGGCTTGTGGGCGCCTGGCATGTATAGTGGTATGCCCGCGTATATGGTGAGTGTGCAGTGGGGCAACGAAGCGATTGGTTTGATCAAGCGCGTACTCACACTTTCACTCCCCCACCCGGTCTCTAATATTTTCCTGGCATTCATTTGCTATTACATCATGCTTCTGGCGTTCGGCATACGGCCGTATCTCGCGATAGCGGGAGCATTTGCCTTCGGACTTTCTTCATTTATGATCATCGGCCTGGGAGCCGGGCACAATGCACGAATCGGTGCCACGGCTTTGGTACCGTTAGTAATTGCCGGTATTCATTTAACATTCTCCGGTAAACGCGTTTTAGGATTTGGCGTAACCGGGGCTGCCCTTGCACTTCATCTGCGTGAGAATCACCTGCAGGTAACGTATTACATGATTCTGATTGTGTTAGGATACGGTCTGATGCAATTGATTGTGGCCATCCGCGACAAGAAAGTAGTTGACTTTGCCAAGAATGTTGGCATTCTCATCCCTGCCGCGCTGCTGGCGGCCGGAACCTTCTTCGGACAATTATGGGCCGTTAAGGAATATACAACCTACTCTGCCCGTGGTAAAAATGAACTGAGTACTCCGGCACAAACCAACGTGGCACCGGCAAGCGGCATGAACCGCGATAAAGCGTTTGAATACAGTAATGGTATTCTGGAACCGATTACGTTCCTGATTCCAAATTTCTATGGCGGAAGCAGCCAGGAGTATCTTGTTCAAAATCAAAAAAGTGAAACATACCAGGCGCTGGTAAACTCCGGCAACAACGAGCAGGCCAACCAGCTTGCAGCTTATACTAGTCCGTATTGGGGAACACAACCGTTGGCCGCTCCTTACTATGGCAGTGCCATAATCGTATTGCTTTTTGTTGTCGGACTTTTGTTTGCCGAACGGAAATATGTATGGTGGCTGGTGAGCATCAGCGCATTTGCCATTGTGTTGAGCTGGGGTAAAAATTTCGAATCGTTCAACTACTTTTTGTTCGATCACCTGCCGGGATACAACAAGTTCCGTTCCGTGACTTTCGCGTTGTCGATGGCGTTTTTGGCAATGCCCTTGCTGGGATTGATGGGACTTGAGAGATTATTTGAAAAAGGAATTACTGCCGAAACAAAGAAGAAACTTTGGATTGCGTTCGGTGTAACCGGAGGGGTATGCCTGTTGCTGTTGGTGTTTGGCGGAATGTTCAGCTTTATGCGCGAGGGTGAGGAGAATCTTCCGAACTGGTTCTTAAGTGCGTTACGCGAAGATCGGAAGTCCCTCATGCGAAGTGACGCATTCCGGTCGCTGGCATTCATTGCCGCGATATTTATCATTATTTATTTCAACCTGATCAAAAAGGTTTCTCCGTGGATCGTATGTGGATTTATTGCCTTTATGGTAATGATCGATCTGACGATCATCGACAAGCGTTACTTCGCTAAAGAAAACTACAAGCGCAAGCGCGAAGCTGTGTTTGCCTTACAACCTTCTGAAGAGCAGGTTTTAAAAGATAAAAGTTACTATCGCGTATACAACGCCGAAAATGGCGGCCGGGCTTCATACTTCTTTAATTCGGTAACCGGGTATCATGGCGCGATTCTGCGCAGGTACCAGGATTTGATGGATTCGTGTCTATACGCTGATATGGGAAGACTTTCGGCAGATGCGCAAACCGGCAAGTTCAATTTTGCGAACTACAGCACGCTGAACATGCTTAACTGTAAGTACATTATTTATGGCGAACAGGCTAATGCCTACCTGGTGAACGATGCCACTCCGGGCCCGGCATGGTTTGTTCAGGATGTGGTAAGTGTGAACTCACCGAATGAAGAACTTGCAAAAATCAACGGCATTGATACGCGGAAGACAGCCTTGATCGATACATCGAAATTCAAGGCGCCAACCTTTCAATTTGATTCAACTGCAACCCTCGTGAACCTGGAGCATACACCACGGTATCTTAAATATGAGTCGCAGTCGCAGGTGAACGGGCTGGGTGTGTTTTCTGAAATCTACTATCCGGACGGATGGATCGCGACCATTGATGGAAAAGAAACCTCAATCATGCGTGTTGATTATGTACTCCGCGCACTGGAAGTTCCGGCAGGTAAACATACGATCGAGTTCAAATTCGAACCACGTGCCTACACGGTGGGTAATAAAGTTACTACGGCCTGTTCATGGATTATGCTGCTGGTACTACTCGGAAGCATTGGATGGACTCTTAGAAAAGAACCCAACGATACGGTAGCTGCTTAAGGTTTAAGATCTAAAGTTTAAGGTTCAACCTTCGACAAGCCCAGGTTGACATTTGTTTTGAACGTTGAACAAAAATCCAGCGATAGATTCGATCGTCTGTAAGAAATTTATCTTCCGAAATCGTCCTGCAGACGAACGATGTCACTTTCATCAGATGGATTTTGTGCATCGGTATGTTGCCAGATTTCGGCAACAACGCCCCATTCGTTCAGCCCCATCAGCCGGTGACGCTGGCCTTGAGCAAGCCGGATTTCATCTCCGGGCTTCAGGTGCGTAGTATCTTTTTCTTCATCGGTCATGCTCGTAACAACGCCAACTTTGCCGGAAACTGCACGCCAGATTTCTGCCCGTCTGAAATGATATTGCCACGATAAGCGTTTCTTTGGTTCAACTACCAGAATCTTCGGACTTAGCTTTCCGCTGATCCGCAGCGATGACAAATCCACACCCGGAAAAAATAACTCTGCGAACTGCTTCGCCTGGGATTCATCGATCACAAAAAAACCACCCCATGGGCGTGTGAAGTCATTTGATACCACCTTCAGGTTTAATCCATCCAGGTAATTGGCGATCTCTTCAAATACGGCTTTACGCTCGCTGCTCTTTAGTTGGAATTCCATAGGTGTATAACTTATAATATTGTTTTCGATTCAAAAAGACTGGCTGCGCCTAAAATGGCCGCTTCTTCGCCAAGCTCGGCACGGACAATCGGAACGGTAATATTCCGCCCAGCAAGCTGAGCTGTTAAATCCTCCATAAAAAGTGAAGAACACTGTGCAATGTTTCCGCCCATCACAATCACTTGCGGCTTCTCGGCACGTACAAATCCCTCTAAAAACACCACGAGATTTTTTACAAACTCTTTGAAGATGTTTTTCACCTGCTCATCCGACCCATGTAAATCAGCAAGTGTTTTCACATCTTTTACCGTATTACCGGTTAATTCGCTGTATCGCTTTACAAACCAGCGGGTAGAAAAATATTCATCGGCTATGCTGTCCATAAACGGTGCCGGGCCCAGGTTTGCATCGTGGGTTATGCCATGATGATGCATCGCACTGCCGGTTCCGGTTCCGAGCGTGATTCCGATTACATCCTGATATCCCCTGGCTGCACCATAATACACTTCACCGCGCAGAAAACACGCGGCATCGTTCATCATTAAAATTGAAGTTTCCGGAATGCTCAACCGTTTCGAAAGAATTTCTTTCACATTAAGCTTGTAGAGTGCTTCATATTTGTCAAGACCCCTGATCAGCGAAATGCCGTTAGCATAATCAAACGGACCGGGCATCGCAATCCCGATCCTTTTACTTTTTACCGGGTGAGCCTGAAATGTATCGTCAATGGCCTTCGTCCAGATATCGAGGATTTCCTCGGCTGTTCCCTTTGAATTTACACGCACGCGGAGGTAAGAATCGGGAACAAATTTCCTGGTTGCTTCGTCCACCAGCGCTGCCGTTAAGTGCGAGCCGCCAATGTCAATCCCCAGAACGATAGCGTCTTTCATAAATCAAAAAGCCCAAAACTACTTATTAAATCTATAAAAGATAAAAATTCCTGAGGCCGGAGATGTGTTCACTGCGAGTCCGTGACCATCAAGGTGTTCCGTAGAATCAGGGTTAAAATAGTAACGCGTTAATTTCGAGTACCGGTAGTTTACATTGAAACTGGCTTCGGCTGAGACGTAAAGTCGCGGATTGATATTAAAGCGGATTGCCAGAAAAGGCCGCGCTATAATTCCTGCGGATGTTCGCTTCATTCCCGAAGTCTGGACTTTATCAGAAAACGCTTCATATTGATAATAGGAAAAGCCGGGAATCACGTCCATTCCATAATACCAAACCCACGATTTACCAATCTTTTGCTGAAACTCTTTCCCGATTACAATTCCAAGGTCAACCTGGTTGCTATTGGAATATTGAGTATCGCCCGAAGCATCGCTCCACGACACGTTCAAGTTTACGCCATAGCGCATTGCGTGACCGGGTTTATTATACGTTTTCAACATAATGGCCACCGGAGCGTCAAAGGTCTCAAAAATCCCTTTGAAGATTATATTGGTATTAAAACCAATGTCGCGTGTATAAACAACTTGTGTAGAGTCTTGCGCATGCACTGCAAAGCCAACTGCAAACAGGAATATTCCTAAAACGATCTTCTTTTTCATACCAAAGATTATTGAACTACAATCTTCCGGACAATCATCTTCGACCCCGCTTTTATTTTAATCAAGAATATTCCATTAGCAGCGTTTATCGTAAGCCGGGCCGTGTTTTGATTTTGAAACTCGATTGTCGTTGGTACCGTTTTTCCTGTCAGTTCAAAGACCTGAAGGCTGCTCATTGTAGCATTGCCTTGTATGGAGATAACGCCCGCGCTCGGATTAGGATAGATGTGCACCAAACCCTGTGTGTCTTCCACACCAGTCACAACCTCATACCACTTATCTTTTAATGTGAGGATTTCATTAGGAGGAACAATCGCATGATAGATACGAACTTCATCGAGCACGCCCCGCAGGTAGTAACTTGCTTCACCGGAATCCTTGCGACCGAACGTAAGTGAATTAGACGTTGTGCCCATCGATCCGGAATGTTGTATAAATGCATCCAGTTCTCCATCGGCATACAGCTCCATCGAATAGCCTGAGTACACGGCTGTAAAATGATAGAACTGATTCAGCGTAAGCGGAAAGGAACTGTCCAGATCACGGGTGGCAGAATTTGTTTTAACCGTCCAACGCAAGCGGCCGGAGGGAGTTATGGAAACCTTCCAGCGTTGTTCCCAGCTTCCGTGCGAAAGGATAAACGTTTCTTCGGGAATGGAAGATGCTTTAACCCAAAACGAAAGCGTAATCTTATCCTGAAAATTCAGGCTGGATACATTCGGTACCGAAATAAGGTCTGATCCGGAGTTAAATAAATAAGCTTTACCCTCCTCACCCCGGGCATCGGTAGTTTCATCAACACCCTGCATGGTGGCATTGAAGTCATTACCACTATAATCTTTTGTATCTCCGTCAAGCGGATAGTATGCCAGCACCGGTGTCTCATCCGTTCCGGACTTTTTTACCAGTACCGGAATTGTCTTTCCGGCTGTAAGGCCATCCTGATCCGTTACTTCGCACGTGATAAGATAAATACCCTCCGTTGAAGGTGCCTGCCACGTCATGGTGGCACCACTCTGGCTCACTAAGCTTCCGCCCGTCATTGTCCAATCGAATTGCAGTGCATTAATCGCGTCTTCATCATCCGTAACGGAAACTGTAAAAACCACCTGACTGCTTACCGGTTGCCACAGGTTTTCAGATGTAATGGCCGAGACTACCGGTGGTTCAGGCACACTTTCAACCACGTTAAATGTAATGCTGTCTGTAACCGTCTTGCCGCCTGCTGTTACTTCAACTACCAGCACATTTTCACCGGCAAGATTGGGCGCGACCCAGGTAAACACAGGGGTCGTAAATGTTCCTTCCGATCCCTGATCATCATGCCAGGTATAACTTGCACCTCCCGCATTTTCAACGGTCAGGTACACCGGAACTGATTGCCCGAACTCAACCGTTGTGTTCGCAACGCCGAGCGCCTTGATTCTCAAATCGGGTGTGAAATCGTAACCGTAGTGATAATCTACAATCACATCGTTACCCACAAGCTTTCCGTTTTCGGCAACTAGCGTAGTACCGGCCGGAACGTATGTCAGCAACAAAGCCTCATCGGCTTTAATGGTAATGGTTGTTGATCCGCTAACGGATGTTTTAATTGTAGTTTCCGAAAGCGCATCATAGATATCATGTGTGCCGGCAGGAAGCGTAAGTGTTACAACTTTATCTGTCGCGTAAGGATTATACAATGCATAAGTTGGATACGCATTTTCCAGGAAGAAATCCGTTTTATTTGCATCAAGTAACAAAATACCGTCAACATCTGTTGTGTTGATTACTGCAGCGAGATAGCCTACACTTGAAGAACCATACAAGCCCAGGTTGGTGGCAGCCCAGCTGTTGCGCTTCGCATCTCCTGTCGCGCGTAATGGAAGGTTTCCATTATGACTATCGCGTTCTTTTAATGCTTCGTAGGCGATCACAGCATCAGGGTCGTACGTGGAACTCCAGGTAAAGTCGTCCTGACTGCTCGGATAGGGTCGGTAAAAGAAGCGGCTCGCGTTCGCGAGATTAAGTGCCCACTTGGCGATGTCACGGGTGAAGCGTTTGTCGTACTTCACCAGCGGAACAAGCGCACCCGCCTGCTGAAAACCATTCAAGGCAAATGCATAATCATTACCACCATCGTTTGCCTCACCGATGAGGCCGCTCACATCTTTTCCATCCCACTGACCTTTGATAACGCCCCAGCCACGCAAGGGCCCGCGATCAAAACACCAATTCAGAATTTTTGGAACATCATACGAGGTGCCCTGTTCGGCATTCATTTTCGCAGCAACGAAGGCTCCGTACGGAAGCTGTAATTCATACGAAGGATTGGACGTTAATGAGGAAAGAAACTCAACTGATTGTTGCGCTCCGTTTAAATATTTTTTTTCACCTGTCTCCAGGTAGGCATGGTATAATAACCAACCTATTCCGCCCGCTGCTTCCGGTTCTTTAACACCATCGGAATTACCCGTCATGGTGGCAAGATTCCAGGCACGGTAATTCATGTTCGGAACATTCCAGGGTGCCGTGCGGCCGCCCATGGCATTCACGGCAGCAAGCCATCGATCCGCTACCGAAACAAATTGTGTTTGATAATCGCTTATGGATGGGTATTGCGTATAAAGTTGATAGAAAAAAATATTCGGCATAACGTCATACCACCAATCACCACCGCTTCCGGCATTCGATCCGTTGAGGTATACGTTCTGACCATTGGCTTTATTAAAAAAATCTTTTGTTTTCTCTACCCAGTTGATACCACCCTGATTGGATTTATTGATACCGACCAATGTTGCACCAACCATGGAAGGAATAATGTTTATGCCTTCGGCCTGGGTTGTACTGGGTGAACCGATGTAGGTATCAAGTGCAATCGGAGTAATAGAAGGATAGTTGACGGGTGTGCGGGTACCGATCAACGGAAAATAATCTCCCGTATGAGCGTTGACATAAATAAACTGATCGTACTTAACAGCCACATCTTTCCAGTCGCGCATCACGTACGGTGACGGCAAATCCGGCATTTGCGAAACGCGGTTGATGGTGAGTTGCCCGGTCTGTGCTATGCCGGTCAAACAAAAACTACAGAATACAATCAGTAAAAAATGTTTCATAACTAAGAAATCTAAAAGCAATCACCCCGAAGGTTGCCCTCCAGGGTGATGCACAACAGTTAACCAAAAAAAATTTTATTCAACAGGCTTTTCGATGTTATACAACGTTGTTACCTGAGTTTCTGTGAGCGGAGTGTTGTAGATACGGACTTCGTCCAAAACGCCTTTGAAGTATCCACCCCAGTTTACATAGAAGTCACCTTCTGTAGCAGTGTACTTATCGGTTGGTAAATCCTGGCCGATAGTCAAGTTGATCGGATTCGCAGAAATGTCGATTCCTGTTCCAGGCGTGTTATCCCAGTCCTTCACTTTCGTTCCGTTTACGTAGAAAATCATGTGGCCATCACCGAATGTTACCACTACATGATACCAGTCACCCTGCGTAAGGATTGGATCAGCGTTGTCTCTGTCGTAGTAAGCCGGATCTGGACTTCCTGCTACATCAGCTTTAACAGTCATGAACGCCTTAGGGCTATCCTGCATATTAAGTTTCCAGCCGTTCCAACGGTTTACTGCAACCATGTATTGGTTATTCAAGATGGTGGGCGTGTTTACATCCTGCTTCATCCACAATGAGATAGTCATCTTTTCAGGATTCAACTGCGTGCTGTACGGAACTTCAATGTTTGAACCTGCATTGAAATAGATAGCTCTGTTAGCATTACCGTAGCGGTCAGCTGTCCAGGTTGGATTTCCAGCGCCCCAGAATGCATGACCGGTTTTAAATGTACCGTCATGGTTGTTATCAGATGCATCATTAGCAGTTGTACCAGTTCCCTCATCGAACTTCCAGTGCGCCATCAGGTTTGCCGGAGCGATCGGGGTAATGATCTTACTTTCATACGTAGTGATTGCTGCCTGAAGGTTAACGTTTGCGTTGTTCACCTCAGTTTGCGTTGCATTTTTATCTGCTGCCACCGCTGCTGCTGCTGTTACTGCGGCAGTCAGCGCAGTTTGAGAACCCGTCAGGTACTGGCCATTTGAAGTTCCTTCTTCGGTGTTGTCTAATAGGTCTTGCGCTTCAGCGATGCTTGCCAAAAGCGTTTCCTTGTCAGCACCCTTTCCACCGCCATCATCGTCCGAACATGCGGCCATAAATCCTACACCGAGGATGACCGCGAAGGAGAGCAATAATTTGATCTTCGTTTTCATAGTTTAATCATTAAAGTTTAATCGTTTATTGTTTATTGTTTAAGGTTACTAGTCAATAGCTGTGTTGGCGTCTACTTCTGCCTGCGGAATCGGGAAATACCGTTCCGTTGCATAATCAAAATCTGTATCGGAAAGCGCTGCTTCGGCCGTTGCAGCGCCATAGCGCATCAAATCAAAAAAGCGGTGGAATTCAAAACCAAGCTCTACCCTGCGTTCATGACGGATGGCATTGCGTACCGAGGTTTGTGACGTTGCCGGCACATCGGGTAAAAGGTTTGCCGGAACAGAACCAGCCCCTGGCAAATCCAAATCGTACAGATAGCTTTCCCGCGCGCGCTTGCGAACTTCGTTCAACGGAATTATGGCCTGCGCTGTCTGATTAAGTTCGTTCAGCGCTTCGGCTTTCATCAACAGGATGTCGGCATAACGCATGTATACATAATTCAAGCTGGCGTCACCGATGATCGGCTCTTCCCGCAACGGCTGAACATGTTTCTTTTGCAGGTATCCGGTAGCTGACCATGTCGGATCGAACGGTTCGCCATTGATCCAGTCTTGTCCGGCCTGACCAACGGTATAATCAAGTCGCGGATCAACTACGTTTCCGGCAGTCACCTCAAACTCATCAACGAAATCCTGCAACGGAACATCAAATGCATAGCCGTTGTTATCAGGTGCTCCAAACCATTGATTGAGGTGACTTCCTAGTTTCGGGATCTGACCACTTTCATGCTGAATCTCAAAAATTGATTCGCTGTTGTTTTGGGTTGAATCGAGGAAATTGTTTTTGTAAACAGGCTGCAGACTGTAAATCCCTAAATCCTCCAGCGACTGAATCGCATCAAGTGATTCCTGCCACTTACCCTGGTACAACCTGGCTTTAGCCAATAAACCCCACGCTGCTCCTTGTGTCGCACGCCCAACATCCGCTCCTGAATACTCAACCTCTAATACTTCTGTAGCATCCAGCAGGTCTTCTTCAATCTGCGCATACACATCCTCCACAGACGATTTGCCGATGTTGATCAGGCCGGAGTTTAATGGCGGTTGCGTCTTCAGGGGAATCTCACCGAAAATGTTCACGAGATTGAAATAGAAAAACGCCCGCAGAAATTTGGCTTCACCCAATATTCTTGCTTTCAGATCAGCATCCATAGCAATGTTATCCGCATAGTAAAGCAGGTAGTTTGCACGCGTGATGCCTTCGTAATACTGACTCCAGATTTTAAGCAGGAACCCGTTGTTGGCCGAGTAGTTGAACTCTTCGAGGAACTGAATCTCGCTTTGATCGCCCGCTGCTCCGCCTTTCACGGCATCATCAGAAGCAACATCCCCAAAAACCCATAATGCATTGTTGGTCGAAACAAATGAAGCTTTGTTATACACCCCGGTTATCGCCAGCAGGGCGTGTTCTTCCGTTTTGTAGAAATTCTCAGTAGTGTACCTTCCTTTCGGTGTTTCGTCAAGGAAATCAGCGCACGCTGAAACAAATCCGATCAGCGCTAAGAAGAAAATTATTTTATACGAATTTTTCATAGCTGTCGTCAATTAAAAAGTTAGCGTAACACCCACATTATAAGACTTCGCAGATGGGTATGTTCCCCAATCCATACCGGCAGAACGTTCGCCTTCATTCAGCGCATTATCGCTTACGGTCATTTCAGGATCCATTCCACCCTGATACTTCGTAAAGGTTAACAGGTTGGCACCTGATACATATACCCTGCACGATGAGAAGCCATACCGTTCGAGGAATGTACCCGGAAGTGAGTAGCCTATCTGTAAATTCTTCAGCCGGGTGTATGACCCGTTTTCCAGAAAGCGTGTTGAAAACTTTGTGTTGTTTCCGGAAGCATCCCACGATGCGCGCGGTTGAGAATTGCTGGTGCCCGGGCCGGTCCAATGCTCATCATAGTAGCGCTGTGTTACGTTGAAGGGTCTGTAGAATCCTTCAATGTCACGATTCAATACTGAAAAGATTTCCTGTCCGTAAGCGCCCTGGAAGAAGATCGACATATCCCAGTTCTTGTAACGCAGGTTGATGTTAAGCGCTGCTGTTACATCGGGAATCGGACTTCCCGTGTGCACGCGGTCTTTAGCTGTGATAATACCGTCACCATCCTGGTCTTTATATTTTACATCTCCCGGCTGAATGCCATTGCCCTGATTGGCATGCGTAAAAATATCTGCTGCATCCTGGAAAATTCCTTCCATCTCATACAGATAGAAAGACGACACCGGATATCCCTTCTCTACCAGCGTGATCCGGTCCGAACCAATTGCACCACCCTGGATAACAGGATTAACCGCCAGCACTTCATTGTGGAGCGTTGCAAAATTCGCGTTGATCTCGTAGTGAAAATCTCCGATTGTTTTGATGTGGCTGATCGCAACTTCGATACCGCGGTTAACAATTTTACCGTTGTTAACAATAGGCGCACCAGCTTCACCCGCTGACGGAGGTATCGGCTGACTTATCAGCAAATCGGATGTCACTTTATTGAAGTAGTCGAAGGTCAGGTAAATCTCGCCTTTCAAAATTTCAAGATCGAAGCCTGCATTAAACTGGTTGGATGATTCCCACTTCACTTTGGTATTTCCCAGTTGGTTGATTGCAAAACCGTTGCTCTGAACATTACCGAACGGATAATTGTAGTTGTTACCAACGCCTTCGAGGTACGGGAAGTCAGGGATTTCCTGGTTACCGATACTTCCATACGCTGCGCGTACAAGCAAGCCTTCAATCCAGTCAACATTTTGGAGGAACGACTCATTTTTCATTTGCCAGCCGAGTGAACCGGCATAAAAATTTCCCCAACGGTTATCCGGACCAAAGCGCGATGAGCCATCTCTTCGATACGTTACAGATGCGAGGTAGCGGCCATCGTAGTCGTACCCGACTTTTCCGAAAACAGAAAGTAACGAGTTATTGGTTTCACTTTCCGTGGATGTCTTTATTCCCTGACCGTTGCCGAGGTATACAAGGCTCTTTTTCTGATCCGGGAAATTGTTGTCAGTTGCTCCCACTGCATACAGGTTATTCTTGATTGATTCGACACCTGCTGTGAAAACAAAATTGTTTTTACCGAACGACTTGTCGTAGGTAACTACGCTGTTGATGGTAAACGCTTTTCCGTTTGCGTTTGATATGGTAAGACGATTCGGGTTATTGATACGATTTGCAGTTCCCCAGTTACGATCGAAACGTCTCTGATTTTGATGATTGATGTCAAAACCAAAATTGGTGAGCCATGTTAATCCCGGCAACGGAGTGATGCGTGTATAGAATTTTCCAAAAAGCTGATCAGAAATGCGATGGTTCTGATTGTATGCAAGCATTCCAACTGGACTGTAGCCATCACCTAAAAAACGATACAAATCAGGCTTGTCAGTAAAATCACCGTTCGCATCGTACACCGGAATGGCAGGAGTCCGGAAGAATGCATAGCGGATAACGCTGCCACCGTTTCCACCCGCTCCATCACCGGAACTCGGAATGAAGTCGCGGTTGGAGCGTGCCATGTTCAGGTTCATTCCCGTAGTCAGCCAGGGTTTTACTTCTGTTTCAATGTTTGCACGACCGGTTAACCGGTTGTATGCGCTCGACTTGATGATACCTTCCTGATCGAAGTAGCTTACTGATAACAAATAGTTTGTTTTACCAGATGAACCCGAAGCTGTAATGCTGTGCGATTGAATTACCGCATCCTGCATGATCTCTTTGATGTAATCCACGTTCGAGAAATCAGCCGCCATGGCTTCGGTAATCAACGGGCGAAGGAAAATACCCGTCTTCCCCACGTTGTCGTTCGCAGCTGCTTCGTTATAAATCTTTACATACTCCTTAGTGTTCGCCATGTCGATGAGGCGTGAAGGCGACTGAACACCGAATTGCGTTTTGATTTCAATCTGGGGAGCTTTCCCTTTTCCGGACTTCGTAGTCAGCACAACAACACCATTAGCAGCACGTGCCCCGTAAATTGCGGCCGCACTGGCATCTTTCAGCACCGTGATGCTGGCCATATCGTTCAGTGAAATTCCGTCTACGTTCAGTGCTGGCACACCATCGATGATATACAACGGATAGTTACCGCTGTTGATAGAGCCAACTCCGCGGATGCGAACACTCACACCTTCTCCCGGCGCACCGGTATTCTGTGTAACCACCACACCTGCTGCACGGCCCTGTAACGCCTGATCGAGTGTTGGTACCGGAACCCGCAACAATGCTTCGGGCTTTACGGTTGTTACTGCACCCGTTACTTTTTCACGCTGTTCGGTTGTATAACCTGTAATAACAATTTCGCCAAGTGTTTTTGTATCCTCGGGTAGCGTAACATTAACTTCCGACCGGCCTTCAATGGCGACTTCCTGGGTTACATATCCGATGAATGAAAATACAAGTGTCTTCGGCTCGACACCGGCAGGAACCGACAAAACATAGTTTCCGTCTACATCGGTAATTCCTCCTACATTGGAATCTTTCAGGTAAACACTGACACCTATCAGCGCCTCTCCTTTATCGTCCGATACTTTTCCGCGAAGCGTGGTTTGTGCCTGCGCATAAGCAGCCAACACAAACGTTGCCAGAATCAGTGTAAAGTATTTCTTCATAGAGTTCGGTTTCATGTGTTAGGTTAGTGTTTTGTTGAGTCGGGTAACCAGGTTACGACCTTGCCACCGGCAGACACCTGATTTTTTTGCTTTTCGATTTTACTTCCCTGAGGGAGAACAACAATCAGTCGTGCACTTTTTGCCGGAATAGTGAATGAGCCACCGGAGGTTGCACCTTCAAGCAATGTTGTTTGAGTCAGCGCATCATACAGATCAAAGTTTCCTTCAGCACCGGTAAAACTTACGTCTTTTGGCTCCTCGTATGGATTGTAATACAAATACGTTGGGAAATCGTTCTTGCCGTAGAAATCCGTTACGTTGCAATCGAGCTGAAGAATTTTTTCAACGTTTGTTTTCTTAATAATGGAACCAAAAATTCCAACCTGCGAAGAGCTGTACAAACTGTACATGCTCTCTTCAGGCTGACCTTTAACCCATTTCGGACCGTCTCCTAATGAAACCGGTGTAATTCCTTTTAATGCAGCCTTTCCGTAATCATCCGCTTTACGGATTCCTTCGTAGGCAATAACATTCTTCGTGATCTCTTTCTTTTCAGGAAGCCACTGGTGCTGGTCGTCCATTTCATATGGATAGAAGAATCTTGCCGCATTCGAAACATTCAGCATCCATTTCCCAATCGTAACTGCATACCGGCTGTCGTATTTAACCATCGGCACAAGCGGCCACGCGAGATCGAACGAGTTCATGAGAAACGCATAGCCTCCGCCATCGGTAATGCTGCCTTGCAAGCCATGCATATCGTAGTCGCCCCAGCGTTCGGCAATTACGCCCCAGCCCGTGCGACCGTCAGCAGCTTTGCAGCCGTCAAACGTCCAGTTCAAAAATTTCTGAACATCGTAGTTTGTTCCGTGATCAGCATTAAGCTTCGCAGCCACCAATGCACCAAATGGCATCATCAGTTCATAGAACCGGCTTTCCTTCTGACTCGCAAAGGCATCCATAGCCGACTTTGCACCTTTCAGATATTTTTCATCGCCAAATTTTTCATATGCGCTGAGCAGCACAAATGCATGGCCGGCTGCTGCGTCCTGTTGTTTCGGAATCTGGTTAACAAATCCCTGCATCTTGCTGTAATCGAAATATGAGTAGTCGTAACTGCCATTCAGAACTGAATCGGCTTTATAAAACTGATCGGCAATGATCCGCTGTAGGCTATCGGCACGTGGTACATTCGGGTACAGGTCGCAGATCGCGTAGAAAAGCATGTTCGGCACAACATCATACCACCAGTCGCGGCCATAGCCTCCGCCCATAAGGGCGACAGAAGGATGGGTATTATTCATCATGATGTTCCAGCCGTTTTCGCGATTGAAGTAGTTCTGGATCATCTTCACATAGTTCATTCCATCATGGTTTGTCTTGTCAATTCCGACAAGGCCCGCACCCATAATGGCGCCCATGGCGTTGAGTGCTTCATGAAACTCTTTATTACCTTTTGCACCCTGACGCACGTCCCCGATCACGGTAAACAAGCCAAACGTTGTCTGATTGAAATTGCGTTTTGTACTGTCGAGCCACAGGAATGGCAAAAACTCGCCTTTTAAGTTCCGGTTAAAAACATACTGATCGTAATTCAGCGCCTTCTCTTTCCAGTCGAGCATTTTATATGGGGACGGCTGATCGGGCATGAGATTGACGCGATCGATTGAAAGCTGTTCGACCTGAACAGGATCTGACTTGCAGCCGGCCAGCAGGGAAACCGCCACCAGGATAGCAACCATAGCGCGGACGGAAGAATATCTCAGCAGTCCCTTATTCGGGGATTCTTCGCTGATGCTCAGCATGACGTTATATGATCTAAACTTTATCATTACTCAATTTATTCGCTACGTTAACAATGTGTTTCGCCAATGGAATTGACGCGATCTGCAATACAGCAATCACAATGAGGGAGTACTTCAACGCAAAAGTTTCGGAGACGTACGTAGCCAATACAATGAAAAGACCCAGGCCAATGAAACGACCGATGTAAAGGCCAAACTCATGATTGAAGATGTAAGCAAATTCGTTCCGGTTCTCAATTTTAGACACTACATCAATCACGCGCATTTGGATGGGAAAGTACGCTATATCATGCAAAGGCTGGAACAACACTTTACACAATACGAAAACAATTACGCCAATGGCCGAAAACAGAATGCCATTGGTAAGCGTGCCTATCAGGAAAATAAATAACCCGGCAGTTAAAATAGCGATACGATGTTTGGGTAACGTGAATCTTCCAAGCAGGTAAAGCATGAAAGCAGTAATCACTCCGCTTACCGCCTGCACCATTCCCAATGATCCTTCATTACCAACAAGCGTAAGGATAAGAATTGCCGGAGCGGTAACGAGATAACCCTGTGCCAATCCCTTCAAACCCGCCAGCACGAGCATCTTACGCCAAAGTGAATGGAATTTAAAAAACAGGAATGCCTTCTGAGCAGGCTTGACAAAATGCCCGCGGTTTATAACAATACTGGAAAGAATCGTAAGAATAAAGACTACGATTGTAACGATCTGGTAAGCTGTCTGGAAGTTGCCGCCGAACCACGCACCATCGCTTGCCGCGCCCAAAAATGCGCCAATGGCAAACGGAACGAGGATGGCC
The DNA here is from genome assembly GCA_016786585.1 of Cyclobacteriaceae bacterium. Lineage (GTDB taxonomy): Bacteria > Bacteroidota > Bacteroidia > Cytophagales > Cyclobacteriaceae > UBA2336. Next base: position 57,538 of record JAEUUI010000014.1, read on the forward strand.
GTCATGGTATAGAAGAATGTTTCTAATCCATAGTAATAGTTACGATTTGCATCGTTCGTAGTGGCCAGCGCGAGGTAATCGCGGTTCGCCCAAAAGAAACCAAATGAACATCCCATTAAAATACCGGCAACCCCTACGCCTGTTGCCGAAAGTGTGTTCAGGGTCATCATCACCAGCATCGACAGTCCGCTGAGCAGCATCCCAAAACTGTAGAGGTGCGATGTCTTCACGCGACTCAACAGATATCCATTAATCAGAAATGTTAATGGAATTCCGGTGTAAACGGTAAGCTGATAAATCACCACAATTTTCGGATCATTTGAGCTCCGCATGATGTATGCTCCCACGAAGATTTCAATTACCGGCAATACAAATGCGTAAATCAGATTGGTCACCAGCAACACACGCATATCGCGCGGCATGGTCATGAAATAATTAAACTCGCTGAACGGCTTTTTCCAAAACGATGGTTTGCGTGTTACCGCTGCGCTGGTCGTTCCCTCAAAATTTTCTGCAACGTCTGTGGATGTATCCCGAATCATACTCAGCGGTTTAAAGTTTTCAATATTTCGTTTATCGACAGCTCGGCCATGCAAATCACTTCATCACTCGCTCCATAATACATGCGAATGGTATCGCCTTCCACAATATGGCCGTTGGTAAACACCACATTCCCGAAGAAGCCGGTTAGTTCGTAGTCCGCTGTGGGTTCAACAAAAGGCTCTTCGCTGCGCGCAAGCACTTTTGACGGATCGTTCAGATCCAGTAACAACGCACCCAAGCAGTAGCGGTGTTTTTCATTTGCGCCATGATAGATTTCAAGCCAGCCGTGCGGTGTTTTAATCGGTGCTGCACCCGCGCCTACACGGGCACTGTCCCACATGCCTTTGCGGGATGTAGCAATGCATTTATGATTTCCCCAGTGCAACAGATCGGGCGACTCGGCAATCCAAATGTAATTACCACCCAATTGCGGACTGCTCGGCCGGTGCAATGCATAGTATTTTCCATTGATCTTCTCTTCGAAGATGGCACAGTCTTTATTGTGGGGTGAAAAAATCATTCCCTTGCGGTCGAGCTTTTTCCAGTCTCTGGTTTGGATTAAACCTACACCTACCCCGTATGACGACACCTGGGTGTACGTTAGGTTATACGTTCCGTCAATATTGATCACGCGGCAGTCCTCAATTCCGTATGCCTCGTGCTTGTCGCTTCCAAAAATGGGCGCATACCCCTCCGGCTCATAAAACTTCTCGTTACCCTCGCTGCACACAAGCCGGAGGTGCGAAAGCGTAGTTAAGTAGTCCTTTCCTTTATAATTAATAACCCTGGGATCGCTGAAATCGAGGTTTGGGTCAGACTTATCAAACGTGAGGATCTCGATCTTCCCGGACTCATTATATATAGGAAAGCTGATTTTACCATCCTGCTGCTCGGGCATTTCAGCCACTCGTAACAACAACCAGGTCTTATTTTGGTAAGTAAACACGCCCGGATTGAGCAAACACTCGATTTTCATACCCGGCATGCTGGGTTTCAGGTCCGCAGGCCGGAGAATCGGGTTGTTTTTGAATCGCTTGGCTATGTCCATTTGTCTGTCTATCAGTTCATTGATCGTTTTCAGAAGATATTTCCCGAAAACGATTGCAATTTTGGCCATCCGGGGACTTTTGGCGTCCGCTATTTTGTTTATTTAGTTCTCCCGGTTCCGTTTTTTCAGTGAAAAGAGAATCCAGTGGACAAAAGGAGTACCCGCAGGACAACTTTCCCGGGTTTGCTTCTTTCGGAATGCATAGGTTTGTAATACTTACCTTGAGTGGAATGTGGCTATGAGTACTGCGCTTCTAGTATCGGTTTTCCTGTCGCTGCCCGTTTCGGACACTCTAACCCCATTGCCCTACCAGCACATTGGTAAAAAAGACGGCCTTTCGAACAGCGCCATCACCTCTATTTATATGGACCAGTATGATTATACCTGGTTCGGGAGCTGGGATGGTCTGAACCGCTATGACGGCAGTACTATTAAAGTATACAAGCCTGAAGCGTTTGGCGATGGCGCCATCAGCAATAACATCGTCAGGAACATGCTGGAAGACAAAGCCGGCAACCTATGGATCGTTACCCACAAAGGTATTAACCGGTACAACCGCGATACCGATTCATTTAAGAGCTACCTCTCCGACCTTTCAAATATCCCGGTGCTTGAAAATAACATGCGAACGTGTTTGGGCCCCGATTCGTCTTTATGGGTTAGCGTGATCGGGCAGGGTATTAACCGCTACGACAGCAAGAGTGATGCATTTATTCCGGTGGAAATAAAAGATGTTCCGGCTGAATGGCTAAAAGCTGTTTCCGGCATCGGCAGCGCAAATGGATTAATGTACCTGCTGGGGAGCGATGCCCGGTTGACTTGTCTGCTCAATAATAAAGTAGTTTTCAGCAAACAGCTTATCCCGGCCGCGCAACTGCGTTTACATTATTTCTTTACCATCAACGGAAAGTATTACCTCGCGCTTTCGTTTGACGATGGAAGTATCATGCTCTACTCGCTTGCCGACATTGAACGGGCACCGCAGTCGATTGATCTTTCCGCATTTCCGGTTTCTTCTTTGTCCGTTAACCGGGACAACGCCGCGCTGTGGATCGGCACTGACCTTGGCGATATTTTTAAGCTGACCTTATCAAACAATCAATTCGTTCCTTCCAACCAGGCTTCACGGTTTCCGCTTCTGTCGAAAGCGCAACGGAAGATTCTCGCCATCACAGAAACCAAACAGGATATTTTTTGGGTGGGTACCGATGGTGACGGTATTTTCAAATTTCTAACCCGTCCAAAACCATTTTATTCTGTTCCCTCGGGTTCAACCGAAAAGGGCGGCTTGTCGAACAGCATTGTGCGCTCTGTATACGAAGACAATGATGGCACATTATATACCGGGACGCGCGGTGGCGGATTGAATATCATCCGTGCGAATCAGCCTACCAAAGTATTGAACACAGCAAAAGGACTCAGCAATAATGCAGTTTTGTCACTCAATAAAGACAAAGCCGGCAATTTGTGGATTGGGGTTGATGGCGAAGGCATTGACATGCTGGAATCGAAAACCGGAAAAATCTTTCACTTCCCGCGCGACTTCGAAAACAAAACCGATTTGAAGTTCAATTTCGTGTATTCCATTTGTTTGGATGCATACGGAACGTTGTGGCTGGGTACCAGCGGAAACGGGGTGATTAATATGAAAGTCAGCAAGGGCAGATCCGGAAAGTATCAGCTTGAATATTATAAACAGATTTCTCACAGCGCAGAAGAAAGCTCATCGATCAACAGTAACGTGGTTTACTCGGTGGTAGAAGAAACCCCGAATATTCTCTGGTTCGGAACGCGTGGTTCCGGAGTCTATCGGTATAATTCGCTCTCCGGAAAAATCGAAGAACATTTTTACACCGGCTCCGACAAACAACGCCTCAGCAACGATGATGTACTCAGCCTGTTCATCAGCGAGAAAGAAGAGCTTTGGGTTGGTACAAGCGGTGGGGTAAATAAAATCTCGCTGCAAACGAAGCCTTATGCAATTTCGCGCTACACACAACGCGAAGGGTTGCCAAACAATACCATTCATGCTATCCTACAGGATGCAAACAACATGCTATGGCTTTCTACCAATAATGGGCTCGTAATGCTCGATCCTGTGAAAGCTGCATTTAAAAATTTCGACACCAACGATGGATTGCAAAACAACGAATTCACCGATGGTGCTTCGTTCCGTTCGCGCGGTTCTGAAAAACTGTTCTTTGGTGGCATTAACGGTCTCGATATCATTTATCCAACAAAACTCGATACCATCAGCAACTTCCCGCGGCTTACCATCAGCGAGTTTCAGGTCCACAACGTAATTGTAACGCCACGCGATTCAAGCCAGATTCTAAAGAAGCACATTGATCTCGCGAAAGAAATTTCCCTGAACTACGATCAGAACTTCATCAGCTTCCACTTCACTACACTAAACTACTGGAATAAGCAGCGAACCGAGTATGCCTACTTTCTTGAAAATTTCGACAAAGCCTGGAACTACATCGGTCAGCAGTCGGTGGTTAACCTGACAAACATTCCGCCCGGCAGGTACACGCTTCATATTAATTACACCAACGAAAATGGTACGTGGAATACCAAGCCTAAAAAGATTGCGATTGTAGTTCATCCACCTTTCTGGAAAACAAATCTCGCGTACGCGATTTATTTGCTTTTGTTAGTAGGCCTGCAGATTGGGATCGTATTGATCGTTCGTCAGCGTGCACGAACCAAGCGCGCGGCTGCGATCAATAAATTCAAAATGCAGCAAATGAAAGAGCTGAATGATTATAAGCTTCAGTTCTTCACAAACGTAGCACATGAGTTTCGTACACCGCTTACGCTGATCTTCGGTCCGGTGACGGCTTTAATTAAAAAAGCTTCCAGCGCCTGGGACCGCTACCAGCTTAAAACAATTTATGGAAACTCACTTCGGCTTCAAAAGCTGATTGAAGAGCTTATTCAGTTCAGAAAGATTGAAAGCGGAAAAGAAAAGCCGCAGGTTACGCAGGTGGAGTTAATCACATTCACGCAGGATATTGTCGAAACCTTTGTTCAGCACGCAGTAGATCACGATGTACATCTCGAATTTTTGCCGGAACCTGAATCTATGCAGGCCTGGATCGATCCCAAAAAGCTTGAGAAAATCCTGATCAACCTGATTTCGAATGCGATCAAATACAATGTGAAGGGCGGCCACGTTGAGATCATTCTACGCGAAAGCAATCAACATGCTGTGTTCATCATTAAAGACACTGGCGTAGGCATAGCCGACAGCGACCGGAGCAAAATTTTTGAGAGCTTTTACCAGAACACCGCACAGCCTGCAGAACAACAGCCTTTTGCAATGAGTACGGGCATTGGCTTATCGCTTACAAAGAGTTTGGTTGAATTACATCTCGGTGAAATCCGCCTCGAAAGCACAGCGGGCAAAGGCTCAACGTTTACCGTTACGTTGCCGATCAGTCGTGAAGCGTATGCGATGTTCGCAGACGAAAAGAACTACACGCTGCCGGTTACAAACCTGGAAGAAAAAGTACAGCAGGAGTTCGGATACATCAACCGCGCTCCCGAATTGCCGACAACCGATGCGGAAGTACTTCCCGAGCTTGACCGGTATTCACTTTTGATTGTGGATGATCACGATCAGATTCTTGTGCTGCTGCAAAGTATTTTATCCGATAAGTACAAAATTTTTACCGCGCGAAACGGAGAAGAGGCCCTGGCATTGCTTGACGAAGAAAAAATCGACCTCGTGATCAGCGATATTCTGATGCCGGGCATGGATGGCCTCACGTTATGCCGCAGAATAAAAGATAATATTCAAACCAGTCACGTGCCGGTAATCCTGTTAACCGCAAAAGCTGAAATCGAAGATCGGATCGAAGGACTGCAGATGGGCGCTGACTCCTACATTCCAAAACCTTTCCACCCGGATCACCTGTTCATCCGCATTGAAAAGCTGATCAAGAACCGGGAACAGATTAAAAAGCGCTTCGAGAATTTTGCAGAGGTTGAACTCGGACAGATGTCAACCGGTATCAGTGAAAAAGATGATGAGTTCTTCGTACGCATAACGCAATGTATTGAACGTCATCTGAGCGAATCTGAATTCAGTGCCGATACAATTGCCGATGAAGTCGGTATGAGCAAGGCATCGTTGTACAAAAAAGTAAAAGCAACGGTTGGTTTGACGCCTCACGGACTGATCAAACAGTACCGCCTGCGAAAGGCAGCTGACTTGCTCAAAAACACCGATATGAGCGTTTCCGAAGTGATTTATGAAACAGGCTTCAACAGCCGTTCATACTTTTACAAATCGTTCAACGAGATGTTCCATTGCCATCCAAAGGATTTTGGAGGTGCCAAGGCTGGATAAACTCCGGGCAATTTTTAGTACTTTTGATCCTTCAAAGGCTGCAAAAGGCAGCCTTTATTCTTTATTAAAAATCACAGCATGAAAATCGGAAAAGAAAAAGTAGCCGCCATTCATTATACGTTAACGGATAACAGCGGTAATGTGCTCGACAGCAGCAAAGGCCGCCAACCATTGTATTATATCCAGGGAATTGGCAACCTGATCCCGGGAATGGAGGAAGGTCTGGAAGGAAAATCAAAAGGCGATAAGTTCACGATCAAGGTTAGTCCTGAAAAAGGATATGGCGTTCGCGATGACAAACAGATTCAAAAGGTTCCGCGTTCAGCGTTCGGAACACAAGACGTAAAAAAAGGCATGCAATTTTCCGCAAGCGGTAATCACGGCTCCCAGGTTGTTACCGTAACAGAAGTTGGGTTGGATACCGTAACCATCGATGGCAATCACCCGCTGGCAGGCGTTGAATTAAACTTTGATGTGGAAGTAATGGAAGTTCGCAACGCAACAAGTGAAGAGCTTGCTCACGGCCACGTTCACGGTCCGGGCGGACATCATCATTAAGCCCACAAAAGATTTTGGATAATTTTTGATAGCGCTGACAACATCAGCGCTATTTTTATGATCAAATATCCTCCATGAAAACTATCTCAACGTTTTTACTACTTAGCATTGTTACTTTTGTCAGTTGCAATGCCCCGAAAGAAAAAGTTCAGCATGAACCTGCCTACAAAACAGAAAACCTGGTAATTAACCAAGTCGCTGAAAACTCATTTATTCATGTTTCATTTTTGCAGACCGATGATTTTGGTAACGTACCCTGCAACGGGTTGGTGGTGACGAACGGGGGTGAAGCCATCATTTTCGACACGCCCGCGAACGACAAGAGCTCGGAAGAACTAATCCGCTGGATAAAAGAAACGTTGCATTGCAGCGTGAAAGCCATTATTCCTACGCACTTCCACAACGATTGCCTGGGTGGACTGAAAACATTCCATGCCGATAGCATCCCTTCCTACGCCAACATTAAAACTATCGAGCTTGCGACAGAAAAGAATTTCCTGGTTCCTCAAAACGGCTTCCGGGATTCGCTCCGGTTAGCGCTTGGCGACAGTTATGTTACCGTCAGGTTTCCCGGGGAAGGTCACACAAAAGACAACGTGGTTGGATATTTCCCCAACGACAATATTCTGTTTGGCGGTTGCCTGATCAAAGAGATAGATGCCAACAAAGGTTATTTGGGCGATGCGAATGTGTATGCGTGGTCAGCAACGGTTGAACGGGTAAAAGATGAATATCCGAACATAAAAATTGTTGTTCCAGGACACGGTGAATCCGGAGGCAAGGAATTATTGGATTACACGATCAAGCTTTTCAGTCAACCGAAATGAAAACGATCACGGTTCATAAAAATCAGTTCACCATCTCAACGGATAAAGCAAGGCTGGATGTAAACGCCATTCATGAATTCCTGTCGACCAAAGCGTATTGGTGCCTGAATATTCCGAAAGCAATCGTTGAGAAGGCAATTGCAAACTCGTTATGTTTTGGTGTTTATGAGGGCGAAAAGCAGATCGGGTTCGCCCGGGTGATTTCCGATTTGTCAACCATTGCCTATCTCGGAGACGTTTATGTGCTGGAGGAATACCGCGGCCACGGCCTTTCAAAATGGCTGATGGAAACTATTATGATGCATCCGGAGTTACAGGGATTAAGAAGGTGGATCCTGCTGACAGGCGATGCGCATGGATTGTATCGCCAGTTTGGCTGGACTGACCTTGCTGATTCGTCCAAGTGGATGGAACTGCACAACAAAAACGTTTACAAATCCCATAAGCAAAGTTGATATCTTCAAAAGTGACCGTGCAGCCGGTTACTTTGATCGCGCTTTACGAAGAAGCAGCTTTTCATAAGCCGGTGCGTTTTTTTCAGTCAGCCGTGTACATGGGCTGGCTCGCCAGAAAGAAATAGGCCTTTTTTGCCTCAATCAGCCCACATCTTAAAAAAATGTCGGATTTAATTGTGCAGTCACATAGCTGCATATATATTTGCAGTCAAATGACTGCATAAAATGGAATCCCGCAGAGACGTATTTCAGGCTATTGCCGACCCGACCCGCAGGGCAATTTTGATGTTATTGGCAGCCCAGGCGCTTACCCCGGGAGCGATCGCGGAAAATTTCGATTCGTCACGTCAGACGATCTCCAAACACATTCAGATTCTTATCGAATGTGAGCTGGTTAAACCAAAACAAAACGGGCGGGAGATTTTATATCACATCAACGCCAAACAAATGAGCGAAGTAGCCAACTTCATCGAACCCTTCCGCAAGCTATGGGACGATCGCTTCAATAAGCTCGAAAGCATTATGAAGAACTATAAATCAAAAAAATAGCATGGAACAGAAAACAAAAATACATGCTGAAGATGGCCGTCAGGAGTTACGGATTACGCGCGAGTTCGACTTGCCGCTTGAGCTTTTGTTTCAGGCTTATTCCGATGCTGAAATCGTGGAGCAGTGGATGGGCACGAACGTGCTGAAACTCGAAAACAAAAATCACGGCTCCTACCGGTTTGAAACAACCGACCCGAAAGGAAACAAACACTATTTCAGCGGAACGTATCACACCTATGTACCGGATCGTAAAATCGTAAGGACGTTTGAAATCGAGAATTCTCCGTTCGAACCTCAGCTTGAATTTCTGGACTTTGAAAGCCTGACACCGGAAACCAGCAAGCTTACCATCCAGATGATTTACCGTTCGGTTGAATTGCGTGATCAGATGCTGAAACTTCCGTTCTCACAGGGAATCAACATGGCTCACAACCAGCTCGAAAAGATTGTTAAAAACTTAACCAAAAAACCATGACAACCGAAAAACGCAACAAGATCATTTACTGGGTCGCTACGCTTTGGCTCGCACTGGGAATGACATCTACCGGAATTGTACAATTGCTGAAAATCGAGGAAGAAACTTCGATGATGGCCCGCCTCGGTTACCCGGTTTACTTCCTCACGATCCTTGGAACCTGGAAAATTCTCGGTGTCATTGCAGTTCTTGTACCGAAGTTTCCGTTGGTGAAAGAATGGGCGTATGCCGGCTTTTTCTTCGCGATGAGCGGAGCTATTATTTCGCATCTTGCTGTGGCCGATCCCGTCAAGGAATTATTTGGTCCGTCACTGCTTATTGTACTAACGGTCACCTCATGGTATTTCCGGCCTGCGAACAGAACAGTGATGGCGTTAAATTCATAACATGAAAAACACGAATCCGAAAGTCGATTGGTTCTTTAAAAAGGATACAGCCTGGCAGGAGGCTTATCAAAAACTGCGGACCCTCGTATTGAGCTGTGGATTAACCGAAGAACTTAAGTGGGGACACCCCTGCTATACGCTTGACGGGCAAAACGTAGTTCTCATTCATGGCTTCAAGGATTACTGTGCCCTATTGTTTCACAAAGGCGTGTTGTTGACCGATAAGAAAAAGCTGCTGATCCAGCAGACGGCAAATGTGCAATCAGCACGGCAGCTTCGCTTCAGGCATGTCGATGAGATTACCGACAACGAAGCCATCATTAAATCATACATCCGCGAAGCGATCAAAGTCGAGAAGGCAGGCCTGAAAGTCGAATTCAAAAAAACAGCTGAATTTGAGATGCCCCAGGAATTCAAGCTTGCACTGAAAACAAATCCGAAATTAAAAAAGGCATTTGAATCGCTCACACCGGGCCGGCAGCGTGGATACCTGCTCCATTTTTCTTCGGCAAAGCAGCAGGCTACGCGCGAAGCAAGAATCAGGAAATACACACCCAACATATTGAAAGGAAAAGGTCTTGAAGACTAAACTTTGAACAATGGCTAAAACAAAACAGAAATTATCTGCAGCAGAACGCGATGAAATGCTGGCGACTCTCAAAAAGCGTTTCGAAAAAAACATGCAGCGGCACAAGGGCATTCGCTGGGAACAGGTGGAGGCCAGGTTGGAAGCAAATCCCGACAAGCTCTGGTCGCTTTTACAGATGGAAAAAACCGGTGGCGAACCAGACGTTGTAGCGGAGCAGAAGAAAGCGTTTATTTTCTTCGACTGCTCACCGGAAAGTCCCTCCGGCCGCAGAAGTCTTTGCTACGACCACGGGGCACTTGAAAAACGTAAAGAGCACAAACCCGCAAATAGCGCAGTGCAGATGGCGGAAGACATGGGTATCGAATTACTCTCGGAAGAGCAGTACCGTGAGCTTCAAACACGAGGTAAGTTTGATTCGAAAACTTCAAGCTGGGTGGCTACACCGCCCGCCATCCGCAAAGCAGGAGGAGCAATTTTCTGTGATTACCGGTACGGTCACGTGTTTGTTTACCATAACGGGGCCGAATCGTACTACGCTGCCCGCGGATTTCGCGGCTCATTGACCGTGTAACTTTTTTGCAAAAAGGTACTTCACGGGTTTGCGCGGGGAATTTAACTTTGTTCAAAACCCCATGACAAAACTCATTCGTACAACCTCGGATCATCCTGATTTCATATCGCTCGTCAGGCTGCTGGATGCTGATCTTGCGAAACGCGATGGCGATGAACATTCCTTTTATGCACAGTACAACAAGATCGCGATGCTGAAGTATGTGGTTGTTGCATATGAAAGCGCTAAGGCGATCGGCTGCGGGGCAATTAAAGAACAAGCGCCAGGAATGATGGAAGTGAAACGCATGTACGTACTTCCGGAGAACCGGAAGCATGGCATTGCTACTTTGATTCTCACTGAACTGGAGCAATGGGCTGCCGAACTTGGATACGGAAGTTGCGTACTGGAAACCGGTAAGCGTCAACCGGAAGCGATTGCCCTGTACACCCGCAACGGGTATAAAATTATACCGAATTACGGCCAATATGTAGGTATTGATAACAGTGTCTGTTTTCAGAAGGCACTGTAAACAAAAAAGTCCCACATTTCTGCAGGACTTTCCATTCACAACAATTAACCAAATTAATCCATTCCGCCTTTGCGCGTGGGGCTTCTTTGCTCAGGCCATTTGCCCGGCTCGCCCGTACGCGGATTGAGCGGCAATACGCTTTTCTCACGAGAGGTTTTGTTAGGATCTTCGCAAGCTTGGTACACAAGGATCGCAGCAAGAATTGCGTTGTTGCGTACGTCATCAAAAACGATTTTGTCGTACGTATCCATGTTTGTGTGCCAGGTGTATGTTCCATAATCCCAGCTGAGTGAGCTCAACGAGAATCCGGGTGCACCGGCCGCCACAAATGAGGCGAAGTCAGAACCGCCACCGCCCGGACTGCCCGGGAAAGTTGTTTCAAGATCAACTTTGTATTCACGCGGTACTTTCGACAGCCAGCGTGTGATGTATTCATACGAATTCAGGAAACCTTGTCCGCTGATGCTGGTTACGCGACCCGTTCCATTATCCTGATTGAAAAGTGCCTGGAGATTCGCAACGATATCTTTGTGATCTTCTACAAAGGCACGCGATCCGTTCAGGCCTTGTTCTTCACTTCCCCAATGGCCCACCAAAATGGTGCGCTTCGGATTCGGATAAACCGCTTTCAGAATACGCATAGCCTCCATCATCACCAGCGTTCCGGTTCCGTTGTCGGTTGCTCCCGTTCCACCATCCCATGAATCGAAATGGGCCGACAGCATTACATACTCGTTAGGGTTGGTAGAACTCTTGATTTCAGCGACTGTATTATACGTAGGCACAACACCTGTTTCTTTTGAATCAGCACGAACACTGATTTTAGTAGGCTTACCGGATTCTGTTAAACGATACAGCAAACCATAGTCTTCCAGCATCAAATCGATTGTAGGTATTTTCTTGGTTTTCGCACCAAAGATTTTATTGGCACCAGCCCAGCGCGACCAGTAGCACATTACAATACCGGCAGCTCCCGCATTCTCCAATACAATTGGAAGAGTATTGTTGTTTTTACCTGTGTTCTTGATACGGGTGTTCCATGCATCGGTCATGGTCTGGCGGTCTTTCTTCATCTTCTCAACAGACTCTTTTGTACCGTGCTTTTCCCAGTTCTCATCGTTCCGGCCGGTTGGCTGGTTCATGGAGATCATAACAAACTTTCCTTTTACACTGGGAAGCCACTTCTGGAATTCAACTGAGTCGGCAACATTCGGAAGGATCACCACCTCACCTGAAACAGTTTTACCTTTTGTATTCGGGCTCCACGCAAGTTGTGTGCCCGCGAGTGATTTTACCCATGGTGAAGTCATATCGATGTGTGTGATGCCGCGCTCCCACCCGCGCCATTCGCCCCATTTCTCATTACGTGCCGGAATATTCCAGCCGGTATATTTCGCAACGGCCCAATCATGCGCCTGCTGCATTTTAGGTGAGCCCACCAAACGTGGACCAACCCCGTCCATCAATTCATGCGCAAGCTTCTCAAGTTGCGAGTTGGTGGTTGCTTCTTTAATGATGGCATCAACAACCGGATCTTTTGGCGCCTGGGGGGGCGGACCGAATTGTTGTGCGAATGCCGAGCCGGAAACCAGCATCAGCAGGAAAAATAACTTGGCAAAATTTCTCATAGTAACAGGTTTTGGAATCGCTAAAGTAAGGATGAGCCTAAAAATTCAGGCCTCTTTTCCAGATGAGGCGGTATTGTTTTATGTGCGGTAAATGCTAAAGCTTACGCAGAATCTCCTCCGTATGCTCCCCAAAATGCGGTGGCGGAAGCAGCGTTACCGGTTCGCTTATATTTCCGGTTGCAACAAACGTTCGCACACCACGCAGGTCGTCGGCTGAAATGATTAATTCACCAGCCTCCTTCATTTCAAACACTTCACTCACGTTCTGAATAATGCCTGCAGGAATTTTAAATTTATTGATCTCGATGAACAGTTCAGCCGCGGCAAGCTTGCTTATCGCTTCCGATAAAACCGAATACATCTCCTCCCGGTTTTCAACCCTTCGGTGATTGGTCGAGAATTTGTTTTCAAAGCTTACCGGATCAATCTTCAACACGCGCAGTAAATCAAAAAACTGCCGGTCACTGCCTACGGCTAACAAGATTCGTTTACCGTCCTTGGTTTCAAACGTTTCGCCATACGGGGCAATATTTGGATGAAGCGATCCCTGGCGCGATGGAACTTTATTTGCAACTAACAGATTTGTTGCCTGATTCGTCAAAGATGAAATTGCAGTTTGAATCAAGGAAACCTCTGCAAAAGCTCCTTCCCCTGTTCGTTGACGCCTGAGTAATGCAACCAGCAATGCTTCTTTTAACTGGTGACCGGCCAGCACGTCAATCAACGCCACGGGCATTTTGGTTGGCAGTCCCTTCTTCTCACCATTCAAATCCATAAAACCCGACTCTGCCTGGATCACCGCATCGTATCCTACCCGATCGTTGTCGGAACCGTAACCGGTTATCTGACCATAAATGATTGTGCGATTGATTTTTTTAAGCTGATCGTATGACACTCCTAGTTTTTCTGCATCACCCGGTTTATAACTGGCAATAACGATATCCGATATTGAAGCTAGCTTCTGAACGATTGTTTTTCCTTCCACCGATGTCAGGTCAACCGCGATGGATTTCTTTCCCCAGTTAACCGAACAAAAATACGCGGACCGGTCATCGGTCATCTCACCATTACCTTTCCAGGTGCGCGTTACGTCACCGCCCGTTTTAAGATTCTCAACCTTGATAACTTCCGCGCCAAGCTCAGCAAAAAATTGACCTACACTGGGTCCGGCCAGTACGGAGGCAAGTTCCAATACTTTTAAATCGTTGAACATTTGTACACTCGTTTGCAATCGTTGGCAAAAATGCCACGAATAACTATTAACTAATAACTGTTATAAAAAGAATCATTTGTCGCATTTTTGTGTTTTCCTACAATCAAAAAGCCCTTTTCATGCGCATTTTAGCCTTTTTCGTTCTTGCCTTCGTGGTTTTTTCTTGCTCAAAGCCGGAGTTGAAAACCGGAACGTGGCGCGGAGTTCTTGAAATCCAGGGACAGGAACTGCCGTTTAATTTCCGCATCGCGGAAGATTTCTCGAAGGGCTATGATGCGTACCTGAAAAATGCCGGTGAAGAATTGCTGCTGGATGAGGTGACTGTATCGGGCGATTCCGTCAACATGGTGCTGCATGTTTTCGATGCGCAACTTCGCGCAGCAGTGGAAGGCAACACACTGAATGGATTCTTCACACTGAATTATAATCCGGGCTACAAAGTCCCGTTCCACGCGACCTTCGGAGATGAATATCGGTTTAAACCAACTGATACTACCGCTATTGCAACAAATTTTTCGGGAAAGTACCAGGTTGTTTTTGTGAATGAAACGGATACAACACAGGCAATTGGTATTGTAAACCAGTCCGGAAATTATGCAACGGGTTCATTCCTCACACCGACTGGCGACTACCGGTATCTCGAAGGCGGGGTGTTTAACGATACACTTTTCCTCAGCACGTTCGATGGTAATCATGCGTATTTATTTAAGGCGGTGAAGAACGATTCAACACTTACGGGTGACTTCTGGGCCGGAAGGTCCTATCATCAGTCGTGGACGGGAATACGAAATGAAAACGCATCGTTACCCGATGCAGAATCGCTTACTTATTTAAAACCGGGTTACGAAACACTTGATTTTAAATTTCCGGATTTGAATGGAAAGCCGGTAACCTTGAAAGACGATCGGTTCAAAAACAAAGTAGTTGTGCTTCAGCTTTTCGGAACCTGGTGCCCGAACTGCATGGACGAAACCAAGTATCTGTCGCTTTGGTACGATAACAATAAAAATCGAGGAGTTGAAGTTCTGGGCTTAGCGTTTGAACGTAAACCCGATTTCAATTATGCCCTTGACCGGGTCAACAAAATGAAAGCTAAGTGGGGCGTGAACTACGATTTTGTGATTGCAGGTGTTGATGACAAGCTCAAAGCTGCTGAAGCACTGCCTGCCTTGAATACTATCGTGGCATTCCCGACAACAATCTTCATCGGGAAAGATGGAAAAGTAAAACATATTCACACAGGGTTTGAAGGTCCGGGAACAGGCGTATACCACGAACGCTGGAAAGAACGTTTTAATGAAATTATAAATGAATTACTGACGGAAGATCAAGTAAGTAAAAAATAAATGTCACGTTAAGATCGTGTTGAAACAGACAGTCTTCGAAAAGCTCAGACTGACAAAAATGTAATGAAAAAAAGAGTAGTAGTTGGCTTATCAGGCGGAGTGGACTCCAGCGTAACGGCATACTTGCTGAAAGAACAGGGGTATGATGTGATTGGTATGTTCATGAAAAACTGGCATGACGACTCGGTAACGATCAGTAACGAATGCCCCTGGCTTGACGACAGCAACGATGCTATGATTGTTGCGCAGCATCTGGGAATTCCTTTTCAGGCGATTGATCTGAGCGTTGAATACAAGCAACGCATTGTCGACTATATGTTCGCGGAATATCAAAGCGGCCGGACTCCAAACCCGGATGTACTTTGTAACCGTGAAATTAAGTTCGACATTTTCCTGAAAGCTGCGCTTAAACTCGGAGCAGATTACGTAGCAACCGGCCACTATGCGCGCAGGGAAGAAATTGACGTTAACGGCAAGAAAATTTATCGCCTGCTCGCAGGAAAAGATCCCAATAAAGATCAGAGCTATTTTCTTTGTCAGCTTACGCAGGAACAGCTTTCGCGCGCCCTGTTTCCGATTGGTGAATT
The DNA here is from genome assembly GCA_016786585.1 of Cyclobacteriaceae bacterium. Classification (GTDB taxonomy): domain Bacteria; phylum Bacteroidota; class Bacteroidia; order Cytophagales; family Cyclobacteriaceae; genus UBA2336. The sequence continues at coordinate 73,181 of JAEUUI010000014.1, forward strand.
GTTAAAACCTGAGGTTCGTGAGATTGCAAAAAATGCAGGTCTTGCTACAGCCGGGAAAAAAGATTCGCAAGGCTTGTGCTTCATTGGAAAAGTTCACCTGCCTGATTTTCTGCAACAAAAGCTGTTGCCTAAGAAGGGAAAGGCGATTGAAATTGCAGCCGATGCGGCTGTTTTTAAAAATGGTAAGTCGAACGATGTTGAACATCTCACAGAACCGTTTACACTAACACCCGAACTCGGCAAAGTGATTGGCGAGCATAACGGTGCACATTACTATACAATCGGTCAGCGCAAGGGCTTAAACATTGGCGGTAAGCCCAAGCCCATGTTTATCATCGGCACCGATACGGAGAAGAATGTAATCTACATGGGTATGGGTGAAGATCACCCGGGCTTGCATCGCAAAGGACTATTTATTCCTACGGCCGATGAGCATTGGGTGCGCACCGACCGGGCGTTGAAAAATGGCGAGCAAAAAGATTACATGGCCCGCATCCGGTATCGTCAAAAACTGGAACCGTGTACGCTCTATAAAAAAGAGAATGGCCTTTACATTATTTTCGAAACGCCCCAAAAGGCTATCACACCCGGTCAGTTCGCTGCATGGTATGAAGGTGAAGAGTTGATCGGCTCAGGTGTGATCAGCTAATTCTTCAGGGCCTTTCTTAATGCGCTTGCTTCGGAGTAACCAAGCAAACGCGCCACATCTGACACACGTACTCCACGCTGACTCAGAAGTTTTTTAGCGAATGATTTTCGAAGACCGGAGGCAATGTCACGGTAATTTGAGCCTTCTTCATTCAGCTTGCGCTGAAACGTACGCACACTCATATTCAGTTGCCCGGCTACAACCGCTGCCGGAACGATCTGGCCTTTAAATTCATCGGCAAGAATTCGTTTGACAGCATCAGAAAGTGAAGCGGTCCGTTTGAGTGCCGAGATCTTTTCACGAATAAGTTTGTCAAACAAAGCGAACATTGATCTATCGTAGCTTTTAACAGGAAGTTTAAGCTCCTCGGTTTTGAACCGCAACGAATTTTCTTTTCTGTTAAATGATACACTTCCAAAAATTCGTTCATAGTCGCGCATGGTTTTCGGTCTTGCATAGGCGAACCCAGCCTGAACCGGAGAAACTTTCTTTCCTGACAACAGACTGAAAACATTTACCGTGCCTGCCATTGCTTGCTCAACCGCTTGTCGGGCCGAGCCGGGCGATACCGTGGTCCACGCTTTTACCGGTTGATACATCAAAACTGTTTCCTTATCTCCAACCGCAATTGAATACCGAAACATATCGGTGGCTAATTCAGCATGGCGGCAAACCTGTTGGTAAGCAGTTAATAAATCAGGGCTACTTTGCATCAGGTGCCCGATCAATCCTAGAATGGCTGGTGTTGCCGTTTCTCCCAAATGCAGGCCGAGCTGTGGATCGCCCGTTTGTGTCACGGCAAGTTCCCAGATACGATACGCAGATTCGAACGGCACCGACCTTCCGGAGTCGTTCAGCTCTTCAATCGACAAACCCAACGATGCACATAAATTATTCAGATTAGCGCCACGTTGCGCGGATCCAAACACAATGTCGCGGATAATGGGCATGTGAGCGAACATGGCGCAAAATATCTCTTTTTTGGCAGAAAGTACCCCTGACGGGAGCGCACCGGGCCACGTTATCCCTTGTAAAAACTTATGACAGTCAAAAGAATATCTCAAGTCTTCCTCGGTTTGCTGGCGCTTGCGTTTTGCAAGACCGGCATTGAAGCATTGTTCAATCCACAAGCTGTGTTGGCGAATGTGGGGATTGATCTTACCAATGCAGCAGCCCTTAGTTCCATGCGGGCCGTTTATGGCGGCATGCATCTCGTATTCGGGTTATTTTGTGCTTGGGGAATTTTTAAAAATCAATCCGCTGCGTTATTACTGGTGATTTTGTATACATCAGGTTTTGTGGCTGGCCGTGTAATGAGCTGGGCGGCAGACGGAACACCAAACGGGTTCGTAGTAACGTGGTTGGCTACGGAAACCTTCTCGCTGGTTGTTTGTACTACGCTCTTCTTGTTATTGCATAATCAGGAGCAGCGCGCTACGATTCTTTAAATCCGGAAACACCGCCCGACACGATAAACTTCATAGCCACCGGACCTGACACGTTCAGTGGCTTGATGTTTTCTTTTGGTACAACAAAATGATCACCGGCAAAGGCATATGATTGCGGAAAGTACACCACCACCATGTCGTTCAAACCCAGGGTTGATAAATCGTTTTGAGTAATGAAGCCAATCCGATGAAGTTGATTCTCTTTGTTGATACGAACCAACACCGGCTTGTCGAATTTCTTCTTATCTCCCACAAACGCATCCAGTAAATCTTTAACAGATGAATAGATCAGTTTTACAAACGGGATATGACTCACCACACCTTCGAACCACGTAACCAGCGTTTGAAAAAGGAAGTTTGAAGTAAAGTATCCGAAAAGCGTGATGGCAACAATTACGATCGCAAAACCCAGCCCCGGATACGGAAGCGGAATGAGCCCGTCAAGCCAGCTGAATGAGATAAAGATTACATAAATCGTTGCAACCAGCGGGACGATGAATAATGTGCCGCTAAAAAAGTAGCGGACAACTTTTCTGAAACTGGTTTCTATCCGTGCCATTAAGAAGGTCGCAATGCTTTACTCAACGCCTGCCGCACTACTTCATCCACTTGTTCTTCGACCGTGATATGCGTAGTATCAATCACGATTGCATCAGGAGCTTGTCGCAACGGACTCTCCTTTCGGGTGGTATCGATCTTGTCGCGCTGAGCAATGTTTTCAATTACTTCGTCAAGATCTACCAGACGGTCGTTCTCAAGAAGTTCCTTTTGTCTGCGGATGGCCCTGACAACCATATCGGCTGTCATGAAAAACTTAAGGTCTGCGTTTGGAAACACCACCGTACCGATGTCACGGCCATCCATAACGATGGCTTTCTCCTTCCCCATTCTGCGTTGTTGTTCGACCATCGCTACGCGTACATCTTTCACGGCACTCACCGGGCTAACTTTTTCGGAGATACGCATTTTACGAATCTCCTTTTCAACGTTCAGGTTATTCAGATAGGTCTCTGATATGCCCTTTGAGTTCACCTTGAACGAGATATGAATCTGCGAAAGCGCCTTGATGATATCCTTCGGATTGGACAGTGAAATGTGGTTGTCCAGGAAATACAACGTAACCGCCCGGTACATGGCACCTGAATCGATGTAACGGTATCCCAAAATACGGGCGACTTCCTTGGCCGTAGTACTTTTACCACAAGCTGAGTAGCCATCAATTGCAATCACCATTTTCCGGAACGTACTCATTAGCAATCTTTTGTTGGACAAGGGATTGGCTTACCGGGTTTAAGCCTTTTATGAGGCTTGTTTTGCGATGCGCAGCCAAAAAACACTGCCAGGGTTAATACAAAAACAATGGTTTTTCTCACAGCAGAGCAATTTTTCGAACTGAAAGTTATAACGCTGACAGGGAATTGAAAACTGTTTCTGCAGAATAACTTTTTAATGCAAATTCCAACGGTTGAAACGACCGAAACGCTTGTTTCCTGACTATTCTCATAACCCGACCCGCAGATTTTCGTTATCTTGTACCATATCCCATTTTTATGGAAAACACCGAACAAGGCAAAGCTGAAAAGGCATTTAAAAATTTTGGCAAACGGCTCGATGACTTTATGGTTGAAGTAAACGAGGCGAGCGATCACTTGCAAAAGGAATTCAAGTCACGTTTTGAAGAGCTGAAAGAATCTGCCGAGGAACTCAAAAAACAGGCAAAAGACAAAGAGCGGTGGAAAGAAGTAGAAGTAAGTCTTAAAAAAGCAGGCGAGCAGCTCAACAACGCCTTCAAGGCAGCCTTCAAGAAAAAGGAAGGTCAGTAAGTTGAATAAAATAGTCCTTAATCATCAGCAAACAACTACTGATGACTAAGGACTTGTTAAGATTAAATTTTAACGTTCTTCCATTTTCCTCTCCGGAAAATGACAATGGCTGCAATCGCCATGGCCGATTCAGCTGAAACAATCGCGATATACGCTCCGGTGGTTTTAAAATCCAATTCAATTGCCATCAGGTACGCAAATGGAATTTGAAACAACCAGAACCCGAACACGTTCAGTATGGTTGGTGTAAGCGTATCGCCCGCTCCATTGAACGACTGTATGATCACCATGCCATACGCGTAAAACACATAGCCAAGACTTACAATCTGCAAGCATTGCATTCCGCTTTGCAGCACCGCTGGATCATCGGTGTAAATTCCGACAATCGGACCGGCAAGTGTATAAAATACAATTGTGACGATCCCCAGAAAGATCATGTTCAGAAACGCAGAACGATACACCGATTTCTCAGCCCGCTCTGGCAATCCTGCACCGAGGTTTTGACCGACCAGTGTGGCGGCTGCATTGGCCATTCCCCACGCAGGCATAATGGCAAACACAATCACGCGGATACCGATCGTATAACCCGCAAGTGCAGCGCTACCGAACGTTGAGATAATACGTACCAGGAATATCCAGCTTGCTGAGGCAATAATAAACTGACCGGTTCCTCCGGCAGAAACTTTGATCAAACGCCAGATAATGTCCCAGCGAACTGCCAGGTTGCTGACATTTAACCGGATAAGACCCTTGCCTTTCGTGAGGTGATAAACTTGGTAAATAACACCAGTACCACGACCAATCATTGTAGCCACGGCAGCACCTTGTACACCCATTTTTAACCCCAGGATGAATACAGGAGCGAGCGCAATGTTCAAACTGTTTGAAATAATGAGTGAACGCATGGCAATGGCTGCATTTCCTGCTCCACGGAAGATTCCATTAATGATGAAGAGCATCACAATCGTAATATTCCCACAGAGCATCAGGCGTGTATAGCCGGAATTATTAGCAATCAGCGAATCACTGGCTCCCATCAAATGAAGAATGTCGGTCGCGAAGAAAATTCCAACGACACTAATCATCAGGGAGAGACCAATACCAATATAAATTGCCTGCGCAGCCGCAACCTGTGCAGCAGGCACATCTTTTTCGCCCACCCTTCGGGCAACCATAGCGGTTGCGCCCATGCTGATGCCCATTGCAAGTGAGTAGATAATTGTAAGTACCGATTCGGTCAACCCAATGGTTGCAATGGCATCGTTGTCACCAAGCCGGCTAACGAAAAATATGTCAACAACCGCGAACAGCGATTCCATCAACATTTCCAACACCATGGGAACGCTGAGCAGAAAGATTGCACGGTCGATGCTGCCCTCGGTGAAGTTCTCTTCTCCACCCCGGATAGCCTGTTTAAGTAAACGGAAAAACGAAGTCAGTTTTGTAGAAAATGACATACAAACCAGTTAATAAGTTATAAATGATTGAAAATATCCCGCATGCTGCGGGAGTTGGAAAGTAAAATTGGCGGAGCGCCAAGTCGTCCAGTCCGTAGACAGGACTCAGAATACCAACTTCATGGTTCGTTGTCGATTAATGAATTTGCTTACGCAAAGATGCAGAAAAGGGTTACAGGTTTATGTGTATCCTGCTAAAAATTATTTCAACCTTTCCTTTTCATTCAATTCACGCACGATTTCAAGAATCGGGCGATCGTTGATCATTAGCTCCTTGATAATGCCCTGACCGTTTTGAATGCTGACAATGGCATACGCGACCTGTGTGGAGTCACGTTGAGCCTCCCAATAAACGCGTTCTGTTTCAGATGCTTTTGATTCTTCCACGTAGAACCGATTAAAAGAAAAATCCAGCGTAACCGACTGTTTTCCATCGTAAATAGATGCGTAACTAACCCGGGTTTTCAAGATGTTGAAATTCTGATCCGATGGATTATCGGCATACAAATTATTAACCTGTGCAAAGCCTGCTGAATCGACTGACAGCAATGCATAGACCTGTTCGCCATTCGCAAATTTATAAGAGGTATCAGTTTGAAATTGAGCCGCATTGAACCGCAGCGTTACATACTTTCCCCGGAACGGATCCGATGGATCAACAGGCTCTGTGCGGAATTTATACTCTGTGCCGGATGTCAGTACCGACTCGCTATCAATAATCATTTTAATCGGAACGGCCCACTGAGCCAATACCATCAATGCAAAAGCAGGGAGAATTAATTTCCTCATGGTTGCTGTTCCTTTCTCTTTTTAATCATCCGATAGTTCATCGCAAAGAAGCCAAGCCCTACCATCACAAATAACAACCCTCTAACGACAAACGATAAGTCTGTATCAAAAAACCGACAAATGATCAGTAGTGTAAGAATCATCAGGCCATAATTCATTCTCCCCAGGTGATCTGCCTGTGCTCCCTCGCGGATTGTGTAAATCGCCAGAATTAAAATAAAAATATTAACCAGCACCTGCGCAGAATATGGATTATAGACTCCCATCACAAACAAAACAATAAAAGCAGGAATTACGTAACTTTTTGAAAGCAGGCTCCGGATGTTCACATGTCTGAGTAATACTGCATAAAGTATTGCACTAATTACTAGCAATCCGATGCAAAGAAATAATTCAGGTGACCCGATCCATTCCGTAAGAGTTTTACGTCCCAATTCTTCCCAATACCAGTCAAAGCTGAGCATGAGTAACAGAACAATACTCCCAAAGCTTCCGGTTATTAAATATGCATTGGTGAACAACCCCCGGTTATTAAACAGCGGCAGTTGACCCAACAAAACGAATGCACCAAACAAAAACATGTAAGCCGGTAACATCAACTCCTCAGCATCGCGCGCAAAGGTACCGAGAGTTATCACGAGCGATGCTGCCACAAACCAATGGTGCAAAACAGTCGCATTGGATCGAACAGCCTTTTTACAAAGTTGCCAGTAAAACGGAGCGGACGCGAGCGCAAGCATCCAGTATTTAATTACAATGCCTTGGTCAAAATGAAAGTACCCGTCTTCACACGCATACCATGTTATGCCTATCCAGAACAAAAGCGATACAGCCGAAGACTGCATGACATACATGATCGGCAGCGTAAGCAACATCCAGACAAACAGAAAGTTGCCAAAATCACCTTCAATGTGATAAACCTGGCTAACAATCGAAATCGCTGTGGCGATGGCGAATACCACGAACACGGAAGCCCCCTCCCGCCAGGCTCTGGCCGAAGAATTTTTCCATAACAGATATCCACAGATTACCTGACCGAGAAGCAAGGGTAATAATGCAACTCCAAGCTTTACCGGCTTCGGGAGGTTCTCCCAATTATGCGCGATAATCAGCACGAGGCCCATACCCACCAGGAGTGAACCCAACACACCGAAGATAATCACGAGCCGATTGTTGCCCGGTTGAGGCTTTTGGCGATAGTAATCACGAATTCGATTGGCTTCGTCTTCTGTAATCACGTGCTGCTGTAGCAACTCGTCAAGGTCCTGAAGAATAGAATCGCGCATGCGTAAAGCGGGAATGACATTCTAAAGTACTGAAAAATAAAACAAAAATGCCGTGACTTAATTCCGTACGGTGTATTCCTGAATTTGAGTTATCTTAAGCCCGAACCTCAAAGCGGTGTATGTCGGAACAGGAAATCCGTGAAGAATATATAATCTTAGAGAAATCGCGGACCAATCCCGATGCGTTTGGCTTGCTTTACAAGAAGTATTTCGACCGGATTTTTGGGTTTATCTACCGGCAAACTGACGATGAAGATGTAGCAGCCGATTTATGCTCACAAACATTTCTGAATGCGCTGAAAAGTGCTGACAAATTCACGTTTCGCGGAGTGCCTGTTTCAGCCTGGTTTTATAAAATTGCATCGAACGAAGTAAACCGCTATTACCGGAGCCGCAAGAGTTCAAAAACATTCAGCCTCGAAGAAAATGTAATTCGTAACCTCTATGAACAGGCTAATGACGGTTGGGACGAAGAAATGATTGAGCAATTGCTCGGCTATCTGGTGGAATTGCCGGCCGAGATGCTGGAAGTGCTTAACCTGCGATTTTTTGAAGACAAAGACTTTAAAGAGATCGCCTTCATTCTTGACATTACGGAAAGCGGGGCAAAAATGAGAACGTATCGCGCACTCGACAGCCTGCGCAAAAATTTTAAATTGAAGATCAAATACGATGGGAAAGGTTGAAATTAAAATACGGAAGAAAATCCTGACCCCGGATAACCTCACACAATACCGCAACTACCCGGCATTGCTCAAAAAGTATGAACGCCATAAGCGTTTCAAACGGGCCGTTCGTATATTCCTATACTCCCTCGCGTTGACAGCGTTCGTTCTTTCCCTGATTTTTGTATCGGTTTGGAAGATCATGCTGGATCAGGGCCACAAAGCAGCTGGTATTCAACAAGGGCAATTAACATATCTGAAAACGAACGGGCCAGTAACAGATACCATCTCACTTCAATTATTATCCAATCAGGCAACGGATAGTATGTACCAGGTAGTTTACAAGGGAACTTATGGCCGGCCTGACGATGTATTTAAATTCCCTAAGGACGCATATTCAAATGGAAAAACGAGCTATCGCTATGTAGGTGAGAAAAAAGTGGTGATTGGAGACCATGAGTATATCGTCAAAAAATATATATACGATGTTCCGCACCCGGCAAACAGAGCATACTATTTCTATTGTCCCGAATTTGCCATACTGATTTTTGCTTCTTCGTGGCATGAAAACTACTATTTGCAAGACATCGGCAACACCGATACTAACAAAACCCTGCATTTACTTATCGAGGCTATTAAGGCCGATCCGGAATTTAATTACTGGTAATTCCCGAGTTTTTGAGGTTTTTGGAAGATTATCCCTGCGCCTTGTGACTTTATAGGCTAATCAGGATTCTGGGTAGAAATGTTTACCAAACCAAAAATCTGAAGGCTATGGAAAATCAGGAGAAAAACATCCGAAGCTGGGACGATCTCATCTTCGAAAATCGAAACAAGTCGTATGGCGCTTACGCAATGCGGCAGAATTATTCGAACGAATTGATCAAGGGCGCGCTTACAGGCATCGGGATACTAGTTTCGCTGCTTATCCTGGCGGGAGTTGTGAATAAAAAAACTTCCCTGCTGCCAACAACCACAGATGATATAGACCTGACAATTTACACATTGCCTCCGCCAACGGTAATTCCGGTGACACCTCCACCAGCTCATCCGCAACCGATTCGTGCCGCTGCCGCTAACCTTATCCCAATCGCCACCACGGATCCTGATCCGGTTGAACCTGATCCACAGCCGACAACAACCGCGACAGGCACTGAAGGAACGACAGACGGTGTTGATGCGCCTGATTATGGAACTACAGGCACGATCAATACCGGCACTGATCTTGGTACCGTAGCCGTTAAAAATAACGAGCCATTTATTAGTGTTGAAGTCATGCCTGCTTACAAAGGCGGTATGGAAGGTATGATCAAAACGTTAAAGAAGAATATGCGCTATCCTGCGAGCGCCCGCAGAATGGGTAAGGAAGGTACCGTGTACGTGGAGTTTGTGGTAAGCGATGAAGGTGAAATAAAAGATATTAAGATTATTCGCGGCTTCGATTTGGATTGCGATAAAGAAGCCGTTCGCATCGTTGAAAAATTAACCGAATGGTCTCCCGGCATTCAAAACAAAATTGCCGTGAACGTGAAAATGGTTTTACCCGTGAAATTTCAACTGGAAAAGTAAAGTAGTTTTATGGTTTAGTTTTGGAGAAGGAGCCTTGCGGCTCCTTTTTTCATTACGGATTAAACCAGGAGAGATTTTTGCAGTCTAACGCCCATGCCCACGTCTGCAAATCAAAAACACTTCTATAGTCGCGCTGCTTTTGGATTACCGGTTTCACTCCAGACGCAAACTCCTGCGGAGAGTTTGAAACGCCAGGTTGAGTTGAAGCCTGTAAACGTGATTGATCCGGATAACCCTAAAGAAACTGCCGGAACCGATACCGAGATGATCCGCCAGAAAGCGAAGAAAAACCGGAGTGAATTAATCACACTGAATACAGCATGGTTTAACCAATTAACCGATCCGCAAGCTGTAATACGAGAAAAGATGACATTCTTTTGGCACGATCACTTAGCCTGCAGATCACGTAACGCTTTCCTCGCACAGCAACAAATAAACACGCTTCGTCAACACGCACTGGGCAAATTTGGGGATCTGCTGATGGCTGTTTCGAAAGACCCTGCCATGCTCCAGTTCCTTAACAATCAGCAGAATAAAAAAGGAAGTCCAAACGAGAACTTCGCGCGCGAAGTGATGGAGTTGTTTACGCTGGGGCGTGGAAACTACTCGGAGGACGATATTAAAAATGCTGCCCGCGCATTCACCGGTTGGGCTTTCAATCCGCTCAACGGACAGTTTCTCGTGCGACCACGGCTGCATGACGAAGGTCAGAAAACATTCCGCGGCAAAAGCGGAAACTTTTCAGGTGAAGATATCATTGCCATGATTCTCGAAGACCGGAAGACTGCCGACTTCATCACAAAGAAAATTATCACCTTTTTTGCCGGAGAGGTTGATTCAACCATCGTTGATACGCTCAGTCAGGAATTTTATAAGTCGGATTACGACATCACTAAGTTGCTGAAGAACATGTATACGAGTGAGTGGTTTTACGAAAAGAAATACGTTGGCAATCGGATTAAGTCGCCCGTTGAGTTGATCGCTGGAATTCAAACACACACGCAAGGTGCGTTCAATAATCCGTTGAACGTTACGTATTTGCAAAAGGCGCTTGGTCAGGTTTTACTTCAGCCACCCAACGTAAGCGGATGGCCGAATGGAAAGGAATGGATCGACAGCTCCAGCCTTACCTTCCGGATGTCCCTTCCCGGTCAGTTGCTCAATAACATTGAATCACCTTTTGATGCAAAGGATGACGGTGATGTAAACAACGATGCCAACAAAGCGAATAAAGCCAGCAAATTATCGTATTCGGCAGACCTCGCTACGCTGGCGAAGCAGTTTACGAAAGCCTCATCGGCTGAAACACTTAATGCAATTGAAGATCACGTGTTGGCCCGTCCCGCTACAGCGGAAAATAAAAAACTTGTGACATCATGGGTTAGCGGCTCGAAAGATGAGCAGGAGTTTATCAAGAAGGCGTTCATTGGATTTATGTCACTTCCCGAATATCAACTCAGTTAACATGAGCACCAGAAGACAATTTCTCAAGAAATCAGCATTGGCAACTGCGGGAACCATGCTTTTACCGGGATTCTTAAAATCACTGGAGGCAAATCCGTTTGCACTTCCGGAAGGACAAAAAATTTTAGTGGTCATCCAGCTTTCGGGCGGTAATGATGGTCTTAACACGATTGTTCCATACACCAACGATCTGTATTATAAGCTACGCCCGCAACTCGCACTGACTAAGGCAAGTGTACTCCAGGCAAGCGATTCATTAGGGTTTCATCCGGCATTGGCAAAACTAAACGAGTTGTATGATAAAGGGTATTTGGCAGTAATCAACAATGTTGGGTATCCGAATCCCGACCGTTCACACTTTCGTTCGATGGATATCTGGCACACAGCCAGTGACTCAGATCAATACATGAACACGGGCTGGATAGGCCGGTATCTTGATTCAAGTTGTAAGAATTGCAACATCGCCCATCAGGCTGTCGAGATTGATGATATGCTGAGCCTCGCCCTGAAAGGTGAAAACATTAAAGGTATGGCTGTGAAGAATCCAAAAAAGCTATACACGATTCTTCATAACAATTACTTCCAAAAAATCAGTAAGAACAATTCCGAAACAGGCGAGCCAGCGCTTAACTATTTATATAAAACGTTAGCAGAGGCCAGCTCCTCCGCTGACTACATCTATGATAAATCAAAAATCTACACATCCGGTGCCGTGTATCCGAACAGCGAATTTGCCGGGCAGCTTAAAACTGTTGCCGAACTGATTAATTCGGGTATCGAAACAAAAGTGTATTACGTGTCCCTTTCCGGGTTTGATACACACGTACGACAACAACCTCAGCACGAGCGTTTGCTGAGCACGTACGCAGAAGGTGTTAATGCTTTTGTAAATGATCTTGAAAAAAATAATCGCTTTCAGGATGTGCTCGTGATGACTTTCTCTGAGTTCGGCAGGCGGGTTTCACAAAACGCCAGTGGCGGAACCGATCACGGCACTGCCAATAATCTGTTTGTCATCGGTAAAAATCTAAAACAAAAAGGATTTATTAACGGAACTCCTGATCTGTCGAAACTGGATCAGGGCGACCTTATTCATGAAATCGACTTCAGAAGTGTGTACGCTACACTTCTTACCCGTTGGTTGAACACTAACAGCGCGTCAATTCTAAACGGGAATTTTAAAATGCTTGAGTTTATTTAGCGCTACAGTCCAAGTTCAATCCGGATTTTACTCTCTTCGAGCGGCTTGGTCATGTATTCCAGTACACCATACTGCTTCATGCGCTCCATGTCACGCGGGTCATGCGAAGAAGTAAGGGCAATTATCTTCACATGGTCCTTCGGGTAGGTCCTTTTTGTGTATTCCTCGAGAAACCCGAAACCATCCATAATCGGCATAAACACATCCAGAAAAATTAGATCCGGTAGCGGTTTACCTTCAGCGTGAAGTTTGTCCAGGAGTTCGATTGCTTCTTTCCCGGTTTGCGCGCTGTAAAAATTTTCAGGCGGCAGGCCAACTGTACGCAGCAGGATTTTGCCAATCATTTGAAAGGTACTTTCGTCTTCGATCAGTAAAACAGTTTTCATAGAAAACCCGGGGGAGTCCGGTAGTCAAATAATACGGTGTGCCGGTAAAAGGTAACTAAACAAAAAAAGGGAGTCGTTAACTCCCTTCTTATCAAACTATTACAAATTAATTATCCGATCGATACACGCTTGAATTCAGCGACAGTCAATCCTTTTGACACGCTGTCCAGGTATTGCGCTACCGACTTCGAGTTATCTTTCACGAAAGCCTGTGGTAACAATGTGCTTTCCTTGAAGAACTTGTTCAGTTTACCCTGCGCGATTTTCTCAACCATGTTTTCAGGTTTGCCTTCTGCGAGGATTTGAGCCTTCGCGATCTCCATTTCTTTTTCGATCACGCTCTTGTCAACCTGGCTCTCATCAACTGCCACCGGATTCATCGCAGCGATCTGCATGCCTACATCTTTACCGGCTTCGGTTACATCTTTACCGTTAACACCTTTCAATGAAACGAGTACACCAAGCTTCGAACCTGCGTGGATATACGGAACGATCGCTTCTCCCTTCATGTGAATGTATTCGCTCACTTCGATTTTCTCACCGATCTTACCTACGAGTTCAACAATTTTGTCGTTGATGGTCAGGTCACCGATCTTCTCGTTCAATAATGCTTCTTTGGTAGCAGGCTTTTTGTTGAACGCTGTCTCCACGATTTGCTTTCCGAGCGTCTGGAATTCTTCATTCTTACCTACGAAATCGGTTTCGCAGTTCAAGGCGATCAACACTGCTTCTTTGTTATCGGATGAAGTCTTTACAAAAACAGAACCTTCCTTGGCATCGCGGTCAGAGCGGGATGCAGAAACTTTCTGACCTTTCTTTCTTAATATCTCAATGGCTTTTTCGAAATCACCTTCTGCTTCGGTAAGGGCCTTCTTACAGTCCATCATACCGGCACCGGTCATCTGCCTTAATTTGTTTACGTCTGCTGCTGAAATAGTTGACATGATTCTTATGTTTTTAAAATGAAAAAAGGCATTAGGAGCTGGGCATTAGGTGGTTGCCTTTTGCCCGATTCCTAATGCCCTGTATATTGGCAAGCTGACTAGGCTACAGCCTCGTCTACTTTTCTTTTCTCTTCTTCGTCACGCTTCTGTGAAGCCTCTTCCTTGTCCTTCTTACGCTCGTTCAACGCCTCTTCAATCACTTCGCCAATGTGCTTGGTGATCAATGAGATTGACTTGAACGCATCATCGTTAGCCGGGATCGGGAAATCAACTACAGAAGGATCTGAGTTTGTATCCACCATCGCGAATACCGGGATGTTCAGCTTCTGTGCTTCCGCAACCGCGATGTGCTCGCGCTTCACGTCAATCACAAACAATGCCGCAGGAAGACGATTCAGGTCAACGATACCGCCAAGCTGTTTTTCAAGCTTTGCTTTCTCACGACCAAGCATCAATCTTTCTTTCTTCGCCAGGTTGTTATACGCTTCGTCTTTCATGAGTTTCTCGATCTGAGAAAGCTTCTTCAACGACTTGCGGATTGTAGCGAAGTTGGTAAGCATACCACCCAGCCAGCGTTCAGTTACATATGGCATGTTCAGGCGCTTTGCCTCTTCTGCCACGATGTCTTTAGCCTGCTTTTTAGTAGCTACGAACATGATCTTGCGGCCTGAGCGAACGATGTTTTTCAGCGCGAAGCCAGCCTCCTCAACGCATGTTAACGTTTTGTTGAGGTCGATCAGGTGAATGCCGTTATTTTCCATGAAGATGTACTCGGCCATCTTCGGGTTCCATTTGCGGGTAAGGTGACCAAAGTGTACACCTGCGTCCAGCAAATCCTGGTATGTAAGTTTTTTAGACATGTTTTTCGATGTTTTAGATTAACGTTTGCTGAACTGGAATCTTCTTCTAGCCTTTCTTCTACCGGGCTTCTTACGTTCCACCATGCGTGAGTCGCGGGTTACAAAACCTTCTTTTCTCAGCGTTGGTTTGTTCTCGGCATTAGAAAGCACAAGTGCGCGGGCAATACCCAGGCGAATTGCTTCTGCCTGACCTTTTACACCGCCTCCTTCTACGTTAATGCTCACATCGTACTGATTCTCGGCTTTAAGCGCCACCAGTGGCTGCTTAACCATTGTTTGGTGAATCTCCGAAAGGAAATATTCCTTGAGATCACGGGCGTTCACAGTGATGTCACCTTTCCCCGGAGTTACGTAAACTCTGGCTACTGAAGTCTTCCTTCTACCCGTTGCGTTGAAATTATCCATTAATTATAGTTTAAACTTAAGTTCTTTAGGTTGTTGTGCTGTGTGAGGGTGCTCAGTACCTACATACACGTGCAGGCTTCTGTACAGCTCGTTACCCAATTTGTTCTTTGGAAGCATGCCGCGAACAGCCCATTCCACCAAACGTACCGGATGTTTTTCACGGAGCATTTTTGGAGTGTGCTCACGCTGACCGCCCGGATAACCTGAGTGCGTAAACAACACGCGGTCAGTCCACTTTTTACCTGTCATCTTTACCTTCTCGGCATTGATAACGATCACATGGTCGCCACAGTCAACATTTGGCGTGTAGCTTGTCTTATGCTTACCGCGAATAATTTTCGCGATCTGGCTCGCTACGCGGCCTAAAACCTGGTCTTTTGCATCAACCAGAATCCAATTTTTCTCAACCGTAGCCTTGTTGGCGTGTGCGGTTCTATAGCTTAAATGATCCATTTTTACTGTTAAAATCGGTGATTTTCACCCCTTCTTTTGAAAAGGGACACAAAGGTAAAATTATCGGGTCTCAAATCCAAGGGCAGTTTCCCATTTTCAGGATTGAATCTGGAGGAAAACAGGCTGGAAACAGGCATTGATAGTTAGGCATCTGGACCCCCGATCCCTAATGCTTAATGTCCGGGAAATGCCAATGCCAGAAAAATGGTTCAGGAATTAAGCTCCAGTTGTCTTACCAGGGCCTGAAAATCCTTGGGGTACGGGGCCTCAATCAGGATGTTTTCATGCTTAAGATTGCTGAATTCCAGCGATTTTGCATGCAGCGCCATGCGCTTCATAAAGGGCTCCTCCTCGGTATGTTTTTTCAGGTTGAATCCGCGCTTCACGCTCGACAGGTAAAAAGGCTTCCCCCCGTAGAGTTCATCGCCTGTGATGCTCGCATTTAACAAGGACAGGTGAATTCGGATTTGGTGCATCCGGCCGGTAATCGGACGGCACTCTACCAAGGTGTGATTGCGGTACGACTGAATTGACGTGAACCAGGTCTGAGCCGGCTTTCCCGCCTTGCTGATTTTAGAGATGCCATCGTCCTGCTTCAGAATAGGCGCATCGACCAGTTCTTCCTTAAAATTATGAATGCCATCCACCACCGCATGGTACACTTTCTGAACCTTGCGGGCTTCGAACTGCATCGCCAGCTTACGATAAGCCTCGGGATTTTTGGCAAACACGATTACCCCGGAGGTGTCTTTATCGAGGCGATGACAAGCCTGCGCATCTTCCTGATATTTTTTAGCGAGGTCCAGCAGGTTGGTTTCGTCAGCGCGGTCCTGAAGCGTGGCGATAAATGGCGGCTTGTTAAGCGCGAAATAATCTTCGTCTTCCCAAAGAATAATGCCCTCCATTTTTATGTGTGCTGATTTCAAAGCCTATAACGCTTGAGTCGTAAAGGTAAGCATTTGATTTTTCTTGAATTGATCATAACCCCGAAAAGCGGTATGGTAGCTTTACCGTATCACGTGCACCCAGCCTTTAAGCATTACTCCATTCCGACACTTTTCATCAATGGCATGGTAATAATAGACTCCGGATTGCAAGTTTGAAGCATCCCAGTTATTTTGATACGCGTTATCCTGATACACTACTTTACCCCACCGGTCAAAAACAGATAATGCAACTGTGCCATTATTATTCAGTATAACAAATTGGTCATTCTTTCCATCTGAATTGGGTGTTATCACATTAGGAATAAATAAGTTATCGAATTCAACAACCAATACTGACTCACTTGCAGAACATCCATCGGAAAATACATGGAGTGTGTACCTTCCGTGTTCAGAGATATTGATCGAAGCAGATGTTGCTCCTGTTGACCACTCAAGATTCCATCCATTGTAAACAAGCGTAGGTGATAGTGTCAGCTCCTGCCCGAAACAGTGATAGATGGTATCCGGTAGCATATTTGTTTCAGTTGGTAGTATGGTAACAGTCTGAATAATATCAGTAGTACACACTGCTTCATTTATAATCTCAACGCGGTATGTTCCGCTTTCAGTAGCCGTACATGTGCTCGATTTTTCCGTAGGAAGGATATGTCCGTTTAAGTACCACTTATAGGCAAAATCTTCATCTTCCGCTGCGCGTAGAATGACAGGTTCACCGTCACAGTTTTTTAAACCAGGGTCTGCTGCCAATGCATCTGGCGCATACGATACAACCCGAAGAGTAATTGCATTTGATACTTCTTCGCATACCGACCCTTCATTTACAATAAAGTAATACGTGCCCGATTGATCCACTGACCTGCCAACTGGAGCTGTAATTCCGGTATTAGCGCCCTCATACAGCCAGGTTATCAAAGAGGTTCCTGCTCCTGCGGGTGTTAGCATAGCCTCGTCATCCTCACAAAACAAAGTTTTGTCAGTAGATAGTAGTGGTTCACGGTCTGGGCAAACATTAGGTGTGTGATCGTCTAATATCCCGATAAAAATATCAGCATCACCGTTACCACTGTTGTTGATAAGTGAGATACCATCTGCATTAAGCGTTGGAGCTGAATACAATCCAATCACCGCAATGGCTCCTGTTTCAGAAATATCGATACCACTTGAAACCCCTTGTGTCAGAACAGGCTTGATCCACTGTGTATAGCCCGCATCATTTAGCTTGGCTACAAACATACTGCCTGGTGCAGAGGCAAATTGTTCATCCATCTGTAAGGATTCAAATACATTTCCTACGATGAATATATTATTTTCAAATCGTCTCACATACAGACTGGGACGATAAAACTCCAACGGAATCTGTTTCAGCAGCGTCAATTTATGCTGCATATCATAGCGCGCAATAAACGTCCCCATTGACTCTGCTGTGAGTTTACCGGCTTGACCAAAATCAATTGTATAATCAAATGCTCCAGCCACAAGTACTCCGGTTTGATCTACATCAAATGAGCTGATGTATCCCGGCCAGGATTGCACATGCATAAGTGAGCCCGTGGGATTTATACTGAGCAGATACGAACCTCCTGAAATAGGAAAATTCGGATTCGTTAATTCTATGTTGTTATAGGCAATAGGATTATTTCCGGTTGGAAGCATAAGGTACAACGTATTGTCAGTACCTATGCGGATGCCAGATGGATAATCATCAATTACATGCGATCCGATTGTACGGGCCCAAGCCAGCACACCTGACTTTGTATACTTAGCAACGAATGCATCGTAGTCAGGCCAATAGTGGGGATACGGATCCTGAAGCACCACTCCGTTTTCCAATGGATACGTTCCGGTAAAGCTACCCGTAAAGTATACATTATCATCTTGATCAACTGCGATTCCGCTGCAATTATCCCATGAACTATTCGTGGTTGAACCCATCAGTTTTGCCCACTGAAGATTACCTGAAGCTGAATATTTTACAAGAAAATTCTTTGTCTGATGAGCACCTGCAAGTGTCGTTCCATCAAAGGTAATGGAGTGACTAAACGATCCTCCTGCATAAACACTTCCCTCACTGTCGATGGCAATACCTTGCCCCATCCCGTTGTATGAACCTGCACCAAATTTTGCCCAAATTACATTGCCTGCAGGGCTAAACTTCACCAAGTACATGCCCCAGTCAGGCGCAGTGTATGCGCCAAAGGATGCACCACTATAAACATGACCCGTAACATACGCATTACCTGCTTTGTCAAAAACAATTGCATTAGGCGAGTCGTCTACCCATGTCCCGGCTCCATGCGCCCATTGAAATGTCTGACCAGACACGGTCGAAGTAACGTCTATCAACATTATAACCAAGGCAAACGACTTTATATTCATGGATCACTCAATTCACAAATATACACGATATGAAAAATGTTTAGGGACAAAAAAGGTCTATATTCTAGGTTCACCGTTCAATTTGGATCCTTGACAGCAAACCAGCTATCGCATGTACATCAGGGGATTGATAAACTTCCTGAACCGGTTTTAGAAAAAAGGAAGAATAAAACGTGGAATCCGGATTGGTTCGGTCAGGTTTCCACACTGGCATACATACCAGCAAATGATATGCATCATCGCGACAATCATAAACAACAATAATTCCTGCGGGCTCATCGGTTAAGGGTCCGATCAAAAGAAACAATGGGAAATCAAGCAAGCCGGAGTTACGCATGTCGGGGATTAGGCCGGCATCAAAGAATTCATATTTTAACAAATGACTTTCAACACCGTTTTGCTGAAGCATGCTCTGCATGTGCTCCAGTTTAACGCAAATGGCATCAACTGGCACATCTGATTCCGTAAAGCGATCCATGTCACGCCACTCACGCGTTGCAAGCTGGAGAAATTGCAACGCGTTCCGGCCGATGTTGAGTTTATAGTCGAAGTATGGATTGCCGGGCACAAAGTATCCGGGGTAAAAGAATTCAAGACCGAGCTCTTTGCAATAGTGAACCTTTGAATAAATAACAAATTTACCAGGACTGAATTTTTTATACGCAGGATCATAAAACGATACAATGCCTTCGGCACTGTTTCCGCCCAAATCAAAAAAACCACACGCGAAGAGTTTACCATTATCGCGAACAGTGACTTCGTACGTATTGTATACGGATATTGTTTCTTTACCGAATAACAGATGCTGTAACGACTCGCTTACTGAAAAACTCAGCGATTCGCGGTAACGCGTAAACAAGGTTTCTTTTTCTTCATCAATCACTGCCGGTTGCACCGACACCGAAAACTTCGCATAGCGTTTCAGTAAATCTGAATAACTCCGATCGCCAGAATATTCGCGAAGCTTGATCCGCAGCCAGATTGTGCTCAGGATTTTATCCTTCACATGCGCAAAGTTGGTAGTGAAGATTGTTTGTCCCATCCGGAACCATCCCCGCTGAAGGTAAGCGTCCAACTCCTGACCGGAGAGTTGCTGCGGTGTGTAGACTTCGACAAACATGCTGCAAGATACTTTGTGAAACCAAGTTTTTATTGGTGAGGCGTATGGAAACTTTTCATCTGATGCATCTATCAGGAAAACAACCGCTTCATGAAACCAAGCTTTACGCTTTCGGTTCCGAACCCCTGTTCGGAAGACTGGAATTCCTTTGCCCCTACTCCTTCAGGTGGATTTTGCGATCGCTGTCAGAAAAACGTGATTGATTTCACAAAAGCCACCGATAACGAAATTATTGCGTTCATCAGTAAGAAGCCGGCACACGCCTGTGGCCGATTCAAGCGTACGCAACTGAAAACATACACACTACCTTCATCTGAAAAGGTGACACCAGGCTTTATGCTTTTTAAAGCAGGAGTTGTCGGTCTGTTTCTATTGTTGATCAGCAAGCCGATAAGCGCTCAGGTGTCGATGCCTAAACCTTCCATTGAAACGCATCAAACTACTGAAGGAATCAACACCATGAGCCATCCCGGCAAAATCGTGGTGCGCGGAAAAGTTACCAGTCAAGAAGACAGCAGTGCACTGCCCGGAGTGAGCGTTGTGCAGAAAGGAATAGCTAATGGAGTTCAAACCGATCAGGACGGTTTATTCGAATTAACACTCGAACCAAGTGACGAAACAATCCTGACATTTTCTTTCATTGGTCTTGTTACCGAAGAAGTCAGACTTAAGCAACCGGTTCTATCACCTATTGATGTTAAAATGGCTGCAGACGTTACCGGCTTAGTTGGTGAACTTGTCATCGTTGGCGAGGGTCACACAAATTCCACTTACAGCGAAAAAGATCATCGGCTTAAAAGATTCTGGAAAAAGATAACCGGTTGGCTATAAATCTCCTGTGGATTTTGATGCTGTCATGCATCTCATAAGAAAATAAAATCCTATGAAGACGAACCTGAACCTGTACATGCTGAAAGCTTACAACGCTTCAGCACGTATCACGCACGACAAACTCATTATCACGATAAGCTTCATCAGCTTACTATTTATTCTGATCACCACAGCCGCATCCGCACAAACAAAAACAATTACCGGTATTGTTCGCGATGATCAAAACCAGGCACTGCCCGCTGCAAGCGTTTTGGTTAAAGACACCGATCAGGGTGTTCTGACGGATGAAAACGGGCGCTTCAGCATTTCGATGGATGTGAGCAAGAATAACACCCTTGTGTTCAGTTTTATGGGAATGAAACGATCGGAAGTCGCACTTGAAGGGAAAACAGAACTCAGTGTTACGTTGTATGCCGATCCTACGTTCTTCACAGAACTTGTTGTTACCGGAGAGGGAACATCCAATCAATTGTACACCGAAAAGAAATCCAATCGAAAGGGTTTATTCAAAAAGCGTAAAGATGTATTCTAAGCGCGAATGAAAGCCTGCTTGTTAGTTTACTTTGTTGTTTTGGTATCCGCCAGTTTGTACGCGCAACTGGCGGATTTCCGTCATGTTAATTTTTATCGGGCAGACAGTGTTGCCGATGCTTGTTTTGGTGCATCGGTAACCGACTTGCCTGCATTGTCTGACAAACTAACGCAGTCGCTGACGGGTGACGAAGAAAAATTCAGAGCCATTTATAAGTGGGTTTGTAACAACATTGAATTTGACTACGAGTTATTCAGGATCAATCGCGAGAAGCGGGATAAGTTCGATGCTGAGGACAAATTGCAGGCCTGGAACAAGAAATTCACATCTGTCGTTTTCAGACACCTGATTGAGGATAAGAAGACGGTGTGCACCGGTTACGCATGGCTCGTACAACAACTCGCGCAACATGCCGGGATTACCTGCATGATTGTTGACGGATACGGACGCAATGCTACCGTAAACATTCGCAAATCCGGCAAAGCCAATCACTCCTGGAATGCAGTGCTGTTAAACAAAAAATGGTATTTGTGCGACCCAACATGGGCAAGCGGAGCGTATGATGCAGACCGTGAGATGTTCATTAAAAAGTATGATGACTCGTACTTCCTGTCAGATCCAAATGTATTCATCCGGAATCATTATCCGATCAATACGCGCTGGACTTTACTGGAAAATGAACACAAACATTCCGAAGCAACCGCGTCAGGCGAGGTTCCAACCTTACATGAATTTTTAAACGGTCCGTTGATTTACGCCAGTGCATACCGGAATAACGTCACACAATTATATCCCGAAACATTTGATATTGAAGTTTCACGCAACGAGCGTGTAAACTTTCGTTTCACAAGCGATCAGGTGATGAATGAGATTGCGCTTTCTATATCCTATCAGGGAAAAACGGAATCTGTTGATGCAAAATTCGTCAAGAATGACAGTCTGTACGAGTTCAATCACTCTTTCCCGGAAAAGGGCAGGCACATTGTGCATGTAAAGCTGAACAACAGTTACGCATTTACCTACACCGTTACGGTGAAGTAACAGAATTGGTACCTTTAACAATGTTTATCATTGACCTTCACTACATCGCTCCGCTGGAACAGATTGACGCTCACATGACCGAGCACATGAAGTTCCTGAACATCTGTTACAAAGAGAATGTTTTCCTAACGTCCGGGCGAAAGGTTCCGCGAACCGGTGGAATTATCATCGCGCAGGCAGAATCAAAAGAGGCGCTTGAACAAATCATGGCTGAAGATCCATTCTGCAAAAACGGCCTTGCTGAAATTACCATTACCGAATTTCAGAACTCACAAATGCATCCAGCCTTCCGGGCAATGATGAAGGAACTTAGCTAAGCCAGCCTTTTTCGGCTGCGTACCGCGAGTACCAAACTAGGAATCCACCGATGAGAATAATCATGATTGGCATTATCGCGCCACCCGGTCCGGTCGTTTCGTACGATTTACTGATGACCAGCACATGTGTCATTTGCACAAGAATGCCGGCAAGTGAAACGGCAAACACAGGTTTCGCAAATCTCTTGCGAAGCAATAAGAGGATACAGCCAAGCGTACTACCCCATACAGCAACTGCAAACGCAGCAGTCACCCATTTCGGCATTTCATTGGAAGCACCCGTAACGATGTTGATATAGGCCATCACGCCCATCAGGTTCCAAAGAAGCGCGAGAATACTTACAATCCAGAAAGATACCGGAGGTTTAGTTGTTGCAGTTGTCATGGTTTTTAGGGTTTTGGTACTTCAACCTAAAAAAAATCGGACAGAATTTCAATCCTGTCCGACATAGTCCTAACAATAGGCCTCCACTTAATCAACCTTCTTCAAACCCTTAGCCCGTTCATTGTCAGATTTTTCCTTCGACTTATCGGCTTTATCTGCCTTAATCTTATCTGTTTTTTCCGCCTTCTCTTTTTCTTCTTTGATTTTATCGGCTTTTACTTTGTCTTTCGCATGAACATTAACCTGTTCTTCATTGTCATTCCCATCATTTTCGTCTTCATCGCCCTCGTCATTCCAATCATCATCATCCAGATCCATGTCAGGTTCATCCAGTTCAACTTCGATCGGTTCGATATTGATATCCAAAGCAGGGATATTAATCACTAGCGGTTCGAGGTCGACATTCAGGTTACCCAGATTAATTTCAATCGGCTCAATGTTTATTTCCAGGGCTTCCAGGGAGTGCTCTACTGATCGCAGCGCGCTTTCAACAGCCGATTCAATATCAGCTTCCAGTTTTGCCTGATCAATGTGAACGTCAATCTTAGGCGAACGGCCGCCACCGATTTTTTTTAGACCGGCTTTAGACTCCTCGGTTTTCGATTCGGTTTGCTGTGCAAAAACCGCAACCGGGAGGCAAATCAGCATAAAAAGAGAAGGAAGGAATTTTCTTTGGTGCATAACGAAAGGATTTGGTTAGCGGTAATACTCTCCAAATCCTGAAAGGTTACGCAGGTTTCACGAAAACGTAATCGACCTAAAATGCCTGGAAAACAGCGTTTTCAATAATTGTTTTCCCAGCGCTCGCTTCCCCAGCTTATTCCTTGGTTGTCTTTCGGAGCATGCGACTTTTTAGGTGCATGACTCTTCGTGTTATGCTGGGCAGGTTTCTTTTGCTGACCCTGATTATGTTGAACCGGTTTCTTTTGCTGGCCCTGACTATGCTGAGCGTTGGGTTGCTGTGCAGTTCCCTGCGGCTTTTTCTTTTTGAACCGGTTCTGTTTGGGCTTGCGTTGTTCAGACGGAACGCGCGGATTCTTCATCTCCGGACGATCGTTGCTTACTGTTAATGCGAATGGATGATCGGTAACAGCCGGAATGTTTTTCCCAATCAATTGCTGAATATCCTGCAGGTACTCCTTTTCTTCCTCGCCATCGCAGAACGAAATTGAAACACCGCTTGCACCTGCACGGCCCGTACGACCAATCCGGTGCACGTAAGTTTCCGGAACGTTTGGTAATTCGAAGTTAATCACGTGCGACAGTTCATCGATATCGATCCCGCGTGCTGCGATGTCGGTTGCCACCATCACGCGCGTTTGACCCGATTTAAAGTTACCAAGGGCTCGCTGCCGCTGGTTCTGTGATTTGTTTCCATGAATAGCCTCGGCACGAACACCTGTCTTTGCTAAATCTTTTACAACGCGATCAGCGCCATGTTTTGTCCGTGTAAACACAAGCACACTGCGAATTGCCTTATCATCCAGTAAATGACGCAGTAACTTTCGCTTGTCGTTCTTGGAAACGAAATAAACGAACTGCTGAATAGTTGCAGCGGTAGATGAAACCGGAGCAACTTCAACGCGTTTTGGATTAGTCAGAATGCTGTTGGCGAGACTGGTGATTTCATTCGGCATGGTTGCCGAGAAGAAAATGGTTTGCCGTTTAGCCGGAACTTTCGCGATGATCTTTTTTACATCGTGAATAAAACCCATGTCGAGCATGCGGTCAGCTTCATCAAGCACGAGCATCTTTAATTGTTCCAGCTTAACAAACCGCTGATTCATTAAGTCGAGCAACCGGCCCGGTGTTGCAATCAAAATATCCACTCCGGCACGGAGCGCTTGCGTTTGACTGTGCTGCGCAACGCCACCGAAAATAACCGTATGGGTAAGTTTTAAATTTCTTCCGTATGCTTTGAAGCTGTCGCCAATCTGAATGGCCAGCTCACGTGTGGGTGTGAGAATAAGCGCTTTAATTCCCTGCGGACCTTTTACGTACAACTCATCCTGATGAAGAAGCTGTAGAATCGGAATCGCAAAAGCGGCTGTTTTACCTGTACCCGTTTGCGCAGTACCGAGCAAGTCGTGTCGTTGCAATAAGAATGGAATAGCTTGTTCCTGTATAGGTGTTGGTTTGGTATATCCTTCAGCTTTCAGGGCACGGCTGATGGGTTCAATAAGATTCAGTTTTTCGAATGACATGTTAAAAAATGCGTTGTACTAAAATTATCTACGCCTGCTATAAAAAGGTTGATACTCGTTTTCTCGTGGACAGTCTGCTGTGGCGTAGGAACCAGAAGCCCGTTTCAGCGGGAATTTCGAAGAGTGGCTTGCAAAGATACATCAATTCACGCAGAAATGTTCCGCCTGATGCATTTGCCGGTTTCATATATAGAGCCGAAAATTTTATCTTGAACCACCAAACCAACTAAACCTTAAATCTTTATGACCTACGACATTAAGTACGCTGAGTCGCAGTCGCGGGGCGAGCTGTTGCTGCGCACCTTCTTCGGACTCATTTACATGTACATCCCGCATGCTTTCATTCTTTTTTTCCTTGGATTGTGGGGTGCGATCCTGGGATTCATTTCTTTCTGGATCATCCTGTTCACAGGCCGGTATCCGCAAAGCTTTTTCGAATACCAGGTGAAGCTGATCCGCTGGCAAGCAAGGTTAAGTGCCCGCCAGTTAAACCTGATCGATGGCTACCCGGCTTTCGGTCTGGATTCAGTAGACGAAAAAGTTATCGTTGACATTCCTTACCCGGAAAAATTAAGCCGCGGCATGTTGCTGGTAAAAGCTTTCTTCGGATGGCTTTACGTTGCAATACCACATGGCTTTGTATTATTCTTCCTGGCGCTGGGTGCATATGTTGTGTTGTTCCTCGGATGGTGGATCATCCTGTTCACAGGCAAGCTTCCGGTTGGATTTCACAACTACCTGGTAGGTGTGCTGCGCTGGGGCCAGCGCGTAAACCTGTACATGGCCAACATGACGGACGAGTATCCTCCGTTTTCATTAAGTTAAAAATCATTCGTAAAGAAACTATGGAGTTTTATCCCCTGCAGCAACCCGATGAGATTGCTGAGCGCGAAAAAGAAGACGCTATGGGAGCTTATTTAATGATGTTTGCAGCGGTTGCTATTGGGTTGCCGCTGCCCATCATTAACCTGATCGCGTCCATTATCTATTATTTTATCAATCGTAAAAAAAGCCGGTTCATACACTTTCACTGCGTACAGGCATTGCTCACGCAAATCCCGACCACGGTCATCAACTGGGTAGCGGTGATCTGGGGCGTGACAATTCTTGTTTCCGATCAATATGAAGCTACCGAAATGTTCTGGGCATACGTTGTGTTTGCCGGAGTATGCACGCTGCTTTATTTTATCGTGAGTATTGTTGCTGCATACAAAGCACGGCAGGGTAAGATGTATTACTTTCTGGTATTTGGACCATGGGCCTACCAGATTGCATATCGTGTCCGGCCAACGGACAATATGCAAACCAGCGAGCCGATGAATAAACCTCCGTTCTAGTATATGCAGAGTAAAACCTTACGGGATATTCTTGTATTGCTCACCATTGGTGCCGCATTGTTTGCGGGTGGATATTTTCTGGTACGCGAAATCAGCAAAAGTGACTACGACCTGAGCTATGAAGTTTCGATGGAGCAGGAAGAAGAACTTGGCAATCTTTTTAAAGATTTGATCTGGGATAAATATCCAACGGTTAAGGAGAACTATGCTGATACTGCGCTGCAGCAAATTGCCAAAAGACTGGTAAACGCGCTCGACAGTACGCAATACCGGTATCAGTTCACAATCATTAAGAGCAAAGAAATCAATGCGTTTACCATTCCGGGCGGGAACATTTATGTATTCTCCGGTTTACTCGAATTGGCAGAAACACCCGAAGAAGTTGCAGCGGTACTGGCACACGAAATCGGGCATGCCGAAAAACGTCACGTAGTTACACGCCTGATCAACGAAATGTCGCTGTCGGCAGTGATTGCTGTGCTTTCCGGTGGTGATCCAAGTGTGCTTACGCAGATGCTGCAGAGTGTGATCAGCAATCGGTTCAGTCGTGAAAACGAAGACGAGGCCGACAAATTCGCCTTGCAACTGCTGGAAGATGCTCACATATCACCAAAAAGCATGGCGAAGTTTTTCCAAAAGCTCAACGACAAGAATCTCGATTACAACGAAGATCTTGAATTCATGATGACACATCCGCATAGCAACAAGCGGATTGATCGTGCCCGCAAATACAAAACCCGAAATAATTTCAGTGCTGAACCCTTTTCAATTGATTGGGAAAAAGTACAGAAGTCGCTGAACGCAGAATAACCTTCCAAAAATAAAGAAGCCATCCCGATTCCTCCGGATGGCTTCTTTTTCTTGCGATCAGATCTTATTTAACTTTTGCCAGCTCGGTGTTGATGTGAATTTTTACATCCTCACTTACCACCATGCCGCCTGATTCGGTCAGTGCGTTCCAGGTTAAGCCGAATTCTTTACGGTTAATTTTTCCATTGATTTCGAAGCCCGCCTTTGTGTTGCCCCACGGGTCAACCATTGTTCCGCCAAACTCAACTTCAAATGTAATTGGCTTGGTTGTTCCGCGGATGGTAAGGTTTCCAGTCAGCGTGTAATCACTTCCTGATTTTTTTACCAGTGTTCCGTTAAAGTCGATTGTTGGATATTGCTCAGCAGCAAAAAAGTCGGGTGACTTCAGGTGACCATCGCGATCAGCCTGGTTGGTATCAATGCTGTTAACATCAAGACTGAAGTTTACGGATGCGCCATCAAAATCATCTCCGTTTGTTTCAACGCCTCCGCTGAATTTTTTGAAAAATCCGGTTACGGTAGAAATTACCAGGTGCTTCACTTTGAATTGCACTTCGGTATGGGTAGGGTCAATAGCCCATTTTGTTTGAACAGTTGCGGTTGCCATAATTTTTTTTGTTTGATTAAGTACACTGCAAAAGTAAAGCCGGGCCGGGCCAGGGCGCTTGAACCAGGTTAAGGAAAACGCATGACGGACTTGAACCAGGTTAAGATTTAGTGGCCGGAGCGCTTTCTCCTGATTTTACTGAGGAATTCGGGCGTAATTCCCAGGTACGAAGCAATGTATTTCAGCGGTACGTACTGTTCGAGCGAGGGATATCGCTTGCTGAAATTCTCGTAGCGCTGATCAGCTGTGACCGATAGATTCTGGATTAACCGGTGTTGATGAGAAACAATTGAGTTCTGGAAAAGGATTCTGAAATACCTTTCCAGCTTGGGGAATTTCTGCAGCAATGCTTCCATATCTGTTTTGGGCAGATAAAAAACTTCGCTGTCGGAAAGGGCGCGTGTCGAGTAAATGGAAGGCTCCTCTTTTGTGAAGCTGTGCAAATCTCCAGTCCACCAGCCGGCCATTGCGAACTGGATTACGTGATCCGTACCCTCGGCATCCGTGTAATACGTCATCAGGCAACCCAAATTTACAAAGATGAAGTTCGAGGTAACCTTACCGACAGTTTCAACAAACTCACCTTGCTTGAGCCGCGCGGGGATTAACACGGACCGGATTGAAAGTTTTTCCTTTTCATCAAGCGTAATGTGCCGTTCAAACTGCGCGAAGATTCCGGAGGTATCCATACTGTAAAAATACGATTTCGGAGGTTAGATTTCAGAATAACAGATATCCTCAGTTACGCGAACGGTGTTCAGCATCTGATTTTTCTGCGGATATTGCGTGCACCTAACCTACTCCTATGAAATATTTACTTTCATTATTACTTGTAGCATCGCTGCTGGTAGCGTGCGACAACAAACCTCACTATGACCCGCAAGCCGGGCTTGACAGTTTTACCGAAGCCGGATTTGAAAAGCACCTAAAACAAATTTCTTCGGATGAGTTTATGGGCCGGATGCCGTTCACCGAAGGTGAAACAAAAACACTTGCTTACCTGGAGGATGAAGTAAAGAAACTAGGGCTCGAACCCGGAAACGGTACGAGCTACCGGCAGGAAGTTCCAATGGCCAGCATTACTACCGAAACCGATTCAGTGATGACGATCAAATCGTCAAAAAAATCCTTCACCTTATCAGGACTCAAAGACTACGTTATCTGGACCCTGCAGGCGAATCAGGAAAAAGTTGAATTGAAAGATGAAGATATTGTTTTTGCTGGCTATGGAGTTGTTGCCCCGGAATACAACTGGAATGACTACGAAGGTATTGATGTAAAAAATAAAGTAGTTCTGGTATTAGTTAACGATCCTGGTTTTGGAATTGGTGACTCCACGTTTTTCAAAGGTAACACGATGACATATTACGGTCGCTGGACATACAAGTTTGAAGAGGCTGCACGACAAGGCGCGAAGGCATGCATTATCGTTCATGACGATGTTCCGGCCGGCTACGGATTTTGGGTCGTGCAGAACAGCTGGAACACTTCAAAGCTTTACCTGGACGCACGCGGCAAGGATCAATACGTGTGTCCTGCTGTCGGGTGGATATCACAGCCTTCAGCAAAAAAACTTTTCGAAGCAGCAAACATCGATTATGCCGATGCGCTTTCACGCGCGCACAAGCGCGGATTTCATGGTGAACCCATGAATTTGAAACTGTCACTTTCCATGACAGCAAAAGTGAAGTACGACAAGTCGTACAACATTGTCGCGAAGATCATCGGCACCACGCAACCTGATGAGTACCTGATTTACTCAACGCATTGGGATCATCTTGGAATTGGCAAGCCAGACGAAACCGGTGATACCATCTATAATGGAACGCTTGACAATGCGAGTGGTGCTGCCGGTCAGCTCGAGATCGCCAAGGCTTTCCAGTCGCTGAAAAATAAGCCTGCACGGACGGTTGTATTCCTTTGGGTAACTGCCGAAGAACAAGGCTTGCTGGGTTCGGCATACTATGCGCAAAACCCGGTTTATCCGAAAGAGAAAACGGTTGCCAACATCAACATCGATGGTGTGAATCCATACGGAAAGAACAAAGACATTGTGTTAGTAGGCATGGGTCAATCGGACCTCGAGGATTACCTGAATGAAGAGGCCAGGCGCGTGGGACGATATGTAGCACCTGAACCGAATCCCGTTGCCGGGTACTATTTCCGTTCCGATCATTTCAGCTTTGCTAAAATCGGAATACCGGCTTTGTACACGAACGATGGCGTTGATAATATCGAGAAAGGCGCTGAGTACGGCAAGCAGGTACAGAACGAATTCGTATCGAAGTACTATCACAAACCATCTGATGAATACGACAACGCACGATGGAAACTTGATGGTTCACTGGAAGATTTAAAACTGCTGTTCAACGTAGGTAAAAAAATTTCAATGGAAAGCACATGGCCGCAATGGAAGTCTGCCTCCGAATTTAAAGCCATACGCGACAGCTATATGCCGAAATAATATCGAATCAATCCAAAATCTTACATAAACACACCAAATGCCCTTTAACGAGGGCATTTTTCATTTGACTGTTGCCAATGCCACTGACAGACGATTTCGCATCGTTTACACATTTTTATCGCATTAGGGCTGCCAACAATCTCTATCTTTAGAAATCATACAACACACTTGAACGGTATAATTATGGAGGGGGTAATGTGTTTCCTGATTGACGATGATGCAGATGACCGCGAAGCGTTCGAACTGGCATTAAACGAGATTGATCCAAAGATTGAGTATTTAACTGCACCCTCCGGAGAGGAAGGCTTGCGTATGCTTGATCAAAGCGAAATTGTTCCAACGTATATTTTCCTGGATTTGAACATGCCAAAAATGGATGGTTGGCAATGCCTGCGTGAAATCAAAAAACGCGACCGGCTGAAGCATGTTCCTGTAATTATCCTTTCGACCGCTGAATGGCTTCAAGACCGTCTCGAACTCCAGAAACTGGAGATAGCACGTTACATCACCAAGCCCAACACACAGGCGGAGCTAACAAAAGCCATCTCAAAAGTGCTGGTGAAAGAGATTGTGCTGTAGTGGTAGCACATAAGTAAACCATCTGTCAACAACTTTTTGCGAGACCTAACTCCCGTTAGCTTCTTCCTTGCCTTCTCCTTACTTTTACAGTCTAATTTGACTGTATGAGCACCGAAACGGCAAGCGCAGAGAAAAAAGACAAAACCCAGAAACTCGCAGGGCATCAGGCTCCCCCGCCCTATAAGCCGAAAAACAAGATTCGTATTGTTACCGCAGCCAGCTTATTCGATGGGCACGATGCTGCGATCAACATCATGCGCAGGATCATTCAGGCTACCGGGGTTGAAGTAATCCATCTCGGGCACGACCGCAGCGTGGAAGAAGTAGTGAATACAGCGATACAGGAAGATGCGCAAGCCATTGCCATGACCAGTTACCAGGGCGGGCACAACGAATACTTTAAGTACATGTACGATTTGCTCCAGGAAAAAGGAGCCGGTCATATCAAAATATTTGGCGGTGGCGGAGGTGTTATCCTTCCGGAAGAAATTAAGGAGCTGATGGAATATGGTATTACCAAAATCTATTCTCCTGACGATGGCCGCGCGTTAGGATTGCAGGGCATGATCAACGACCTGGTTGAGAAAAGTGATTACCCAACGGGAAAAACGATCGATGCCAGCGAACTCACAACAGCCAATTATTTAAAGATTGCGCAGCTGATCTCGGCTGCCGAAAATTTCTCGGACGAACACAAGAATGTTTTAACCGACATCAGCAAAAAAGCAGAACAATCAAAAACTCCTGTGCTGGGTATTACCGGAACGGGTGGTGCCGGTAAATCTTCGATGGTTGATGAATTTGTAAGACGATTTCTCATCGACTTCAAAGACAAAAAACTTGGAATCATTTCAGTCGATCCGTCCAAACGCAAAACGGGTGGAGCATTGTTGGGTGACCGTATCCGGATGAATGCGATCAACAACTCACGCGTGTTTATGCGATCGCTTGCCACCCGCCAAAGTAATCTGGCGTTGTCGGCCTATGTGAAAGATGCCATTCAAATCCTGAAAGCAGCCGGGTTCGATCTGATTGTGTTGGAAACTTCCGGTATCGGACAAAGTGATACGGAGATCCTTGACCACAGCGATGTATCGTTGTATGTAATGACGCCCGAATACGGTGCAGCTACACAGCTCGAAAAGATTGACATGCTCGACTTCGCGGATGTAATAGCCTTAAACAAATTTGACAAGCGTGGCGGACTGGATGCCCTCCGCGATGTGAAAAAGCAGTATCAACGCAATCACCAATTGTGGGACAAAAAGCCCGAAGACATGCCGGTGTTCGGCACAATTGCTTCGCAGTTTAATGATCCCGGAACGAACCGGCTTTATAAACACCTTATTGATAAGATCGTTGACAAAACCAGTGCAAACCTGAAATCAACATTCGAGATTACGCACGAGATGTCGGAGAAGGTTTTTGTGATTCCTCCGCACCGTACACGGTACCTTAGCGAAATTTCAGAAAACAACCGCGCGTACGATAACTGGACAAACGAGCAAAGCGAAACCGCACAAACGCTTTATGCGGTTCAGAAAACAATCGACTCCGTTAGCGACAGCAGCATTCAGAAAGCACTGCAAGCTGAATTTGATAAAATAAAGCTGAACCTCGACCCAAAAAATCTGAAGCTGATTGAAAGCTGGTCAGAAAAAGTAAAACAGTACAAAGACACTGTCTTCAAATTCAAGGTGCGTGATAAAGAGATTGGGATTCAAACTCATTCAGAGTCGCTATCACATTTACAGATTCCAAAAATTTCACTACCGCGGTATGAAGCATGGGGCGATCTGTTAAAATGGAACCTGCAGGAAAATGTTCCGGGTGAGTTTCCTTACACGGCCGGGATTTATCCGTTCAAACGTGAAGGCGAAGACCCTACCCGGATGTTTGCCGGAGAAGGCGGACCTGAAAGAACGAACAGAAGATTTCATTATGTGAGCATGGCCATGCCGGCCAAGCGCTTATCAACAGCGTTTGATTCGGTTACCCTTTACGGAAATGATCCGGATTATCGCCCCGACATTTATGGTAAGATTGGAAACTCAGGTGTAAGTATTTGCTGCCTGGATGACGCCAAAAAACTGTATAGCGGTTTTAATCTGGCCGATCCAAAAACATCGGTTTCGATGACCATCAATGGGCCCGCGCCAATGTTGCTGGGTTATTTCATGAATGCCGCCATCGATCAGCAATGCGAGTTATACATCAAAAATAACGGTCTCGAAAAAGAAGTCGAAAAGAAGATTGCTGACCTGTACAAAGGCAAAGAACGCCCTGCATACCAGGGTGCATTGCCAAAAGGAAATGATGGTCTCGGGTTGATGCTCCTCGGAATAACCGGTGATCAGGTTCTTCCGAAAGATGTTTACGAGAAAATTAAGACCGATACACTTTCGCAGGTTCGCGGAACGGTGCAGGCCGATATCTTAAAAGAAGACCAGGCGCAAAACACGTGCATCTTCTCAACGGAATTTGCGCTGCGGTTGATGGGTGATGTGCAGCAGTATTTCATTGATAAAAAGGTTCGTAATTTTTACTCGGTTTCTATTTCCGGGTATCACATTGCGGAAGCCGGTGCAAACCCGATCACACAGCTTGCCTTTACGTTGGCCAATGGTTTCACGTATGTGGAGTACTATTTGAGCCGCGGCATGGACATCAACGAGTTTGCGCCAAACTTGTCGTTCTTTTTCTCAAACGGTATCGATCCGGAATATGCCGTAATCGGACGGGTGGCCCGAAGAATCTGGGCTAAGGCAATGAAGAATAAGTACAATGCCAACAGCCGGAGCCAGATGCTGAAGTATCATATTCAAACATCCGGGCGTTCACTGCATGCGCAGGAAATTGATTTCAATGATATCCGGACCACCTTGCAGGCGCTGTATGCGATTTACGATAACTGCAACTCACTCCACACGAATGCCTACGATGAAGCGATCACTACTCCTACCGAAGAAAGCGTTCGCAGGGCCATGGCCATTCAGCTAATCATTAACAAAGAGCTCGGGTTAGCGAAAAATGAAAACCCGTTGCAGGGATCATTTATTATCGAAGAACTCACGGATCTCGTTGAAGAGGCAGTGCTGCTGGAGTTTGATCGCATTACGGAGCGCGGTGGTGTTTTGGGCGCGATGGAAACCATGTACCAGCGTGGAAAAATTCAGGAGGAAAGCTTGTATTACGAAACGCTCAAGCATACCGGGGAATATCCGATCATTGGCGTAAATACATTCCTGAGTTCGAAGGGTTCACCTACCATCATTCCGCAGGAAGTAATTCGCGCCACTACGGAAGAAAAAGAATACCAGATCGCCATGCTGAAAAATCTTCACCAGTATCAGCAGGCAAAAGCAAAAGCACACCTGGACAGCGTACAGGAAGCCGCCATTCAGAACAAAAATATTTTTGAAGAGCTGATGGAGGCGTGTAAGGTTTGTTCATTGGGCGAAATTACCAGGGCACTGTTTGAGGTCGGCGGACAGTACCGCAGAAATATGTAACAGACTACTGGTTATAAAAACAAAAAACCCGAATTGCTTCGGGTTTTTTTATTGTCGAAACAATAACGATTAAAGAGCCTTGTACTTCAGGATGCCTTTGCTGTCGGAAACCTGAACGGTTACAGCACCTTTTACTTTTTCGAGGTTAAATGACTTGGCAGCCTGACCGTTTACTTTTTGCGTTTGTGAATACAACACATTGTTGTCGATATCCAGTACGCTGTAGGTTACTTCTGTTGCAGCATTACTGAATAATGTTACAATCGCTTTACGGCTGTCGCGTACTTTGATGATGTTGGCCTGAACTTCAACAGCAGGTTTTGCATACGTTACGCGTTCTTCTGTTCTGCCGTTTCTATCTTCCAATACAATGGTATACTCACCAAAGGGCAGATTTTCGAGGTTATACGGACGAACAAAGCTTGATCTATTTTTAATTTCTTCTGAGAACACTGCCTTCGCAGCAGCATCGTAGATCGTTACTTTAACACGATCAGCATTTTCAGAACGATAGAAGATCTTAACAACTTCTCCTTTCATGGTTACCGAAGTATTGGTAGCCTTAGGAGCATTCACTTCACCTGCGAGCGCAACTCTGCTAATGATCATTAGCACACCGAACATCACGACTAATTTTTTCATGGTAGTTTTTGATTTACATTTCTAAAGACGACACATGACGCAATAAAGTTGTCTCGTTTTCACAAAAGTGCTGTTAAATATTGTTAACCCCATGGTAACATTGTATTGCAAACAAAGGTTGGCTTTAACGGGGCTTCACAAAAAAGGATTAACCTTTTTTAACAAAATGCAGAATAAAAATATTTTGCTGTCGCTGTAACTTTTTATCCTCACCACTTTGTACATCCGTGAACAGTATTTGTTCCGAAACCGGATACTAAAACAACGGCATTTCGAAATTGCATTTACAGCCGCTAAGCCTTACTTTGATAGACTAAATCATTTCCACGTATGAGCAAGAAAATACTGCTGGGAGTTTTTATCCTTTTGTCTGTTTTTGCATTCGGACAAAAGAATAAGCCCAAAAAAGGGCCGGAAGGTCCAAAAATGGAGGACAAGCCGATTGTGCCTCCGCCAACAAAAGTTACCTCTGTTGAGGGGATTACAGAATATCGTTTACAGAACGGTTTGAGGGTACTGCTGTTTCCGGATCCATCGAAGCAAACTATTACTGTAAATATCACCTACATGGTGGGATCCAAGCATGAAAACTATGGTGAAACCGGTATGGCTCACTTACTGGAACACCTGGTTTTTAAAGGCACACCCAAGCATCCAAACATTCCGCAAGAATTGACTGAGCATGGAGCGCGACCTAACGGAACAACCTGGGTAGACAGAACAAACTACTTCGAAACATTTAATGCGACAGACGAAAACCTGGTATGGGCGCTTGATCTTGAAGCAGATCGAATGGTGAATTCTTATATCGCCAAAAAAGATCTGGATAGCGAGATGACTGTTGTTCGAAACGAATTTGAATCCGGGGAGAACGATCCGTTTGGTGTGCTGATGGAGCGCGTGATGTCAACTGCATACCTGTGGCATAATTATGGGAAGTCAACCATCGGATCGAAAGCCGATTTGGAAAATGTTCCGATTGATAAATTACAGGCATTCTATCACCGGTATTATCAGCCCGACAATGCTGTGCTCACAGTGGTTGGAAAAATCGATGAGGAAAAAACGCTTAAGCTTATCAATGAAAAATTCGGTATGGTGCCTCGCCCAATGCGCGATCTTCAGCCGACATATACTTTAGATCCTGTTCAGGATGGCGAACGTTTTGTGTCGCTCAAGCGCGTAGGTGATGTACAAGTTGCCATGGTTGCCTATCACATCCCGGCCGGCTCTCATCCCGACTTTGCCCCAGTAAATGTGTTGTCAAACATTTTATCTACGCAGCCATCCGGCCGGTTATACAAGACGCTGGTTGAAACCAAGAAATCAAGCTCGTCCGGTGCATTCTGCTTCCAGTGGAAAGAACCAAGTTTGCTGCTGGCATTCACCGAAGTTCTGAAAGAAAAATCGCTGGATGACGCCAAAAACACCATGCTTCAAACCATTGATGATGTTGTTAAAAATCCACCGACAAAAGAAGAAGTCGATCGCGCCAAGAACGAACTTATCAAAGGCATTGAATTGATGTTCAATTCATCTGAGCGAATTGGTTTGAGTTTAAGTGAATCCATTGGTGCGGGCGACTGGAGATTGCTCTTTTTGTCGCGCGACCGGATTAAGGAAGTTACCGTGGATGACGTAAAGCGCGTGGCTGCTCAATACCTCAAAGCTGATAACCGCACAGTAGGTGTTTTCATTCCTACCGAAAAACCAGACCGTGCCGAAATTCCGGGTGTACCGGATGTGGAATCGATGGTAAAAGATTACAAAGGCAACGCGGCCATGGCGCAGGGTGAAGCGTTTGACCCGTCACCTGCTAACATAGAAAGTCGCACCACGCGGTTTGACATGCCCAATGGCATGAAAGGCGCGATGCTCTCGAAGAAAACACGGGGCGAATCAGTTGAAGTGCGGATCACCTTCCGCTTCGGTGATTTGAAATCGTTGTCCAATAAAGGAACAATCGGCCAGTACACAGGGTCAATGCTCAATAAGGGAACCTCGAAGCACACACGTCAGCAGATAAAAGACGAGTTCGACCGGCTGAAGGCAAACGTTTCCATTGGCGGGAGCGCTACGCAGGCATTCATTAACATCAGCACCACCCGTCCGAATCTACCGGAAGTATTGAAACTGGCAGCAGAGATTGTTAAGGAACCGGTCTTCCCTGCAGATGAGCTTGAAAAAATGAAGAATGAAAACCTGGCGGGCATTGAAGCAAACCGAAGCGAGCCGGCATTCATTGCATCAATGCGTTTGCAGAAGCACACCAATAAATACCCAAAAGAAGATCCGCGGTATGCCGAAAGTATTGATGAAACAATCGCGTCAATTAAGGGCGTGAACCTGGAAGACCTGAAAAAATTCCACAAGGATTTTTATGGTGCATCAAACGCTACCGTATCTGCTGTTGGAGATTTTGATCCGGCTGAATTACAGAAGCAGTTAAACGAGTTGTTCGGCAACTGGAAAAGTCCATCGCCTTATTCGCGTTTGGTAGCCCAATTGTTTACCGTTCCTGCGATCAACGAATCGCTTGAAGCTCCGGACAAGGCTAATGCAATTTTCCTCGCGACTTATAACTTCGAAATGCGTGACGATAATCCTGACTACCCCGCGTTGGTGTTAGGTAACTACATGCTTGGAGGTGGATTTTTGAATTCACGGTTGGCTGTTCGCATCCGTCAGAAAGATGGTTTGAGTTATGGGGTGGGTTCCTCCTTCTCGGCCGGCTCGCTGGATAACATCGGCACATTCTTCGCCAACGCGATTTATGCACCGGAGAATGCTGAGAAACTTGAAATCGCTTTTAAAGAAGAAATCCAGAAAGTAATTACCGAAGGCTTTACTGCGGAAGAAGTGGCAGCGGCAAAATCAGGTTGGTTACAAGGCCGCACGGTAACACGAGCACAGGATGCCAGTTTGGCGGGAACACTTAATAATTACCTGTTCATTAAGCGCGATCTCAAATGGGATGATGCATACGAGAAAAAAATTCAGGCATTAACTCCTGAACAGATCAATGCCGCGATGAAAAAATACCTGAAGCCTGAGATGATCAACATCGTGAAGGCCGGAGATTTCGCAAAAGCAAAGGCAGCAGCTCCGAAGAATTAAACATTAGAATTTTAGTAAAAGAAAACCCTGGCAATTCGTCAGGGTTTTTTTATTAGTTCAGATGGAATACATCCTTGCTTCGCTCTTCCTGAGCAAACAGATGCAACTGGTACCGGATGCGCTGGATCAGAAAAGATTCGCATGCTTTACCTTCGGTGAGCAAAAATTCGTACCGGTCGTTCACATCGAGATTCAGTTCGATCGCAACCGCATAAACGTTAAAGGAGGCTTCCGACTTCACGATGTTCCTTTTCATCAGGTACTCCCGAAACAAACTTTCAAGTTTTCCGCTAATGGCTTCATGCTGATTAGCCTTCCAGTAGTTAACATCACCGGCTGAATATTGCTTTGAACGATAGCTTCGATACATCTTGTCCATGGTGAACAGATCGTAACATTTAACAATAATGTCCGATTCACCCGTATCATATTTCTTAATGATTCGCTCAAGCTTCATGAGCGATCCGATTCGCTCAATGTTGATGGCGTGATTGAAGTAAATTCCAAATTTGATGTCATCGGCTTCCGCGTCCGCGAGAAGTTCCTGGTAACGGGGTTCAAAAATATGCAGTGGCACCAATTCGCCCGGAAGGGGCAGAATCGTAAGCGGAAACATCGGAATCGTGGTGCCCATATTGAAACTTAATATTTTAAAATGTACTTCGGCTGAACCTTAAACTCGTCTGCAAGCTTTTTCTCACCCGGAAGAAATGACAGGTTAATCAAGAAAGAAAACCCGGCAACCTTTCCACCTAATTGTTGCACCAGCCAGCCTGCAGCGCTTGCCGTACCTCCTGTTGCGAGCAGGTCGTCATGCACTAACACGTTCCATCCTTTTTTGATTCCATCTTCATGTACCTCAACCGAAGCAGTTCCATATTCCAACGCATATTCCTGCGAAATTGTTTTGTACGGGAGTTTGCCCGATTTACGCATGGGCACAAATGCACATTGAAGTTCCTGCGCCAGAATCGAACCAAAAATAAATCCCCGCGCCTCTACGGCAGCAATGGCATCAATTTTCTCACCTTTGTATTGTTCAGCAATCGCCTGGATGACATCCTTGACCAAATGCGGATCGGCCAGCATGGGCGTAATGTCTTTAAACAGAATTCCCGGTTTTGGAAAATCGGGCACGTCACGAATAGCACTTTTAATTCTGGATTCTAAACTCATGGAAGGGTGATAATGGTTTCAAATTAAGAAGGAAATTGAGATATAAAAACCCGGAACTGATCAGCGTGTTCAGGAAATCACGTTGCCCGAAAGAATTGTAGTTTCAATACAATTACTTCCAAAAGCATATGGAAGAAACGCAACCGATGACATCGGTTTGGTAATAAAAACGTTCGCAACCTTACCCTTCGAAATACTGCCGTGTGTATTCTCGAGTTCAAGTGCCACGGCGGTATTAATTGTCGCTGCATTGATAGCCTCCTCGGGAGTCATTTTCATTTTGATACATGCAAGCGATAACATCAATTGCATATTGCCGGAGGGTGCACTACCCGGATTGTAATCCGAGGCAATGGCGAGAGCAAGCCCGGCTTCAATAATTTTTCGTGCGGGCGGAAACGGTAACCCTAAAAAGAATGCAGCGCCCGGAAGTGCCGTGGGCATTACCGAAGAATTTTTTAAGTATTCAATCTCCTCATCCCCGATATTTTCAAGATGATCCACACTTAATGCTCCGGTGTTTACCCCGGCCTGAACTCCGCCAGACCGATGAAGCTGGTTGGCATGAATCCGCGGTTTCATTCCAAACCGCTTGCCTTCGCCCACCATGCGCTCCGTTTCGGCCTGCGAGAAGAAGCCTTGCTCGCAAAATACATCGATGTAATCGGCAAGTTTTTCTTCCGCTATCGCGGGAATCATTTCTTTTATAACCAGATCAATGTATTCCTCTTTGGTTTTGTCTCTCGGAACTGCATGTGCTCCGAGGAACGTTGTTTTAACGGTAAGCGGACTTTCTTTTCCAATCCTTTTGGCAACGCGTAGCATTTTGAGCTCGTCTTTAACTGTCAGTCCGTAGCCGCTTTTAATTTCGACCGCGCCTGTTCCTGTGCTGATGATTTCGTTGATCCGAACCATTGCATGTGCGAATAGTTCATCTTCCGAGACAGTCTGAAGTTTTTTAGCCGAGTTAAGAATGCCTCCACCCTTCGCTGCAATTTCTTCATAGGTCGCACCTTTTATCTTCATCACGAATTCTTCTTCCCGACTGGCCGCGAAAATCAAATGCGTATGCGAATCGACAAACGATGGGAAAACAAACCGGCCGGATGCATCAATTTCGGTTTTGGCAGTTGCAGACTGCGGCAACGTATCCATGGTACCGTATGCCTCAATTAACCCATTGCTGATCGCCAGGTAAGAATTCTCCAATACCGGCAGGGTCGCCATGGAGGCACCGGTTATCGCACCGGTTGTGTGATCACACGTCTGAACTAAACCTTTGATGTTGCGTATGAGAATATCCCAGGCCACAGGATATTATTGTTTCGCTTTCTCGAACGATTCTACTTTGTAATCGAGGTTAGTACCGAAAACCGGGAAGCTGATCTTCACCAGGGCATAAAACATCCGGCCATCAATACCCGGGCGGTAGCCGACTTCGGCACCGTACGCCCAGCTGAGTGTGCGGTTGAATTTGCCTTCAACGCCCGCGCGAAAGCCAATTTTTTTAACACTGATCGGACTGATATCATATGGGGTGCCGAGGTAAACAATATCATCGACCTTCACGCGCGGTGCGATCAAAACATCGAGATAGGTAGTGAGAATGAGATCATCTACTCCACCTTCGAATTTATCGAAACTAAAAGCTGCATTGCGAATCCAGCTGAATGAGCCACCAACGTAAAGTCCTCCACTGGATACGTTAGAAAAAATTGTCACGTCATCATCACCATTTGCCACTCCGGCATTCTGCAGGTTTGCTCCAGTCTCATCTTCAAAATCTGCAGCCGTGAGATCCTGTTTCTTCATGATGTTGTTAACATCAATGGTACTTTGCCAAACTGTTGCACCCAAACGCGCGCCAATTATCTGCCTGACTTTACACGGAACTTCTGCGTTTAACGGAACACGTGCTGCCCACTTATTGCCCTTATAACTTTTTTTGTAGAGCACGATCTTAGTCTTCGAGCTCTTCTCCATGTCTTTAATAAAATAGGTTCCTCCAATCTCAAAATAGGTAAAGGGCTTCTGACGATTATCGGTTTCGCTT
Organism: Cyclobacteriaceae bacterium; assembly: GCA_016786585.1. GTDB lineage: Bacteria > Bacteroidota > Bacteroidia > Cytophagales > Cyclobacteriaceae > UBA2336. Next base: position 114,630 of record JAEUUI010000014.1, read on the forward strand.
GTGCGCTTGCCCTGATCACGATTCATATCGAAAAACTGGCTGCCATAGGTCGAACGGAAACTCGCATTCAGGTCCACCTTATCTTTCACATTGTATTGAGCCTGCAAACCAAAACCCGCATTTACATTTGTGGCAAATACCTCACCGTACAAAGGCTGCAAGTGAACAAACAGTTTATTGATGTTGTGAGGCTCGTCATAGAGCTCTTCGAATGTAACAGCGGTTTTGTCGGAACGCTCACCCTGGGCCATCGCCAAGGCCGGCAAAGCAATGATCAGAAATAAACCGAGGGACCTGTAAAATGACGTCATAAAACGCGATAACGTGTAAAAATAATAAATATATGCCGATAAACAGACGGATGGTAAGCCGCACAAAGCCCTCCATGTAATAGATTCTGATGTTTTGCACAAAACGGATAAATAAGACTCGTAAAAATAAATTTTTAGATTAGTCTAAACTTTGTACTTTTACGCGTTATGAATTTTGTCCGTACACAGCTTCTGTCGTTTTTTTGTGTCGCGGGCCTAACCGTAAGCGCCCAGGAAAACGATCCCGAAAAAAAGCGGTCTTACAATCTCTTCAACCCGGTTTCGAAGAACGAAATGCGAACGTTTAGCATAGACCGGCCGGATGTCACCGAATCGCCCGTCACGGTAGACGCAGGACATTTCCAGTTTGAAGGCGACCTTTTCAAATTCATCAAGCCGCGGCAAGGAAACAGCGAACGCGCGTTCAATGTACTTAACGGGCTATACAAAATTGGTCTTTCAAACTCGTGGGACCTGCATGTTGGTGTTGAACTTTACAATGTCTATCAGGACAGTGAAGGCAACACAATTGACAAAGGATACGGTAACACAACATTCCGGTTGAAATACAACTTTTGGGGCAATGACGGAACCACGCGAACCGCATTGGGTGTAATCCCATACGTTGTGCTGCCAACTTCACCCGTTGATGAGGACGTTGCATTCGGTGCCGGATTTCCGTTCTCGTACGAGATCAACGATTCATACAGCGCAGGAGCACAGTTTCAATTTGATTTTGTACCCGATGGCAAAGGAAATTATGACTTGAGTTATCTGCAAACCGTGGTGTTAGGCGGAACACTGGCGGGTAATCTTGACTTCTATGTTGAGGGAATGGGAATCTTTGCCAAAGATGCCACAATCTTTACCGCTAATGGCGGATTGATCTACAACATCAATCAAAACATTAAGATTGATCTAGCTACAAATCTCGGATTGGTCGATGAGGCTCCGACTCGGGCCTATCTCGGCTTTTCGTTCAGGCTTTAATAGCTCCGCTGAATTTCCGTCAGCTTACCGTTCCGGAATTCGATAAACGGAACATACGTATTTGAACGTCCTTCCGTAAAATCATAACCGCCTGCCAGGTAACCCGGCACCTGCTTCGATTTTCGTAATGCATCCTGAAAATAAACCCCGTGCTTTTTCAGGGCATTACCGGCAAACAGCATGAAGTCATACCCAACCTTTGCATAGTTGCTGTATGCCGATGCACTGGAGTTGCGACCATGTTCTTTTACAAACTTCCGTTGGAATGAACGGTAAGCCGGATTATTGTCGGCAGAGAAATTAGGAGCGTATAATTTAATACCCAATGATTCGTACTTCGAATAATCAACAGCCGATTGATCAAGCCAGTTTTCAGAACCAACAATCGTAACAGAATCCTTTCGTGTTTCGACACAACTGATCACTTTGCTGTAGATCAGCGGATCATCAGACGCCACGAAGACGGAACCCAAGCTGTCCTTCCGCAAGGTAAACTGTACAGGATACTTGTACTCATCGAATTCAGTTGGCGTGGCGAGGATTTCAATGATCTTTCTGGATGTTTCCTTGGTTACACGTTCGGCACGCAAAATCCGAAGGCCTGATTCCTTCGCTTTCGCAACAAAGTTTGCCGCTAAAGTTGAATCACGTTTCGAATCGCCATAGAACACCATACACTTCTTATTGCGTTTGGTGTTTGCCAAAAACTTAGCAGACTCACTGCCAATGGTTTCATTTGAAGGCTGAAAAAGAAAGCCGTATTGATTCTGACGAATCAGTTCATAGTTGTTGGAGATCGGGTTAAACAAATTGATTTGATTGATCATCGAAAACTCCTGTATCATCGTGTTTTCTTCAGAGTAAAGCGGACCAACTATCAAATCGCTGCTTTTCATTTCATTCATCAGCAGCATGCTTTTGATCTTCTCTGGTCTCCGCTCCGTATCGTAAGCACGAACATTGATTTTTATACCTTGTTTGGCCAGCGTATCGACTGCCATCATCATGCCTTCATACAAGTCCAGCACAAACTGATTTGGTTTACGGCTTGTGGTTGCGTCAATCCGGGTTACCACAAATGGGAACATCACCGATACGGTATACGAATCTTTATGAATCGTCTCCGGTGTTTCAATAATGTAATCCGTTTTCTTCAGGTCAAATTTGCTGATGAGTGATTCCAGCAACTTTTGATCTTCCGGCTGCAGCTGATTTTTGGAAAGCTCGCGCGCAAGCTTCTCTCCGATCACCTCATCTTTAGGATATTCTTCCAGCATCATCTTTAGCGTTTCAACATCTGTTACCGGAACAAGCGCCTGCTTTTTTAGATATGAAACTTCTTTTTGAGCTTTCTCACTTTTTACCTCACGCAAAAGCTTCATCCCCTGGAAATAGTCTTTGTTGTCGAAGTGAATTTTTGCCAGCCAGATGTTTACTTCATCCATCTTATCCCATGACGGATATAATGTCTTGATCTGTCCGAACATATCTTTTGCCACGGCCTTGAAATTCTGCTGGTAGGCACTTAATGCATAATAAAACGATGCATACTCGCGATACGGATTATTCTGGTCGTACGGAATCAGTTTTTTAAAATTCTCCATCGCCAGGGCGTACTTGCCATCGGTATATAATTTTTTGGCAATGGTGAACTGTTGTTTGTAATCGGTTTGTGCGAAAGTTTGCGTGGCGCTAAACCCAACACAACCTGCCAGAACTATTGCAATAAAATATCGAATCGCTTTATGCATTCCAGTTTTCGTTATTCCCATTCAATGGTTGCCGGTGGTTTGGAGCTGATATCGTATACCACACGGTTTACACCTTTCACCTTGTTGATGATATCGCTCGACACTTCCGCCATAAATTCATATGGCAAATGTGCCCAGTCTGCCGTCATCCCATCTGTACTCGTTACCGCACGCAACGCAACAACATTTTCGTAGGTGCGTTCATCGCCCATCACACCTACCGATTGCACCGGGAGAAGCATCGCTCCTGCCTGCCACACTTTGTCGTACAAGTTATGCTGCCGCAAGCCCTGGATGAAGATAGAATCGACTTCCTGCAATATGCGCACTTTTTCGGCTGTTATATCGCTTAATATGCGGATTCCCAAGCCCGGTCCCGGGAACGGATGACGGCCCAGAATGTTCGGATCGATGCCCAGCGTTTTGCCCACAATCCGGACCTCGTCTTTAAATAATGTATTCAAAGGCTCTACTACCTTCAGTTTCATTTTCGCGGGAAGGCCGCCTACATTGTGATGCGACTTGATGGTAACCGATGGTCCTTTAACCGAAACCGATTCGATAATGTCCGGGTAAATCGTTCCCTGGCCAAGCCACTTTACATCGCTGATTTTGTGCGACTCTTCATCGAACACATCGATAAAAGATTTTCCGATCGCTTTACGCTTTGCTTCAGGATCTGTTAATCCTTTTAGGGCTGAATAAAACAAATCTTTCGAATCAACTCCTTTAATATTCAGGCCCATGCCTTCGTATGACTTCAATACATTTTGAAATTCATCTTTACGAAGCAACCCGTTATCGACAAAAATGCAATGCAGGTTTTTACCAATTGCTTTATGAATCAACACAGCGGCAACCGTTGAATCAACACCCCCCGATAACGCCATCACAACTTTATCATTCCCTAATTTTGCTTTCAGATCAGCTACCGTTGACTCAACAAACTGATCGGGCGTCCAGTCCTGCGAGCAGCCGCAAATATGAACCACAAAGTTTCTCAACAGATTCTTTCCTTCGGTAGTGTGCGTTACTTCCGGGTGAAACTGGATACCATACACCGGCAAGCCTTTCATCTGGAATGCAGCCACTTTCACAGAAGGTGTGCTGGCGATGATTTCAGCATTTGCAGGAACCTTATCAATGGTGTCGCTGTGCGACATCCACACCTGTGAATCGAGCGAAATTTCTTTCAGCAATTCGCTGTGATGATCAACCGTGGTGAGCTTTGCCCTGCCATATTCACGGATTTTTGATGCCACTACATTACCACCGCTTTTCTGCGCCAGCAATTGTGCTCCGTAACAAACGGCCAGCACCGGAATTTTTCCATCAAAGAGTTTTGCGTCTACATCCGGTGAACCTGAGTCGCGCACGGAACACGGACTGCCAGAAAGAATTACACCTTTAATATCCGGTGTGAGCTCAGGCACTTTGTTGAATGGATGAATTTCACAATACACATTTAATTCACGAACCCTGCGGGCGATCAGCTGGGTGTACTGCGAACCGAAATCGAGAATGAGAATTTGCTGGGACATGGTGTAAAGATAATATGTTGTTCGGCCTTCAAAAATCCGGGTAACCGGAAAAACAAAAACGCGCCCCGAAGGGCGCGCTCGTGCGTTATATCAAAATTTCCGTAACGTGTTTAGTTCTTGCCAAAACGCTTACGATCGTTTTCGTTCAAATAAATCTTCCGCAGGCGAATCGATTTAGGTGTAACCTCTACGTATTCATCCGCCTGGATGTATTCCAGCGCCTCTTCCAATGTATGCTTTTGCGGAGGAGCGATTTTCATCTTTTCATCCGAACCTGACGCACGCATGTTGGTGAGTTTCTTCGTTTTGGTAACGTTGATTACCAAATCTCCATTGCGGTTGTTTTCGCCAATTACCTGTCCTTCATAAACCGCTTCACCCGGATCGATAAAGAACTTGCCGCGATCCTGCAAATTGTGCAAGCTGTACGCAATCGCTTCACCTTGTTCCATTACAATCAGGGAACCGTTGATACGGCCCGGAATTTCTCCCTTGTATGGCTGATATTCCTTAAACCGGTGCGTTACAATCGCTTCGCCCGCTGTTACGTTCAGTAAATAGTTACGCAAGCCCATGATACCCCGTGACGGGATCAAAAACTTCAGAATCATACGATCTGCTTTAGGCTCCATGTTCAGCATTTCGCCTTTGCGTTGCGATACCGTTTCAATTGCTTTACCGGCAACATTTTCCGGTAAGTCGATTGTGAGTTCTTCAACCGGTTCACATTTCACGCCATCGATTTCCTTGAAGATTACCTGTGGCTGACCAATCTGCAATTCGTAACCTTCACGTCTCATCGTTTCAATCAACACCGACAAGTGAAGTACCCCGCGACCAAACACCATGAAGCTGTCGGCAGAGCCCGTTTCACCCAAGCGCAATGCAAGGTTCTTCTCAAGCTCTTTTTCCAGTCGTTCTTTAATGTGGCGTGATGTTACAAACTTTCCTTCTTTTGCATAGAACGGTGAGTTGTTGATAGTAAACAACATGCTCATCGTAGGCTCATCAATTGAGATTGCCTTCAGTGCATCTGGCTTTTCCGGATCGGCAACGGTATCACCGATTTCAAATCCTTCTAATCCAACCAGCGCACAAATCTCACCTGCTTTTACTTCTTCTACTTTCTTTTTATCGAAGCCTTCAAACACATACACTTCTTTAATACGTGTCTTCGAAATTTTACCATCGCGTTTTATCAACACAACTTGCTGACCCGGCTTCACGACACCGCGTTGTACGCGACCAATCGCGACACGGCCAATGTATGACGAGTACTCAAGTGAAGTAATCATCATCTGGGTAAGACCCTGATCAATTTTTGGTTCAGGAATGTATTGAAGAATACCCTCAAGCAGTGGGGTAATGTCGGTCGTTTCTTTTTTCCAGTCGGTGCTCATCCAGCCGTTCTTGGCGGATCCGTAGAACGTAGGGAATTCCAGCTGATCTTCGGTCGCGTCAAGTGCGAACATCAGATCAAACACCTGCTCGTGAACTTCGTCAGGTGTACAGTTTTTCTTGTCAACTTTATTGATAACTACAATCGGCTTCAAGCCAAGTTGCAGGGCCTTTTGCAAAACGAAACGTGTTTGTGGCATCGGGCCTTCGAACGCATCTACCAAAAGCAGACAGCCATCGGCCATGTTCAGTACACGTTCAACCTCACCCCCAAAATCGCTGTGGCCCGGGGTATCGATTACGTTAATTTTATAGTCCTTGTAACGCACAGAAACGTTTTTCGCAAGAATGGTAATTCCGCGCTCACGTTCCAGGTCGTTGCTGTCCATGATTAGCTCGCCAGGGTTCTCGTGGTCTTTAAATAAGTGACCGGCATGTAATAGTTTGTCAACCAGGGTTGTTTTTCCGTGGTCAACGTGGGCGATAATGGCAATATTCCTGATCTTCGATGCATCCATAACCTCAAAATCCGCGTTTATTCGTTGTTTCTCGTATTTGAAGGCGCAAAGATACGGTTAATAACCGTAAAAAGCAGATCGGAAAAATTTAAAAATGACGTTCATAATAGTGGCTTAACAGACATAAAATTCATTCGGCAAACGCTTCCCTGACGTAAATCACCACAAAATAATAATGGCGTTTTGTCGAACCCTGATGGAAGCGATTCGTTAATGAGTTAATTTTATTCCAGCATTTCGGGAAACCCCGGAGAACCAATTTTTATCTATGAAAAAAATACACGCTGCAGTTATCGTCACATTGATTTGTGGCACTGCCATCAGCACGCATGCGCAGATGCTGAACAGGCTGAAACAAAAAGTGTCGGAAAAGACCGAGCAGAAAGCAAACGAAATCCTGAACGGAAAAAAGAAGCCGGGAGATTCCAATTCAGGTAATACCGGTAACGGTGGAACAAACTCCACTAACGGCTCTCCTTCCAATAATACTGGTGGTGGATTGATTTCTACTCCTCCGGATGTAAACCAGAACTTAACCGATGCAGAAGCTTCTTATAAAAACGGAAGCTTTGGTGAATCGCGGTATGCTATTCAGCAAGCCATGCTCGGTGTTGAACTGGAAATCGGAAACCGGGTATTAAAATCATTGCCCGCAAGCATCAGCGGATTGAATACAGTGGCTGAATCCGACCAGGTGACCAGCACCGGCTGGGGTTGGGCCGGGCTAACAATTCAACGTGTGTATCGTAACGATGCCGATAAGCAACTTACCGTAACGATTGCCAACAATGCTATGTGGATGTCCGCTGTGAACAGCTATCTCGCGGCAGGGGGCTATGCACAACAAAGCAACGGACAACAAAACTGGAAGCAAATAAAGGTAAAAGGCAACCGTGCAATTATTGAATACAATGAAGGTTCCGGCTATAAAATAAGCGTGCCCCTTGGGCAATCGTCTTTGTTGGTATACGAAGGAATTAATTTCGCCTCCGAGCCGGAGATCACAAAGGCTGCTGAAGCGGTAAACATTGACGCGATTAAAAAAGAATTGGGAGAACAATAATCATTACGAAACATGAAAAGAATTTATTTAATACTTGTTATCCTGAGCCTGACCGGTGCTGCTTACGCACAGGAATTTGCCAAAAACGTTTCATCAGCACGCAGTGCATATGCAGCCGGCAATCTGCAGGATGCACGTTTTGCCATGGAACAGATGCTTCGTGACCTCGATATTGAAATCGGTAAAGAAATTTTAAAACTTCTTCCGGCAAAGATTGGAACCAGAAATGCTAATGCAGCGTCCGACAATGTAACGGGTACGGGTGGACTCACCGGACTTTTTGTCGAACGTCAGTACGGCACTGATCCGAACAACGCATCTATCGAGATCATCAACAACTCACCCCTGATTACATCGCTGGGCGTTATTCTTGCAGCACCCATGATGCACGATCAGAATCAGAAGGTAATTAAAGTACAGGGATACAAAGCGTTGTTAACAAAAAATCAGAATTCCGAAACCGGTAAGACCGGCTACGAACTTCAGATTCCGATGAACAACACGCTCATCACACTCAAAATAACAGAGACAACCGAAACTGAAATCACGGCTGCTGCGAACACAATTCCACTGGCCAAAATTGCTGAGAAAGCAGGTTGATAGTTCAATACAGACTAAAAAACAAAAGGAAGTCATTCGACTTCCTTTTTTATTGCAACGGAAAGTTCAATCAATTCGGCTGATGAACACCTTCTGCAATTTCTTCAATCATTTTACGATTGAAAGCTTCAAGATCCTTCGGACTACGACTTGTTACCAGTCCGTTGTCGACCACAACTTCCTTATCGTCCCAACGTGCGCCTGCGTTGATCAGATCGGTTTTAACCGAATGAAATGATGTCATATTACGACCATCAAGCATACCGGTTTCAATCAATAACTGTGGACCGTGACAGATCGCTGCCACAGGCTTACCTTCCTGCAGAAACTCCCGTGCAAACTCCACACAATCCGCATCGCGTCTCATAAGATCAGGATTGATTACTCCGCCCGGAATTACAAGTGCATCGTATTCTTCCGGATCTGCGTCAGCCACCAGCACATCAACCGGTAATTCAATCGACCAGTTGCCATCCTTCCATCCCTTTACTTTTTCTTCCTGAGGCGACACAATGTGTACCGTTGCCCCGGCCTTACGCAGCGCCTCCAGCGGACTGGTAAGTTCCGACTCTTCAAATCCATTCTCGGTTAATATTGCAACACGTTTTCCGGCAAGACTTTTCATAGCTGTTTGATTTTTTCTCAATGATTTCAAAAATCAAACCCGGGCAAACCAGCGGAATTCTTGCTCCAAACGCAGGATTTCAATTACGCGGTGTGGAATTTTAAGGACAGGTGCTTTAAAGTGTGAAACGTAAAAACGTCCCCATCGGCAGATCACGGTTGTTTTTCGATTTCAAAAAGAACTCACCGTATTGCGGATCGCGCAACTGAAAATGTGATTTGGCTACATTGAGTCCCACCAAAGGCGACAAGCCCACCGCATACATACTTAAAATAAAGAACGCATTCTTTTGCTCAAGCAGCTCACTGCTCATCGCGATTAGCTCATTGAGTTGCTCCTGCAGTGTCCATTTCTCGCCTTCCGGGCCGCGGCCATACGGAGGCGGATCCATGATGATTCCGTTGTATTTGTTGCCGCGCTTTACTTCACGCCTCACAAACTTGAATGCATCTTCATACACCCAACGAATATCTGCCAGATTATTCAACCGCATGTTCTCGTTGGCCCAGTTGATTCCCGGACGGGATGCATCAACATGCGTAACATCTGCCCCGGCTGATTTTGCTACGACTGAAGCAGCGCCTGTATACGCGAACAGGTTAAGTACACGCGGCTTATTAGCGTTCCAGCCTTTGATCGTGTCGTAAATAAAATTCCAGTTCTCACCCTGTTCCGGAAATACACCTACGTGCCCGAAGCTTGTAAGGGCAAGACGGAGCGTGAGATTAAGATCGTTATACTGATAGTGAACGTTCCAGCTTTCAGGCATCCCCTTTCGGTTCCAGCCGCCCTTAACATCATCGCTGAAGCGAAACTTATCTTTCTGTTCGCGGTTGAATGTGGCGGTAGCGAGAGAATCCCACTCTTTTTCAGAAAGCACTTTACTCCAGATTGCCTGAGGTTCCGGTCGGTTCAGCACAAACTTGCCAAAACGTTCCAGCTTTTGCCCGTCACCGGAGTCGATGAGCTCGTAATCTTTCCAGGAAGCGGGGTGGAGTAATTCCATAATTGAACGATACGCAAATTTGACAATTAAAATAGTCTAAAAAAATTCTCACATTCGCACATTATCGAATTGTCGTTCATGCACTTCAAAATCACGAGCACCCAGAACCCAAAAGTGAAGAGCCTGCTGGCGCTGGAAAAACCACGCGAGCGGAGAAAGCAGCAATTGTTCGTGATCGAAGGAAAAAAAGAAATCGGGCTCGCGCTGGAAGCGGGTTATAAGATCGGTAACATATTTTTTTGTGATGAGATTATCGGTGCGGAAGAAGTAGGTAAACTTTTCCGTGATGATAAGTTGCTGATCCCGGTATCGAAAGATGTTTTCGACAAGCTTGCTGTCCGCGAAAACTCGGGAGGCATGATCGCGGTAGCCGAACAAAAACTTCACACCCTTGACCGGATTACGCTGAGCAATAATCCGCTCGTACTGGTGTTGGAATCCGTAGAAAAACCCGGCAACCTGGGTGCTATTCTGCGCACCGCAGACGCATCAGGTGTTGATGCCGTAATAATTTGCGATCCGCAAACTGATTTCTACAATCCAAATGTGATCCGATCAAGCATTGGCTGTATTTTCACCAAACAGGTTGCAGCTGCAACTTCCGAAGAAACTATAAACTGGTTAAAGAAAAACAACATTCAGATTTACTGTACCTACCTGAAGGCATCGAAACTCTATCACCTTACCGACTACACGCAACCGGCTGCCATTGTCATGGGAACGGAGTCCACGGGCCTGTCTGACACATGGGTGAAAAATTCAGATGCGAACATCATCATCCCCATGCAGGGAAAGATCGACTCGATGAATGTTTCCACCGCTGCAGCCGTAGTGGTTTTTGAAGCCAAACGGCAGCGCGGATTTAATTAGCAACGTTTATTCGTCCCGCAGCGATTTAACGGGATTGGTGTGCGCGGCACGCATCACGTGATAGCCTACGGTTAACAACGTAATGACAAACGCCAGCAAAGCCGAAATCAGAAACGTTAACCACTCACCTTTCAACTCAATACGGTAAGCAAAATTCTGCAACCAGCTATCGGTAAAATACCATGCGAACGGAAACGCGATCACCATACCAACACCTACCAGAATAAAAAACTCCTTTGAAACAAGCGCTACCAGATTCGACACACTTGCGCCAATTACTTTGCGAACGCCAATTTCCTTAGTGCGTTGCTCGGTGGTAAATGCCGCCAAGCCAATCAAGCCAAGGCATGCAATCAAAATTGTGAGCGAGGAGAATACGGTAAAGATCAGGCTCCGTTTTTCATCCGCTTTGTATTGTGAGTTGAAATCCTGATCAAGAAACTCATATTGGAACGTATTGTTCGGGAAAAGTTCTCTCCAAACATTTTCAACAGAAGCCAGCGATTTCTTAACGTCACCTTCTTCCGTGCGAACGAGCACAAAGTAATTTTCGTCATTCAGAATAACCATGATCGGTTCGATAGCATCGTATAACGAATTCTGATGATAATCCTTTAACACCCCCACCACACGTTTTTCGATATCTTCACCATTGGGTCCGCCACCCTGAAAAACAAACTTCTTTCCTATCGGATCGTCCCACGCCATGCGCTTCACCATAGCTTCGTTAACCAGAACAGCGTAGGTGGTGTCAGAACTTACATCTCGTGAAAAATCACGCCCCTGCACGATATCCATACCCATGGTTTTCACGAAATCGAAATCGGCATTGAATAAATCAACTCCGCGGTCCACCATCTTACCCTCGTTGTCTTCCACTTTCAATAACAGTTTTCCAACTCCCTGACCGGGAACGGAGGTTGCTGTTCCAACACCTGCCACTTCCGGTGATTGTTTCAGACGGTTTACCAGAACGTCAGCTTTCTGACGAAGCTCACGTTCGCTTAACGTCAGTTTCACCACGCGTTCTTTATCAAAGCCCAGGTCTTTATTCCGCATGTAGTTTAGCTGATCGAACACCACCAGTGTTGAAATAAGCATGAAGATCGAAATAGCAAATTGCAGGATCACTAAGCCTCTCCGGAAGAAAACGCTTCCGCCACGCGCAGCCAGCTTTCCTTTCAATACGTTCACCGGGTTAAATCCCGACAGGTAGAAAGCCGGGTAACTTCCTCCTACAATGCCTGAGAAAAGCGTTATCCCAATGAGCGTAAGGATAACAGGGGTTTGTAAAATGTAACTGAATGGCAGATGCTTATTGGCGAGTCCGTTAAATGATGGTAACAATGCATAGATCATCAAAATACTCAGTACCAATGCAATCAGCGTAAGCACAACCGACTCGGTAATGAATTGCATGATTAACTGCTTCCGTTGCGATCCCATTACTTTGCGCACACCGACCTCCTTCGCACGATTTGCCGAACGCGCGGTTGCCAGGTTCATGTAGTTGATGCAGGCGATGATCAGCATAAAGGCAGACACCGCACCGAAAATATAGATCACAGAAATATCCCCGCCCTCTTCGGCTTCATCCTGAATTTTTGAATGTAAATGAATGTCGGTAATGCGCTGAAGTTCGTAACCGATTTTAATATTGTATTGCTCGAAGATCGGATTCACTCGCTCCTTTACAATCTTGTCGAGGCTTGCATACATCTTGGTCAGATCGTAGTTATCCGGTAACTGGATATAGGTGAACACCCCGAAGTTCCCCCAACTGCCTCCATCCGAGCCTGGGCGCGAGCTGCGCGAGATCAGCGCATCAAACCGAAAATGTGAATTGTATGGAACGTCTTCGATGACTCCGGTAATTTTATACTCCTCGTTCTCTTTGTTCTGCAGGCTTTGCCCAAGTGCTTCAGCAGCTGATGCAAAATATTTCTTCGCTACCGATTCTGTCAGCACAATAGAAAAAGGATTATCAAGCGCCGTGTTCATGTCGCCTGCGAGAAACTCGTAGCTGAACATATCAAACACGGTTGAATCGGTCAGGTAAAAATCCTCCTCGTTAAATTGCTTTTCACCATTTTTATAAAGCGTGCGGCCGGTACCGTAAAAGCGGACCGCATTCTCTACTTCCGGATAGTTATTGCGGAGTTCCTGGGCCATTGGCACCTGCGCTACAGCCCAGGTAAAGGCATTATCCGGTTCCTTGATGTTGGAAACAATCCGGTAAATATTATTGGCGTTTGCGTGATACTTGTCGTAACTCAGTTCGTCAAGGATGTACATGAACAGGAACATGCTGCACGTAATCCCGATGGTAAGACCCAGAATGTTGATCGCGCTGTAAACTTTGTCTTTGAAGATATTGCGAAGCGCAATTTTGAATAGATTCTTGAACATAGGGTGGTTTGTTAAAAAAAGGGGTTCAACTCAAAACTTAACCCAAACCTAAACCTTATGAAGTAAGCCAGCAGTTGAACCCGAATATGGAAAATTCCGGTAGCACAACACAAGTCCTGTACCAGAACAAATACATGACGAAACAAACCGGAATAAAGTTGTATGAATTGAACATTTTGTTCATTTATGTTTATGAACGTCCGCCAGCGCACAAATTAACATTCATTAACATCGCTCCGCTTCGGATGAACGGCAGGATTTGAGTTTGAAAAGATACCCTGAGCAGTGTGACAAGAGATAAAAAAAGCAACCGGTGGGGTTGCTTGTAATTTAATTTAAAATCCATCGTCTTTTGGTTCCCAGAGTTCGATCTTGTTTCCTTCCGGGTCCATGATCCACGCGAACTTCCCGTAGTCGAACTCCTGAAGTTCACCTACAATTTGAACTCCTTCCTCCTTCAGTACTTTCAACAACTCAGCCAGGTTCTCAACCCGGTAGTTGAACATGAATGGCTTCTCACTAGGGTTGAAGTAATCCGTTGCTGCTTTAAATGCACTCCAGGCAGTGGTGGCAGGAGCTTTTGCTTCGGGCTTGTCAACTTCCAGCCATTGAAACGACACGCCCCAATCCTGCACGTTAAAGCCCAGGTGTTTACCATACCACGCTGTTAATTTCTTGGGGTCTTCTGCCTTGAAGAAGACGCCTCCGATTCCGGTTACTCGTTTCATTTTTTAAGGTTGCTTTTTCTTGCTGTTTCGTATGCTTTAATCCATTGTGCGGGTGTCATTTTTGTGCTGAGTTTGCCAATCAATTTGATTGGAACATCGTCTGGCTTTTTAAAACGTATACAGGCTTTGCCCATATCAAGCTTTTTATCCGTCAATTTCTTCCATTCGTTTACAAACCAGTCGTGCAACGGCCCGGCATACACGGCCATATGATATAACGCGATATGATTCTTTTGCGAAGCCAGGCTGATAAACGGAAGCGCATCGTTCGGATTGGTATGATATCCTGCGGGGTAAAGTTTATGAGGTACCACGTAACTGATCATTCCGTATTGCATGGTTTCTTCAAATCCTTCCGGCAGATTCTTTACAATTTCGTTTCGCGTTGCCGCGATGATTTCAGCACGATCATCCGGCAGTGATGAGATGTATTCATCGACTGTTTTTGCTTTCGATTGCATGGCTAGCGGTGTTGATCAAGCAGAATTACATTGCCATCAGGATCCGATAGAAAAATGCTTGCAGGCCCTTTTGTGGTTTCATCTGCCTCTGTAGTAAGCTTAACGGCTTTGCTTTTCAAATACTTTTGTATTTCGCGGATGTCTTTAAACTCAGCCACCTCTTTTGCGTTTTCATCCCAGCCGGGATTAAACGTAATAATGTTGCCTTTAAACATACCCTGAAATAACCCGATCAGTGCATTACCGTTTTTCATAATGAGATATCGTTTTTCCAGTCCGCCACCAAATACGGTAAAGCCAAGATTTTCATAAAATTCTTGTGAGGCTTTAAGGTCCTTGACGCTTAAGCTCATGGAAAATGCTCCGAGGTTCATGTTGTTGGTTTTTGGATGTGAGAGAAAGCCGAGGCAAAACGTTGCAGCCAGGACGATCATAGCAATACATATTTTTTTCATGTGCGTATAAATTTGATACTATCAGGCGGGCTGTGTTGGCGGAAGAAAGTTCTTCCTTCGTAACAACAACGCGGTGAGCAATGTAATAACAACCCCCACCGGTAATACCTCGATTACCGTAAAGCCGAATCTGACAACCGGGTTTCGGTCGTACAGTTCCATAAGTTGTTTGGAAGATTCAAGTTCCTTTTTCATTTCTGCCTCACTCTTTGCCTCTTTTCGGATTTGCCGCTCATAATGGACGCTCATTTCTTCGGTAAATCCTTTTGACACTGTGTGATACGCTACTTCCCAGGAAAGCGCGTACAAGAGTGATGCGAGGAGACAGATAAAAATTCCGACCTGAAATGCCTTCCAAAATGTGATCCGTCCTTTTTGCTGATTATCCCGGTACGATTTAACGCCGAAAAAAACGAGCGACAGCGATACCACCATCGTGGCATAGCCTACATACATTCCATTATCGAAATTAAGAACGCCCGAATCGAAAAGCGGAGCGGTAACAAACAGCATGGCTCCTAACACGATCCCGGCTATGGTGCCATAGACTAAAACAATTTTTCTCATGGGTTTTTCTGTTAAATGATGCCGCAAAACAAAGCGTCCGGGGCACCGGAACCTTCACCCGAAAGGGTGATTCTTCTGAAATTTAACCAAATCGCACAAATGGGTGAGCGTTTTTGTGCGTGTAAAAGCAGCCTTATACCGGTTATTGAATCAACTGCAGCTCCTTCGCCTTCTGAACAGCCTGCGTTCTGCGGCTAACCTGCAGCTTCAGGAAGAGATTAGATGAATGCGTTTTTACGGTGTTTAGTGACACGAAAAGCTTATCGGCTATTTCCTGGTTGGATAAACCTTTAGCCATCAGTTCAAGCACCTCGTACTCGCGCTTGCTGATACCAAGCGAATCGAGTCGTCCCTGATCGAACTGGAATGCTGGATTGGTAATGATAATTGTTTTCTTTCGGGTGAGCTTTAATCCTGCCCAAACTCCCAAAGCGGTAAAAAAGATTGCCACTGCTCCAACATAAAACTCCATCGACAGGTCGCGCACGAGGAACCGGTATTCGATGAATTTTAAAAAAAATATCAGCACCGCGAGTGAGAGGCCGTAAAGGATTATGGTGCGCGTCATCGAAGCACAAGAACGGAAAAATTTGACAAACAAAATTTCCGTGATAATTTTTTGATAATGACTTTATGAAAAACTAATAGAAATAAAATAACTGTCTGAAGTATTTCACCTGGGCTTGGGGATGGAAAATTTCAAAAAACTGTTCCTCCCGGATTACCCCGCGGGCTATCAGGCGATTTGCATCAACTATCGGTCGGTATAAAAATCCATAAATCGCTAACGACAATAAAAAGAGAAGCGGATTTTTAACAGCCACCCAGTACAACACCGGAACAGGCAGAAAAACAAAGAGATAATATAAAAATGTATGTCGCATCATTACCCGGCCCATCCATCACGATCCAAACTTCTGTATTGAATGGCTTCCGCCAGATGTTCCGTTTTAATTTCTTCCGATGCGGCCAAATCAGCAATAGTCCGGGAAACTTTCAAAATGCGGTCGTAAGCCCGTGCTGATAAACCCAATCGCTCCATGGCAGTTTTCAAAAGTGTTCGCCCGTTGTCGTTGATCTCACAGATTTCTTTCACCATGTTAGAAGGCATCATGGCGTTACAGTAAATCTCGGCGCGTTCTTTAAATCGTTCCGACTGGCGCTCGCGGGCTTTAACCACCCGTTCGCGGATTTCAAAACTGCTTTCCGTTTTACGGTTGGCAATCATTTCATCAAAGCTTACCGGAACAACCTCTACATGTAAATCAATCCGGTCGAGCAAAGGACCGCTGATCTTGCTCAGATAACGCTGTACCACACCCGGCCCGCATACACATTCCTTTTCAGGATGATTGTAGTAACCACAGGGGCATGGGTTCATACTCGCCACGAGCATGAAATTGGCCGGGTAGTCGATCGAGATACGCGCTCGTGAAATCGTCACCTTCCGTTCTTCCATCGGCTGACGCATCACCTCAAGCACGGTACGCTTAAATTCCGGTAACTCATCCAGGAACAATACACCGTTGTGGGCAAGTGAAATTTCTCCCGGCTGCGGATTGCCGCCTGTCAATTCCAAAATAAAATTCGAAAAACAACAATAATCAGGCACCTAATTCCATTATAAAATGAGAAGAATACCAATAAAAAAAACGAAGGATTTGGAAAATCCCAAGAGTATATACGACTACATTAAAAAACCGGTCCGAAAAGTCATAAACAACGCGATCTCGCAGACGGGAGAAATACCCAGCACGAAATCCGGAAGGATGGTGTCGTATGAGTCTGGCATTGAGGCTGACTTCGCCCAGATACTGGAATTTGACAAAAACGTCGAGTACTTCATTGAGCAGCCTTTGAAGATACCGTACATCGGTGAAGATGGTAAAGACCATGAGTACACACCCGACTTTCTTGCATACTACAACCCGCATGTATCACCTGGTAAGCATTTTCCGCCAACCCTTTTTGAAGTGAAGCCAATCCGGAAGCTCGAAAGCGATGCGAGAGTTTTAGAGTACAAGTTTGCTGCCGCTAAAAAATTCGCCGAGGAAAAACAGTGGCGCTTTTTGATCATGACGGAAAACGAAATAAGGACCCCCTATCTAGAAAATGTTAAGTTCTTTCTTCGGTACAAGTATGAAACGGAAACTGAAGAAGGTCTTGTCGCCACCGTAATGGAGACTTTAGAAAAATTGAAAGAAGCGACGCCCTGGGAGATAATTGCCGCAGCAACGTCAAACACTACGCGGCGGGCACAACTTCTATACACGCTGTGGTGCCTTTTGGCACACGGCTTCATCGGGTGCAACCTGAATGAAAAAATCAATATGCAGTCAATCCTATGGCACAAGACCGCTTCGATGTACGATTAAATTTTTGAGTATGAATAAAATTGAATTTAGAAAAGGCGTCCTAGTCTCTTACATGGGACAGGAGTATGTGATTTCAAGGCAGTTGGATTTTAAGTACATCCTTGCTACCAACACAACAACTCAACTCCCGGAAAAACTTTTGATCGAGAGACTAACCCCGTATCAGGAGCCGAAAGCGGAAGACGCCAATCCTGATCCGGAAACCCGCGCATGGGAATCACTCTCAGAAAAGCAGCAGCAAGTCGCCGAGGAACGGTATGATGCAATTGAACCGCTTCTAAAAGAATTCAGAGGCGATGGCGCCAAGGCCAAAGAGATTGCAGAAAATAAGAAAGTTCATCTGGCAACTATTTATAACTGGGTAGCTCGGTTTGAATCCACCGGGCTGATGTCTTCCCTCGCAGATGAAGAAGGCCGGGGTGGCAAAGGCAAAAGCAGACTTAGTCCTGAGGTCGATGAAATTATAAGCAATGCAATAACTGATTTTTATTTTAAAGAAGATCAGAACCAGGAGATGACCTGTGGCCACGTGCGAGACCTGTGCCGGAAAGCCGGCTTGCCGATTCCTTCTAAAAATACAATCAGGAACCGAATAGCTGCCCTGACAGATTTTGAAAAACTGAAAGGCAAAAAAGGACTTCGTGCCGCGCAACAACAGCATGGTGCTACTGAAGGTCATCTTATCGCCAGCTATCCGTTGGAAATCGTACAAATTGACCATGCACTTTTAAACATCCAACTCGTCGATGAGATCTACCGCAGACACTTGGGGCGGCCATGGCTCACGCTCGCATTCGATGTATACAGCAGACTGCCTATCGGGTACTACACCTCCCTTGACACCCCGGGGAATACTGGCACCGGACTCTGTTTGGTGCATGCAATCTTACCAAAAGAGGCAAGCCTGGTTATGCTTGACGTCGCTACAGAATGGCCATGTTGGGGGGTGATGAAAATCATTCACGCGGACAATGCAAAAGAATTTCGAGGGAAGATGCTCAAATTGGCGTGCAAAGAGTACGGTATTCAACTCAAGTTCAGAAAGGTCAAAACGCCGGAGTACGGGGGA
>JAEUUI010000006.1 GCA_016786585.1 Cyclobacteriaceae bacterium
AACTCTCCCTGTGAATCGTTCTTTTTGCCACCAAGCCCTAATAAACCACACGCGCTTGCAGCGACTCCGGCCAGGATGAGAAGACATTTTGAAGCAACCGATCTGTTCATATTCTATAGTTCAATTTCCAGTATGTACGTCTATGTTTGGGGGGAAGACAGGTGTTCCCGAATCTTCACTTTTATAAAAAT
This sequence comes from Cyclobacteriaceae bacterium, assembly GCA_016786585.1. GTDB lineage: Bacteria > Bacteroidota > Bacteroidia > Cytophagales > Cyclobacteriaceae > UBA2336. The sequence goes on from JAEUUI010000006.1 coordinate 192, forward strand.
CGCCTACCAAATTCTACAAAATCTCAAAAAAACCAAAATTATTTGTCGCTTAATGCCTGTAGCGGGGGGTTCGGATGATCTTTTTACCGCTACCCGGGCTTATGGGCAAATCATAGGTTAACATGAGTTCATGTGAGCTTCCGCTCTTAGCTTGTTTGTCGATGAGGACGATATCTATAGAATAGCCCAATTTCAGCGATTTATCCTTCAAAAGGGCATATCCGAGGATCACGTTCAATGCTTCTGACTGTCTGAACGAAAGGCCGCCCCACATCGTATTGCGGTAGGTGGCGATCGCTCCAAGATCGAATGAATATTCGTTAAAATCCGTTTTTACGAGGACGGTTGGCATAATCTGAAGGTCGAAACTAACATCGTAGTAGTATCCGGCAGTGAAGTTCAGGTGCCTTTCAAGTGCATTGCGTGATCCGTTTTTTCCAAAGTCGAAGGTTGCGTTCGTGATGTGGTTTACGCCAAAACCCGCATAAAATTTTTCATTACGGTACATCATTCCGAGCGCCACATCGGGGCGAACCTGAGTTTCTTTACCGTTAATAATAAGATCATCACCTTCCTGAATGTAGCGATACTCTCCGCCATCAACAGTTTGGGCAAAAACACCGAGTTTGATACCGAAGCTGAGCTTGCTTTCGCCAATGCCCAGGTGGTAGGCGTACATAGCCTGAGCCTGGAAATTGTTCAGGTTTCCAAGTTTATCATGCAGGATATAGCCTCCGGCTCCGCTGTTCAATTTATGAATCGGTGCATTAAATGAAATGAATTGTGATGTCGGGGCGCCACGTTCGTCAAATGAAGACTGGTATCCGAGCCACTGGCTTCGGTGCATGGCAATAAATCGCGAAACGCCATCTCCTCCCGCGGCAGCAGGTGTGATGTAAATGGAGTTGAACATGTATTGTGAAAACTGAGCATCCTGTTGAGCAAACAGGGTATGCACACTGGTCAGCGTCAGAAGGCAAAAAATGATATAAAAACCTAGTCTGGACATCAAAACACCAAAAGGAGGATTTAAAGTAAGTTCTTTTTTACGACACTTTCAACGGCCGTGTAATTAAAGTGTAATAAAAAATGACACTTAGTAAAATCCAAGTAATGAAGGAGTTATTTAATCCCGTTAGCCTTCTTGATGTACAGTTCAAGCGCTCCGGTCATCGAGGGTGCGTTAGGCAGCGGGGCCTCGATATCGAGCAGCAAACCGGCATCCGTTACGGCCTTGGCGGTTGTAGGACCAAACGCAGCAATGCGGGTGTTATTCTGTTTGAAATCAGGAAAGTTTACAAAGAGGGAGTTAATGCCTGAAGGACTGAAAAAAGCCAGCACGTCATAAAAAACATTTTCGAGATCCGACAGGTTGCTGGCCACGGTGTGGTACATAATCGCCTCGGTAAAATCGAATCCATTATCCCGTAAAAAGTCAGGGATATCGTTTTTGCGGATATCCGAGCAGGGGAACAGGTATTTCTCGTTCTTATGCTTTTTCAGAATCTCCAAAAGATCCTGGGCGGTTTTGAGTCCTGTGAAGATTTTACGTTTCCGGATAACGATGTATTTCTGCAGGTAATTAGAAGTTTGCTCCGAAATGCAGAAGTACTTCATGTCGGCAGGCATTTCGATCTTCAACTCGCGGCAAATATGGAAAAAGTGATCTACTGCGTGCCGGCTCGTAAAAATGATAGCCGTGTAATTGAGTATTTCGATTTTCTGTTTTCTGAATTCCTTAATGGGTACGGGCTGCACTTCAATAAACGGACGGAAATCAATTTTAAGATTGAATTTTTCGGCCAGCTTCAGATATGGAGAGTTTTGATCGGTGGGGGCTTCTTGCGTAACCAGAATGCTTTTTACTTTTCGCATTCTGTCGTTCACATGTTCATTCATATCAGCACGTAACAAATTCACCTACTTATTTAGTACCTCAATTATGATGAAGAAGGGTATTAATTCGGTGGCACAAATGTACGAAAATAAATGGAAAGCGGAGTGACGCACGCGAGAGGCGAGTTTAAAAAAGCCCAACACAATCCACGCACCGAGTATCCACGGCAGTGTTGCAAATAAAAAGTTATAGAATGACTGCCCTTGCCCATGTAGCACAAAATAAATCAGCAGCACAACTGAAAGAATTCCAATTGTGACGAGTAAAATCCTGACGAAGTTGAAAAAATGATATCCTGCAACTTCCCGAATACCAAACAAAACACTAATCAGGTAGATGATAACTATTTTAACGAATAGAAAAATCAGTACATACAGGCTAGTGGTAAGCCATGTGAACACAAGGTTCCAATAAGACGCTGTTGAAATGCCTTCGATGCCAAGTCTCACACCGGTAAACCTGATAATGATCATTAAAAAAAGTGCGATCATCAGACTTGTAAAAACATAAAACAAAATTGTTGCGCTGGTAACACGGTAATAATAGTGATCATCTTCGCTTTCGCGATTAGAGAACAATCTTCGGATAGAAAAATAATCGGCCGAAAGGCCAGGGTTGACACGAATAATCGTTACCAGAAAAATGATCAGCACGAGCGCAGCGGTAATTGAAAAATCTCGAAATACGGTTGCCGTTTTCAGATATGATTCCTCCGGAGCAGTGGCCTGATGCTGAACTTTCGATGCAAGGAACGTTTGCAGATTGTTTTTTGATATCCGTTGATCGCTGTGCAGAGCAATAAAAAAATTCCCGGCTGCATAGTGTTTTGAAAGACTGTCGATTGACATTTTAAAATCTTTCGCGCCATCCAGCACCACAACTCCGTTAAGCAACATGGCTAGCGGATTTGCTGACTTTACGATGAGATAATCTGTTTTAAAAGTTCGGACTGGAATTGAGATGTAAACCGAACTTGCATCGCTGTTATCCTGAAAAGGTTTGTATGCAGCGCTGTCACTGGTGAGCCATGATTCGTTAAGGTCTTTTTTAATAACCCATTGCGCCATTGCCGCATGAGCAAAGAAAACAAACACAACAAACAGCACGACTCTCATAATCCGTCAAAAATATCACGATCGGTTAACAAAACCGTATTTTTGAGACACTTTAAATGGCTGGCATTTACATTCATATTCCGTTCTGCAGACAAGCGTGCTACTATTGCGATTTTCACTTTTCAGTCAATCAGGATGTTAAAGCGGAAATGGTTAATGCAATTGTCCGGGAACTGGTTCTTCAAAAAGATTACCTGGCAGGCGAACGTATTGAAACCATTTATTTAGGTGGCGGAACGCCTTCACTCCTTGGGCAGGATGAATTGCAAACGTTATTAAACGTGATCCGCGCCAATCATAACATTTTATCCGGAGCCGAAATCACACTTGAAGCAAATCCGGATGATCTCACCCCCGAAAAACTGGTACACCTGAAAGCTGCCGGAGTGAATCGTCTAAGCATTGGAATTCAAACGTTCAATACAGCACGGCTTAAAGCGCTGAACCGCGTGCATGATGAAGCATTGGCTGTTAAAAGTTTTAACGATGCCCGAAGCGCAGGGTTTGACAACATCAGCATTGATCTGATGTACGCGTTGCCGGAAGAAACGCTTGATGACTGGAAGCACGATATTGAACGCGCGATTGAGCTTGCACCCGAGCATATCTCAAGCTATTCACTTACGATCGAACCCAAAACCGCATTCGGTAAATGGGCGGCATCAGGCAAATTAAAACCGGAAAGCGATGACGTTGCCGCCAAACATCTTGAGATACTGATGGAGGTTCTGCCGGCAGCAGGGTACGAGCACTATGAAATCTCAAACTTTGCAAAACCTGGTTTTCATTCGAAGCACAACAGCAGTTATTGGAAAGGACAAAAGTATCTTGGCGTGGGACCCAGTGCGCATTCGTTTGACGGACTTACCCGCCAATACAACATTGCGAACAATCACCTGTACATTAAATCGCTGAACACGAATATTATTCCACTTGAGAAGGAAATACTCACCCGTGAGAACCGGATCAATGAGTATATTCTCACTTCACTCCGGACATCGTGGGGAACTGATTGCGGCTTCTTGAAAAGCACGTATGGATACGACTTGCCTGCTGAAAACAAGAAGTATCTTTCAGAGCTTTTGGATAAGAAGCTTATCACACTTGAGCAAGATGTGCTGAAGCTTACCCCGGCAGGAAAATTATTTGCAGACAAAATTTCTTCCGATCTTTTCGTTGCATGATCATTAAGCTGATTTTTGACAACTATTCATACCGGGCTGATGTAAGCAAGCCGCTGGATGTTTCTTTACCCTTAAAAAACGGCTCATCAAATCCGAACTGTTATTGGGCCGAGCCTGTAAATATGGAAACGATTCGTTCGGGGGATTTTGTGGGAAGCGTACAGGAAGGCGGCAGTGTGAATTATCAAAAACTTACAGTTACTCCGCATGGAAACGGAACGCATACTGAATGTTATGGCCACATTTCAGCTGATAATGCAACCATTAATAAGTGCTTGACAGAATTCCATTTTGTAGCGCAGCTTATAAGCATCATCCCGGAAAAAATCGCAAATGGCGATCTGGTTATAACCCGGAGATCGATCGAAGAAAAACTTATGGGCACATCTGCACAAGCGGTGATCATCCGAACGCTTCCGAATGATGACACAAAAAGAACCCGGCAATATTCCGGAACAAACCCTCCTTACCTGCATCATGATGCCGCTAAGTTTCTCGCAGATACCGGGGTTTTACATTTGCTGATTGATGTTCCGAGTGTTGATCGTGAATCGGATGAAGGAAAATTACTGGCTCACAAAGCATTTTGGCAGTTACCGGACCGCATCCGCAAAGGCAGCACAATTACCGAACTCATTTTTGTGAATGACACGATTGAAGACGGTCTTTACCTGCTCAATCTTCAGATAACAAGCCTCGAGATGGATGCCAGTCCATCTAAACCAGTTCTATACAAGCTGACAGAAGTTTCGTAATTTCGGGGCACAACCCCCACATGAGATCGCAAGAAGAGAAGAAGGTGTATATGCTGCTGAAGTCGGTGATTTTCTACTATCACGGACTGGATGAAGCAGAACGAATTGACCTGGAAAAAACAGCCGAGTCGCTGAATGCCCACGAAGAGTACAAATGGGCGTTGAGGTTTATAGAAGAAGATTACATCACTTCCTTTGAACGTGCCCGAGAATACCTCAACGAGATTATTGCCGACTATCCCAAAGATAAACGCACCGAGCTGATCAACATGGTTTGGCAATCGAACAATTTGAAGGGCTACGTTACCGAAATGGAGGCTACCGCAATGTTAAAGCTTGCCAAAGACTGGAACGTACAGAAAGAATTGATTGAGCTTGTAATGAAGTAGTTTCTACTTCAGATAAAAAATTCCTTTCAGTCTTGCTTCCTCCCACGGCCGCTGCTTGCCACCTGAAAGCTGCTCCACATTATTCCGTGTATGCATGAAAATATCTTCAATGCGTTGTGAGATTTTCAATTGTTTGATCAGTTCTCCCGTATAAAGGCCATTGGTTCCGTCACCATCGGAGGCTACTGATCCCGGATCGGTTGCGTATGCGATCAATGTACCGCTCGGTGCATTAATTCGTGCAAGACCCGTTCCGCCACGCTTGCCTGCCGGGAAAGGATTGTTGCGGCATGCATCAAGAATAATCATGTTGAGACCTTCATCGTTGGCAAACTCCATGGTGTTTGACACCCCGGAAAGCGGAATACATTTCTGTTTGACATCAAGATGTGATTGAATATCAGCATCGACCGGCACGAGGTAATTAGCCCCATCGACTTCTATTCCGTGACCGGCATAGAAAAACAACGATACGTCAACATCCTGAATGCGGTCGCCAAAGGCATAAATGGCATTTTTAATCGCCTCGTAATTTCCATTTTCGATCGTGGTAACATCGAATCCCAGCCCTTTCAACGTTGCGGTCATTGCTTTGGCATCGTTCAGTGTGTTCTTCAATTTGCTGGTTGCCGTATAGTCGCCATTGCCAATCACAAGCGCAATGCGTTTGTTGTATTGCTTGACGTGTTCCGTTGCGGAAGATTTTTGCTGTGACGGCTCACTGTTCAGGTAAAGGTCTTTGCTGATCACCTGCGACTGTGTATTCTGTGCAGCAACCCGCACACGGTTTTTACCCGGAACAAGGTTGACCATTCCTTTAAAACTTCCGTCCGGGTTTAATTCAGCTTTCTGGTCATTAATCAGAACCTGAGACATCCTTTCGGTGCCGTCAATCTTACCTTCTACGGTAACAACTGAACCCTGAACGAGCTGTTCACCATAATTACGATTGATGGTTGGATTGATGATGCGGATTTCTGCAGGGTTATTTCGCACAACTTCGTAGAGGTAAATCATCCCGCTCACTGTTCCAACCGCCAGAATGCTTCCATCATCCGATAAAGAAATTGAACTCGGCCGTTCGTCAACGGAAACACTTTCGTTGACTTCGCCTTTGTCGAGGTTCACGACAAAAATGTTTTTGCTGTCGCGGCTATAGTAAAATAATGTTGATGCAGTGGGGCCCATGGCCAAACCATCCGGACGGTAATGCAACGCCACACGTTTTTTTTCCTGTCCGGTTACCCAATCGTACGCGATGAGCATATTCCTTCGCTCCGGCTGACGGCCTGGCTGTAAACCGCCTTTGGGAATAAATACTTCCTGCAAGCCGACAACAAAATTGTCAGATCCTTTACTCGCGAATGCGGAATGAATAACCGAACGCGAGCCGGAGTATTCACCACTTTGAAGTTTTAGTTCGCGCAGGAATTTCTGGTTGATAAATTCCCAGCTGAAGCTCTCACCAATGTTGTTGATCGCGGCTAGTTGCTGACCAAAACGATCGAAGCCGAGAAACAACGTATTTTTTAAATCGCCCGTTGATTGAATGCGGGTTTGAGTCATTCCGGATTTCAGATCAAAAATTTCAATCTGATTATTTTTTTCGAGCACCGTGAGGTAAAGCTGATTGGGATCAAGCGTTACGTAAAGTGGTGAAGGAAATGTTTGAGGGCCTTTGCTCTCCTCGAACGATGAGAGCGGGTAGGTTGCGAACTGACCGTTTGACCGGACAGCGATGAATTTCTTGTCTTTGTCCAGGAACTCCTGGAAGATGATTTTACCGGAGGCGGGAATTTTTTTTAAAACATTGGATGATTCCGTTTCAATTAAGGCAAGATTGCCTTTGGCATCATTAGTACCAATAATTTTGGAATCTTCTGAGAAGGTAATCCGGTCAACTTCGTTTGATGAGCCGGAAGGAATTTTTTTGTAGGCAGATAAATAAATATCCTGCCCGAGTGCAGAGGTTACGATTAAAGCTGCAACCAGGCAGGATATAAGACACTTCATGTTACTTTACTTTTCCGAGGATGAAACCGATACCTACGCGGGCTGTAAAAAGTGACCCCTCGATATCGCCAAAAGACTGCTGGATGGTAATGCCCGCATCAACGTTGATCGCTTCGGTAATGAAATATTTCGCTCCACCGTTCACACCTACTGAATTCAGGCTAATGTCACCGATCGAAAACAGGAATAAGTTGGCACCCACGTATGGCAGAAGCTTAGCATCTTGCGTTAAAAAGTTATACGCACCATAAGGTCCAATACCTACTCCGGTATCGCCACCCGATGCGAGGATAAGTGCAGTTGCACCAACTTCGATGTTTTGCGTTACATAGTAACCACCTTTTGCATCGAACTGACCCATGCCATCAACATCCTTGTATTTTGAAAATGAAAGAGATCCAGAGATGTTGAAATCACCCTTCTCAACCTGAGAAAAGGCTGTTCCGGCAAGAACAAAAACTGCAAAAACAATAAGTGATAATTTTTTCATAAAGGGTATTAGTTGTTTAGCCGCAAAGAATATAAAGATTTAGAAAACTGTCAATACGTGGTATTGGGTATTTTACTAATCTTTATCGATAATCAACTAAATAGCCTTATTACAGACTCATCATGTCTTTAAACTTCGCGGCCTGCCTGCGGCTTACTTCAACTTTTTCACCGCCTTTCAATTTTACCATCAAGCCACCGTTGAACCATTGTTCAATGCCTTCCACCCAACTCAGGTTAATGATGTGCTTACGGCTTGCGCGGAAAAACGCGCGTTCATCCAGCTTTTCATCAAGCGCGTTCAATGATTTATGGATCATCGGCCGGTTGGCATCGAAGTACACTTTTATATAGTTGCCATCCGATTCAAACATCCGCACGTTGTTCAGGCTTACAAACCAGCAACGGTCACCGTCTTTTACAAATACCTGATCGCTCAGGCCAAGCTTTTTATCAGCATTCCGTACTGCAGCAGAACGACTTTTTTCCTTATCCAGAATTTTGCTGACGGTTTCTGAAAGCCTGTCGGCCTGAATTGGTTTGAGCAGATAATCCAGCGCATTTACTTCAAATGCTTTTAAAGCAAATTCATCATACGCTGTAGTGAACACCACAAACGGAACGGCATCAAGTTCTTCTAAAAGTTGAAAGCCGGTTTTGCCGGGCATCTGGATATCCAGAAAAAGCAGGTCAGGATTCAGGTCGTTTACCATGTTCACAGCCTCCTCGGCATTCATGGCCTCTCCCACAACCTCAATGGAAGGGTGTTCCTCCAACAGTTTCATAAGTTCTTTGCGGGCCAACCGTTCATCGTCAATTATCAGTGCTTTCATTCTGGATAGTTATAGTGATTGCGGTATTATTATTTCGGTTAATACAAAATTGTTGCTCTCGTTGATGATTCTGAAAGATGCTTCGTCACCATACAAAAGTTTTAAACGCTGCATCGTATTCTTTATTCCCATTCCTCCGAATTTACCTTTGCGAGCCCCGTTTAATAGATGACCGCTGTTTCGGATTTGTATTTTCAAACGATTTTTTTCCACCAGGGTTTTCAAGTGGATTGTGCCACCTTGCGTGAGCTTGGAAATTCCGTGTTTGATGCCGTTTTCAACCAATGTTTGAATCATAAAAGGCGGCACCAAAAAACGGGAAGACTCCGAGTGGATATCTAATTCTGTCTTTAAGCGTTCTTCGAAGCGAATACTTTCGAGGCTCAAATAATCTTTAACGATTTTCAATTCATCATCAAATTTGGTCAGTCCTTTTTTCTCGAAGGTTAATGAATTACGGAGAATGTTCGACAGGTGATTGATGGCCTGCTTCGATTTATCGGGATTTTCATCTACCAGCGCGCGAATACTGTTGAGCGCATTGAAAATAAAATGCGGGTTGAGCTGGTTTTTCAGGTTGTTGAGTTCGATCTCAATCATCGAGGCCTCGTACTTCAACGATTTGTTATAGCGGGCGATATAGTGGTACGTGAAATAAAACAGCGACCACATGAATAGCAGGAAGAAGAAAAATGATTCTCCCAGCAAAATCTGTCGCGTGTCGAACGCCAGACGCTGAACGTTTACCACGTTCAGAAGAATACTAAGCGGCACACGCAAGAAATAAATGACAAAGCCTAGTATAAAAATGGTCGGGAGAACACGCGTCATCATCTTCGGAACGCTCAGACTAAGCCATTTCCATTGATTCACGTAATTCCGGAACAGGTGGGTTACGCCAAGACAAATCAATCCTTCAAAGATGAAGAAGGTGATTCTCCGCAATGGGATTCCGTTTTCGTTGCTGAAGCTATACCAGACAATCTGCAGCAATGCGTAGGCGGTCCAGCCGGTGATTTGGAGTGTCCAGTAGAGTCGTTTTTTGTTGTTAACCATTTCCGGACGGTAAATGTAAATATTTCAATTCCAGCTCAGCAATGCTGTTACATGAGTGGGCTAAAACCAGCGGAACTGCACCAGGTAAAGCAACAAAAGGCCGGCACCGATAATTAAAATCCACGAGAGGATTGCCAGCGGCTTTTTAAATTTTACCAGTCGCGGTTCAAGGGTTAAACCGTTAAACACGAATGCGAGGCCTGCGACCAGGTACAACGAAGATTCAAACCATGAGCCGTGTGAGATGTAGTAAACACCGACCGCAAAGAATATTGCCCCGAAAAGATATTGACGCTGCGTTGCGTTCATGCTAGTTTAATTCGGCTTTCAAAAACTTACCGGTAAAGCTCGCAGGATTTTTGGCAACTTCTTCCGGAGTTCCCTTCGCAATAATTTTTCCGCCCTTTGCTCCGCCTTCCGGCCCGAGGTCAACAATGTAGTCGGCCGATTTGATCACATCCAGGTTATGTTCAATCACCAGTACGGTATTGCCCTTATCCACCAGTTTCTGAAGCACATCTAACAAGTGTGCAATATCCTGGAAATGGAGCCCGGTAGTAGGCTCATCTAAGATATAGAGCGTTTTACCCGTATCACGTTTTGATAGTTCAGTGGCAAGTTTCACGCGCTGTGCTTCGCCCCCGGATAATGTAGTTGCATGCTGACCCAACGAAATATATCCCAGCCCAACTTCACTTAACGTTTGAATTTTACGGAGAACCTTTGGCTGATTCTCAAAGAATGTAACAGCTTCTTCCACTGTCATGTCAAGCACATCGGAAATCGATTTTCCTTTGAACCTTACTTCGAGGGTTTCTCGGTTGTAGCGTTTGCCTTTACAAGTCTCGCACGGAACGTATACATCGGGAAGAAACTCCATTTCAATTAACCGCAGACCTGCGCCTTCGCATGTTTCGCAACGACCACCCTTCACGTTAAATGAAAAACGTCCGGTTTTATAGCCACGGATTTTTGCTTCAGGCATCTGTGCAAAAAGATCACGAATGTCGGTAAATACTCCCGTGTACGTGGCCGGATTTGATCGCGGAGTTCGGCCGATAGGCGATTGATCAACTTCTATTACTTTATCGATGTGTTCGAGCCCTTCAACCTTTTTGTGTTCGAGTGGTTCCGTTCTTGAATTAAAGAAATGTTTATTCAAAATCGGGAACAGCGTTTCATGGATCAAGGTCGATTTACCACTGCCCGATACTCCGGTGATACACATGAATGTTCCCAAAGGAATAGTGAGATCAACATTTTTCAGGTTGTTGCCGGTTGCGCCCGTTAAAACAACTTTGCTTCCCGACCCCTTGCGTCTTTGCTTTAAATATGAGATGCCAAGTTTACCGCTCAGGTACTTCGAGGTGGCTCCGTTGCCTTTCAGAAAACTTTTCGGATCACCCTGCGCAACAATTTGTCCGCCATGGCGGCCTGCCCCGGGGCCTACGTCAATCACGTAGTCTGCTTCAAGCATCATGTCTTTATCGTGCTCAACAACAATCACAGAGTTGCCGAGATCACGCAAATCCTTAAGCGCTTTGATCAACTTCACGTTGTCGCGCGCGTGCAACCCGATGCTGGGTTCATCCAGAATGTAGAGCACTCCCACCAATTGTGTTCCAATTTGCGTTGCGAGACGAATACGTTGCGCTTCGCCTCCGCTTAATGTTCTTAACGACCGGTTCAGATTTAAATAGTCCAAGCCTACGTCAAGCAAAAAGCCAATGCGCTTCCGGATTTCTTTCAATACTTCCGTTGCAATGATCCGCTGCTTTTCGTTGATTTTATTTTCGATGCCCGTAAACCATGTATTCAGTTGCTGAATATCCATCATGGCCAGCTCGGCAATATTCTTATCGTGAATCCTGAAATGCAGAGACTCTTTCCGCAGTCGTGCTCCATTACACTCCGGGCAGGTTTTCACCATCAGAAAATCCTCGACCCATTTTTTTATGGCTTCCGAACCTTCATCGCGCTGCTTCTCCAGAAAATTAACGATGCCTTCAAATTTTGTATTCCAATCGGTACCCGGATATTTCACCGATGCAACGGCAACCGGAACATCATCGCCATACAATAAAATCTTAATTACCTCTTTTGGAATATCTTTAATGGGCGTACTCAGTGTGAGCTTGTAACGCTTTAGAATTGCTTCTACTTTTTTAAAGATCCAGATGTCGCGGTATTCACCCAGCGGCAAAATACCTCCGCGACTAATGCTCAGACTTTTATCGGGGATGACAGACTCTTCCGTAATCTCTTCAATCTGACCTAACCCGTTGCAGGTGGGGCATGCACCGTACGGTGAGTTAAATGAGAACAAGTTAGGAGCCGGTTCATCGTACGACAATCCTGTTTTAGGATCCATCAGAAACTTCGAGAAGTGATGCACCTTACCGTTTTCTTCCAACAGCATTACAACGCCCTTCCCTTCTTTCAGTCCTTTATTAATAGACTGACCGATTCGCGCCCGGTCTTTTTTGTCGGCCACAATCCGGTCGATTACTACTTCGATGTCGTGAATCTTATACCGGTCGACCTGCATCTTAGCGGTAATGTCAAGAACCTCCTCATCAACCCGAACTTTCGTGTAGCCTTGTTTCCGGATTTGCTGAAACAACTCGCGGTAATGCCCTTTTCGACCCCGTACGATCGGAGCGAGGAGCACCAGTTTCTTTCCATTAAAATTGTTTAGTACGGCATCAAGAATCTGATCTTCCGACTGGCGGATCATTTTCTCACCACTTAAATAAGAATATGCTTCACCTGCGCGGGCGAACAGGAGGCGCATGAAGTCATAGATTTCCGTAACGGTACCCACCGTTGATCGCGGGTTGCGGGAGGTGGTTTTCTGTTCGATGGAAATTACGGGGCTCAGTCCGTTGATTTTATCAACATCCGGGCGTTCGAGGTTGCCGATAAAGCTCCGGGCATAAGCCGAAAAGCTCTCCATATACCGCCTTTGGCCTTCGGCATAAATCGTGTCAAACGCCAGGGAGGATTTTCCGCTTCCGCTGATGCCGGTAAGCACCACAAGCTTGTTACGCGGAAACGATACGGTTACGTTTTTGAGGTTGTGCTCGCGGGCACCGATAATTTCGATGTATTCGTGGCCTGTACTGTCGACTATCTTTTTCGCTTCTGAACCCTTCGCCATGAATTGTTTAGGATGAATACAAAATTGAAGGAAGGAATGTTACCGCAGAAAAGAAAATAATCGCTGAAAATTTTCACTCTTTATAAGTGACAATCGGAAAATCGTTTCCAAACGAGTAGGCCGAGGGAAATTGCGCGCTGCCTTTATACTTTTCCGACAGTTCCGGCACCTTGTTTTCGATAAACGTGCTCAGTTCGCGAACTGTCAATTTTTTATCCGCATTGGCGTCTGCGGCACCATTGATGCCGTCGAGTAACGCGTAGGTGAAAATTCCATGACCAAGTTTTTCGAATTCAGTGGCAAACTGATCTGATCCTGTAGCTGTAATCCAGAATGTTCCCGTGCTGCGGGCGAGCTGCGCAATCGCCTTCTCTTCGGCAGCCCCGCGAACCGCTACAGTTTCCAACGCTCCGGCCGACTGGCAGGCATCGAGGATAAACACTTGCTTCTGCGCATTGATCTCCTGCGCGTATTGCTTGAGCGATGTTGCCGAAATGCCTTTGTCTTTGAGCATGTCATCCTTTCCATAAAGCTGAGTTACATCGTGTGGCGCAATGTAGAATTCTGAGTTCGCGCCTTCCGTCATCACGCCATGGCCGGCATAGTAAACAAGCAATACGTCCTGCTGAAGCGACTTCTTTTTAATGTCATCGAGTGCCGCGAGAATATTCGCCTTAACAGCCTTGTCGTTGCGAATGTTGTAATTGACGATCTCTTTAAACAATGAGCCCGAATTTTGCTTAACGGCTTTTTCAACGCCATCGGCATCTGCTTGCGCATAGTTCAAATTGTACTTATTGTTTTTATAGGTGTTTACGCCAATCGTTACGAGGTATAACTTCGGTTTGTCTTCTGTTGCGCCTTTGTATAATACCGTGAATTTTATTTTCTCGGATTCAATGCCCGACTTGCTGCTCGCGGTTATGTAGAAGAAGTTATCCTCACCCAAGGAGGCGTTAAGTGTTGCATCGAACGTATATTTATTTGTGCCGTTACCGGGAATTGTTTTTACCAGCTTGGCATTCTGAAATAGCTTAACCTCCGTTATCTCCTGCAGATTTTCTTTTACTGTAACATCAAATTTAGCGGTCTTCAACTGTGATTGCGCAGCCATTGAGCTACCGGGAGCTTTTCCGTTGATAGACTGCAATGTAATCACAGGAACCTTTGCAACTGCCTGCTCGACTTTAAATTCCTGTTGCGGCACGGCTTTGTCGGCAACAATGCTGCTTAATAGTTTTGGAGCAAAGCCTTTTTCAAATGTGCTTTCCAAAGACGTTTTCTTGTTCGAATTACGGGAAGTCCAGTAAACTTTCGCCAATGCTTCCGGTGTACCATCAACCCTGCCATCACGCGAAACAATCGCGAAGTCATCATTGCTGTCCGAGAAAAAATATCCCACAATTGAATTCGTCTTCACATCATAAATCTGGTTGATGTTATTTTTCGATCCGTTGAACAAAAGTTTTGTCTTTGACAGCGGGTAAACATTGAACGATCCCACACCTAATTGTCCATAGGCGGGCAGCTTCACTTTATCAGACATGGTGGTGAAAACACGATTGCCCGTTTGCAAATCATTAACATTGAACGACTGCGAACCTGTAATTGAAAGAAGTTTGTTGTCCATCGAAACACCGCCATACGGTATCAATGCGTTCATAATAATGAGATCCATTTCCACCTGGCTCTTGAACGACAAATCTTTTCCGTCCAGAACATTAATGACTGTTTTTAATCCAAGGCCATTCATGCCGGATGTTACAAGTTCAGTTCCGGCATCGTTATACACGGCCACGCTGTAGATGCCAGCAGATGAAAATGCCAGTATTTTTCCGGTAGCGATGTCAAATTGTTTGAGCGGGTTAAGGCTCTTTAGAAATGTCATCACTCCCACTACCACACTTTTACCGTTCGGATGGATTGCCAGTGCGCTAACATGGTGCATCGGATACGTGATTTCATTAAGTTGTTCAGCTTTATCGACATTAATGATCGAAACGTTCCCTTCTTTCTGTCCGACTGCAAGCAATGCATGCTTTCCGGAGAATGCTGTTTTAGTTGCCTGATGGGTAAGCGGAAGTGTTTTCACCAGCCGCTCTTCGCGCCAGTCCCACACCTGCACTTCGTTTGCAGCAACCAATGCAATTCGCGAAGGGGTCAGCTGAACATCAAACAAGGTTGTGTACGGGCCGGTAAATCGTTTTATAAACCGGTTAGCACTTACATCAAAAATTTTGATGGTTTTGTCGGCATACACAAATGCAATGAGGTTGCCATCTGCGGAAGCGGTCATGCCGATTTGTTTGGCGGAAATTGCTGATGAAGCATAACCCAGTCGCACGAGGTCAACTTCCTGCGCGATAAGTTGTGTACTAAACAACAGAATAACGATAATACCCACAGCTCTCATAACATTTCCTGTTTATTGTTGCAATATACCGATCCTGCTACGCTACGTCTTTGCCGTTCACAGCTCTTAACAATTCAAACCAGTGTTGCTTGTCGAGTTCTATGTTAATAGCATCTGCGCCTTCGAGAATCCGCTCGGGTTTTGTCGTGCCCAATATTGGCAACACGCCTGACGGATGTTTTAGCAACCACGCCAGCAAAAGTTGCATCGCGCTGATTCCATATTTCAGACACAACCGGCTCATTAATTCCTTGATTCTTTCGTCTTCAAAAAACTTTCCGCCACCCAAAGGCGACCATCCTAACGGTCTGATCCGGTGCTTCATCATTACATCGGTATCGCCATTAAAGAATGGCTCGTTACGAAATAACGACAGCTCAATTTGATTCGTCACCAGCGGAAACGGCAAATACGATTGAAGCATTTCAAATTGCGTGGTGGTAAAGTTGGATACTCCAAAATGCAGGACCTTTCCTTGTTGCTTCAGGGTTGAAAACGTCTCGGCTACTTCAGCAGGGTTTAACAACGGATCTGGCCTGTGAATAAGCAACAGATCAATCCTGTCAGTAGCTAACATCTTCAATGAATTTTCAACCGACCACGTGATGTGGCTTGCTGAAGTGTCGTAATGTTTGATCTTATGTTCGGGCCGCTTATCCGATAGTAACTTAATGCCGAACTTGGTGATTAGCTGTAGCTTGTTGCGTAAAGACGGATTGGCCCGAAGAACATTTCCGAAGTTTTCCTCGCAGCTATAGTTTCCATAGATGTCAGCGTGGTCAAAAGCAGTAATGCCTTTGTCGAGCGAGGTTTGAATCAATTGCTCGATCTGCGGAGCGGACTCGTTTGTCCAGCGCCAGGCGCCTACAATAATTCTCGACAATTCCGGTCCGGAGGGGTGAAGGCTTATTTTCTGCATCATCAAAAATACGAAGTGGCTACCTTACCACAAGGCGCGAAAAGGGCCTGAAAACGTTTGCGGTATTTGCCCTTCTGTTAACTTGGGGTAAAATTTAAACCTATGGCCCAGTCCGACATTCTTGCCTTTGTCAAACAACGCAATCCCAACGAACCTGAATTTTTACAAGCCGCTGAAGAAGTAATTGATTCGGTGTTACCGGTGATTGATAAAAATCCGGAATACCGGAAGCTAAAGTTACTGGAGCGCATGCTGGAGCCTGAACGTTTAATTTCTTTTCGGGTGACGTGGCTTGATGATAAAGGCGAGGTTCAGGTTAATCGCGGATATCGTGTTCAGATGAACAGTGCCATTGGGCCTTACAAAGGAGGACTGCGTTTCCATCCTTCCGTTAATCAAAGCGTATTGAAATTTCTGGCGTTCGAACAAATCTTCAAGAATGCCCTTACGGGGATACCGATGGGCGGAGGTAAAGGAGGATCTGATTTCGATCCGAAAGGAAAATCGGAAAACGAGATCATGAAGTTCTGCCAGGCATTTATGGGCGAGCTTGCCCGCCACATTGGTCATCGGTTGGATGTACCTGCTGGCGACATTGGTGTCGGTGGTCGTGAGATCGGTTATTTGTTTGGCGCTTATAAAAAAATAAGAAATGAGTTCACAGGTGTGTTAACCGGTAAGGGCATTGGTTGGGGCGGAAGTTTGATTCGCCCGGAAGCAACCGGTTATGGGCTGATTTATTTTGCCGAGAACATGCTTCAGAATAAGGGCGACAGCTTGAAAGGCAAAACATGTTTAGTGTCGGGGTCCGGAAACGTATCGCAATACGCCATTGAGAAAATTATTCAAATGGGAGGCAAGGTTATCACAGCGTCCGACTCAAACGGATTCATTCACGATGAAGCGGGCTTTACAATTGAGAAGCTTGCCTTCCTGATGGATTTAAAGAATAATCGCAGGGGAAGAATTAAAGAGTATGCTGATAAATACAAATGCATCTATAAAGAAGTCGACCCGAAGGCCGATCATAATCCCTTATGGACCATCAAAGCTGATTGTGCATTTCCGTGCGCCACACAAAATGAAGTGAATGGAAAAGATGCGAGTAACCTGGTTAAGAACGGAGTAAAAGTTTTGGGCGAAGGCGCCAATATGCCGACTACCATCGAGGGCATTAACATTTTGATTGATAATGGAGTTATGTATTCGCCTGGTAAGGCATCCAATGCTGGTGGCGTTGCTACTTCTGGATTGGAGATGACTCAAAATTTTATGGGATCAAACTGGACACGCGAGGAAGTTGACGGCAAGTTGCGTGGAATTATGAAGAGCATTCACGACACGGCATTGGCAGCGGCGAAAGAATACGGCAAACCTGGTAACTATATGGTTGGTGCAAACATTGCGGGGTTTGTGAAAGTTGCCAATGCGATGAGGGCGCAGGGAGTTATCTAATACTAGCTTTAAACAACGACCATAAAAAAACGCCCGAAGGCGTTTTTTTTATTTTCTATTCGGCTTCTGGAATTTATTCCGCAGAACCGCCAGGCGTTGTCTTTCTCTTTCTTGTGGGTACAGAACTCAAGTCCTGAACTTCACCTTTTGCGTAAAACTTACCGTTAACGGTTTCCGTTACCCAGTTTGTTCCATCAAAGTGATAATATGAAACACTTCCTTTAAACTTTACCGTCATCGTTTCACCATCGTTTACGCCTCCTGAAACAGTGATCTTGTCGCTTCCATCAGCATCTTCCAGTAAGTCGATTTCAAAATACTGCTCATCTTCTCCGCCTTCAGAATATACATAACCAATGTTGGAGGTTTCAGAAGGGTTGTCCCAGTTATAGAATGCAGGGTATTCACCGGTTGCAATCTCCTCTCCTTCCGGAACTGCCAATTCGAACTCAATGTAATAAGTAGCACCGGTTCCATTAGCCGCACCATCGGTAATGTAATAGTCACGATAAATGTGTGTTCCGTTGAACGAGCCATTATAATCAATAAAGATGTTAGCTCCTTTTAAGGAAATAGTCTGATCACCGAAGGTGAATTCTTGCTTTGGGTTTGGTTTTTCGTCATCTCCACAAGCGGCTAAAAGCAACATAGACGCAGCGAGTGCTGTGTTTAACAGTTTTTTGAGGTTCATAACAGGGTTTAAAATTAATTCACCGCAAAGGTAATCTTTACTACCATTTTAAGTAACAAGGATTAAAAAAACCGTCAGTTACGCTTATAAAAAAACAGTTGTTGACTTTTACCCTTCTTCCGCTCACTGATGGTGTAGTACCCTGACTTGTCACGCGCAAAGGCAATTGATTCGCCTTGTGGTTCTTGCTCGTACGGAAGTTCAATCGCGACACTTAGCAGGGTGGCTTCGATAGTTTCGCCCGGTTTACGCTTCCAGTAATAAACATGGTCGTAATTCTTAGTGAGTATTTCAGTACCATCTTCTGAAATGTCAAGCGCGACAATTTGTGTGAAGGGAAGTTTATCCAACACTCGTTCCGCCACCATAGTCTTATCAATTAAGAGTGGGGCTGCAAGCCGATACAGGTTCACTTCGCTTTCACGTTTCGAAAAAATGTAAAAATTCTTTGACACCGGATCAAATGCCAGGGCCTCCGTGTCACGTTCGCCATCTGAAAGGGTAAATTCTATTTTTTGCACAGTGTGAATTGTCGTGTCGGTTATACCCTCGGCAATTCGGGGCTCTTCCAGGCGGTAGAGGAACTTACTGTTATAAATCGCTGCGTTATCTCCAATCTCACCGATATAGATATAATTTTTCCCTTCTTCGGGGCCGGTCCCGATAGTAATATCTTCCCAATCACGATTTTTTGCATCGCCCAGGTGAACGGTGCATTTTATTTCACCTTTGCCATTGAGTAAAAAAAGGTCAGCGTCATTACCACTGTCGTTGTGCGTCCATAACAAACCCGGGTTTGCAATGCTGGCAACAAGGCCGGAGGCTTCCTGAATTTTATCTCCCTTAACTTTACCTGCACTTATCGGGTTAGCAAAAGCCGGCTCATCGACTGCAACGGTTTCATTTTTCTTTTGGCTGCACCCAAGAAAAAGCGCGCATACTACTAAAATCGTGTACCGTATCATCTGAGTGTTTCCGTTATTGGAATGCAAATTCTGTAATATTGCGGTCAATTAAAAACTATGAACCAGGCACCGGAAGAAGAAGACGATGAGCTGTTATTCGAGCATCACCGGATTGTTGCTGATCCCGGGCAAAGTCTGATCCGGATTGATAAATTTCTGAATGCCCGTTTGGCGAATGTATCACGCTCAAAAATTCAGCAGGGCATAGAGGGCGGTTTTGTGAAAGTTAACGATGCTGTAGTTAAGTCGAACTACAAAGTACATCCGGGTGACATCATTGTCATTTCGATGCCAGAACCTCCGCGCGACACCGATGTAAAACCTGAAAACATTCCACTAAATATTATTTATGAAGATGACTACCTGCTGGTGATTAATAAAGAAGCCGGAATGGTGGTTCATCCGGCTTACAACAACTGGAATGGAACACTGGTAAACGCATTGACGTATCACTTTCAACAGCTTCCGCAGATGCCTGGCAACGATGGCCGCCCGGGTCTTGTTCACCGGATCGACAAAGATACTTCGGGGCTATTGGTTATTGCCAAGACCGAGTTCGTGATGACTGCACTCGCTAAACAATTTTTCGATCATACGATTGAACGAACGTACTGGGCATTGGTATGGGGAGAAATGAATCCGCCTCAAGGCACAGTGAACGTCAACATCGGGCGAAGCCTGAAAGACAGGCGCATTACAGTGGCTTTCCCCGAAGGCGACATGGGTCGAACAGCTATCACACATTATAAAATGTTAAAAGGTTTTCGGTATGTATCGTTGGTTGAATGCAAGCTCGAAACCGGCCGCACACATCAGATTCGTGCGCACATGAAGTACTTAGGACATCCGCTGTTTAACGATGCGATGTATGGCGGGGATCAGATTGTTAAGGGAACACTCTTTAGTAAATACAAACAGTTTATTGAAAACTGCTTTAAGATCATTCCGCGCCAGGCATTACATGCAAAGACGTTGGGCTTTATGCATCCCGTAAAAAAAGAGTGGGTACAATTTGAATCCGAACTACCTCAAGATTTCAAAGAAGTAGTGGAAAAATGGGAAAACTACGTGAAGTACGTTTAGGGAAAGAGGGATAAAGAACCGTTCGGCATTTTTTCAAGTGCCGTTGTTAAAGAAATCAGCGCTCAGGTTACAACGACAATTTCAATCGTCTCGAGCCATTCAACGCCTGCCGGATCTCCTTCATGGCCTCACGCTTATTGCGCTTGTATTCAAGCTCGTCCTGATTGGGCGCCAGCATTCCTTTAATGTAGGCCAGAACCTTTTCAGTCTGAGTTTTGTCGAGCGCATTCAGCGATTCCAAAATCTGAAGCTTTTCGGTAACTGAATTCATAACAATTAGTGGTTGTTATACTACAAATCTAACGTTAATCCCACAGAAAAGTTCTGTGTAACCGATTGATAACCAAAACAAAACAATGCCATAATGGCGTTTTTGGGCTGTTTAGCGCAACGTGTAAGTTTTTGGTGCAGAATGATGTTTTTAAGGGCTTGAAGACCCGTTCCAGTCGGCTTCATGAGAAACAATTCCTCAATGTTGACGCGTGTGTCACACGATGATCCCAGTCCTGGCAAACGTGTTATGCAGTAACCGGGGTTCGCTGAAACTGTTTTCGAAATGCAAAGAACACGATAAAGGCAACGAGCCCTTCTATGAATACTGTACCGAGCTGCAAAACAATGTTGATCTTAAGCAGCGCCATGGTGAAGATTGTGGTCAGCATTAGGGTGCCAAGCACCATCCAAAAAGGATGATCGGCAATCAACAACTTATTGGGAGTAATGAAATTTTCCGGTTTAGTTTGCCGGACAATGAATTGAAAAGAATTCAGATCCCAGAACAACAAAAAGGTTGATGCCAGCAACATCAATCCGGTTACAACCGGAGTCCCGTTAAAACCATACGAAACCGTGATGATGAATATGTTCAGGATGAGTCCGAAGAAAATGACTGCGCCCAATTTTGAAAACCGCTGTGTCATTAACAATCCGCCCGCGATTACCTGGCTTAGTCCGATAAACTGCCAATATAAACCTGATGTTGCCATCACCCGAAAAAATTGCTGAAGGGGCTCAAGCGTTTCAATGGATGCACCGGGATTACGGATCAGCAATTCCTGGCTTGAAAATTTACCCATGCCAAATGCTGCAATTACAAACGCTCCACCAATCAGGTAACGCAGGTAAACCGTAAATACCTGCAGGAAGGTCAATTGCTTGCACTTTTCAATAAATCCGATAAGGGTTGTCATCACGGGAATTTTCGCAATGACGGACAGGATTCAGAAATGTTACAAGCTATTCCGTAACCTCAACAATCATCTCTACCTCCACCATCATGTTGGCGGGCAATGAAATGACACCCACTGCAGACCGGGCATGAATTCCTTTTTCGCCATAGATGCTTACGATAAGATCGGAAAAGCCATTCATCACTTTGGGCTGATCGGTAAAACTTTCCGTACAGTTAACCATGCCTAAAACTTTAACCACACGTTTAACTTTATTCAAATCACCAACCTCTGCCTTCAGGGTTGACAGCATGGAAATAGCAGTTTGTCGCGCAGCCATAAAAGCCTGTTCAAGCGTTGCATCTTTACCCACCTTCCCGGTCATGTACGTTCCATCCGCTTTCAGCGGGCCATGGCCTGAAAGAAAGATCAGGTTGCCTACGCGCACAGCTTTGGTGTATGTGCCGATAGGTGCAGCCGGTTTAAGCAGTTCGATTTTTAAGTCTTTGAGCTTTTTCTCAGCATCCTGCGCAAATGCGGCAGTTGAAACACTGATCAGGAAAACAATAAATAAAAGACGCATAGGCCGGGATTAAATTACTGACATAACGTTGTCACTCACTGATTTTTATTTTAAAGCTGAATTATTTTCGAACCCGATCAAGTAACCATTATTTTTAACAAAATGAAAGAGAAAGTCCGCTGCAGCTGGTGTTTAAAAACAGAAAACTATATCGAATATCACGATAAAGAATGGGGATTGCCCGTGCATGACGACCGCAAACACTTCGAGTTTCTGATCCTTGAAGGTGCGCAAGCCGGTCTTAGCTGGCTAACGATTCTCAATAAACGTGAGGGCTACCGGAAAGCTTTTGCTGATTTCAATCCCGTTAAAGTGTCCCGTTTCACAGAAGCGAAATGTGAAAAGATCTTGCTTGATCCGGGCATCGTACGAAACCGCCTGAAAGTTTATGGAGCGGTGAACAACGCGAAACGATTCCTGGAAGTGCAGAAGGAGTTTGGCAGCTTTGACAAATACATCTGGAGTTTTGTCGGGGGTAAACCCATCATTAACAAATGGAAAACACTGGGCCAAATTGCTCCAACCACAAAAGAATCTGATGCGCTGAGCAAAGATCTGATCAAACGCGGATTCAAGTTTGTCGGCAGCACGGTCATGTATTCACACATGCAAGCCTGCGGCCTGGTCAATGATCATATTGCCGACTGTTTCCGGTATAAAGAGGTGATCAAAAAGTAGCAAGCAGCAAAAACAAAAAGCCCCGACTATAAGCCGGGGCTTTTTTATTTGAATTTAAGATCAGGTTATTTTCTCGGGAACATTTCATCACGCTGTGCGGCAAGCCATGCAAAAGCAGCCATCATTACGGCATTGTGCTTCATATCGGCCTCGATGATTTTGTCGTACACATCGAAGTTTGTATGGTGTGTGCGGGTATCATATGAAATTGGATCCTGAATGAACTGGAAGCCCGGGAGTCCGATGGCGTCAAACGACAGGTGGTCGGTTCCGCCTGTATCGTTTAGCGTTAAGGTTGATGCACCAAGTTTATTGAACGGCTTCAGCCACTCTCTGAAAACTTTGCGCGCATTTTCATTGCCCTGCAGATAAACTCCCCTGAATTTACCGGTTCCGTTGTCCATGTTGAGGTATAGAGAAAGTTTCTGTCCTTCAGCCGTAAGCTTGATTGAATCGTACGGGAATGCTTTGTCGAGGCGCTCGCCTAGTTTTCTTTTAACATAGTTGCGCGATCCAAGAAGGCCTTGTTCTTCTCCGCCCCATAACCCGATTCTGATTGTTCTTCGGGGTGAAATACCCATCTGCTTCAGGATTCTCATAGCCTCCATACATACCGCTGAACCCGCTGCGTTGTCGGTGGCGCCTGTTCCGCTGTGCCATGAATCGAAGTGGGCACCAATCATCACCACTTCATCCTTCAAATCAGTACCTGGAATTTCAGCAATGATGTTGAAACCCGGCGCAGAAGGTGTAAAGGCGGTTTCGAGTGCCAGCTCAACTTTTACTTTCTGACCTTTTTGAAGCTGTCTTACCATGCGTGCATATTGCTCCGCAGAAACGCTGATCTGCGGCAGAATTTTCGGTGCTTCCGCACTGCGAACAGTTTTACGCTGATCGAATGGTGTAGTTGCCGGGTACGGAACGGTCGCTCCGCTTACTGTTAATGTTCCATCTTCCAGCGGGAAAGCCGGGCTTGATTCAAGCACTGCCACCACGCCTTCTTTTTGACACAGATCCCACTTCATGAACGTGAAATTTTGTGGTGCTGCTGTGTTGTTGAAACGTCTCGCACGGAACGTTTGTGTGCCGGAAGAGTTTGACATCACCAACAATGTTGAATCATTTAAGCGGGTAGCATCCGGCTTGAACGATGACTTCGCGAGAATCGGATTATTGAACAGAACAATTTTTCCTTTCAGCTTGCCTTTGTATTTATCAAGGTCTGCCTCGCTTTTAACATCCAGAAATACCACTTCTGCTTGTACTGCCCCTTTTATTCCCGGTGACCATGCTTTCGGGTACGCTATCAAAGGCGTTGCGCTCGGTTCAATCACCTGCAGGCTGAATTTTTTTATTTCCCAGCCACGGCCGAAATGTTCGTCCCATGTATCATACTGAACAGATGAAAGACCCCATTTCTCCATGGTTGCCTTTGCATAGTCGGCTGCTTTTTGATAGTTCGGAGAATTCATCAGTCGCGGTCCGTATACATCGGTGAGCATGCTCATGATGTCCATCACCTGCGAGTTATTGAAACCCTCTTTTTTTATTTTAGATACGGTGGCCGTATCCATTTTTTCCTGGGCCATTGCACCCACTGCCAAGAACAGCAGCGCAACGTAGAGTAGTTTTTTCATATTGGTTTAGGTTTGAAGTGTGTAAAATTACAATACCCGGTACAGGGTCATTTACCTTTCACGTAAAAACTGCGCCGTGCACCGGCAAAAAAAAATCCCGCTTTCGCGGGATTCAATGTCAGGGCTTTTTCTTTTTCTTCTTAAGAAGATCCTGAATTTTATTCACGGCATCTTCCTTGACCTTTTCCGTTGTTGACTTGGTTTTGGTTTTCGTAGTGTCGCTCTTGGCTGCCGCTGTATCTTTTGGACTCTTCTTCTTGTTGAGCAGATCGTTCACAAGATTTTCAGCTTTCTTGGTTGCCTCCTGTTTTACTGCCTCCTTGGCAGCATCTTTAACCTGTTGTGTCTGCTCGTTGGCGAGAAGTTTAGGCGAAGGTTTCGTTACCGTTCCGCCCAGACCGATGGTTACCGGAATCGGGGCGTTCGGATCTGTTTTCGTTCCGGAATACTTGCTGACAAAACTATTCAGTTGCGATCCGAGCTTACCTGCCGGCACATCCATTTTAAGATTGTAATCGATCGATCCGTCAATACCCGTGCTTCCGGCAACAGTTGTTTTGTAACTTCCGAATTTTACATCGAACGGTTTTACTGAAAGTCTTCCATCTTTAATGGAAGTCGACATCAGAACATCTTTTAATGTAACCTCATCGGTGTTATCAAGTTTGGTTAACGAGGTAATTCCGGAAACAAGCTTTGAATCCTTTAAAGAAGCCTGCGCAATCTTCACCAAACCATCGCCATTTACGGTTTTCAGGTTCGGTGAGAAATTCTGGAGCAACTCACCACCAATCTTAAAGTCGGTTGAGAATTTACCATTGACAAGTCCCGCGACCGGTGCAAATGTTTTAACAAGCGAAAACGATGTTGCCGCCTGGGCGATTGACAATTCCTGAATCTTCAATGCCAGATCGTATTTCGGATGTTTGATGTCTTTTGTATTATAGGATCCGTTAACAACAAACGCACCGCCCAGCATGTTGAATGACAGGCCGCTCAGGTTTGCAACGCCATCTTTCACAATAACATCGCCTTTTGCGTTTGTCATCGTGTAGTCCATCATTTTGATTGTTTTAACATCGGAGGTTAAGACAAAATCAACATTTTGCGGAACGGGAATCACACTATAGCCGGTAGTATCCTGAACGGTAGGTGTTTCGCTCTCTGTCATAAACTCGTTCAGATCGAGCATGGTCGAGTTAAATGTCACGTTTCCTTTAAGCAACTCGTTCTTACCGAACACATACCCGATATAATTGCTTACAGAACCCTTTACATCGAAATCGCTTTTACCCACTGTTCCGGTGAGTTGTTTCAGGTTAATATTTTTAGGATCGAATGACATTTCAGCCTTGCTGAGCGCGACAGGCGGAAGGTCCTTTGTTACATATTTGAAATTTGTAAGCATTGCAGATCCGCTTGTCGGAAGCTTATCATACCGTTTCGCATCCAGGTCCGACATTTTACCTTTTGTTTCCAGGTCAGCTTTTACTTGCCCGGCCAGGGCCATGCCTTCCAGTGGGAACACTTTAGTAATTTTTTCCAGATCAATACCGCCTTTGGCTTTTACATCCCACGTGTAGTCGTCAAGATTTTGGATTAACATATCCGCCGTAAACGTCTCTCCGTCCATATTCATGGAGAAATCGCGGACCGCAATAAAGGTCTCAGCCATTTTTCCAGATGTATTTTTGATGGTTGAATTGAATTTTAAATCCTGCAATGGCAGTGGAAACTCAGATGACTTGATGAAGCCATTCGCAAGCGACATAGACGCATCGATAGCGGGAATGGTTTTTTTCAAACTATCGTAAACCCCTTTTGCAGAAAGGTTAAGTGCATAGTTCCCCCGCATATCCAATCCTTCTACCGGGAACATTTTATTAAGTTCGGCCAGGTTCAATTTGGCAGCGATGTTGGCATCTATGGTTGTCGGGTAAATTTTGCTGATGAGTGCACGCGCATCAACCGGATTTGAACCGAAATCCATGTGTAGTTTTTTGATATCGATTACGGTATTGTCAACTATGCCATCTTTATTGTCGACCAGCATATCCAGATTGATGTTGTTAACAGGCGTTGGCAGATCAGGGTACTTGAACATGGCATTGATCACTTTCAGATCGACATTGAATGCCGGCATCTGCTTGTCGCTGTAGGTTCCTTTTACGAAACCGTTAAAGGCAAGGTCGCCACTGGTTTCAATGTTCTTAAAGCTTTCGGAGTACATTCCGGGAACCAATGAAAGCAGGCTTTTAAAAGTATTCTCAGGACTTTTGAATGCAATGTCCATTGCATAGTCATTTTCATTCATTTTAAACCAGCCATCAAAGCTCATAGCAAAGTCGTTAAGCTTTGCACTGTTTTCTTTGAACGTGTACTTGGTGTAATCCTCGCTGATGGTAATGGTCATGTCTACATCAGCCTGCTTCTTACTCAAATATTCAACGCCATCGTATGCTACATTCAGCGTATCAGCAGTTGTTTTCGTTTTCATGTCGAACTCACTCTGCGTGAAATCACCGCTGCCGGTATGGTTAACTCCTTTCAGCTCAATAAGCATCGGAATTGATTTGTCGTCATACTTGATGTCGCCTTCCACTACTTCCCAATGATCAATGCCAAATGAAAAATCGCCCGACTCTTCAGTTGTGGTTACGGTATCAGTTGAGGGAATCGCTATGTCGTAGTTTGCCCGCCCATCGGCCAGCACGTTAATATTGATAATTGGTCGTACCAGTGTGATACCCTTTAACCTAAGCTGGTCGCCAAACAACACATCTTTCAGGTTAACTTCTACCTGAACATTTTCAGCGGCAAAAAGAATATCTCCCGCAAAGGGTTCACGGTTGATGACACCCAGATCGCGGATTTCAGCTGTGATGTTTGGGAAGTTTTTAAAAAGCGTGAGCGAAAAATTATCGGCTTCGTAAAGCACATCGGCATTAACCGACTTTGCCAGTTCTTTGTCAATGGCAGCCTTGATATCGTCTTTAAAAACAATCGGCAAAATGAAGGCCGCGGCAAGGAGGACGACAAAAATGATCCCGATAATGATAAGCGCTTTTTTCATGTGATCTTGAGTATTTACCTATAACAGAATTTGGACTTCAAAAGTACTAAACCTGAGAGTTAATTGGGGTTAACTTTCAGCGAAAGTCGTGCCCGCCTGACGGCGGGGCGCGCCGGCCTATCCTGACAGAGCGATTTTTGTTTAAAACAGTTTCAGTACCCAGCCAATCATTCGCTGAACAGCAGGGGTGTAGGGAGGATAGAAAAACTTAAAAGCCGTTAGCCCGCGTTTCTGCCGGAGTACGGATTTTTCGTTTGAAAAGGCGAGGAATCCATAGTATCCGTGCGACTTTCCGATCCCGCTGGTATTTACTCCGCCAAATGGCAGGTTTGGATGTAAAAACTGGATCGCACAGTCGTTGATACAAACTGTGCCCGATGATGTTTCTTTTTTAATCCTGTTTATTTCTGAATTCTTGGTGCCGAAGACATACAATGCAAGCGGTTTGGGCCTGTCGTTTATGTACTGAATTGCCTCATCGAGCGAGCGGTAGGTAATCACGGGAAGAATCGGCCCGAAAATTTCTTCTTCCATAACTCTTGATGTCATCGGCACCCTGGTTAACACCACCGGTTCAATAAACCGTTGCGAAAAATCCAACCGGCCACCGGTTTCAACTTTCGCACCTTTTGTTTCCGCATCACGCAACATATCGGAAAGCCTGGCGAAGTGTTTTTCATTTACAATCCGGGCATAGTCAGCCGACTGCGCAACATTTCTGTCAGAACCACCGAAGCGCGCAGGTATTTGTTCCTTCAGGTTTTTCACCAGATCATCAGCGATGCTTTCATGAGCAAACACATAATCAGGCGCAATGCAGGTCTGGCCGTTGTTAATGAACTTGGTTACCACGATACGTTGTGCAGCCTCTTTCGCATCCGCGGATGGCAGCACAATGGTCGGAGATTTTCCACCGAGTTCAAGTGTAACCGAAGTGAGGTTTTCTGCCGCAGCCTTCATCACCACCTTTCCAACAGACGGGCTTCCGGTGAAAAAGATATGATCGAACGGAAGTTTTAGTAACTCCTGAGAAACGTTTGTTCCGCCTTCAAAAACCGTTACTTCATTTTGAGTAAACACTTCTTTACACATCCTGCTAATCAAGGCAGATGTATGCGGAGTCATCTCGGATGGTTTGAGAATTACTACGTTGCCGGCTGCCAATGCCGAAACCAACGGCCCGGCAGAAAGATTAAACGGGTAATTCCAGGGGGAAATAATCAGGCAAACTCCTTTCGGTTCATACAGGATAACCGAGCGCGTACCCAGCATGGTAAGGGAAGCGTCAACTTTTTTCGCTGATGTCCAGCGATCAAGATTTTCGAGTGCTTGTTTGATTTCATCGAGTACGGGGAGAATTTCGGTCGTATCAACTTCAGCCGAAGGCTTCCGAAAATCAGCATGCATCGCTTCCCGAAGCGCGGTTTGATTTGCTTTGATCCAGGTTCTCAATTTCCTCAGCCGGCCTTTCCGTGCATCAACAGACTCAAGCCTTAGGGTCTGATAAACTGCCCTTTTTGTATCAAAACACTTCGAAATATCGCTGGGGGCGGTGCTTTTCTCAATGATGGTCATGCGTAGTAAGGTAGTAAAATGCCCGCCAATTCAGGCCAATGTTAAGTTTTTAGGCGCCCTATTGACTGCTGTTATGCGAATATTAACTTTGTTAACACAACGGTAACATTAGCGTAACATTGAAAAGAGGGGGTTTTATCGGGATAATTCTGCTGCTGACAGGCGCTGCGTTCGCCAACGGAGTTGATAATGGATTTCCGGTCGACACCTATTTGAAGTCATTTCTTACTTCCAATGACTGTAAAAGCAAATCGGTTTCCGCATTTGACGCCTTTCTAACCAAGCTTGATAAAAAGTACAATCCTGCTAAAAATGAAACAGCATTTGTGCGGAGCGTTTTTAATAAAACGCATCAAAAATTTTTAAAACGTTTCGCAGCCTACGCAACACTTGACGAGACTTTTGAAACAGGCTCATATAATTGTTTAACCGGTACAATTTTACTTTCGCTTTCGCTGCATCATTTCAACATTCGTCACCAGGTGATCGAAACCAATTACCACATCTTCATTCTTGCAGAAACAAAAGACGGACAGATTTTACTGGAAGCAACCGATCCGCTTAATGGATTCGTGTCCGATCAGCATGAAATTGAAGCGCGCATTACTACTTACAAGCAAAACCAGATTCAGGCACAGAACGCAAACAAGTCATATTACCGGTTCAGTTTCGAACTTTACAATACTGTTTCAATCGATGAACTGCGCGGATTGGTCTTTTACAACAAAGCTGTTGATTCTTTCAATCACGGGCAATTACACGTGGCGGTTGATAATCTTGTAAAGGCAAATGCACTTTACTCATCGTTCCGTACGGAAGAGTTCTCGCAGATTCTTTTGTTGTCGCTGCAGCAAAGTGAACTGGATACAAAAACAAAAGAGAACTGCATGCATGCAAT
The DNA here is from genome assembly GCA_016786585.1 of Cyclobacteriaceae bacterium. Taxonomy (GTDB): domain Bacteria; phylum Bacteroidota; class Bacteroidia; order Cytophagales; family Cyclobacteriaceae; genus UBA2336. The sequence continues at coordinate 30,222 of JAEUUI010000006.1, forward strand.
TCTCTCTTCTAAGCAAAAAACGCTGGCAGCTTTCGTTGCCGCGAATTAATTAATTTTCCAAAATCCTTAATTCCACCCTGCGGTTCGAACGGTGAGCTTCCGGTGTGTCATCCCGTGACAACGGCTGCGTTCCACCAAATGCTTTTGTTTTGATTCTGTTCTTATTGACCTTTTTAGAGGTGAGGTAATTTTTTACCGCGTCAACCCGGTCTTGAGACAACTTCATAAGTTTCTCAGGATTGCCAACAAAATCAGTGTGGCCTTCCAATTGAATTACCATAGATGGATTCTCCCGCATCATATTCACCACAATGTCAAGTTCCGGGTAAGAATCAGAATCGATTTTATTTTTATTTACCTCAAAGATTAAGTTGTTCAATACCATCACGTGACCGACTGCATGCTTCTTTTTTGCTTGCGATTGCCCGTGCGTTAATTCAATGTCTTTAACCAAACTGAAATTGCTTGCCTCAGCCGGATCAAGCATGAACTTAGCGGGAACGTATCCTGGCGCATCAACAGAAATTGAATACCGCTCGCGGTCAAACATGGGAAACGAGTACGTATTGTTATTGATCACACCCATTTTGTTGCCATACGGCAAACTTTGGTATGTGATTCTTGCAGTGACGGGCTCTTTTGTTTCGGCATTGATGATTTTACCCTGAGCCACCACCGTACTGTCTTTCGACTGAGCGGTTGTATGTAATGTACCCGCTACAAAAGCGAGGAGAACAAAAATCCTTTTGTACATACAGCGTTACGATTTATGGTTTCACGATAACAAATTCCACCCTGCGATTTTTGCGTCTGTTCTCCTTAGTCGTATTGGGAACGACAGGTTTTTTCTCACCAAAGAACGCAATTGTTACTCTTGATGCATCAACGCCTTTACCAACAACATATTTTTGTACAGCGGCAGCTCTTCGCTTCGAAAGTTCAAGGTTATACTGCTCCGGACCGGTTGCATCGGCATGGCCATCAATTTCGATTGTCATGGTTGAGCGTTCTGTCATCATCTTAACGATACGATCGAGTTCGGAGTATGACTCGGCTCTTAACGTAACCTGATCAAAATCAAAGAAGATATTGTTAAGTGTTACGTGAACACCTGAATCGATCGGAGTAACGTTGATTGGCTGCAGTCTGAAGTCCTGACCGGTAATGATTGTATCGCCTTTTGCATTTCGCAAGTCGATGTTCTGACTTTCAGAAACGTGGCCATCAGCTTCCGCCCGGATTCCGTATAAGTGCCCTGCCGGCAGTTTGATTTCATATTCACCGGTTTTCGGATCAGATTGTGCGATGCCTACATCTGTTCCGTCAGGCAAGCGCTCATAAATGATCTTCGCGCCAATTGGTTCGCCCGTTTTCCCATCGACCAATTTTCCACGCACGGTTACCCAAACTTCCGGGCTTCTCATGATTGGCAACTTGATCCGGAAAATATCCGTGTTGTTGTCTGACACTCCGCGTGAGTAGTATGCGTACTCGCTGTTTGCAGGAATATTAAAGAACAAGTCTTCTTTAGGTGAGTTGATATCCGAACCCAGGTTTTCAGGCTCCGACCAGTTTGTCCATGTATCGTCCAGTCGTTTGGTAACATAGATATCCGTTCCACCGTATCCGCTAAAACCATTCGAAGAGAAGTAGAGCGTTTTATCATCAAGTGCCAGGAAGGGCGCTGATTCTTCACCGGCTGTATTGACTACCGCACCTAAGTTCAATGGACGCGACCAACTGCTGTCGGCACGCATAAACGAAACATATAAGTCGCGATCGCCGCGTGAATCTTCACGCTGTACCGACATTAAAAGTGTTTTACGGTTATTGGCGAGGAAGTAATTTGCCTTCTCGTGAAAGTTGTAATCGTCTTCAATTTTAAGTGCGACTGGCTTCGACCAGCTACCGCCTACATTTGAGCTCATTGAAACGCCGGCAAGTTTACTGTCGCCATTCTTGTCGTACTTGTTTCCCAACAACATGATAACCGATTTACCATCGGGAGTAGTTGAGCTGATTGAGCTTACAAAGTTTGGATACTCATTGTTGAGCGGGGCTCCGGCATTTTTTGCGAGCTGCCATTTGCCATCGGCTCCAAGTTCTGAGTACCAGATGTCTTCTTTATCTTTTTTACCTCCGGAGTTATCAGGGTGATTGCTGCGGCTGAAATACAATGTCTTCCCGTCAGGTGAAAGGATCGGGTTCAGTTCATTTACATCACTGTTTACGTTTTTATCCAGCACTTCAGTTACAATACCTGACGCCAAAAGCTCGGGTGTAGGAATAAATGCTACAATCGGATAGTTCGAATCAGAAATGGCTACTGCGTCAATCGCATAATAATCGGGGGTTGCGGCTCCGTCAAATTCGAGTTTTATGGCAGCAACTTTATAGGGTGTTGGTTCGAGGAAGAAGTTCATCATACGACCCTTCATCGGAATCGACATGGGGTTAAACGTACTCAGCTCATATTCTTTTCCTGCTTCGTCATAAACCGCGATTCTATACAATGCACTCGGATTAAATGACTCTGCAATCGCGATCTGCTTTATGCTCATCGGCTTGTCAAACCCGAGTTTCAAAAATTCTTTCCGGTTCGGCTTATCGGGCATCCATGCGTTCGGGTTATCACCCCCTGCCGGCATAACATTCGGCTTTCCGAGCGCCTGCTGGGCGGAGTATTGCGCGTGGGTAAGTTCTGATGAGAAATCAAGCACTTTAGAAGCCCATTGCACCACCTGTGCTGAAGCTCCATAAGAGATTGTTAGTAAAATCGCGATTACGGGTAGTAGTCTCTTCATGAGTCTCCTGACGGTTAAATTCCAAACAATAAACTTAGGCAAAAATTTAAAATTGAGCGAAAATAATACATTAGCTGGTCAAAAATAAGACCAGGGCCATGGCAGACGAACCGTGGAATGCCGGTGTTTACTCGAGGATATGGTTTTTGAAGAGTAAAAACCCTACATGAAGCAGCACCCCGAATTTGTTTTCGGGATCGTCATAGTAATTGACGCTAAGTGCCACCGGACCGACCGGGGAATGAAAGACAACGCTGCCTGTACCGGCAAAGAATAGTTGAGTAAACTCCATCTGGTCGACAGCGTCCTGATTGCCTGCTTCTTTTATATGTTCAAAAGGTTTAAAGGCATACGCCTCCAGGCGGAAGTCGAGTTTGTCTTTAATTGTGAACACGTTTCTCACACCGAATGCGGCATAGTTGAATGCCCGGAAGTTTTCCAATAACAGCGTGCGACTATCCTGCAACGGAAGAAAAGCAGGAGCGTTAATGATTGTTCCAAAGTAGTTTGTGAAGAATTTCTGGTTAGATAATACAGCTTCCGCATAAACACCCGGCCGGTACCAGCCACGGGTGAAGTAATGTTCAGCGGTAGCTTTTATGCGAAACCATTTATGTGATGCAGCGGTAACTACTTTACTATCATCAGCCGTGTTTCCCGGACTGTAATCTTCTTTTACATTGAAAAAATTTCCGCTGATGGAGTATGCTTTACCATAGGAGGCATATTGTTTACGATTCAGATCATTCATCGAAAATGTTATCCCGGTCTTGAAACCTTCCAGGCGCAGATGATCGAGTGTGTCGGAACTTACGAAAACCTTTTTGTTGCCAAAGTAATCGTCATTGTTAAACGCTTCGATGGCAACATCAACTTTAAACTGGTTGCCAACTGCCTTACCAATGTGCAGACCAACTCTTCGGTCGAAACGTTTTAGCACGGTAGGCGTATTATCTTCTTTCAGAATATCAATTCCTTCGGTATAATCCCAACCGTTAAACATCACTTCGGGCTGAATGTAAAACCGACTTAAAATCGGCAGGTCGAATCGTGTTCGTAAAATTGCTGACTTATAAAAGCTGCCGGTTTGGAAGCCGGCAAAAGCATGCGTCAGGACATTACTGAAATAATAGTAATTAAGTCCTAACGCAATGTTGCTGATATCGCGCGAAGCAATCACACCTCCAAAATCGACCTGAAAGTTTTTTTGCGACCGTTTGGTTAATTGAAGCACAAATTTATTTGACGCCTTGTTAAAAGGCATCGATGGATAAACGTTTGAAAAATAAGGTTCGGAAGCAAGCTTATAGTAACCTTCACGGATGTTGCGGTAGTACAACGGCTTTTTTCGTACAGAACCAATTTTAAATATCCTTCGAATGTATTTACGCTGCTTGGAGTTGAATGACTTAAACGTAAGTTTTTCGAAGACCCAGGGTTTATTTTGGTCGTTAAAGGTATTTCGATTGCCTACAACCTCCTCACAACTTTTTCGCGCAGCGATCTTTGCTTTTAATTCAGGCATTTGCCGCATGGTCTGTGCATAGCCACTGTCGATGAGCGCTCGTGCAAACTTGAATTCAAGTGAGCTGTATCCTTCCAGGTCAGGCTGGATGTATACACCACTTTCCGGAATAGCCGATGGATCGGATTTATCGAGCAGCATGTAAAGCAATGAGTTCGCGATAAGTTTATCATCCTGATCATACGGATATTCGTTAAAAATTTTTGACGACACGTTTGAGCCGACAATCACATCCGGTTTGAATTCACGCTGAATAACATCTACCGGAAAATTGTTATACACACCTCCGTCAAACAAATACCGGCCATCTACTTTAATCGGGTTGTAAAAAAACGGAACGGTTTGCGTTGCCCGCAAGGCATCGCTCAATGAACCTCGTTTGAGTATAACTTCCGATTGTGTGAACACATCGGCCGCAACAACCCGCAGTGGAACAAACAAGCTGTCGAAGTTATTGTTGGAAATTGCAGCAGCCTGTGCCATTTTTTCCGCCAATGCAAAGTTTAACGATACATCGTTTGCCAGGCTTGAGTTAAACTGGAACGAAAAGGTTGAATCAAGCGAGAGATTGAGTTTCAAAAAATACGGCCCGTCTTCCGACCGTGCATAATGATAGTTCACCTTGCTTTCCGGATAGCCATTTACCCAACGCAGAAAGTCTTCTGATAATACCATACGCTCAATGGCATCCGGGCTCATACCCGCAGCATAGCAACCTCCGATGATACCTCCCATGGAGGTGCCCACGATGTAGTCGATCGGGATTTCGTTTTCTTCCAGCGCCTTAAGCACACCGATGTGCGCGATGCCTTTAGCACCTCCGCCACTCAGCACCAATCCAACCTTTTGAGAGAAGGCCGTTGTCACGCTGCTCACCAGCGCAATAATTAATAGTTTCTTAAGCACGATAGTAAAACGGTGATATCCGTCCCGGGGGTTGCCCCAGGAGGACATAAATAACGCAATTGTTAAAAATAACGAATGCGGGAAGGATAAAAGTTTTTGTTTGCTACAAAACTTTCGCAAAAGATTGCTGCGCCGGTGATGCTATGCCGTCAAGCTTAAGCATAACTGCCGACCGTGTCGCATCAAACTGCTCCTGGTATTCAGGTTTAATCGGCTCTGATGCCGGAAGTTCAACCCGTAAGGCATCTACCTGAACGCCATTTTTCCAGAAGCGATAACAAAGGTGCGGACCGGTCGCGAGGCCTGTACTGCCTACATAGCCGATAACCTGACCCTGACGAACGCGGGTTCCTGCGCGTACAGAACCATCAATCCGCGACATGTGCAGGTATTGCGTGGTATACGTTCCGTTGTGACGGATCTTTACATAGTTACCATTGTTGGATTTGTACTGCGCTTCTTCTACAAAACCATCGCCAACCGAACGGATAGGTGTTCCCTGAGGAGCAGCAAAATCGGTTCCGAGGTGTGGCTTAAAGATTTTCTGAACGGGATGAAATCTGCGGCCTGTGTACCGCGAGCTTATACGCGTGAACTCGATCGGATATTTCAACAGCGCTTTGCGAAGACTTTTGCCATCCTCTCCAAAGTAGTCTGCTCCATTACCCTGATCGAACGGGATTGCATAATAACCGGTACCAAAATGTTCGAAGTAAATGCCGTTAATGTTGCGTACACCGATCGGACGGCCTTCCACAGAAACTTCTTCATAGACCAATTTGAATACATCTCCTTTTTGAAGACGTGCAAAATCAACCTGCCATGCGAAGATGTCAACAAACTTGTTTGTGAGTTCAGGCGAAATGCCCATCTCATTGATGGTTTGAGAAAGTGAAGACTGAATCATACCCGAAATACTTTTTTCGGCTATCGTTACTTCACGCTGACAAACATCTACCGTTAACGATTCATCGAATGTAAAAACAACATATTCGATGGGATTGGGTTCGTATACAAATGCTTTTGCTGTGTGAAGAGAATCGGCTGAACAGAATAGCGTGTATTTTTTATTGGGGGCAATTTTACGAACATCAAAAACGTTTCGCGGAAGTGCAGCAAGCTGATTAATCAGTTTTACCGGCACTTTATAGGCTGCAAGAATGTCTGAGAGGAACTCGTTCTTTTTTACTTTCTCTTCAATTACGATGTGATTGTTCACATTCATCCCGTAGCGATAGACGGGTTGAGTGAAATCCAGGTCTACATCCGATGCCTGATAGCCGCTTCGCAGCTTTCTGACTTCCGGATAGGGGGTGAACATGTTTGCTGCGAGTGCAGCTGACAAAATCAATAAAACAGAAAAAAGTCTTCCTAAATGTCTCTTCATCGCCTCACGTTTAATTCTGCCAAAAATAGAACGGCAAATATACCCGTTTAAAAAATTATGAGGGGTAAAAAACCTTGCGTTTTCACTAAATATATGACACTCTTAAAGATTTTGCAAAAAGTGGCATTACTGAACCTGAATTAAGCAATAACGCTATTGATAACGTTCTTTAAACTTTTTCTTTCCTCTTTCCAGGAATTCAACAAAGCTCTTCACATCGCGGTTGTATCCATAGGGCCACGCAAGCACTTTTTCATCCGGGCCAACCAATACATAAAACGGTTGCGCATTGTTATCGAGGTTAGCGATCTGGATGTCGGCATTCTTTTTTCCGATCGTCTTCTTTACTTTGCCATCGTATTTGGACGTTACCCATTCCGCTTCGGGTAATTCGGTTTTGTCATCTACGTACAAGGCAACAACCACAAAGTCTTCTTTCAGTCGCTTTAAAACAGAAGGATCGCTCCACACCACAGCCTCCATTTCGCGGCAGTTGGTACAACCGTGACCGGTGAAGTCGATGAACACTGGCTTGTTCTGCTGACGTGCACAGGCAATAGCTTGTTCGTAGTCAAAAAATCCGGTCAGGCCGTGAGGCAGATGCAGGAAGTCGGCATACTTTGGATCTTCACATTCTCCCTTTTGCTTATCCTGAATCATTGCAGCCAGGTCAAAGTCATGCGTGTGCTTGGGTGGCAGATAGCCGGCTAGTGATTTTAACGGGGCCCCCCACAATCCCGGAACGAGATACACCACAAACGTGAAGATAAGGATAGCCAATATCAAACGTGGCACAGAAACCTTATCAATCGGGCTGTCGTGGGGCAACCGGAGTTTTCCGAGCAGATACAATCCAAGCAATCCGAAGATCACAATCCATAACGCGATATTAATCTCGCGATCAAGCAATCCCCAATGATACGCCTGATCTGCGATGCTGAAAAATTTCAGTGCAAGCGCGAGTTCCAAAAAACCCAATGTAACCTTAACTGCATTTAACCATCCACCGGATTTAGGCATGCTCTTGATTACTTCCGGGAAGAACGCGAAGAATGCAAATGGCAGCGCAAATGCCAGTGAATATGAGAACATCGTTAAAATTGGCTTCAGGATCTGACCACCTGCCGACAGTGCGAGTACACTTCCAACAATCGGCACGGTACAACTGAACGAAATCAATACAAGCGTGAACGCCATGAAGAATACACCGGTCAGGCCGCCTTTCTCTGCCTTCTGATCAATTTTGTTGACCAGTTGATACGGTGCGTTGATTTCAAATAATCCGAAGAATGATAATGCAAAAATCAGGAAGACAACAAAGATGAACAGGTTCAGGGCCCAGTTTGTTGCGAGTGCATTCAACCCGTCAGGACCGAGAATAACTGCGAAAAGTGTTCCGGCAGAAGAATACAGAACAATGATTGACAACCCGAAGATGATCGCTTTCTTAATGCCCTCACGTCTCGTCTGTGTATCCTTCAAGAAGAAAGTGACCGTCATTGGAATCATGGGAAACACACAGGGTGTAATCAACGAGGTAAGCCCGGCAATGAAAGCCACCACGAGTAACGACCAGAATGATTCGTTTCCATATGTTGGTTCCCCTTCCAGAATTGCTTTTTCAAGCACAGGTCCGGAAATTTTTGAATTGTATTGCTGCTTCTGCTTACCTGAAGATTGAGCTTTTACTGTGTCAACGATACCAGAAGTTTCTTCTTTCTGAGGAGTGTTATCGGGCTTAACAGTTTCCTTTAGTTCAACGGTTTGTTTTACTTCTGTTTTGGCTGATGCCGAAATTGTTACGCCAATGGTGAACTCTCCGTCAAACGGAATACACTTGCCGGCTTCCGTACAGGTTTGACCTTCGTACGTTCCAGAGATTACTGCATCTGCCGAAAGTATCTTAACCTTCTGCCGGAACTCGGCATTGTGCTCAAAAATTTTAACATCGCAACCAAACACCTCGTCATGTTTCTTTTTTGGATTGATCGCTTTAAGTGAGCCAACGGGCTTGAATCCTTTCGGTGCCGGAAATTTTACTTCCGTAAGAAGCGGTCCGCATTCAGGATCAAAGTCGTTGGCATACATGTACCAGTTATCTTCGATCGTAACTTTGAAAATCAGTTCGAGTTCATCTCCTACGGCTACCGTTTTCTTTGAACTCTCCCACGACCATTTGGCCGGCTCAAGCACCTGTGCAAACAATTGCGAGGTAAAAACGACTAGAAACGAAAACAGCAGAAGGATTTTTTTGGCTTTCATAATCCGATCAATGATAAATTCCGGGAGATGTTATTAACTATGATTTTGAAAAATGCTTGTAGAATGCGGTGATGGTTTCAATTCCGAGCATAAAATTCTTAATTCCATAGTGCTCGTTAGGCGAGTGAATCGCATCTGAATCCAGCCCGAACCCCATCAACACAGTATCCAAACCCAATTCTTTCTTAAAAAGTGCCACGATCGGAATACTGCCTCCGTCACGCGTAGGAATCGGACGTTTTCCCCACACCTCTTCAAATGCCTGACTGGCTGCTTTAAATGCTTTTGAATCGGTTGGCGTTACTGCAGCCTGACCGCCATGCAATGCGGTAACCTTTACTTTTACAGATTTTGGTGCGATAGATGTAAAGTGTTTCGTAAACAGGTCTGAGATTTCGTTGTGATCCTGATCAGGAACCAAACGCATTGAAATTTTTGCGTATGCTTTTGACGGCAGAACAGTCTTTGCGCCCTCACCTGTGTAGCCTCCCCAGATTCCGTTCACGTCAAGTGTTGGGCGGATACCGGTACGTTCTACGGTTGTGTAACCGTCTTCTCCTTTTACGTCATCAATGTTTAAGTCCTTTTTATAATTATCAAGTGAGAACGGGGCTTTGTTAATAGCTTCGCGATCGGTTGCGCTCAGTTGAGCAACCTTGTCGTAAAAACCAGGGATTGTTACACGGCCTTTTTCATCGTGAAGCGATGCAATCATTTTACTGAGGATGTTAATGGGGTTCGCTACGGCACCACCATACACCCCCGAGTGCAAATCCCGATTAGGGCCTGTTACCTCAACCTCCATGTAGCTTAGTCCCCGGAGACCTACCGTGATAGACGGGTGATCCAGGGAAATTATTGCCGTATCAGAAATAAGAATAACATCCGCCTTAAGTTTGGTTTTATTTTCTTTCACGAATGTGGCCAGGTGCTCGGAGCCAACTTCCTCCTCTCCTTCTATCATAAACTTAATGTTACAGCTTAACAGGTTAAGTTTAGTCATGGCTTCGAATGCCTTTACATGCATGTAGACTTGACCCTTGTCATCGCACGAGCCACGTGCATAAATTTTTTCATCTTTAACAACAGGCTCAAACGGAGGGGATGCCCAGAGATCCAATGGATCTGGTGGTTGCACGTCATAATGACCGTATACTAAAACGGTTGGTAATGACGGATTAACAATCTTTTGACCGAACACAATCGGGTGACCCGCTGTTTCACAAAGCTCAACCTTGTCAACACCTGCAGCTTTCAGTTTTTCCACAAGATATTCGGCAGCTTTACGAACATCTCCCGCATGTTTGCTGTCAGCACTTACAGAAGGGATTCTTAACAGATCGAACAGTTCATTAAGAAAGCGATCCTTGTTTTCGGTGAGATAATTTTTAATCATAATAAGTTAAATCGAGTCTACAAATTACTTTGGAAAATGATGCGGCAAAGAGATATTATTCGCACTTAAAACCCGTCTTTATCATCCTTCTTCTGCTGATCATCTTTCTTTTTCCCTGCGGGTCCTTCCGAAAGGCTATATGGAGATTCCAGGCCGAGGTATTCGAGCCGGAACCGGTTAATGAAGGCTTTTGTTTCCTCCTCGCTTCCCGGAACAAATACAACCTCTCCAATCTTCGCTTTTCCCGAGTTGGTTTTTTTAGCCACGAGTGTATTAAAGTTTTCGTTCGATGAATACATCAGTAAACGGCTGTCTTCAAATCCAAAGTAATACCACGATTCTGGAGAAGCTTTGAAGAAAACGTTAAATACCGAAGCACCATCTTCGGTTTTCTTCACTTCCATAAACCCTTCAAATGCGCCATTAATGTCGTTCCGGTAGCTGTTAGACATTCCAAGCGGACCTTCGCTGTAGAATGCCTTGTGCGACACCGACCATTTCAAGTTCACATTCGCGAATGTCAATGCCTTTGCGGTTTCGGCCATCGTACCCAATGACACATAGCCCTGAGCGCTTCGGGTTTCAAAATCTTTCGCGTTGCGCTCACCCACAATGTCTGCAATCTTATACAGAAGCTCAGTTTGATCACCACGTCCTTCATCCGCTCCCTCATTCTGAATAACCGTCATCAGGTCCTGCGCCATCAAGTCAAAGGCTGCCGGAATTACCGTGGTGTTCAGAATCACCAGGCTGTTCATGCGAATGTCATTTGTTTCTACGTTGCCACTTCCAAGTGCAGACGCTGTAACGGTGAAATCTTTTGTTCCCTTAAATAAGTTAACAGGTCCTTCGAAACGCACTTGCGAGGTTTCATCGTTGTACGCGAAAACTTTACCGGACAATTTGTTCCCCGCGGATTTTTCGCGGTCTTCTATTTTGTATTCACGAGAAGCCGTATCGTAGTACAACGTTCCGGTGGGAACAAAAAGATCGTCATCATCTTCGCCTTTGTCGTTCAGGAATGTGATGTACAAATCGTTTTCCTGCGCTGAAAAATGCAATCCCGCATCAACCTTTTTTCCTTCTTCTGTGAGGGCGTTATCGAAGTTGATCAGCACTTCGGGCTCGTCACCGCTTTGTGAATACTGAATCCACGCGTTATAATTTTTAATCTTTTTAAGATTGAGTTTCACGAACCCGTTCAACTGAAGGGCGGGCTTGGTTGCAAACATGGTGAGATCGCCTTTGTAAAACATCCCCGCACCCAACACGAGCTTGTCTTCTTCGGCTACGTGACCCACACCCACCGTTTGCATGGATGCGGTTGTCTTTCTGCGTTGAAATCTTTTTGACTGTTCCGTTTCCACAACCGGCTCCAGGTGAAAGTCGGTCATTTTAATGGCAAACGTATCCTGCAGGAAGTTCACATACTGATACGTGGCGTAACCTGCGAACTCATTCCGTGAAAAAATATCCACCACGCCTTCCGTCAGGCGGTGATAACCATTCAGCGTATCCAGTACGATCGTTGTATTCTTTAAAGTTCCAATCCGTGCGTTCTCAAGAATTAGCACCTCGCCATTTTCGGGTGTAATGCGTGCGTCAGCCACCGTGATATACGGAATTCCACTCACGATCATTTCCTGGGTTTTCAGATCATACACCGCTTTTTCCGCATTGAATGCGAGTGAATCCAAATCCTTGCGTGTGGTATAGAAGTAAGAATTTTCAATCGGCACATCCGGATTTTTTGTCATCGTGATCTTCTGTGTATTCAAATCCCACTGCGCTTTTGGAATGGATGTTTTAAACTGCGCGAATGGAAAATCAATCGCGGCAACACCTTCTACTTCCGGACTTATATCGGCATAGTTTTTCTCAAGATTGAATTTCACGCGAACATCGGTACCATCGATCAGGGGTTTCATAGCATCGTCTGACCTAGCCTTGAAACTCGCATGTCGGGCACTGAAATCTTTTCCTGAAAAATTCATTTGCCGGGAGCGTAATTCTGAGCCCCGCGTTTCGAGTTTTCCAATAGCTGCGACTCCACTTTTTGAGATCGTAAGTGTTCCGGTGAACTGCGCTGTGCTATCGTAAAAGTTAAAGGGAACATCGGTGTTCCGGATTTTCATTTGATCCTGTTTTGGGAACCATTTCATCTGATAGTTAGGGAGTGATGCCTGCGGGAAGAGCACTGCTCCAAATTGCTTTCCGGCAATTTTTGCACGTGTCCCTTTTGCAGAAACTGAATCGGGGTAGAACACAAAATCATTTGAATACACTGTTGCCGCTAGGTATTCAATTCGTCCGGGTGAACGGAGACCCTTTTTATCCAGGCGTATCGTACCAAAAAGTTTTGCATCGCCTTTATAAAGTTGATAGCCGGTTTTTGGAACGACATGTTCAAAGCCCAGCGACTTATCGGGCATGGAGTGCAGTTTCTCTTTAAAGCTCGGGAACATCCCGCTTGATACAAACGAGCCATCAAAATTCAGTGAAGCCGGGTCCGCATCATTCAAGCTATCAAGCTTGAAAGGCGGAACAACAAAAAACACTGAGCGGTCGTAAACACCATTCAAAATTTCCGGGCGGTCGAAATAAATTACCCCCCCTGCCGCTGCGTCCAGTCGTGGATAATTCGGAATCTTTTCTTTACCTGACCGGTTGTTGGGGCGATTAATGTATAGTGTTCCCGATGTTTTAGCGGCATTACTCATTCCGCCAGCTGCAGCTGCGGTTGAGTCAGCGCCCACCATCGAGTTATTAATCTTCTTGCGCACCATTTGTCCGCGCGCGTTCTTTTCCATCGAATAGAAATTGATGGAGTCAATTTTGTCGAGACTGATAAAAAAGCTGTCGTACTTAAGTGTGAATTGTTTACCGGTAATCTCAAAGTTTCCGGCTGTGATCTTCCCATCGAACTTGATATCGCGATTTTGTAACACCGTGATGGTACTGCTATCGGGCTTGATATACACATTCAACGAATCACTTACATTGAACCCTTCCACACCCCGCACGACCATGTTGCGGTTTTTAAAATTGAGAGAGGCGTTCGGATAAACGGGAGCCTTCAAATCGGTCTTTGCATACGATCCGGACACGGATTGTATTTTCAGGTTGTCGTAATCTATTTCTCCTTTGTATGCAAGATACTGCGTAATGGCTTTTTCTTTAACCACAACCCGGTCGCCATGAGGCCAGTATTCCACTAACCCTTTTTGCGAGAGAAACTCTACTGCTTTCTGAATGGCAAAAATGTCATAGCCGGTTTGCTGTGCCAGATCGCCTGTGTGCAATTCACGTGTGTTGTTGCGTATGCAATAGTTTGCCACCAACGCAAGCGGATGGAAATCAAACCCGACACCTTCCAATGCTTTAAAATCGTCAGGCTCGTAGTGATCAACCGACTGGAGAATCATCGGCACCGTAGCACGTGCCCCGCGGGTAACGATATCGAGACTGTCAGATTTCATATCCCACTTGATGGCATGCGCTGAAAAATCCATGTTAAAGAACGATGATGAGTATGGAGCGTTCTTCATCAAACCCTTCTCGCTCTGTAGTAACAATTTCTCTTTACCAAAATCATACTTCATTTGTACCGAATGATGCGTGATCGAATCGTTGCCATGATAAATCGTGAACTGCGCATGATCCGATAAAACAGTTGAATCCTTAAAACTGAAATCGGTAGAAATCGCTTTGAATTTTTTCTCCGCCTCATCCATAACCAATAATGTGGAAGGGTCGTTATTAACCGAAGTGCTTTTAACCTGGTTTCCCCAAAGAGAAAACCCACCCGTGTATTTCATCTTATCGTTACCCAGACCCTGTATCTCGAGGTTGTATTGATAGGATGTAAACCTTGGATACGAAGAAGCTACCGAATCTTTGCGTGCCTGCGACTTGAATTCAAATTTTCCGGCAATGTATCCGGGTGTTTTCCCTGCGTAATTCAGGTTAACAAGATCCGCTTTCAGTTCAGGTCGTTTCGTATTGAAATTATATACGGTGAAATTACAACTTACATCCTGCGGGTTGAGCAGTGCCGATGACCAATCGAACTTTCCTTCTTCTCCAACAAAAAGATTATCGGTCAGCGAGAAAATTCCTTTTGTGTTGCTCAGGAAAGCTGAGTCGTAAGGCGTTACAAAATTCAGGTTAGTGCCGGTGAACCGGATTACTGCACCTTCCACATTCGGTTGTGGGGCAGGTGTTAGCCAGTACGGTGGGGGTTCATGATATACCGTATCAACCGGCTCGTCTACCCAGGTGTCGTTAGCCTGATCATCCGTTGTAGTAGTATCGGGGGGAGGCGGAATGAATTCTAAATACTCAAACGTGTAGCTTCCGTCACGTGCGTAGAGCCGGTACGACTTATCTGCAAAGAGCGTGTGCTTTTCGAAAAATTCGCGTGATGTGCCAAAGAAGGTAAGTGCGCGTGCCGGCTTATAATTTTCAATAACCTTGCCGGCTACTTTTAAAAAGTTTCCAAGCTGGGTTGCGTCTGAGCCTTCGATGTTAATCGCGGCAGCAATGGCCCCAAAGTACGGTACGAGATACGGTCGAAGCTTATAACCCTTCTTGCGCATGATGGACGTCTGGCGTTTGATGAGTTGTTGCTGATCGAGACTGATATTGTTCCACGCTGTTGAAAAGCCCGCGCCAACCGCGGTCGCCTCCAGGTTTCGTGTGTTCTCCATCACGATCCTGAGGCTGTCGGCAAAGCTCATGCTCACAGGGCTATCGTTTTGCCCGAAGCAAACCGAAGTTGTAAGCAGCACCGAAAGAATATGGAAAACTGTCTTTTTCACGCAGTCAAAAACCCCTGAAATTCGCAAATAATGGCCAAATAAGCTAAAACGGGGGTATACCGTCAATTAATAAAGAGTATAACGCAAAAAACGGTGTGATCTGTCGATTCCGGTGGTAAGAATTGTGTTGGTATTCCAGCAACCTAATGTGTAATCTTATATCAGGTTACTTCATTCGCATGTCATTGAAATCAGTTCAGGTAAACTCCGGAGGAAAAGAGAAAAATACATACGATGCGATTGTTATCGGGTCGGGTATTTCAGGCGGTTGGGCCGCAAAAGAATTGTGTGACCTTGGCTTAAAGACGCTTGTACTTGAACGTGGTCGCGATGTTCAGCATTTGAAAGATTATCCTACCATGATGAAAAAGCCGTGGGAGTTTGCGCACCGCGGTCGGATGTCAAATCAATTTCTGAAAGAAAATCCGCTCATTAGTAAAGCTGCAGGCTTTGCTGAAGACACGCAACATTTCTTCATCAAAGACAACGATCATCCTTATGTTCAGGATAAGCCATTCGATTGGATCAGAGGGTACCAGGTCGGGGGGAAATCATTGATCTGGGGAAGAGCGTGCCAGCGTTGGAGCAAGTACGAATTTGAAGCACCTGCAAAACTTGGATACGGAATCGACTGGCCGATCCGGTATGAAGATGTTGCACCCTGGTATTCGCACGTTGAAAAGTTTATAGGGGTATGCGGAAATAAAGACGGCATCGAATCAATGCCTGATGGTGAGTTTCTCCCGCCATTTGATTTTAACTGCGTTGAAACTCATGTAAAACAAACGCTGCTGAGAGAATACAAGAACCGGTTTTTAGTGCAGGGACGCTGGGCCCATTTGTCAAAACCGAACGACATTCATCTGCAGCAAGGGCGCGGCCAATGTCAGGCGCGAAACCTTTGCATGCGTGGTTGTCCGTACGGATCATATTTCAGTTCAAACTCTACAACATTACCATGGGCTGCAAAAACCGGTAACCTAACGGTTCGTCCGTTCTCGGTTGTTCATTCTATTATCTATGATGAGCAAAAAGGAAAAGCTACCGGTGTGCGCATAATCGATTCCAATACAAAAGAGGTAACTGAGTATTATTCAAAAATCATTTTTCTGAACGCGTCTTCGCTTAACAGTAATCTTGTGTTGTTGAATTCAACCAGTAACCGGTTTCCGAACGGTTTGGGTAACGACAGTGAAACACTCGGCAAGTATGTAGGCTTTCATCTTTATCGGGGATTTGTGAATGCATCGTTTGAAGGCTTCACCGACAAATATTATTACGTGCGAAATCCAACCGAAGGAATTCTCGCGAAC
Source organism: Cyclobacteriaceae bacterium (assembly GCA_016786585.1). Classification (GTDB taxonomy): domain Bacteria; phylum Bacteroidota; class Bacteroidia; order Cytophagales; family Cyclobacteriaceae; genus UBA2336. Next base: position 46,635 of record JAEUUI010000006.1, read on the forward strand.
TATCGCAACCTCGGAAAGCAGGAGATGGATTATGTTGGCGGATTCACCACGTTCTCAGCTGCGTACCGTACACGGGCTACGCAATCTGCCGACAAGCCACAACTTGGCGGAGACTTTAAAGATGCGATCAGCAAGCCCGGACCTTGGGAAATGTATATGTATATGCAGGGTGAAACCGTTCCGAAGAAAACAAATCATGTGCGGCTGAGCGATACAGAAAAAGATCAGTGGGGAATTCCGTTGTTGGTAACTTCTGTCGGGTATGACGATAACGATGAAAAGATGGTGAAAGATTTTCTCGAGCAAAGCCAAGAGATGCTTACCAAAGCCGGAGGAAAAATTCTGAATGCCATCGATAATAAACAACCGCCCGGCCTCGACATTCATGAAATGGGCGGTGCACGCATGGGTCGTGATCCGAAAACATCCATGCTGAACGAATGGAATCAGCTGCATCATTGCAAAAACGTTTTTGTTACCGATGGCGCCTGCATGACCAGCACGGGAAATCAAAGTCCTTCGATTTTGTATATGACATTAACCGCACGGGCTGCGAATCACGCTGTCGCTGAGTTAAAAAAAGGAAACCTATGAACCGCAGAGAAGCCCTTGCCGCGACCGCAACGTTATTAGGCGTTACCATAACCGGTGCGCAAATGTTCTTGAGCGGATGCACGCCAACGGAGAAGAAAATTTCATCCCTAAGTGATATTGATACTGCATTGCTTGATGAGATTGGCGATACCATATTGCCGGAAACCGCTTCATCACCCGGTGCCAAAGCTGCGCGAATCGGTGAGTTTATGAAGACGATCGTTTCGGATTGCTATTCAGAATTGGAACAGAAAACATTCGTAGATGGCATAGGAAAATTACTTGCGCTGTGTCGCGACACATACAATGACAGTTTTGTCAATTTATCGCCATCAAAAAGGATTGAATTACTCACCAAACTTGACACTGAGGCGGCATCATTCAGTTCAACAAAAAAAGAAGATGGACCTGATCATTACTTTTCAATGATTAAGCAGCTTACGCTGTGGGGCTATTTTACGTCAGAGCCGGGAGCGACAAAAGCGTTACGGTATGTTCCGATTCCCGGACGGTATGATGGGTGCGTTGATTACAACGGAGAACCCGCGTGGCTTTACTAAGATTTCTTTAATAACAGCGAAACCCACTTCTCGCGCTCGTGTAATTTCACCTGCGTAAGGGAATGTTGATTTGCCGACTTTAGCAAATCCGGGATATCCTGTTCATAAAATCCGCTTAACAGTAACAATCCGCCCTTCTTTAAATAAGCAGCATACTGATGCATTTCCTGTAACAGGATGTTTTTATTGATGTTCGCGAGAATAATGTCGAAATCATCTTCAAACGTCAGGTCGCTGATCTTGCCCTGACGAATGTTAATGTTTTTGCAATTGTTTATTTCTGTGTTCTCTTCACCGTTGATCACGCTCCATTCATCGATATCGAAGGCTTCAACTTTTTTTGCTCCCAGTTTCGAAGCCATGATGGCTAACACAGCAGTACCACAACCCGCATCCATCACAACTTTGTTGGAATGGTCCATTTCAAGTTGTGTCTTTACCATCAAATGCGTGGTTTGATGATGGCCCGTTCCAAACGACATTTTTGGGGTAATGATAATGTCGTGCTGATAATTTTTTGCCGGCTGGTGAAAGGCCGCGCGAATGATTACGCGATCATCGACAATAACCGGTTCGTAGTTTTTCTCCCACTCTTCGTTCCAGTTCTTCTTTTCAATTTTATCCTGGTAGAATGTTAGTGGAGTAAATGCACCGTACTTCTGCTGGATTTCGTGGAGAACTTCTTTATTGAAATTCTCCTGTTCAGCATACGCCTCAAAACCGTTTTCGATTTCCATAAACGTATCAAACCCGGCTTCGGAAATTTCCGCCTGGAGAATTTCTGAAAATTCAGGATCGCAGATTACCTGCAGTCGTGTGTAATACATGCTGTGATTACAGCTTAAATGGATTTTACAATCTCGGTAAACTCGCGCGACTTGAGTGACGCTCCGCCCACAAGCCCGCCATCAACGTCCGGGTTTGCAAAAAGTTCTTTTGCGTTGGCTGCATTTACGCTTCCGCCATATAAAATGGTGATTTCATCAGCAGTCGGCTGACCGTATTTGCCTGCAATGTGTTTGCGAATCACCGCGTGCATTTCCTGTGCCTGTTGCGCGGTTGCGGTTTTACCGGTTCCGATAGCCCAAACAGGCTCATAGGCCACAACTACTTTTTTAAGATCATCGGCTGATAGATGAAAGAGGCTTTCTTCAACCTGTTGTTTTACTAATTGTTCGTGTGTGCCTTTTTCACGGATCTCTAAAACTTCTCCACAACAGAAGATTGGTGCCAACCCGTTCTTCAGTGCCACATCCACCTTCTTTGCAAGAAGTTTACCGTCTTCACCGAAATATTGTCTGCGTTCGCTATGGCCAAGAATCACGTACGGAATGTCCATCGACTTGAGCATAGCAGCTGATGTTTCACCGGTGTATGCACCCGATTCGTGTTCACTGCAGTTTTGCGCTGCAACAGAAATGCGGTTATTGTTGCCGACAATTGTTTTAACTGACTGCAGGTACGGAAACGGAGTGCAGAAGATTACTTTAACATCTCCTTTCACTTCATCGTTAACCATCGCCAGCACTTCCGAGGCAAGTGTATTTGCTTCCTGAAGTGTTTTGTTCATTTTCCAGTTACCGGCTACAATTTTTTTACGCATACATTAAACTTTTTAGAGAGCGCAAAGATACGCTGTCGCGTGATAAAATCACTTCCGCACAGGTTTGTATTTCGAGTCTTCAAAAATTTTGTCGGGATTACCATTCTTCATCAGTTCCGGTAACGTTTGATCCGATTTATTTTTCATGTAGCTCTTCACGATTTGCCAGCCGACCCATTGCGCAATTCGGCCCGGGCAATCATTTCCAACTTCCGTTGTCTTCGGACGCTCGCCCAGGTAACGCTGTTTCAGCAAATGACTGGTTGAGTACAACAGCTTGTCTTCAATGAAGCGTGCCCAAATCAGGTCCTGGTTTTTCCATGCGCCCTGAATCTCATCCGATGAATACCAGATAAACACGCTGTCGGGGGTGCACGGAATCATTTGTTTAGCGAAATAAAATGACTTGCCATACGCGATCATGTCGGCCAATGCAGTTTTGTTTGCCGGGTCAATCACATTGATATCGTCACTGATTCCATACAGCAACATGGTCGAAGGCACGATGTTTTCCGGATTGTACTGCCGAAGCATGTACTCATACATATTGGGCCGAAAGCGAGCACCCTTACCGAGGTAGTAATCCAACCCGACAATAATCAGCGAATCGCTTACATACATATCGGTTTCAAATCCCGACAACGCGGTTTCAATTTTCGGAATGCGTGCTTCCGGATAATAGTAGCGCAGGTTTTTGAACGCCTGCGTAAATTCTTCTTTCAGTTTGCTTTCGTTCCCGAACACACGTTTTACTTCCATCGCAAGGGTATCGAATGATTTATGGGTAAACCGTCTGTAGAGTTCATTAATAAAAAGTGAATCGTTCGGGTACTGCTGGCGCTTGAAGAAAAATTCGCGTAAAGCTTTGTGGTGATCCAGGATGGCCACAAGCTCCGCCTTGGATTTTATCGCAGTAAGGGAATCTGATAATGATGCAAGCGAAAGTTCAACATTGATGTCAGACGTATTAGGCATAAAGGCACATCCCTGCTCCTCCTCTTCGCCTCCGCAGGATGAAAGAAATACCAAACCGATCAGTGCGCACGAAAGAAAATATCTCATGGGGGAATTTTGTTTTTTACTCAAACGAAAGCTTGCCGGAAGGATTGTTTCGCATCAGCCGTAAACTTCTTGTTGTTTCACCAACGGTAACATTAATCAAGTTCGACTGGTCGTCATAAAGCTCCGTGATGATGCTGCTGGTGATACTGATGGTTTCAAACTTTTTTGCAGGCTGCACCTGTACATAAAACACAATTACGTCTTCGTCCTTTTCGTGACCCAGGTATTTAAGATTCAGCAGTTCACCATTCGCAGTAATCTTGAATCTTGTTTGTATGTACTCCCAGGCAATTTTATCCAGCGTTGTGTTGCGCGGATTCACCAGGCTAAGGTCAGGGTTGTTTTTTTCGCTTCGGATAGCTGCTTCAAGATCGTCCGTAAAAACGCGCATCATAATTTCAAGCTCGTTCTCCTTTTCATCCAGCGTTATTTCCGTAACGGAGATATGAAGTGGGTGGACAAAGACTATCAGGGAAATGAAAAAAATCGGGAGAAGCTGCATTTCGTTTTACCGGCAGATATCAAGCCATAAAATTAGCTAATAAAACCCGTATACTTGCATTTGGTATTGTACCAACCTGACTCTATGGGCCAATTTGAATTGTACTTTCAACTGGGCAAAGATCATATTCTCGATTACAAGCACGGATATGATCACATACTCTTTATAGTTGCGCTTTGCGCAGTTTACCTGATGCGCGACTGGAAGAAAATTCTGATCCTGGTAACAGCCTTTACCATCGGGCATTCGATCACGCTGGCATTATCAACACTCGATATCATTTCCGTCAACCAGGAATTAATTGAGTTCCTTATCCCGGTAACGATTTTTATCACAGCCACGTCAAACATCTTCCGTTCAACTGAGCTCTCCGATCGCACGACTTATGTGAACTACGGATACGCCTTATTCTTTGGGTTGATTCATGGGCTGGGATTTTCCAATTATTTGAAAACCATTCTCGGCAAAGCCGGTAGCATTGTAACACCACTATTTGCCTTTAATGTAGGATTGGAGTTGGGTCAAATAATTATCGTTAGCATCTTCCTGATTATATCTTTTATTTTAGTTGATTTATTTACCGTAAACCGAAGAGACTGGAAAATGGTTTTGTCTGCCGTAATTGCCGGTATGGTGTTATTGCTGATGAAGGATAAAATTTTCTGGTGATTCAAAAACCGTTATTATGAAAAATGCTCTCTTACTCATTTGTCTTTTAGTTGCTGGCGCAGCGTTCGCGCAGGAAAAAGGCTGGCAGGGCAAGTTTGAACAACTTGATCAAATGCTGCCTACACCTAACGAAACCCGTAGCGGATCCGGAGCACCCGGACCAAAATACTGGCAACAACAGGCCGACTACGTTATTAATGCCGAATTGAATGATGAAAATCAAAGCATTACCGGCTCTGAAACGATCACGTATACCAATAACTCACCCGATCCACTTAAGTATCTGTGGATTCAGCTCGATCAGAATATCAATGAGCAGGGTAACAACACGCAAAAAACTTCCACCAACTCAGTAACAAATAATATCAATACGAAAGCTATCGCAGGGAATGCAGGCTTGTATGATTTCGATGGTGGATTCAAAATCAAGTTCGTAAAAGATGCCTCCGGAAAAGCACTGCCGTATTTCATCAATCAAACGATGATGCGCGTTGATCTGCCGAAACCACTTACTACAGGCCAAAAAGTTTCATTCTCCATCGACTGGTCGTTTAACATTAATGATCGTGTAAGGGGTGCAACTCCAAATGATGGAAGAAGCGGGATGGAGTATTTTCCAAAAGACGACAACTATCTGTACATCATCGCGCAATGGTTCCCGCGCATGTGTGTGTATGACGACCTCATTGGCTGGCAGAACAAGCAGTTTCTCGGTCAGGGTGAGTTTACCTTGTCGTTCGGAAATTACCAGGTTAATCTCACGGTGCCTGCCGACCACGTTGTTGCCGGAACCGGGATGGTGCAAAATCTGAAAGAGGTTCTTACTTCAGAGCAATACTCACGTTTCGAAAAAGCGAAGACTTCGTTCGATAAACCAGTCGTTATCTGCAACCAGCAGGAAGCGATGCAGCGCGAAAAATCGAAATCAAAACAAAAGAAGACCTGGAAATTCACTGCGGATAACGTTCGTGATTTTGCCTTCGCTACTTCCCGCAAATTCATCTGGGACGCACAGGCTGTGAAGATTGCCGACAAAACAGTTCTCGCTATGTCGTATTATCCGAAAGAAGGTAATCCGCTGTGGGAAAAAGAATCCACCCAGGCTGTGAAGAATACACTGCTTGGATATTCAAAGTTCAGCATTAATTATCCATATCCGCAGGCGACTTCCGTTCACGCGGCTTCTTTGGGAATGGAGTATCCGATGATTTGTTTTAATCACGGCCGTCCGAAAGACGATGGTACGTATACGGATCAGTTAAAATGGGGAATGATTGGTGTGATTGTTCACGAAGTTGGGCACAACTTCTTCCCGATGATCATCAACAGCGATGAACGCCAGACCACCTGGATGGATGAAGGATTAAACACGTTTGTTCAACACCTCACGCAAACAATGTACTACCCCGACATGCCGTCACGCAGAGGACCAGCTGCTATGATTGTGCCTTATATGAAGAGTGATCCAACCTTACAACGTCCGCTGATGGTGAACTCCGAATCGGTTGTTCGTTCCAACTTCGGAAATGAGCAGTACGCAAAGTGCGCCACTGCGCTGAATATTCTTCGTGAAACGGTTATGGGTCCGGAACTGTTTGATAAGGCTTTTAAGGAATATTGTGAACGCTGGGCATTCAAGCATCCGAAACCGGCCGACCTTTTCCGTACGCTGGAAGATGCGTCTGCCGTTGACCTGGATTGGTTCTGGCGCGGATGGTTCTTCACAACCGATAACAACAACCAGTCAATCGCCAAAGTGAAATGGTTTAAAACCAACACGGAAACAAAAACTATCGAAAACAAGAATATCACGGCAAAGGAAGGCGACCTGAACAGCACAACATCCGGAACACTTGACTTTAGTGCCGGTCCGCAGCCGTTAACAGTTGCCAATACTCCGGAAGGGGCTTATGGCGATTTCAGAAGCCGCGTTGATGATAAGGCTATTCTCGCCAAACTGAACGGCAAAAATATTTATGAAGTAACGTTTGCCAACAAAGGCGGACTGGTGATGCCGGTAATTATCGAATGGACATACAAAGACGGCACTAAGGAAATTGAGAAGATTCCGGCCGAGATCTGGCGTTTGAATGAGCAGGTTGCGACAAAAACATTCGTGAAAGACAAAGAGGTTGTTAACATTGTTCTGGATCCGAAAGGCGAGACAGCGGATGTAAGTCTGGAAGACAACGTGTTCCCGCGCAAGGAAGAAGCCTCACAATTTGACAAGTTCAAAAAATCTGGTGGTAACTAATATTGGTTTTTGAATCTCGAAAGAAGAACTTAGTCGCCCGGAAATCCGGGCGATTTTTTTGATATGACTACCTGTAAGAACTGCACTAACACTTTCGAGGGCAACTACTGCCCGAACTGTTCACAAAAAGCCGATACGCATCGGTTTACAATTAAGCACTTGGCACATGAGTTCTTTCATGCATTCACACATGCTGATAAAGGAATTTTCTTTCTGGGCAAAGAGTTGTTTATCCGGCCGGGTAAAGTAGCGCGCGAATTCAATGAAGGGAAACGGAAAAAATACTTTAATCCGATTACTTATCTCCTGCTGGTGATGGCGCTTCAGATTTACCTTTCAAAAAAAACAGACATCAACACGTACTATGTCAATCAGATTACTGCGGATCAGAAGGTGTCGAATCCTGATCAGAAGCAGGAGTATCAGAATTTCATGAACGTAATGGCAACCGTACAGGAGAATCTGCAAGAGCACGGCAAACTAATGAACTTTCTGTTCATACCGATATTGGCTGTTTTCACATGGATGATGTTCCGGAAATCGGAATTTAATTATGCAGAAACACTTGTTTTATCGGTTATGTACATGGGGCACATCCTTTTGCTCTACATTTTGGTTTGCATCATTCCATTCGTTTTGTATCCGGAAAGTGTAGGGCTAACAACAACGCTTTACATGGTACTCACACTCGGCTATCATGCTCTTGCTGCCAGGCAGTTCTATCGACAGGGTTGGGCGAAAACTATTCTAAAGTCACTTTTAATTCAGCTTTTATATTACGTGACGATTATGCTTACCGTGTTCGCCTTAACAATTTATCTGCTTTCTTAAGCGCTACTCTTCATCTACGTGAAGCTTATGCAAAAAGCGATGTACAATTGGTGAGAGAAACACCGCTACCGTACTCAGGAAAACAACTCCGCTGAAGATCGAATAGAACGAGGCGAAAAGTTTAGCCGCGTCATTTTTCATCGCATCGATTGGTCCCATGCCGGTAAGAATCATCGATGCATTTAACAACGCATCGATCCAGCCCAGGTCGTTGATGTAATGATAGCCGAGTATGCCAATCCCAAGCGATGTTCCCAACAGTACAGCCGAAAAAAATGTGTACCGTACGATCCGTTTAATAAACTTGTCAAACGGTAACAGCGGTTCCGATTGGTGCTCGAAGTCCATTATTTAATAAATAATTTCAATGCCTTTTCCAGGTCAACATTTCCTCCTGACAGGATGATGCCGACCTTCTTTCCGGCAAAAGCCGGTTTTTCCTTCAGCAATCCAGCAAAGGGCACGGCACACGAAGGTTCAATAATCATCTTCATCCGTTCCCAGATCAACCGCATTGCCTCAACTATTTCCGCATCTGTGACCGTGATAACGCGGTCCACATTTTCTTTGATGATTGGAAATGTCTTATCGCCAAGTGTAGTGAGCAATCCATCCGCTATTGTGTTGGATTGTGATAGCTCAATCTTTCCGCTTTGAAGCGAACGGAACGCATCATCTGCGCCCGCGGGCTCCCCAGCAATAACTTTTGTTTTCGGATTAAAGTATTTTGCTGCGAGCAGTGTGCCACTCAATAATCCGCCCCCGCCCACCGGTGCCATGATGTAATCGAGATCATTAACCTCCTCGAAAAGTTCTTTCGCGGCTGTAGCCTGACCGGTCATCACATGATAATTATTAAAAGGGTGAATTTCGGTTGCGCCGGTTTTAGCAATTACTTCTGCCAGTGTTGTTTCGCGTGCCTTGAGGTTTGGTTCACACTCAAAAATTTGCCCACCATAACCTTTAACGCCTTCTTTTTTAATGAGCGGAGCATTATTCGGCATCACGATGTAAGCAGGAATGCCAAGAATTTTTGCTGCGCGGGCGATGGCCTGCGCATGATTACCTGACGAGTGCGTGGCAATTCCCTTTGAGCGTTGATCAGCCGGGATTTGCATGGCTGCATTCATGGCACCACGCGCTTTGAACGCACCAACGTTTTGTAGGTTCTCGCATTTAAAATAAATGCTGCATCCGGCAATGTCGTTAATGCTGTGCGAGGTTTGCACGGGCGTGCGATGAACATGCGGCCTGATTCGCTCGTGCGCCTGTTCGATATCGTGTTTGGTAATCATAGCTATTATTAATGCGCGTCCAGCCAATTGTCGGCAACGCCTACCTCCACTTCCATCGGTACATCGAGGATCACGGCATGTTCCATCAGCTTTCGCACATTGTCCTTCACCTTATCCACTTCGCTTTTATGCACGTCAAACACCAATTCATCGTGCACTTGCATAATCATTTTGGTCTTCAGGTTTTCTTTGACCAGCCAACGCTGAATGTTGATCATCGCAAGTTTGATAATGTCGGCAGCACTACCCTGGATGGGTGCATTAATAGCGTTTCGCTCTGCAAAGCCGCGGGTTGTTACGTTTCGTGAATTAATATCACGCAGATAGCGCCTGCGGCCTAAGATCGTTTCAACAAACTCGGTGTCGCGCGCCTGAATAATTGAATTATCCATGTAGCGTTTGATCGCGTGAAACTCTTTAAAGTATGAGTCGATTATTTCGGAAGCCTCCGTTCTGGAAATACCCAGATTCTGCGAAAGTCCAAACGCTGTACTGCCATACAGAATACCAAAGTTTACTTCTTTCGCCTTCCGCCTCATATCGGGCGTTACTTTATCAAGCGATACCTTGAAAACTTTTGCGGCAGTAGTGGTATGGATATCGCGCTTGTTTTTAAACGCATCGATCATAATTTCATCTTTCGCGAACGATGCCGCGATGCGCAATTCAATTTGCGAATAGTCGGCCGACATGAACAGGTAATCTTTATCGCGCGCCACAAAGGCTTTACGGATCTGACGGCCTTTTTCAGTTCGGATCGGAATGTTCTGAAGATTCGGGTTGTTCGAGCTTAATCTTCCTGTTGCCGCAACCGCCTGACGATAATCGGTGTGAACACGGGCATCACGCTTGCTGATCAATCGCGGTAACGCATCCACGTACGTTGAACGGAGTTTTTCGTATTCTCGATAGTCGAGAATTTTTTGTGCTACCGGGTTGTCGTTCGCGAGCTTGAGTAATACATCTTCGCCGGTTGCGTATTGGCCAGTCTTCGTTTTTTTGATTTTTCCTTCGCCAAGTTTCAACTTGTCAAATAAAATCTCTCCCAACTGCTTGGGCGATCCGATGTTAAATTCCTGACCTGCGATCTTATAAATTTCCTTTTGAACTTTCTCGCTTTCTTTCCGCAGCTCTTCCGACATTTTTGCGAGCGCTTTTTCATCGATGCGCACGCCTTCATATTCCATGGTGGCGAGTACCTTCATCAGCGGCATTTCCACATCTTTCATCAACTTCACGTGACGTCTTTTTTCAAGCTCCTTCGAAAGTTTCTGACGCAGCTGCAGAACGAGGTCTGCCCGTTCGCATGCCTGGTAGAGCGAACTTTGCTGACCTTCTTCCATCAACTGATAGCCGAGGTAAAGCGAACAAAGCATTTTCAGATCGTGCGAAGCTTCAGGCTCAATCAGATAATGCGCAACGGTTGTATCGAACAATGTTCCGCACAAATCAATGGAATATTCTTTTAACGCGAGCAAAACGCCTTTCAGATTATGACCTGTTTTATCCGTGCGTTCATCTGAAAGTATAACAGAAAATTCGGTGAGCGCTGTTTTTGCATCTTCCGGATCAAATGAAAGCAAGGCCGCTTCTCCGGGCGCCCACGCAAACGCAAAACCAATAAGAACACCGTCTTTGTAAATCGATTCGATTGAAAATCCTGCCTGCAATTTTAGTTTCTCCAGCAGCTCTTTCCGCAGCGAAGATGTATCGATCAGTTTGTAATTAACCTTATCGGATGAAAACGTTCTTGCTTCAGCAGTCACTTCAGTTTCTGCCGGTTCAGGTGCTCCGCCAAACATCGAGAGCTGTGCGGTTTTCGGAGAAACGATAGCCGCAGCTGCCTGCTGTGCTGCCGTGCCGCCACCAAAAATGCGCGGCATCATGGTTTTGAATTCAAGCTCTTCAATGATCGGTTTCAGCTTCGCTTCATCCGGACCTGTATATAAGAGTGCCTCCTCATCAAAGTGAACTGGTACATCCAGGGAAATGGTAGCGAGCTGTTTTGAAAGAATAGCTTGCTGCCCGAATTCCTCCACACGTTCTTTTTGTTTGCCCTTTAACTGGTGGGCATTTTTCACGATGTTTTCTACCGTACCGAATTTTTTAATGAGTTCAGCTGCCGTCTTCGGACCGATACCCGGAATACCCGGGATGTTGTCGGATGCATCGCCCTGCAATCCGAGAATATCAATCACCTGCGATACGTTTTCGATGTCCCATTTCTCACAGACTTCTTTCGGGCCCATAATATCCACCGCATTACCCATGTAAGCAGGCTTGTATAGATGAATATGCTCGGTAACAAGCTGACCGAAGTCCTTATCAGGTGTCATCATAAACACCTCGAAGCCCAGCTTTTCCGCTTCTTTCGCGAGTGTACCGATAATATCGTCGGCTTCGAAGCCATCCATTTCAAGAACCGGAATGTTGAAGCCCCGAATAATCTCTTTCACTTTCGGAATTCCGTAACGTATGTCTTCAGGAGTCTCCTGCCGGGTGGCTTTGTATTCTTTATAGATCTGATCGCGAAATGTTTTTGCGGACGTATCGAACGCTACGCCAATGTGCGTAGGCTTTTGCTTGGTAAGAACTTCCAGAAGTGTATTGGTAAATCCGAACGGAACGGAGGTATTGATTCCTTTTGAATTAATGCGGGGTGTTTTGGTGAATGCAAAGTGTGCACGGTAAACAAGCGCGTAAGCATCAAGAAGAAAAAGTCGTTTTGTTTCAGCCATGGGGGCTAAGGTAGAAAAGAACACCTTTTGTTTTTACTGTTTTCTGAGTAAATCGTATTAACCTAAACGCTCCTCCGGCATGTCTTCCAGTCCACTCGCCCAATTTCTTAAATGGGAAAAAGAAATTCCCGATCAGATCTTTCTTCGTCAACCCGTTTCCGGGGAATGGAAAACGTGGACGTACCGTCAGGCGGGTAATGAAATCCGCAGGATTGCTGCCGGCATCAAAGCAACCGGCATCCCCGAAAAAAGTAATGTTGCGATTCTTTCTAAAAACTGTGCCCACTGGCCCATGGCCGATCTCGCCATTATGATGTGCGGTCATGTTTCGGTTCCGCTGTATGCAACGCTTTCCGCGCATGCCATCCAGCAGATTCTCGAGCATAGCGAAAGCAAACTGGTAATTATCGGTAAGCTTGATGATTATTCGCAGCAGCAAAGTGGAATCCCGAAAGACGTCATCCGTGTTGGTATTGGCTTGTATGGCATACATGAAAACAATACCTGGGAAGAGTGGGTTGAAAAGAATACCCCAGTAACGGAAACATTTTCATGGAAGGCTGAAGACCTGTTAACCATTATCTACACATCCGGAACCACTGGGAAGCCGAAAGGCGTAATGCACACCGTGAATGCATTTGATGCAACCGTACGTCAGGCTACCCAGGAACTCAATCTGCGGAAGCATCCGAACTTGTTTTCATACCTGCCGATGTCGCACATTGCGGAACGAATGGGTATTGAAATGATTGCCATTTACGATGGCGGAACATTGTCTTTCGCAGAATCGCTTGAGCTGTTCCCGAAAAACCTGATGGATACGCAGCCCACAACATTCTTTGCGGTTCCACGCATTTGGGCAAAGTTCAAGGAAAAAATTCTTGAAAAGCTTCCGCAGAGAAAACTCGATACGCTGTTGTCGATTCCGGTTGTTCGATCGCTTGTTCGAAAAAGTATCCAAAAGAAACTTGGGGTCGCGAAAGCGGAATACATCGTGAGCGGAGCAGCTCCGTTATCTCCCGACTTAATTTATTGGTTTGAAAAACTCGGCATAAATATTTTACAGGCCTATGGCATGACGGAAGACTGCGTTTATGCACACTTCAATCGGCCGTATGCAAATCGCCCCGGAACAGTCGGTAAACCACTGAAAGGTTTGACCGTGAAAATTGCTAATGATGGTGAAATCCGGTTGAAAAGTCCGGGAAACACCATTGGATATTATAAAGAGCCTGAATTAACCAAACAGCTTTTTGATGAAGAGGGCTATTTACGCACAGGCGACATGGGTGAAGTTTCGGCTGATGGTTTTTTAACGATTACCGGTCGCACGAAAGATCAATTCAAAACCGACAAAGGAAAATACATTGCGCCCGCACCGATTGAGATGAAACTGGCGCTCAATACCGACATTGAACAGGTTTGCGTTGTGGGCATGGGTGTTCCCCAGCCTTTGGCACTGGTTGTGCTGTCGGCCGCAGGGAAAAATAAATCGAAGGAAGAGTTAATCGCGAGCATTAGTCAGTCGATAGCTGAATTAAATCCATCCCTCGAATCGTACGAGGCAATTGAAAAAGCGGTTGTTATGAAAGATGACTGGACAATTGAAAACGGGCTGATGACACCTTCGATGAAGCTTAAACGAAACGAGCTTGAGAAAATTCACCTTCCGAAATACCCGAAGTGGTATCAGCTTCCGGGGCGGGTAGTGTGGGAAAATTAGTACAGGGCAACAAAATTTATCGCCCTGCACGTGATTGCTTACTTTAATCTTACCCTAAAGAAATCTACCGTATTCTTCCACGCGTCAAGATCGGCAGCCTGATCATAAATCGGGTTACTCGGATTCGCGAAGCCGTGATCGGCATCATAGTTCTTTAAAATCAGTTTTTTATCCGCTGCCTTCATGGCATCCTCGAATTTGTTCACTACCTCGGTGGTGATGTAGCGATCTTTGGTGGCGAAAATTCCAAGTACATCGGTGTTCAGCGTTTTTAATTGTTCAACGTCTGTCTCTGGCATGCCATAAAAAATAACACACGCTGTGGCTTGTTTGCCCAGAAGCAGTGTCGCCTGAATGGAAATAGCACCTCCGAAGCACCAGCCGATTGTACCGATTTTTGCTTTCGGGCCGGCATACGTTTGAGCTCCGCGGATAATTTGTGAGCCACGCTCGAATTTGAATTCAGTCATGTATTTCGATGCTTCCTCACGCGCAGCAGTCACTTTACCATCGTACATGTCAACAGCCAGCACATTTACGTTGCCGAGTTCTTTGTACAATTTCTCTGCCTGTCGCTTAATGTTGTCATTGAGCCCCCACCATTCCTGGAAAACAAAAATCCAGTTGTCGGTTTGTGCTTTTGCTTTGATCAGATACCCGTTTGCACTCGTTCCATCCGGGCATTTAAACGTGATCATCTCTCCGCCTTCTGTGCTTCTGTGAACATATTTCCGGGGAGTCGGATGTTCGCGATTAAAATCTTTGTTAGACGCGAACAGTGCAAATTTTTCGATCGCAGCGGTATGACAAACCGTGATACTCTGCGTTGTTTGGCCATAGGTGATTGTGGCTATCACAATTCCGGCAAGAAGTGTAAATAACTTTTTCATGAAAGAGGTTTTAGTTTTTCAAGTATCGCGTATTCAGGCAAGTTAGAAAATCACCCCTCGTGGAGGATTTGTGCATTTAATCTTTCCATTGGCCGGTAATTACCCGGTCATAGGTAATGAAGTCCGTATTAATCGGTTCATATCCTTTTTGGCGCATTAACATCGCGACCTGCGCCCGGTGATACGATGAGTGATTCACCAGGTGGATCATGATGTTCTCGACATTATTAGTATACGGATCGTTTGTATAGTTACGATAGGTAAGTTCGCGATCGAAGTTGTCAGTACTTTCAACAAACTCAATCCATTTTTTTCCTACATCTTCCGCCATGTCAAGCAATCGTTCGAGCGAGTAGTCGCCCCACAACTTCACATCCGGTGCTGGCAAACCTTTGATGCGGTGAAGCCATAAATATTGTGCTGCCAGTACGTGGCCCATCAACTGGAGAATTTTCGCATCACTTACCTGTTGCTTTTGAATGGCGCCCAGGACACGCTTGTTCGACCAATAATTGTAATTGTACAGTTTGAGGAAATACTTTTTCACGTTCTAGATATGTTTCAGTTCTGCAAGCCGGTCGAGCACCCAACCGGTAATACTTAGTCGCTCCCGTGTAGCGGGCAACACTTCATGCTCAATTTCATCGCTCCGGAAAATTACCAATCTTCCCGCCAGCGGAAGAAAATCTTTTGTTTGACCGGGCAAATACATGCGTAACTGGCCGCCATGCGAATCCTGCCAGTCGTTGTTCAAATAAAGAATAACCGAAAGTTTCCGGTGATCGTCTTTTTTAAATTGATCGAGGTGCCTTTTGTAAAACGATCCGATCGGGTAAACCGTCATGTGTACCTCAAAATCTTTTAAACTTAAAAACAATGCCCGGTTCAGATACTGGATCAGTTCGTCCAGCCGTTGCAGATAAACACGAACTGATTCCGGGGCATCATTGCGGTCGAGCCACTTAATGTAATCTCCGCGAATGCCTTCCTGAATCTGGAGTGATTGCTTGTTGCCGATTCCCGCCTTTTTGAATTCCGAATCTGCTTTGAATCCACCTGCTTGCTGGATTGACTCAACTTCTTGTTGGCTTAAAAATTGATCTGCAACAGCGTATCCGCTCTCGGCTAACCCATCAGCAATTGAATCAAATACCGGATTCATGTAACAAATTTATAAATAGATTGTCTATACTTACTGAAATGAGAAAGGTTAATCCGCTTTTATTGTTCGCAATCGTTTGGATCATGGCTACAGGCTGTGGCCCGAAAGAGGACATTGAGTTTAAATATGTAAAAGACGTTATCGTTGACGCGAATACTGAGCCGATGTTGAGGGGTAACGCTGTTCTTTACAATCCTAACAGGCAGCGGATGAAGCTGCGTAAGATTAACGTAGACGTTTATGTTAATGATAAAAAAACTGCGCGTGTCGACCAGGAGCCCTCGCTTCTTATTCCTTCCCAGTCTGAGTTTACGGTTCCGCTTGAAGTAAAACTAAACATGAAAGAACTGGGTTTTGCTGACACGCTCTTCGGAATGCTGGGTGGAAAAAAGATGAAAATCCGGTATAAAGGAACAATCAGCATAACGTACAAAGGCATTCCGGTACGGGTACCCGTTGATTACGAGAGTACGGTTAATTTCAGATTTTGATTAATTTATCTCGCGAATTAATCAGCACGTGAGCGAAAAAATCCATAATTCAGCAGACGCAGATGCATTGATTCAACAGATTGAAGCGCTGAATGCAGAGAAGCAACAGCTTATCAGTCTTGTTTCACACGATCTTCGTTCTCCACTCAATCGCGCATTTGCGCTTTCTGAGTTATTGCTAATGGATGCCGACAGCCTCACCGATTTTCAAAAAGACTATCTTGAAAGAATGCGGTTGGTTATTGCAGACGGTCTTTCCATGATGCGTAACCTTGTGGACTACCGGAATATCGAATTTAAAAGTGTTGATGTCATGAACGAGCGCATCAACCTTACGGATTTCCTGAACAGACTGGTTCGTGAGTTTCAGTCGGTGGCCGACAAGAAAAAATTAATCATCGAGGTTACTCATTCAAGCCCCGACATCATTATCACAACGGACAAGCAATGCCTGGATCGTGTTGTCGGAAACTTACTTTCTAATGCCT
This sequence comes from Cyclobacteriaceae bacterium, assembly GCA_016786585.1. GTDB lineage: Bacteria > Bacteroidota > Bacteroidia > Cytophagales > Cyclobacteriaceae > UBA2336. The sequence goes on from JAEUUI010000006.1 coordinate 63,497, forward strand.
GCAAGTTTTCCAGTCCAGATCAAAAGATTGTTCTCACCACAACTCTGACTGGTAAGAACCTGCAAATCGAAATTAAGGATGAAATTGGCGGCTTTACGCCCGACGAATACCAAACGCTTTTTACCAAGTTCAAAAAATACAGTGCTCAGCCAACAGCCAACGAAAGTTCAACAGGTCTCGGATTATTTATTGCCAAATCAATGGCAAACCGGATTGGTGCATCGCTGGAATGTAAAACGGTGGAAGGAATTGGCAGTACGTTTATTGTAACATTGCCGGTAAGCAATTAATCGAAAAGGTAGTATTCATCTTCCTTACCTTCCAGGATTGCGGTAAGTGAATCAATGATTGTATTGTCTTTAATCACGTAGTCACGCACCCCGCGCTTGATAAAGCTGAGAACCATGTTACCATCATCAATCGCACTCATCATGATGAGTTTGTTGTTTTCCTTGAGTTTGCTTTTGATTGCCTCGTAGAATTCAATGCCTGACTTTCCGGGGAGGTTATAGTCCACGATGTAGGCATCGGCCGTAGTTTGGCCGTTAGCCAGGCAGTCTTCAGCCGACTTAAAGGTTTTGATCTGGTATTTTGGGTTCTTGCTCAGGGAACGCAAAATAAACTCAGCATAGATTTCATCGTCCTCAATGAGGTACACCATCATGGCAGCACAATTAACCGGTATGCAATATAAAAATATTAGCGGAATGGCCGGTATACGCCAACCCCGATTTTAACCCGATTTCCGATACCAACCCTAACAGAAGCTATTTCAACCCTTTATCGACGTGCAGAAACCGTTAGTTCAAGGGATAACTGAAAATAATCATTAATCGCGTAAATGAGTTTTCAAAAATTTCATCTTTTCTGATTGTTTTAGTGGGTATGAATCGCAATTCTGTATTCAGCTTTTTGAAAGAAAAACCTGCACCGTATGCGGTATTAACACGGACAAATAATTTCGGCTCGTATCCATACACATTAAAGTCTTCCTGATAATCCAGATCAAACCGCGTGGGTTTTCCCGCTAATACAAAGGCGTTGAAAAAAATCTTGTTCCCGCCATGCAAAAACACGTAATAACGTGCTCCTGCTGCGAATTCTACAGCAGCATACGTTGCTTTAAATTTCCCCTTAGATGGATTCTCGAAATTCCCGCTATTTGTACTGGACAAGTAGTACAAATCCGCAACAATACTCCAATGGTTACTGTTAAAAGGCAACACCATTTCAAGTTCAGCACCAATGCGATACGTTGGGCCGTTTTTCATAACTAGCTTATCATATATATCGCTGTACGTGTACTTCATGGTTGTTGCGCCAACGCCAAGGGTGGGCCTTATGAACATCGACTGTTTTGCAGGCGGAGCTATGGTTACATTACCGCTTCCCGAACACGCATTATAATTTGTAAAGTAAGTCAATAGGTCACTTTTTTTATACGCTGTCCGTTTTACTTCATCTTCCGTATTGTTGCAATTTATTTTTGTTACCAAGTCTTGCTGATACTCGTTGTTTTCTAAGACCTTTCCTGAGGCCGAATGGTACATCTTATAAACTAGTTGTCGAATGTTTCCCCTATCAATTGAATAAAAGAATCGAACCACGTTTTGGTTTTCATGCATTAACAACATGGCCCTACCTTCCACAAGAACTTTTAGTGCTAATGTTTTTGTTTCAAACTCAGCGTTTCGTTGGCGACTTAACGCATTCAAACTTACAGGCGACTTGTCAATCTGAACCTCGGCCACCACATACTTCGACTTTCCGTAAACCCCAAACTCCTTCACGTCCGGAACGGGCATTGAGCTGATTTTATCTAAGATTTTGTATTCGAATTCAATCGGATTATTCCGCCAATCTCTGTTCTTTATTTCACATTCGGTGCGTTGGCCAAGCGTGTCGATGAAATAGCCCCTTTCAAAACTTATCTGGCCTAACGCAAAATGACTGGCAAGGACTAAGAGCAGAACTGGTAGACAGGTTTTCATGGGGATTGCTTTAAACTCAAAGATATTCAATAAAAGTTTTTGGGCGATATCTGTTAAAGAGTCGGATGCAAAGGGTTTGTTGGGTATAGTTTTTGTTTACTTTTCGACTCTAGCCCCATACATCGTATGAAATTACTGTTAATCATTCTGGGTTGTTGCATTCTCTGTGATGTTGCAGCTCAAAGCTTCGATGATATCATTTCGAAAAAGAAGTATGTCGACTGCAAAGACGTCAGCTTTAATGCTCCGGGCATGATTCACTCGCTTTATGCGAAAGGGGAGACTGACAGTCTGTATAGTTTTCTCGACTACTGGCAAACAAAGTGCGGGGAGCAGGAGTATGTCTTTGCGATTCGCACGCTGCTCGATATTAAAACCGCGAACTTTGATTCCGCAGATATAAATGAACGGTTGTTTAATAACCTCATTGCGTACAAACAAAGAAATCAGCTGATCGACTATCCGGGCTATGGTGCCGGATACGAGTTCACGCAATTTTATAATGAACTTCAGCGCGAGACGCGGCTGATCGCTTCCTCCATAGAACAAACATATTCAACTGACGAGGCCCTGATTACCGCTTTTTACGAAAGCGATACAGCCTCGTTCCACAAAATCAAAACCTCCTCATCAAATGAGAGTAAATTGAAAAGACTTTACAATGAACGAGTTGACTATGCCCTAGGTCTGCCGCAACTTCACATGGCCTTTTTCCTCAGTTATTACCAACCTTTTGGCAAGCTTGATGTTTTCGGACCGCATGTGGGAGTAGGTGGTATTTTTGGAGTAAATCAGCTGCGGCACAACTTGGATTTTGCAATCGATATTCGTTTCGGTCACTCCGCTGACGAATACAAATTTGTATACAAAGGAAATTTGCTGACGGACAATAAATGGACAAGCGTTTATCTGGGACTGGAATACACCTACGATATCGTTTCGTCAAAAAAATTCAGACTTGGAATTTCTCCCGGGGTCGGATATAACGGCATAACAGCCGTACCCGCGGAAGACGATGATGACGATCCCAAAATTCTGCCAGCGTTAGACATCAACGCGGGTTTTTCAATGAAGTATGTGTTTGGTAAAAACGGAGGTTACATTGGCTTGCAACCACGGTTTCATTGGGTTGATCACCGCAACCCCGGAGGAACAGAATTGTACGGAAACTACTTCAGTCTTCGCATGACAATCGGATCCATTTTCGGCTATGAGCGACAGTATCAGTTATCGCGGCTCGACTATTAAACGATTTTGTGACCGCGATATCCGTAGTATGCGATAAACATATAGCATAAAACCGGAATAAAGAACGCGTGCTGTATACCAATTCTATCGGCAATAAAGCCTTGCAACAATGGAATCAGCGCTCCACCTACGATTGCCATACACAAGATGCCCGAGCCCTGACCAGTATGTTTGCCGAGTCCGGCAACTCCAAGTGAGAAAATACTCGGGAACATGATTGAGTTAAATAATCCAACGGAAAGAATCAGCCACATCGCTATCGAACCTGAAGAAAGCATTGTTACTACAACGAGTAATGCGGCAACAACTGCTGCAACTGCAAGCACCTTACCCGGTTTTAGTTTTTGCATCACAACTGCTCCTACAAATCGCCCGATCATTGCACCACCCCAGTAAAATGAAACATATTTTCCGGCATCTGCCTCTGCTAACCCGGCAATGTTCTTTTCGCCCAGAAAATTAACAAGGAAGCTTCCGATTGAAACTTCTGCACCTACATACACGAAAATTCCAATTGCCCCTAAAACAAGGTGTGGATATTTCCATGCGGACTCGCGTTCTCCGGCTGAACTACCGGAAATTTCTGCTGGGGTTGCTGCTTCGATTACAGGAAGTTTGATTACTGCGAACACGCCAGCAATTACAAACAACACCAATGCAAGAATAACGTACGGATTTTGAACAGCTGCAGCTTCTGCTAACTGATACGTAGCAAGCTCGTCAGGTGTGAGGCCGCTTAATGCTTCGGCCGATTTAACCGCAACAGACAAAATCAACATCGATCCAAAAATGGGAGCAATGGTTGTACCGAGTGAATTAAAAGCCTGAGTAAGGTTCAACCGGCTTGACGCAGTTGCCGGGGGACCGAGTATCGTTACATATGGATTTGCCGCTACCTGCAACAGCGTTATCCCGGATGCGAGAACAAAGAATGCTGTTAAAAACAAACCGTAAGAACGCATGCTTGCTGATGGATAAAACATCAAACAGCCAATACCCGCAATGATAAGACCCAGTACAATACCTTTTTTGTACCCTATTTTTTCAACGATGTATCCGCTCGGCAGCGACATAACAAAGTATGCCGTAAAAAAGCAGAACTGGATCAACATCGCCTGTGTGTAGTTGAGCGTGAAGACAGCCTTCAAATGAGGAATCAGAATGTCGTTTAGACAGGTAATGAAGCCCCACATGAAAAACAGCGATGTCAGGATCGACAGCGCAAATGTGTAGTTCTTGTTTTCACCGGTAGTGTTAAGGGGTGCATTAGACGAAACAAATCCTCCTGCCATAAAGAAATAGAGTTAGGTAAGGCTGATATCAGCTTCTAAAGCTGTAAAAATAAATTCGCTTCAGCAAGAGGAACGGAGACTACAATGGCCTGCTGTAAAAAATATCGCAAGCAAAATGACCGGTGTTTCCACAGGGGCCGCCAATTTTTTGAAAGTCATTTCGCTCATACAGCTTCATCGCCTGATTCATCGTATTGAACGTCTCGAGGTAGCATGTTTTATAACCCAGATTTCGCGCGGCATCCAGGCAGGCATTGAGAACTTTCTGCCCGAGACCCTTTCCACGACCTTCGCTCAGGAAATACATTTTTTTCAATTCGCATGTGTCAGGATCGCCACCTTTTAACGGCCCGATTCCGCCGCCGCCTAAAATTTTCCCGTCTTCTTCAAACACGAAGTACGCATGCCGGTCCTGTGAATATGCCGAGTACATATCTTCTACTTCAGCATCGTGAATGGCAAAACCCTGGCCGCTCGCCCCAAACTCGGGCATTACCGTTCGTATGACGTTACGGATTGCCGGGTTATCAGTCGGTTGAATTGATCTTACTATACCCATCGTTCATGTAAAAGTAAGAACGCACGTTTCAAATGTTGGCTATCTTGAATCAAAATTTTTATAACACATGCGTTATCCGCGATTCCTCTTTGCCATTCTCCTGCTGGTTGCCGGGCTAAAAGCCCAAAGTCAGACATTAGGTGAACTAACCGTTGAAAAAATTATGCGCGATCCGAAGTGGATCGGATCATCTCCTTCCGGTGTCAGTTGGTCGCCCGACAGCAAAACGATTTATTTCTTCTGGAATCCGGATAAAGCCCCTGCCGACTCACTTTATAAAATCACCTTACAAAACCGCACACCACAGAAAGTTTCAAAAACTGAACGACTTGCCATGCCGCCTTCTAATGGCGTGTATAACCGGTCGTTCACGAAAATGATCTTTGAAAAGAATGGGGATCTTTTTCTTTACGATATCCCAGGTGCAAAGCTTACGCAGATAACCAACACGGTATCCCGCGAAAGCGGAGCAACATTTTCCGGTGACGAGAAAAAAATCATCTACTCATTCGATCAGAATCTTTATTCGTGGGAGATCGCTACCGGGAATTTTACGCAACTAACCGATTTCAGAAAAGGAAAGAAGAGTTCAACGCCTCCTTTAAGCGATCAGGAAAAATGGCTGAGACAGGATCAACTTGCGTACCTGCAGGTAGTGAAAGAGCGTAACGATCGCCAGAATACGCAACGCAAAATCCAAAAAGACGAACAGCCCAAACGGCCTAAAGAAATTTATACGGACGACAAATCGGTCGACATGTCGCGGCTTGCGCCTGATGGCAACTTCGTTGTGTTCAGACTTTCAAAAAGTGCGTCTGCGAAAAACACGATCGTCCCGAATTATGTAACGGTCTCGGGATTCACGGAAGACATCTCCGCCCGTACAAAAGTAGGCGCTCCGCTTGGCTCATCGGAGTTATTCGTTTACGATATCAAACGCGACACAGTGTTTCAGGTAAAAGCCGACAGCATTCCGGGTATAGCCGATGCTCCTGCTTACACAAAAGACTATCCGAAAAAAGAGGTTAAGAAAGACGGAAAGGATAAGAAGCCGGCCCTTCGGCAGATATCTTTCTCCAATCCTATTTGGTCTGACAATGGTCAGTACGTTGCGCTTCAGCTTCGCGCAGCCGACAATAAAGATCGTTGGATTGCATTATTGGATTTGGCGACACAAAAGCTAACGGTCGTAGATCGCCAGCATGATGATGCTTGGGTTGGCGGACCGGGCGGCTTCAGTCTCGGTTGGATATCCAATACACGGCTTTGGTTTGTATCGGAAGAATCGGGATACGCACAGCTTTACAGCTATGATGTATCCACTAAATCGAAAAAAGCGCTCACCTCCGGAAAGTTTGAGGTTCAGCAGGCCGAATTGAATCGCAGTAAAAAATTCTTTTACATCACCACCAATGAGGTCCATCCGGGAGAAAAACATTTCTATAAACTTTCGGTTGATGGCGGAAAGGCTGAACGCCTGACAACCATGACCGGTGCGCATGAAGTTGAAGTTTCGCCTGACGAAAAAATGCTCGCGTTCCGGTATTCATACTCCAACAAACCGTGGGAATTGTTTCTGATGGAAAACAAACCCGGAGCCAAGCCGCAACAAATTACCAATTCCGTTTCAAATGAATTTAAATCGTATAACTGGCGTGACCCGTTAGTAACAACCTTTAAAGCGCGCGATGGTGCCGATGTTTACACACGCGTATACAAACCTGCGAAACCCAATGGCGCTGCGGTAATTTTCGTTCATGGTGCCGGCTATTTGCAAAATGCACACAAATGGTGGAGCAGCTACTTTCGCGAATACATGTTTAACAATTTATTGGTTGACAAGGGCTATACTGTTTTGGATATTGATTATCGGGCGAGCGCGGGTTACGGTCGCGACTGGCGTACGGGCATCTACCAGTTTATGGGTGGTAAAGATTTGACTGATCATGTTGATGCGGCAGCTTGGCTGGTGAAAGAATATGGTGTTGATGCGAAAAGAATTGGCATCTATGGTGGATCGTATGGCGGGTTCATCACATTAATGGGACTGTTTACAACTCCCGATGTTTTTGCTGCGGGTGCCGCCCTGCGCCCGGTTACTGACTGGGCACATTACAATCACGGGTATACGTCCGCTATTCTTAACACGCCCTATGCAGACAGCGTTGCGTATGCGAAGAGTTCACCGATCTATCATGCCAATGGGTTGAAAGGTGCGTTGCTCATTTGTCATGGAATGGTTGATACCAACGTACACTTCCAGGATGTTGTGCGCTTGTCACAACGATTGATCGAACTCGGTAAAGACAATTGGGAGCTGGCTGTCTACCCGATGGAAGATCATGGATTTGTTGAGCCCAGCAGCTGGACAGACGAGTACAAAAGAATTCTAAGATTGTTTGAAGAAAATCTGAATCAGAAAAAATAAAACCTCATCGCGTTTTCATTTCACGAATGGCCTTGGAAAAGGCCATTTTTATTTCATGACCGTTAACATGGTGTTGATTCTTAACAACCCACTTCCCGTTCACGATCGTGCCCAGATTTCTGCTTGAATCGGAAGTATAAACGATTGACGCAAGGCGATTTTTTTCGGAAGTGTCGGCCAGCAAATGCGTGCCGGCATTGATAATCAATGCATCAAACCGTTGTCCGATTTCAAAATGGTCGTTGGTAATCCGACCCATAGCTTTTCTTCCCTGTGTAACCGCTTCATTCACAAGATACGATGCCGCATCTCCCGGGAATGTATTCCGGAGATTAGTAACAAGCCGCTGCCGGTAATCAATCATCCTGAACTCTTCAAATGGATTCAATCCGATATGGCTGTCCGTACCAATTGTCCAATGTCCGCCAAGTTTCACATACTCTTTCATCCTGAAAATCCCGTCACCCAGGTTTCCTTCGGTAGAAGGACACAGAACAACATTGGCCTTTGATGCCGCCAGCCTTTTTACTTCTTCATCATTAAGATGCGTTGAGTGTACGAGATGAAATCGTTCGTTTATCGGAAGGTTTTGCAACATCCATTCCATTGGCCGCTTGCCGCAGTGCGCAAGACAGTCTTCCACTTCTTTCTTTTGTTCTGATACGTGAACGTGAAATGGAATATTTTTCGGGCCGTTCGTGTAGGTCGTTACAATGTCATTCAGGTTTACTGCGCGAAGCGAATGAACGCTAAATCCAAGGCTTGCAAGCGGTTGATCGATAATTGCATGCGCTGAATCATCCAACAGCTGAAAATAATCTTCAACTGTTTTAGAAATAAAGCGTCTTTGTCTAGGCTGGGGATCTTTTCCAAATCCGCCTTTTTGATAAAAGACCGGAACAAGCGTAATCTTTATCCCGGCAGTTTTGGCCGCCTCCACCATGCGCAGGCCCATCTCGGCAAGGTTGCTGTAAGGCTTACCGTCTTTATCATGATGCAGGTAATGGAACTCCGCAACATGCGTGTAGCCATGCCGGGCCATCTCGGCATACAACATTGCAGCAATTGCCTGTGCCTGGTCCGGATCAACGCTCAGCGCGCACTTGTACATCTCTTCACGCCACGTCCAGAAATCATCGTCTGTTCCGGCAGCATGTATTTCCGCCAAGCCAGCCATGGCATATTGAAATGCATGCGAGTGCGCATTCTGAAATCCCGGTAATGCAAAACCATTTACTGATTCGATAGCAACGGCTTCCGCAGGAGCCTGTTCAGACAAATATTGAATGATTCCGTTTTGATCAACGCCCACAAAAGCAGGTGTCATCCAGCCGGTTTGCAAAAGGAGGGATTGGAATTGAAAATAATTAAGTCCCTCACTCCTGCCCCTCTCCCCAGGGAGAGGGGTGTCCAACGGACGGGGTGAGGGACTTAAACGTTCTTCTATGTTCTGTCTTATGTTTTTCAAAATCTCATCTGTCTTATTAGTCACATCTTCATTCGAAAACCGAATAATCTCGATACCGAATTCGCTTAGAAACTGTGTTCGTTGCTCATCATAGTCCTTGACTTCCTTTAAAGAATGGATTGATCCGTCCAGCTCAATACCAAGTTTCGCTACATCACAATAAAAGTCAAGGATGAAACCTTCCATCGGTTGTTGCCTTCTGAAGTTGAATCCCGCCAACTTGCAGTCCCGCAGATATGACCATAACAGTTCTTCTGCTTTTGTCATTTCTTTGCGCAAGTCTCTGGCATTTTTCAATAAGCTATCCGATACTTTATCGCGCGTCCATTCACGTTTGAAGTTCTGCATAGTTCAAAGCACTCCCGCCAAATTACGCAATGTTTTTTGCAGGAGTGCGCGCATCTCATTTGCTCGCGATTCATCATAACGGGTTTCCGAATCATCCATATAATTCACCTTGCTCATCTCAAGTTGCAACGCATGTTCATTATTATTCGGATCACAGAACTGACGGGTGATGTAACCGCCCTTAAACGGATGATTATGGCTTACCTCGTAGCGCGAGTCTTGAAGCGCAGTTAACGCAGTATCGATAACGGCTGACGAGGCCGATGTTCCATCCGCGTCACCCAAAATCAAATCCGGGAACCTGTGTTTATAGATTGTTGGAACCACCTGCCGGATCGAGTGACATTCCCACAACAGTACTTTCCCGAACTCCGACTTCAATCCATCAAGCAATTCACGTAGCTTATTATGATAGGGGGTGTAATATTGTTCTGTCCTCCGTTTTACTTCATCAGCCGATACTTCTTTTCGCTCATCCTGATAGATAGGCGTGCCGAAAAAATCCGTGGACGGACAAAGCGGGGTGATAATTCTGCCATCGTTGTACAATGGCTTGCTTTGCGGATCACGGTTTAAATCAATTACCCACCGACTGTACACCGCGTGAATGATCGTAATACCCATAGCGGGCGCAAAGTCGTACAGGCGATGAACAAACCAGTCGGTATCGTCTGGCGCCTGTATCATGTCTTGTTTATAGGTTGATTTTATCTCGTTCGGGAATTGTACACCGCAGTGCGGAATACTTAACAAAATCGGAACCCGCTTCGCGGTTGCTTCAACAATTTGAAAGGGTAACACTATTTCGATTGATTTTTCTTTTTCTCGTACTCAAGCGTGTACATCAGCTCTTGCATGTAATTTGTCAAGTCTTCGTTTCGCACACTGCAACTGTCTAATTGAAGTTTATTGAGTTTCTCAATGAGTTCCACCCTCCGTTCAGCTTGCATACGCTGAATATTTGCATACATGGCAAACATTATAGCCAACACGGTGATGGTTGACAGAAACAATGCTGTAGCCCGCGCCCTCTTTAGTTTGGCTTCCGTTATTGCTTTTTCTTCTGACATTCTTCTAAAGCTTTTTTAGCTGCTGCTTCATTTAGTTTGGCAATGCTTTCCATTTGCCTGGCTCGCTTTTCGTTTTCAGCAGCTATTCTTTGGTTTTCCTCCGCAAGCTTACGCTGATTTTCAAGCTCCGCTTTCAATTTATCAATAGTTGGTTGTTGCTGAGCTTGGTCTGAGTGATGGTTTTGCGCCTCCTGGTATTTTTGTTCCGCTATTTCACGTTGCTGTAAAGCAGCTGCCAGCTGATGCTGAACCTCCGACTTTTCTCGTTGCGCCATCGTCTCCATACGCATAGCTTCCAAGTGATTACGATCCGCTTGCAGTTTTTGAACGTAAGCATAAATCAAAAACAGTGCGCAAAAAATGACAAGAACAAACATGGCAACTCTTGTGCGGGCCAGTTGCTTCCTGAGTTTAGCGGTTTCTTCCATAACGGATTGATTTTAGTTCTTCTTGCGCTTATTTTTTTTCTCTTTCTTATCGGTCATTTGTTTGACTTTCTCTAATTCAAGTTGTGCCTTTTCATAAGCAGCTTTCGCCATCTCTGCAGCACGTTCATTTTCATCTCTCATCGCGTTGATTTCTCGTTGCTTTTCGGCCAACGATGAACGATAATATTCAGACCGGCCTCCGTTCAATTGCTGCTTGAGGCTCATGATTCTTTTGAACGATTGATCAATCCGTTCCCGGGAGATCGTTCCGTTCGTCACAAACTTTTTAATGATCTCATGCACCTTATCCACGGTGCGCTCCTGGCTGCCGGAAATATTATTCGAGAATGTGAGAATATCCACTCCGGCATTAATCGCCAGTTTGATAGCTTCTTCCAAACCATAGTGTTTTGTAATTGCATGCATTTGCATGTCGTCTGAAAAAATCACTCCACTGTAATGAAACCGTTTGCGCAACAAACTATCGATTACCAGTTTCGACAACGTGCCCGGGTTGCCCTTCGGATCAAGTTTTTTGTTAACAATATGGGCGGTCATAATGGCGTCAACTTCACCAGAGTCGATCAGCGTTTTGTATGGATCAAGTTCGCGTGCACTCCAGGTATTGGTAACATCTGCGATGCCTAAGTGCGTATCATTTTTAGAGCTCCCGTGCCCGGGAAAATGTTTAAGAACAGAGATTACACCCAACTTTCGGTGCTGACGAATCACCTCACGTGCAAACAATGTTACCGAATCGGCTTGTGCCGAATACGCGCGTTCAGGTTTAACAATGGCTGGGTTGGTGGGCTCAACTGCCAGATCAACAACCGGGGCAAAGTTTACATTTATGCCCAATCCCGCTAATGTTGCTGCGGTCGTTTCGGCATAGAACTGCACAGAATCAAGCGTGAAGTTGCCGAGTTGAGCAGCTGATACCGATCTTGGAAAGCCGTACTTCTCCTTCAAACGATTAACCTTTCCACCCTCCTGGTCAATTGAAATGAACAACGGGATGGGTGCCGCATGCTGGTACGTCCATGTGATCTTTTTTAACTCCGCAAAAGAATTTTTTGCCGGAATGTTCTTCTCGAAAATGATGATTGAACCAACTTTACCCTGACGGATCTCCTCCAAAACCTTATCGTCAACCTTTGATCCCGGGAATCCAATCAAAATCATCTGGCCGATTTTTATATCAAGACTGTCGGCTGACTGGCCATAACCGTATCCTCCGAAGGCAAGCAAGGCGGTCAGACAAAAAAGTGTTTTACGATTCATCAATAGTGCAGGTAAAGGTCTTTTAAAATTTTCTCCATCTCCGCCCGTACCGTGCCAGACGGTGCCGGATGGTTATTACTCATAAAGCTAAAAATAAGTGTTCGCCCCCTCTTTGTAACAAGGTATCCACTCAGACAATGATTGTTGCTCAGGGTTCCTGTTTTACAATACAAATAAGGCGGCTCGTTTTTATAAGCCCGTTTAACAGTTCCGGTCTTTCCCCCAATCGCCAGGAGCGGAAATAATCTTTCGCGGGGAACACGCACATATATTTTCTCCCACAACTTCACGATGCTTCGCGGTGTAAAAAGATTGTAACGCGAAAGCCCTGATCCGTCAACCCAGATTGGTTCATCCGGCAAATCCGCCAGGTAGTTTTTTTTCATAAAGCTGATAGCGATCTCTGGCTTCAGCGAATCGCTCAACACACCCGCACTCGTAAGCAAGAGCTGCTCGGCAATAAAGTTGTCACTCTCCTGCATCATTTCTTTGTAAAGAGAATCTGACGGAATAGTAAAAAGTGTTTTTGCTGACTTCGGAAGGACGCGATTTATGATTGTAATCTCTTTCTTTAATGTGTCAGACAGTAATTTTGCCGTTAGCGCGATGTTTGTCTTGAAAGGTGTTTTCCACTGACCCGAAGAAGCTATTTTGCCTGGATAAAAATCCATTTTGTTCGATCCAATGTCGCGCTGAAGCAAAGCCTTTTCGGCACTATCCCGTACGGTCACATCAAATGAAAAATAAGCCGGTGTCGTGTTTATCTTGTTAGCGGATTGCCGCAAGGTAATGTAGTTACCATAAATCGGTAGTGGCGAACGCTCAGACGAATACGTAAACGGTAAATCATCCCACGCCCAGCCCGGACCGAGCGCTTCGGTATAAAAGTTACCGTCCGCGAGATAAAGTCTTTTATTGGTGCGGCTTAAAAACGAGAATGTCTTTCCGGGATCATAAATGTTTTCATATAACAGCGAAGGATCACCAGTTCCGGAAAAAATCAGTGAGTCACCCGATTCAACATAACGCAGACCGGGAATTGAGTCCCCCAATACAACAAGCGAGGTATAAAACGTAAAGATTTTTGTGTTGGATGCCGGGGTAAAGTATTTGTCCGACTGATATTCGTACAACTCCTTTTTTTCCGAAGGATCATACAATATAAAGCCCGTATGATCATGAAGCCGCGTTTCAAGCGAAATAAATCGTTTCGTCAGGGCATGTTTGGAAACCGGTGAACAACCTATAACCAGCAACCCGATCAGCAAAACGAAATACGATCTCATGATTTCAGATAGCGTTCTTTCAAAACATTCCGGTGGTGAGTTTCATGCCCCGCAATGATATACCCGATGTTAATTACCGATACAAGGTTTTTGTTTGCGGTGCCTTTACGTTGCAGCATATCAGTCGTAAAACTCGTAAACAAATCAATCGTGGTTTGCCGCAGACGTTGCGCTTCGTCTAACAGTTGATGCAACGTGCGCGCATGAGCATTTGCCTCTGATGCATAATCGTTCTCCTCAAATCCGGGCAAATTGGTTGAGTCGTTTCGTGCAAAACGAAGCGCCCGGTATGCGAAAATTCTTTCGGCATCCATCATGTGGCAAATCAATTCCTTCACACTCCATTTGCCGGCTTCATATCTGTACTCTCCCATCTCCTCCGGAACACTGCTTAATAAACTTACCAATTGCTTTCCGGATTGTTCAAGCGCATCGATCAGGCTTTCGTTCTGCACAAGCATCACGTAGTGATGATAGTATTTTGGTAAAACGGAAAAGTCGGGAGTTGTTTTCATACTGGCAAAGTACTGAAGAAAACGGGGTAAAGAAACGCTAATTATTCGGGAGGATAATTTTTATCTCGGTGCCTTTGCCAAAGGTGCTCTTAACGTGAATGGTGCCTTTGAGTTTATCGACAGCCTGCTTCACAATGTACATTCCCAATCCCGAGCCTTGCGATCGCTCGGTGGCGCGGTAAAACATATCAAAAATCTTGCGCAAATGTTCGCGTTTAATTCCAATGCCGTTGTCGCGGAAAATAAGCTGGGTTGATGCAGCGTTAACGGTTACGTCAACTTTCAACCGGCTTTTAACAACCGGGTTGTAATACTTGTATGCATTAGATATAATGTTGCCGATGATAATTCTGATCCGGAGTAAATCGCTTCTGAAAATCCGGTTATTCTTTTTTACCCGGACTTCCGTTTTAACCGCTGCAAAGTTTTCAAGGTGATCAAGTTCGCGGATGCAGTCGTGGATAAGTCTTTCCAACGCAATTTCCTCGAAATGGATTTCACCCCGGTTAACACGTCCATAGTTAAGCATCGAGCGGATAAACTCGTCCAGTTTTTTTATGCGCCCTTCTATCTTGTTCAGATAGGTCAGATAATTGTTTGGATCAAGATTGGCCAGGTTAACCAGGCCCAGAATGGAACTCAAGGGTGAGCGAAGATCGTGTGATGTTTTGTACATCAATTGATCCAGCTCAAAATTACGTTCTGAAAGTTCTTCCAGCGTTGATTTTAAATCTTCTTCCTGAATGGCCAGCTTGCGGTTTTGTGAAGCCAGGTCGTCATTCAAAATTTTAAGCTTCTCCTCCGACTTCCTTCGCTGCGTTACATCGCGTACAAAAACGGCCACCCCGGTAACGGTGTTCCTGGATCCGAAGATCGGGTTATACGTAGTTTCAATATACTTATCGCGGTAATGACTTTGGTTGATTCGCTGCTCCGAAACAAAGTTTTCTCCTTTTAGCGCACGCTTGAGTTCTGCAACCAACCAGCTTTCTTCTTTCGAGCCTTTCAGATAATCCACCGAACTGCCGCCGGCTTTTATGGTTGCTCCGTAAATCAGTTTAGCCATTCGGGCGTGGTTCTTATTAAACGCCACATATCGTAAGTTTGTGTCAATTGCGTAGATAGACTCCTGCGTACTCTCCATCACGCCCATCAGATTTGCATTGAGCGCGTTGATTTCCTCCTCATGCTTTCTGATCTCTGTGATATCCGTGATGAATCCGATTACAAACTTCTCACCTTCATCATTCACATACCGCGACTTAACGGTAAGCATGTGTTTAACCTTTCCGTCTTTAAGAGTGATCTTCTCGTGATTGAGAACAACTTTGCCGGTTTTAAGAACATGACTGTCAATCTTCCAGTACTCATCACAATCTTCTTTAGAGAAAAAATCATAATCCGTTTTTCCCAACAATTCTCTTCTCGACAAATCGGTAAACCAGCAAAAGGCATCATTAAACATCACATGCCGATGCTTGCTGTCTTTCACGAAAATGGGAGCAGCCACCGTTCGCATCACGTTATCCAGAAAGTTGCGTGATTCATGAAGTTGCTTCTCCGCGAGTTTTTGACGTGTTATATCCTGAACAGAACCAACAAAATATTCCCGGCCACCGTCACTGAAAGCTGTTAGAGAAATTGTTCCCCAAAAATTTTCTGAACCTTTGCGATTGAATAACGCCTGTTCATTGCGAACGCTTTTGTTTCGCTTCAACTGATTTTTTATTTCGCTCCATCGCCTGGTTTGAACAAACAGATGGTATGGCTTCACGTTTCGCATCTGTTCCAGCGTTTCATAGCCGCTCAGTTTAAGAAACGCACGATTTACGTATTGAAACGATCCGCCCATAACGCCCAGAAAAATTCCGTCAGCAATGTTATCACTGATGGTGCTCAGCAATTGCCTGCTGCGGGTAGCGTCCTCATAAGGTTTTTGTTGCAATCCCCGGATGTTCACAACAACACCTTTTACCGCTGGATTATTTAACAGATTGGTTAACGTGTATTCAGTCCAGAACGGATCACCATTTTTATGGACCGAGCGTAATAAAAATACCGACCGTTCCTCGGCACGAATTGTATCAAGCTTGCTTTGCAGCAGCGAAATGTCTTCTTCGTAGGCTAATGATGAAAACGGTTTTCCGAGTATTTCCCGGGATGTGTACCCCAGAATATTTTTTAGGGATGTATTCGCGTATTGAATTTGACTGCGTGAATTGATGAGTACAATTCCGTCAGACGCGTAATCAACGATAGCTTCAAAGCTGCCGGCCTTGATTGAGGGTGTTGGTTTTACGTTTTTAGATTTTACCGGCTTACCCATCGTAGCGGGGCTTACGATAAGGAAATTAACGAAAATACCTTGAAATGCCTTGGTCAGGATGCTTTATTTCTGGCAGCCTTGTTCTTCTCAATTGATTGAAGCATAAAGTTGCGCAGGAAGCCTTCTACAGGAAGCACGAGAAATGCAACAAAAACCTGCAGGATGAAATCAACCACGGGGCCGCTGTTGAACGAAATGACCGAACCGGCAAAGGTTTGAATGAATTCGATCAGAATAATGATTGACAGTAGTGACAGGAGACGACTCACCAAATTATAGCGGTGACTCAGCCTGAATGACAACAAAACAAGAGAGGCAAAAATTGCAAACTCAAGTGCGTAGAACCATACACGCTTCCAATACGGTGGAAGCACTTCAATGGCAACCGGCTCCATGTCACTTACCTTTCCGAAGAGATCTTTCGATTGAACCTTCAGCACATATTCGTTTGGCGGCAAGTACGGGAACACAAACTCGTAGTCTTTATTCGACCAGGCCGACCATTCCGTATGTAAGCCTTCCAGAAAATAACGATACTCTACCGCATTTGCACCCAGGTAATCGGGCTTAACAACATTTATTTTAAGCGAACTATTTTCCTGACTTACCTTGATACTGCTTCTCCGGAGGCTGGTTGCATCATTTTGAGAAATCGCTTTTAGGAACAACGGATAAGCCGTTTCAATCGGTTTTGCTTTATCGCTGCTGAACCGAAGTAATTCATTGTTACCGGTAATGATCCATACATTGCTTGACTTCGCATCCGATGAAATGTAGCGAATATCAGTAAACAGGTTTAGTAGCTGGAGATTGGTTTTGCTTCCGCTGTTGCCGGCTATGTACCATTGATGTTCATCACGGAACCAAAGATTTGAGTTATTGGCAAAGAATGCTTTAGGTGCCGCCAGCGTATCGGATTTCACGAGCGCTTTCTTACCCTTATCATAAAAATAGAAACCTCCGGATGTAGCAATAATCACCTGACCATTCAGGCTAACGCCTACTGTTTTTTCGAAGCTTGGATTCAAAACATCCATGCTTTGCGCAGATCGTGTTAACCCATCACCCGATTCCAGGCGGTAAATCTTGTCGAAGCTGCAGAACCAAATTGCGTCCGCGCCTTCTTCGAAAATGTAGTTTATTGGATCGTCAATATTTTGAATCAGGTTCTCATCGTTCCAGGTGTTTTTATTCAATGTAAGATGATGGAGTTTATCATCGTACGTGGATACATAAAGTGTTTTACTTCTGTCGGATGCTAATAAAAATCGCACCGGATCTTCCAGTATTGTTTTTGAAGTCAGTTGATTGATTTCAAAAGCTCCTTCCAGTCCGGATGCAATCAATTTACTTTGCCACAACACAAGCTGGGCGATCTTGGCATTAATGCCCTTAACCTTCTTATAACTGTAATACCTTGAGCGAAGGATTTTTTTGGTTTGTTTCTCTTTTTTATACCGGACTTTCTTTTGTGATGCAGTTGACTTTTCTGTTGAGCTGGTTGATGTTGTTTCAGTTTTTTTACGCCTTAAAAATGAAAAGAGGCCTTTCTTTTCAGGCTTATCAGTTTCCGTTTTAGCGGGCGCTTCTTTTTCTTTCCTGGACTTAACCGGAACATCAACATAAAAAGTTATTTCATCGTAAGAATCCTCCTTTTCGAGTTTATACAAACCAAGGGAAGTCCCTACGTAAACATTACCCTGATAATTTGCGGCGCATAATAAGTTGCCTTGCAGGCCCGGATAATGCTTGAACGAACGGAAAGGAAGATCAGGTGCAATGCGGGTATACCCATACGTGTGCGCCACCCAAACATTGCGGTCCATATCGCTGCTGATTGCATAAATTTCGTTGTCAGGCAACCCGGTATCGTAGTTCACAATCTCGATCGTGTTCCCTGTAACCGGATCGACAAAAATTACCCCACCGCGCAGCGTTCCCAGCGCTATTAGATTCTTCGAAACCCAGGTTGCGTTAATAATAACACTTGCGTTCGCATAGCCGGGATCTTTCAATTGCAACTCCCGAAGTCGCATTTTGTCGTTAAACAAATACAGCTTGTTCTGCGATGTTCCGAGCAAATAGGTATTCTCAAACCGGGATGAAAAAACTATCTGTGTGCTGTCGGGCAGTGCAAGCTTTGACTTCGACAATTGACTTCCACTTTGCCTGAAAAGACCTTGCGTTTCCGTACTGATGTAAACGGATCCGAATAATTCGGTTAATCCTACAAACGGCCCGGTTACTGCGCTGGATGAAAATGTTGTGGTGCTGTCGGTCGCAGCGCTGTAGACAAAAAGATTTCGCTCGTTAAGAAAGTATACTTTATCCTTTACTGCTGTAATCTGAAAAATGTATTCTGAACCAGGCTTATCATACAGCAACTGGAAACTCTCCAACCCGTTTTTATCCGGAGCTATTTTTCCAAAACCTTTTGGGCCCGCTACATAAACCTCACCATTATCAGCCAGTTCAATAGAGTAAGCAGCTCCATTGGTGTGGATCAAATCCCAACTGCGGCCATCATATTGAAGAATGCCTGCCTGCGTTGCGAAATAAAAAACTCCGCGCGCATCCTGCGCCATGTCGAAACATACGTTTTCCGCGAGGTCAGTATTTGGAGAAAAGTTTGAAAGAAAATAATTACCCTGTTGCGCAAAGCTGCTCACAACGATGAACAGCGAAAGCCATAGGATATTAACTTTTTTCATAGAGGGAAGGTAAATTTAATAATTCCCGTCAGATCAACTGATCTTGCTCCAGTTAACGACCGACTTTTTCGTTCGCTCAACCTGAGCGAGAATCACATTATTTTCAGGTTTTTTCAATTCCGGATCATCTTCAAGTAATCGGATAACAGTTTCACGTGCCGCCTGAAGAATTTTTCCATCCTTCCCTAAATCGGCAATCATCAGATCAAGCGCTCCGCTTTGCTGCGTTCCCATCAGGTCGCCCGGCCCCCTTAACTTCAAATCTGTCTCCGAAATTTCGAACCCGTTGTTGGTTCGCACCATTGTATCAATTCGAATTTTAGAATCGGCCGACAGTTTAAAGCTTGTCATTAATATACAGAACGACTGCTCAGCCCCGCGGCCAACGCGGCCGCGTAGTTGATGAAGTTGCGACAAGCCAAAACGTTCAGCATTTTCAATTACCATAACCGATGCATTCGGCACATCCACACCAACTTCAATTACCGTGGTGGCAATCATAATGCTCGTTTCCTTTTTCAGGAACCGCTTCATCTCAAAATCTTTCGCATCGGGCTTCATTTGACCATGTACAATACTAATGGCCTCGTCGGGAAACGCCCGGCTGATGCTTTCATACCCATCCATCAAATGTTTCAGATCGAGTTTTTCTGATTCTTCAATCAGCGGGTACACAATATAAACCTGGCGACCGGTGGCAATCTGTTCTTTTAAAAACTGATTGACTTGCAGCCGGTGCGAATCATACTTGTGAATTGTTTTGATTGGCTTTCGGCCTGCCGGCAACTGATCAATAACCGAAATGTCAAGGTCGCCATATAACGTCATCGCCAGTGTTCGTGGAATCGGTGTTGCCGTCATCACGAGCACGTGCGGATATAGCCCGGCATTTTTGTTCCAAAGTTTGGAGCGTTGTGCTACACCAAAGCGATGTTGCTCATCAATTATCGCGAGGCCTAAATTCTGAAACTTAACTTCTTCTTCCAGCAAAGCGTGCGTACCAATCAAAATTTTTAATACACCACTCTGCAATGCCTCATGAATCTGTTTGCGCTCGCTTTTTTTTGTTGACCCGGTTAGCAAGGCAATCGGAATTTTCATTAGCGATGCGTACTTGCTCAGGTTATTAAAATGTTGTTGCGCCAGAATTTCCGTTGGCGCCATCAACGCGCATTGCGCTCCGCCTCCAATGGAAATCAGCGCACACACAAAGGCAACAATAGTTTTTCCGCTGCCCACGTCACCTTGCAGCAACCGATTCATTTGCTTGCCCGATTTCAGATCGGCATAGATCTCCTTGATAACTTTCTTTTGGGCATCGGTTAGTGGGAACGGAAGAAATTCCTGGTAAAACTTCGTCAGTAATGTCGCATCATTAAACACCTGGCCTTTAAATGAATCCTGCCGGATCAGTTTCATTTTTAAAAGACGCAGCTGAATGTAGAACAACTCTTCAAACTTTAAGCGGTTCTGTGCAGCTGCCATCAACTCCACGCTTTGCGGAAAATGAATATTGATCAGTGCCTGCTGCTTACCGATCATCTTAAACTGACTGATCATCTTTGCCGGAAGCGTTTCGCGTATTTTGTCTTTCGCGAGTACGAGCAACTCGCGCAACAGTTTCGAAATCGCTTTGCTGTCGATATAGCGTGCTTTTAACTTTTCAGTAAGCGGGTAAACAGGTTGCAGATAACCTGTCGGATTACCTTCCATCGTTACGGGATCGATTTCCGGATGAGCAATACTCAGCTTCTTTCCAAACCGGTTTGGTTTTCCAAAAACGATGTATTCAACGCCCGGCATTAACTTTTCCTGGGCCCATTTTATACCCTGAAACCAAACCAGCTCGATTTCCCCGGTCTTATCCTGAAATTGAGCAACGAGTCTTTTTTTCGCTCCGACTCCGATAAGTTCCCTTCGGGTGATAACTCCCTTTATCTGAACGTAGGGCATCTCATCGCTGATCTCTTGGATGGTGTAAAACTTCGTGCGATCCTCGTATCGAAATGGATAGTATTGAATCAGGTCACCGAAGGTGAAGATGTTCAGCTCCTTGTTTAACAGGGATGATCGCTGTGGGCCAACCCCTTTCAGAAATTCAACGGGAGTATCGAAAAAGCCTGACATCTAAAAGCTCAAAAAATGCGAATCCTTTAAAAATACTTACATTTTCACAACTCAACACTAAACCATTCGTAAACTTGCAAGTCAAAACGGCCCAAGGTTACCATTTTTTTGTTTAGACCATTAATTACCGATGAAAGTTCAGGCCACTATATTTAAAGGAATTGAATTTGTTAACCTGCAGGACTTGCCAGCCGATCAGCAAACGCTGCTGCAACATAACAACGAGATTGAGCGAATTAAAATCCTGATTGATGGTAAAGTTACCAGTAACTGCATTCAATATAAGGACTATGGCTATTGGTATTCGATGGTCTACCTTAAATCCATTGATGTCGTTGAAAGTCCTGTTAAGATACCGGTGCACCTAACGGAGATAGCAGTTACGAAAGTTTAATCCCAGATGCCGGCTTCCGGAACAATCTCCAGCACATTCCCTTCCGGATCTTCAAAATAAAAAGACTCAGTATTACTCTTCCAGGTAACGGTATCCGTTATCGTAATGCCTTTACGTGTAATCCACGCTTTCACGGATTGATAGTCAACATTACTCACTTCAAACGCAAAATGTTGTTTGCCTCCCCCGTAGTGTGCAGGCGGACTTTTTTTCAATTTCGAATCGTCAGGATTAAAGCATAATAGCACAGATGATCCGGCCCTGAAAAAAATATGCTTTCCTTCCACGTAACTGATCAGCGGAAGCTCAAGGATTTCATGATAAAATTCTCTTGCCCGTTCAAGATCTTTAATATACAGACACGTTTCCTTGATCTTAATGAAATTCATTGCCGGCAAAGTTTGCTTTTGGTGGTCAAATAATCCTGCCAAAGATTTTTCAGGATATCCGCTGCCGGAAGAATCTCTTTAATAGTTGCCGAAACTTGTCCGATTTCCAATTCCCCTTCATCCATATCTCCCTCGAACATTCCTTTTTTTGCGCGTGCCCGTCCGAGAAGTTTCATCATTTCTTCGTTGTTTGCTCCTCGTTGTTCAGCGGCAATCACATCGTGAAAGAATTTGTTTTTGATAAGCCGCACCGGTGTGAGTTGCTTCATGGTGAGTTGCGTATCGCCTTCGGTTGAGTTAATAATGCGTTGTTTAAAATTCTCGTGAGCCGAAGATTCCAAACTGGCAGCAAAAGCACTCCCGACTTGAACACCTTCCGCGCCCAGCGCCTCTACAGCTGCTATGGCTCTGCCGCCAGCAATCCCTCCCGCTGCGATTAACGGAATAGAAATGGAATCACGAACCATTGGGATTAACACCAGCGTAGTTGTTTCTTCGCGCCCGTTGTGGCCACCGGCTTCAAAACCTTCTGCTACCACGGCATCAACTCCGGCTTGCTCCGACTTCTTCGCGAATTTTACACTTGATACAACATGGACTACAGTAACTCCTTTTTCCTTAAGCTTACCGGTCCACAGTCCGGGGTTGCCGGCTGATGTAAAAACGATTTTTACACCCTCTTCTATAATGATGTCCATCAGTACCGACATCTCCGGGTATAGTAAAGGAACATTTACTCCGAAGGGGCGGCTGGTAGCTGCCTTACACTTTTTAATATGCTCCCGAAAAGTATCCGGGTACATCGATCCGGCCCCGATCAACCCGAGACCACCGGCATTACTTACAGCCGAAGCAAGCCGCCAGCCACTGCACCAAACCATACCCGCCTGAATTACAGGCACATCTAATCCAAAGAGCTTTTTTACCCTGTTTTCGGAATTGTTCATGGGCAAAAAATAGAAAAAGCCCGTCAGAATAGTACGCTATGAATCTGAATATCTGCCAATTGTAGAGGATGCCGGGATGGCCTTTGGTTTTTATGGCTTTAGAAGTTGTCCACAAAGAAACGATTGATTTTACAGGCCTTAACTTACTGATTAATAGTACTTTAATGCTAAATATTGGCGTAATGTGGATAAGTGGTTCATTTTGTGGGATTCTTTTTTGCCGCTTTTTTGGTGGATTGCAAGTGCCTGAATTTTAGGCATTTTCGGTATCCACTGATCAAACCTTACAAACCGTTTATCGAAATTTCGGAACTACATTTGCTCTCCTCGGTTAATTAGTATTATGTCGAGATTCTTAATCCTCCTTCTCATCATTTGCGCATTTGTTGCGAAAGCACAGGAACGGGCTAAAATTGTAAAGCTGCCGGAGCTTCAGGAGATGATTGCTGCGAAAAGCGACCAGATTAAAGTGATCAATTTCTGGGCTACCTGGTGTGCCCCGTGTGTAAAGGAAATGCCTTTATTCGAAAAAATCGGCATGGAACGGCAGGATGTAAAAATCACGTTCGTGAGCATGGACCTTGATCTGGATCCCGATCCTACAAAGGTTTACAAATTCGTTACCCGGAAAAAAATCCAGTCGCAAGTGGTTATTCTGGATGAGAAGAATCCCAATTTGTATATCGACCTGATCGATAAGTCATGGTCGGGAGCGCTGCCGGCTACCATCGTGGTGAATACTAAAACCGGTCAAAGAAAATTTGTTGAAAAAGAGCTTCACGAAGGTGAACTTGAGAAACTGATTGCTGAAGTACAATAAATAAAATTCGCGGCTGGAGTGGATTGCGCTCAACGAGCCGCGAATCTTGAACCTGAAAAGTGAAACTTTGAATTTTAACCATAAGAATATGATCCGATCAATGTTAGTTGTTGCCGTCTGCATGTTTGTGCTGGTGGCTGCGAGTCCTGTGCGCGTGGGCTATGAAGTGGGCGATACCGTTGCCGACTTCAAGCTGAAGAATACAAACGGTAAGATGGTTGCGTTAAGCGACTATAAGGATGCTAAAGGTGTACTCGTAATCTTCGACTGCAACACCTGTCCGTATTCAAAAGCATACAACGACAGAATCATTGCCCTTAGCAAAAAGTATGGCGCAAAATTTCCGTTAGTGCTTGTTCAATCAAACGATCCAAGCATTTCACCAGGAGATTCTTATGAAGAAATGGTGGATCACGCAGCATCTCATGGCTACGATTTCCCGTATTTGTTTGATGAAACTCAAAACGTGGCAAAAGCATTCGGTGCGACCAACACACCACATGCATTTGTGTTAAAGAAAGAAGGTACCGCGTTTAAGGTGATTTACATCGGTGCGATTGATGACAATGCAAGAGACGCTTCGGCTGTTACAAAAAGATACGTTGAGGACGCTGTTGACGCGGCGTTAAATAACAAGGCCGCAACCACAACCAAGACCAAAGCGATCGGCTGCACTATCAAGTGGAAGAACGCTTAGTCAGTTAAATTTCCAGAAATAAAAGCCCGGAACTTGCCGGGCTTTTTTATTTAATGTGCCGACACCAGTTTCAATCCGATGATTGATCCGATCAACAGGAAAATAAAAAAGACGCGCCAGAAATCAGACGCTTCGTTGAACAGGATAATGCCCATGATGGCCGTGCCAACAGCGCCAATGCCCGTCCATACTGCATATGCTGTACCGATGGGTATTTTTTGAATAGCTTCATTCAAGAAATGAAAGCTTAAGAAGATGCAGATGAAAAATCCGACCGACCATTTCCAGTTCGAAAAGTTGTTGCTGAATTTCAAACAGGTTGTAAAGCCTACCTCAAACAATCCTGCAATCACCAGGTAAATCCAAGACATACGCTTTTGTTTTTTGCTGAACAAAGATATGGTGTTTCAATGATACCAGGTCGCTACTTGTAGGCAACGAGGTATGTCATTCCGGAAATAACTTCTTTCTTAACCAGTGAAAGTCCGTGCTTTTCAAACAAAGAGATAACACGCGAAACCGGAATACGCAGTTTAGGGTACCAGCTTACGGTTTGTTTCCATTTTGCGCCTTCGCGTTCGAACAGAATATCAAACACTTTTACGTATCCCGGAAGGTATTCCAGGTAGCAGGTGTGAATGCGATTCTCATCACTGTTAACAGGGATAAACCGCTTTTCATTTGTGAGTTCGTTAACCAGTTCCCGGTAGGAAATAACAAGCTTGCCTCCGCGTTCGAGCTTCTGCGCGCTTAATGCAATCAGTTCTTCTACCTGATCCGGCCCGGAAAGATGCGTTAGCGTATCGCCCATGCAAACAATCAGTTCAGCTTTTGTGCGAACAGCATATAAGTATTCGAGCAGGTGTGCATCGATCGCGTCAATCTTCCGATGTTCCGTGCGCGCTTTCAGTTCATCCAGCAATTGCAGATTGAAATCTATTGCGCGAACAGAAAATCCGAGGTTTGCTAACGCGATTGAGTTGATTCCATGGCCGCAACCCAAATCAAACGCAAGGCCGGAAATACCCGGTGTAATTTCGTTTTCCAGGAAGAACTTCTCCTGCATCAGCTGTATTTCGGTAAAATCACCTACCGTCCACGAATAAAAATTGCCCAAATACCGGTCGTAATGATCTTTTACCGTCATCTCAAATCCTAAAACCAAATTGTTTACGTTATTCGGGTAAACATGGTTATTTAATTCATCACGATAACTTCAAAAAGCATGAAAAAAGCACTCACGCTTGCATTTGCATTGATCAGTACCGCATACGTTGTAACGGCCCAGGTTAATGGAAAAACTTTTCCAAACATGACAGCCGAAACGGTTGATGATAAAAAAATTGACTTGCCCCAGAGTGTTGCCGGAAAATATACGTTGCTGGGACTGGCGTATTCGAAGAAATCAGAGGATGAATTGAACACCTGGTTTCAGCCTATCTTTGAAAAATTCATTCAAAAGAGCAAGGGCAGTGTGTTTGATGGTTTTACGTATGACGTGAATGTGTATTTCGTGCCGATGTTTACCGGCATCAATGCCGCAGCGACCGGAACTGCGAAGAAAAAAGCGTTGAAGAATGTCGATCCGAACCTGTTACCCTACATTCTGTTTTACAAAGGGGAACTGAAGCCGTACAAAGAAGCGCTTGATTTCGAGAAAAAAGACATTCCCTATTTCTTTGTACTCGATAAGGAAGGCAAAATCATTTACGCAACATCGGGCAAATTTTCAAAGGCAAAAATGGACGAGATCGAGGAAGTACTCGAATAGTGTTATCTTGCCTTGAATTTAATTTACAATGCTTCTCCTCGCGTTAGCGCTGGCCCCGGGAGCCGCCATTGCTCTCTACATTTATTTGAAAGACAAGCACGAACGTGAGCCGTTAGGTTTACTGCTGCTAAGCTTCTTTTATGGCGCCCTCAGCGTGATTGTTACACTATTGATCAGTATGCCGCTGGAGGTAATTTTGATTAACAAACAAAGTGCGGCTGAATTATTTGCTGACGCCTTTTTTAAAGTTGCGCTGGTAGAAGAGTTCAGCAAATTCATTTTCATTCGCTTTATCTTATTCCGGAATAAAAATTTTAACGAGCCTTTCGATGGTATAGTTTACGCAGCGATGGTGGGGATGGGCTTCGCTACGCTTGAGAATATTCTGTATGTCTATCAGTTTGGTATTCCTACAGGCATTATGAGAATGTTCACCGCCGTACCGGCTCATGCGTGCTTCGCAATCCTGATGGGCTACTATCTGGGCCGGGCGAAATTCACACCGCACCGAAAGCTGTACTACAGTTTGCTTGCACTTATCTCGGCAACGGTGTTTCACGGATTGTACGATTACTTCCTGTTCATCACGTTCGTTCCGGGAATCTGGATTGGTGCGGCAGTATCGCTTATCGTGATGTTGATCTTGTCAAGAAAGGCAATCAAAATTCACCAGGCGGCATCGCCATTTATTAATCCACCACCTGACCGGCCTGATTTGACGAAGCAATAAATGACTGGTCACGCTGGTAAAGCGAGGTATTTGTATACTATTTACCGTCATGCTGAGCGAAAGCGAAGCATCCCCAATTAAGAAGGCAACCTTTTCATCGCTCTTCGACTCATTCCTCAAGATTGCATAATAAAAAAGTCCGGCTCACCACCGGACTTCTTTGTTACTTAATTTTTATGCACTACGCTGTAAGCTGTATCTCTTCTCCTTCTTTATTCAGGAATTTGAATTCCGTTACGCCCAGCGAGGTGTCGGTTTCCATGTTTACCCACCGCTTGTATTTAAAGAACCATCTCATACGCGTTGAAATGAATCCTTTGGTAAAGAATGCATGCAGGTATGGGTGTACAGCAAGAACCAAATCTTTTTCATTCTGCTTAACCAGCAAATGATCGATTGTTTTCTCAATTAAATCGGAAACAAGAATCGATGCAGTGATCTTGCCGGTTCCGTTACAGGTCGGGCAAACTTCTTTCGTGATAATGTTCACCTGCGGGCGAACACGCTCACGGGTAATTTGCATGAGTCCGAATTTGGAAAGCGGGAGAACGGTCGATTTTGCCTTATCGCCATCCATCTCATCGCGCATGATTTTGTAAATCAGTTTTTTGTTATCCTGACTTCTCATGTCGATGAAATCGACTACGATAATTCCGCCCATATCGCGCAGGCGCAACTGGCGGGCAATCTCCTTGGCAGCTTCAATGTTCACGGAGAGCGCAGTTGTTTCCTGGTTCTCTTCGCGGTTCGACTTGTTGCCGCTGTTCACATCAATTACGTGAAGCGCTTCGGTGTGCTCAATGATCAGATAACCACCGCCTTTCAGGCTAACGGTTTGGCCGAAGGCCGACTTGATCTGCTTCTCAACACCGTAGTGTTCAAATATTTTTGCACGGCCAGTATAAAACTTCACAATCTTCTCCTGTTCGGGAGAAATGTTCCGGATGTACGTGCGTGCCTCCTCATACATCTTTTTGTCATCAATGTGGATGTTGTCGAACGACTCGTTCAACAAGTCGCGAAGTAACGAGGAGGTTTTGTTAAGCTCGCCAATCAGTTTGTCGTTCGGCTGAGCATCCGGTAAACGGGTAATGCCGTCTTCCCAGGTTTTAACAAGGTTTCTTAAGTCACGGTCGAGGTCAGCCACTTCGGCTCCTTCGGCAACCGTGCGAACGATCACACCAAAATTTTCGGGTTTGATCGATTGGATCAGGCGCAACAGGCGTTTACGCTCTTCGTTGCTGGTTATTTTTTTCGAAACGTTAACGGCTTTCGAAAACGGAACCAGCACCAGGTAACGCCCGGCTAAGGATAACTCGCAGGATAATCGCGGCCCTTTTGTGGAGATGGGTTCTTTTACAATCTGTACCGGAAGCACCTGGCCTTTGGCCAATTGCTGGCCAATTTTGCCGTGCTTGTCAATGTCCGGTTCAAGGGTAAATTTTTCCAGCTTGCCGAAAATCTTTTTACCGCGGGTCAGTTTGGTGAACTTGTTCAATGAACTGAACTGCGGTCCAAGATCGAGGTAATGCAGGAATGCATCTTTGTCGTAGCCAACATCAATAAATGCGGCATTGAGACCTGGCACCACCTTTTTCACGGTGCCCAGATAAATGTCTCCGACCTGAAATTTGCTTCCTTCCTCTTCCTGGTGAAATTCTACGAGCTGCTTATCTCGAAGAAGGGCTATACGACATCCGTCTTGAGTGCTACTAATAATTAGTTCGTTGCTCAAAACGATAAATGTTAAGTGTAAAAAATGTGTGTATAGCGCTAACAAGGAGCAAGCCCTTCCCGATGCGATGATCGGGAATCGGGATTACTTCTTCTTATGTCTGTTCTTTCTCAAACGCTTCTTGCGCTTGTGGGTAGCCATTTTGTGCTTTTTTCTTTTCTTTCCGCTTGGCATAAATGCTCGGGTTTGTTGCTTGCGTGGCAGGCACCGCGCAGGCTTTGTTGTTATTTATTTAAATCCTTCAGATAAGAATCGACAGCTGCCTGTACTGCCGGATCCTTGTCCATATCTTTTACTTTTTCAAACTGCTCTTTCGCCTTCTTCTTCTCGCCCGTGTTCATGTAGGCCAGTCCAAGAAGGAGTGTTCCCTGCGTATGCGCAGGATTCACTTCAACCAGCCGGCTCAGCCAGCTGACTGCTTTTTCATTTTGTCCGGACTGAATCGAGAGCATCCCCAGGTTGAACAGCGCGAGTTCATTTTTAGGGTCAGCCTCAATTACCTCTCTCAGCATTCCAACGCCTTTCATCGGTGCACTTGACAGGTAGGTCATGGCCATCTTCGTTTTCGCAGCCAGGTTGTTCGGATTGATATCCAAAACCTTCTGGAACAGCTCCCGGCTCTTTTCGCCCAGATTGCCCTGTTTGTTCGCGTTAAGCGCGAATGTGTATCCCTGATAGTAGCTGTCACCAGCTTTAAACCAGCTTTCCTCAGTCTTAAAGAACGATGCGGCCTCTTCTGCAAAGACTCCGGCACTGTCAAAACGGCCGGCCTCGGCATATAAAGTGGCCAAAGAATCCGCAAAGATAGCTTTTTTTTGCTGTTCGGTGGCACTGGCGTGCTCGCCCCGGATGTGAGCGATGTGCTTCACCAGACCTTCAGGTGCTGAGGAATGCGGATCGGTTTGCGCCTGGACAGTATCTGCCTGCTCCGCCAGTGGTTTGTTTTCGTTATTCACCACCACTTTGGGCAGCAGGAACAATCCAACAACAACCAGCGCACTAACTACGACAAGAATGATTCGATTTTTAAGCATGTGTTCGGTTTAAAAACCGGGGGACTATGCTTTCTCAGCCAACTCTTTTACTTTATCGCTGTTCTTGATTTTGTTAACAAAAATCTTGGCAGGCTTAAAGCTGGGTACAAAGTGTTCGTCAATTACCAGGGCTGTGTTACGGGAAATATTGCGAGCGATTTTCTTCTTACGCTTTTTATTGATGAAACTTCCGAAACCGCGAATGTAGATGTTCTCACCGCTGGCCATATTTTGCTTGATCACGCTGAAGAAAGCCTCTACCGAAGCAGTAACATCTGCTTTGTCCACGCCTGTCTTTTCAGAAATTTCGTTGATTACGTCTGCCTTGGTCACGTTGTATATTTTTAGGTGTTTGTTTTTTTAAGGGAGGGCAAATTTAATTTGTGAGCCGAATATTAAAAATGAATATTGAAAAAATCTGATAATCAAGGGGATGGATAGTCGATATTTCTCTAAAAAGGTCGTCCAATGGTTCGAAAAAAATAAACGCGACCTCCCCTGGCGTGAAACAAAAGACCCTTATCGCATCTGGTTATCAGAAATTATTCTTCAGCAGACGCGCGTTAGCCAGGGCTTGCCCTATTACCTGAAATTCATCGAAACATTTCCCTCAGTATATGATTTAGCGAACGCTCCTGAACAAAAAGTACTCCGATTGTGGCAGGGGCTGGGCTATTACACCCGTGCGCGGAATCTTCATAAGTGTGCGAAGGAAGTTGTGACACGTTTTAATGGAAAATTCCCACAAACATTCGAAGGGTTAAAGACATTGCCCGGCATTGGCGACTATACCGCAGCGGCAATTGCGTCAATTGCGTTCGGAGAATCTGTTGCCGTAGTTGACGGAAATGTGTTTCGGGTACTGTCAAGAATTTTTGGCATTGAAACGCCTATTAACACACCGGAAGGGAAAAGGATTTTCTCAAAACTCGCGAATGAACTGGTACCACAAAAAAATCCTGATGCCCATAACCAGGCGATGATGGAATTCGGAGCACGGTTTTGTACGCCACGAAACCCGTGTTGCGAAACATGCGTGTTCCAAAAGGACTGCTTCGCATTTAAAAATGCATTGCAGCATCAATTGCCCGTAAAACTTCAGCTCAAAAAAGCACGCAAGCGCTACTTCTACTATTTCGTGATTCAAAAAGGCAACTCGTTCCTGATGAAGAAGCGCGAAGAAAAGGATATCTGGAATGGCTTGTACGATTTCGTGTTGATTGAAACCAAACGCCCGGTTGATCCGGAAAAGCTGTTCATGGAAAATGAAAGTCTGCAAAAGTTTCGCAACGGAAAGCTGTCGGACATCAGCGGAATGTATAAACACATCTTAAGTCACCAATTGATTTATTCGAGGTTCGTTCAGGTTTCGCTTTCGAGGGATGTTTCACTCAACGGATCCGGGTTGAAATTTTATTCATTGAAGAAAGTTGCCGACCTGCCCAAGCCGGTTTTGATCAGCAAATTCCTGTCGGATTACGGCATTTTATAATGTACTTTTGAGAGCATCGTTATGTCACAAGATGACATTTTCCCATGCATACCTTTACATTGAAAAGAAATACCTACACATATGGCTGGAGTAAATAAAGTAATCCTGGTCGGCCGCTTAGGCAAAGACCCTGAAGTTAGAAACCTTGAAAACGGAGCTGTTGTTGCCAACTTTACGATGGCAACTTCCGAAACTTATAAAGACCGCGTGACGGGCGAGAAAAAAGAAATCACCGACTGGCATAACATCGTTCTTTGGCGCGGGCTTGCCGAGATCGCCCAAAAGTATCTTCACAAGGGTGACATGGTGTACATCGAAGGCAAAATGAGAACCCGTTCGTGGGAAAAAGATGGTGTTACACGTTATACCACAGAGGTTATTGGCGATAATATGACCATGCTTTCAACACAACGCAGCGGCAACAGCGGTGGAGGTAACTATTCATCAGAAGGCGGTTACTCTGGTGCAAGCAAGCCACAGGAAAATTATGCTGCAGATTCATCCGGAACAGACGATCTCCCGTTCTAGCCCTCACCCAAATGAACACCGTTTATAAAAATATAGTTAGCAACTGCCCTCTCCCAAGGGAGAGGGTACAACGTTTTGAATCGTCACACGTACAATTTTAGGGGTGAGGGTAAATAAGGCGATGAGACGAATAATCTATTTGAGTGCGATAATCTTTGTTCTCACCACCAGTGTTAGTTGCGAGCGGGAATATCTTCCAAAACCTTTGGGCTATAACCGCTTGGTTTTGCCAGCGCCTGCTTACCACGCACTGCCGGATACGTTGCCTTACACGTTTGAGTATTCGAAACATGCAAGACTGTTGGCTGATACGTCCTGGATTCGCGAAAAATTCTGGGTTGAAATTTATTACCCTGAACTGAAGGCCAACATCCACGTCACGTATAAGAAAATCATGAACAACGAGCAGTTGCTGAAAGAGTTTCTGAACGATGCTTACGTGCTTACCTCCAAGCACCAGATCAAAGCTTATGCTATTGATGAAGTGATTACGCACAATCCAAAAGGACATACCGCGGTTGTGGTTGAGCTGGATGGCGAAGTGCCAAGCCAAATGCAGTTTACCATTACCGATTCCACGAAAAACTTTCTGCGTGGCGCGTTGTACTTCAATACGAAAGTTCAAAACGACTCGCTCAAGCCAGCGATTGAATACATGAAAAAAGACATCATGCATTTAATCAACACATTCGACTGGAAATAGTAAGGCGTTATTAGTTATCCGTTAACCGGATGCTAATAACGATTAACTTTTAACTGTTGACTAACCCATGCTTACCTCCAAACGCTCACAGTTCAGTCTGCCTCCGCAAATCACGTATCTCAATTGCGCATACATGTCGCCCCTGATGAAAGATGTTGAGAAGGCGGGCATTAACGCGATGCGCAAAAAGCGAAATCCTGTTACGATTCCACCAGCGGATTTTTTCAATGAGTCGGAAATTTTACGCGAAGAGTACGCGAGGTTGATCAATGCTTCAGAACCTCAGCGCATGGCTATCATCCCTTCCGTTTCCTACGGGATGGCTAACGTAGCCGCAAATCTCAACCTAAAAAAAGATCAAAATATTGTCGTTACCGCTGAGCAGTTTCCGAGCAACTACTATTCCTGGAAGAACGTTGCCGAAGACGCGGGCGCATCAATCAAAAGCGTTTTACCTCCGGATGAATTTGCCGATCGAGGTAAAAAATGGAACGAGCGCATTCTTGATGCAATCGATAAGAACACGCGTGCCGTTGCCATACCGAATGTTCATTGGGTTGATGGAACAAGATTCGACCTTGAGGCAATCCGTAAACGCACGAACGATGTTGGCGCATTGCTGATTATTGACGGAACGCAATCCGTTGGTGCGCTGCCGTTCGATCTTCAAAAAATAAAACCCGATGCATTGATCTGCGCAGCCTATAAATGGTTGCTGGGACCTTATTCGATCGGCATCGGATATTATGGCGAATATTTCGATAATGGTAAGGCCATTGAAGAAAGCTGGATGAACCGGCTTGGCAGTGAAAATTTTTCGGATGTAAGCTACAAGCCAAAATACAAGTCGGCAGCATTGCGCTACGAAGTTGGAGAACACAGCAACTTCGTTCACGTGCCCATGCTGATTGCCTCGCTAAAACAATTGAATAGGTGGAAGCCTGAACGCATCCAGGAATATTGTGCGGGCATCACGGCAAACAGCATTGAAAGATTACGTGCGAACGGATTTTTTATTGAAGATGAATCCTGGCGCGGAGCACACATGTTCGGAATCCGGTTGCCTCAACATGCTGATCTGGAGAAGATAAAAGCATCGCTGCTTAAGCATAAAATTTATGTTTCTGTCCGCGGAAGCGCGATACGCATTGCTCCGCATTTGTATAATCGCGAAGCTGATATGGAAAGATTTACAAAAGTTTTAATTAAAGCATTATGAAAAAACTTCTTGTTCTATTCGCTTTCATAACGATCCACGTTACTGCGTTTGCGCAGAGCAAGTCGTACACGTTCGTCTTTTTAAATAACAAGCCTGACAAAGAAGTGTTGTCGAAGGAAAAATCCGACAGCATCATGCAGGGCCACATGAACAATATCGGGCGTTTAGGAAAAGAAGGAAAGTTGCTGGCGGCAGGCCCGTTCGAAGGTGGTGGTGGGCTTTTTGTTCTTAACACAACTTCGGTTGATGAGGCGAAGCAGTGGCTTGAAACCGATCCGGGTGTGAAGGCTAAACGCTGGAACATTGAGATGTTTCCGTTTACGCCAACCGTTAATTCGATTTGCCCAGTTGGTGAGAAATTCGAAATGGTATTTTATCAGTTCGTTCGTTTCACAAATGCAGGCGCCCAAGCCGATGCAATCAGTCAGCATAACGCTTTTGTTCAAAAACTTAATGAGAACAACCTTGTAATCGGTGCCGGCAATTTCGACAACACTGGAAACGGCATCCTGATTCTGAAAGCTGATGTTACGAAAGAACAGGTTGAAGCAGATCCGCTTATTGCTTCGGGAAAATTGAAATTCGAAATGAAAAAGCTCTACATCGCCAAGGGATCGTTCTGCGAAAAGTAGAATGGTGGTCGTCATCGTGGCCATCTCGAATCCCTCCCGATAACGTTACTGGTATTAATTCGCCAACGGAAGGACCTTGAGTATTTCCCACACTTTCCCATCATGCTTTAGTAATGCGATTGAGCTAACCCTGAAAGTTGCTTCAAAACTTTTAGTGCGGAATTCTTCCCACGCTTTATAAAACTGGGGTTTCTTCAAATCACGAAATGCCAGCGTTATATGCGGATTGAAACCCAGGTCTTTATAGTCTGCGTTGAATAAATTCAATTCGATCCTGCAAAATCGTTTCAATTGCTTCTGGAGTTCATCCAGCGCTTCACTTCTCGCCACATCAATAAAAATTACCCGCGGTTCGAAGGACGAGAACCCAGTCAGCCTGATTTCAAATTGACTTTTTGTTGCTGCGAATTGCTTCAGCGATGCTACAAGACCCTGTTCGCGATCCTTTCTCCAGCGGAAAGGCATATGCAGGGTGATGTGCGGAGGTGAATTAAGTGATGCCTTACTGTTATACTGCTCGCGGAAGTAGTGCTTGAGTTGCAGGGCTTCTGAATGAACAGGTTCCGGAGGGACAATCGCGATGAAATATTGCGCTTCAGAATTTTTGTCGATCGTCATATCAGCTGGTCGCGCTCCGGTCGTTTACAGTGCAGCGCGAGGAAGAACGGGATAAATTTCGCATCTTGCGCCCGAATTTGAACAAAAAAGCCCGTTTTTGGGTTATTTACTGTAAAAAGAAAACACATGGGAAGACCACCAACCTTACCGTTAAAGAAAAAAGACGGCTGGTATCTTGAAGTCCGCAACAAAGGCGCGAAAACAGGCACTGTACTAATCCGCGATACCGAAGAGGCCATGCACCTGGCAGCCCGTCTGTATCAAAATACAAAAGACGTTATCATCCTGGGCGAACACCGCAACGGGAAAAAAGTAGAAGGCGAGAAAAAGAAAGCTAAAAAAGGCTAAGCTTTTTCAAATTCCATAAGCACGCTTTCCACCGGCTTTGAGCCACTGAAATAGCTTAAAAGCTTTACCATCACTCTATCCACCAGCGTATCGGGGCATGACGCCCCGCTGGTCAGGATAATCTTCACCGGGTTTTTCTCCGGCAGATAATTCATCGTAACACGTTTTTCTTTTTTGGGATAATCAAAGTGATGAATCTCCTGCTTTGATTTGATCTCTGTATCGGAATTAATAAAGTATGTCGGGAATTTGCGCTCACACAGTTCTACAATGTGCGAGGTGTTCGAGCTGTTGTACCCTCCTACTACAATTGCCAAATCGGCATCGGTTTCCAGCAGGCGATAGGTAGCATCCTGATTATCATTCGTAGCATAACACAATGTATCGCGTGTATCGGCAAAGTGCTCTTTCACGTTTTCCACTCCAAACTTGCCAATCATTGTCTGTTTGAAATAATCTGCAATCGCCTGTGTCTCGGTTGCCAGCATGGTTGTTTGGTTCACAACCCCTACGCGTTGCAAATCTCTTTCGGGATCAAAGTCTTTGGAATACTTTCCTGCAAACTCGGTATAAAACTTTTCTTTCGTTTTTGTTCCGCTTATATATCCTGCAAGCCGCTGCGCATCTTCCATGTCGCGCACAATCACCGAAGCTCCGTTGCTCGCGCTGTGCGAAAATGTCGCCCGTGTTTCTTCGTGTTTCGGTTTCCCGTGAATAATAATTGTATAGCTTTCCTTGCCAAGCTTTTCAGACCGATTCCATACTTTCTCAACAAACGGGCATGTGGTGTTGTACTTGTGAACCTCTACACCTTTGTCGAGCAAAAGGTTCTCGATTTCAATGGTTGTTCCGAATGCGGGTATAATCACAACGTCTTCCGCATGAACTTCATCCCAGGTGATAAGCTGCGTGCCATCCGTATCCATAATAAACTTAATACCGCGGCTCTGCAGATCGTTATTCACTTCCTGGTTGTGAATCATCTGGCTGAGCAGGTAAACTTTCTTATCAGGATTTTCCTCAATGGCTTTGTAGCTGATTTCAATCGCATTCTCTACACCGTAGCAAAAGCCAAAGTGACGCGCCAGGTAAAACTGAACCGGTCCGAAATCAAGATGTGTTGGTGAAAAATCCTGCTTGCGTAAATCCTTTACTCTACGCGATTCTTTGATCTTGCCGGTAACAGACGACCGGTAATATGCAGGGATGTCGAATTTTTTGATAACAGGTGGTTTAGCTGACTAACACCAAAGTTAGCAGATTTGTTTGGGAAGGATAAACGTCAGGTTAAGCGGGGCGAAGCACGAATACTTCGCCCGCGCCGGATGACGTGTACAATCAGGCTGCTTTCGACAGCTTATCTTCCTTTACCGTATTGGTATGGACCTCTTTTGATTCGAGATCAAACCACTTCACTTCAACAATGTTACTTTTCAGATACCGCAACACTTCCATCACTTTCCCATCAATCTTGTTGCGCACCCGCTCTCCTTTTCTAAACAGTCTTCTCATACAATCAATAAAACATTTTACATTCTGAACGCATAGTTGAACTCCCGCGGAAGATCTTCATACGTTCCTGTTAAGATAACTAAATCTCCGGCATTTTTCGACTTCAGTGCTTCGTTGAATTCTTTAATGGATTTTACCGGTTTGTCATTTACTTTCGTCACAATGAAGCCTTCGCGCACATCGGTGAACTTTGCCAGCTTTCCGTTCTCCAGACTTTTAATCTTCACTCCGTTTGTAAGATTAAGCGCCTTCAATTCTTTAGCAGCTACCTCTTCAAGTGTTACTCCCAATGACGCGTAACCTGTTTTTTCTTCGCGCTTAATAGTTTCTTCATTTCCATCGCGGTTCTTTAACACTACGGGAATCGTAATTTCTTTTCCGCCACGGTTTACGGTGATGTTGAGCTTATCGCCAGGGCGATGGCTGCCAACTGTTTCAATTAATGCCGAGCTGGAGCGAATTGGCGTGTCATTAATTTTTACAATCACGTCTCCTTCTTTAATGCCTGCGGCCTTTGCTGAACTTTTAGCAGCGAATGTCGACACATACGCGCCTTCATTTACTTCCAGTGAATGTTCTTTAACCAAGTCACTGTTTACGCTCGCAATGGATACTCCCAACCAGCCACGTTGTACAGCGCCAAACTTGATCAGATCTTCCACTACTTTGCTCACGATGTTTGAAGGTACAGCAAATCCGTAGCCATTGTATGAACCTGTGTTGCTCGCGATTGCTGTATTGATACCCAGCAAGCCTCCGCTCATGTCAACCAATGCGCCACCGCTGTTGCCAGGATTGATCGCAGCGTCCGTTTGGATAAACGATTCAATCCCAACATTACCCTCCTCTGTCTGGCGATTGATAATATTGATGTTCCGGCTCTTGGCACTAATGATACCTGCGGTTACGGTTGATGTTAAATTGAACGGGTTACCCACGGCAACTACCCATTCACCGACTTTTGAATGATCGGAGTTTACAAACGCCATATACTTCAATCCCGTAGCATTGATCTTGATAAGCGCCAGGTCCGTATCCGGATCGGTTCCAATAACTTCTGCCCTAAAGGTGCGGTTGTCGTTTAATGTTACATCGACCGCATCGGCATTATCCACCACGTGATTATTGGTAACGATGTATCCGCCTTCGCTGATAATAACTCCTGAACCTGAGCTGACACTCGGGCCTGACGGTCCGCGGTATCCGAAAAACTGCCGGAGTTCTTCCGGAATTTCAGATTGGCGCGAGCTGTTGGACTGTGTCGATTTGATATAGACTACTGCGGGGGTTGCGGCTTCGGCAATGGCTGTAAAATCGAGGGGGACTTCGCGCCCGGTTTCATCGTGCGTGTAGGAAACTTTTTGAACAGGCGTTTCGGCCATGTACGCAAGTGCCACCTCATCCTTTTTAAAGTACTCAACTGCACCGATTGTGCAAAGGCTGCCCAGAATGGCCGCCATAAAAAATGTTGCAAACCTTTTCATATTCTGTCGATAGTTTAACGTGTTTCATCTTATGCAAAAAGCGGGCAGAAATGCCCGAAAGGAAAATTTGTCAGTTTTCAACGCGCTGATCATGACTTTCTTATCGTTCTGCGCCTGCGTTTTGGATAGTATACTAAATACGATTTGTCAGGCCCTTTGGTTCAACTACCAAAGACGGCTTTAGCCGGCCAAATAGTTTGAAAACCGCTCCTGTTTTTTCGTACTTCGCGGCATGATACAAGGCCGGGTTTTACTTAAAAAGGGAAAAGAATTCTCCATTCAGCGGTTTCACCCGTGGATTTTCTCGGGGGCAATCGCGAAGCTGGAGGGTGCGGTTTCCGATGGCAACTGGGTAACGGTTGTTTCCGGTGCCGGCAAGGTATTGGGGCACGGCCACTATCAAAACGGATCGATCGCTGTTCGTGTGCTGAGCTTCCTGGAACAGGAACCGTCCGCTGACTTGTATGTCGAAAAAATTGCTGCTGCCTACACGTTGCGTGAAAAAGCCGGCATCATCTCGAACGACACTACCGCGTTTCGCTTGATCCATGGTGAAGGTGACGGGCTGCCCGGATTGATTATCGATTTTTA
This sequence comes from Cyclobacteriaceae bacterium, assembly GCA_016786585.1. GTDB lineage: Bacteria > Bacteroidota > Bacteroidia > Cytophagales > Cyclobacteriaceae > UBA2336. The sequence continues at coordinate 102,219 of JAEUUI010000006.1, forward strand.
TGAAGGCGTAGCTGTCGTTCAGGCGCACTCTTTTGGAATGCATACCGACCGGAATCTGATTTCGGAGGCTTTGCAAAAAGTGCTCGGCCAGAAATTAGTAGCCGTATACTATAAGAGTAAGGCCACACTTCCCGGTAAGGTTAAAGAAGCTCAGCAAGATGGATACTTGTTCGGGATGGCCGCAGTACCGCATGTTGTGCTGGAGCATGGTCATAAATTTCTTGTTGACTGGGAAGAAGGTCAGAAGACAGGTTTCTTTCTTGATCAGCGTGAAAACAGAAAACTATTGAGTGAGTTCGCGTCAGGCAAAAAAGTATTGAATACGTTTTGTTACACCGGTGGGTTTTCAGTTTACGCGTTGCAGGGATCGGCTGGCCTGGTTCACTCAGTTGATGCTTCACAAAAGGCAATCGAGCTCACGCGAAAAAATATTGAGTTGAACGGTTTCAGTGCGTCACAGCATGAATGTTATGCAATCGATACGTTCGAATTTCTCAAAGACAAAAATGATGTGTACGATCTGATTATTCTGGATCCCCCTGCATTTGCCAAGCATCGCGATGCCCGCCACCAGGCAGTAAAAGGTTATCAGCGACTTAATGCAGAGGCGATGAAGGTTATCAGAAAAGGCGGGATACTTTTTACGTTTTCCTGTTCACAAGTTGTCGACCGGCAACTATTTTATGATACGGTCGTGTCCGCGGCAATTCAGGCGGGGCGCGATGTAAAAGTTCTGTATCAGCTCACGCAATCACCCGACCATCCTGTTTCCATGTTTCACCCGGAAGGTGAATATCTCAAAGGACTGGTGCTGTACGTGGCTTAACCTCCTTTTAAATATCTTTGCGCTTTAATTCTTAGCATGAAAATTCTGGTTACCGGTGCAGATGGTCTTTTAGGGAGTAATCTTGTTCGTGAGTTGCTGTCGCGTGGTCATGCTATTCGTGCGTTTGTTCAGCCTGGGCGCCAGCAGAAAACACTGGAGGGCTTAATCATTGAAAAATCTGCGGGCAACCTGCTCAATCCCGATGAGGTGATAAAAGCTGCTGAGGGATGTGAAGCAATCATCCATTGTGCCGCGAGCACCGCGGTATGGCCAATCCGCTCGGAGATCATCAATAAAGTAAACATAGACGGCACGAAGAACATCATTCAGGCTGTATATAAGAACAACATTCATCGGTTGATTTATGTTGGTACCGCAAACTCGTTTGGATTCGGATCAAAAAGGCAACCCGGTGTTGAAGGCAATCCGTATAAGTCGGCCACGTACGGACTCGACTACATGGATTCGAAGTACAAAGCTATGCAGGTTGTATTGGAGGAAGTGAAGACCAATAGATTACCGGCCGTGATCGTCAATCCAACGTTTATGTTCGGGCCGTACGATTCAACGCCAAGTTCAGGTGCAATGATTGTGGCGTTGTACAAAGGCAAAGTTCCCGGTTATACAAAAGGTGGAAGAAATTATCTGTGTGCGAAAGATGCAGCAGTTGCTATCGCGAACGCATTAACGAAAGGAAGCGTTGGTGAATGCTACATTCTGGGTAACGAAAATTTATCCTACCGGGAAATCTTTACAAAAATTTCGAACACGATTGGTGTAAAGCCGCCATCACTTGCGATTCCATCGGTGTTTGCAAAGCTGTACGGGCGCATCGGTTCAATTATAGGTAACGTTACAGGCAATGCCCCTGCAATCAGTTATCCGCTTGCGCGGATTTCGGCAGATGAACATTATTACAATCCCGCGAAAGCGAGAAAAGAACTTGAGCTCCCACAAACTCCGGTTGAAACCGGAATTCGCGAATCATTTGAGTGGTTGAAAGAAAACGGATATTTAAAGTAGAATGTCATACTTCAAAGACAAGGTTGCGATCGTCACAGGTTCGGGAATGGGCATCGGTAAAGCCACCGCGCTTGAACTTTGTTCGCACGGTGCGAAGGTTGTTTTAAACGGAAGAAACCCGGAGCGTCTTCAAAAAACGTTGGAAGAATTTAAGGGAAAAGGATATGATGTCACAGCGATTTCGTGTGATATTACCTCCTCGACAGATTGCGAAAAGCTGATCAACCAAACGATAGAGACGTACGGCCGGCTCGACATACTGATAACCAACGCCAGCGTAAGCATGCGCGAGAAATTTGAAAAGCTTCAGCCGGAAGTTTTCGCACAGATCATTCACAGCAACGTCAACGGTTCTGCGTTTCCCGCCTGGTATGCACTTCCGCACCTTAAAAAGACGAAGGGCAGTATCACATTCATTTCAAGTGCGGCCGGTATGATCGGTATGCCTACGGGTTCGGCATACAGTGCAGGCAAGATGGCACTTACCGCGCTGGCCCAATCGATGAAAATCGAACTTGACGGTTCAGGTGTACACGTGGGTATTGTGCATGTCGGCTTTACGCAAAATGAAGATGAAAAACGCGTGCTGAATGCTAAGGGTGAACTGGTACCAGTGGCCTCTCGCCCGGCCTATCTGCAACAAACCCGTGAACAAGTTGCGAAAGCAATTCTGCGGTCAATTAAAGGCCGTCAGTTTAAAACGGTTCTCACAGTTATCGGAAAAATGAACGCGTTCATGGTACGATTTTTCCCGGGCCTTGTTATTCGCATTATCACTTATTCGCAAAAGCGGATGAAGGATATGTACGAGTAATTATTTAGTGGGTGCGTACATGTAATCCAGCGTTAGCTGCAGCATGGCTTTCAATCCGACCTCCATGCTTCCTTCGTCCATCATAAAATCAGGTGTATGGTGTGAGGGCGCTTTCGCGGGATCAACATCGGGCGGACACGCGCCAACGAAAAAGAACATTCCGGGAACCTTCTCAACATAAAAAGCAAAATCTTCGGAACCGGTATCAGGCGGAATCTCAACTACGCTATCATTGCCTGCGGCACGCTTTAAACTGCTCACCATTTGTTTAGTCAGCTTTTCGTTATTGAACGTCACCGGCATTTTCTTGTCGATAATAACCTCTGCACGTGCCCCTGCACTTTCTGCAATGTTTGTTGCAGTAAGATTTATTTTTTCGTGAATGATTTTCTGCATCTGCGGATCGAAAGTTCGGATAGTGCCTGACATTTCAAGTGTTTCCGGAATGATGTTCTCGCGAATGCCCGAATTAATTCTTCCGATACTGATCACGGCTGCCGCCTGTGTGAGGTCCGTCTGCCGACTAACAATAGTTTGAAGCCCTGCAATGATTTGCGATGACACTACAATCGGGTCAATACCAAGCCAGGGCCGCGAGCCATGCGATTGTTTACCATGTACTTTAATGGTAAACCAGTCGGACGCAGCCATAAATCCTCTTGGGCGATATTCAATGACACCAAGTTTTGTAATCGAACGAACGTGTAGTCCGAAGATCACATCTACTTTAGGATTATCAAGTACTCCTTCCTCCACCATTAATCCGGCTCCACCTTTCTCACCTGCAGGTGCACCTTCCTCGGCAGGTTGAAAAATAAATTTGATCGTGCCCTTTAGATCATTTTTGTTCTTCGCTAAAACTTCCGCAACACTCATCAGGATAGCCACGTGTGCATCATGTCCGCATGCATGCATCACACCGGTTTCAAGCCCGTTAAACGTTGTTCTTTCTTTGGATGCAAACGACAGGCTGTTTCGTTCGGTTACTGGTAAAGCATCCATATCTGCACGAAGCGCGATAACAGGACCGGGTTTTCCGCCTTTTAAGATGCCGACGACTCCGGTGTGTGCAACTCCGGTTTGAACTTCAATGCCGAGTGCTTTTAGATGTTCGGCAACTTTTGCGGCTGTTTTGAATTCACGATTCGAGAGTTCGGGGTTTTGATGGAAATCTCTTCGCCATTGAATCATTTTTGTTTCTATCTCCTTTGCCTGTTTGTCGATCTTTCCCTGCAGCGAAGCGGTTACTTGCGCGTTCGATACAATCGCCAGCATCAGCAAAGCAATTACAATAAGAGACAATCTTGACATAACAGTAAGTTTGCAATCAAGTTGAGAAAAAACGTGATCTTCGCAAAGTATGGAGTGGTTGAAGGTCTTTTCAGGCGAGCAAGAGGCATTGCAGCGAGTGGTTCATAACAAACCCCAACTCGTGATTGCGAACGGTGAGCGCATTTGCCTCATCAATCACAATAACCGCTTCTTCGCAGTGCAGGATTCATGCACGCACAGCGGGGCTTCGCTCAGCCGAGGGCTGGTAAATTACTTAGGCGAGGTTATTTGCCCGCTGCACAATTACTGTTTCAATCTGCAAACAGGTCAGGAGCTTTCTTCGCGTTCGCGCGATTTAAAGACGTACCCCATTAAAATCGATGATTCAGGTTTTTTTATCGGCATTTGATACCTTGCTTAAAATACCTGCTGAAGGTTTGCGTTTATCCATGATGAGATTCGTTCTGCTGCTTTGTTTTCTTTTTCCTGCTTTCGCAGAAGCGCAGTTTCTTTCGGAAGAATCGTTGATTTCCCGGCTGAAGGCTGGTCCAATCCCGGAGGAAATTATGAGCAAGCGCACGGTGGTATTGCACACCGGTTCCATTACTGCAAAATATATAACTGTTGTTCATGAAGGTATGGTTCGTGCGGGCATAGATGCTGTTGCATACTTTCCGATCGACCAGGTGCTGGCCGGAGGCGATCCTGAGAAAGCATACAATAAATATTTCAACAGACGCGAGATTTCCTGCATTGTGTTTCTTCAAAAGAAATCATCCGGCTATGCAGCATACCTGACACTATACAACGGCAAAACAGATTTTGTCGATGCTGGTCAGGTTGCGTGGAGCACCACCGCATCAACGCTCTCACAACTGATGAATGATATTTATCGGTTCGCACTTTCTTCGTATCAAAAGAAAAACTTGCTGATCAATGAAGTTCCGGAAACCGAGTTGCCTGTAAAAACGGTAGAAGGTACGCGCAGCGAAACATTTACATACGATCTTAAAGTCGACAATCTGGCGGTTCCCAAGTTCTCTGATACGGTGGCCACGCGTCAGCTAACGGAAATTTTTAAAAGCTATCCGTTACGGTATCAGTTAACGGAGAATACTGTGCCCGACAAAGATCTTCGCAGCAAAGGCTTTTTATATGTACTGTGCGTAATACACGCACGAAGTGGTATTGCAAAAGAACTTCTCGGCTACACGGTTTCTAAATCCGAGAGTGCGTTTGTTTCCGTAACGTATCCATCAACGGAAATGCAATTGAAAAATATTCCGGCCGACACAGAGGTATATAAATTTTATGTACGGCACATCGATTCCGGCAATGTATATCTCGGGACGAAATGGGATGCTGATACCTCGTGGCAACAGGCTCTTCAAAACTTTATCAAAGGCATGAAGGCCGAGATGAAGCTCGATTAACACCTTATACAACTTACGCTGACTTTATTCGTTTAAAATGTAGTTGCCTTATGCTTGTTGTGGCATGAAGGTTGCATTTATTGACAAAACGAAGTTGTTATGAAGCGGTTGGTAATTGTCATGGTACTTGTTGCATCGGTTCAATCTGCGTTCGCCTATATCTCCGGCATTGCGATTCAAACTGAAAAAAATTCAAGCTTCCAGGTTTACATCAATGGGCAGTTGCGCACTTCGCAGCCAAAATCTTTTGTCAGAATTAAAAGTAAACCCGGCTTGTACCATGTGATGGTGAAGGTGCTCAATCCGAATGACAAGGAGTGGTACGTGCTTCGCAAGGATGTTCGCGTAACAAAAGGATATGAATTCTACTACAAAGTTGATTTCTCAAAAGGAAAGCGGCCGGTGCTTCAACTGGTAAGGCGTTATCCGGTTTACAGTCATTACTTCTTAAATCCAGGCCTCTACAACAAACATCCGGTCTCTTAACTATTGCTTGCGACTTGTTGATTTTGCCAGCATCACGATGACGAATACAAGCGCAACCGCAAGAAGTGTGTTGCATCCGAACGATCCGTGCCAGCCGAACATTCCTCCAAAGGCCGACCCAATCCCACCAACAAGGGCTCCGAAAACACCGGCTACGATACCAATGGCTGCTCCGATCAGTCCCATAACCAATCCGAATAAACCTCCTGCTAACCCGATCCAGATCGGGAAGGTGAAAATGATCAGGAGAACTATCAAAATGGTTGACGTTCCTGAACGGGTGTTTGATCGTGTCATCGCTTAGTTGCTTTTATTGATATGTGTGCGACAAAAACCGTTCTGATTACAAAAACGTCCAGAATGGTTGAATTTCAAGCCTTCTCAGTTGTAACCTGTTGAAAAATGAACAGTACACATTACAAAAGTGTACACTGACATTATCGGACAATGATTTGGATCAGAGCGAGAATTGACCCGTTCGGCATGCCCGGCAAAACTATTTTGAGTGGTTATTTCATCTACAGTCAGATATAAATTCCTACGCCATGATCAAGAAGTCTGTTCCTCTCCTGCTCCTGATGACTATCCTCGCATCTTCTTGCCAGGAAAAGAAAATAACAACAGCGCTGATTTCCGGTAAATACTCAGGCTTTGATACCACGCTCACATTTCTGGTACGCGATCACGGAAGCGAATTAAACTTCAGTATTCCACTTTACATCGATACGATTACAACTTCGGCTGACGGACTATTTTTGTTTACGGTTGATGCGTCAACCCCGCGGGAGCTTTTGCTGGAGGCCAAGTCTCCCGATGGAAAGGGTAAGATTTACCAGAGCCTTTTTGTTGAGGCTGGAGACAGCATCTATTATGAATCCGATGGGAAGTACCGGTCACCACTCAGAAATCTTCGCGGTCAGGGTAGTAACAAACTTACGGTCATGGATTCCGCTGGAAGTTTTATCAGCGGGTTAGGCTTTTTTAAAATTATCGAGAAAAAAGACAGTGCTTTGGTTCTTGCTGACTTTCATGAACGCCTGAAAAAGTATGACGCTTATCTCGACAGCATCAAACCGCTTTTTTCGGAAGCCTTTACAGATCACCTGAAGGCAAGCAAGTTGCAGGAGACGGCATACTTCTTACAAATTCTGACTTCGTACCTGAATGCTTACGGCTATCCATCTTTTGAAGTTGACACCGTTGAACGCGACAAAGCTTACCAGGCACTTTCATCGTTTTCCGTGAAAGGATACAGAAATTTTGATTTTGGTGAACAGCTTTATCAGTTATTGATGTCTAACCTTCCCAAAACCGACAGTGTCTCAAAACGGATCGACAGTTACATAACACAGGTTGATTCGCTTCATCTTCCGGAAGAAGCACGACAGATCATGGTGGGAAAGGGTATACTCTCGTTTTTAAGACGCGGCAAGGTTCGGGAAATTGAACCTACACTCAAGGCATTTCACGCGCAATATCCTTCCTCCCGCTACAAGCAAACGCTTGACTCCCAGTTCGAAGAATGGGGTGCACTTTCAGCAGGAAAGCCCGCGCCCGATTTTGCTGCCACTCATTCTGACGGAAGTCCCTTCAAGCTGTCTGACCTAAAAGGCAAGGTTGTTTATATCGATATCTGGGCAACATGGTGCGGGCCTTGTCGCGCGGAGTTTCCGTACACCAAAGACATTAAGAAGCACTACCAGAAAAACAATGACATTGTGTTCCTGTACGTGTCGGTGGATGAAGAAAAAGAAACATGGCTCAAATACCTGAAAGAAAACCCCGACTTCACCGGAATGCAGGTAAACGATCCGGGCAATTTCGATTCGGCTATTGCCAAAACGTACAAGGTGAATGGAATTCCAAGGTATATGATCATTGACCGCGATGGCAAGATATTTTCAAACGATGCGAAACGACCTTCAAGCGGAAAAGAACTGATCGCGCAACTGGATCAGGCGCTCGGCTACCAGGCGTACGTGAAGCGTTAAAGCAATAAGGCCGGTACCGGCCTTTTATTTTTACATTTCTTCTGAAAAATAGAAACTAATCATTAGTGTTTCCGTTAAGGCCGTTGTAAAGGCTTGTTTCTATGAAAACCTACCTCGGAGAATTTGAGGAACTCGTATTGCTAACTGTGGCCTCGCTGGGTAACGATGCATACGGAGTATCCGTTCAGCTCGAAATCGAAAATCGTTGTAACCGAAGTATCAGCATTGGTGCGTTACATTCAACGATTACCCGCCTTGAAGAAAAAGGATTTTTGAAGTCGTGGCTTGGTGGAGCAACGCAACAGCGCGGTGGCCGCAGCAAACGATATTATGAAATCACTCAGGCCGGTAAGAAGGCTGTGACAGAAACTAAAAGTATGCGGGATGAATTGTGGAGTTTGTCGAAGGTTAAACTTTCTGTAAAATGAAAACTCCTCAACCACCGAAGCTTGCCCGAAAACTTTTTGAATGGTACAGTGGCCAGGCAAACGTAAATGATTTGCTAGGCGACCTTGACGAATTGTTCTATTTAAATCTAAAAACCAAATCTGCATTCGCTTCCCGGTGGATTTACTGGCGGCAGGTAATTTCTTTACTATTCTCCTACGCGGTAAAAAAAAGAAAGAAGCAGGTACGGCCAAGTGCTTTTTCCGGTTCAACGTTTTCATTCGCGATACTCAACAACTACTTTAAGATTGCTGCACGAAATCTATACAAGCACAAATACTTCTCTATCGTAAATGTGCTTGGCCTGGCAATCGGCATGTCGGTGAGCTTGCTGCTGATTGTGCTTTACATTCACGTTTCCACGTTCGATAATTTTCATACAAACAAGGACAACATCCATCGTGTTATTACCTCCCACGTCAATACGGAGCACGATTGGGGTCTCGCCTCAGCTCCTTTTTCGATAGCGGAAGAGATGAATCGTGGATTTGTCGGAGTAAAAAACACAGTCCGGATTAACGCTGGCTTTAGTGCTGATGCCGTTGCCGGAACCCTGGAAATTCCTGTTCGCGGTTTTTATACCGAACCAAACTTCTTGCAAGTATTCACATACCCGCTTGTTAAGGGCAATCCAGCGACAGCGCTTAGCAAACCAAACAGTGTTGTGATTACCGAGTCTACCGCTTTAAAAGTTTTCAACTCAACCGATGTACTCGGAAGAATGTTCGAAATGAAAAATGTCCGGCAGGCAAAAGATTCCATTGCGGTTTATGAAATAACCGGTGTGCTAGCTGAGCCGCCCGCAAACTCCCACATGGCTTTCGAAGTATTGATTTCGTTTTCCACGCTGCCGGCTGAATATCAAACCTACACGGGTGACTTTAATGAGATAGCGAGTTTTGGACCGCAATACGTGTATTTATTACTGGAGGATAACAAAGTAATTCCTACGCTGCAGAGTCTATTGAACGATCTTGGAAAAGAAGCAAGCAAACGGAGTGATACGAAAATCAGTTTCCGCCTCCAGGCATTAACCGCTATCGTTCCCGGAGAAGAACTGGTCACGTGGGGCGGGAGTCTTGGGCCGGTTTGGGAAAACACCGGTTTCATAATCTTTGGCGTAGTCTGCCTGCTGATTCTGTTGCCTGCCTGCTTTAATTACACAAACATTTCAATTGCCCGCGCGCTCAAACGTTCCAAAGAGATCGGCTTGCGAAAAACGATGGGCGGATTGAAGAAGCAAATCTTCTTTCAGTTCATTACTGAAACGGTGCTGATCACTTCTGTTTCACTGTTAGGCGGATTGTTGATTTTCTATTTCATCCGAAGAGAATTTCAAAGTATAATGGTTAGCGGCTCATTACTCGACCTGTCGTTAACCTGGCAGATGGCGGTTGCGTTTGTTGCCTTCGCACTGTTTACTGGTTTCATTGCAGGATTTTTTCCTGCCCTGCATTTTGCCGGGTTAAATCCGATTCAGGCGCTTAAAAGCCAGTCGCACAAGCAGTCGTCCCAGGGACGCATTCGTCAAGGTTTAACCATCTTTCAGTTCGCGTTGTCATTCGGCTTTATTCTGGCTTTGATCGTGTTCGGCAGGCAGTATCGGTACAACCTGAATCACGACTTTGGCTTCGAACGCGAAAACATTCTCGATGTGCAGCTTCAGGGCGTAAAGCCTGAGCAATTCCGAAATCAATTTTCGCAGCTTGCCGCCGTACAAAACATGTCGATGTCGTCTCACGTCATGGGCATCGGTACGCGGTCGGAGTCGGTTACATCAGTCGATTCGCGCGATTCATTCGAAGTTTTCGAGATTTTCGCAGATCATAATTATATCAACGTACTGAAGCTTCATTTAATCGCTGGGAAGAATTTTCCAAATGAAGCCTGGGCTCGCGAAAAACACATTATCGTTAACGAGGAGTTTGTAAAAAAATTTAAACTCGGTAGTCCGCATGAAGCGCTGGGAAAACTATTCCGGATAAATGATAACGATGTTGAAATAATCGGGGTGTTGAAAAATTTTAATTACACAAGTCTCATGCGACCGATAGAATCGTTCATGATTCGTGTCGATCCCCGTCAATATGAAGTAGCTAATCTCACCGTAACTTTTACAGATGCATATGCTTCGCTTGCGCAGATGGAATCTGCATGGAAAGCAATCGAACCGGATAAGAAATTTGAAGCGGAATTTTTTGATGAGGAAATCCGGCAGTCATACGATTTTTATATAAGCTTTCTCAAACTCGTTGGGTTCCTGGGTGTGCTGGCTATTTCAATTTCTTTATTGGGCCTGTTGGGTATGGTAGTTTATACTTCCGAAACAAAAACGAAAGAAGTCGGAATCCGCAAAGTGATGGGTGCCACAACAACAAGCATTACGTTCCTGCTTTCGAAAGATTATTTTAAACTGATGATATGGGCTGCCGTGTTCGCAATTCCGATCACAGTATGGCTTGCTGATTTTATTTTGCCCCGATTACAGGAATACCATGTGACGTTAAGATTCGCTGACGTTTTACTCAGCCTGCTTATCCTGCTTACCATGGGGTTGGTAACGATAGCTTCCCAAACTTTTAAAACAGCGTCTACCAATCCGGCTGAAACGCTGCGTTCCGAATAACAAAAAACCCGGATGTAATTCCGGGTTTTCTTTTTATCATTTTGTGCTAATTGTTAGAAAGGATATTTGCCTTTTTCGATCATGTAGTCGGCAACTTTTCTTCTTGCGTTCTTCAAATTGTAGGTTTCAATTTTCGTAAAGCGCTTCAATCCCAACAACATCAACCGGAGCTCATCTCCTTCTGCGAACGAAGTTACAGCCGATTTACCTGCCGATGCTGCTTTCTCAATTGCCTCATGCAGGTAGATGATGGCCATCTCCTTTTCGATTTCACAAGCCTTCTCTCCGCGTTGCTGAATAAGCTTCTCCACACGCAATAACACAGACTCAGCGACATAACCCTCGATCAGCATATCGGCCAGGTTCATGAGAATCTCCTGTTCGTCCGACAGCTTCATCATGAATTTTTGAACCGCTGCTCCGGCCGCCATCAATCCTGCTTTCTTCAGATTTGCGAGCGCTTTCTTTTCTTTCACAAACAAGCCTTCTTCTTCACCTGCACCGAAATCCGGAATGCCCATGAGTTCCTTTTGAACAGCCATGGCAGGACCCATCAAATCGAGCGTGCCCTTCATCGCACGTTTCAATAGCATGTCGATCGTTAGCAGGCGGTTGATTTCGTTTGTTCCTTCAAAGATCCTGTTAATCCGCGCATCGCGGTACGCGCGATCCATCGGGCCTTCAGCGGAGAAGCCCATCCCGCCATACACCTGAACCCCTTCATCAGTTACATAATCGAGAACCTCTGATCCGTGAACTTTCAGAATAGCACATTCAATTGCGAATTCCTCAAGTGCCTTTAGTCGCGCTTTTCCGGATTCCATTCCACCGGCAATGAACGCATTGTAAGCGTCATCGATGTTCTGGCTTGCGCGATAGTGTGCTGACTCGGATGCATATATTTTTACTGCGCTTTCCGCGAGTTTGTATTTGATTGCTCCGAAGTTGGCAATTGACGTCCCGAATTGCTTGCGCTCCTTTGCGTAGTTGATGGCTTTGCTCAGCGTTGCTTTCGATCCACCGATCGCGGCTACGCCAAGTTTAATCCGGCCAATGTTCAGAATGTTCACCGCGATCTTGAAACCGTTCTCGCGTTCGCTCAACATGTTTTCTACCGGGACCGGGCAATCGTTGAAGAAAATCTGGCGGGTTGACGAACCCTTGATGCCCATCTTCTTTTCTTCTTCGTTCATCGTGATTCCGCCGAACGATCTTTCAACAATAAATCCCGTAAGGTTTTTGTCGTTGTCGATCTTCGCGAATACCACATAGATATCTGCGAAGCCACCGTTCGTGATCCACATTTTCTGCCCCGTGATCAGATAATGTTTTCCGTCTTTACTAAGGACTGCTTTTGTTTTTCCGGAGTTCGCATCCGAACCAGAATCAGGTTCGGTTAAACAGTAAGCAGCTTTCCATTCGCCCGAAGCAAGTTTTGGAATATACTTCTGCTTTTGCGCATCATTTCCATAGTACAAAATTGGAAGCGTACCGATACCGGTGTGTGCCGATACCGCAACAGCAACGGAGTGACCTGCTCCCAGAACTTCCGCCACAAGCATAGATGTGTTGAAGTCCATTCCGAATCCGCCCAGTTCCTGCGGAACAGAAGTTCCAAGCAAACCAAGTTCACCGGCTTTATCCAGAATCTCCGGCATCAGCCTGGGGTTTTTCATTGAATCAATTTCATCAAGCTTTGGCCATACTTCTTTCGCCAGGAAGTCTTCGCACTGCTGGCGAATCATTTTCTGTTCTTCATTGAAATCTTCTGGGGTAAAAATTTCAGAAGCATGCGTATCGCGAATTAAAAATTCGCCTCCTTTTATCGCTGTGGTTTCTGTTGTTGTCATAAGACTTGAAATTTGAGTATTGAGAGTACTTGTTTGATACCTTTATTTTATAACACAGATGCTGAATCAAAGCATCTCATAAATCCCGGCAACGCCCTGACCTCCGCCAACGCATGCCGTAACCATTCCATACTTTTTGTTCTGACGTTTCAGTTCATTAAACAATTGCACCGACAACCGCGCACCGGATGATCCAAGCGGATGGCCCACTGCAATTGCTCCACCATTAACATTGAGCTTGGAACGATCAATGTTCAGTTCTTTCACCACCGCCAGCGACTGTGCCGCGAAGGCCTCATTTAGTTCGATCAGGTCGATATCCTGCAATTTCATGTTGGCCAGTTTCAGTGCTTTTGGAATTGCTGCCACCGGACCGATGCCCATAATCCTTGGGTCAACACCCGCTGCCGCGTAGCTCACCATTCGGGCAATAGGCTTGAGGTTAAGCTGCTTGAGAATTTTCTCTGACACCACCATTACAAATGCTGCACCATCGGACGTTTGCGAAGAGTTCCCCGCTGTAACCGTTCCACCTGCAGCAAACACCGGCTTGAGTTTCGATAAGCCTTCCACAGTTGTATCCGCACGAATGCCCTCGTCCTTCTCTACCACCCATTCGCGGGTTTTCTTTTTCATGTTCTCGTCAACGTAAACCTCCTTCACAGTAATCGGAACAACCTCGCCCTTAAACTTATTTTCTTTCCAGGCTGCGGCAGCTTTCATGTGTGATTCATATGAAAACTGATCCTGCTCTTCACGGGATATTTTGTATTGCTTGGAAACCTCTTCGGCCGTAAGTCCCATGCTGGTATAATATGTTGGATGATTTTTCGCGATCTCGTAATTCAACGCGGTGCGAAACCCCATTACCGGAACGAGCGACATTGACTCAGTTCCGCCCGCGATAATGATATCCGCCTGGCCAGCATGAATTCGCGCAGAAGCAATGGCTATCGCCTCAACACCCGATCCGCAGTAGCGGTTGATCACCATGCCAGGTGCATCCAGGCCAAGTGCCAGCAATGAGATCATACGGCCCATTTGCATTCCTTGTTCTGCTTCCGGCACAGCATTCCCAACGATCAGGTCATCAATCATACTGTTTTCAATTCCGGGTACCGACTTCACAAGGTATTTGATAACATCCGATGCAAGATCATCCGGACGTGTAAAACGAAATCCGCCTTTCTTTGCTTTGCCTACTGCTGTTCTGAATCCAGCTACGATGTATGCGTTCATGTTTTTATCTTTTTTAGATGTAAGACATAAGTATTAAGTAGTAAGATCACGCACATCAGTAGTAGTCAAAATCATCTTACTACTAACGTCTTGTGTCTTACGTCTAGTTTCTCAGAGGTTTACCCCCCGTGAGAATAGACTGTATCCGCTCAAGTGTTTTACGCTCTCCTGTCAGTGAAAGGAATGCTTCACGTTCCAGGTCAAGCAGATACTGTTCGGTTACTTCCTGTGGGGATGTTAAATCTCCTCCGCACATTACGTTCGCAATCCACTTGGCGATTTTCGCATCGTGTTCGGAGATGTACTTGCCCATCTGCATCCCTTGTAAGCCCGCCATAAACAATGCCTGGCCTGTGCGACCCTGAACTTTGATATTCCTTGCCTGTTGCGGCATGGTGTAACCGGCTTCTACCAGATCAAGCACAGCCTGCTTGGCATCGGCAATCTGACGGTCCTTATTCATGCTAACACGATCCACCTTTTTAAGAATGCCAAGTTCGCGTGCCTCTTCTGCGGATGTTGCAACTTTTGCCGTGGCGATCGTCATAAATGCATTCTGAAGTGCGTTCAATTCAACGTCACCTTCTTGTAATGAATCACTCACGCGCTTGGTGAATTCTTTCGTACCACCACCACCGGGAATCAGGCCCACGCCAACTTCAACCAAGCCGATATAGGTTTCTGCTGCTGCCTGTGCGATGTCGGCATGCATTGTCATCTCACAACCACCACCCAGTGTTCTTCCCTGCGGAGCAACTACTACCGGAATGGATGAGTATCGCAAGCGCATCACCGAGTTCTGGAATGCGCGGATCATGAAATCGATCTCATCGTAATCCTGTTCGATCGCATACATGAACACAAGTCCGAGGTTTGCACCGAGTGAGAAGTCCGGGCCCTGGTGCCCTACCACTAACCCTTTGTAATCCTTTTCTGCAAGGTCGATCGCTTTATTCAAGCCCTCGATCACGCTGCTGCCGAGTGTATAACTCTTCGAGTGCCATGAGAAGTTAAGTACCCCGTCACCGATGTCGGTAACTTTTGATTCGGCATTCTTCCAGATAACACTGTCTTTCTTGCTTTCAAGAATGATAAATTCCTCGCGACCCGGAATCGGCTTATACGTTTTCGATGGGATGTCGTAGTACTTCTTAACACCGTTCTCAACTTTGTAGAACGATTTGTTTCCGGCATCAAGCATTTCGTAAACCCATTCGTTAGGTTTATAGCCTGCAGTCTCCATTAGCGGAATGCTTTTTTCAACTCCGATGGCATCCCACGTTTCAAACGGACCAAGATCCCAGCCAAAGCCTCCGCTCACGGCATCGTCAATACGGAACAATTCATCACTAATTTCAGGAATGCGATAGCTCACGTACTTGAATAAATCATAGAACATGTCGCGGTAGAAATCCCCTGCTTTATCTTTTCCTGCAAGCAGTGCTTTAAAACGATCTTTCAGATTGTCGATCGTCTTAGTCGTTTCCAGTGTTGCAAACTTGGCCTTCGCCTTTTCCTTGTACTCAAGTGTTTTCAGATCGAGTGTCAAAATCTCGGTCTGCCCTTTAGCGTTTTTGGTTTTTTTGTAGAAGCCTTGGCCTGTTTTATCACCAAGCCATTTATTCTGCTCAAGTTTGGCGACTACCTCCGGCAGTTTAAACATTTCACGGCCTTCATCGTTCGGCAAACCTGCATATAGGTTGTTCGCAACTTTCACCAAGGTATCAAGACCAACAACATCAGATGTTCTGAATGTAGCTGACTTCGGCCGGCCGATAACCGGTCCGGTTAATTTATCCACCTCATCTACGTTCAGGTCGAACTTGCGCATGGAGTCAATAACTTTCAGCAATCCGTAAACTCCAACACGGTTGCCAATAAATGCCGGTGTGTCTTTACACAACACGGTGGTCTTACCCA
The DNA here is from genome assembly GCA_016786585.1 of Cyclobacteriaceae bacterium. GTDB lineage: Bacteria > Bacteroidota > Bacteroidia > Cytophagales > Cyclobacteriaceae > UBA2336. The sequence goes on from JAEUUI010000006.1 coordinate 118,146, forward strand.
GAAACAAATCACCGTAATGCATTAGGAATCTAGTGACCTCCGGATCAGTCTTTCCCGTTGGAATTATCTCAAGTAGTTTTAAATACCGTGGGGGATTAAAGAAGTGTGTACCGGCAAAATGCTTTTGAAAATCTTCGCTGCGGTCTTCAGCCATCAGGTGAATCGGGATACCGGACGTGTTGGATGTGATCAGCGTTCCTGGTGTTCGGTATTTTTCAACTTCCTCGTAAACTTTTTTCTTGATGTCGAGATTTTCAACTACCACTTCAATGGTCCAGTCGTAGTTTTTGATTTTCGGCATATCGTCTGTAAAGTTTCCGAGCGTTATGCGCGAAGCAAATTTTTTACTGAACAGTGCTGCCGGGCTTGATTTAAGAGTAGATTCAAACGCTGCCGTAACAATGCGGTTCTTTACAGCAGGATGATCGAGCGTTAGGTTCTTTTTCTTCTCGTCTTCCGTTAATTCTTTCGGAGCGATGTCAAGCAACAATACTTGTACACCAATGTTGGCGAAGTGACACGCAATACGAGAGCCCATGATACCCGAACCCAGGACTGCAACTTTGCGGATTGATCTATTCATGAATAGGTAATTAGGTTAGTCAGTGTTTTTGATAAATATTGTTCTTGTCGATGATCTGATTAATATTCTGTACGACTTCAAAAAAAACATTCAGCTTCTCTTCCGGCAACTGTTCGCGAACAGCTTCATTAAATCTTAATACAGTTGCCTTTGAGTGTTCGCGTTGTTTCTTCCCCTCTTCCGTTAATTTGATTCGTACCGAGCGCTTATCGGTTTTATCGCTTTCGCGAAAGATTAATTTCTTTTCTTCCATCGAGCGTAGTAGCCTCGTAAGACTCCTCGCTTCAAGTCCCATCAGTGGGGCGATCTTCGTTGCCGGTGTGCCTTCGTCAGCATCAATATTGAGCAGCGCGAAGCCTATCGACATGGTACCGCCATATTTCAAAGCCTGCTGGTTGTACATCCGCGCGATCGCATGCCAGGCTGTTTTGATATGATAATCTATGGTTTCTTCCTTTCGCATTCCACGCAATCGTTACCGAAGGTATAAAATATTTAGTATGCATGCCGAGCATCTTAAATTATTTTCTTTTTTCAGGCAACCCGGAAGGTAAGCTTAGCGTCTTATGCATAAGAGAATTAGGTATTATGCATTCCACAGAACTGCTAAAAGGCACGCTGCAAACAATCATTCTTAAAACCCTGGCCGACCATGGCAAAATGTACGGCTACGAAATCACCCAGCGGGTGAAGGAGCTTTCGGCTGGCACCATTGTGCTGACGGAAGGCGCCCTCTATCCAACACTTCATAAAATGGAAGCTGAGGGATTTCTGAAAACGGAGACAGAAGCAATTGGAAAACGAATCCGTAAATACTATTCACTTACTCCGGTGGGTAAGAACATTGTTGAAGACAAGGTGAGCGAATTCATTGCTTTCATTAAAACGATGAGTACTGTATTAAATGTGTCGATGGCATAATGCAACTCACGGCCGATCATATCGATTACATCATTAAAGATATCCACTATCGCGGTATCGTTGTCGATGGTTTGAAAGATGAACTGATCGATCATATCTGCAGTGCAGTTGAAACAGAAATGCAATCCGGCAAACGGTTTATCGATGCCTATCATGAGGTGCTCAAATCGTTTGGTCATACCAGTGGCTTGCGCGAAGTACAAAAACAAACACTCCAGTTCGAAAATCAAAAAACGAAAATCATGTTAAAGAATTACCTGCTCATTGCGATTCGTTCGCTCAGCAAGCATCGTTTTTATTCGCTCATTAACATCGCTGGTCTTGCCACAGGCATTGCAGCATGTTTGATTATCGTTCTCTTCATTCAGCATGAGCTCAGTTATGACAGGCATTACAACAATGCCGATCGCATTTATCGCCTCAATGGCGAAATCAAATTTGGCGGCAATCACTACAAACTTGCAGTGGCATCCGCTCCGTTAGGGTCAACACTTGTACAGGGTTTTCCGGAAGTTGAAGCTGCAGTACGGTTCCGCGCGCGCGGATCATACCTCGTAAAGCGCACCGAAACCTCCGACAACATAAAAGAGAACGATATCATCTGGACCGACAGCACGTTCTTCAACGTATTTTCAATACCGGTTGTTGCGGGAAATGCGTCAACTGCGTTGGCAGAACCAAACACAATCGCTATCAGCCGAAAGGCTGCAAAAAAGTATTTTCCAAATGAAGAACCTCTTGGGCAAACGCTCATTCTCGATAATCAACGGAGCGTAAAAGTTACAGCTGTGTTCGAAGACATGCCGAAAGCCTCGCACTTCCACTACGACTTTCTCATTGCCCTGGCGGGGCTTAACGAGGCACAGCAAACTAACTTCATGAGCAACAACTTCAACACGTACGTTTTGCTTCTCGCGGATGCTGATCCTAAAGAACTGGAAAAGAAGTTCGCACCTTATCTCGACAAATTTATGGGCCCGCAGGCCGCTGCTGTGCTGGGCGGTGATTTCACCATGGAGAAATTCAGGGCGGGTGGAAACATCTGGCAGTACACGCTTATGCCGATTACGGATATTCATCTCCACTCCGATCTCACCGCTGAACTCGGCCCAAATGGAGATATCACATACATCTATCTGTTCTCCGCAATTGCGCTGTTTATCCTCGGTATTGCATGCATAAACTTCATGAACCTTTCTACGGCTAGGTCCGCAAATCGGGCAAAAGAAGTTGGTGTTAGAAAAGTGATGGGATCATTGCGCTCACATCTCGTTCGTCAGTTTTTGCTCGAATCCATTTTACTCAGCATGGCATCTTTTGTTTTTGCGGTTGCAGTAGCGTGGCTTGCACTTCCCGTTTTTAACTCGTTGTCGCAAAAAGAACTTGAACTGCCCCTGACAAATCCTGCTTTCTATTTGGTGCTCGGCTGCGCTTCGCTGTTCGTTGGTTTTCTTGCGGGGATCTATCCTTCGTTCTTCCTTTCTGCGTTCAAACCCGTTAATGTTTTGAAAGGCAATGTTGCGCTGGGCATGCGCAGCGGGTGGATCAGAAGCTCATTGGTGGTGTTTCAGTTTGTAATATCCATCTTCCTGGTGATCGCAACCATTACGGTTAACCGCCAGCTTAATTACATTCAGAACAAAAAAATCGGCTTTCAAAAAGATCAGGTGTTGGTCGTGAACGATGCATACGCATTGGGTAACAACGTTCAATCGTTCAAGACCGAAGTTCTTAAAAACAATTTTATTAAAAGCGGCAGCATCTCCGGATTCATCCCGGTAACGGGAGGCTGGAGAAATGATAACACGTTTTGGCCGGAAGGCTCTGAGCCAAACGAACAAACCATGGTGGGTCTTCAGAACTGGAGTGTTGATTATGATTATGTGAAGACGATGGGTATGAAAATTACGGAAGGCCGTGATTTTTCGGTTGACTTTCCATCCGATTCGTCGGCTGTTATTTTGAATCATGCCGCGCTGAAATTCTTTAACATGGAAAAAAATCCAATCGGGAAAAAGATCAGTACATTCAACGGAAACAATCCGGATGGTTCACCTGACCGGAGTTCGCTTCGCTCGTGGACAGTAATCGGGGTTCTCGAGGATTTTCACTTCGAATCCTTAAAGCAGAATATTTCTCCGTTAGGGTTATTCCTCGACAACAGCACCGGCACCGTTATTTTCAGGTTCGAAGCAGCAAACTCCCAGGACGTGATCGCTGCTGTCGAAAAAACCTGGAAAAATCTTGCGCCCGGCCAGCCATTCCAATATTCCTTTTTGGATCAGGATTTTGCCCGAATGTATTCTTCCGAACAACGGCTGGGAAAAACCTTTGCAGTATTTGCGAGCCTGGCGATCATTATCGCATGTCTTGGACTGTTTGCCCTTACATCTTTTACAGCCGAGCAACGCACAAAAGAAATCGGCATTCGCAAAGTACTCGGTGCTTCCGTGAGCAGCATTGTGGTTCTTCTCTCAAAAGAATTCGGCAAGCTGATTTTAATTGCTTTTGTTTTGGCCGCACCGATTGCTTGGTACGCAGTAAACTGGTGGTTGAAAGGTTATACGTACAAGGTTGAAATCGGAATTATCGTTTACGCATTAGCCGGTGTTTTTGCTTTTGCGATTGCATGGATAACAATGAGCTATCAATCTATTCGGGCCGCCAGAAATAATCCGGTAACATCGTTGAGAAGCGAATAAAAAAAGAAGCCGCTGTTCGCGGCTTTTTTTATTAACTCTGCGGAACAGGTGTGTCTTTAAAATCTCCGCGCAATACTCTGAATCGTTTACGCGCCTCTGCAGCGAATACAGAGCCCGGGTATTTATCCAGAAATGTGCGGTAAATCTCCATGGCTTTATCTTTATTGCCTAAGTGTCTTTCGTAAATCTCGCCCTGCAAAAAGTATGCATCGTCAACGAGGATGTCGTCCGGATATTCATCCAGAATTTTCTGCAGCAACTCAATTGATTTGTTGAACTCACCGCGCTCCAGTTGAATGTTTGCCTCCAGCCAATACACATCATCTTTAATCGCATAATTCGAAATTCTGGAAATTGCACCTGACGTGGATGAGTCTGTTCTGGTCATTGCTCCGGCAGCCAGTTCCCCGAGCGCTTTTAATGCTTCGTCACGCTTGTTCTGATATAACAACAACTCAACCTTTGCATACGCCTTCAGCGCTTCTCCCAGCGTGTCTTCCATCAGGTTTTCTTTGATCCGCAAACTCAGTTCCATCGCATCATTGGCAATTTCACGGGTAGTTGCCTCTTTTAAAATATCAAGGTGTTCCTGGGCCAGCCTGAAATCGCCTTTGTAGTACGACAGTTTTGCATTCTTCAGTTTGGCCTCATATCCCACAGGATTTTCCTCCAACGCTTTTTCGACTTGTGAATACAGAAGAGTTGACTCCCACGGTTCACCCTTCAACAGATAAATGTCACCGAGGTCCAGCTTTACTTTCGATCTTAATTGCAACGTTGTCTTAGGGTTCTTCACCAAATCTTCCAGCAACGCAATCGCCTGATCCTTTTTATCCAGATACGTTGCGTATAACATGGCTTCGTTTCGTTGCGCATCCAGCGAATTCGCGTTATCAGGATATTTCATTACAAACTTTCTATAGTCCGTTGCGAGGTTTTTTACAGAGTCAAGATTCACGGGAAATGTATTCCTTACGCGTGCTTCACGTGTACGCAGTAAGCCGAGTTGCGCCTGGAGATAATATGGTCCGCCCGCGTATTCACGAATCACATAACCGTAAGCCTTGCTGGCGGTTTCATAATCTTCGTTGTCGAGTGCGACTTTTGCAATCTCCAGGCTTTTCTCCCCAAAACGTTTGTACCTGCGGTCATAAGCCCGTGCCTGGTTGAACGATGCTCCAAAATTCTTCTGTTGCATAGTTACCCAGATCAGCAAATCGGAGTAGACATCGGCATCCGGGAATTTTTGAATACGGTCGTACAAAACTTTTTCCAGCGCATCAAGCTCTTCCGGTTTTGTGAGCAAAATCTGCATCATGTTCTTTGCATTCTGGATGGTACCGGAATTCTGACTCGCGAAGTTGAGATACTCCTCGATCATTTTTTCACGCTGACCTTTAAACCGATAAAGTGTTGCCAGTTCAAAGCTGAACAGCACAGGGTTTTCAAGTGTCTTGCGACTTTCGTTTAGCGCAATGATTGAATACTCACCTAATGATTTTGCCGACAGGTAGTCCGACAGCATCTTGATCATCGTCACGTTGTCTTTATACTCGGCAATAAGATCCTTGAAATGTTTATCTGCCTTGGTTAAATCTCCCGTGCGCACGTATACGATACCCACATCGAGGTTATAAAAGATATTTTGCGGATCGCGTTTTAATTGTCGTTTTAAGTAAGCCTGGGCTTCCGCTGTTTCATTAAGATCCAGCAGGGTGTTTAAATAATTATTATGGATGAAGGGTATATTAATTTCATCTTTAGCAAGATCACGGTAAACTTCAACCGCTTTTTTCTTGTCGCCTTTTAAAAGGTATTCATTCGCAAGTTGTATTTCCGATTGATTTTGCGAGTAGGTTGTAACGCCTGAGAGAATAAGAAGCATACACATGGGTATAGCCCTTATTATTAATGTATTTATATATATATTATAATTATTATTAGTCATGTTGAAATGTGTATAACTCTAGCCGCGCATGTCTTGTTTAGATCGTGTGAAATGGTTGTTTACAGTAATCTTCAATTAATCAGTTAGTTAGAACAATATCAACAATTTTTCTGAGTGTGGATAAAAGACGTGTTGATTAAACGTAATGTTTTGATGTGTGGTTAAGTCTCGTTTTACCAACACTCAACCTATCGTTTTTCGCGTTTTATGAAAATTGAAGGAAAATGTGGGGTTCTGCTTGAGTTGTCCACACCGTCTTAATAAGTTATCAACAGAGGTCCTAACGTCCAGTTGGCCTTTAGTGAAATGTCTTTTATTCCTTTTGGATTGTGGTAATAGATAATCGGCTCCGGTTCGGTTTTAGTTGAGAAGTTACCAGGATCCCATTTCCCGTTGTTGTTTAGATCTGCAATTAGCCGAAGCTGATATGTTTCGGGTGGCAGGTTTTCGAATGCAAACTTTTTCTGGTTTCGAACTTCATAAACAAGTTTACCCGTTTTTGTTACAAGTTGGACGATGAAGTTGCTATTCGTTTTTACTTCTGCTTCAACAATCGCGGTTGACTCGAGTGTAATGTATTTTATTGGGGTGTTCAAGATTCCCGAAGAATCCCCTTCCACTGAGATAAAAGTTTTTGGACGGGCTATCATTTGAGTAATTGCAGGCGATGCAGGTATCGGTTTGGTTGGTTTTGCGATTTGTTCTTTGCCGGCATTTTCTTTTATCCCGGGTCGCTTCATCGCAGCGGTGTCTTTTGGAAAGAGCCTGGTGAGATCGATTTTTTTACTAATTGTTAATCGTGTTTTGTTCTCGTTCCATGAGAAGTCGGTTGTTGCGAAAGGCAATTGCGTTAGTGAATCGATTTCAATGTAAATGCTGTCCGGATTGAATGTGGCAATTGGTTTGGCGAATGTTAGCTGAGCCGAGAGAATAGAATTGTTTTCATTGGCGTTTGCATACGTTATTCCCGCGGTGAACTTGTCTTTCGTTGCGTCTTTCTTAGGGAACTTGACGTACAGGAGGGTATCTACTGTAAAGTTCATACTGTCGACAGCATGGACCCTTACGCGAATGCTGTCAAGCGAAGGAAAGGTGTTAAATATTTTTAGTGTTGTCAGATCGGTTTCAAGAATCGAATATACTTGGGTTGAACTGTCAACTGCTGACAGGCTAAATTCCTGAAGGCTCTTTGAAAACCGCAGGTTGTAATATGCAAAGGTTTGTCTTGCGGTCATTAGCTTTAGCGGAGTGAGGTCAGCTTTGAATGTCCGGATTACCAGTGAGTCAAGGTTTTTTGTAAGGTCCAGGGGTGTTGATATGAAACCATAGGTTTCGGATTTACTGTCGACCAGCATGTTTTTGCTTTTGTCATTAAAGGCGTAGAGGAAGTACTTACCGGGCTTCAGGTTTTCCAGAGCAAACTTTCCTTTCTTATCGGTTTGCGTGATCCAGGATGCCGGGTGTTTGAAAATGTTGAAGGTGTCTGATTGTTCGGCCAGTGCAACGGTGTAACTCTTTGGAGGAATTTCTGAAATCGCGTCAATTATTTTTCCGGTGATTTTTAGCGAGTCGAGGTATGTACCGGTACTGAATGCAATTTTTTCATTAGCCGGATTTTTTTCTGTGAGATCCTGAACGGCTTCCCGTAGGTTAACGGTATAGGTTGTATTGGCCTGCAGGCGTTGCTTTAATTGTATCGTTACTCGGTTCTTGTTAAAGGTTACTTCAAAGTCTTTTCCAACGCTGGGTGTTATAATAATCTGTTCGCGCGGATTGTTTAGCTGAATTGGTTCATCAAATGATAGTTCAATTCTGTCTCCCTGAAAATTTACCTGTTTGTGTTTAGGAAACGAGGCTCTTAGTTTCGGAGGAGTTTCATCTTTTGGTCCACCGGTAGGGGCCGTTTGTTTGGCACACTGCAGCATGACAAAACTGATAGTTAAAAAAGAAAGTAGTCTCAGTTTCATGAATGCTGTGCTATATAGATAAGGCTTGAATAGTTGTCAGACCCGGCAGCTGCGTTTGATTTCAGGCCAGATAGAAATCCCTTTGCCATAGTTGCCACAGATGTTTTTGTATTGCTGCGGTAATTTTCACTAAGCATGCTTACATAAAAAGCATCCAGCTTCATTGGAACAGTTTTTCTTAAGGTCAGCCCGTTAGAGTTTAAAAGCTGGGCCATGCTCTTTTTCGAAAAATGCCAAAGATGCCGGGGTACATCAAAGCCTGCCCATAGGTTGCCATACTGTTCAGCATCGGTAGATTCATAATTCGGAACAGCAATAAATATAGTGCCATCTTTTTTAAGATGTTCTTTCAACGTGTTGATCGTATATACGAGATCCGGAACATGTTCTACGACATGCCAGGCAGTGATGATATCGTACGTATTTTTAATTGTCTCGAGTTCGGAGTGTATTTTCTGACTGGTATTTTCTTCCGCTTTTTGTCGTGCTACTGGCGAGGGTTCGATACCCTCGACCGCCCACTTGTGTTTTTTAAGAGTCGCAAGAAACTCACCGGTTCCGCAACCAAAGTCTAGTGCTAACCCCGGCTTGCTGTAGGTACCGACAAGCTTCGCTTTTTGATTGAGTGCAAAGTTGCGGGCTGTTTTATAAAGCGGGCCCATGAGCCCAGAAGATTTTCCGGAATGGGAGATGTATTCTTCCGACAGGTAATAGTCGCCAAGTTTTTCCGTTTCCGGCCTGGGAGTGGTTATCGCGAGCGCGCAGTTTTCACAACGAACTACCTGAAATGTTTCATGTGAAACAGTAAAATCCTGACAAGTTCTGAAAGGTACTAAAGACCGGCTTTGGCAAACCGGGCATTCATTGATATCCACCATCACTTGCCAAGATAGATAGTTAGGATGGAAATGTCGGCAGGCGACACTCCACTGATGCGGGATGCCTGGCCGATGGTTTCGGGGCGGATTTTTTTCAATTTTTCCCTGCCTTCGGATGAAAGCGCTTTTACCCGATCGTAATCGAAGTCAGGAAGGATTTTATACGTGTCTAAGCTTCCGATTTTTTCGGCCAGCTTTTGTTCGCGATCAATGTAGCTTTCATACTTCACGCCAATCTCAACTTGTTCCTGTATCTCCTGCGAATATTTGTCAAAGATTGCTGCGATTTCAGGATTGATGGCTTTGAATTCCGACAAGCCAATTTGCGGGCGCCTCAGTAAATTAACTGCAGCAACCTTCTCCTGTATTGTAGATGTGTTCAGATTTTCAAGTCCTGCATTTACGGTTTCCGGCTCTACTTTAATTTTCGTTAATTCTTCGGTAAGTCGCTTAATGTCGTTTCGTTTGTCGATCAGTTTTTCCAAACGGGTATCATCAGCGAGTCCAAGTTTGTGGCCCATTTGAGTTAGTCGTAGGTCGGCATTATCCTGACGTAGCAGAATTCTGTACTCCGCGCGCGAGGTAAACATTCGGTAAGGTTCCTGGGTACCTTTGTTTACGAGGTCGTCAATCAACACACCGATATACGCATCCGATCTTTTTAAAATAAAGGGGTCTTTCTCATGTACTTTGTTATGGGCGTTAATTCCGGCCATAAGTCCCTGACAGGCAGCCTCTTCATAGCCAGTCGTGCCGTTGATCTGACCTGCAAAATACAGATTATCAATTAGTTGCGTTTCTAATGTAAGCTTTAGCTGCGTTGGCGGAAAGAAATCATATTCGATTGCATAGCCAGGCCTGAACATCTTAGCATTTTCAAAGCCCGGGATTTTTCTCAGAGCCTCGTGCTGTACATTTTCAGGTAGAGACGTTGAAAACCCGTTGACATAAATTTCAACGGTGTTCCAGCCTTCAGGCTCAACAAAGATTTGATGTCGGTCGCGTTCAGCAAAGCGATTGATCTTATCTTCAATCGATGGGCAGTATCTCGGGCCGAGCCCTTTAATACGTCCGCTGAACATGGGGGACTTTTCAAATCCTTCTCTCAATTCAGCGTGTACACTTTCGTTGGTGTAGGTTATCCAGCAGCTCACTTGTTTTTCAAGAGGCTTGGTCTCGGAGTACGAAAACTTTCCGGGTTTCTCGTCACCAGGCTGCTCTTCCATTTTCGAATAGTCGAGCGAGCGACCGTCAACTCTTGGAGGTGTTCCGGTTTTCATTCGCCCGGATTCAAATCCCAGAGAGACGAGTTGTTCAGTTAGCCCGGTTGCAGATTTCTCACCCGTTCGCCCTCCGCCAAAGTTCTTTTCACCGATGTGGATTTTTCCATTCAGGAAGGTACCGTTTGTTAGAACTACAGCCTTTCCTTTTATCTCCAGTCCGAGGGCGGTTTTTATTCCAACCGCTCTCCCATCCTTTACAAGAATCTCTTTGGCCATTTCTTGCCAGAAGTCAACATTGGGAATGGCTTCGAGGGCTAATCGCCATTCTTCGGCAAACCGCATTCGGTCATTTTGTGTACGGGGGCTCCACATTGCAGGACCTTTCGACATGTTGAGCATCCGGAACTGAATCATGGATTTGTCTGACACAATTCCTGACTGTCCGCCCAGCGCATCTATCTCCCGTACAATTTGACCCTTTGCCACACCCCCCATCGCAGGGTTACATGACATCTGGGCGATGGTGCCCATATTCATAGTCACTAACAGGACTTTCGAGCCCATTTTGGCAGCGGCAGCAGCAGCCTCACAGCCGGCATGTCCGGCCCCAACAACAATTACATCGTATTCTGGTAGCATAATTTTAGTTCCACGTGGAACTTGGTGTATTCCACATTTCCACAAGCTTTATCCACAGTGAACGTTTCACGTGGAACGGCTTACTTCAGCAAAGATAGGCAAGCATCCTCTTTTTCGCGCATCGCGGTTTTTTCTGCCTTTGTCTTATCGTTAAAGCCAAGCAGGTGTAAAACCCCGTGAATGATTACACGGTTCAGTTCGGTCGGGAAATCTGTCTGGAAAGTTTCAGCATTCTCGCGAACGCGATCGACACTAATATAGATTTCACCTTCAATTTCCGTTTTGGAGGGATTGTAATTGAAAGTGATAATGTCAGTGTACGTTCTATGCTTCAGAAACTGAATATTCATTTCGCGGAGGTACTCATCCGTACAGAAAACATAATTCAGCGATCGGAGGGATTTACCCTCCTTCTTGATCACCTTTCGTATCCAGGTGGATGTTTTAACAGGATTTTTGAGCTTGAAGCGGGGCTTCTGGGAGAAATAACTAATCCCCGCCATCAGGAATTCATGTAGAAACTCAATTCTACCGTTTTTCCGTTTTCACGGAATTCAACTTCGTCTGAAAGGTGTTTCATCAGAAATATTCCACGACCGCCCGGCTTCTCCAGATTTTCAGGTGCGGTTGGATCGGGCAGAAGTTCATAGTTAAATCCCGGCCCCTCGTCCTTTACAATAAACTTCAGAAGATTGTCATGCAGCGTAAGGCTCAGGAATACATTTTTAGCAGAGTTCCCTGCATTGCCGTGGCGGATAGCATTGTTCACGGCTTCTGTAACCGCGATCATGATGTTTCCATAAAGATCTTCATCCAGGTGAAAACGCTCTTTCGCGTTATCAATAAAACTCTCAATCATCCGAATGTTTTCAACAATTGAGGGAATCTGGATACTTATGGTGTTCATCTCTTTTATTTATTGCCTATCCGCTTGAAGTATTCACTTACCTCCTTCTTATAGTAAGGAAACAGCTTGGGCGGTACGGTTTTTAACAATTCTACTTCTTTTTCCTTTAAACGTAAATATTCTTCAACTGCAGGCGGAATTTCTTTTTCGTGATCTTTCGCGGTCTCTCCTTTTCGTTTGTCATCCAGATCCTGTTCGCGCATTGACTTTTCTGATTCGAGTAGCCGCGTGAGAATTTCCTTTTGCCGTTCGATCAACTTATCTGTTAACTGCTTGTTCACTAGTTCTGTTTCGGTTTCTTCCATTTTTTGTGAAAGATCTCCGCCCGGAAGCTTGCCGCCATTTTCATTTTTCATTTTCTCCTGCATCTCTTGCAGCGCCCTGCGAATTCTTTCCTGCTCTGCAGCCATCTCAGCAAGTTCTTCCGATAATTCGCGACCCTGTTTACCGCTACCTTTTAATTCTTCAATTCGTTGATTTAGCTGTTGCTGCATTTGACCGAGACTTTGCTTTCCGCCTTTCGATTTTCCTTTTCCGGGTTTAGCATTTTTCATCATTTCCATCATCTGATCGAAATGACTGTCGAGCATCAGCGCAAGATTATTAATAGCGGTCATACTGAATTGCATCTCAGTTGATGCCTGCTGGCGTCTGCGTTCCTTGTTGGCTTCAATCACCTTATCAACCCGGGTGTTGAGTTCTGTAACTTCGCGCGTCACGAAGGAACTCATCATTGCGTCCTTTTTACTAAGCTCTAATAAGCTGTCTTCCAGCACTTTAATATCATCTTTCAGTTTAAGTTGCTGTTGTGCGAGCACGTTAAAGCGCGGATCATTTTGTTCCAGCTCACGGAAATTTTTGATCAGATTTTCCTGGTCGAATGAAATTTTAATCAGGCCATGAACAATCTGCCGCAGCGACTCCAGATTCTGCATCTCCATTTCCATCTGCATGGAATTTTGAGAATCCTCCATTTGTTGCTGCATTTGCTGCATTTGTTGAATTGCCTTTTTCTGCGATTCTTTTGCCTTCGAAGGTGAATTTTGCTTTAGGTTTTGCTCACTTTCCTGCTGCGATTTTTCAACGTTTTCCGACTTTTCCTTTTCAGGTGCCCCATTTTCATTCAATTCTTTGCCCAGTTTTCTTAATTCTTCGAGTTTTTCCTCCGTTTTTTTGAAGTTTTCACTCAATTTTTGCTGCTCTTTTGCGAGCTCCTGGCTCTTTTCTTCTTTCGACTGAGAGCCGGACTTGTTTTCACTCTCTTTTGACTGCTCGCCAGTTTTGTCACTATTTTTTGAATCCTCCTTTTTCGAATCGCCTTTCTGATTCTTATCTCCGGACTCCTTTTCATTCTTGTCCCCGGATTCTTTCTTGCCGGACTTCTCCGACTGCTTTTCTAGCTCTTCGGTTTTTTTCTGCAGCGCCTCCTGGGCCTCCTTCTTTTCTTTTAGGTCGGCAATTGCCTGCTCAAACTTGTAGTCGTACTGCAATTGTTTGAAGAGTTCGAGTGTACGCTCAAGTTCCTTCTCAAGATTTTTCGAACTTTGATTCAGCTTGTCTAGGTTCCGCTGGAGCTGTTGCGGATCATTTTTTTCTCGCAAGAGTTTCTCAAGCTCTTCCATTAACTTCTTTGTTTCATCATCCAGCAACTCATCCATGAGTTTCTGAATCTGTTCGGCCTTCTCGCGAAGGCGCTCGTCTTGCTCGGTGAAAGTTTCCTTCTTTTGTTCGAGAAGTTTGTTCTGCTCTTTCATCTGGTTGATCATCTGATCGAGCTTCTTTTTCTGTTCGAGGATGTTTTCAATTTTCTTTTCATCCTGCCAGTCGAGCGACTGCTTGCCTTTCAGCTTCTGGTTCAGATCTTCAACCTGTTTCTGAAATTCATCGGCCTTTTTCGCGCTTTGTTCAATCTTGCTTTCTGTTTGCGATTGGGTTTTCGAAATATCCGTCACCAGCTGATCCTTGTCGGGGATGAAAAATGTGTACATCGCGGAGCGCGTGGACTTACGTCCGTTAACGCCATCGTTATCCCACGTCTGTAAAAAATACTCAAGTTGCTGGCCGGGTTTAAGGCTGAGTGTATCCAGGCTCCAGTTGTAAAAGAAACTTTGCTGCTGCTGATTGTAGGAAACAGGAATGTTGACGGTACGCTGCGTGATTATTTTTTGCTGCTCATCTTTCACGTGAAACTGGAGGCTCAATTGTGTGATGCCATAATCATCGGCAGTGATACCGCTCAGAATAATGCGCTTGTATAAAACAGAGTCTCTGAAATTATTGATCGTAAGTTGGGGGTACTGATCTTTGATCACATCAACCGCATAGAAAATCCTGTCTTTGTTCTGGCTTTGTTCATTTCGCAGAAAAACCTCGTATTGGTCGGGGTTACGAAATTGACGAGAGTGGATAAATGATTGATTATCAGTTAATTGAAGATCTATTTTCGAACTGTCGGAAGCGAAGATCATCGAAACACTGGTCGCATTGGCCGTGTTGAGCCGCCACGTGACTAATGTGCCTTCCGGAATTTCCAGGTTGCCGGCATTAATCAGTCGTTCATTTTTCCGCTGAAGATATTTTGGGTATTGAAGTTCAATCCCCAGCTGAGTTAGCTCGGGCCGATTAGCCAGCGTGATTTCGAAATTACCCGAATAATATCCGGCTGCTTCGAGCTGAAAAGATTTTGGCTGCTGAAGTTTTTCAAACGTGTATTGAAACAATCCCGCCTGAAGCGTTTCCATCTTCAGGTGCTGGCTGCCAATTACTAGATATGCTTCCTCCGGTACCGCATCGCCTTCCAGCGATAGTCGGAGCGTAAAATCTTCATTGAAGAAGCCAATCAGATTTTTGTTCTGAATATTAAAGTTGAAGGGTGCCTGTGGTGAATACTGCTGATTAAAATTGACGATTCGTGTGGCACTTTGTGTAATGATCGTTTTGTTGATTAGCAGGATAACCAAAATTATCCCGACAGGAATTGCCAGATACTTCAGGTATTTGCGGTTGTCGTTGATGCGAATCACCGATTCGAATTCTACAGGTTCGAACTCCCGTGACTTTTGTAAAATGCTTGCCTGCGCCAGACCTGAATCACTCACAGCTGAAAGCTGGATAAGATTTACCAGCCGGTCTTTTATGTTCGGAAAATAATTGCCGATCAGGCGCGCACCCTGTTCGTCATTCAACCCCCTTTTAGAAATAAGATAGGTGAGCGGGTCTTTAAAAAATCTGAATCCGCAATACACGACCAACCCGAAGAAAATAATCAGAATCAAAAGCCGTCCCCAGGTTCTGAGCCAGAGTACACATTCAAGCACGGCAGCTGTTAGAAAATATGCGACTAAAATGGAAAGCGTAAACAGGATTCCGCGAATGAGCAGGTTCAGGTAATACCTTCTCTTAAAGGAATTGATTTTCTTTTGGATCCGCTCAATACCGTTCGCCATCCTGACCAAAGTTTAAACTAAAAACGAATGTGCCTTCTCTAAAGATACAGGCTAATTCATTTTTCGGCAAAGCGATTGGTATGGAAGGGTAAGATCAGTTTTCGGGGGCGGCCGGAGACTCAATGATCCATCCGTTTTCCTGCTCAAAGTATTCGATCACATGCATCTTGAGCAGCTTCTCCTGTTCCAGAAGATCGAAGTGAGGCAGTTTTTTAATTATTTTCCAGTGTGGCCACCCCTGTTCGTCAAGTCCTTCGAGCTGATAGTATCCCGAGAGGCTCAAAACCTTGCAGATAGCAATGTGCATAAGGTCTTGCTTTTCCTCTTTCGAGAAAGTTTTCGGACCCCTTCCAAGTTCATGAACGCCAATCAGAAATAGTACTCCGTTTAAATCTTTTGGTTTTTTGCCAATGGTCTGCTGAAGCAAACCCAGCAACGCTTGCCATTTGCGTTCGAAATCAAGGTCGCGCTTAAACATTTTGCAACGCTTCCCAGAATTCAAAAGCTCTGCGGAGGTGTGGAATAACAATTGTTCCCCCGATCAGTGTCGCTACACCCATCGCCTCATGCACCTCGTTGGTAGTAAAGCCTACCTCCTTGCATTTACCGAGGTGATATTTTACGCAGTCGTCACACCGAAGAACCAGTGAGCATGTAAGACCGATCAACTCCTTACTTTTTACGTCAAGGTGGCCTTCGGCATAAGCGTTCGTATCAAGATTAAAAATCCGTTTAACGATCAAGCCATCCGATGACATGATCTTCTCGTTCATTTTGCTTCGGTATGAATTGAAGTCTTCTACTAATCCCATAGTGAGTTTTTTGATATTGATTAAAAACCTCAGTAATATTAATAAGGCTTTGCTGCAAATGTACCCAGCATGAAATTCTTTGCAACTGAAATTTTATCCGACTTCATTTCACTTTTTTATCCGCGGTATTGTCTGGCATGTAATTCGGGGTTGGCAAAGGGCGAGGAAACGGTTTGTACGGCCTGCATGCTGGAGCTTCCGCGAACGGATTATCATATTAATCCGGAAAATGCATTGTACAGACGGCTTCAGGGAAGAGTTCCATTAGAATTTGCGACAGCGTTTGTTTTGTTTCGCAAGCGTGGAAAGGTGCAGCGTCTTCTTCATCATCTGAAGTACAACAATCATCCGGAAATCGGAGAAACGTTAGGTCGTGTGTATGGTGAAGATCTTCGGCAACACTACTTTGGTGAACGAATCGACACCATCATCCCGGTGCCATTGCATGCATCGAGAAAAAAAAGACGCGGGTATAACCAAAGCGCTGAATTCGGAAAGGGATTGTCGGCAAGTTTGGAAAAGCCTTGTCAGGAGGACGTGCTTATCCGAATAACGAAAACCGAAACGCAGACTAAAAAGACAAGGTTGATGCGCTGGCAGAATGTGAAAGAGGTTTTTCACGTGGCCCGGCCGGAAGAACTGGTTCAGAAGAATGTTTTACTCGTGGATGACGTAATCACTACCGGTGCTACTATAGAAGCCTGTGTTCAAATGATGTTACAGGCCGGATGTAAAAGCGTTAGCATTGCAAGCATCGCGTACACTGATGAAGGCAAATAAAAAGCCCCGTTTAAAAACGAGGCTTTTGATATCAATTTCGAAGATTTTAGTAGTTCGAACCAGCTTTGATCATCGCGCAACGGAAACCAATAGTTGCTGTAGCGCTATCCTGATCGAGGAATCTTCTTGTACCTGGAGACATCCAGTATGCAACGTCTTTCCAGCTACCACCTTTGTAAACACGGGCACGATCAGTTACCAGTGAAGTAAAGCTTTCCGTGTTACGTGGTGTATACTGACCTGTTGCCGGGTCTTTAATCAGGTTGTTATTATAGTCTTTTGCATCATCCAGAAAACCATCTCTGCGGATAGGGTTCAGGTCATCAAAATCCTGAAAGGTCATCGGGCGGTAAACATCCTGTACCCACTCGCTCACATTACCGGCCATGTTATACAAACCGTAATCGTTCGGAGGGAATTCATAAATCTGAGAAGTGATCAATGCACCGTCATTCAAACGGCCCGCGATACCGGCATAGTCACCACGACCACGCTTGAAGTTGGCAAGCATGTAACCCATCTGTTTTCCATACGGGTTACGAACAGCATGACCATCCCAAGGATAGATGCGCTGATGGGTTTGCATTTCATCAAGCCACTGTGTTCCGATCATCGCCTGAGCAGCGTATTCCCACTCTGCTTCAGTCGGGAGACGATAAGCAGGAACTACGATTCCAGACTCCAAAGGAATACGGCCATCAGTTTCAGCATACTCTTCACCAGCATCTTTTGCCAGCGCAATGTTCACTGCGCGGGTTCTCCACACAGCATATTCACTTGCCTGAGTCCAGGTTACACCCACAACCGGGAAGTAACGGAAGCCAGGATATCTGAGATAATGTTCTACGTAAGGATCGTTGAAAGCAAGTTTTCCAACCCAAACAGTTGTGTCAGGCTTTGCAGCAGCAAGAACTTCCTGAGTTGAGTCTTTACCCAAGTACCACATGTATTCGAGCCAGTGGATGTTGGCAATTTCAGTTTCATCCATGAAGAAAGAGGCAACAGACACCGTTCTTTCGATGTTGTCGCGGTAAGCCATAACATCTTCCTCAAAAGAACCCATTACGGCACGTCCGCCTTCGATGAAAATCATGTTTGGAGCATCTGGCTGGCCTTCATAATCGCTTACGCGGTAGCTGCCGGCATCATCATCGTTATACGCTAAACCAGTAGCCGTACTTACCTGGCCAGGGTTCATAGAAGTGGGTTTACCGCCACCGCCTCCAAAAAGTGCACATCCTGAGAGGATTGCAGAGCTCACGGCTAGAAGTGAAAGAAGTCTGAAACAAGTCTTCATCTGGGTTTTCAGTTTAAAACAAATGCTAATATAGAGAGATAAATATATGTTTTCCAAGCAGTAGGCGTTAAATGATGAATCGATGGTGTAAACGCTTTTATTAAACGGTGACCTTCTTCCGGTATTGTTTCGGGAATTCAGAGTCCCAAAATAAGAATAGAGGAGGCGACTAACGAACAAAAATAACGGTTTAGAGGCTGGTTTTTGCGACTTGCTACAGTGGCACAGGATTTAGAGAGGATATGGAAAAAACAGAGCAATGGTAAATATCAGTGAATTCCGGTTGATGCCCTTTGAGAAGAAGTGTGATGTAGTTACCTATTTTGGTCAGTATCTAACCCACCGGTTCCTGGGGGAGTGCAAGGTTTTCCTGTACAGCACGGATAACTTTTTCATCGAAGTATATTATTCATCGAAGTATCAGAAAGTACTGATGATTAATGCTTTTGAACAGAAGGCTGGTCTGGAACCTTACTTAGATACAATTTCATTATCCGATTTGGACAAGCGTCCGATCATGTGATCGAATAATTCGATCGCAGCATCAACAGAAGGGACATTTTCGATAACGATCAGTGGCTTACCGCCCTGATCTTTTATTTTACACCTGCGGGGATTGTTTTGCGCGAACTTTAAAATTTTTCCGAACACCTCTGAATTAAAGTACGCATCGTTACCGGTTACAAAATATCCTCGAACGCGTTCATTTTTTAAACTGATCTTTTCAAAGCCAAGCTCTTCACCAAGCCAGCGCAACCGGACTGAGTTAATCATTTCATGAACAGCCGGAGGAATTTCTCCAAAGCGATCATTTAACTCTTCCGAGAATTTCTTGAGCTGCACTTCATCTTTGATGTTATCCAGTCGTGCATAAAGCTGAAGACGTTCGCTCGTGTTATTTACATAGGTTTCGGGAATGAGAATTTCAAGATCGGTTTCGATCACACAATCCTGTACGATGATTTTCGCTTTTTCTGCGAGCTCAACAGCAAACAAATCGCGGAATTCGTTTTCCTTCAATTCCTGGATCGCATCGTCAAGAATCTTATGATATGTTTCGAATCCGAGGTCATTGATAAAACCACTCTGCTCACCACCCAATAAGTTTCCAGCACCGCGAATATCAAGATCGCGCATGGCTACTTTGAACCCATCACCTAAATCGGAAAACTCTTCGAGTGCCGCCAGCCGCTTACGCGAATCGGAGGTAAGCAATGACGCGGGCGGTGTCAGCAGGTAACAAAATGCTTTTTTGTTTGAACGACCCACACGGCCGCGCATCTGATGAAGATCAGACAATCCAAACATGTGAGCCTGGTTGATAATGATCGTGTTTGCATTTGGAATATCAAGCCCGGACTCGATAATGTTGGTTGACACCAGAACATCGTATTCCGCATCGATGAATTTCATCATGGCGCGTTCGAGCTTGTCGCCCTCCATCTGGCCATGCGCAATGCCAATCTTTGCATCGGGTACTAACTTGTAAATCGTATTGGCGATTGAGTCGATATCGCTTACGCGATTGTGAACAAAGAAAACCTGCCCGCCCCTGCGCAGCTCATAGCTGACCGCGTCACGAATAATTTTTTCATCGAACGTATGAAGCTCTGTTGTTACCGGCTGCCGGTTTGGCGGAGGCGTAGAGATAATGCTCAGGTCGCGGGCGCCCATTAGTGAAAAATGAAGTGTACGTGGAATTGGGGTTGCCGTTAAGGTGAGCACATCGACATTGACCTTTAGTTCTTTTAACCGGTCTTTAACCTTAACACCGAACTTTTGCTCTTCATCTACGATCAGCAGGCCAAGGTCTTTGAACTCGATGTCTTTGCTGACTACACGATGTGTGCCAACGAGTATATCAACCTTTCCCTCTTTTACATCTGCGAGAATTTTTTTGGTTTCCTTTTCTGTGCGGAATCGTGAAATATATTCAACCCGTACCGGAAGATTACGCAAGCGTTCTTTGAACGTGCGGTGATGCTGCATGGCCAGAATGGTGGTGGGTACAAGCACAGCCACCTGTTTTCCATCGGCGGTTGCCTTAAAGGCAGCACGAATAGCTACTTCTGTTTTACCAAAACCAACATCTCCACAAATCAAACGGTCCATCGGATGCGGCTCCTGCATATCGCGTTTCACATCTTCTGTTGCGCGGGCCTGGTCGGGCGTGTCCTCATAAATAAAAGATGATTCCAGCTCGGCCTGCAAATAACTATCGGCCGTAAAGGCAAAGCCCGGAGCGGTTTTCCGTTTTGCGTAGAGGCTGATTAACTCTTTCGCAATATCCTTAACCTTACCTTTAACTTTTGCTTTCTTCGACTCCCACTCCTGCGAACCCAGCTTGCTGATTTGAGGTGGAGTTCCGTCTTTTCCAGAATACTTTGAGATCTTGTGAAGCGCATGAATGCTTACATAAAGCAAGTCGTTGTCTTTGTAAACAAGCCGGATGGATTCCTGCTCATGTCCGTTAACTTCTTTTTTCTCAAGACCGGCAAACTTTCCGATTCCGTAATCAATGTGTGTTACAAAATCTCCTGGTTGCATCATGTGCAACTCCCGCAAGGTGATGGCCTTTGATTTTGAAAATTTTTCTTTCGAACGATACCGATGGAAACGCTCGAAAATCTGATGATCGGTATAACAAACTATCTTAAGCGACTGATCAACGAAACCTTCACGCAATGCAAACTCAAGCGGCTGAAATTGAATTTCCGGATGGATCTCTTCGAAAATTTCTTTCAACCGATCGTGCTGCTTGGCAATATCGGCCGCGATAAAGTTTGTGTAACCCTGGGCTTGGTGCTCCACCAGGTTTTCAGCCAGTAATTCAAAATTTTTGTTGAACGATGGCTGGGCTGCTGACGGAAGCTCGAACGTAAGGCTTTCATCCAGCGCGGTACGGCTGCCGAATTCAATTCGTTGAAAAGATGCCGACCGGGCTTTAAATGTTTTCGAGACTTCAAAAAGCTGTTCGGGTTGCAGCACAACCTGCGCACCACTTTGGCTTATAATATTGTCGAATGAGGCCTCGGCTTTTTCAAAAGATTTATTCAATACATCCAGCGTAAGCTGAAAGTCTTTGAACCACAAGCGTGTTGTGGGTGAAATAAAATCCAGCAGCGACTGCCGCTCCTCCTGCATGAGCCGCGTTTGCACATTTGGGATAATGCTGATCTGCGTAAACGTATCTACCGATAGTTGTGATCCGGGATCGAACGAACGAATGCTGTCTACCTCATCACCAAACAACTCGATCCGGTAAGGCAATTCGTGCGCGAAGGAAAATACGTCAATAATCCCTCCCCGTACCGAGAACTGACCCGCTTCATACACGAAGTCTGTTTTTTCGAAATCGTAACTGTGGAGGAATTCTTCCAGAAAAGGAATTTCAAGCTTCTCTTTCAGCTTAACGGTAAAGGTGTTTGTCGCGAGCGAGCGCTTGTTGATTACTTTTTCGGAGAGCGCCTCGGGGTATGTAACAATAATTTCAGGTCTTGTTTTTTCTGCCAGGCGGTTGAGAACTTCTGCCCGCATCAAAATGTTGGCGTTCTCAATTTCCAGAAATTCATACGGCCTTTTGTATGACATCGGAAAAAGTAAAATTTCCTGGCCGAGCAGACTTTGTAAGTCGTTCTGAAAATAGGCGGCTTCTTCTTTGTCCTGCAGGACAATGATGTAGTCGTGTGGGTGAAGCTTGAACGAACTAGCTGCAACTACGGCATCAAAGCTTCCGGAGAGCCCTTTCAGGCGGATGTTTTGATTTTTGGACGTATGGATTCCTGCGGCTACGGTTTTCATTAAACCATCCGCGCAGTAGATGTTCAAAAAATCTTGCGCCCTCAAAATCAACAGCAAAGATAGTCAGGAATTAAAATGACAAAGAGAATTTTTTAGTTCCCCATCATTACTACCTGCGCGGTATGAGGATGAAATTTGTTTTACCTTTCCGGTATGCAAATCGTCCGGCTTTTCTTTTTGCTGCTAGCTGCCGCCAGTGTTATTTTTTTGGTAATCGGACTTTTTCGCCCGTGGGCGATGCTCTGGTGGGAGGATATTCAGAACAGGCGAAAAGTTATTAAGGTATACGGAACGGTAGCCGTTTTATGCTACGCGGTTTATTGGGGATTGTACTTTTTCAGCTGACTACTTAATCCGTTCAGCCGCAATCAGAAACTTTTGTTTTTCGCCCGAACAGCCGATTAAATACTTATCGCCTCCGTCCTGCAGGTTGAGTTTCTTTTTCAATTCTACTGGTGTGAGCGGGTAATTGCGGGTAACTACGTTTGCCTTTTGATCCGGAAATTTTGCAGAAACTTCTTTTGGATTGGATTTTATCAATGACTCGACTTTAAAAATCCTTCCGGGGAAATGGTCGATTAACGCATCGCTTGTGTAGAGATGCGTGTTCGCAGAAAGCTTTGCCAGACCGAAATGTTTACCAACAAGTTTAAATGCTCCGGCCTTCAGGATGGACGCATTCGGTTCATATAAATATTGTAATGGATCTGAGAAGTGGCTTTGAGTTTGTTTTTCATCAGAGCTTTTCAACTCAAACGGTTCATGGTTGCTTTCCAGGTTAACCGCTGAAATCGTAGGTTCGGTGGAGAGATTTTTTTCACACAGGAAAAGAAGTTCCTTCACCTCGTTCTTAACGGCAACTACCCAAACATGTTTTACATGTTTTAACTCACGAATTCCTTCCATGAGATCAAGCAATGGTGCGGCTTTGATCATCACATAATCGGAGTGAGAAAAAATTTTTGGAAGAAGCCCGATAACATTGGGTTGACAGTCTGCAAAACGAAATACTTTTTTATCGGAAGCAGTTCTACGGGCCGGATCGATAAAAAAACAATCAACTTTTTGCGAAAGTGATGTCAGAAAATCTTCTGCGGATGTATTTACATGCCCGATGTTTTCTGCGCCAAGCAGACGATGATTGTGCTGCGTGTATTCGATGAGTTCTGCGTTTGGTTCAACGCAAGTCACGTGCTCAAATGATTTGCTCAGGAAAAAACTGTCAACCCCCAATCCTCCGGTCAGGTCAACTAAAGTGGTACGACTTTTCAAATTTGCTTCAAGAACACCCGTCTTAAATATTGCAGTCTCTTCGGAAGAACTTTGTTCAAGGCTAAGCCCTGCGGGATAAAGAATATCCTGTGTGTTATAATAGAGTGGAATTTTGATTTGAGCTTTCCTCCTGCCGCTAATCTGCCAGGCAACAAGACTTGCCGGAACATCGAAAATGGTTTTGTGTTTTAGCAGAAGGGCCTGTTCGTCAGCATGGGCGTGTTCCGTAATAAACTCGCGAATGTTTTCCTGAAGAAGCTTTTCAATCATTCTTTTACCCGAAAGGTCCGGATGATTGTTCGGAAGGATGAATCAAAACGTGCAAAGAGATTCTTTTCTGTAACGCCATTGACCAGGTAAAGTGAATCACCCTTCTTAATCACATAAAACAATGCTTGTAAGTTAGCGGATATTGTACTGTCGCCCGAAGCGGTTGCAGCTGATGCCGTACCTTGACCTGAAAAGGTGAAGACTGCCCACTTGGCAGGCAAGCCATTAATTTCCTCCTCACCCTGATTAATCAACTCAAATTGAGCATAGACTTCCGGAAAGTCAACCGTGGTGTAAAAATTGAAGGCATGATCCAGTTCGATATTCTCGCCACTTGTAATGCTAAACTCTAGTTTTTCATCCCATGGATCCATCGCTCCATCTGCCGGTGCGTAAACGTAGCTGTCGGTTCCGCTGATTCTGGCGTTCCACCCCTTCAGTGGAGTAAAGGCATAATGCCCTTCATGGTTGATTTTTTCGGATGTCTGGCCGGATGCCCCGAATGACAAACCAATGATCAAGAAAGTAAAAGCAAGACGCGCCATTGTATACAATTAATGTACACAATAATAACACTTGATTTTAAACTGTCCTTTACAGAAGGTGATGTTGAAAGAGCACGATGAACAATGTCATCGAGGAAATGATCAGAAATGCGAGTCGTTTCAGCAATTTCACAGTGCCAACTTTTTGGCGGTGCATCACGCGGAAGAATGCGGCCTGAATAAGCATACTCATAATGAGTACAATGATCGAAGACGTTACCGGAAGCAACAATGCAATCCCAAAAAGAATAAGACTTAAAAGGTTCAGCAAGCTGAAACTTCGAGGCATTGCAACCTCAGCACGAGCTACAAGTGAATAGATGAAAGACATACTAAACTGCCAACGTTAGACCGGATTGTATACAAATCCGACCTTAAAGGTAAGTCTATTTCCAGCGAAAAATGCCATTTTTGGGCGTGTTTGATTTAATAATTATCGGAGGCGGGGCGGCCGGCTTTTTCGGAGCCATTCAGGCAGCAGAAATGAGGCCCGGACTAAAAATTCTGATCCTCGAAAAGTCAAATAAGCTATTGTCGAAAGTCCGGATTTCGGGCGGAGGCCGGTGCAACGTAACACACTACTGTTTCGAGCCGACCACGTTATCGCATCACTATCCACGCGGACAAAAGGCGTTAAAATCACTGTTCAGAAAATACCAGGCAAAAGATGTTGTTGAATGGTTTGAAAATAAAGGCATAAAACTGAAAGCCGAAGATGACGGGCGGATGTTTCCCGTTACGGATAATTCAGCAACGATCATCGATTGCTTTCTGCGCGAAGCCAGGCGACACAATATCAAAATTGAGCTGAACGCAGGCGTAACAGACATCAAACCGCTAAATACAGGATTCAACGTTATCTGTGATAAGACAGAATTCAGGACCAACAAAGTTTTGATTGCAACCGGAGGTCATCCGAACACAAGCTCGTACTCGTTTATTAAAAATACCGGCCACACAATTCTTCCGCTTATTCCGTCACTGTTTACACTGAATGATTCACAAAAACAATTTAAAGACTTAATGGGTGTAGCGGTTCCGAACGGGATGGTCAGAATTGCTGGAACAAAATTCCACCAGGAAGGACCAATCTTAATAACGCATTGGGGATTGAGCGGCCCGGCCGTGATCAAACTGTCGGCATGGGCTGCCGAATATTTTCATGAACATCGATACGAGGCAACTGTATTGATCGGCTGGATACCGGAAACCCGTGAGGAAGTTGTGCGTCAGTTTCTTTTGGGATACAAGGTGACTAACGGTAAACGTAAGATTTATTCGTACCCGCTTTATGAACTTCCGCAGCGCTTGTGGGTTCGCTTGTGTGAACTGGCTGAAATTGAGGAAGGAAAAATCTGGGGAGAGTTAGCGAACAAAAACCTGAATAAGTTATTGGAACTACTAATCCGATGTCCGTTTACAATTAAAGGAAAAACAACTTTTAAAGAAGAGTTCGTTACGTGTGGAGGCGTGGACCTGCAAGAAGTTAACCCCGAAACAATGGAGAGTAAAAAGGTGAAGAATCTGTTTTTTGCGGGCGAGGTTTTGAACATCGATGGCGAAACCGGTGGATTTAATTTTCAGGCAGCCTGGACAACCGCATTTGTTGCCGCGAAGAAAATCTCGGAAGATTAACTTAGCATAGCCGATAAAACAAAAAGCCCGGTTATCCGGGCTTTTAACTTTATCCTGCAAGGTTTTAGTAAACCAAACTTTTCTCAAGCATGAACTCTGCAATTTGAACTGCATTGGTGGCAGCTCCTTTACGGAGGTTATCGGCAACAACCCACATGTTCAAGGTATTGGGCTGCGATTCATCTCTGCGTAAGCGACCAACAAATACTTCATCTTTTCCATGCGCGGTAATCGGCATAGGATAAAGATTGTTTTTTGGATTATCCTGAACGATAATTCCGGGAGTGTTCACAAGTGTTTCGCGAACTTCGCTTAGCGAGAAGTCGTGATAAAATTCTGCGTTCACGGCTTCCGCATGACCACCGATGGTTGGAATGCGAACTGTTGTTGACGTGACGCCAATGGTTTGATCGCCCAAAATCTTGCGCGTCTCATTGACCATTTTCATTTCTTCTTTCGTGTAACCGTTTTCTGTAAACACATCGATGTGCGGTAATGCATTCATGTCAATGCGGTGCGGATATACCTTTTGACCTTCTACTTTATTACGCTCATCCATCATTTGCTGAACAGCATCTTTACCGGTTCCGGTTACGGACTGGTAGGTAGAAACAACAATGCGCTTTAATTTATACTTCACGTGAAGCGGAGCCAATGCCATCACCATTTGAATGGTTGAGCAGTTCGGGTTGGCAATGATCCGGTCATCAATTTTCAATTCGTGGCCGTTGATTTCAGGAACGATCAGTTTTTTGGTAGGATCCATTCTCCAGGCCGAAGAGTTGTCGATTACAATCGTACCCATCTCGGCAAACTTCGGGGCCCACTCCAGCGATGTACCGCCACCCGCTGAAAAGATTGCCACATCAGGCACAAGCTTGCAGCATTCTTCCATGCTGATGATTGTATAATCTTTATTCTTGAAACGAATTGTTTGACCAACCGATTTCGCGGAAGCAACAAGGTAAAGTTCATCAAACTGGAATTTTCTTTCTTCGAGGACTCTCAAAACCTCCTGACCCACCAGACCGGTAGCGCCAACCACTGCAAGTTTCATTTTCTTCTTAGTCAATCTTTTAATTGCGCAAAAATAATATTTTTGATTATGCCCAGTTTCAATCGAGTACAAATATTGTGCAGTCTTATCTCTACTTTCCTAACATTCGTTTATGCTCACGATTGCAACGGTCAATTTGTCGATAACTTCTCCGACGGAAACTTCACAACTAACCCAACCTGGACCGGAACAGATACAAAATTTTCAATCTTGTCGGGAGCGCTTAAGCTGAAAGCGCCCGCTCTAAGTGAAACGGCTTATCTGTCAACACCAAGCACATCGATTAATAATGCTTCGTGGGAGTTTTTGGTAACCATTAGCGGAGGAACCTCCTCGGCTAATTACACGGATGTTTACCTCGTATCGGATGCTGCGGTTTTAACCGGCTCGTTGAATGGATACTTCGTGCGCATTGGAAACACAGCAGATGAAGTCGCGCTTTACCAGCAAACGGGCACTACGAAAACAAAAATTATCGATGGACTTGACGGTCGAGTTAATCAAACGCTGGCGACCATTAAAATCAAAGTTGCGCGTGATGTGAACGGAGCGTGGCAATTATTTACCGATGCGACAAATTCAGGGTATATCTTAGAGGGATCGGTTATAAATACCGACATCTTTAGCTCCGCATTCTTTGGAGTTGTTTGTGCGTATTCCGCAACGCGGTCGAACGACTATGGATTTGATGATTTTGTAGTAACCGGAGATCCATATGTTGACCCCTCGCAACCTGCCGATTATAAAGATGTCATCATCACAGAAATTTTTGCTGACCCCTCGCCTGTTATCGGTTTGCCAGAAGCAGAATTCATTGAGCTGTACAATCGCAGTAACAAAATCATCAACCTGACGGGATGGAAGTTTACCGATGGAAGCTCAACTGCAATCCTTTCGGGAATGTTTCAGCCGGGTGAATACAGAATTATAACGGCGACCGCATCGGCACCGGATTTTGCTCCCTTTGGATCAACGTTAGGCGTAGCCAATTTCCCGACACTAAACAATAGTGGGGATAATCTTGAACTAAGAAGAAAAGACAATCTTTTGATTGACAAAGTATCTTACGCTGACACATGGTATCGGGATGAGGATAAAAAGCAAGGTGGCTATACGCTGGAGTTGATTGATCCCGGCAACCCGTGCGGTGAAGGCAATAACTGGATTGCATCCGAAGCGGAGAAAGGCGGTACACCCGGCAGCGAGAACTCTGTGTTTGAAAGCAAACCGGATTTAACCGGACCAAAATTGATTAAAGCTGTTCCGCTGTTAGCGAACACATTGCGCGTACAATTCGATGAAAAGCTGTTAGCAGAAGCTCCTGACGTTTCATCATTCACCATAACACCTGCAACCAACATTATAAGCGTTGAATTCACGGATGAATCATTAACCACCATTAAGTTGACTCTTGATGTTGATCTCGCAACAAGAACCCAATACAAACTTGCCGCAAAGCGCATTTTCGACTGCAATGGGAACGAGATTCAGGCAGACTATTCAACAGCAATCTTTGCATTGCCGGAACCCGCAGCTGAACGCGACCTTATCGTAAATGAAATCTTATTTAATCCGCGACCTGCGGGAAATGATTTCGTAGAGATTTATAACAACTCCGATAAATACATTTCTCTCAAAAACTGGTCGGTATCTAATTACATAAACAATCAAGCAGTTAATACTAAAAAGATCTCATCCGAAGAGGTTGTCATTGCACCGCACACGTTTCTCGTTTTTACAGAAGATATCAATGTGTTGCTGAATGATTATGTTCAGACAGTTGAGAAAAACATTTTCGTAATTGACGACTTACCATCTTTTAATGACGATGAAGGAACCGTAGCACTTATTAATTCTGATGGAAAGGTGATTGATTTCTTTCTGTACACAGAAGACTATCATTCGGTTTTTTTGAAAGACAAGGAAGGGGTTTCGCTCGAACGCATTTCCGCGAATGCGGAAACGAATGAAGCCGCCAACTGGAAATCGGCCAGCTCAGTCTCCGGATTTGCCACACCCGGATACATTAATTCAAATGCTAGAGGTGAGATGTTGGCGGATAAGGTTAACGTTGAGCCTGAAATATTCGAACCCGTTACCGGACAACCTGCGTTCACACAAATTCATTACAACTTTGATGCGGGCGGATATGTTGCCAACGTAAAAATTCTGGACAGTCAGGGTCGCCAGATAAAGCAACTTGCCAACAACGAAGTGTTGGGAACATCAGGCTTTTTTCGTTGGGATGGCGACATGACTGACGGCACCAAAGCGAGAACGGGTTACTACACTGTTTGGATGGAAGTGTTTAACTCAACGGGTAACGTAGAAACATTCCGGAAGCGGGTGATTGTGGCGTCCAGGTTTCAGTGACCTCACTATGCCACCTTTGCACCTTCTGTTCTTGTAATCATCCGATTCAGGAAATACATCATAATAATCGTAATGATGGTTGTTACGCACACCACGTAACCGAGAATCGGATAATTCTCCAGCGGACTTGTTTTTGTTTCCTGGTATACAATCATTCCTGCGATAGCGGCAGCGATGCCTCCTGATATTTGTTGCAGCGATGCATTCACCCCCATAAACGCTCCGCGATCAGCCGGGGTCGGAACAGCCGTAAGCAATGCGGATGATGAAATGATGCGTGCAGAAATGCCCATAAACATCAGTACGTTAAACATGATCACCATCCAAAGCGGAATTACATCCTGATGGGTATAAACCAGCACCATGATGATGCTCCAAACCGATCCGATTACGAAAATCGTATACTTCCCGATTTTATCGCTGAAGAAACCGATCAGCGGCCCGGTAACAATCGAGAACAATCCGGTGATGGAAAAAATCATTGGCAGATCTTCCCGGGTAACGCCCAGGTTATTGACACTAAAGGCTGTTCCGAACGGCATCATCATAAAACCACCCGTGGCAAGCAACGCAGTGGCGGCAAATGCCTGGAGATATCTTGGTTTCGAAACTGTTTTAAATAAATGCCGAAGTGCGTTTCGCTCGGTTTGCAGCTGAAGATGCGCATTCACGGGTTTCATATAAAAGAAGATGAACACTCCGGCAAAAACGCTTACACCAACAATCAACAAGAAAGGAGAATGCCATCCCATTTTGTTTGCCAGATAAAGCCCAATGGGAATTCCAAGGATTTGACTCGCTGCAAAAGCCATCTGCACGAATCCCATTACGCGGCCGCGCGTTTGCAGTGAAAAAAGATCCGTGATTATTGCGAAGCTGATCGACCCGATTACTCCTCCAAATACTCCTGTCACAACACGCGCAATCAACAAAGAATTATAGTCCGGAGCCAAACCACATAAAAGTGTGCCGATGATAAAGCCAACATAAAAAAACAATAGCAATTTTTTACGATCGAATTTGTCGGCAAAGCCTGCGGCAAGCAGCCCCGAAGCGCCCGCGCTGAGAGCATAGGCGGAAACAACAATGCCGAATTGTGACGGTGAGATGTCAAGCTCTTTCATAAGTTGCTCACCCAACGGTGACAGCACCATGAAATCGAGAATGACGGTGAATTGCAGAAACGTTAGTACAGCAATAATAAAAATCTGATACGGGCTAAACAGCCTTTCCTTAACAACAGTTTTTTCCATTGAAATTTTTGGTAGAGTAGTAACGGCCGAGGCAACCGGATGGCAAAGAACGTAAACGCCCCCGAAATGATAAACGACAGGTTATTTTTTCTTTTCCAGTCTGTTTACCGAGACAGATTTCCAGTGCCGCGTAGTGTCGGAAATGGAATATGTGAGGCGGTAATCACACAAACAACGACAGGCTTCCGCATTTGTGCGATAATAATTAAGGATTAAAGTGCTGTCAGCAATTTCAGCAGTACCGGTATGTGTTTCACAGCAATTCGAAATAAACTCGAAGGAAACCTGAGTGGTATCCCCTGCAATCTTTTGCTCACGAATGTTATACGCTTTAAGTGTGCCGCGTTTGGCAGCCCGTTCAGGTGTTACCTGGCGGCCGGGCTCATCACATAGCGAGTGGAACTGAACACGATACCATGTATCCGCAGAGTGGTCACGCGTAAAAAGCAGTGTGATTAGAAGACCCGTAATAACCAGCTTCATCTGTCAATTTTAATTCGAACGGGCAGCCATTAACGGCCAAATGATTTTAAAAACAAGTACAGGAAGCGACCAGATGAGCACGGAAATAAAAACGCTCGTGAAGGATCTGATGCGATCAAGATTTTTCAACTCTGATACAAACGCTGTGAGCGAAATTAAAACCCACAGTACTGCCAAGAGCCGCAGCCAGATTGCAACTTCAGCAGGTAACGCCAGCGATAAAAAATTTACAACGATAGCAGGCACAAAAGCATAAGGAATGGCCAACCGCAGCGAATTGGCTGCATCTGTTTTTCTAAATATGCCCGAAATCCAATTCAGTAAATGAGCAAATAAGACAACCGATAAAACAGTTATGACGATTCCACCTGCCAACAAAAGAACTTTTACCAATACATCTGTTTTGGGATTAATAAGCTCGGGGAAGACTATACTAACGGGAAGTATTGTTGCCAGTAATAATGAAGCGTCCCGTTCAGGATTGGCCTGAATTATACGATACGTTTCTGCGGGTTTGAAAAGCGATTGGAAAATCAGAGCAACTTTTTCTTTCATTAGATTTTATCTATTTATCTCCTGGATGATAGGTCCGCACAGCACGCTTTTCAACATCTTCCTTATAATATGCTACATCTTTAAATTGAACATCGGCATATCGTTGCGCCTGGTCAAAGAAATGTGGCGATGCCGGATTTCCGTTTTGTCCGCCTGCGAGAATACTTTTCGCTTTTACACGATCACCAAATTCCACAACAGCAACAAAGCTGTTTCCATACGTTCCGTAAATCCTTTTTGTGTTCGGTGTTCCGCGTGCGCCAAATGATGCAAGTGCGCCCCAGTTTCCGGAAGCCATACCGATGGCAACACTCGGTTTGCTGTCATCGAATGGTTGCTTGATGTCGCCTGTCAGGCGTTGCAATCTGTTGATCTCGCCCCACGGTGTATTCCACGTGCCGAAATCTTCGTTGAGTTTTTGAACTGTAAGTGTGAAAATGTTCAGACGTTCCTCCAGCGGACTGCCGGTACCGAAGTAGTTGATAACATCAATCAACTCCAGTTCAGGATCGCGTTCTCCTTTCTGCATGTATAATGAGATGTAGAAGTGAGCAAGCGACATCGCGACTGATTCTTTCGATACTTTCAGATTCCAGTTTCGCAACGTATCAATTGCCGGTTTTAATGATGTGTAGTTCTTTCCTTTTTTATCATATGCTTCGATCAACCCGGGAATGAGTTTTTCAAACGCAGGCAGGTATGGATCGTATGCCGTTTGAATGAGTTTATCGAGCGTATATCCGCTGCGACCTGTTAGCACGCGCTGCGCGTGAATGCCCCGGAAGTTTTCGGGTTCGGTTGCCATGTAGTACGGATAGTTTTCTTTTTTTGGTGAATACTCGAGCGCTGCGGTAAACGGAGTGGAATTACAATTTTGTATCCATCCGTTAGGCGGATTAACAACGTTGATTTCATCTTTCACGTCATGCAATCCTTTCCAGTCAGTGGCCGTGTTGCTCCCGTCAACCGGTTTCGAGTAATCGAACTGAATGTCACGCTTTGGAATAAAGTTTCCCTGGTACAACGCGATGTTTCCTTCCGCATCAGCATACACCGTGTTGTTGGATGAATTCGTTCTTAAATCCATCACCTTTAAGAATTCCTGATGTGAAGTTGTTTTTGTACGAAGAAAAGATTGCTGCAATGCTTTCGAAGGATTCCAGTTCATTCCGGTAGCGGTCCACTTACCATCGGTAAGATGCGTGATGGGTCCGTGATGCGTGCGATAGAACGTAAACGTCTTTTCATCCAATGAGTCGCCCTCCAGATAATTCAGGGTGATATTCTTTTGGATGACAGGTCGCAACTCTTCGCCATACTTATAAAAGAGCTGATCGTCTTTTTTAATAACGGTTTCAACAAACTCATCCATTACATCTGTATACGAGGAGGTGTGCATCCAGCCATTGTGTTCGTTGAAACCCTGGTAAACAAAAAACTGGCCCCAGGTTACTGCTCCGTATACATTTAAACCCTCTTCACTTACCACATGAACTTCCCCGCGGAAGAAAAACGAGGTGTGCGGGTTAATCAGTAACATGGCTTTACCTGATTCCGTGAGCTTGCCGGAAATTGCGAAGCCGTTTGATCCGCTTGGTTCCTGTAACGTGCTGCTTACAGATTCGGTGCGCGCAATGGCATCCATAGAATCATACAGCTGTTGAATTTTTTCTGGGGGGATAGATTCAATATCACCGCCAATCGAACCTTCGAAGAAATACATGGGCATCCACGGTTCGAAATGCGTAAGTAACTTTGGTTTTACATCGGGATGCGTTGCGAGGTAGTAATTCACTCCATCGGCAAAAGCGTCACACAGTTTACGCAGCCACTCCGGACTGGTCTTGTAATAATATTCAGCTTCATCCTGCGTCATGAAAAGGTTTGCGCGCAGGTCGCTGTATAATTCGCCTTTGCCCTCAACTTCGGCCAGCCTTCCGGTGGCCCAAATATAATTTCGCTCCACACGGTTAAAGTCGTCCTCGCACTGCGCATACAGTAACCCAAAAACGGCATCGGCATCCGTTTTTCCATACACATGAGGCACTCCAAAATCATCCCGGGTAATGGTCACGCTGGCCTTGTGCGATTCCCAACGTTTCTGCTCCTCAGTTTTCGATGAACAGGCGGAAAAGAGCAGAATCAGAAGTAAAACCGGGAGTATTCTCATAATGGTAAGGGTTAAAGCGTAACGTAATCTTAGCAAACGTTTTCATTTTTATTGGTCCCGATTATGCAAATGGCGAATGGAGGTGAATTTCAGGCATTTAGCTAACGGTGAATTAACGTGATAACTTTTTTTGTTTGCCCCAAGGGTTTAATTTTGCGCAACTTTTTTAAGACATGGCGAAGACAAAAAAACCTGCCAAGGCAGCTAAGAAGCCCGCTAAGGCAAAACCAGCAAAAAAAGCAGCTCCAAAAAAGAAAGCGCCTGCGAAAAAGGTGGCAACTAAAAAGATAACCGTGAAGAAAGAAACAGCCGCAAAAAAGACAACGACAGTTAAAGCAACGCCCGCACCAGCAAAGCCGGCACCTCCTCAACTCGTTAATTTTCCAGTGTTAACCCAGCGCCCGATCGCGCATAAACCTGCGAAGACAGCCTCTAAGGAAGATGACCGCACCCGTTATTCGGATGCCGAGTTGAAGGAATTCGAAGTGCTGATCAACGAAAAGCTTGATAAGGCGCGTGGCGAATACAAGATTTTGAAAGATACGCTTAGCCGCGATAACGACTCAGGTACCGATGCAACATCGGGTGGAAACACCAAAGTTCTGGAAGACGGTGCAGAAACCGCTGAAAAAGAAAACCTCAGCCAGCTTGCAGCGCGTCAGCAGAAGTTTATCACCAACCTGGAGAATGCCCTTGTTCGCATTAAGAATGGTACGTACGGTATCTGTACAGTAACCGGGAAATTGATTTCAAAAGAACGATTGATTGCAGTTCCGCACACAACTCAATCGATCGAAGCAAAAATGATGAAGAAGGATTAATCTTTCTCTGCTTGCCGGTTGCCAGTGGCCGGCAGGTAGTAACCTGAACTGGATTTCTTTTTACCATGGATTTCCTTCAAAATCATATTGAGGCATTAATCTTCTGTTCACCTACTCCGATTAAAGTGAGTGAGATTAAAGCTTGCCTTTCGGAAATGTTTAATGCCGATGTTCCGGAAGAAGATATTACCAATGCAATCATTCGCATCGACGAAAAATTCAACCAAGATGAATTTTCATTTCAGTTAAGCCGTGCAGCTGGTGGCTACCAGTTTTTAACCAAGCCAGCGTATCAGGCAAGTATCGGTATCATGCTGAAGCAACAATCGAAAAAGAGATTGTCGACTTCTGCCATGGAAACACTTTCCATTATTGCCTACCGTCAGCCAATCTCTAAAACAGAAATTGAAAACATTCGCGGAGTGAATTGCGACTATGCTGTTCAGAAGTTGCTTGATAAACAATTAATCGAAATCACCGGAAAAGCCGATACGATCGGTCGTCCGATGCTGTACGGAACAACAACGAAATTCATGGAGTACTTCGGCATTAACGACATCAGCGAACTGCCGGTGCCGAAAGACTTCACAGGCGATATTAACATCATCGGAGAAAGCACAGACTTAAAAGAACCGGATGCCCAGGCGTGATCAATCAAACGAGCGTAACAGCGACAGGAGAAAACCTTCTGGCGGCAGAACGCGGTCAAATTCTTCACGTTCCGATTCACCTCGCGGTGAACGCTCTTCACGCGGAGATTCAAAGAAACCCTTCAAAAGTTCTCGCGGCAGCGGAAAAGATTTTTCCAAGCCACGCAGATCATACGATCGTAAAGACGATTCAGAAAGTCCACGCGGAAATTTCAGAAAACGTTCAGAAGGTTTTTCTCGTGATGAACGTGATGATGTAAAGCGCCCTTCACGCTTTGGCAAATCATCGGAAGACAATTTCAAAAGACGTTCGGAAGGCAGTGGGTTTTCACGTGACAAGCAGGGTGACGACAAGCGTCCTTCACGCTTTAGCAAATCATCAGAAGGCAACTTCAAAAAGCGTTCGGAAGGCAGTGACTTTTCACGCGACAAGCAGGGTGACGACAAGCGTCCTTCACGTTTTGGTAAATCATCAGAAGGCAACTTCAAAAAGCGTTCGGAAGGCTTTAAACCAAGAGAAGATAATTCTTCGCGTCCCGACAATGATGAACGTGAAGAATCAAGGCGTTCAAAGTTTTCCGACAAGGAAGAGCGCGGAGAGAAAAAAGGATTCTTTTCCAAATTAACACGTGGCGGAAAAGCATTCACTCGCAACGCAGCACCGGCACCGGAATACGGGAAAGCAATCGAAAAAAGCAAAGAAGACTTAGGAACTGATAAAATCCGGTTGAATCGTTACATCTCAAACAGTGGTGTGTGTTCACGCAGGGAAGCCGATGAGCTGATTAAAATGGGATTGGTAACCGTTAACGGAACGGTTGTAACCGAAATGGGCCACAAAGTAAGTCGCAAGGATGTTGTGAAGTATGACGGAAAGACACTCCGCGCTGAGAAGCCTGTATACATTTTGATGAACAAGCCGAAAGGATTTTTGACGACAACAAAAGATCCGCAAGAGCGCAATACTGTTATGCAGATCATTGCTGATTCAATTAAAGAACGCGTTTATCCCGTTGGCCGACTGGATAGAAATACCACCGGCCTCTTGTTGTTGACAAATGATGGCGAGCTTGCCGACAAGCTGATGCATCCATCGCACAACGTGAAGAAGATTTATAAGGTTGATCTCGACAAGCCAATCACAAAAACCGATTTTGAAAAAATTAAGAAAGGTGTTCATCTGGAAGAAGGCAAAGCAATCGTAGATGACCTCGCGATTGTGTCGCCCGATAACAAGACAATCGGCATTGAAATTCATATTGGCTGGAACCGCGTTATCCGCAGAATTTTCGAAGCACTGGGCTATGAAGTTGTAAAACTCGACCGTTCAGTTTATGCAGGTCTCGATAAAAAAGAGTTGAGCCGCGGCCATTGGCGCCACCTTACCCGCGAGGAGGTTGTTCGGCTGAAGCACTATCAATAGGCAATCAGCGATATTAATGTTTAGGGGACGCAACATTGCGTCCCTTTTTGTTGTGTTCCTATCTGTTATGTACGGATGTCCCCGGCACGGCTCTTCGCATTTCTTAAAAAAAATCGTCTACACCGCTTTGCAGAATATAAACAAAATGGATCATCATAAGTTATAGCTTCGAATCCCTGGCCATAAATAGTAATTCTTTCCGGGATTTTGCCTTTTTTTGAAGGAATTGGTTTTGTACGCGAACGGCCTGAAACAAAAAATGCTGACGCTTCGGTCAGCATCCTGACTGACGCGGCTGCGTCACGTCAGGGACCCCTACAATTGAATCTTCCACTGGATATTTTCTCATGAATTGTAGCGTTCGCTGAACCGAGAGATTTTTAAGCTTTCGCTCAAGCTGGAATGCCTCGGAGCGACTTTCTTTAGTTGTAAACCAAACCAAATCCCACGGTGCGTACTGTTTGGTGTAACTATCCTTCCCCGAGTTGTGCTCCGCAAACCTTCGGACAAGATTATCGGTAATCCCTTTGTAGAAAGAATTGTCTACCCCGCTTTGCAGAATATAAACAAAATGGATCATCATAAGTTATAGCTTCGAATCCCGGCTAATAAATAGTAATTCTTTCCGGGATTTTGCCTTTTTTTGAAGGAATTGGTTTTGTACGCGAATGATCTGAAAACAAAAAACCCCTTCGTGAAAGAAGGGGCTTGAAGTGGTGACGGAGGGAATTGAACCCCCGACACAAGGATTTTCAGTCCTTTGCTCTACCAACTGAGCTACGTCACCGGCATTAATTCAACCTGTGGCGGTTGAACAGGGGCACAAAACTATATAATTTTAGATTGTATGCAAAACATATCCCCGATCGCGGAATGATTCAGCAAATTCTCTTTTTTATTGTACTGGCGGGAGCCGGCTATTTGATTGCCAAACGGGTTGGCTTTATCCGAAGCACCATTAGTCTTGGGAAGAAGGCCGAAATCAATGACTGTAAAGATGAGCGCCTCAGAAATGTGCTGCTCGTGGCTTTCGGCCAGAAGAAGATGTTCAAAAAATTTGTCCCCGCATTTCTTCACCTCTTTGTTTATGTAGGCTTTCTGGTAATCAACCTGGAAGTACTGGAGTTTATCATTGACGGTCTTGCCGGAACGCACCGTATCTTCGCCCCGAATCTCGGGGGCTTTTACACGGCGCTCATGAACATGTTCGAGTTTTTGGCGGTAGCCGTGCTGCTGGCGTGTGTTGTATTTCTGATTCGCAGAAATATTTTAAGAACGAAACGACTGAACCTGCCTGACTTAGCGAAGTGGCCACGGATGGATGCGAACATCATCCTGTTTACCGAAATTATTTTGATGATCGCCATCCTGACGATGAACGCCACAGATCAGGTACTTCAATCCCGTAACGATCATTACACACCTACAGGCTCTTTGTTCTTTAGCAGTTTCCTGCTTCCATTGTTTCAAAACATGGAAACCGGTGTACTCATTATTATAGAGCGGTTTGCGTGGTGGTTCCACATCATCGGTATTCTGGCATTTGCGGTTTATGTTACGTACTCAAAACACCTTCATATTTTCCTTGCATTCCCGAACACCTATTTCGCAAAGCTTGAGCCGAAAGGAAAAATGACCAACATGCCGGTGGTTACGAATGAAGTAAAATCGATGCTGGGCCTCGCCGATGCAAACGCAACACCAACAACCGTTGAACCCGGGCGTTTTGGAGCAAAGGATGTGAACGATCTTACGTGGAATAACCTGATGGCTGCTTACTCGTGTACAGAATGCGGTCGCTGTACAGAACAATGTCCTGCAAATATTACCGGTAAAAAACTTTCACCACGGAAGATCATGATGGACACACGTGATCGCATGGAAGATGTGGGGAAGAGTTTGCAGAAGGGCGGACCAGGATTGAATGATGGAAAGACACTGCTTAACGACTATATCACGAAAGAAGAAATTAATGCATGCACCAGTTGCAACGCATGTGTGGAAGCTTGTCCGGTGCTGATTAATCCGCTTGAGATTATTCTGGAGCTGAGGCGCTATGTTGCCATGGAAGAATCCGGGGCACCACCATCGTGGAACTCAATGTTTCAGAACATTGAAACAAGCTTTGCTCCCTGGAAGTTTTCACCAAGCGATCGTTTTAACTGGTCAAAAGAATCTTAAAAATTTAACGGATGAATGTTCCAACTGTAGCTGATCTTGCCGCCAAAGGTGAATCTCCCGAAATACTTTTTTGGGTTGGCTGTGCCGGCTCGTATGACGATCGGTATAAACGTGTTACCAAAGCTTTTGTAAAAATCCTGAATGCAGTAAACATAAAGTTTGCCGTGTTGGGTACTGAAGAATCGTGCACGGGCGATCCTGCACGGAGAGCTGGCAATGAATTTTTGTTTCAGATGCAGGCAATGAGCAACATTCAGGTGCTGAACGGTTATGGAATTAGGAAAATCGTTACGGCTTGCCCGCATTGTTTTAACACAATCAAAAACGAATATGCTGAGCTGGGTGGTAACTATGAAGTTATTCATCACTCGGCATTCCTTCAGCAGTTGATCAACGAAGGAAAGATCAAGCTCGAAGGCGGTGGTTCGTTCAAAGGAAAGAAGATCACCTACCATGATTCGTGCTTTTTAGGACGGGCCAACAATATCTATGAAGCGCCCCGCGCGGTGCTCGAAGCACTTGATGCAGACCTGGTGGAAATGAAACGTTGCCGGACAACCGGTTTGTGTTGTGGAGCAGGCGGTGCGCAGATGTTTAAAGACGCTGAAAAAGGAAAGAAGGAAATCAACATCGAACGTACGGAAGAAGCGCTTGCAACCGGTGCGAGTACCATTGCGGTAGCGTGCCCGTTTTGTATGACCATGATGAGTGATGGTGTGAAGAACAAAGAGCGTGAAAGTGACGTGAAAGTAAAAGACCTGGCCGAACTAATCGCGGAGGCGAAAGGTTTGAATTAAAGTCATCTTTCCGGTTAACGTTTACTTTAAATCTTCGCCATGTTCACACCCTTCAAATCGTTAGACAAATCAGCACGGATCTGGATATATCAGGCTGGCCGGAAATTCTCAGCGTCTGAGAAAAGCACAATTTCGGAAACACTTTTAGCGTTTACCCAGTCGTGGGTGGTGCATGGCAACCCGATGAAAACTTCGTTTACGATTTTGGAAGACCAGTTTATTGTTCTGGCGGCCGATGAAAACTACAACGAGGCCAGCGGGTGTTCGATTGACTCATCTGTTCGCGTAATGCGGCAGCTTGATCAGCAGTTTTCGCTGGGATTGTTTGATCGGGCGAATGTTGCCTTTCGTAAAAAATCGGAGACAGAAATTATCCCCCTACCTGAGTTAGGCCGGGCGCTGGCGGAAGGCCGTTGGAACCAGGATACGCTCTTCTTCAACAACGTGATTGCAACGAAGGGCCAATTAGAGAGCGAGTGGATTTTACCGGCCGAGAGATCATGGCTTAAGCGATACCTGCCCAAAACGGTGGTTTAAGAGTTTTTTGTAGCTTTAGGATTGAATGAAAAACATGAGGGTTGTTGTTGTATTGATGGCCGTACTGCTGGTTGCGGGGTGCAGTGTTGAAAAGAAGGCATTGAAATCATTCAATCGCGGTGAATATCAGAACACCATTAATTTATTGAAGGGTTCAAAAACGGCTAACAGTGGCCGAGCGAATTTCCTTATTGCTGAATCCTACCGCCTTTCTAACCGCCTGAAAGAAGCAGAAGAATATTATGAAAAAGCCGGTGGCAGGGGGTTTGATAAAGACACGATTCAGTTTTATCATTCACAGGCATTAAAGGCAAACGGCAAATACGAAGAAGCTCAAAAAGAACTTCAGGAGCTTCAGGCACGCACCACAAATGAAGCCTTAAAAGACCGGGCTGCTGCGGAATTTAACGGACTTACCTATCTGAACAATCTTCGACAGAAGACAAGTTACTACCGTGTTAAAAATCTTGAGTTGTTGAATACACCCGCCAGTGAGTATTCACCAGCATACCTGAACAACGAGTTATACTACACGTCATCCCGTGGCAACGGAAAAATCTACAGCGCTACCGGAACACCATATACGAACATTTATAAAGTTGCATCACGCGGAGCCAATGTCGACATGGCAACAGTTGCTCCGCTTCCGCCAAGCATCAATACAGAAAATGTAAACAATGGTACGGTAGCGTTCTCACCGGATGGAAAGATGATGCTGTTTGGCAAAGGAAATACCGGCAGAAAAAAGGGAAGTGAGGATGTTGATTTGTACATGGCGAGATATCGTAATGGCCAATGGGGTGACCCGCAAATCATCACAGGTAGTGTTAACACACCTAAGTCATGGGATTCAACACCGGCATTTAGTCCGGATGGTCGCACCGTTTATTTTGCATCGAATCGTGAAGGCGGTTATGGCGGTACGGATATCTATGCAGCGCAGATCGATTCCCGCGGAAGATTTTCACGCATTCGCAACCTTGGCCCGGAAATCAACACTCCCGGAAATGAAATGTTTCCATACGTAGCCGAAGATGCGAAGTTCTATTTCGCTTCTGATGCACACCCGGGCTTTGGCGGACTGGATCTCTTTGTTGTAAAACGTGTTAACGGAAAAACATCGATTGAGAATCTGGGTGAGCCTGTCAATTCAACCGGAGATGATTTTGGAATTTTCCTCGTACGTCCGGATCGAGGCTTCTTTGTTTCAAATCGCGAAGGCGGTAAAGGTGATGATGATGTTTACACCTTCGTGAATGAAGATCCCGACTTGCGCGTTGTCAACTACTACCTCGCAGGGATAACCTATACACCTGATAAATCCGGAAAGCTTCAGATACTCCCCAACACCAAAGTTTCATTGATCGATGCGAATAGCAATGTGATGCAAGACTATGTTACCGGTAATGATGGTAAATTCCTGTTCCGCGTTTATGAAAATGAAAACTACAACCTGATCGGAGAACAGGACGGATACCTGGTGAAGCGTCAGACGTACACCACGCTTGGTAAGTCTGTCGATCCGAAAACATTAACCGAACTCATTACAAACATTACACTCGATACGATTGTGGTGCTGGATAAAATTGAGTTGTTAAAACCATTTAGGCTTGAGAACATCTACTTTGAATTTGACAGTACGAGAATCACCTCCACGGCAGCGAAGGAACTTGACAAATTGGTACAGCTGCTGATCGACAATCCGGAAATTAAGATTGAAATGGGCTCACACACGGATAGTGTTGGTTCAAATACCTATAACTATGAGCTGTCAAAGGGTCGAGCGGAATCTACCGTGCGTTATTTGATCCAGCATGGCATCTCATCAGATCGACTAACTGCCCGAGGTTATGGAGAAGAATTTCCCATCGCGCGTAATACAAATCCCGATGGAACCGACAATCCGAAAGGTCGCGACATGAACAGACGTACCGAATTCAAAATTTTAGAGGTACGCGAACGCGCGAAACCTGTTGAAGAGGAGGCCGAACCGGAATTCGATGAAGACAAATACTTCAAGAAGGACGGGGGTTGACAATCTTACCAGAAATGATTCAAATGCCGGAGCAATTCCGGCATTTTTGTTTTCGGCCTTTTTCTAACTTTGAACACATATTAATTCCAATAACATGAGCTATCGCATTGAGAAAGACACCATGGGCGAAGTAAAAGTGCCTGCCGACAAGTACTGGGGCGCGCAAACTGAACGCTCGCGCAATAATTTTAAGATTGGCCCTGAAGCCAGCATGCCGAAGGAAATTATCTATGCTTTCGGGTACCTGAAGAAAGCTGCGGCCATGGCCAATCATGAACTGGGTGTTTTATCTGCAGAGAAAAAGGATCTCATCGCCAAAGCATGTGATGAAATTATAGCCGGTAAGCTTGACGAGCAGTTTCCACTCGTAATCTGGCAAACGGGGTCAGGTACGCAAAGCAACATGAACGCCAACGAAGTAATCGCGTACCGCGCGCATGTACTCAGCGGAGGTAACCTGGCCGATGAAAAGAAGGTACTTCATCCAAACGATGATGTTAATAAGTCACAGTCGTCAAACGATACATTCCCGACAGCGATGCACATCGCAGCCTACAAGCAGGTGACGGAAATTACACTTCCGGGAATGAAGAAGCTTCGCGATACGCTCGACAAAAAGGCGAAAGAATATAAGAACATTGTAAAAACCGGTCGCACGCACTTCATGGATGCAACTCCATTGACGCTAGGCCAGGAATTTTCCGGATATGTGCAGCAGATCGACAACAGCATGCGCGCGATCAAGAATGCGCTCGAAGTTGTTCGTGAACTCGCGCTGGGCGGAACAGCAGTTGGTACCGGCCTGAATACACCAAAAGGATATGATGTATTGGTTGCCAAAAAGATTGCGGAGTTAACGGGTTATCCGTTTGTTACCGCGCCAAACAAATTCGAAGCACTTGCCGCACACGATGCAATGGTTGAATTGTCGGGCGCATTGAAACGTTCGGCTGTGGCATTTATGAAGATCGCGAACGATATCCGCATGTTAAGTTCGGGTCCACGCTCGGGAATTGGCGAAGTTATTATTCCCGATAACGAGCCTGGCTCATCCATCATGCCGGGTAAAGTAAATCCTACGCAGCCTGAAGCGTTAACGATGGTTTGCGCCCAGGTAATCGGTAATGATGTTGCCGTATCAGTTGGTGGCATGAACGGTCACTTCGAACTGAATGTGTTCAAGCCTGTAATTGCTGCAAACGTTTTACAATCAGCACGCTTGTTGGGCGATGCCTGTGTATCGTTTAACGATAAATGTGCAGAAGGCATCGAGCCGAACCTGCCGATTATCAAGCAACACATGGAGAATTCATTGATGCTGGTAACATCATTGAACACGCATATCGGCTATGAGAATGCAGCCAAAATTGCGAAGAAGGCACACAAGGAAAATAAAACGTTGCGTGAAGCTGCTGTTGAGCTTGGCCTTCTCACATCGGCCCAGTTTGATGAATGGGTTCGTCCGGAGAAGATGGTCGGAAGCCTCTGAAAATTAGGATTTTAGAAATATTTCGTACTTTTAATAAGATTTAACCTC
Organism: Cyclobacteriaceae bacterium; assembly: GCA_016786585.1. Lineage (GTDB taxonomy): Bacteria > Bacteroidota > Bacteroidia > Cytophagales > Cyclobacteriaceae > UBA2336. The sequence continues at coordinate 161,644 of JAEUUI010000006.1, forward strand.
TAACAATGAATAGGTCAGGTCTAACCATCGCGTAAGCGGTTCGTATTCATGGCCATTTTTTGCGACCACTTTATAAAAAACAAAAACACACATGAAAAAACTAACACTACTATTCTGTCTGGTTTTACTTTTTGCGGGCACTGAATCATTCGCCCAGCTCTCCAAGCAAGAAAAAAAGGAGTGGAAGAAGAAAGCCAAGGAGTTCAAGAAGAACCCTGCTGCGCTGAAAACGCTTACCGAAGAAAAAAAGGTAGCGGATGACAATGTGGCTACCTTGACCAATCAAACCAAGCAAATGCAGGCAACCATCAGCGACAAGGATGCGAAGATCGCTGAACTGGAAGATCAGCTTTCGCGCATGCGCTCGGAACTTACTGCAGCCAAAGCAGAACTTGCTCAGCTTAAAGAAAATCCGGTGATCAACCCGATGGACTTTTCGAAAGGAGTCGTGTTCAAGGTTCAGATCGGTGCGTTTAAAAACAAAGACCTGAAAAAGTACTTCGACAACAATCCGAACTTTGGCGGAGAAGCAACCGATAAAGGTGATCAGAAGCTGACCATTGGCGTGTTCCGTGATTATTGGGAAGCGGATACTTTCAAAAAGTATATGCGCGAAATGGGTGTGAAAGATGCGTGGATCGTGCCATATAAGGACGGTCAGCGGGTAGAAATTAAAGATGTGCTCGAAGGCGTGGTGGGCGACAAAGTGCCGGCCAAGCCCGCAGATGCGCCAAAACAATAAGTTGACATAACCTGTCAGTGAAAGAGCAGCATCATCGCTGCTCTTTTTGTATTCTTGCAGGTGTAATCAGTATGGAGAAGCGCTGGATTTATAAGCAAACGCCCCCACGCGAAGCGGTTGAGAAACTCTCGCAGGAGATCAACATCAATCCATACCTCAGCACGATCCTCGTACAGCGCGGCACGAACGACTTCGAATCTGCGAAAGCATACTTCCGCCCGAAACTTGAAGAGCTCCATGATCCGTTTCTGATGAAGGACATGCAGCAGGCAGTTGATCGGTTGAAGCGAGCAATTGATGCGCAGGAAAAAATTCTTGTCTATGGCGATTACGATGTTGATGGTACAACAGCCGTTGCCCTCGTGTACAGCTATCTGCGAGCGTTTCATCCGAATTGTGCAGTGTATATTCCGGATCGTCATAAAGAAGGTTATGGTGTTTCACGCGCGGGTATTGAATGGGCAGATGAAAACGGGTACACGCTGATCATTGCACTGGACTGCGGTATCAAGGCAGCCGACATGGTTGTGCTGGCTGAGCACAAAGGAATTGATTTCATCATCTGCGATCACCACTTGCCGGATGAAGAAATTCCAAATGCAGTTGCCGTTTTAGATCCAAAAAGAAAAGATTGCAACTATCCATACAAAGAACTCAGCGGATGCGCACTTGGTTTTAAACTGATCCAGGCGTATGCGCGTCAACACCGGAATGAGCAGGAGGTTTATCAGTTTCTCGACCTAGTTGCTGTAAGTACTGCTTCGGATATTGTGCCGATCACGGGCGAAAACAGAATACTTACCTACTACGGATTAAGAAAATTGAATGAGAATCCGTTACCGGGATTAAAAGCATTGCGCGAAGTGTCGCAAAACCGGAGTGATCTCGATGTTTCCGGAATTGTTTTTACGCTCGGTCCGCGTATCAATGCTGCGGGACGCGTTGCCCATGCAAGTGCGGCTGTTGAATTGCTAATTGCCGAAACCGAATCGGAAGCGCTGGAGCTCGCAGGGGCATTGAATCTTAACAATGATACCCGCAGGCAATTCGACCTCGACATTACCGAGGAGGCGTTGTCGATGATTCACAACAATGAAGTGCTTCGTTCAGCTAAATCGACCGTTTTATTTAAAAACACGTGGCACAAAGGCGTAATTGGCATAGTTGCTGCTCGGTGTATTGAAAAATATTACCGCCCCACTGTGATCCTCACCGAATCGAACGATAAAATAACGGGCTCCGCACGAAGCGTGATGGGATTCGATCTTTACGAGGCGATCTGCAAATGCAGTGATTTGCTCGAAAAATTTGGGGGCCACAAATACGCAGCGGGCCTTACGATGGATAAGAAGAATCTGGCAGCTTTTCAACAACGATTTGAGGAAGTGGTGACGGCACAAATTACTTCAGAGATGTTAACGCCCTCCATTGAAATTGATACACCTATTTCTTTCGATGCGATCACGCCTAAGTTTATCAATGTACTCAAGCAGATGGCACCGTTTGGGCCCGAGAATCAGAAGCCTGTGTTCGAAGCTCAGAATGTTTATGCCTCTAACTCACTCTCTAACTTCAAAGATCGTCACGTAAAGTTTACGGCATCGCAGGAAGGTAACGGCAGTGCATTTCAGGTTGTCGGGTTTGATTTAGGTGAACATTACGACCAACTCGCGATGCAAACGCCTTTCCGGATGGCGTTTACCATCGAAGAAAATTTTTATAACGGATATACGTCTATTCAGCTACGCGCGAAAGACATTAAGTTTGACTGATATGAAATTACGGGCAGAGAACCTTGTTAAGAAATATAAAACCCGCACGGTGGTTAACAACGTTTCGGTAGAAGTTAACCAGGGCGAGATTGTTGGATTGCTTGGGCCGAACGGTGCCGGTAAAACAACTTCATTCTATATGATCGTGGGGCTTATCAAACCAAACGAAGGAAAAATCTTCTTAGAGAATGAAGAGATCACTCCACTCCCGATGTATCAGCGCGCCAAACTTGGCCTGGGCTATCTTGCACAGGAAGCCTCCGTATTCAGAAAGCTCACCGTAGAAGAAAATATTTTGGCGGTACTTGAAATGCGCGATAACACCAGCAAGCAGCGGAAGGAAAAAGTAGATCAGCTTCTGGAAGAATTTAGTCTGCAGAAAGTGCGCAAGAACTTAGGTATGTCATTATCGGGTGGTGAACGCAGAAGAACAGAAATTGCGCGGGCACTGGCGGTTGACCCGAAGTTTGTGTTGCTTGATGAACCATTTGCCGGTGTTGACCCGATTGCTGTAGAGGAAATTCAAACCATCATCGCAAGATTAAAAAGTAAGAACATCGGTATTCTGATCACCGATCACAATGTTGATGAAACGCTTTCGATTACTGATCGCGCATACCTGATGGTTGACGGCAAGTTGTTTAAATCAGGCACTGCCCACGAGCTGGCGAGCGATCCGCAGGTACGCAAGGTTTACCTCGGTCAGAACTTCGAATTGCGCAGAGCAAAGGCTGCTACGGAGAATTCCCAGTAAAAGGTACACGCCAGCCGCAGTCTTATCCAAAATTCGTATTTTGGATGTTCGTTCAATATGGGTTTAATCAATTCCATCCTTACCTGGGTCATGAAGAAGCGGATCCACCAGATCGAGCTGTTCATGAAATACCCGCATGACGTTCAGGATGAACTTTTGCAAAAACTCTTAAAAACGGCAAAGGGAACGGAGTTTGGTCGCAAATACGACTTTGACTCGATCGCTACATACGAACAGTTTGCTGAACGCGTCCCGATTTCATCGTACGAAGACATGTTTCCCTACATCGAACGATTGATGCGCGGTGAACAAAACATTCTCTGGCCTTCCGAGATCAAATGGTTTTCGAAATCCTCGGGCACGACAAACGCACGAAGCAAATTTATTCCGGTTTCGCAGGAAGCGTTGGAAGATTGTCACTTCAAGGGCGGCAAAGACATGCTGTCGATTTATGTGAACACACATCCCGAAACAAAAATATTTGACGGACGAAGTCTAGGTGTGGGTGGCAGCTACCAGTTGAATGAATATGATTCAACGGCAAGTTCGTATTATGGAGATGTTTCGGCAGTGATTATGCAAAACCTTCCCGAATGGGCAGAGTTTATCCGCACACCCAGTCTGGATATTGCGCTGATGAATAATTGGGAGGAGAAGATTGAAAAAATGGCGCGTGAAACTGCGAACGTAAATGTTACCAGCATTGCCGGTGTGCCCACGTGGACGATTCTTCTCATTCAAAAAATTGTCGAAGCGCAAGGCAAGAAGAATATTACAGAAGTGTGGCCGAACCTGGAGGTCTTTTTCCATGGTGCTGTTGCATTCGGGCCTTATCGGAATCTCTTCAAAAAATTGATTCCAAAAAAAGGCATGAACTATTGGGAGACGTATAACGCCAGCGAAGGTTTCTTTGGAATTCAGGATCAGTCGAACTCGGAAGAATTACTGCTCATGCTGGATTATGGCATCTACTATGAGTTCCTTCCGGTAGAAGAGCTTGACTCAACAAATCCGAAGGCACTACAACTCAGTGAAGTTGAAATCGGTAAGAACTACGCGATGATCATCAGCACAAACGCGGGTCTATGGCGATACAATATTGGTGATACTGTAAAGTTCACCTCCATTCTTCCTTACCGGATTAAAATATCAGGCCGCACCAAGCATTTTATCAATGCGTTTGGTGAAGAGGTAATTGTTGAAAATGCCGAGCTGGCGATTACCCGGGCATGCGAGGAGACCGGGGCGGTGATGAATAACTTTACCGCGGCACCTGTTTATCTTGATGAGGGTAAACGCGGAGGCCACGAATGGGTTATCGAATTTGCAAAGAAACCGGCAAGCCACAAGAAATTTGTTGATACGCTTGATGACACTCTTCGCAGCATTAATTCCGATTACGATGCAAAACGCGCAAAAGATTTAGCGCTTGTAAAGCCGGTAGTTCATTCGGCCGACGAAGGAACATTTTATGAGTGGATGAAAAGACGCGGAAAACTGGGCGGGCAAAATAAAGTACCCCGACTTTCTAATTCACGCGAATATATCGATGATATTCTTGAAATGTTGAAGGCAACGAAGCCTGTCAGCTAAACAGGTTGTTCAGCTCGTAATCAACCTGACTGATTACATACGCGAAGTCTTCCACACGCTCCACAAAATCAAGTTTGTTTACGTCAATGATCAATAGCTTGCCTTGCGTGTAATTGCTGATCCATGTTTCGTAATGTTCGTTCAGATTTTTCAGGTAATCGATACGAATTGCATATTCAAAATCCCGCCCGCGTTTTTCAATTTGCTTAACCAGCTTGGGAATGTCTGCGCGCAGGTAAATCAGAAGATCGGGTGGTTTTACAAACTCGATCATGGAGTTAAACACATCGAAATAACTTTGGTAATCGCGTTCGCTGATGTGGCCGCTTTTGCGAAGATTGGCCGCGAAGATGTGCGCATCCTCATAAATTGTCCGGTCTTGCACGATTGTTTTATCGTTGTTCCGGATTTCATTGATCTGACGGAACCGGCTGTTCAAAAAATACACCTGCAGGTGAAATGCCCAGCGGCTCATGTCCTCGTAAAAATCACGCAGGTACGGATTATTCTCAACCGACTCAAACAGTGGTATCCAGCCATAATGTTTGGCTAATTTCTCAGCGAGGGTACTTTTGCCGGAACCGATATTGCCCGAAATGGCGATGTGCTTGAGGCGGGAAGACATGCCGCTAAATTAACCCCCCGAACCCAACGGGCAAAAAGAAATCCAGATTCCGTTGTTTATATTCCAGAAGATTTCGCAGCCATGAAAAACTATTCACTTCCACCCGGATATAACTTTCTTCAATCGTTGATGAGGACTTATAAGCAGGTGAAGAATCCGATTGGTACGATGGAGGAAAGTATGAAAATCTACGAGGGTACGTACGCAGTGGATTTGGGTGCCAGGCGATTGATTGCCACTCAAGACCCTGGTTTTATCGATTATGTGCTGCGATCCAATCACAAAAACTATCATAAATCACCCATTCAGACAGAAGAGCTGGGAAGATTTTTAGGAAAAGGGCTGCTTACGGTAAATGGTGATTACTGGCTTAAACAAAGAAGACTGATTCAGCCTGGGTTTCACCTCGATAAGATTCACGCGCTATACGCCATCATTAAGCAAACGGTTGATAATTTTCTGCGCACGATGCCGGAAGGAAAGGTTGATGTATATCCATACATGCACAAACTCGCGTTTGAAATTGTGATCAACTCGTTGTTCAACATTGAGGTGCCTCAAACCACACGCGATCAGCTCAGCGATTTTATTAACGAGGTTCAGGAATTTGTTATCAAAGATTTACGCCAGCCATACAAGAGCTGGTGGTTTAAGCTGTCAGGGGAGGTCGAACGAAATCTTCAACGTTCACGAACTGCGCGTAGAATCATTCGCGAGATGATCAACACGCGCAAACAAAGCGGCCGGAAGTTTAATGATCTTCTCGACATGTTACTGGATGCCCGGTATGAAGATACCGGTGAACCGATGCACGAAGACCAGGTGATTGACGAGATTCTGATTGTACTGATTGCGGGTCATGAAACAACAGCCAATGCACTTGCGTGGACGCTGTACTTAGTGGCGAATCATAAACCAGAACTTGAGAAGCTGAAATCGTCTACCAAAAATTTGTCTTTAACCGAGATTACAACAAACGAACAATTGGCTAATGTGATTAAAGGGAGCATGCGCTTATATCCGCCCGCATGGATCAGCGATCGTATGGCATTGTCGGATGATGCGTATGGCCCGTTTACGTATCCAAAAGGCATTGTGATCATCTTGTTTTATTACGGATTGCACCGGGATGAAAAATATTGGCCGAATCCGGATTCATTTATTCCAGACCGCTTCAGCAAGGAGAATGAAGATAAACGCAAGCCAAAAGCGTTTTATCCGTTTGGCGGAGGGCCAAGGCTTTGTATCGGCAATAATTTTGCGATGGCGGAAATGGCAATTTTCTTGCAGACCATGATTCACGCATTTGAAATTAATCCAACCGATGTTCATCCGAAAGCGAATCCACTCGTGACACTGCGCCCGAATCGTGTTTTGCTGGACATAAAAAAGTCCCGCAACAGCGGGACTAATTAATGAGATCTCTTTTAAGGATGTTTAGTTGCCGGCTTCGTCGGCTGCATCTGCTTTCTTAATCTCTTCGTCTACAATCTTTTCAATCACCGCACGCTGGCGTTCATCGATTGTCTGATCCACCTTTGCCTGCTTCTTCATAAAGCGAAGCATGGCGTTCTTTTTTATTTCGTACGCAATAAATACGGTGTATTCTTTCTTCTCTTCATTGTAGTATTTCTCTTCACCCATTTTTCGCAAATCGGAGATGTTTGTGTTCATGATCTGGCGAACGAGACTTTGAAATTTATCGGCAACGTCAGCTGCCTGCGCGTTTTCCGTTTGCCCGAGATATTGATCGGCAACTTGCTTCATAGTGGTATTTACCTGGCCGGCAAGCTGTGCTTTCGCATCAATGTCTGCCTTGCTGCGCGCAATGTTGTCTTGCGAGCTTGAGCCTTTTCCGGTACCGCGCCAGAAGCGGTTATTCGATTCATATGCATTTCCCTGGAATGGTTCGCGCACCTTTTTGCCCAGCACACCCGATGAGCAGGCAAACGCAGTAATAGCTACCAGAATAAAACAAACTCTAACGATGGATTTCATGATTTTGGAGGTTAACGGATTCTAAAATACGAAAAATTATGCCAGACTATCGGCCGGTATAAATGATCAGTTGCCAGCGAAACGCCCACTTCCACGACAAAGAATAATTGGTAATACCCGCTGCCGATAAGATCTCCTTCAGTTCATTGCGCGAGAAACCCCGGTGCACGGAAACGGGCGCATCATTTTTTACCATGTCGGACTTTGAGAAAAGTCGTGTCAATAACCTAATTGAATAATATGCGAGAGGATGCCTGTGCAAATCGTTTACTACGATTCCGCAGGAGGTAACTTGTTTTAGATGAGTGAAAAGTCCAACGAGCTCCTCGCGTGTAAAGTGGTGAAAGAATAGCGTGGCGAAAACGAGATCAAAATTCTCCTTTTTGAATTCCTCCGAGAAGATGTTAAGCGCTTTGTAATGAATTGAGCTATCAGCTTTTGTATGATTCTCTGCGTAGTCGATGATATTCGGATTGGCATCGATCCCGAGCAAATCACCTGCGATGTTCTTTTTTTTGAGACGTTGGCTGATGAGCATGAGCATATCACCCCCACCGCAACCAAGATCGGCAATTTTCAACGTTGACGTAGAAGATCTGGAAAGCACTGTATTCAATCCGTTCAGCGTAATGGCGTTTCCTCCCAGCCACTTATTAATGAATTCAAGCTCACGCAATGTTTGGGGAATGACTGGCCCTGAACAATTCAGGTCGTCCATAATTTCAACTGCCTCAGATCGTTTCGATAAATCAGGCATACTGAATCGTGAAGAGAATGCTCTCGAGTGTAAGTCCCGGGCCAAAAGCAAAGCTTAGCACATCTTCGCCATTGTTCTTTGAAGTTAGCCCTGATAGCAAGTGATGTAAGACAAACAACACCGTTGGTGATGACATGTTGCCATACTGATTCAACACGGTGTACGCGTGCTGATTATCGTCTTTCGAGATGCCAAGTTTGTTCTCAATAGCTTCGAGGATTTTCTTTCCACCCGGATGTATCGCAAAGTGTTTAATGGCATTGAAGTTCTTTTTAATCTTCAACAACATCTCATCCGTGAGTTTTTTAATTCCGCTCTGAATGATGTCCGGCACGTAGGATGTCAGTTTCATCTCGAAGCCTGCATTGCCGACCCGCCACGCCATTTGTGGCTCCTTGGTAAACGACAGTGCGTTATGAAAAGCTGCCGGCACCAGGTTAATTCCCTGAGCGGGGTTTGTCTGCATAATCAATGCGCTGGCACCATCGGCAAATAAGGCATTCGCCAGCATGTTGTCTTCTGTAGCCTGCTTCTGGAAATGAATGCTGCAGAGTTCGACACACACAACCAGAACCACTGCTTCCGGATCAGCCTTGCAAAAAGCATCGCCAGCTTTAATGCCGTTGAATGCAGCATAACAGCCCATAAAATTTATACTCAGGCGCTGCACATCATGTCGCAAACCAAGATGCTGGACAAGCTCAATATCAAGCCCCGGGGCATACATGCCGGTACAGCTCACAACAATTAAATGTGTAACACTTTTCAGATTGAATCCTGCAAGTTTTCCAACACAATCCTTTATGGCTGCGGTGCTTAGTTTTACCGCATGTTGCTGATATAAGGCTAATCGTTTTTCGGTAGATGGAAATGGTTCAAAGTCAGAAGTGTTAGGATAGAATGTGAAGTCTTTCTCTTTGCCATAATCGTCCAATACGGAATATCGTTGTGAAATTCCGCTTGAGCGAAAGATGGCCTGGAGCTTCCGGCTGTTTTCATAATCAAGCTGCATGGCGTTAACCATGAACTTGCCAATCTCCGATTGAGCAAAACGATTGTCGGGAACAGCTATTCCAATAGAGGTTATGTAGCTCATCAAGTTCAAGTATAACTCAAAATATCTTAATTTAGATCAGTTTTATTGCAGCATGCTATCACGCTCCGCCTGGCTCCACCTCCGTATACCGTTTTCATATTTTCTGCTGCCCGTATTTCTGTTTGCGGTTGCAATCTCTCCGAATCTTAACGAGCCTCGATTATTCTGGGTATTTGCCATCCTCCATCTATTTCTGTACCCGGCCAGTAACGGATATAATAGTTATTTCGATAAAGATGAAAAAAGCATCGGAGGCCTTAAAAATCCACCTAAAGTTGATAAGGGTCTGTACTATTTGTCGCTGCTTTTCGATTTGATAGCACTTCTGCTGGGGTATTTTCTCATCAACCCAATGTTTGCGCTGATGCTTTTTGTTTACGGCCTGGTGTCGAAAGCATACAGCCATCCGGTGATCCGGTTAAAAAAAATGCCGATAACCGGATGGATCGCTGCCGGAGTATTTCAGGGCGCATTTACATTTCTGATGTGTTACGTGGGGATAAACAATCTCCCGCTTAGCGCATGCCTGCACATTCATATACTTCTGCCGGCCTTGTTAACCACCATTATGTTATGGGCTAACTACCCGATGACGCAGGTGTATCAGCATGAAGAAGATACCAAACGAGGTGATAAGACGCTGAGTGTAATGCTTGGAATCCGCGGAACATTTTATTTTACAGCAACTGTATTTGGTGTGGCAGCCGCGTTATTCGCGTATTATTTTCTTGAATTCTACCAGATTAAGTATGTGGTTGCTTTCTTTTTAGCGTTGGCGCCTGTGCTTGGATACTTTTTGTTTTGGTTTGTGAAGGTGTTAAACGATGAGTCGTTTGCAAATCACTCGTATACCATGCGACTTAATTTTATTTCAGCCACCTGCCTGAACATATTCTTTATCTATTTTTTCCTCGACAGCACGCATGTGGTTCAGGTTTTCTTTCCGAACATTTAACACTAAAAAGGCTTGCCATGCGTAAGTTTGATCAGTGAGTTGGTAACAAGCTTTGAGTGCACCGCAAGATTAACGGCTATGTTCGAGCCCCACTCTGTTCCAAAAAGTTTATTTTGAATTTGCCTGCCAATCCAAAGACGTTTTGAAAAGGCCTTCCTCCAGGCAGCAGTATATAACTTCTCCCTTTCCGGTTGAGATAAACCTCTGTTCTCAATAAGAATGTCCGTCAGAATTTTCGCAGAGTGAATAGCCATTGCCATCCCGTTTCCGCAAAGCGGAGTGATCATTCCTGCAGCATCACCAACCATCAGAACATGATTCCAAACGGGTTCTTTTGTTTCGAATGAAATCTCATTGATTACCTCAGGTTTTTCGAACAGAAAATCAGCCTGACTGAAAAGCTTATTCAGATGTGGGTTTTCCGATAAAATATTCTTTTCAAGCGCTTCAATGCTCCCAGACTTTTTGAGCTGATCGCGATGCGTTAAATAGCATATATTGGTTTTGCCCGCCTCGACATTGCTTACTCCGCAATATCCGCCGCGAAAGTTATGCAAGGCGATGAGATTATCAGGGTGATCTGTTTTTGCATGATACTTAACCCCCACATAGGGCGATCGTTCTTTAATGAACTTCCGCGAAAGCTGTACATCAAGTTTTGATCGTTTTCCAAAAGCTCCAATGACCACGTCAGCTTGTAACTCCTCAATTGTGGTACGCACAATGAATTGTTTATCGTAACGGATGGACTCAATCTCCGTGGCAACACGCACATCAACGCCTTCGCGGATTGCGATTTCAACCAGGTGCTGATCGAAGATGTACCGGCTAACGCCAAATCCGCCCAGGTCAAGTTCGTTAACTGAACTTTTTCCACTTACCGAACTAAGCTGAAGTGTTTTTATTTGTGGTGGGTGAAACGATTCAGGATACAATCCTTCGCGCTTCAGGAATTCACGGGTTTCATTCGAGATGTACTCTCCGCAAACGCGGTGAAACGGATAGGTTTTCCTTTCAACAAGAACACACGAAAATCCTGCACGGTTAAGCCTGATGGCGGCAATTAGCCCGGCAAGCCCACCCCCGGCAATAATAATTCTGGTTCCGGAAATCATTCGCGGAAGCTAAAGAAAGTTTATGAAACAATGAGGCTGTTAAATCTGACTTTGAAGCTTAAGCTCCAGTTTTTGATGCGCTTTGTTGCGTTCGATTTCGAGGCGAACGCGTTTGCCAGGCGCGGAATTGAGCAGCGCATTCAGTTGGTTGAGTCGCAGATCCTTGGTTGCAATGCCGTTCACAGAAATAATTAAATCACCGCGCAAAACTCCAGCTTGCTGTGCCGGTGAAAGATCACGCACATCTATTACTTCGTACACGTCAAGTCTCGCACCCTTTGCTTTCATCTCAAGTCCGCTCAGGTTGAGGAAGAATGGCTTCTTGAAATCGTTATTTTTCTTAAGATAAAGTTTCCCTTGCGGGAAATTCAATACAACCGTAAACCGGCTTAAGATTTCACCACCTATTGAACCGTTTCGAAACGTGATCGAATGCTTAAGGGTGTCGAGATAACTGTTGGAATCCGGGAAGTGCGTTATCACATTCGGCAATTTGAATTTTCCGAATTCGACAGATTGAATCCGTCCGGTTTTACCGGTAATCACACCACCCAATGCCCGTCCCAACACCGTGCTCACACGATTTTGCGGAACGATAATTCTTTTGTCGGATGTAGGTTCCAGCAACAAGCTGTGGCTTGCGCCTGTATCAACAAGCAGTTTGGCGGTTAGGATATTATCCGGATCAATGCTGATGGGAGTAAGAATGAAAGGCTTTGTATCTTCAATCAGCATCGGCAACTCCTGAAACTTTTTTGATGGATGAAATTTACCGGGCGCGAACAATGTCATTACCTTTCTCTTGTAATCAATACGAACAATAAAGCGACTGAAAAGCTCGTATCCTAAAATGCCGTGAACATCCGCCCCGAGATAATTTCGTAACTCAAGAAGATCCTGTTCCAGCACAAGCAGTGTGTGGCCTTTGCCTTCAATTCCGAGAGTACCGTTTAATCCAGGCATTGAAATCGAAACGTTGTTGGTAATGAAAGCGTCAACTAATTTGTTTCCGCCCGGTCCGGCAATGGTATACTTGCGTGTGTATTTTAATTCAAGAATGTCGGAGAACATTTTTTGCGTGAGAATCGCGGTGCGAACTCCGGTATCGACAATAAATTTCAACGGCAATGTTCCATTCAGGGTAACCGATACAACAACCAGGTTGTTATGAATCTGAATAGGAATGTCGGCCCGCTTCTGACCGGGAGGTAGTGAGAATCCCAGCGTTTGCGCACAAGCCGCTGAAACTGAGAACGCTAATAAAGCTGAAAGGAGGAGCCGCATAAGACCATAGTCTTACTTCAAGGTAAAACAAATTTTACCGAAAGAAGTATACCCCCGATTACGGTATTAAGAGGGATACTATTTCTGCGGGTGATTCGCTCGTTTTTATGGAAGAAAAATTTTCCTCACGCAGAAATCCTTCGTGCACCATGTGCTTCATTTGCTGGATCAGCGGATCGAAAAACTTGTTTACGTTGAGTAACCCTACAGGCTGGGTAATCAAACCAAGTTGTTTCCATGTGAGTATTTCCGCAACTTCTTCCAGTGTACCCCATCCTCCGGGAATTGCAAGAAATGCATCCGACAGATCGGCCATTCGTTTTTTGCGTTCGTGCATGCTGGAGACAATTTCAAGGGACGTTAACCCTGAATGACCAACTTCACGATCCATCAAAAATCTTGGGATTACGCCAATTACCTCTCCGCGATTTTCCAATACCGCGTCTGCCACAATGCCCATAAGGCCGACATTGCCGCCTCCATACACAAGCGAGTGGTTTAGGTGGGCAATGAGTGCGCCAAGTTCTTTTGCCGTACGGCTGTAAACGGGATTAATTCCGAAAGAAGATCCGCAGAAAACGCAGATTTTCATGTAGGCGATTGCCTGTTAGAATTTGTTATCGTGCTTGTTTTTGCTCACCATCTTGTTTGGGAACAGCCATGGCGAAATGATCGCCAAAACAAATAATGCAATTACCACGTAAAACGGAGTCCAGGATGCATCAAACATAACGAGTAGCTTTAGAAAGCCAAAAATAGAACGGATTCGGCTACTTTCTATAGAAAACAGGTGAAATTATCGTATGTTTTGCTTTTGGAGAGGTCATAAACCGGGATTATAGACAAGAAATGAAACGCTTTTTGATTTTTCTGGCCGTAGGGGTAGCACTTATTGCGGTACTATTGCTGGTTCAGCACATTCAACTTAAGAAGACCAAATCACTCAGTCCGGAAGAAGAAGTTTCCTATTCCGAAGGAGATCTTGCTATTCATGTTTTATACAATCGGCCGTCAAAACGAGGCCGGAAAATCTTTGGTGAACTCGTTCCCTATGGAAAAGTATGGCGTACAGGTGCCAACGAAGCCACAACATTTGAAACCAACAAGCCGCTAAAGATTGACGACAAGATTCTGCCTGCAGGCAAATACTCACTTTGGACTATTCCCGACAGCACTGCATGGACTGTTATTTTTAATTCAGAATATGGTCAGTGGGGAATCAATCATACCGGCGAAGCAAATCGCAATCCGACAAATGATGTATTAACCGTTTCCATTCTGGCGGTAAATCAGGAACGCACATTCGAACAATTTACCATCGCATTTGAAAAGATGGATGAAGAGGCAGAAATGGTATTGCTGTGGGATAATACAGTTGTTGCAGTTCCGTTCTCGCGCTAATTGCGTTTCGGTCGGGCAACGACTTTAATTACAGTCTTTCTGTTTTCAGGCACATCTTCCGGCCGGGCATTTACGAATACAGTCAATCTTCGGGGCTCAATGCCTGCAGCCGTAAGTTTATCAATAATAACCGCGGCTTGCTTTTGCGTGCGATCATTGTGAAACCGCGTTTTAACAATAATGCTGTCTTGTGTTGAAAGTTGTCCGAGTGAATCAACCTTCTGTAAAACCACGTTTGTGGAGTCGATAATCACTTCCGTTAAATCATCCGATGTGCGCACGGAATCTTCCAGGTAACCTGATAACATAACCTGCACTTCAAAGTTGAGCGGAACATTTTTCATTAGTCGCGTAAGCCTTCTCAATTCGGAGTCGGCATTGTTATCCAGCGTCAGGGAATGAGGAACGAATTGAAGGCCGGTTAACTCGAGTTCATCACCTTCCGCTATCGGTTTTAGAACAACATTGATTTTGTCGTTACGCAACACATCATCGTGCATCAAATCGTATTGTTTCGAAAAATAGGTATACGTGCCTTGTTCGTGATCAACGGAAAGTTCATATGCTTTCCCTTCGAGCAGGTAGAAGAAGAATGATCCGTCAGCTTCGGGTCGTGAACTTAAAACGCGTTTATTACTGTACAGATCGAATACCGAAATGTAGGCAGGCGTTGGCTTCCCTGCAGCGTCTTTAACAAATCCTTCAACTTTCATCACTCCGCGGGGCCGGAGATTATCGGGAAGAAGATATTCCTGAATTTCACTTTTGAATTTTCCGGGCGCTTCCTTTAAAAGATATCGTCCATTCGCCTGAAGACTAACATACTGATCGTCTTTTTCAGTATTCACTACATCAAGCGAAACCGGGTTACTCCACGAACCATTTACAAGCTTAGTAACAAACAAGTCCATCCCTCGTTTCCCCGGATTGATTTTATCAGACGAAAAGATGAGCGTCTCGCCATCGGCTGCAATGCGTGGTGTTTGCGAATTCCCGGTATTCACGTGGGGAGGCAGTTCAACCGGTTCATTCCATTGATTGGTCCCCGGTTTTTTTGTCGCCATAAAAATCTTGCAGTTGTCGGCTTTCTGCATATCCATTTTATCGCACCGCATAAAATAGATGGTATTGCCATCGGGCGTGAACGTAGCACAAGCTTCGTTGCCTTTGGTGTTGATAGGGAGAAAGAGATTTTTTATTGGCGACCAGGTCGACCCGGTAAGATCACTCGACCAGATGTCGTATCCACCTACCCCGCCTGATTTCGCTGAAGTGATATAAAGTGTTTTTCCATCAGCACTTAACGAATAACCCTTCATGAAACTAAGTTTGGAGTTCAGCGCAGCCGGCAGTTCAACAGGTGCTTTCCAGTCGCCAGCTTCACGCTGACTGTAATAAACTAACGTGCCATCATCAGCATAATCGGAGGTGAAAAGTATTGCGGAGCCATCCAAACTAATGAATGGCGCAAAAACATTTATGCCAGGGTTGTTAATGGAGTTCGGTAGCCTCCGGATTTTTGCCTGTGAAAAGACAACGTGCGAAAGCAACAGGAAACAAACGATTACGGCAGCGCGATTCATAGGTTCAGCGTTCACGTGAGCTAACTGAAAGATAGTGATAATTTATGCGTGATCAGGCAAAACTCCTGCCGGGGAAGAACAGTAATTCAGAAAATCTGTTGATGTTTAAGGGTGTTGTGGTATTTTAGCGATCCGAACAAGTAGAAATGATACAGGTTATTCCATCGATAGCGATCCGGAAAGGAAGAGTAGTGAAAATGCGCAAAGGTGACCCCACCAGTGAAAAGGCGTATGACGAAAACCCGCTGGACCTTGCCAAGCGTTTTGAAGACCACGGCATTGAGGTTGTTCACCTCGTGGACTTAGATGGCGCTGAACGCGGAAGTCCTATAAACTATCATGTGGTGGAAGCTATTGCGGGTCACACCGATTTGAAAATTGATTTCACAGGCGGAATCTCCAACGATGGCGACATTAGTAAGGCCTACGAATCGGGAGCAGATTTTATCACAGCATCCAGCATTGCCGTAACGAACCCGGAACTTTTTGCATCGTGGATTATTTCCTACGGACGCGAAAAGATTACGCTTGGTGCCGATGTTACGGATATCAAATCGATGAACCTGTTGTTTCGCGGATGGCAGAGTAAATCCGAACTCACGTTATTCGAACACCTTGAATACTTTTATTCGCGTGGATTGAAGTACGTGAAAAGCACCGATGTATCGCGCGATGGAGTATTGGAAGGTCCGGCCTTTGATTTCTACCAAAGCATCATCGATCGCTTTCCGGAGATTTGCGTTCTTGCGAGTGGTGGTATCCGCGGAGTCGATGATATCAAACGCCTGAATGATATGGGCGTATTCGCAGTAATTTTCGGTAAAGCCTACTACGAAGGCATTCTGAACCTGAAAGACCTCAAGCAATTTTTGGTGAAGTAAGTATTCCTGCTTAAACAGGAACACCTACATTAACGGGAAATGTGATACTGGCATCGGTATCGCCAGCGCCCGGGCAATCTCCTGTTTTAACACCCGGTTGATGCCGCAGCGTAATCGTAACGGTACCGGCAGTTGTTGCCGAAGTAGTAGTCCACACAGAAGTTATTCCTAACGGCAACTCATTTTTATCTTTATTAAGATTGGTAATTGAAATGCCTGCCGTGGTAACGGTGAAGCAAAAGATGTGATCCTCGGCCTCTTTTTGTACTTCGTCCGTTATGTTAACTTCTGAGTTACCACTTTTGTTTAGCAATTTGATCGTTGCTGCGTATGATGTGCCTGGAACCAAATTATCGCTTACAACAATTTCCGACTCATCAACGACAGCATCCAGGTTGATGTCGTCCCACGTTAACGTAACCGTTTCTCCTTCGGTTGGTTGAAGGGTAACAAGTACCGTTGTTATAACCTCCTCTTCATTCGTTGCTTCCGGATCGTCACTGCAACTCATCACAAAGCACGTGAAGCTAATAAACAAAGACAAAACAACCCGATTGATGATAGTTGAAACCTCCTTTTTTCTCATAAGACTATTGATTTTGGTTAATTATTCGTGACTATGAAAATTGTACTTGAGCCGCAGCATAAAATTAGCACCGGGCTCATCGGCAAAATACCGGAGTCGATTCATGTACACACGGTATGTTTTGTTTGTAAGATTCTCTCCTTCCAATGCGATCGACAGGGTGTGATCACCTACCGGGAATTTGATGCCCGCTTCCATATTCAGTAATATGTAGCCGGCAGGGGCCGGAGCGAAGTCAAAAACCTTTTCACCTTCGTAAGCCGCAACATCCAGTGGATAAACAGTTTTCGGAGCGCGGGTTTGTCTGAACGCAACCGGTGCGCTCAGCGTGATAAAAAACTCCTGACCTTTTTTCAATGTACGATGCCATGTGAACGCATGTTCCATTTGGGCAGGCGGGATGAATGTTAATACATCATTATTGGCCACGTCCTTTGCATACAGATAGGCAAAGGTACCGGCATACTCGATGCTTCGGCTGATATCCCAGTGCATCAGCCCGTCAACTCCGGTTAGAATGGCCTCGGTTTGATTGTAATCAAACACCGGAAAATAACCGCGAATAGTAAGCGCAGTGCCGGTGGGCTTAAGGAAAACATAGTTTGAAATGTGATTCAGATAAGCTGACACTTCCAGCGAGAAAGTTTTCCTGATTAATTGAAAGCCCTGCGTAAACTTGGTTGAGATTTCTTTATGGATAAGCGCCTGGTCGGTCTGAAAGCCATTCTGATTCATGAGCCCGCGCTCAATGGCTGCCGTACCATGATGTAATCCTTCACTATACAGTTCGCTCACGTGAGGAGGCCGCATAGACACACCAACATGTGATGTGATACGGGCAAATTCATTCATGTAGTATGAAACTCCTGCCGAGCCTGAAACATAGTTGAAGTTAAATGAGGGCTTTACTAAATCCTGATTGTTAATGAACGTAAGAACTTGCAGATGTTGATAATCGAATCGCATGCCGGCCTCCATAAGCCATTTCTCTTTCCGGTACTTTTCGATGATGAATAATCCTGTGTTGACTTGCCTGTAGTTCGGTATCAATGGCCGGATGCCGGTGCCCGGCACGTTAGCATTATCTTTATAAGTTCCGTTGATACCGATACTACCGGTTAATCCGCCAAGGTTGTGATCAAGCGATACATCCAATATGTTGCTGAACAAGTCCAACGATAGTGCCGGCTTGCCTGTTCTTCCTGCCCTGCGGATATCATACTCCTTCCGTTGATTGTATTGACCGCCATATAAAATGTTCAGGGTACCAACTCCTTGTATCTTTTTAAACGCACTGACCTTTAAAAGCTGGTGGTTGATCTTTTGTCGTGGTGCATTAATTGTGTACGTAAAGTCTTCGATATACCACGGCTTCTGATTACGGATTGAGTTATCGAAATCTTCCAGGCTTCCGGTGTGTGCAGCGCGTAATATCCCAATCTCTGTATTGAAACTGCTGACGTATAGTTCTGCTCCGCGATCTTCTTTTTTCCAGCTCAATGCTCCGGAGAAGTTTAACTCCTGCGTGCCGGTATTTGAGAGTACGTAATCGGGAGTTGAATAATCACCACCTTTTTTTACTGAGCTTTGAATCCGCCAGCTCATGCTCTCGGCATTTTTAAATCCACCTTCAAGCAATCCAGAAAAAACACCCATCCGGTTGTTGGAGAATAAACCCGCATTCAATTCGCCACCGAACTTTTGAGCCTGATGCATCGGGGGTGTATCAACAATGATTACGCCACCAATCGCATCTGATCCATAGCGAACGGCTTCCGATCCTTTAACAACTTTTATCTCGGAGGCGATGAAGGGATCAATCTCCGGTGCATGCTCAACTCCCCATTGTTGTCCTTCCTGGCGAATACCGTTATTGAGAATTAATATTCGCTGACTGTGCAAACCATCGATGACAGGCTTGAAAATAGCAGGCCCCGTTTGTAATGCACTTACGCCCGGAACACGCTTGAGTGCTTCCCCTAATGACTTGCCACTGAAATGCTCGAGTTCTTGTTGTGATAAACTGTATGACGAATTTGTAAGGCCCGTTTTGGCAGCCGTATTCCCAACAATCTCAACTTCCTGCAGCGTAGTTTCGTCAGCGATTAGTTGAATTGTGATTACGGTGTCCTTTTGCAGGTTGATCTTCTGATAGAAATTCTGGTAGCCAACGTAGTTCACTGTTAGCTCGACCGCTCCGCCACAGAGACCTGAAAGTCTGAATTTCCCCTCCGAGTCAGAAACAACTGTTTTTCCGGCAAAAGAAACCGTAGCTCCCGGAAGCACATCTCCGTTTTGTTCCTTTACGATGCCTGAAATAGTTAACAAGCAATTTTGAGCATGGCCTGGAAAGGCTACTAACAGAAGCGAAAGGACTATAAGTAATCGGGGGCGTATATGCAACATTGTTGCAAATATACGAGATCATTCAAAAAACCAACACGCGAATAACACCAGCGGTTATTCTACGATGTCGGAAAATTTAAATTTCTCAATGATGTAGTACAGGAAATTGAAGGAAAGTGGATCCTCTTCCTCCTTCTTTTGAACCTTTTCCTCCTCTTTCAAAGGCTTTTCTACCGCTTTTGCGGAAGGCTTTACGGTTTTTGGTTCAATTTCACGGCTTACAGATGGCGATTCCTGGAAAGAGGAAACTGCAGCAGGCTTATTTACACGAATTTCAGGGTTATTCTCGCTTCCGGATGGTATTTCCGGATCCTGTTTCACGATCTCTTTGGATGAAATTTCATCAAATCCCGCTCTGTCGTCCTGCGCGAAAGCACCCAAAGGCATTACCAGTGTGAGAAACACAGCTGCTAAAAGGGGTATATGGCAGGTTTTAAGCTTCATCAGGTAATGTTGCCTAAACGCAAAATTAACTTCCATAGTTACACAGGAGGTCAGAATTTCGTTTGGGAAATTAAAGATAGCCTATAAGAACCATATTTACCCATCGAAGTAATATTTTCCGCTTTATTTTACCCGTATGAGCATTTCCTGGGCGGATTTCGCCAAAGTTGATATCCGGGCCGGCACAGTTATCCGGGCTGAGCATTTTCCGGAGGCAAAAAAGCCGGCCATTAAGCTCTGGATCGATCTGGGCGAGCTGGGTACGAAAAAGTCGAGCGCCCAGCTTACCGCACTCTACGACCCGGAAGACCTTGTCGGTCGCCAGGTGATATGTGTAGTAAACTTCGAACCGCGGCAAATTGCAAACTTCCTTTCGGAGGTTTTAGTTACAGGTTTTCCGGACGAGCAAAACCGGGTAGTATTAAGTTCAACTGAACGACCTGTTCCGAACGGGTCACGTCTGTTTTAATATGCTTTTGTTTTCAAACCTTGAACAGATAACGAATGGAAAGATTATTCAACTACCGGCTGGCAGGCCTGTTACTGAATTAATCATTGACAGCAGAAAAGCAATGGCCGGAGGTGGATCTGTGTTCTTTGCAATTCATGGTCCTCATCATAACGGACATCAGTACATTCAACAACTTTATCAAACAGGTGTTCGCCAATTTATTATTGAAGAACATGTAGATGTTCGTGATTATAAAGACGCAAATTTTATTCAAGTCCAATCATCGATCGATGCGCTTCAAAAAGTAGCAGCACATCATCGCGGAAATTTTTCAATTCCTGTTATTGGCATTACCGGCAGCAATGGAAAGACCATTGTTAAAGAATGGCTTTATCAATTGTTATCACCACAATACACAACTGCAAAAAATCCGGGAAGTTATAATTCGCAGGTAGGTGTTCCCTTATCGGTTTGGCAGTTGCAACCTTATCATACGCTTGGAATTTTTGAGGCCGGGATTTCTCAGCCTGGTGAAATGGAAAAGCTTGAACGCATCATCAGGCCGACTATCGGTGTATTCACTACACTCGGGACAGCACATGATGAAAATTTTGAATCAGCGGAGCAGAAAATTGATGAAAAGATCAAGCTGTTTAAGCACGTTGATGTGCTTGTTTGCTGTGCTGATCAAAAGAATGCATTCACACGCCTCCAGGCTGCAAAGTTACCATTGTTAAGCTGGGGTTTTACACCGGAAGCTGATGTCAGAATTGTTCAGCAAGAGAATCAATACAACGTATCGTGGAAGGGCAAAAACTTTACGGTTACTCTCCCTTTTTCCGATCCCGCCTCTGTCGAAAATGCGTTTCAATGCCTGACAATTTTGCTTTACCTGGGTACAGAAATTGGTCATATTAAGCACGGCCTTAATTCACTTCGTGCGGTGGCTATGCGACTGGAGTTGAAGGAGGGGATCAACCAAAATCAGCTGATCGATGACGCTTACAACAACGATTTGGGTGGTTTACAGATCAGTTTGGACCTGCTCAAGAATCAAAATCAAAAGAAAAAGAAGACGCTCATTTTATCCGACATTCTTCAATCGGGAATGGACGAAAACCAGCTTACCGACCGGGTGGCGTGGCTCGTAAATGCGAGCGGAGTGAACAAATTTGTTGGAATAGGAAAGACGTTATCCGCGTATCGGCAAAAGATCAAAGCAACAGCTGAGTTTTACAGCACGACCGATGAGTTTCTTCGCACGTTGAACACCGATTCATTTCAGGATGAAGTCATCTTAATCAAGGGTGCTCGAACATTTGAGTTTGAACGGATTGTAAGCCGGCTTCAACGCAAGGTTCACGGCACCATTATGGAAGTAGATTTCAGCGCACTTATCCATAATCTCAATTATTTTAAATCGAAGCTCTCTCCCGGTACCAAACTAATGGTTATGGTAAAAGCGCTCGCGTATGGAAGCGGAAGCATTGAAGTTGCCAACCTGTTGCAGTATCATAAAGTTGATTATCTCGGAGTGGCGTACGCCGATGAAGGTGTTGAGTTGAGAAAGCATAACATTAAAACTCCGGTGATGGTAATGAATCCTACGGAAGAAGGATTCGCAGCAATGGTTAATTTCAACCTTGAGCCTGAGCTTTACGGTTTCACAATTCTTAAATCATTTGTTTCCTTTCTCAATGGAAGAAACTGGAATGTTCACATTAAGATTGATACCGGTATGCACCGGCTTGGATTTGAGGAAGAAGATGTCTCTGAATTAATCCAACTGCTGACAGCAAATCCGAACCTTCGCGTGGCCTCGGTTTTTACTCACCTTTCTGGTTCGGACGAGGCAGCGCTGGACGATTTTTCGCGCGACCAGGTGACACGCTTTCAGCTTGCGGCAGACAAACTTACGCAGGCGCTGGGGTACTCCCCGATTCGACACGTTTTGAACACGCCGGGAATTCTTCGATTCCCGGAATATCAGCTCGACATGGTCAGGCTGGGCGTTGGCCTCTATGGGGTCGATCCAACAGTTGAAAAACATAATTTAAAGCCGGTAAATACGTTAAAAACCTTGATTTCACAGATCCGCACTGTAAAAGCCGGTGAAACGATTGGTTACGGCCGGAAGGGCAAAGCGATAAAGGAAATGCGGGTTGGAACGATTGCGATCGGGTATGCTGATGGTTACAGCCGCGCGTTTAGCAATGGTGTAGGTGAAGTTCTGGTGGAGGGAAAGCGGGCCCCGGTTATCGGCAATGTATGCATGGACATGACCATGATCGATTTAACGGGTATCGATGCCCGGGAGGGTTCGGAGGTTATTGTGTTTGGAAACGGCCTGAGCGTGGATGAGCTTGCCCGGAAAATCCGCACGATTCCTTACGAAATCTTAACAAACACCAGCGATCGCGTGAAGCGAGTTTTTGTTACGGAAAGTATTTAGTATTTATAATCAAGTTTTTACCTAAACAGATGGCGATGAAAGGTGTTAAGATGACTGTTTTTAAACATGCATTTGCGGTTATGATGGTTGCCGCGATTGCCGGTGTTGTGGCATGCAGCGATGACGACAACTCGGATAGTGGAAATAAGTATGTGAATAACTGGATATACGATAATATGCAGTTGTATTACTTATGGAATCTGGATTTGCCTAAGGCTCCGGCAAAATCTCAAAACCCAAGCGATTTCTTCAATGCGTTATTATCCGATCAGGACAGATTCTCCTGGATTCAGGAAAACTACGTTGAACTTTTAAATTCACTTCAGGGCGTTAATAAGGAAGCCGGTTACGAGTTCAAGCTATACCTGGAGAGTCCGGATAATGAAAATGTCATTGCCCAGGTGATGTACATTAAATCCGGATCGCTTGTCGACACAGAAGATAAAGATTTAAAGCGCGGAGATGTTATTACGCACATCAATGGCCAGCGTATGACACTCTCAAATTATCAAAACTTGCTGGGCGACATTAGTGAAAATCACACCATCACATACTACAGACCAACGGAAGAAGGTCCGGTTGATATGGGAACACTGAGTCTAAACACGGCTGAATTTGCTGAGAACCCCAATTTTATGCACAAGGTTATCGAAACTGAGGGGCATAAAATCGGGTATTACGTGTATAATTTTTTTGCTACAGGCCCGACTGCAAACAGCTCGCAGTACAATGACGAGATGGATGCAATTTTCGCTGACTTCAAATCTGCAGGGATTACCGATCTCGTAGTTGATCTTCGTTACAACAGCGGGGGCGCAGAAGGGGCTACCATTAATCTTGCCAGCCTGATTGGAAATAATATTGATAACTCAAAAATATTCACCAAAAGAAGTTATAACAATGATCTTTCTGCGGCCCTGGTCTCACAATATGGCGCAGACGTGTTACTTAAAAAATTTACAACCGAAAGTCAGAATGTTGGTCCATTGCTGAACAACAACAGGGTGTATATTCTTTCAAGCTCACGCACCGCCTCAGCAAGTGAATTGCTGATCAACGGCCTGAAACCTTTTATGAATGTGTTTTTAGTAGGAGATACCACAATTGGTAAGAATGTTGGATCTATTTCTCTTTATGAGCCGGATGATCCGAAGAACAAATGGGGTATGCAACCTATCGTTGTGAAGTCGTACAACAGTGCAAATGAATCAAACTATAGCGAAGGGTTTTTCCCGGATATTGTAAACGAGGATAATCGCCTTTCTTTGAAACCGCTTGGTGATACAGACGAAGAGCTGTTAAGCCTGGCTATCGATCACATTACGGGCGGAGGCAGTGCAAGGAGAAGTTCTGCCGCACGCGGTGGGCAGCGTATTTCACTCGGAACTTCGGCCGATTTTAAACGTGGTAGTTACAACCTTGTAATTGATGACGAACGTGTAGTGGGTGCGATCAGATCATCACTGGTAGAATAATCACCCGCAACCGAGATTTTTCTTAAGATTTCGGTCGGGGATTCCACCAAAATCAAAGTCAGGATTTTTTTCAGCCTCCTCTTTGGGAGGCTGTTTTTTTTCTTCGGGTTTCACCTTTTGGGATTTGGATTTCTTTTTCAAAGCACCAAGCTACTGACCAAAATCATTGGATTCCAATGAATCCGCCCATATCTTTGTTTGAAATTAATCTAAATAAGTGAGGGAACCAGCCAAAAACGTTGCGCAAATGAAGCCGGGAGAGGTTGCAATCATCTCCGGATTCAGTGACGAGCTTTTGTCGGTTAAACTCCTTGAAATGGGTTGTTTGCCAGGTGCACCTGTACGGTTTAATTTCACCGCCCCCCTTGGCGACCCGATCTGCATCAGTGTACTGGGTTATGAACTTTCGTTGCGCCTGGAGGAGGCCGCGACAATTTCAATTCTTAATTAATGTCAGCAGAGCGCCTGAAGATTGCATTGGTTGGCAATCCCAATTCGGGGAAGTCATCGGTGTTCAATCATCTTACCGGGCTCAATCAAAAAATCGGAAACTTTCCGGGCGTAACAGTCGAGAAGAAATCAGGAATGACAATTCTTCCGGATGGAAGCGCAGCAGAGATAATTGACTTGCCGGGTATCTATAGTTTGTACCCGCGTAGTTTAGATGAACGTATCGTATCGGAGATTCTTCTGGATCACGCATCTCCGCTTTGTCCGGATAAAGTTGTTGTCATTGCAGATGCAACAAATCTGAAGCGAAGCCTTTTGCTGCTTACGCAGATTACCGATCTCGGAATGCCTACGGTACTTGCGCTTAACATGATGGATCTCGTTGCGCGCGCAGGGATCAGTTACGATTTGCACGCCTTGTCGAACGAGTTAGGTATCCCGGTGGTGCCGATCAACGCCCGAAAAGGCAGCGGCATAGATGAATTGAAAAATGTTATCAGCAAGCCGATTGAAGTTCCCGGAAAAAATGTTTTTAACATTTATCCGGATTTGAAGCTGGCGGTTCAAAGCGTACGCGATCGCTTTCAACTCGATAACGACTACGAGGCGTATCAATTTTTGCAGCAGCCGGCTTCACTGAAATTTCTGAATGATGAGGGTCGGGAATTTCTGAGGAACGTAAGCGATACCTATGGATTCTTTCCCGGCAAATTTCAGGGCGCTGAAGCAATTCATCGTTATACGTTCATCCAGACGTTACTCGATCGGGTCGTTCTAAAAGCAGCCGACTTACCGTGGAAGAAGCACACTTCGGCAATCGACCGTGTACTTACACATCGCGTTTGGGGGTATCTGATTTTCTTTGCAATACTGTTTCTCATCTTCCAATCCATTTTCGCGTGGGCTGAAGTGCCGATGGATTTGATTGATAGCGGATTCGCAGCAATCAGCGAGTATTTCGGAAAAATTCTGCCGAATACCATGCTAACGCGGTTGCTCACCGAAGGTGTAATTCCCGGTATCGGGGGAATTATAATTTTTGTACCGCAGATTGCAATTCTGTTTGCATTTATTGCCTTGCTGGAAGAATCCGGATACATGGCCCGGGTGGTTTTCCTGATGGATAAAATCATGCGCAAGTTTGGCTTGAACGGCAAGAGTGTAGTGCCGCTGATGTCGGGAGTTGCATGCGCGATTCCGGCCATCATGGCGACACGCACCATTGATAACTGGAAAGAGCGAACGATTACCATTTTTGTAACTCCGCTGATGAGCTGCTCCGCGCGATTGCCGGTTTTTACGATTCTGGTTGCGCTTGTTGTTCCTGACAAATTTGTTTTAGGGGTTTTCAGCCTTCAGGGCTTGGCCTTGATGGGATTATATCTTCTGGGATTTGCAGCGGCCATGTTAACGGCCCTGGTTATGAAGTACCTCGTTCGCGTTAAAGAGCGAAGCTATTTGCTGATGGAACTTCCGGCATATCGTTGGCCAAAATGGTCAAACATCGGGTACACGATCGTTGAGAAAACAAAAACCTTTGTACTCGAAGCGGGTAAGGTAATTCTCGCCATCTCGATTGTTCTTTGGGTGTTAGCGAGCTATGGTCCGGGCGAAAAATTTGAACATGCACGTGAACATGTGTTGAATGAATCAGCTAACCTACGCCTGACCCCGGAAGGACTGGAAAGCCGCGTAGCTGCCTACAAACTTGAACACTCTTATGCAGGGATTATCGGCAAAGGAATTGAGCCCGTTATCAAACCCCTGGGCTTCGACTGGAAAATTGGAATTGCGCTGGTAACATCGTTTGCCGCGCGCGAAGTGTTTGTCGGGACAATGGCAACCATTTACAGCATCGGCAGCGATGACAATCAAACCATTAAAGACCGCATGCGCGAGGAAATAAATCCGGAAACGGGCGGACCGAGGTTTACCCCGGCTACCGCGTTTTCGTTATTGGTGTTTTACACATTCGCCATGCAGTGCATGAGCACGCTTGCCATTGTTTACCGGGAAACCAAAGGTTGGAAATGGCCATTACTGCAGTTAGCCTATATGTCAGCCCTGGCATATATTTCATCATTTGCAGTGTTTCAGCTCCTGTCCTGAACGATCATACAATCCTTTCTTTATATTTAGGGACAAAACCCTAACCATGAACAGGAACTATCAGCTTGGCCTACTCTACCTGGTTCATTTGTTGATGAGTGCAGATGGCGTTGTAGATGAAAATGAAACCCAGGCGCTTAATACAATCAAAAATAAAGAAGGGATTTCCGAGGATGTTTTTGATGAGTTCAAGCACACAATCACTTCAAAGAAAGGCCGGGAAATCTATCAAACCGGGATAGAGTATATGAATCGGTGCACCGATGAAGAAAAACTTCGTGCGTTCGTGATTCTGTACAAAATGTCGGAAGTAGATGGAAGGGTTCACGTTAAGGAAGTTCGCCTGTTACTTTATTGCATTAAAGTTTCGGGCATTGAGTTCGATGATGTTGTAGCTAAGGCAGCCATTTCTTCCCTTTAATTACATGAGAGTTACCGCGACACTGGTCGTTATTGCATTCTTTTTTTCCGCGTGCAGCGATAAAGGCGTAAATAAATTTGCAGATCCCACCCTCGTCAAAATTGCAGAGTTTCAGGATCGAAGAGAAGCCGACAGTCTCACTTCTTTTTTTAAACATCCAAACCCTCAATACCGGAAAGAAGCCGTTTTAGCATTTGCTTCCGTACAGGATACGCTGACTATTGAGTCGCTTCTTGAGGTACTTAGGTTCGACAAAGAATCCGAAGTGCGGAAAGCCGCAGCAATTTCCTTGGGGCAAATCCAGGTAAAGCCAGCCGCAGCCGCGTTATGGAAAGCACTTCAGGAAGAAAAAGACCCGGCCGTGTTACGACATATTCTCGAATCATGCGGGAAAACATTCTATGGGTCGGATGTGGATCACCTGGTGTTGACAGTAAAAGATTCGCTGACGTTTGAAGGGCTTGCGTGGGCATATTACCGTTTGGGGTTACGAAATAAAGCCGATTCAAGTATGGCCGTTAAGGCGATAGAATTTTTGAACCCGGCATACAACGTATCTACACGACTTGCTGCTGCAAATTTTTTTCAGCGCGGCCCGCGTCAATTTGACTTTGCCGAAAGCCAGTTGATCAATACAGCAAAAAATGATAAATCCGCATGGATCAGGTCTTGTGCAGCGACAGCGCTTCGCAGAATCAAGACGCCACAATCACAAGCAGCCCTGAAACAAATTTTGAAAGACGATTCGGATTATCGCGTACGTATTGGGGTGGTCAGAGCGCTGCAGGAGTTCCCGGTGGCTGAAGTAAAAGCAGAACTTTACGAAGCGCTTAAGGATAAAAACATTAACGTAGCCATTGCAGCGTCTGAAGCTATTTTGGCAACTGCTACCGCAGAACAAGCCGCAGAACTCGCCACACTAGCCAAGGCAACCGATCGAAAAAGAGTCCGCGGAAATTTATACCAGGCGTCACTTGCCGGATCAGACAATGGTGATGTGGTAGCCGAGATTACCCACCTCTACATGACCGAAGCAGACGTGTATGGAAAAGCTGCCTTGCTTTCAGCGCTAGGTAAGTCTACCCTTGCTTCGGTGTTTGTTGATCATGAACTTCAAACATCTTCTGCACCGGTTATCAAGTCGACTGCGGCAACAGCGTTGGTATCGATCAACCGCGGTCCTTCTTTTAACCCAGCGAGCAAGAAAGATTTCGTTAATTTTTACATTAAGGCCATTCAAACCGGTGATCCGGCTGTTATCGGTATCGTTGCAGAGGCATTAACTGATCAGGCACTCGGCTATAAAGAAGTGATTACTGATTATTCTTTTCTGAAGGATGCAAAGAATAAGTTGTCGCTTCCTAAAGACAATGAAGCACTACAACCGCTTGAGGCTGCCATTGCTTATTTTAAGGGATCAAAATCCCTCGCTCCTGTTAAGAACGAATTCAATCATCCGATTGATTGGGCGTTGGTGAAAACAATACCGAAGGATCAACGGGTAGTAATCAAAACAAGTAAAGGCGACATCACCTTGCGTTTGTTGGTGGAAGAGGCGCCCGGTTCGGTAGCGAACTTTGTACAGCTTGCGAACAACAAGTACTTCGATGGCAAAAACTTTCATCGCGTAGTGCCTAATTTCGTGATTCAGGGCGGATGCAACCGGGGCGATGGCTGGGGAAGCGAGGATTACTCCATACGATCTGAGTTTACGGAGAGACATTACACGGAAGGATCCGTAGGAATGGCTTCAGCGGGTAAAGACACCGAGGGGACACAATGGTTCATTACGCATTCGCCAACACCACACCTGGACGGGCGCTATACGATTTTTGCTGTAACCGAATCCGGAATGGATGTTGTTCACCAGATTGAAGTTGGCGATAAAATTATCAGCGTTAGCCTGATCAAATGATTCTTGAGCATGTTGCCATTTGGACCAGCCGGCTTGAAGAGTTAAAGGAATTTTATGTTCAATTTTTTGATGGTACGTGTTCCGCGAAATACGTTAATCCGTCAACAACCTTCGAAAGCTATTTCATTTCTTTCGAGAATGGTGCACGATTGGAGCTCATGCAAAAACCGAATGTTCCAAAAAACCTGAATAATCCTTCAGACCAATACCTCGGCATTATTCACATTGCATTTGATGCGGGCAGCATGGCCGAAGTTGACCGCAGATGTGAAAAGATGCGGGAAGCCGGTTTCAAAATTCTGCGTGGGCCACGAAAAACAGGTGATGGATACTATGAATTTGAAACACTTGATCCTGATAATAATCGCCTTGAAGTCTGCTCGCGCTGGTCTGAGTAATCTTTAAACCTTAACTTGCAGCGTGACGAATACATTTAATCAGGATTTCAAGCTCGGCATCTTGGGCGGAGGCCAGCTCGGCCGCATGCTGATTCAATCGGGTATCGATTTCAATTTTAACTTCACTATTCTTGATCCCGACAAAAACGCACCCTGCAGTACGTTGGCGGAATTTTCTGAAGGAAAGCTTACCGATTTTGATACCGTTATGAAGTTTGGATCGCAATGTGATGTGATCACCATTGAGATCGAGAACGTTAACACTTCCGCACTCCGCGAACTTGCCAGGATGGGCAAAAGAGTTTTTCCGCAACCGGAAGTAATTGAATTGATTCAGGATAAACGCGTTCAAAAAACATTTTATAAAAACAACGGTATCCCCACAGCTGCATTCGTATTGACGGAGAACAAGGAGGATGTTGCACGACTCGCAAAGTTTCCCATGGTTAATAAACTGGGAAAAGAGGGGTATGATGGCAGGGGGGTACAGATTCTTCGTGGAAAAGAAGACCTTGCCAATGCATTTGATAAACCCGGGCTGCTGGAAGAACTTGTGCCGTTCGACAAAGAAATTTCAGTTATTGTCGCCCGAAACGAAAATGGGCAGGTAGAAACATTCCCTCCCGTGGAGATGGTTTTTCATCCTGAACAGAATCTCGTGGAATATCTTTTTGCACCAGCACAGATTTCAGCTGAAATAGCTCAACGGGCTGATCGCATTGCACGGGATATCATCGAAAAGCTGAACATGATTGGCTTGCTGGCAGTTGAGATGTTTGTAACACACTCCGGTGAGGTATTGGTCAACGAAATTGCGCCCCGCCCGCATAACAGCGGCCATCAAACAATTGAAGCCAACGTAACGTCACAATATGAGCAACACCTCCGGGCTATCGCTGGCTTGCCGCTCGGAAAGACAGACCTTATAATGCCCAGCGCGATGGTGAACTTGCTCGGGGAACCCGGCTATTCAGGTACTGCCCGCTATGCAGGCTTTGAAGATGTTTTGAGCGTGAAGGGTGTTCATGTTCATCTGTACGGTAAAAAGCAGACAAAGCCGTTTCGAAAAATGGGTCACGTAACCATTTTAGACGAAGATATTGATAGCTTGAAAAAGAAAGCGAACTTTGTAAAGCAAACTCTCAAGGTAATTGCATGACTAAACCGGTAGTAGGAATTATCATGGGCAGCCAATCTGATCTTAAGATCATGAAAGAGGCTGCCGAAGTACTCGAAGAGCTGAATGTTTCCTTCGAGATAACCGTTGTATCGGCCCATCGCACGCCTTTGAGGATGGTTGAATACGCCACTGAAGCACGGGCCAAAGGAATAAAAGTTATCGTTGCAGGTGCAGGAGGTGCAGCACATCTTCCCGGCATGGTTGCGTCCATCACTTCTTTGCCGGTAATTGGTGTTCCGATCAAATCATCGAACTCAATTGACGGATGGGATTCCGTGCTTTCGATTTTGCAAATGCCTTCCGGTGTTCCCGTGGCTACGGTAGCGCTGAACGGTGCTCGGAATGCCGGCATACTGGCTGCACAAATCATCGGTTCAACCGATAAAGCAGTTGCTAAAAAGCTTGACCAGTTTAAAAAAGCAATGAAGGGAAAAGTAGAAGAGTCGGCAAAATCAATGGAGAAGAAGGGTTGGAGAGAAGCGTTAAAGTAATTTTTTATCTAAATTGATCTCGTCCCCCATCTGACCGCATGAGACCTGACGAAAAAGGTTGGTTACAAGAATACCTCGACTTTAAGAAAGATGCGCTAAAAGATCTTTCTCAGAAGAAACGTGGCTCGCATCCTGAGCACTCGCTATACCGGATTATTCAACCTACAGGATTAATGTATGGCCAGAACGTTGGTCATCTCGACTATCCGAACGCTGAAAACTGGAGCGAAAAAGACAAAATGAAAATTCTGCTGGCGGAAAGCCTGATCAGCAGTTCACTACTCTTTTACGACAAGCCGGTTAAAACTCCGGAAGAACTTTCGCAGGTTTTTCTGAAGACAATCGAAAACATCGGCAATTTCTATAACAACATTTTTCCAGAACTGGCCATACCCGGCAAAAGCTTGTTCGGTAAAAAGCGCTCACCCCTGGAGCTGGCAGAAAAAATTCTCGACAAGCGCGTTGAACGGACGATTGAATTTCAGGGAAACTTCTGGACGTACTTTTTTCATAACAGTCTCCTGTTCCTCGATGTATTTATTTTCGGACAGTGGATTCACACCAATGCCGATCGTATTGTAGCCGACTTCTTCCGCTACGAGCGCGATGAGTTACGGTTTTCGATTGTGAAAGTAATTGCTGCGGCTGCGCACTCCGACAACACCGTTGATTTTGAAGAGCGAAAAATGCTTGAGCTCTTTATTCAGAGCAGCGACCTGAACACAGAAAGGCGAAAAGAAGCACTAACGGTTTTCGACAAAGGGATTGAAGTGGAGGAAATAAACCTGCCATCTGAAAACTCATGGATTCTCAAAAAGTTCTTCCTCGAGATCGCAATTCTTACCACCTGGGCTGATAAAAAAGTGGAGCAAGCCGAGCATTATTTCATGAAACGGTTTTGCAGCTACCTCGGTCTTTCCGAAGATGATTTGGATAACAGCCTGATCGCCATCGAAGGATTTGTACTCGAGCACTGGGAACAGCTGGATTATCTGCAAGACAAGCAGGATTATAACCAGGTGAGTGAAGACTTTATTGGCCGCATTTCAAAAATTGCAGAAAAGAATAAAACACGTTTAGCGAAAGAGATTCAGGAGCGCGAGGTTGTAAGTGCTCTGTTGCGAAAGGCCCGGACGGAGGAGCTTTCAGCCGAGGAAAATGAACGTATCCGGCACGAACTTATCGATATCCTGAAGACAATTCCCACGTTTGTTATTATTTCGCTTCCGCAGCGTTTCCTGACTCTGCCGGTATTGATGAAGATTCTTCCGAAGAATCTGTTTACAGAGGAGCGCTAAGATTATTCAGCTTCTGCGCTTTCCTTGCGCGGGATTAGCACCGAGAATATAATCGAAAGTGTAAGTGTTGCGATGATGACCGTAAACGAAAGGTACACGTTCAGCTCAATGTGGAATATTTCCAGAAGCATCTTCGCGCCAATAAAGAACAGAATAATTGAAAGCCCTTTCTGCAACAAGTAGAATTTATCGATGATACCCGCCAGCAGGAAGAACATTGCACGTAGTCCCATTACTGCGAAAATGTTCGAAGTGTAAATCAGGAACTCGTTTTGTGTAATTGCAAAGGCTGCAGGAATGGAGTCAACTGCAAAAATAAGGTCGGTGGTTTCAATCAATACAATTACCAGGAATAACGGGGTAAAGAACCATTTCCCGTTTTCTTTAAAAAAGAATTGACCACCCTGATCACCATTTGATATCGGCAGGTATTTGCGGCAAATTCTTAAGATTGGATTTTTCTCAGGCTCGATTTTCTCATCACCATCTTCGAAATAAATGCGGATACCGGAGTAAATCAGGAACACACCGAAGATGTAAAGAATCCAATGAAACTTATGAATAAGAATCGCTCCTACGAAAATGAATATCGCACGGAAAATGACTGCACCCAAAATTCCCCAGAACAGAATCCTGTGGTAGTATGTTTCGTCAACCTTGAAGTATTTCAGGATCAACAGGATTACGAAAATATTATCAACTGAAAGGGCGTATTCAGTTAAGTACGTAGAAAAATAAAGTACCGCAGCATCTGAACCTGTCAGGTTGGTGTGGACACCTCCTTCAAGATGAGCGTAAGGCCCTCCGAAATAAATCAGTAAACC
Organism: Cyclobacteriaceae bacterium; assembly: GCA_016786585.1. Taxonomy (GTDB): domain Bacteria; phylum Bacteroidota; class Bacteroidia; order Cytophagales; family Cyclobacteriaceae; genus UBA2336. Next base: position 195,100 of record JAEUUI010000006.1, read on the forward strand.
AAAAACGGTGCTGACAGATACCCAAAAAATAGACTGATAAAGTGCCGACTTGGTAGTGATCTTATGAGCTTGTTTATGAAACAAACCAAGATCAACAATCATGAAAACAATAATAACGGCAAGGAAAATACCGAAGAGAATAGTCTCTCGCTGATCGCCACTAAAAAGGGAAAAGAGGAGTATATCGAATGTTCTCAGCAAGTGAATCTCAGTTCAGAGTTTAGGGGAGTAGGCAACTTGTCAAGTTTTTAGCGGTTTTAGCCGCCTACAGCCTTCAAAAGTACTAATTTAATTTAATCCCAAAAACTTACACGGGTGATTTATAGGGGATTACTGGAAAAGGAAACCTGATTGAACGAAATTTTACCCGCAGGTACCACAAACGCCCTGAATAAGCAGATTTATTTCCCGGGGCTGATACCCCTTGGGTAGCTTGATTTCGGGGATTTCGACCTGTAAACAGTTGGTTTGACCACACTTCGTGCACTTGAAATGTACATGGTCATGATGATGGTTTGCGGTGGTACAGGCCTCGTTGCAAAGGGCGTATTTCATACCTCCTTCGCCATCCAGAACCTTGTGAATAAGACCCTTGTCGAGGAAGGTTTTTAATGTCCGGTAAACCGTTACCCGATCAAAGGTAGCAGGCACTTCTTTTTCAAGATCGCCATGCGAGAGCGCATAGTTGTGGGTAAGAAAAGCATCTAGAATGGCAGCCCTGCCGGGAGTCGACCGAAGTTTAAAATCTTTCAGTATGCGGAACGAACTGTTCATGCTTCATGGAGCTGCAACTTTAGCAGCGTACTATATATACCGTTATTTACCTGTGTAAGTTCAGCATGCGAACCCATTTCCGCAAGGCGACCTTCGTTGATCACAAAAATCCGGTCGACTTTCTTGATGGTGCTTAACCGGTGCGCGATAACAATGCTCGTTCGGCCCTCCATCAATTTCTCAAGCGCTTCCTGAACAAGTACCTCCGATTGTGCATCAAGTGAGCTTGTGGCTTCATCCAAAATGAGAATAGCCGGGTCTTTTAATATTGCCCTTGCGATGGCAATTCGCTGACGCTGCCCGCCCGATAATTTTACACCCCGTTCGCCAACCAACGTGTTGAATCCTTCCGGAAACCGTTCAATGAACTCTAATGCATTTGCTTTGCGGGCTGCTTCTTTAACCTCTTCCGGAGAAGCACCTGGTTTTCCATAGGCGATATTTTCTTCAATTGTTCCACCGAACAGAATTACCTCCTGCGGAACCACGCCCAGGTTATGCCGGTAGCCGGTTAGGTGATACGACTCAATGTTTGCCCCATCAACAATTACGCTTCCTTCCGTTACCGGATAGAAACGCATTAACAGATTAATGATGGTTGATTTACCCGAACCACTTTTACCCACCAGCGCAATCTTCTCTCCTGTCTTGATTTTGAAGTTGAGATCTTTCAATACCGGAAAGTCAGAGCGAGAAGGATATGAAAATGAAACATTATCAAACACGATCTCTCCGCTGAGCTGCAGACGCTGATCATCTACAGGCTCGGCTTCATCCTGCAGGGCAAGGATATCCAGTACACGTTCGGATGCACCGATGGCGCGCTGAAGTTGCGCGTAGATGTCGCCAAGTCCCGCGATTGAAAATCCAATAATTGCAGTATAAAAAACAAATGAGAAAAGCTCTCCGGGTTGCAACTGATTCGCTTGTACAAGATTAGCGCCATGCCAGCCGATGGCAACAATGCCACCAAACAGAACAAAAATCACAAATGAAACGAACAAGCTTCTGTAAAGCGATGATCGGATCGCTACCGAAACCACCTCTTGTAATGCTTTTGTGAATTTGTTGATTTGAAACAACTCATTGGTAAAAGCTTTCACCACAAAGATTGACTGAAATGATTCCTCTACGATCACATTTACCTCTGCAAGCTTGTCTTGTGTTTTTCGCGATAACTTCCGGATGTATGTCCCGAAGATCAGCGCGGCTACTACAATCACCGGAAAGGTTAGCAGCATAAACAAGGCAAGAGACGGTGTCAGGTAAAAGATGATGATTGTACCGAAGATCAGCGAGAGCACCTGACGGAAGAATTCGGCAAGCGTAAAGCTGAATGTATCCTGTAGCGTGGCAACGTCAGATGTAATACGGCTCATCAATTCTCCGGTTCTGCGAGAATCGAAAAATGTCATCGGCAGCCATAGAATTTTCTGGTAAACAGCTTTACGAACATCAGCAATGCCGCGTTCGCTTACGTTGGAAAATGTATAGACACGTATGAATGAGAAGATGCTTTGGATGAACAGTACAATGACAAGCGTAATCACTACCTGTTCAATCGATGAGAAATATTTTGAGTTCCCGGTAGCAACATCTACCAATTCACCCGCAAGCTTTGGGAAAGCCATGATGGTAAATGTTGATAAACCCAGCGCCATCAGACCCAAAATAAACAGACCCTTATACGGCAGCATAAACCGAAAAATACCGGCAAGTTTTTTCAACCCTGCTTTATCCAATTTCCTTTTTTCCTCCTTGCGTAAAGGTTCGTGCGAGCGTTTAGCCATAGTTAAGGTAATGTGATCATCCCGGTTACGGAGTATTGAACAGAATCGCCCATCAGCATTTTCTGGCCCCCGGTTACAGAGTAGGATGTAAGCACGATTTTATTGTTAATGTTTTCAAAATTCATCGAAAGCCTCCGGCTGCTGGTTAACAACGAGTTTTCTTCGCGGTAAAGTCCTTCGATCTTCCGGATGTTTTCCCGGCTGCCCAGATAATAGACTTTGAAAAGCACGACTGGAATCGGATGTTCCGGATCATCTTTGGCCTCTAGCGAGTAAACGAGTAGGTTACTGTTCACGTCAGTCAATGCGTTCTCAACATTATACATCGCAGCATTCGAAGGCCTGTTGATGTCGTCCAGTTGCGCAAACACCGCTAGTTCATGACGCCAGCCCGTCGTGTCTTTTGTGGTAATTGTCTGCTCATGATTTGCCCCGATGGTTGCTGTTTTCGTGAGCTTTGCATTTGATTCATACAGATAAAAAACCTGCGCTTCTACGAGACTGTCAACCGCGTAATACCGTGTTGCGTTACTGCGCTGATTTTCGCATGCGGTGAACAATAAAACAACCGCGACTAAGAAGATCGTAAATCTCACCAATCGGACAATTATTGAGTAACCAATACTTCTCCCGTCATCTCGGCCGGCACCGGGATACCCATCAACGTAAGGATGGTAGGTGCAAGATCACCAAGCTTTCCGTTCTTAATGGTTCCTTTAAAAGTATCATCTACCAGGATGCACGGAACAAGACTTGTTGTGTGTGCTGTGTTTGGCGTTCCGTCTTCATTAATCATGAAGTCGGCATTACCGTGATCGGCAATGATGATAACTGTGTAACCGTTACGTAGCGCTGCTTCCGTTACTTTACTTGCGCAGTAGTCGACCGTTTCGCAAGCCTTCACAACGGCTTCAAAAACACCCGTGTGCCCCACCATGTCAGGATTGGCAAAATTCAAACAGATAAAGTCAGCATACTGTTTATCCAGTTCCGGGATCAGCTTGTCTTTCAAATCGTTTGCGCTCATCTCAGGTTTGAGATCGTACGTAGCAACTTTAGGAGATGGACAAAGAATCCGGGTTTCGCCCTCAAACTCCTGCTCTCTTCCACCCGAGAAGAAAAATGTTACGTGTGGATACTTTTCTGTTTCTGCGATTCGGATTTGCTTCTTACCAGCATTCGCCAACACTTCTCCCAAGGTGTTATTCAGGTTATCTTTATCGAAGATCACCTTAACATTTTTGAAGGTGTCGTCATAGTTGGTGAGCGTGATGTAATCCAGGCTTAGCGCCTTCATGTTTTGTTCCGGAAAATCCTGCTGCGTTAATGCCTGCGTGATTTCGCGTCCGCGATCGGTACGGAAATTAAAGCACAATACCACATCACCTTCCTGAATCGTAGCAACAGGCTTACCATTCTCAACAATAACAATCGGTTTGATAAATTCATCCGTCACATTGTTATCATATGATTTTTGAACTGCAGCAACGGCATCCGTTGCAGCCTCACCGGTGCCGTGAACGAGCAGATCGTAAGCCAGTTTAACGCGTTCCCAGCGTTTATCGCGATCCATCGCAAAGTATCGCCCCACAACGCTTGCAATTTTTCCTGTTGTAGAGCGCAAGTGTGACTGAAGATTTTTCAGGTATTCCGCTCCGCCTTTAGGATCGGTATCGCGGCCATCGGTAAATGCATGAATGAAAAGATTCTTAATTCCATTGTTATGGATGATCGTACAAATTCCTTTTAGATGATCGAGATGAGAGTGAACTCCGCCATCGGATACGAGACCGATCAGATGAAAATTCTTGTTATTGTTTTTCGCGTAGCTAATCGCATCAAGCAATACCTGATTTTTATCAAGCTCTTTTTCGGTAATGGCTTTGTTGATCTTCACAAGATCCTGGTAAATCACACGCCCGGCACCAATATTCATGTGACCGACTTCCGAGTTACCCATCTGACCAGCGGGCAAACCTACCGCAAGGCCGGAAGCCTCGAGCTTGCTATTGGCATACTTCGTATAAAGTGAATTAACAAACGGGGTACGTGCATGGTCGATAGCGGAAACTTTCTTATTAACCGCAATACCCCAACCATCCAGGATCATCAACAGCACTTTTTTATTCATAATGCGAAGGAATTAGGCCGCAAATATAACTCTATTGAAGGATTAAGAGGTTACTTTAGCCCCTGACAGGCATACATACAGGATTCAAATTAAGTTCGGGAAAACAGCCCCTAACGACTGTTATAGAGCAATTTCGTAATCACCTTTGTATGGCATACTTTTGGGTATATCTCAACGCTATGAGGAGAAAGTGGTTGTTTTTGTCGATGGCAATTGGAGTGCTTTTTTTGGCCTCCAATGTTGCGCTGGCACAGAAAAACGAGGTTGTCGAACAGGTAAAGGAAGCTATCAAAGCCGGCAGCGCGAAAGAACTGTCGAAATACCTGAATCAGACCGTAGACGTAACGATTGAGGGGAAGCTTCAGAACTACAGCAAAGCACAGGCTGAGTTTGTGCTGCGCGACTTTTTTAAAACGCATGCACCGAACGGTTTTGACATTATCCATCAGGGTTCATCGAAAGGCGGACAGCCTTTTGCCATAGGCGAATACAAGAGCGGCTCTGACGTGTACCGCGTTTGGATGAAAATCAAGACGGTCAATAAAGATCAGCTCATCCAGGAGATTTCTTTTGTGAAGCAATAGAGCGGAACGCATAAATAGGATTCGGTAAGTCGTAAATCCGAAAATCCTGATCATTTTTGTGCCGTGAGACCCGCTTACATCACCGATCAGTTTTTGCATCAGTTCATCACTTCGGCATTTGCGGAAGACGTGGGCGATGGTGATCATTCCACGCTCGCATCAATCCCGGTGTCGGCCACCCGAAAAGCAAGACTTCTTATTAAACAAGATGGAATCATTGCGGGTGTTGAACTGGCAGAGATTATTTTCCGTCACTTTGATTCAAACCTGAAAATCACAGTTCAACTTCAGGATGGCCAGGCTGTAAAAAAAGGTGATGTAGGATTTGTTGTTGAAGGGTCCGCACGTTCTATTTTAACCTGCGAACGGCTTGTGCTCAACTGTATGCAACGCATGAGCGCGATTGCTACCTACACCCGATATCTTTCCGGATTGATTTCCGGTACACACGCCCGGCTTTTAGATACTCGCAAAACCACGCCCAACTTTCGTCTGTTGGAAAAATGGGCTGTTATTATGGGAGGCGGGCTGAATCACCGCATCGGGCTGTTCGACATGATCATGCTAAAAGACAATCACGTTGATATGGCCGGAGGGATCGCTCAAGCAATCAATCAAACAAAAGAGTATCTTCGCGCCACGAAAAAAAATCTGCGGATTGAGGTTGAAACACGCAACCTGAAGGAAGTTCAGGAAGTTATTCAAACCGGTGGGGTTGATGTGATTATGCTGGATAACATGTCGCCCGCAGATATGAGAAAGGCGGTCGAAATGATTTCCGGAAAATACCAGACTGAAGCTAGTGGTGGAATAACCGAAGAAACCATTCGCACCGTGGCGGAAACAGGCGTAGATTTTATTTCGGTAGGGGCATTAACCCATTCTGTTAAAAGTATGGACTTAAGCCTGAAAGCATTTTAAGAATTGATTCGTTGAATAGGTTATGATCGTTAAAACAAAAAATTACAAGCTCGAAAAGAAGATTTACATCAAGCTGGCATTGCAGGCCGTATTGAAGAAGCAGGGATGGATTGCGTTAGCCGTAGCGGTTTTACTTTGTCTGGGTTATATGATTCCCGGTGCAGATACCATCTGGTGGTTTATCGGAGCCTTTGTGGGATTGGGACTATATATTTTGTTCTGGTGGATTCAGTTTTACGGAGTTACACAGCTTGAACAAGGAAAGATGTTGTTCGAAAAGTTTTCGTACGAGATCAACAGTCAGCAGATTATAATGAAGATCAGCGCACGCGAAGGCATGCCGATGAAGTGGGATCAGATTAAGAGTGCTGAGATTGGCAAAGACTACTTTGTACTTTTTATTAACAAGGCTCAGCTCATCTATTTACCGTTCCGGATTTTTAATACCGACAACGAACGGAAATTTGTTGCGAGTGTTCTCAAGACAAAAAAACTGGTTAAGTAATCTGTGCAGCAAAACCGTAAGCGATTAACAGTTGAGCAGGCACGTCAAAGAGTGTTGCGCTACTGTGCTTACCAGGAACGCTGTCACCAGGAAGTAAAGAACAAACTTTATGAGCTCGGGCTTAACGCATCGGATACCGATGAGATGCTCAGTTATCTAATCACCGAGGGGTTTCTCAACGAAGAACGTTTCGCCAAACTTTTTGCGGGAGGAAAATTCAGGATCAAGCATTGGGGCCGAATAAAGATCGTGCATGCCCTCGAATCCAAAGGCATTTCAAAAAAATGCATTCAGATCGGACTGAAAGAAATTGAGGAGGCTGACTATCACCTGACGCTCGAGAACCTGATTACCGAGAGAATTGCACAAGGCGAAACAGAAGACCGGTTTGTACTCCGAAACAAAGTCGCACAGTCGCTGATTCAAAAAGGTTTTGAACCCGAACTCGTTTGGAAAACCCTGAAAGCAAGGCTTCCGGGCTAATTTGTCGGGAAATGTAGCCTTCGCGACAATTTGCCGGGTACCGAAAACCTAACTTTGGCGTTTATTCGTAAGTAGTATGATGCGCGTTAGTATATCCATTCTCCTTTTGCTCGGTTCAATTGCAACATTCGCTCAAACCGATGCGCTTCGGCAAAAACATTATAATCTTGACGATGGCCTTGCCATCGAAGGCTATGATCCTGTAAGCTATTTTGACGGCAAGCCTGTGGAAGGTAAAAACAATCTTACCTATTCTTACAAGGGAGTTATTTACCGTTTTTCGAACCAGGGAAACCTTGCAAAGTTCAAGTCGGCACCCGAAAAATATGAACCCGCCTACGGTGGCTGGTGTGCTTACGCCATGGGAGAGAATGGCGAAAAAGTGAAGGTTGATCCGGAAACATATAAGATCGTGGATGGCAAACTTTACTTGTTTTATAATTTTTGGGCTAACAATACGCTTGAAAAGTGGAATAAAAACGAGACAAAATTGAAAGAGGCGGGCGACCGCAACTGGAGTAAAATTGTTCACTGACCGTTCAAACAGAACTTTTATCGGCACTGTAACTACTTGTTAAGATTATTTTCAGTTTTGCTTTATCTTTGAACAATCCCTCACTATGAACATAAATCAGGCGTGCTCCAATATTCTCAGCCAGCTAACTGAAATGGTCAGTCAGCTTACGGAGCAGGATTTTATCAAACCCGTTGACGCGTTGGGTAATTCAACCCTGGGTCAGCACCTTCGCCACACGCTGGAGTTTTTTATTTGTTTGGAAAATGGTTTTGAAGGCGGGGTTATCAACTACGACAAACGCGCGCACGACAAGCTCATTGAAACTGATAAATTCATTGCATTATCTGTTATCAGCAAAATTGACGAATTCATAAAAACTCACCGACAGGATAAAGCGCTCAGGCTGGAGGCAGCCTATGACTTAGACCGTGAAGAATTCGTAACCATCGAGACCAATTACCTGCGTGAGTTAGTGTACAATATTGAGCATGCCGTTCATCACATGGCCATCATGAAGATCGGTATCCGCGAAGCAGCACCCTATGTTGGGCTTGCCCATAATTTTGGAATAGCTGCGTCTACCATCCGATACCAGGAAACACTGGCTGCACGCTAGCATTCATGAGCTGGAAGAAATTCCGTAACAGCAATTTTATCATTCGACTAACGGCCTGGGAATACTGGCCGTTTGGCATTGTTCAGTTCCCGCTTTTCATCTATTGGCTTTGGCTCTCTTTGCGGGCACGGTCGGTGCTCTTCTTTTCTGCTTCCAACCCTACGATCGTGCTGGGCGGAATGTTTGGTGAATCGAAGCATGACGTGCTGAACCTTATTCCCGAGCGTTACAAACCGAAGACCGTGTTGGTAAAGGCACCGGCAAAAAAAGACATGGTCTTGCGAACAATGAATGATCACGGGCTGACCTTTCCCGTAATCTTCAAACCTGATTTAGGCGAGCGCGGGTTTATGGTGAAGAAAATTGTTTCGGAAGAACAGATCGACTCGTACTTGCGTGCGCTAAACAAAGATTTTCTTATTCAGGAGTTTCTTGACTTACCGATTGAGCTTGGAGTTTTTTATACACGTTTTCCTGAGGAGACTGAAGGCCGTGTTACTTCGGTCGTTATCAAAGATATGCTTACCGTTACCGGTGATGGAAGATCAACGCTTGAGCAATTAATCCTGGATAAGCCACGGGCAAAGCTGCAGTGGCCGAAATTAAAGGTTACCCATTCGCAACTACTGAATTCAATTCTTCCGGCCGGAGAACAATTTGTCTTAAACTCCATTGGAAACCATTCGCTTGGTACAACATTCGTAAACGGAGAGCACCTCATCAATGCAAACCTGTCAAAGACATTTGATACAATCAGTAAACAAATTGACGGGTTTTATTTCGGACGATATGATTTACGGTGTTCATCGATCGAAGATTTGTATGAAGGCAAAATAAAAATCATGGAACTCAACGGATGCGGGGCTGAGCCGGCACATATTTATCATCCGGGATTTCCATTATGGAAAGCGCTTGGTATTTTGTTTACACATTGGAAGAACATTTTCCTGATCAGCATGCAAAATCATAAAAAAGGCGTGCAGTTTACTTCATATAAAGAAGGCAAAGCGATCTATAAGAAATTCAAGGAAGCAACCTTGCCAGGATGAGCCTGCTGATAACTTTTTCGATTGCATTTGTTTTTAGCTTTTTGGGATCTATCCCACCGGGCACGCTTAACCTTACGATTTTGCGATTGGGAATGGAACGCAAGATGGACGTTGCTTTCCGGTTCGCGCTCGCTGCGGCTTTGATCGAATATCCGTATGCCTGGATTGCCCTGCTGTTTGAAGATTGGATAACTTCTTCAACCGTTATCGTTAATAACTTCACGTTGATCAGCGCGTTAGTCATGATCACGTTAGGCATTATAACGCTACGATCTGCAACCAAAATTACGACAGAAGCTGAGGTTGTGCGTGAAAGTGGTTTCAGAAAAGGTATTGTATTAAGTATACTGAATCCGTTGGCGATGCCGTTCTGGATCGGAATAACGGCCTATCTGAAAAGCCAGACATGGATTTCACTGGCAACCACAGGCGAAATTCATAGTTATCTGTTGGGAATATCGTTAGGTGCCTTTGCGTTATTGATGCTGGTCGCTTACCTGGCCAAGCGCGCGAGTGTTGCGTACTCCCCTAACCGAAAGATAAAATTCATACCCGGAATTGTGTTAATCGGGTTAGGCGTGTATGCTTTCGTGAAGTATTTGATTTCGTTCGGTTGATCAAAAAATTGTAGCTTACCGGAAACTTGTTTGCTTGAAATATCTTCACCTTATCTCCGGTCCCCGAAACATTTCAACGGCATTAATGTATTCCTTTGCGCAGCGTTCCGATACGCAGGTTGTGGATGAGCCGTTTTATGCCATGTATTTTTCGAAGACGGATGTCGATCATCCGGGAAAGCAAGATGTTCTGAAGGCGCAATCTCCGGACGAAGAAGAAGTTAAAGCGCAGATTTTTTCAGGACACGCAAAGCCGGTTTTCTTTATTAAGAACATGGCGCATCATATTGAAGTGATGAACAATCACGACTTTCTTTCAAAATGCGTCAATATCTTTTTGATTAGAAACCCCAAACAGATTATTGCGAGCTATGCGCAGGTAATTGACAAACCGGTAATGCGTGATATCGGCATCGAGTATGAATGGAAGTTGTTTGACGAACTTAACGATCCGAAAAGCATTGTGCTGGATTCAGGCTTGCTGCTCGAAAACCCGGAATCGGTACTGAAGCAGGTTTGTGAAAGAGCGGGAATAGCCTTTCAAAAGGAAATGCTTACCTGGCAAGCAGGCCCTAAACCTTATGACGGCATTTGGGCACCCCACTGGTATGCCAACGTTCATAAATCAACCGGCTTCGAAAAACAACCTACCAGCGAACGCGCACTCCCGGATCATCTGAAACCCATGGCCGAGGAAGCTGATGTTTATTACAAGAAACTTTTAACCCACGCGATACGCCCCTAATCTATGCTGCAGAAGTACAATCCAAAGAATGAAAACATTATTGTTCATGTAGGCGGAAAGCTGTTGCCCCGAAACGAAGCGAAAGTTTCTGTTTTCGATAGTTCTGTTCAAGGGGGTGATGCGGTATGGGAAGGTTTACGGGTTTACAATGGCGGCATCTTTTGCCTTGATAAGCATCTTGACCGGTTACAAGCCTCTGCCCATGCGCTGGCATTTACGGATATTCCTTTAAAGGAATCCGTGAAGCAAGCGATCTTCGAAACGCTGAAGGCAAACGGAATGAAGGATGAAACACACATCCGCCTGACGCTCACGCGGGGTGAAAAAGTTACGTCCGGAATGGATCCACGGGTGAATACGAAGGGCTCTTGTCTGATCGTATTAGCCGAATGGAAACCGCTTGTTTACGACAACAATACGGGCATTCGGGTTATTACATCATCCATGCGCAGAAACAATCCACAATTCCTCGACTCTAAAATTCATCACAACAACCTGTTGAATAACATCCTGGCAAAGATTCAGGCCAACGTTGCCGGAGTGGATGCTGCGTTAATGCTCGATCATCAGGGATTTGTTGCTGAACTGAACGACATCAACCTGTTCATGACAAAGAATGGCGTTGTTTACACTCCGCATGCTGATGCTTGCCTGCATGGAATCACCCGCAGTCTGGTGATTGAGTTATGTAAAGCAAATGGTATCGCCATTGAGGAGCGCAATCTTTCGCTCACGGAATTCTATACAGCCGATGAAGTTTTTGGTACCGGAACAATGGGCGAGCTTACACCAATTCATGAAATTGACGGAAGAAAAATTGTGAATCGTTCCGGTAAGTCATTGCTCAATGAACTTCAGGAGAAGTTTAAGACGCTGATTCCGAAATATTCTGAAAAACTTCCGTTCTAGAAACTGAGCGCTGAACCGGATTCGGTTACGCTAAGGGTGGCATCGGCACCCTCAATCCACGACTGGTTAGGATGATCATGACCGGTTGTGAAATTAAATCCAATCGGGAAACTAAACTCGCGGGTGTGGTAGCGAACCATTTGTTCGACTGTTTCTCCGAACGGCAACTCTCCTTCTTTTATATCGGTCATGTGCCCGACAACAAGCCCGGCTAACGTATCAAACTTTCCCGCGCGTTTGAGTTGAACTAACATTCTATCGAAACGATAGGCGTATTCACCAACCTCCTCGATCACCAGGATTTTGTTGTCGGTTTCAATTTCTGTTGCTGTGCCGAGTGAGTCGTTCAACAATGAAAGATTTCCACCGATCAGTCTTCCGGTTGCATTACCTCTCCGGTTGCCGGAAGATGCCGAAGCCTTAAGCGGTTCATATGTTCCCAGTAACGTTTTGATCAGGCTGTCGGCAGACTGGGTTGAGCCCTTCTTTTGAAACTGAACGGGCATTGAACCGTGGATGCTTTCGATTTCAAGCGATTGAAGCTTCAGATGCAAGGCTGTAACATCGCTAAACCCGCAAACCCATTTCGGATGTTTTTGAAAGTTGGTGAAGTCAAGCTGATCGAGAATACGGGTTGTGCCATAACCTCCGCGTACACAAATGACAGCATTGATAGCGGGATCATCTAAAGCCAACTGGAGGTCAGCAAGACGTTCGTTGTCTGTTCCGGATAAATAGCTGTGCTGTTCGCTAAAAAGATTTTTACCCAGCGTCACCGATAACCCATGTGACTGGATGATTTGAGTTGCCGTGTCAACACTTGAACGGTCGAGTTTTCTGCCGGGGGCCACCAGACAAACTGTATCACCTTTTCGAAGAAATCTCGGACGGATCATGATTCCAAGTAAACAAAAAACCCCGTCTTTTCAGGACGGGGCTCTTATCAATTTTCTCCGTTGCCGGATTAAGGCTGCTTCTTGGGAGTTGTCGTATTGTTTGCAGGGGTTGTTTGCGCTTCTGCAGCAGGGTTCACACCCATTTTCTTCAACACCATATCCGAAACATCAAGTTTTTCATCACCGAACAGAATCACATCCAATCCACTGATCTGGTTGTTAAGAACCAATGAGAAACCGTTTTCCTTCGCTACGTCTTCAATAGCCTTTCCAACTTTTTCCTGAACAGGGCCGAGCAATGAAGAATTTCTCTTTTGCAACTCCGCCTGAGAGTCTTCCTGAAGTTTTTGAAGATTCGTATTTAATTGTTCAAGCTCACGTGCAGAGTTCTGTTTCACTGCATCAGGAATATTCGGATTGTTAGCGTTATCCTGGTAAGTTTTTAATTTGGTTTGAAACTCGTTGTACTTGGTGTCGTACTGTTTCTTTAATTGCGCCTGAAGACCTTCCAGATCGGACTGAATTTGTTTTGCCTCAGGCATTTTAGAGAAAATGTATTCTACATCAGCATAGCCAATTTTTTGAGCTGCAGGTGTCTGCGCCATGGAAACGGCCGCTATCAAAGAAAATGCGAATACGTAAACTAGTTTTTTCATTACGGTTAAAATTTATGCTCAATTAATTTTTTACTACATCATTTGGATCACCTAATCCGAGTTCGTCCAGTACAAAGTCGGTGTAATCGTATCGCGGATCGGTATAAATCATCACCAGCTCACCGGACTTATCAAACATAATCGCCAGACCATTCTTCTTTGCGATTTTATCCACTGCGTCCCAAACTTTATCCTGAATGGGCTTGATCAACTCCTGTTTTTTAAGAAAGAATAAACCTTCAAACCCGAAAACTTTTTTCTGATACTCTTTCATATCAGCCTCTTTCTTTTTGATCGCATCCAGACGCTCTTTTTTCATCGCATCGGTAAGCAATACTTGTTCGGCTTGCAGCGTGTTGTATTGCGCCTCAATACCTTTCGCCATTTCCTGAATTTCTTTTTCCCAAAGGGCCGACAAACGATTTATTTCTTCCTGGGCTTTGCCGTATTCGGGCATTTTTTTCAGAATGAAATCCGTGTCAATGTATCCGAACCTCTGAGCGTTGACAAAATTCAGGCCGAAAATGACAAAAAAAACTGGAATAAGGTAAAACCTCATATTTTATCTGATTTGTTGACCAATGGTGAAGTGGAACTGAGCACCGCTTCGCTTGTTTCCGCTGTCGAGCGGGAACGGATCAAAACCATACGCCCAGTTAACCCCAATCAAACCAAATGCAGGCATGAATATTCTGGCTCCAAAACCCGCAGATTTGTACATCTCAAACGGATTAAAGTCTTCATAATTATACCAATTGTTCCCGGCTTCTGTAAAGGCGAACCCGTAAATCGTGGCTGCCTGGCTCGTGGTAATGGGATAACGCAATTCCAGGCCAAATTTGTCGTAAACAATACCACCTCGTACGGTTCCGCTCAGGCTGTTGAAAGGCGGTGTGATCTGATTGTTTTGATATCCGCGTAAACCAATCACTTCCTGGCCGAGTACGAATGAGCCCACGCCACCGGCCAAACCATCACCACCTAAGTAGAATCGTTCGAACGGCCCGAGACCGAGTGCTTTTGAATATGAACCGATAAAGCCGAAGTGTGCTTTTGCTTCGAGTACAAGTTTATGCGGGGATTTGCGATCCAACGGGATGTAGAATTTCGAGTCGAACATCCATTTGTGGTATTCAACAAACTTGTTTTTCTGTTCAGTAGTAGCTGTTTCGTAATTCAGGTTTCTCCACGATGAATACGGAGGTGTTAGGTCAACGCTAAGTGATATGGTTGATCCGCTCTTCGGATACATCGGATCATCAATGCTGTTACGCGCGATTGTAGTGTTAAGCTTAAAACCATACGATGAACAGTCTGAACAACCTAATCCGTACGTTGAAGGGTTAACATTTTGTACAGAATAAACTGTGTACGAAACGGTGTTCATCAACGTGAAGAAATCATCCGGCCATTTCAGCACGCGACCAAAACCAACCGAAATGTTATCGACTTTAAGCGATGAATTAAGATCGGTAAGTGTTCCGTTGTTTGAATAACGTGAGATCGATTTGTTGGCGCTGATTGTCAGCGATTGTGGTCTTCTTCCGCCAAGCCATGGTTCGGTAAATGAGATACCGTAGTTCTGGAAGCTCCTTCCGTTTGCCGTAATCTTCAGTGATAAACGCTGACCATCCCCTACCGGCAGCGGTCTCCAGTCTTTAATGCGCGGAACGTTACGGAGCGAGAAGTTATTGAACGTCAACCCGAGTGTTCCCACAAAGCCGAAGTATCCACCCCAGCCACCGGAAAGCTCAATCTGGTCGTTTGATTGTTCTTCAACCTGCCACTCAATGTCGGCCGTGGCGTTAGCCATGTTAGGAACGATGTTCGGCTTAATGTTTTGTGCATTAAAGTATCCGAGCTGTCCAAGGCGTTGTTGCGTGTAGATAACATCCGATCTTCTGAATTTCTGGCCTGGTACGGTGCGCAATTCACGTCTGATTACGTGGTCGCTGGTGCGATCATTTCCGGTAATGGTGATTTCGTTCAGGGTTGCCTGCGCCCCTTCACGGATACGCATTTCAATGTCGATTGAATCACCTTCTACGGCAACTTCTACCGGTGTTACGTTGAAGAACAGGTAGCCATCATCCATGTATAAACCGCTGATATCTGGTCCCTTAGGATTAAACGTAAGCTTGTTATCAATCTGCTCGCGGTTGTAGACATCCCCCTTCTTAACACCTAAAATACTGTTTAGTGTTTTGTCGCTGTGGAGGTAGTTTCCGACCCAGGTAATGTTCCGGAAATAATATTTCGGCCCTTCGTGGATGTTGATATCGATGTTGATCGAACGATCATCATAATTATAAACCGTATCGAACTCAATATCGGCATCGCGGTAGCCTTTCGCATTCATATGCGCGATAAGTTTCTTCTTGTCGTCCTCGTAGTCGGTTTTAATGAACTTGGAACCTTTGAAAACATTCAGCTTGATGTTATCGGTGAAGAATTCACCCACCTGCCGCCACGTAACGGGATGATTGGAACCAAAGAACTCTTTAGGCTTGAGTGAGACAAGCTCGCCCAGAATGGCACGGTGTAGGGTAAACCGGGCATATTCATGCGTGCCCTTCATTTTGCCTTTCAACTTCCGGTCTGTTATGTTGTCGTTTCCAACGAGGTTAATGCGGTTGATTTTTACTTTCGATTTCGGATTTACCACAATGCGAAGACGGATACCGTCCGTTGAGAACGTATCACGTTCCTGAATGATTTTTACTTCGGTGTTGAGAAAGCCCTTTTTAACAAAGAATTTTTTTACCGCCAGCTGTGTGTTTCGCAACATGGCATCGGTTACGATCTTACCCCGGATAAGCGTAAGATCTTCCTTGAGTGCACTTTCCTGGCCTTTTCGGATTCCAACAAAATAAAAATTCGTTAGTCGCGGACGCTCGGCAAGCTTGATAACCAGCCACACATTTTCGCCTTCAATTTTTTGTACATTGATAATCGCATCACCGATCAATCCCTGCTTCCATAATCTGCGGATTGCGGTAGTGATCGCATCTCCCGGAATTTTTATCTTATCACCCACCCGTAACCCGGTAAGCGCAATCATGGCATTTTTGTCGAGTACATTCAGGCCGCTAACTTCAATGCCTGCAATTACGTATTCGCCCGGGTTGGCGTAGTTCAGATTATTATCCGCACTTGCGTTTGCACGATCGCGGTTTCTCCGGTTGATCTGGCCAACAGAATTGAAAACAATAAAAAATAAGAGGGTAACTAGAACTGTAATTCTCATCAACTAACCGGATTCAATTGTTCACTTGTTTTACCAAATCTGCGTTCACGCTGCTGGTACGACCAGATCGCTTCGTATAGATGTTCTTTTCGAAAGTCGGGCCACAACGTTGGAGTGATGTACAGTTCGGAGTACGCGATCTGCCAAAGCAAAAAATTACTCACGCGCATCTCACCGCTGGTGCGAATGAGAAGTTCGGGATCAGGAACTTCTGCCGTTTGCAAATGCCTGCTGATCATGTCTTCGTTAATATCTTTTTCCTGTACCGTGCCTGCCTTAACCTCTGCGGCAATTGCTTTCACGGCCTGCGTAATCTCCCACCGGCCGCTGTAGCTCAGCGCCAGCACGAGCTTGAGGCCGCTGTTATTCCGAGTCTCATTAATAGCCCACTTAAGGTTTTTCTGGCAATCCTCCGGAAGATGAGATGTATCACCAATGGTAATTAGTTTTACCTGGTTGTCCATCAAAGTCTTTATTTCCTGTTTAAGGGTGTTTACCAGCAGTTCCATTAAGCCCTCGATCTCCTCTTTCGGGCGACCCCAGTTTTCGGTGGAAAACGCGTAAAGGGTCAGGTACTTGATTCCGATTTCACCGCATCCTTCCGTTACATCACGCACGGCCTGAACGGCATTGCGGTGACCGAAAATCCGCATGGCGCCTTTCTTTTTTGCCCACCGGCCGTTGCCATCCATAATCACGGCAACATGACGCGGCAAATTATTGAAGTCGATATGTTCTTTAAACGAAGCCAAGGGCGGCAAAAATAGCGTATTTTCACGTAAAGCCGTTGATCTTAACTGCCTTATTTATAAGGATTTGTGGGGCAGGGAATGTCGTAAAACGTACGGGTAAGCGTAATGCCTAAAAAGTAGTAGGTATCGGTATCGTTGGGGTTGCCATACCGGTAATTTTTTTGCGCCTGATCTTTAAAATCGGATACATTATCGAGGTAATCGAAAAAGGTTTTTCTAACCCCGAATTCAAGGGCAACATACCACCGCGGGTTAACGATGTATTTGAAACCTCCCCCAAACGGTACCGACATCTGCACGTTGCTGTATTCGGCCGGCTTTGTATCGTTTCCGGAAATGCCGAAAAGCGCCAGCCCGCCAAACAAATACGGAGTAAAACGCATCGGAACTTTGCCGTCCTTCCAGTTCAGGAAATGATATTCGATACCCATCGAGCCTTCCAGCAAAAAAATATCGAATGAAGCATTACGCTGTGCCGCAAAAGCATCAATGGGTTTTTCAGATGCTTCGACTTTTCCCCCGGTAAGAGCAGCCCGGAAGCTTACTATCTTATTGATGTTCGAGCGATAGATGACAGTCGCAGCCGGACGCGAGTATTTGAAGTTGTAATTCTTTACGAGATCACCCGTGTAGTTGAATGTTCCCAGACCAAATCCAAGCTCTGACCGCTGTGCAACTGCCGCTGTGGCAATGCAAAAAAATGCAGCCCCGATCAGATACTTAAGCATTATCTGAATTTGGCCCTGTGATAATTCCGGTTGATGATGTAGGTAACACGAACGGATGTAACCATGTACAGGTCTTTAGCGCTTGTTCCGCGCAAGTTTTTTGTTTGGTTTTCATCTTCGTTGACATGCCCGAATCCCGCCACGGTTGTGAAACCGAGTTCACTCTGGTATCCGTTGTAACGATTCGCGATAATAGCATCTACTTTGTTGCTTGCTCCGGCTTTAACTTCATTGGAGCGATATGACATTGCCTGTGCCAGTTCACCATCGAGTGTGCGTAAGTCAACGTAGTAGCCACTTACATCATCCAGATAGTCGGTGAATGTATATCGGAATCCAAACTCACCGGCAATATCAATCACTTCCGTGAGCTTAAAACGTGCGCCAATCCCGAATGGTATAGCGGCCTGTACTAATTTGTAATCTTTTCCTTCGGTTTTAAGAGGCTGCAGGTCTACCCACTCTCCGGCATTTGCAAATGTATTGCCGGCCAGATCGGTGCTCGGCACCTGGGCCTGCGGGTTGTGATGGAACACTGCTACACCGGCATAAACATACGGAGTCCATTTTGCACGGCTCAGATAGGTTGCTGTATTTTCAAATAAGTCTACCTGTGCTACGAGCGATAATTCCTGGATGCGGTTGCGGAACGACAGGTTACGTACATACCGGTATGCTGCGTCCTGATCATTCGGATCAGCTGATTTACTGTCGGAACCCTTGATTCCGCCGAACATAAAGCTGGCTACGAGTTGATACCGCGGTCCAAAACGGTGAACAAATGAGCCACCGACTGCCGGGCGCGTAAAGGATAAATCGGTACTTAATTTTTTTGCGCTGGGCGAAAGATCTCCGTAGTAATTAAAGGCGTTAAGCGATAAACCAACCGCGTTATAAACGTTTCTTTTGAAGCTTGTTTTGTTGCCCCTGAAATTACCGATACCCCGGTTGCTTCTTTTAATATTTCTTCGATTGATCTGACTATAAGCATCTTGCGCGGATGCTGCCAAAACAGCCATAATCAACAATACGAGGCCAACTTTTTTCATCTTGATAAGTGTTTCAAAATCAACGGACTACAAATTTAATAAAAAATCAATTTCTTACATCCAACCCCCAATTTAGCTTCTGCCTGAGGGTTTTGAAGTAATGTTGTCCCTCAAGCGCGATCAAGTTGGCTTTAAAATCCTCTCTTACGACTTTAAGCTTAACGGATTCATCGACAACGGCAATTCTGGAGTCGAGCGAAATCAGGAACTTCTTGATCCGGCCTTCCACTTCAAATGAAAGCTCGGCATTATCGGAAACAACAATTGGCCTTACAGTAAGGTTGTGGGGGCTAACCGGGGTGAGGATGAAATTGCCGGATCCGGGGAAAACCAGCGGTCCACCGCAGCTAAGCGAATAACCTGTAGAGCCCGTGGGGGTGGAAACGATCAGGCCGTCTGCCCAATACGAATTCAGAAATTCTCCATCGATGTAGGTATGAACCGTAATCATCGAAGAGGAGTCTTTTTTAACAATCGTAAAGTCGTTTAAGGCGAAATTAAGCTTACCAAAAAGCTTTTTATTTGATTCCAGCCTTAAAAGCGTGCGTTTGTCGAGCGTAAATGCTCCTGCCAGCACTTTAGTAAGCGCACTTTCTACATCTTCTTTGCTGATTGTTGCCAGAAAGCCCAGTCGACCCGTATTAATGCCTAAAATCGGGGTTTGTCGGTCGCGAACATGAGTAATCGACTCAAGGAGGGTCCCATCGCCACCGATACTCAGGAAAATGTCAAGGCTTTTGAGATCCGACCCTTCTTTGTAGACTTTTCGTTTGAAGGCCTTGAAAACGGGTGCCTTAAGACATTTTTCAAATGTTTCGGAAACATGAACTTCTGCCTTATGCATGCTGAGAATCTGGAAGATTCGTTCAATCAGCGGATTTAATTGCCGGCTAAATTCTTTTCCGTGAACACCTATTTTCATTCGCGAGCTTGATTTAGTCAGGCCAATGAAGGCCTAATCTTAAAGTTAAGCACGTTATACGAAAACCGAAAATATTTGGTGATCAGATGTCCAGGTAGCGGAGCAGCATATCAATGCGATCCTTGTCGGAACCATTTGTTTGTATTTCCTGGTACCGGCCGATTACTTTATAATTGAATCGTTCGAGTGTGGCAACGATGCGCGTTAAGTCCAGTTGATCAAGTTTCAACGTGAGCCTGATCTTACCCGGGTCGAGCGGATCTTCTTTTACCAGGCTGCTCAACACGCGTGCATGATTTTCTTCAACCAGCCTGCTAATCTCAGCTAATGAATAATCGTTATGATTCATCGCGAGTACAAGAATGCCTCCGGGTGTTTGTACGGCTGCTGTCTGCGCGAACGAACTCAGCGTATCCTGCATGGTGATTACTCCATTGTAAATTTCTTCATCGGTAAGCACGGCTACCATTTGAAGTTTATTATCGGATGCTACTTTCAGGATGTCGTAAAAGTGGGAGTTCATGTGAACGTAACATGTACTACCGATAAGATCGAAATCTTTCAACCGTTTCTCAACATCATTTCCTTCCAGGATAATTTCTTCAGAAATAAATCCGAGCAGTTTACCATTGTCCACTACCGGCATCTGGTTACACCGGAACTCCTCCATCCACACGATTGCCTTATGCGCATCGTCACTCGCCTTCAGGGGCGGAATCATGTGGTTTATCAGATCTTCTGCTATCACGGTTGTTGTTTATCTCTTTAATACACTACGCTGCCAAAAAGTTTTCAACCAGCGCATTAAATTTTTCAGGGTGTTCCATCATTGGTGCGTGGCAGCACTTATCCACAAACCGCAGCGTAGAGTTAGGTATCAGCCTGTTAAACTCGTGTGCAACAGCCGGAGGCGTAATCGTATCATTCAAACCCCATACCAAAAGCGTGGGGGCTTTGATATTCGGAATATCGTTTGCCATGTTGTGGCGCTGCGCAGATTTTGCAATCGCAACGATGCGCAAACACTTCGGAATGCTGTTGGTTGTTTCAAAAACTTCATCCACCAGTTCCTTGGTTGCTACCGAAGGATCGTAGAAGGTGTATGCAACACGTTCTTTAATGTATTCGTAGTTACCGCGTTTCGGGTACGATCCGCCCATGCCGTCTTCAAACAACCCGGAACTTCCGGTCAGAATAAGTTTTTTAACCTTATCCGGATTTTTTAAGGTGTAAACCAAGGCGATGTGTCCGCCTAGGCTGTTGCCCATGATCATCATGTTGTCGAGCTTCTTCATGGCCACGAACTCTTCCAGAAACTTCCGCAGGCCCTCCAGCCCGGCTTCTTTAATTGGCATTTCATAAATCGGAAGCATTGGAATAATAACCCGGTAATTTTTGGAGAACCGGTTAACAACACCTTCCCAATTGCTTAATGCGCCAAACAAGCCATGCAATAACAGAACAACTTCGCCTTGTCCTTCATCAATGAATTTAAATCCGGCCTCTTCTTTAACAATCAATGGCATAACGGTAGGATTTGTATCCGATAAGTAAGGAAAAAAAAATCAAACAACGGCCCTTCGAAAAAAGTTTTCAGGACCCTTGTCCGAAAAGATCACTGAAAACCGGAAAAATTTCTCCGATCCATGATGTAACCGCGGGAGCAAACCGTGCGATGGTCGGATAGAGCCACGCATCTTCTGTAAAGGAAGCCGGTGCAAAAATGTTTAAGGACGTAAATAGCCAGATCAAAACACTTGCCATAAAGGCGGCCTTCACAATGCCGAGCAAGCCACCACATACTTTGTCAACACCACCCAAGACAGTTTTTTCAAGCGAAGTTTTGAAGGCTTTACCAAGTAATGTGATGCCCACAACAACAATCAGGAACACTACCGCAAAGGCAACGTAGGGTAAAACGTTTTCATTGATCTCGTAATGCTCATCAAGCATCAGCATAGCCGTGCCCATAAGTTTGAAGCCAGCCAGTACACCGAGAATGATACCGAGTAACGTAAACAGTTCGGACAAAAATCCTTTTTTATATCCGGCTACGGCACCGATCACCAGGATAATGATGAGAACAATGTCGATTTTACTCAAGAGGCTAACAGTTTTTTAACGGTGTCGGAAATTGCTTTGCCTTCTGCGAGGCCTGCTAATTTTTTCGTGGCCGAACCCATTACTTTGCCCACATCCTGCGGTCCTTTTGCGCCAACTTCGTCAATGATTTTTTTCAACTCAGCTTCTAATTCTTCTGCAGAAAGTTGCTTGGGCAGGTAGCGACTGATGACGCTCAACTGGAACAGTTCTTTCTCGGCCAGATCAGCACGGTTTTGTTGCTGGAAAATGTCGGCCGACTCTTTCCGCTGCTTGGCTGCTTTCATCAGCAGTTTGCTTTCAGTATCGGATGTGATTTCGGCCGTTACACCTTTTTCAGTTTCTGCCAAAAGAATCATGGATTTAATGCTGCGAAGTGCATCGAGTTCTTCCTTGTTCTTGGCAAGCATGGCTGCTTTAATATCGGCATCTATTTTTTGTTTCAGACTCATGACAAAATGAATTTGTTTGTGCGTGGATTCGTTAAGTTTGAACTGCGAAATTAATAAAACGGTGACACGGCTATCGGTAAATATTAACAAAATTGCTACGCTGCGCAATGCACGTGGAGGAAATAACCCTGACGTGGTTAAGGTAGCGATTGATTGTGAGCGTTTCGGAGCACAGGGTATAACAGTTCATCCCCGGCCGGATGAACGCCACATCCGCTACCGCGATGTTATCCAGTTGAAAGACGTTGTGACAACCGAGTTTAACATTGAGGGATATCCTGACGAGCGGTACATGCAACTGATCCGCGAAGCAAAACCAGCCCAGGCAACCCTGGTGCCCGACAAGCCGGATGCGATAACATCTAATGCCGGGTGGGATACACTAACACATCGGGATTTTTTAAAAGACATTGTTCAGGAATTAAAACGAGCCAACGTTCGCGTTTCAATTTTTGTTGACCCTGTAGAAGCGATGGCTGAAGGTGCGGCTAATATTGGTGCCGATCGGATTGAATTATACACCGAACCCTACGCAAGCAACTACACTATAAATCGTGAGGCCGCAGTTCAGCCGTATACCAATGCTGCGCGCGCTGCAAAAGCAAACGGACTGGGCATTAATGCCGGACATGATCTTGATCTTCACAATCTTAAATACCTGAAGCAGTCTATCCCTGACCTGGATGAAGTTTCGATTGGGCATGCGTTGATTTCGGATGCTCTCTACTATGGACTGGAGAACACCATTCAACTCTATCTGCGGCAGCTTAAGAGTTAACTAAAAAACTTATCTTTCGTAGTCTAAAAACCCAGCCGATTATGAACCTTCGTTCGAAATTTTCCGAAAGTGATCTGAATCGGATCAAGGCAGCCGTTCATGAAGCGGAGAGTAAAATTTCCGGAGAAATTGTTCCTGTTATTGTCGGAAAAAGTGGCCATTACACCATCGCCAATTATAAAGCGAGTTTGTTTGCCGGCTCGTTCGCGTTTTTGCTGATTATTATTTTCGACCGGTATATTCCTGCCTTTGCAATTTATGACCCGTTGATGATTTTTTTCGCGGTACTCGTGGCAGGCGGACTTGGCGCCCTGGCTGCACATTTGATCGATCCATTAAAACGTTTGCTGATTGAGCAGAAACATAAAGACCACGCAACCCGGCAGCGTGCGGAAAATGCCTTTCTGGAAGAAGAAGTTTTCAACACCCGGCAGCGCACGGGGATTATGATCTTTATCTCCTTCTTTGAACATGAAGTAATTGTGATGGCCGATACAGGCATCAGCAAAGTAGTGGAGCAAAAAGAATGGGATAAAATTGTTATCAATCTCACCGAACACATCCGCAGGGATAAAATTGTAGAAGGCCTCGAAGGAGCATTAAAACGTTGCGGAGAAATTTTGCTCGAGAAAGGCTTTCATATAACACCAGACGACATCAATGAACTTCGTGACGACCTCCGGATTAACTAAGCTCGCCATGCGTCAGGCCTTGATCAGCAAATCAGTTTTGCTTTTTTCTTTCTGGTTGTTATCGGTTGCGGCCATCGCGCAACTGGAAGTTCCGCCACTGGCAGGGAAGCGCGTGCATGATCAGGCAGGGGTATTGTCTGGTCAGACTGTTCAGAATCTTGAGTATCAATTGAAACTTCATCAGGATTCAACCGGAAATCAAATTGCCATACTGATTATTCAGTCGCTTAAGGGTGAATCAATTGAAGAATACTCTCTGCGGGTAGCGCATGACGTCTGGAAACTTGGTTCCGAAAAAAATGATAATGGAGTTTTGTTGCTGATTGCAATTGATGACCGCAAGATGCGCATCGAAGTTGGTCAGGGGCTGGAAGGTGTATTGACCGATGCATTGTGCAGTCAGATTATCCGCAACGAAATGGCGCCCGAATTCAGGCGTGGTGATTACGATGCAGGAGTTTTGCTCGCCACGAATGCAATTGTTCAGGCAATAGCCGGAGAATACACAGCTGAACAGACGGTGGGCGAGAATTCATCGATGAGTACTTCGGAAAGAATTTTTACAGGCCTTTTCATTTTTGGAATTCTGGGCGTGTTCACATTAGGCGGTTTGCGAACCAAGGGTGCGGGCAGCTGGGTGCTGTATGCTTTTCTCACTCCGTTCTATGCATTGTTTCCGCACGTGGCGGTTGGCTACACCGGAGGTGTTGGAATTTTAATTGCGTATTTGATCGGCTACCCAATTCTGCGAACGATTTTCAAACGTAAGGGCTGGCAGGACGAATCGTCAAACAACCGCGGCAGTGGCGGAGGCTGGTCGTCTGGCTCAGGTTGGTTCAGCTCGGGTGGCGGCAGCAGCTGGGGCGGAGGTGGCGGAGGCTTCTCAGGAGGTGGCGGAAGCTTTGGCGGAGGCGGCAGCAGCGGAAGCTGGTAAAGCAAAACAATGAGGGGTGCTATTTTCTGGATTCTGTTTACAGTCCTTTTAAGTGCCTTACTGACGGGCTTATACACCCGCTTTGAATACGACAATCTCAATATCCAGCTTCATGACACCTACTTTGTATTTGATCCTGCAGTAATTTTTGCGCTGCAAGTTGCAGCAACTACACTTTCCGCAATTGCGGTATCATCTACACGTATCTTTGAAACGCATCGCATTGCATTCAGGCTTGTTGCAGTTAGTGCATTTTCCGTGCTGCTGATCATTCCATTAATGATCCTGTATGTTTGTATTGGAATAGCTTTGCTGAGCAAATAGTGATTTTCGTTTATTCCTTTATCGCGAAATCCTCCTTACTTTTGGCCTTCATTTCTAATCTCATCCTTCCATGAAAAAAGATAAAGTCATTTTTGACCTCATCGAAAAGGAAAAGCAGCGCCAGGAACACGGCATCGAACTGATTGCTTCCGAGAATTTCACGTCACAGCAAGTAATGAAAGCGCAGGGTACTGTGCTCACGAATAAATATGCTGAAGGTTTGCCAGGCAAGCGTTACTACGGTGGCTGCGAAGTGGTGGATGAGATTGAGCAACTGGCCATCGACCGGGCGTGCAAACTGTTCGGAGCCGAGTGGGCTAACGTTCAGCCGCATTCAGGAGCGCAAGCCAATGCCTCGGTTATGCTGGCCGTTTTGAAACCGGGAGATAAAATTCTCGGCTTCGACCTTTCACATGGTGGCCACCTCACGCACGGATCGCCTGTAAACTTTTCAGGTAAACTGTATCAGCCGACGTTTTATGGCGTAGAGGAGAAAACAGGGACAATTGATTTCGATAAAGTAATTGAAACCGCAAAGCGTGAAAAACCCAAGCTGATCATTTGTGGTGCATCGGCTTACAGCCGCGACTGGGACTACAAAAAACTTCGGGAAGCGGCAGACGCTGTTGGCGCGTTGTTGATGGCAGATATTTCTCACCCTGCCGGACTCATCGCACGCGGTTTACTGAACGATCCGATGGAGCATTGTCATATCGTTACAACCACCACACATAAAACATTGCGTGGTCCGCGTGGCGGATTGATTATGGTTGGAAGGAACTTCGATAACCCATGGGGATTAAAAACACCGAAAGGTGAAATCCGGAAAATCAGTTCATTGCTTGACTCGGGCGTGTTCCCGGGAACTCAAGGCGGTCCGCTGGAACACGTAATTGCTGCAAAAGCTGTAGCCTTCCAGGAGGCATTGTCAGACGAGTATCTGGATTACATCGTTCAGGTTGCAAAAAATGCAAAGGCAATGTCGGATGCGTTTACCGCGAAGGGCTATAAAGTTATTTCAGGTGGAACCGATAATCACCTCATGCTGATTGATCTGCGTTCGAAAAATCTTACCGGCAAAATTGCCGAAGAATCATTAATCAAGGCCGATATAACCATCAACAAAAACATGGTACCGTTCGATACGCAGTCACCGTTTGTTACTTCCGGCATGCGCATCGGGTCACCCGCTATCACCACGCGTGGCCTGAAAGAAAAGGATGCTGTGAAAGTTGTTGACCTGATTGACGAAGTACTGATGGCACCTAATGATGCCGGCAATCTGAAGGCGGTGAAACGCAAGGTGAACAACCTGATGAAAAAATTTCCATTGTATTCTTAATGTGTTGAGGCGGAGCAGATGAGTGAAGAAAAAGAAATGACGTTTCTCGATCACCTCGAGGAGCTGCGGTGGCACGTAATCCGGGCGGTTTTAGCGATTGTTGTGGGGATGATCGTAGCATTCATTTACATCACCGAAATTTTTGACTACATCGTATTTGCTCCTGCAAAAGTTGATTTCATCTTCTTCAAATGGATGTGCAAACTTGGCGATCTGGTAGGTGCGACCGAAACCCTGTGTGTAACCGATCTGCCCTTTAAAGTTCAGAGCCGTAACATGACCGGGCAGTTCATGATGTCGATCACGGCAGCCGCAGTGATTGGATTGATTGTAGCGTTTCCGTATGTGATCTGGGAATTGTGGTCGTTTATCCGGCCGGGCCTCAGGCTTACGGAGAAGAAATTTTCGAAAGGCGCTGTTGTGGCGATTTCGGGATTGTTTCTGCTGGGCGTTGCATTCGGGTATTTTGTACTCTCACCCATGACGATCTGGTTCCTCTCTACGTATAAAGTGAGCGACATGATCGTAAATGAATTTGATATCACTTCGTATGTATCAACGGTTGCAAGCCTGATTCTTGGTTGCGGCCTTGTGTTTCAGTTTCCGGTGGTGGTGTATTTCCTTACTAAAATCGGTATGATCACTCCGCAGCTTATGCGCAAATATCGCAGACATGCCGTTGTTGGAATTATTGTACTGGGAGCCGTAATCACACCTTCGGCCGATCCGTTCAGCCTTTCCATTATTTCATTGCCGCTGTATTTTCTGTACGAGATCAGTATCTTTACTTCTGCAGTAGTGCTTCGCAAAAAGCTGAAGCAGGAAGCACAAGAAAACCAATCATGATGCCTACAATCGCTATCGGTGCCGACCACGCGGGTTTCGAGTATAAAGAAATCCTAAAAAAGTGGCTCGAAAAAAACGCGTATAAGATAAAAGACTTCGGAGCCTACAGCACGGAATCAGCTGATTATCCGGATTTTGCTCATCCGGTGGCTGAAGCGGTTGAGAAAAAGGAATTTGATCTTGGGCTTTTGTTGTGCGGCAGTGCTAACGGTGTTGCAATTACAGCAAACAAACATCAGGGCATTCGCGCGGCAATTTGCTGGAACGAAGAACTCGCCGCATTGGCCCGCCAGCATAACAACGCGAACGTTTTATGTATTCCTGCGCGATACGTAAGTGCTGAAGAAGCAGAAAACATTCTGGACCGGTTCCTCCACTCAAATTTTGAAGGCGGCCGTCACGAAAAACGCGTGAATAAAATCAGCTGTTGATTTTCTTCAGCGTATAGCCGTCTGCTGATTTCCGATACAATGCCGCCAGCTCAGGTAACCGTTTGAAGAAAGGCGCCATCAGGTTTTGCGGATCGATGATTACCTGAGGTTTTTCTTTTTGAAGCGCCCGATGAACGAGCAACAAATTTTCGTAGTAATCGGGATTGTTAAATACGTCAGCCGCTAAACTCCAATCATAAAAAGGAGATCCAAGTGAATTCTTTGTGAACAGCGATTGATCATTACTTAACACAAGAATCTTTTTATCCTGCACGGTAACCTTGCGTTCTTTTACAATCAGGTCTGCGAAGTTAATCTGTGGAATTTTTTGGTACCGCGTAAGATAGGCCAGCACAACAATGCCGACTGTGAGAATCAGCATATTCATCTCGGCAAATTTTCGCCTGCGAATCAGCAATAGAAAGTGAGTCAGAAAGAAACTCACGGGAGGCAAAACCGTGATAATGCTTTGCGGCCGGAAGTCCGTTGCGATAAAAAATTGTATAAACGCCACAACAAACCACACGAACATCATTTGAAAAATCTGTGACTGATATTTTGTTAGTCGTGCATCACGGTTGAGAATAAACAAAGACACAAAGAGATAGAATAACGGTACCGTGCAAAGGAGCAGCAGCGACTTCGTAGAAATCAAGTCATTTGCAGGGAAACTCAAATTGTGCAGATAATAATTTTGCCATAACTCGCCTGCATGACCTTTCAGATTGAAAATGCAAATCAGCAACAAATGAGGCAGCAGGAATCCAAAAACTACGAGGAGGTATTTTCGAATCGAACTACGGGTGAAAATTGATAGAATGATGATTGCTCCCGGCAGGTAAATGATGTATGAAAAACTGAACAGCGAAGCCAGGCTGATAAAAATTCCCAAATTAAAAGACGTTTCGTCACGCGGTGTTCGGAATTCGATTTCTTTGATCAGGTTGTTTAATGCAAGTAACAGCACACCGAAGGCTAATAAATCGCCTGTAAGCGCAATGGAATCAAAAGAGATAAACGCCAGCAGCGAAAAGAGCAACGATGGGATGTATGTATTCTCAGTAAAGACTTTCTTGTCGATCAGAATGATTCCCAGAAAAGCACTCTGAAAAAACAGAATGATGAATGCGAAGATGTGTCGTGCGGTTAATGAACGGCCGAAAACCATATCGAACAAACCATAGAACCAGGCCGTGAGTGGTGGAGTACTGTCGATCGTGCCGTGATAAAGTCCGAAGCCATCATTCACGCGTTCGCCGAGCACAAAACTCTTCAGTTCGGTAACGGTGATGTCGGGTGTGTCAATAAAAAGCGGCAGCGACAACAACGTCATGATTACCAGCAGGCCTATCAGCCGGTATGGATCATTAATTCTGAAATACCCTACCACTTCGAAACTTTAAAAGAACGCATCAAGTTAATTTTAATATTTTAAATTCTAACTTTAAAGTTCATGGCAGGCTCAACACGACAATTAAAATTCGCCCGGCTGATTCAGAAAGAGATCAGCGACATCTTTCAGCGCGACAAGCGCGGAATACTTGACAATACTTTTGTTACCATTGCCGAAGTAAAGGTTAGCCCGGATTTGGGTGTGGCGAAAATTTATGTGAGCATGATGCTGGCCAAGGATAAACAGGCCGTTCTTGAAAAGATTAACATCCGGAAAGGAGAAATCCGCAAGGCGCTGGGCGATAAAATCCGGAAACAGGTTCGCGTGATCCCGGAACTTATTTTTTACCTCGATGAGGTTGAAGAGAATGCTCAGCGAATGGATTCACTGATCAAAAATCTTAATATTCCGTCTTCTGCAAAATCCACCAAAGAAGAGGAAGAATAGCCTTTGTTTTGAAACTGCCGTTTTTCATAGCGAAACGATACCTGTTCTCTAAACGCAAGAGAAACTTTATCAATATTATTTCCGGCCTTACGCTGATTCTCGTTGCCGTATGTACCGCTGCATTGATCATTGTGTTGTCAGTATTCAATGGGCTCGGACACTTGCTGCGGTCGCTCAACCAGTCGTTTGATCCGCAAATCAAAATAGAAGCAGTTGAGGGAAAAACATTCGAAGTTACCGATGCATGGCTCAACAAAGTAAAAGCAGTGGAGGGTGTCGCGATCGTTACGGAGGTTATTGAAGACTACGCCTATGCGCGTTATCGCGAAGCCAACCAGGTTGTAACGTTAAAAGGTGTTAGCGCGAACTTTATTGACCAGCATCGTATCGACAACGCCATTGCCGAAGGAACGTTGAGACTTGAAAGCGGTGAAACACCCTATGCAATTGTCGGGCGTGGAGTTCAGTATTCGCTTTCCATCCAGGTGGGAGACGACTTTCATCCGCTGCAGATTTATTATATCAACGACATCAAACCGGGGGTGGTTGATCCGTCTAAAATTTATTCGCACAAAAACATTGCAGTGGGCGCTGCCTTTTCAATCGTTCAAAGTTTTGATGAGAATTATGTAATCGTGCCACTGGAGTTTGTCCGGGATGTTATGCAGTATGGCAATAAGCGTACGTCACTTGAAATAAAAGTTTCCGATAAAGCCGATGCAGCTGTCGTTCAGGATAATCTTCAACAGGTATTGGGTGCCGGGTTTTCAGTCCTGTCACTCGAACAACAGCACAAAGATCTTTACCGATTGCTTAAAATAGAAAAGTTGTTTGCGTTCGGAGGCGGAGTTTTATTACTCGGTATCGCATCCATCAACATCTTCTTTAGTTTGATGATGCTTGTGCTCGACAAAAAGAAAGATATCTCGTTACTCGCTTCTATGGGTGCTGATCAGAATCTGTTGCGCAAAATATTCCTGACGGAGGGTGCTCTCATTGCCGTTGGCGGAACATTGATCGGATTGGTATTGGGGGCAACGTTTTGTTTTTTCCAGCAACAATATGGTTTCATTTCCATGGGTATGCAGAACTCTGTTACCGAAGGTTACCCGGTGAAGATGATCTTGTCTGATTTCGTATACATCACACTTGCCATGGTGGTGATCACGTTCCTCGTTTCTTATCGCCCGGCATGGGTTGCTTCCCGCACATTTTCGCCTGCCGATCTGTAAGGATTGCGTATGAAATTGGACGATTTTCAAGGTTTTTCTAAGCCAAAATGATTACCTTGGAGGTTCCGTTCTCACAAAATGACGGAAAAAGTAGTCACTCATGAAGGTTTCAGCCTCACAGCCGTTCCAAATCATCTACTCGCTCTTCCAGCATGAGTACCTGGGATTATTGATCGAATCGTACATCGTTCACCTGGATGAAAAGGGCAAGCTGACCTTCCAGCATCAGAACATCTCTTCCAAAAATGCGCGCGAGTTTTCCAAGGGCCTCGATGATCGGGACTATGAACTGATCAAGTTAACCGATGCGATGGAGCAGGAATCGGTGATCAAGAAGTTTGTAGGCAAACCGATGAAGTCGGATGAATTCTTTTCAAAAGTTTACAGCAAAACGAAGGGCAACGAAGCGCTTCAGGAACAAATTGAAATTCATATAGAAAATAAACGGGCTGAAGCGCTGGAACTCATGAAAGGCAAAATGCTTTTCGAGATGGGAAGCGATGGTGAGCCTACGTGGAAGAAAATTGAAGTAATGCCGCACAAGGCAAGCATCCAGTTTCATTTTATGCGAAGCAGCGATGCCACAAATTACTACCCAACGATCATGTACCAGGGCAAAAGACTGGAACTTCCCAGCGAAGCTGCTTACCTGGTGTGCAAAGGCCCGGCCTGGATGGTATTGAGCGGTAAGCTTTATGGCTTTGAGAAATATGTGGATGGCAAGAAGCTGCTACCCTTCTTAAGCAAGAAGTTTGTTGTTATACCGAAGAATCTTGAGGAAACGTATTACAACCGGTTTGTTGCTCCGCTCATTGCATCGTTCGATGATGTGGAAGCGAAAGGATTTGAAATCAATAAAAATGACTACGATCCGAAACCGATTCTGACACTTTCCGAACTTGTTTCTGTACACAACTCGCAGGCGGCAGATTTGTTTGATAATACCCCGGTTGAAGATAAGAGCGATGAGTCGGGGAAAATTGTTTTTGATCTTTCCTTTAAATACGGTAAGCATCGCTTCCAGGGACGTAACCGCGTGCCGGTAAGTGTAACGGTAGAGCGTCATGACAAAGACTATGTTTTCCATCGCGTAACGCGGAAGTCTGATACGGAAAAGAACTTCCTGCATACGCTGCAGAAACTCGGTTTACCGATGAAGGACTTCAATGTAGCAGTTCCGAAATCAGAAGCGTTTTCTTGGTTGAATGAAAACCGCGTGAATTTGCTCAACCTTGGCTTTGAAGTAAGTCAGCCCCAAAGCAATGACAAGAAGTACTTTGTTGGAAAGGCGATCATCGAAGTTGAGGTTAAAGAGAATATCGACTGGTTTGATATCCATGCACGCATCAAATTTGGGGAGTTCGAAATCCCGTTCAAGGAACTGCGTAAGCTGATCCTGAAAAAGAAAGTTGAATTCAAGCTGCCAAATGGTGAAATCGCTATTATCCCGGAAGCCTGGTTAACACGATATGCCGATCTGTTTGCATTAAGTGAAACGCATGGCGATAAAGAACGGCCGGTGTTGAAGAAACATCACCTCAACCTGGTGAAGGAGCTGGAAGAAGGTAATCTTGCCAAAGTTCACCTCAGCGAACGCCTTCGCACGCTTAATTCATTTAGCGGAATAAAAAGTTATCCGGTGCCTGCAGGCTTTAAAGGAGAACTTCGTCCGTACCAGCGCGCAGGCTACAACTGGTTACGATTCTTAAACGAATACAAGTTAGGCGGGTGTTTGGCTGACGACATGGGTCTTGGAAAAACAGTGCAAACGTTAACAATGTTGCTGGCCGAAAAGGAAGCTAATGCGGGGCCATCGCTGTTGATCATGCCTACTTCGCTCATTTACAATTGGGAGATGGAGGCCAGCAAGTTTACGCCTGACTTAAAAGTGTTAAACTATACGGGCACGCTTCGCAATAAAGATGTTAAGCGCTTCGAGAAATATGATGTGGTGCTCACGTCTTACGGAATCACCCGTCTCGACAGTGAATTGTTTCAGAAATTTTATTTCAACTATATCATTCTGGATGAATCACAGGTAATTAAAAACCCGTCATCCAACATCGCAAAGGCAGTTCGCGAACTCAAATCACGCCATAAGCTGGTACTTACCGGAACACCATTGGAAAACACCACCATGGACTTGTGGTCGCAGATGAGTTTCATCAACCCGGGTATTCTCGGATCGCAGTCGTACTTCCGACAGGAATTTCAATTGCCGATCGAAAAGAAGAACGATGAGGTTAAGTCAAAGAAACTTCACGCGGTTATCAAGCCTTTCGTATTGCGCAGACATAAATCGCAGGTTGCTACGGAACTGCCTGAAAAAGTAGAGTACGTGCAATACAGTGAAATGAGTCCGGAACAGGAACGTAAGTACGAGGAAACAAAAGCATACTACCGCGGCAAAATTCTCGACCTGATCGATAAGGAGGGAATGGGCAACAGCCGTTTCATGATCCTGGAGGGGTTAACGAAACTGCGACAGCTTGCAAACCATCCGAAAATGATCGAGCCATCATACTCGGGTGATTCAGGGAAGCTGGAAGATATCACGCACATGCTCGAAAACGCGATGGCGGAAGATCACAAGGTCCTTGTATTTAGCCAGTTTGTGAAGCATCTGAATCTTGTTCAGCAATACCTGAAATCGAATAAGATCACATATGCTTACCTGGATGGCGGAAGTACTGATCGCAAGGAGCAGGTAGAGAAATTCAACAAGGATCCTAAGACAAAGGTTTTTTTAATCTCTATCAAAGCCGGTGGTTTGGGATTAAACCTGACCGAAGCAGATTATGTGTTCATTCTCGATCCATGGTGGAATCCGGCAGTTGAAGCACAAGCAGTCGATCGGGCGCACCGTATCGGACAAAAACGGAAAGTGTTTACCTATAAGTTCATTACCCGAAACACAGTAGAAGAAAAAATCCTTCAGTTACAGCAGAAGAAGCTCAAGCTTACGAATGAGTTGATTGTAACGGAAGAAAGCATCATGAAGCAGTTGACGCGGGAGGATATTTCGCAGATGCTTGCTTAAGGTGCCGTTTTTTCCAGCGTTTATGTGACCACAGCCAACCCTCGGGATTTTCACGGATTACTTTTTCCGCTTCTTCCACATAGCGTTCAATAACATTCTCTTTGTCTTTTATGTAGGGTGGTTCCGTGAGGGGAACAAAAGTGGCTTCGTAGTAGCCGCGCTTAACCTTGCGAATAGCAGCGAATACAACCGGATATTGTGTGAGTGAGGCTATCTGATCGGGCGCCTGGAAGAAAGCAGTTTCCTGGTGCAGAAATCGGGTAATGTATTTTTTGTCTTTCTTTTGACCGGGATATTGGTCGGAAACGATGGCTATCATGCGCCAGAGATTTCTGCGCTTCACCATTTCACGACCAAGTTCGTTTCGTTTGATTCCGTATCCGCCAAAGCGGCTTCTGATCTCCCGAAGTAATTTATCGGTAAGGCTGTTGTTGATCGGCTGGTAAACGTAATCCAGCGTAAAGTGAAAGTTACCCGCTACCAGCAACCACTCCCAATTGAATTGATGCGATGCCAACCCGATGATGGGAAGATTTTTTTGGCGATATGGTTCGATTACTTCGGGGTTAGTGAACAGCACGCGTTTGTTGAGATCGCCCTTGTCGATGGTAAGAAGTTTAAGCGTTTCAACTGCGTAGTCGCAAAGGTTACGGTAGAACTTCCGCTCTATTTTCTTTATCGCATCGGGTGATTTGTCAGGAAAAGAATTGAGCAGATTTCTTCTGACCAGCTTTTTCCGGTAAGGAATAATGTAGTAACCCAGTATGAAAAGTACATCGGAGAAGAGGTAGAGAATACCGAGTGGCAGGCGTGATATCAGTCGGAGAAAAAACATCAATGCTCGTTGCGCGTGCAAGATACGGAAGGAAGCGACAGCACAAAATGAAATGAGCGCTTCATGAGCGCTCATCACAGTAAAACGAAGAGTCCTTTTTATGTTTTATTCAGAAAAACAAGCTTGGTATTATCTGCACGACTAATGGACTTATAAAAGTCGACAAACTCTGAGTAGGTGTTTGCCGGGAAGCGACCTTTATTGATTTTTAACTTTCGCGTATACACAACAAGACCCTGATCAAGCGTATAGGATGATTCGTATTCGCCAAAGCGGGAAGATATCTTTACCGGTTGCGGAAGCACTTCCGGATAAATCTCGTCCGGCACATGGTAGCGAATTGTATCGTTATCAACAAAACCAAAACGCTCCACGATATCGGTTTTTCGTGTCTCCAGTTTTTCAGGAATATAGCTATTGCGATTCATCAGATTGGGAGTAATCATCATCCTCTTACCGCTAACGGAAGCTAGTTTTCGAAGGGAAAGATCCAGGGTAACAGTGGCGGAAGGTATTTTTGCTTTGTGATTTTCAAACCTGAATGAACTAACATCGAAACTGGGAATGTCGGTGGTGTTCATGACCCATTTTTTCTGCAGATCATATTGGTTGTTCAGAATGGCGTCGAGGTTATCATTTTCATATTGAAGGCCTGAGTAAACAGTTTTGATTTTTGCCTGTGCATCTCCGGAATTTGTGACGAACACATCTGCTGATCGATTTTGCGTGTTAAGTTCTTCGGGATAAGACGTGGTTTTAACGACTTGTGCACCTTTGTCTGTAATAATGAGCGCTTCGCGGTCGCCCGTGAACGTTCCAATGTATCCAAATGGATTTGTTTGACTCGTACATTCAAGCCACAGCGTATCACTGCCATTAGGAACAGCAGCAACAGCATGGTTAAACTGAGAACTTGGAAATTCTTGTTTCATTTCAGCTGCACCTCTTCCTGCCCGGATTAGCGCATAGTGAGCTTTAATACCAGCTGCTTCAAGCATTGAAACCATATAGTTGGAAAGGGCTTTGCAGTCGCCATAGCCGGTTTGGTCAACCACCGAAGCTTCAAAGGGTTGAAATCCGCCTATCCCAAGCTGAATGCTAACATAGCGCGTCTTACTTTGCATGTACTCATAGAGCACCCTTACTTTCTCTTCTGTAGTTTTTTTGTCTGCAGTAAGCTGAAGAACTTTTCGTTGAGTTTCCTCAGGCAACGCATTTCTTCCCTTGTTTAGCGAACTGATCCAGGTCCCAAATTCATCCCAGGAGTTCATCGTGCCAAGGTATCCATCGAATTCGAATGTGGTTGGGGCCGCTGAAATACTCGAAACTAAATCTGCGCGCGCCGGACTTTTAGGTTCGAATTTAATAGGAGGTACGTTTTGAAATTCCCAGCGTGTTGATTCCCTTCCATCCTTAATCGCACTCACCACGGGTGCAGTTTCAACATTTTGATATTTAAACCGCGGTTTTAATTCTGTTGGATAGATCAATTCATATGACGAATGCTGAACCGCCATTCGTTCGTCCGGGAGCAGAACGTATCCGGGGATCATAAATAGGTATTTGTATTCAACCTCGTATTCAAATTCAACCGTGTAAGGATAAAGACCTTGCGTGAGAACGGCAACTTTTAAGCGATTATCACTGTATAGGCTGAATCCATCGAAGGCACTTTGATCATACAGTTCGGAGGGCTTTAGCTTTTTAAGCACGTTACCATTCGCATCATATGCAACGGCCTTTAAACTGGAAATTTTGCTCAGTTTGTCGTAGCCAACAACCTTAGTGGCATATTCTCTCCCCTTGTCGTTGAAGATTGTAACCACTTCATACACATGAAAAGAAGCTTTGCTTTTCGACTGAATTGTAAAGGTCATTTCATTCTTCCTGAAAACAACATCCGCATTCTTTTTTAACGCATCCGGGATATCGCTAACGGGGTACTTTGGATCACCGGCAATAGCTGTAACGCTCAAACCGATAAGAATAATTAACAAAAGTGTTCGCATAACTAACGCAATTCGGCCCGACTAAATCAACACAATTTTAAAGAAGTAACGAATATACAAAAGCATTACTTTTTCTTCAATACAATCTGCTCGCCTTGTTTGGCAATGAACTGCGTATAAAACTCGCGCAGAATGGGATACTCGGCCTGCAGAAACAGTGCTTTGTTTACAATCAACATGCTGGTGCAGCTAATGGTATTTCCTAACACGTTTATGCTGCACACGTATCTTCCCATACCGTTTGGCAACGCAAAAATTTTATTGGCAGGTACTTCTTCCACGGCATAACCTTCTGGAATCGTAATTTTTGTAAGAATCGATCGCTCAAAAGGACTTCCAAAATCAACGGGATATAATCGGTTATCGATTTTAAATGGGTTATCGGTTATGTTGAATCCCATCCATGGATTCACGTAAATCAGATCACCGGCAACGGAAGCATGATCGGCTATTGTTACTTCATGTACCTCCTTAACGGCCGTGTTGATCTGATCCATGGTTTGAAAATCGCTTTTACTGATTTCCCACGATCTGCTTCCCACTAACGATTTGGTATAGGCCTCCTGACCTTCGGCAAATTTTTTACGGCTGCGATGTGCATCGTAACCATCGCGTGTAAAACTTACTTTACCCGTTAATTCACCTGAAGCCGACAACGCCAGATCACTGTTGACAACTGTCTTTGCTTTGGACATGGCTTCCAGGTTGATCCACTCGAACGTTTTCTCATTTGACAGAATTAAGATTCCCTGGCCGTTAAGACAACGTTCAGGTAGAATGTTAAGGGGAATGAATGGTTCTGTTGCATCAAGGAAAATCCGCTTCCCATTGAGCATTACCGAGCAAACCACATAGTTGATCTGACTTTCCATGGGCACCTGCGTGCGGATGAAACCATGCTCACGGGTACTCAGCAAAATGGGATCAACCACAAAGCCGGCTTTATCAAGCATGGAGGCAAGGGCAATGTTTATGTCACCCGATGATCCGATTTTCTTTTCGAAGACGTCTTTAAGCTGATAGGCTTCTGTGTCGCAGATTTCATTCCACTTGAGTGTATTTTTAACATAGTCGAAAATGATCTGAAGTTTCTTTTCCGGCTCTGTTACGCCTGCGGTCAGCTCTTCAACCTTCTTTTTCAAAAAGTTGTTACCGGTAATTGCTTTGCCAAATGCTTCACTGCCCATAAAGGTACCAACGAGGCGTTTCCATGTCCCCATAATCTCGCGCGATGGTTCGCCCGGAAAATTGATGTATGCCAGTGCAAAATTGATCTTGGAAACATAATCACTTTCCGAAGTCATGTAAGGTTCGGGTTTAAAGGCAGGCACATTTTCAATCACCCAGCGGTGTCGTTTATCTTCATAACTGCCTTGCGGAACATTTTTCGTATCGTACTGCGGAGCCAGATAACCCTGCATGTAGCGTTCCATCACAAAAAAGCTTGGAATAAACGCCCGATACTCTGTTAACCTTGTTGGAATCTTATGTTGGAATTGCCAGTTTGGAAAATTGGCAAGGAAATCAGAGTTGTGCTTATAGCTGTACTCAATTACGGAACCAACTTTAACATTTGGCAGCGTAAATTTTTTGATGTTATAATTCTTATTAAACTTTTCAAGAAATACAGCGTCTTTGCTTATCTCTGTTTTTACAATCTTCCCATTTTCAAGATTGTAGGTAACGGCCTTCAAATTGGTAATGTTCTCATCGGCTGAGCCGTTATGGTAGAGCATTACTTCAACATCGGCCCAGGAGGTTCCTTCGGGTTTTAGAATTTTTATTCGGGTATGGCGTTCAAAAAGCATTTTGCCCTGAAAAGGAGAAATGCGGGCTTCACCAAAGTCTGCCAGGATAACAGCAGCAGCAGAAGTGTCGGGCGCGTAAGTGGTCATTTGGAGATCTTCCATCGGAATTTCACCAAACTTGACCGGATCTTTTTGCGAATATGATGAGAGTATTGCTCCGAAGAGGAGCACAGTAGCCAACAGGTATCTCATTGGTATAGACGGGGTTTAGAGTAGTTTACAAAATAACGAATTAATCTTCAGACACAACTAGTCATCGTCAACGAGTATTTTTGAACCAAAACAGAATCCTTTGGCAAAAGCAAAAACCACATTTTTCTGCCAGCAATGCGGCCACGAATCTCCAAAATGGCTGGGCAAATGTCCGTCATGCGGAACCTGGAATTCCTTTGTGGAAGAGCTGATCCAAAAGGAAGAAATCACGAAGACGGAATGGCGTCAGGAAACAAAATCCGAACGTAACAAAGCAAGACCCATTAAAGAAGTCGAGGCAGTCAACGAGATAAGGATAACAACCCACGACCAGGAACTTAACCGGGTTTTGGGTGGAGGCATTGTTCCGGGATCATTAATTTTAATTGGCGGAGAGCCGGGCATTGGTAAGTCAACACTTATGTTGCAACTCGCGCTTACGCTGAAAGGAGCGAAGGTGCTTTACGTTTCAGGCGAAGAGAGTGATCAGCAAATCAAGATGCGGGCGGAACGACTTTCATCATCCGGAAATGATTCGTGCTACATTCTTACCGAAACCAATACCCGGAATATTTTTCTTTCGATCGAATCGCTGCAGCCTGACCTGGTCATTGTCGATTCCATTCAAACACTCAATTCATCGCTGCTTGATTCCGTTTCCGGAAGTATCGCCCAGGTTCGGCAATGCGCTGCAGAGTTGATGAAGTTTGCCAAGGAAACGAACACGCCTGTCTTCCTGGTGGGGCATATTACAAAAGACGGAATGCTGGCCGGACCCAAAGTGCTGGAGCACATGGTCGACACCGTATTGCAGTTTGAGGGCGACCGGCATCTGGCGTATCGCATTTTACGAACAACCAAGAATCGTTTCGGATCAACATCAGAAATCGGGATCTACGAGATGCTTGGTTCCGGCTTGCGTGAAGTGTCAAACCCTTCCGAGATTTTGATTTCACAAAAAGACGGGCAGGTGAGTGGAGCAACGATCGGTGCAACACTCGAAGGCAATCGGCCGTTGCTCATAGAAATTCAATCATTGGTAAGCCCCGCATCATATGGTACACCGCAGCGGACGTCAACCGGATTTGATCCAAAAAGATTGAACATGCTGCTTGCTGTTTTGGAGAAACGCTGCGGTTTCCGGTTGGGAGTTCAGGATGTTTTTGTGAACATGGCCGGAGGCCTTAAAGTAGAAGACCCTGCTGTTGATCTCGCGGTGTGTGTTTCCATCGTATCCTCTTTCGAAGAGCTCCCGGTTTCTGAAAAAGTTTGTTTTGCTGCTGAAGTTGGATTGGGAGGAGAGTTACGCGCGGTAAACCGCGTTGATCAGCGTATTTCAGAAGCTGAAAAGTTGGGGTTTACCGAAATTTATGTTTCGCGTTATAGCCAGCGGTCGCTTGACCTCAATAAAACAAAAATCAAGGTTAAGGCTTTTGGCAAACTCACGGAAGTTTTTCAGGATTTGTTTGGTTAAAGGCAACAGGAGACTGTGCCAGTGGCAGTGATACCGTCAGAAGGTCCCCATGAACTGAACATTGTTTCATCAAAACTTATCGAAATTTTTCCGCCTTCGTTTATAAGATTTACTTTATCCGGCACACCGAAAAACTCAAAAAACAGATTGCCTTTTCGATCGACAGTAAAAATTGAAACTTGTAAACTCGGATAACAAATCGAGGTTTGGCAATCAATTTTCAAATAATAACTCCCACTTGGAGGCGAAGAGGAATTAGGCCTGTTTGAAAAATTACTAATTAACACTGAAATAAAACCAAATTTCTCACCACCGAAACCATCAATTGAGTTTAATACAAAAAAAGAAGAGGAATTGATGTAGTCCGATGGACTGTAACACCCCGTGGTTCTCAGGTTGAGAAGTTCGCTATTAATAATCAACACATTTCTCGAAGGGCACAGGCTATTGTCTAGGAAATTTAATCCTCCTGAAGTATGTGTAAAACTTAATGAGTTAATCTCTAGGAATTCGTTCGCTGCGTCTATTGAAGCTTTAAAGGGTATAGGTTCGTAGCTAGCGATGAACCGCCCTTCGTCTGTACAGGAGAATGCAATGAAAAGCATCAACACTCCAAAAAAGAGTTTTTTCCTCTTCATCTTAAAAAACAAAGCCGAGACGAATTGAACTATTAAAATTAGGCCCCACCTGAAGGTCAGACCCGCCTTTAATTTTTACCTTATCACTGCTATAAGTTGCCTCAATGTTACTAAAATTTGTGCTCTGGAAGCCGAATCCGAACTCTGTCCCTATGTACACCCGCTTAGCGACATAGAAATCAGCTCCGATAATAGCGTTCAATCCAAATCGGGTAAATGCTCGTTCAGTACCACTTTCCGACCAGGCACCTGTAACCTTTTTCAAAAACGCGTCAACATCTTGATCCTCGTATGAGGAGGTCTTAATCGCAAAATCTGCTTCAACACCAAAGAATGGAGACAGTCTCTCTGTTCCGGCAAGATGCCATTCGTAGCCAGGGCGAATATTGAATTCAAAAGTTTGGCGGGTCAACTCCTGCGAGGGAGTTTGCTTCTGCGCTCCGACAGAAAACCCAATACGCACTGCAGATGTTTCTGAGGTGAAGTATCGAAATCGCAGGTAGTTGATATTGATAGGTGATGATGAAAAAGGATTCAGATTGACTTCGGCCGTGAAACTTTTTGCTTCCGGTTTCTTGCGATCCTCCTGACTGAACACAGTTAGTGAGGTGACGACAAGCATGACAACTAACAATTGCTTTTTCATAAATGGTAAGGGGTTATTGAGTTTTTACGAGTTTGATCTTTTTGACAGATCGATTGTTTCTTTTCACATCGCAGATGTAAACGCCTGGTTGAAGATCAGTAGTATCAAGTATCACATTGTTTTCAAAGCTTTGTTGTTTTAATGTAACTCCTTGCATAGAATAAATTACTACTTGAGAATATCCTGCTTCGTTAATTTGAATAGACAGATAATCGGCAGCAGGATTAGGAAAGATTTGAATATCGGAAATTTCTTCTTGAGTGCCCGTAATAACTGGGTTTGGAAGAGGAGGAAGCTCCTCAGCGGTGTATACCAGGAAATTGATGTCGGAAAAATAATTTGAGTTAGAAATATGATTACCGCGAATCGAAAGAAGATATCCGTTTTCACGAACATCTGATTCTCGTGGCGAAAGAATCACCTTTCCCACCTTGATGTTGTTGCCAGTAGACTCAGATACCGAATCGTACGTAACAAAGGAAACGGCTTCTTCGGGAAGTTCTGAAAACAACTCCAGTGCCGGGAACGTACCATCAATCTCATAAAAGACTTTTACGATCTTTTCAACATCCATAGGTGCAGCAACCCGATTATATTCATCCAATTGATTGTCAAACATTATGAAGTCTTCGGGCGTATCCCCACTAAGTATTACTTGAAAATCAATTCGCACATGCTGATTATAATGCCATGTTTCGCCTTCTTGGCTCCACTGCTTTACAACTACAGCAAAATTATATTCTCCGGGTGAATGAAAGTCTGATACATTCATGTCCCAGTTTAAAAGGCCGGTGAGGTAATTCAGCGTTAGCCCGGAAGGCATAACAAAACCACCGACCGGAGTTCCGCGGTCGCGAAAAGGTGTTACGAGTTCATAAGTAAGTTGAATATCATCTGTTGACGATGCACCCAAACTCAAATTAAAATCATGTAACGAAAAACCAGTAGCTACGGGCGGAGCTATAAATTTCGGGGTGGCGCAGAAATCCGTATCAATTAATGTTTCTGTATAAAAGGTTGTAAGAAACGAATCTGACATGTTTAGAACCCCACCGTTGCGAGCTTGTTCTGCGTAACTAATCAGATAATGACCGGTGGCTGCGTAAGTATGGTTGATTGTAAAAGACGCCATGCCAACGTTCGGCCCAAGATCCGGACGCGCAATGTTGTCAACAGCGGGGATAAGCATGTTTGAGCCATCCCCGAAATCGAGGGTACCATCTTCGCCAAATTTCACCGGAGAAGCTGTATTCGTAAAAACAGTAATGGTGATTGTATAGGTTCTTGAACTGCAATTTTGCTTGTAGGCAGTGATGTATCCGCAACGGAGATGGGATGCGAACGCAACAGTTGTAACAAACGAAAGAGCTAGTAAGGGGATGAGCTTTTTCATGTATAATATATCTGTTACTAAAATACGCTTTTCCCCTGAAGTCCACCGGTGTGGATTGCCAGGATCGTGTTGCCTTTTACAAAGTGTCGTTTCTGAATCAAATCAAAAATACCCGCCATCATTTTGCCTGTATAAACCCGGTCCAGGAGAATAGCGTGTTTGGCCTCAAATGTTCTGATGAACTGCTCCAATGCTGAATTAGTCTTCGCATATCCACCGAAGTGATAATCGGTCATCACACTCCAATTCCCCTTCACGCTTGTTAACGCCTGGATGTCTTCGGTTAGAAATTCACCGCCCTTTAAAACAGAAAAGCCGATCACTTTTTTTTCGGGAAGCTCTTCAATCAATCCTGCCAGTGTTCCCCCCGTTCCCACCGGACAACATATGTAATCAAAGTCCATGTTTAATGTTTGCGCAAATTCTGTTGCGCCTTTTACGGCCAATACGTTTGTGCCTCCTTCCGGAATAAGATAGAAGTCACCAAACAGTTGTTCTAATTCCTCAATGAATTGTGAGGATGTTTTGCTTCTGTACAATTCGCGTGAAACGTAATGCAGGCTCATCCCCCGCTGTTTGGCAAACGATAATGTTGAATTTAGCGGAAGCGTTTCTTCGCCACGGATTATTCCGATCGATTTAAACCCCAGCTCTGCCGCGGCTGCAGCGGTAGCATAAATGTGGTTGGAATAAGCTCCGCCAAACGTAAGCAGTGTTTTCTTGTTTTGCGTTCTTGCTTCCGCAAGATTGTGTTTCAACTTCCACCATTTGTTACCCGACACCAGCGGATGATTTAAATCTTCACGCTTGATCAGCAAACGAACGCCCGCGTGATCCAAAACTGAATCAAAAATTTCCTGTACGGGAGTTGGAGCGTAGCGTAACATGTTCTGACAGCTTCTGTCGTAAGCGGTAAAAGTAATTCTTTGCCATCATATTCCTCCCGTACATTCGTGCATGGAGATGGAAGAGGAGAAACGGGAAGATTATTTCAAAGGCCGCGGTGCCCAAATCAAAACGGGCAATAAGTTCCTGAAGAATGAATACGTAACGGAGCATGTTGAAGGGCTCGATGAACCGCTGCTCGAAGCACCACAAACGCAGATCTTTTTAGAAAACCCCAAAAAGATCATCAACAAAATCGAGAGCCCGGATCTGCATGGCATGTATTCAATGA
Organism: Cyclobacteriaceae bacterium; assembly: GCA_016786585.1. GTDB lineage: Bacteria > Bacteroidota > Bacteroidia > Cytophagales > Cyclobacteriaceae > UBA2336. Next base: position 239,174 of record JAEUUI010000006.1, read on the forward strand.
ATCCATACCAGGGATGCGAACACGGCTGCATTTATTGTTATGCCCGGAACACACATGAGTATTATGGCTTTAGCGCGGGACTTGATTTTGAAAGCAAGATTATTGTAAAGAAGAACGCACCAGAACTTCTGGAGAAAGCTATTCTTCATCCGAAGTGGCAACCGGTACCAATTATGCTCAGCGGGAACACGGATTGCTATCAACCACAGGAACGAAAATTTCAGATCACCCGGAAGATGCTTCAGGTGTTGGCGCGTTATCGGCATCCGGTCGGAATCATTTCCAAAAACAGTCTTATTACAAGGGATATTGATGTATTGCAGGATCTCGCCAAAGACAACCTCGTTCACGTCATGATATCGATCACTACATTGAACGAAGATTTGCGCAGGGCGATGGAGCCGCGAACGGCAAGCGGATTAAAACGATTAAAAGTTGTGGAGGAGTTGTCGAAAGCGAACATCCCCGCAGGCATTATGAATGCTCCGTTAATCCCCGGCCTTAATCACCACGAGATTCCGGCTATCCTCAAGGCAGCCTCGGAACATGGTGCATTAACAGCGGGGATGACGGTAGTCCGGTTGAACGGTTCGATCGGAAAGATATTTGAAGACTGGCTCCGCAAGAATTTTCCTGATCGCTTCGATAAAGTATGGAATCAGATTTGCGCCTTGCATGGCGGAAACGTAAATGATTCACAATTCGGCAGGCGTATGAGTGGTGAAGGAATGTATGCCGAAATCATCCAGCAACTTTTTACCGCAGCAAAGAAGAAATATTTTTCGGGCCGTCAGATGCCGGAGTATGATCTTACCAGGTTCAGGTATAGAGGGAACCTGAGTTTGTTCTAAAGGCCGTACTGTCTAAAGATTAATCTCAACCTGGTTCTTCAACAGATCGCCAAGTGTTTCGCGCTCGCGGATAAGTTTTGCCTCACCATTAATCACCATCACTTCGGCCGGGCGCAGCCGGGAGTTGTAATTGGAAGCCATTGAAAAACCATAAGCCCCCGCATTGCGGATTGCGAGAATATCTCCTTCTGTTACTTCGTTGATCTTTCGGTCAGCACCGATGGTATCGGTTTCGCAGATATACCCGACAACCGTATACGTTTTTTGCGGGCCTTCCGGGTTAGATACGTTGATGATACTGTGATATGCATCGTACATCATCGGCCGGATCAAATGGTTAAGGCCTGAGTTAACACCAATAAACGTAACAGAGGGTGTCGACTTAACCACCGTTGTTTTAACAAGCAGGTTGCCTGCATCACTCACAATATATTTTCCGGGCTCGATCCACAGTTCGAGCTTTCGCCCGTATTGCTCACAGAACTCCGTAAACGCTTTGGTTAGTTTTAATCCGAGATCGTAAACGTTCGTTACAGCATCGCCATCCTGGTAAGCAACCTTGAAGCCGCTGCCAAAATCAATAAACCGCAAATCTTTAAACTCTCGCGCTACGCTGAAGAAGATCTCCGCCATTTTGATAAACACATCAGCCTCGCTGATTTCCGACCCGGTGTGAATGTGTAACCCGGTTACGTTGATCTTGTGCTGATCAACAATCTCCATGATCTGCGGAATCTGGTACACCGAGATACCGAATTTCGAATTACTATGCCCCGTAGAAATTTTCAGATTTCCTCCGGCCATGATATGCGGGTTCAGCCGCAGGCAGCAAGGATATGTGTTACCGAATTGTTCACCGAAGCGTTTCAGATGCGGCAGGTTATCAATATTGAGCATCAAGCCTGCCTTCGCTCCTTCTACCAGTTCTTCATACTCCGCACAATTCGGGGTGAACATAATCTCCCCCGCTGTGTAACCGGCTTTTAAGGCAAGGTGTGCTTCTTGGATAGACACTACATCGATACCCGCACCATGCTTGCGCAGAAGCTTGAGCACCGAAATATTGGTAAGCGCCTTCGCAGCATATTTGATTTTCAGATCGGCACCTGAAAACGCCATCTTAAGATTGCGCAGCTGATTGACGATCTTTTCGGCATCATATACATAAACAGGCGTTCCAAACTGCGCGCAGATATCCAGCGCATTTACATTTTGAATGGCATATGATCCATTAACAAGCTCCATGGACAGAAATTAAACATCAAATATACGAGTTGGAACACTCCGCACTGAATTCTCTATTTTTGAGCATGCAATTATTCTTTCGCGAATCCGGACAAGGAAGGCCAATGATTATTCTTCACGGGCTGATGGGATCGTCCGATAACTGGCTGCCTCAGGCAAAAATGCTGTCAGATGAATATCATGTCTACCTGGTCGACCAACGAAATCACGGGCAATCGCCTCATGATGTGATCCTCGACTATACAGCACTGGCCAATGATCTTAAAGATTTTATCGAACAGAACAAACTTGAAAAACCGATCGTGCTCGGGCATTCCATGGGCGGGAAAACGGCCATGAACTTTGCTGTAGCATACCCGGAGGCAATCAGCGCCCTGATTGTTGCCGACATCGCTCCGAAATACTACCCGGTTCATCACAACACAATCGTGAACGGATTGAAAGCAATACCGATTGATACGATTACAACGCGTGCCGAGGCCGATCAGGTACTCGCGGACTATGTTCCCGAAGAAGACGTGCGTCAGTTCCTTTTAAAAAATCTTTCGCGAAAACCAGAGGGCGGGTTTTCCTGGAAAATCAATCTGCCGGTGATTGAAAAAAGCCTCGAGGATGTCGGTCAGGACTTGCAATTCGAAGGTACTTACAATGGCCCAACCCTATTTATTCGCGGAGCAAGCTCTCATTATATTAAAGACGAAGACCGGGATCGCATCAAGCAATTATTCCCCAAGTCGACATTGATTACCATGGATACCGGGCATTGGGTTCAGGCCGAAAAGCCAAAGGAATTTGTTGAAGTGGTTCGAAACTTCCTGCATGCTGTAAAATTATGAGCCACGGTAAGCTCTTTCTGATTCCAACCGTTATTGCCGATGACACACAACAGACGGTGATCCCTGCTTCCGTGACGAATACGCTGAAGGATATTCAGCATTTTTTAGCGGAAGATGTTCGAACTGCGAGACGCTACCTGAGCAGCCTGAAAATATATCCCTCCATTGAACCCCTGCAGTTTCATGTTCTAAATAAAGATACCCGCGCTGAAGAACTTCATGAACTGTTCGGTCCCATTCGTGAGGGAAAAGATGTTGGGGTACTTTCCGAATCGGGATGCCCCGGCATTGCCGACCCGGGTGCGCTGGCGGCGCGTTATGCCCATCAGCACGGCATCCGGGTTGTCCCGTTAACCGGACCGTCTTCTATCCTTCTTGCATTGATGGCCTCCGGGTTAACCGGACAGAACTTCGCCTTTCATGGTTATCTGCCGATTGATACAAAAGAGTCTGCTGATGCAATCCGGATTTTTGAGAAGGAATCCCGCACGAAAAGCCAGACCCAGATATTCATCGAAACACCTTATCGGAATAATACCATTATTACAAACCTGCTTAAAGCATTACATGAAGACACGTTATTGTGTATTGCAATCGATATAACCGGAAAGGATGAATCAATTCGCACGAAACCCGTCAAAGCATGGAAGAAAGATAAACCCGACGTTCCGAAGTCGCCCGCAGTTTTTCTTTTTTTAGCCTAATCGTGCCGGCCATTTTTCAATTAGGATCATTCCTATAACTTTGCGACCGGTTTTACTTTAACCAAACACGTTAACCACTATATGCCCTACCTTTTTACGTCCGAGTCAGTCTCGGAAGGTCACCCAGACAAAGTTGCTGACCAGATTTCAGATGCTCTTATCGATTACTTCTTAGCGTACGATCCGTCATCCAAAGTTGCCTGCGAAACGCTGGTAACAACGGGCCAGGTGGTATTGGCCGGTGAAGTGAAATCGCAGGCGTACCTCGATGTGCAGGAGATTGCCCGTGAGGTTATCCGTAAGATCGGCTACACCAAGAGCGAATACATGTTCGAGGCGAACAGCTGCGGTATATTCTCGGCGATCCACGAACAATCATCCGATATCAACCAGGGTGTTGAGCGCAAGAAAAAGGAAGATCAGGGCGCTGGCGACCAGGGTATGATGTTCGGGTACGCAACCAACGAAACAGACAATTACATGCCGCTTCCGCTGGAACTGGCTCATATGTTATTGCGTGAACTGGCCACTATCCGCAGAGAAGGAAAAGTGATGACTTATCTTCGCCCGGATGCAAAATCTCAGGTAACAATCGAGTATGGCGATGACGGAAAGCCACAGCGCATTGATGCGATTGTGATTTCCACGCAGCATGACGACTTTGATAAAGACGCTGTCATGCTTAAGAAGATTAAGGACGATGTAATCAACGTGTTGGTGCCGCGCATTCTTAAGAAGTTGCCAAAACGTGTTCAGAAATTATTTGGAAGCGATATTAAATATCATGTTAACCCGACCGGAAAATTTGTGATTGGCGGGCCGCATGGCGACACCGGCCTTACAGGCCGTAAAATCATCGTAGATACTTACGGTGGAAAAGGTGCACACGGTGGTGGTGCCTTCTCGGGAAAAGATCCTTCAAAAGTTGACCGCTCTGCAGCGTATGCAACCCGACACATTGCCAAGAACCTCGTTGCTGCCGGTTTGTGCGATGAAGTTCTTGTGCAGGTAGCGTATGCTATTGGTGTTGCTAAGCCTGTGGGTTTGTATGTGAACACCTACGGAACTGCAAAAGTGAACCTCACCGATGGTGAAATCGCAAGCAAAGTTGAGAAGCTGTTCGATATGCGTCCTTACTTTATTGAAGAACGTTTCAAGCTGAGAACTCCTATTTATTCAGAAACCGCTGCGTATGGACACATGGGCCGCGAGTCTAAAGTGGTCGAGAAAGTGTTCAACAAAGGCAAACAGAATGAGACAAAAGTAAAAGTTGAGTTGTTCCCGTGGGAGAAACTTGACTATGTTGATCAGGTGAAGAAGACGTTCAAGATTTAATTCTTCACATTATTACCCAATAAAAAAGCCCCGGTATCCGGGGCTTTTGTTTTAAAGGCTATCTGCCGCTGCTTAATCGAACTCTCGCATCATCCGCGCGGATATTGATCTTCGCAGAACTCGTACCCAACTCCAGCTTCGTAAAATGCTCCTCTTCTTCGCGTGTCTTAAAGTTGCCTTGCGCGCTGATGCTGGCATCGTCATGCCGGATATTAAAAGAACCCCCTCCCGACCGCACGTCAAATGCCACCAATCCATCCTGCGAATGAATAATATACACACCGTTTTCCGCGAGTGAACTGTGAATAATCAAATCACCATCGTCTACATCGGCATCCATAGAGGTGAAGTTTGCCTCTTCAAAAAGAAAGTCGGCATCATTGGCGTTAATGTGAACTGATCCGTTCCCGCCTTTCATTTGCAAGTCGCCATCATCCAGGTCGAACGAAAACTGATTGCCATTGCAATTCACCAGTTGCGCATCGCCATCGTCAATGTCCAAACTGATCGAACCATTGATATTTTTTATCTCATAATCGCCATCATCACCTTTAATCGTAAGACTCACCCCGGCAGGTGCCTCAATCACGATCTTGTAGTCCTCATGATAATACCCGACAATGCCAACCTGAACATTACTTTGATGTTCCTGGATGGACAGATTCCCATCACTGGCCTCAACGTCAACGGTAAACTCACCTTTCGAAGTAAACCAGCCTTTTGCCGTTACTGTGCGGTCAATCTTAACGCGCGCAGTGGCCGACCGGTCGGTTCCGGTGATGAATACTTTTGCATCGGATGACCGGAGATCAATCGTACCATTTTTGGAGATGGCATATTCCTGATCAAGATGAAAATCGCGATTTTGAGCAAAGGCGCAAAGCGTAAACGAGCTTAACGCGAGGGCGGCAACGTATTTTGTCATGGGGGATGGGTTTCTACGTATGACGCAGAAAAATCCCGGCAGGTTGCACCGCTGAATTCCTATCCGCTGGCTTTTGAAAGAGAGCGCGTGTTACGCTCTCCCCTGTTTCACCCGTGTTTTAAATTTTTTGAGCTGATTTCGTAATGCCTCGGTGGCCATATCGGTAGCCGCTTCGAACGACTTTGCCTTTTCCACGGCAAACAATTGCGTGCCGGGCATGTTTAGTTTAATCTCTACGGTTTTGTTTTCGACTCCCTCGTTGTTTAATCGTAAAAATACTTCTCCATCGACCATGCGGTCGTAAAAGGTTTGCAGCTTATCTACTTTGCGTTGGATGAAATTGATGAGCTTGATGTCAGCATCGAAATGAATGGATTGAACTTGTAACTTCATAATGCAAGAATTTAGAAATTAAACATCCGTTACGCGGTCGTTTAACGACATACCGCAGGTCTTTCGTAGAGTTTATCCGATAGCGTATGGTTTAATAAGGTAAGTCATAGCCTTATCAGGCTTTTGGATGAGCCTGGTCAAATGCTTTTTTAATTTTTTCCATTGAATTGTGTGTATAGACCTGCGTTGCGGCCAGGCTGCTGTGGCCCAGAAGGTCTTTCACCGCGTTAATCTCCGCGCCTTTATTTAACAGATGCGTGGCATAGGTATGGCGCAATACGTGTGGACTAGTTTTCTGACTGCCCGAGTCGCGCAAGTGTTGCTTTACAATCCGGTACACCATCATCGGGTAACAAGGCTCCCCGGAATCTGTTACGAGTAATAGCCCATGATCCTTCATATCCACTTCGCGGTTTCTAACGTTGCGATACCCCTCAAGTATAGAAACGATGCTCGCAGGAAAAGGGATAACCCGTTCCTTATTTCTTTTACCTAAAACTTTTATTGTTCTGTCGCGGAGGTTAACCTGATTCTCCCGGAGGCCGATCAGCTCCGATAAACGAATGCCCGTTGCATAAAACAACTCAAGGATCAAACGCCTGCGCCAGTCTTCAAGCGAGTCGTTCCAGTCGACCTTTTCTTTCTTGTATTCTTTGTGATCAAGTACTTCGATAATGTCGTTTTCCTTAACAAAGGATGGCAATCGTTTTTGAGTCTTCAGCACCCGAATCTTTTGCATCGGGTTCTTTTCAATCTTCTCTTCCCGCAGCAGAAACTTATAGAAGGCTTTCAGACTGGCAATTTTCCGGTTAACCGAAGTGGTGGAAAGCTTTGCATCTACGAGCGTAATAATCCACGACCGCACCATACCGTATGTAGCATCCTGGATCGGATGACTATCGTAGGTAACGGTTAGAAATTCCGTGAACTGATCGAGGTCGTTTTTATACGCGAGAGAGGTATGCGCGCTTACGCGTTTTTCGTATTGGAGATATTTCAGGAATTGTTCAATCATGCTAATCTGCCCGCGCCTCACCCGAATGATTCGGTAGAACCAATGTAAAAAAATAATCCCCTACGGGAAAGCCCATAGGGGATCTGTTGACAGATTGTTTATAAAATCGCCAGCGAAATTCGCTTAAGCGTTTTCTTGTCTTCTCAGGTTCTGAACGTAAGCCGCTTTTTTGATCTCCATTCTGCGGCTAACAGATGGCTTTTCAAATGCTGTGCGGGCGCGAAGCTCCTTCAGAATGCCGGTTTTTTCGAATTTCTTCTTGAAACGCTTCAGGGCCTTGTCAATCGACTCGTTCTCTTTAATGTTGATAATGAGCATGTTCTCTGTTAATTAGGGCTGCAAATATACAGCAAAGCTGCTGATAAAAGCAAAAACTACTTTAAAATAGCCCTGGAAATCACCAATTTCTGGATTTCCGAGGTTCCTTCGCCAATCGTACACAGTTTTGCGTCACGGTAATATTTTTCAGCCGGGAAATCCTTGGTGTAGCCGTATCCGCCAAAAATCTGAACGCCTTCGTTGGCTACATCCACCGCAACTTCCGAAGCATAAAGCTTGGCCATAGCCGATTCGCGGTTCACATTGTGCCCCTTCTGTTTCAGATCGGCTGCCCGGTAGGTTAGTAGTTTGGCGGCTTCAATCTTCGTTGCCATATCGGCAAGCTTGAAAGCAATTCCCTGGAAAGTTGATATTGGTTTATTGAATTGATGCCGCTCATGCGAATATTTCAACGCAGCTTCAAACGCACCCTGTGCAATACCCAGGCTAAGCGCAGCAATGGAAATTCTTCCACCGTCCAGCACCTTCATTGCCTGGATGAAGCCATCGCCTTCTTTACCAATCATTTGAGACTTGTGAACGCGGCAATCGGTAAAAATCAATTCCGCAGTTTCTGACGCACGCATCCCAAGCTTGTTTTCTTTCTTGCCGGATGAAAAACCTGGCGTTCCTTTTTCAATGATGAAAGCGCTCATTCCGTGTGAGTCACCCACCTCGCCTGTTCGCACAATCACTACGGCTACATTGCCCGTACGCGCATGCGTAATAAAGTTTTTCGCTCCGTTAATTACGAAGTAATCGCCATCCTTAACGGCAACGGTTCGCATGTTACCAGCATCCGAGCCAGTATTGGGCTCTGTCAATCCCCACGCCCCAATCCATTCTGCGGTAGCAAGTTTGGGCAGGTATTTTCTTTTTTGTTCCTCGTTCGCGTGTTGAAGAATGTGTCCTGTGCACAACGAATTATGCGCAGCCATCGATAGCCCAATCGATCCGCAAATTTTTGAAAGCTCAGCGATGGCTGTTACGTATTCCGGGTAACCGAAACCCGCCCCGCCATATTCTTCCGGAACGAGCACACCCATCAGGCCAAGCTCACCCAGTTTTTTGAAAACCTGTACCGGAAATTCCTGTGATTCGTCCCACTCCATCATCTTGGGGGTGATTTCCTTTTTGCCGAAGTCGCGTATCATATCGGCAATCATCTTCTGGTTATCGCTTTCAGCAAAGCTGATCCCGGTCATATCGTTTTCTAAAACCTGCATCTCGTTTCTTTAAGGGATACGAATGTATGGGTAATAAAACTGACAACCAAACGAATGTTAGGTAGTTGTTGAAATGGTAACAGATTCGCAAAAAGGTGTAGCAAGAAAAGCACTACTTTTAGGCTCTTTTTCCAGAATCAAATGAAAATAGCGGTAATCGGTACGGGATACGTAGGATTGGTGTCGGGCACCTGTTATGCAGAAACGGGTAACACGGTTACTTGTGTCGACATTGACGAGCGAAAGGTAAAACGCCTTCAACAAGGTGAAATCCCGATTTTCGAACGCGGCCTTGAGGAGATTTTTGAAAGAAACGTGAAGCAGGAACGCCTGTTTTTTACAACCAGCCTGGCGGAAGGAATTAAAGATGCGAAGATCATCATGCTCGCGTTGCCAACGCCTCCGGGTGGAGATGGCGCGGCCGACTTAAAATACGTTTTAGGGGTAGCTGAACAAATCGGGCCGCTACTGACTGACTACACCGTAATCGTTAATAAAAGCACCGTGCCAGTCGGAACAGCAGAGCTTGTTCGCGAGAAAGTTTTAAAAGGAGCAAAGGTTGAGTTTGATGTTGTTTCAAACCCCGAGTTCTTACGCGAAGGATTAGCGGTTGAAGATTTCATGAAACCCGAACGCGTTATCATCGGTACACAATCGCAGCGGGCTGCAAAGATCATGGAAAATCTCTACGCCCCGTTTACACGCCAGGGTAATCCATTGATCTTTATGGACGAGCGCTCTTCGGAACTTACCAAGTATGCAGCGAATGCGTTCCTTGCCACGAAGATTACCTTCATGAATGAGATTGCAAACCTGTGTGAAAAGCTTGGCGCGGATGTCGACCTGATCCGTAAGGGAATGGGAACCGACAGCAGGATTGGTAAACGTTTTTTGTTTGCCGGTATCGGGTTTGGCGGAAGTTGTTTTCCGAAAGATGTACAGGCGCTGGTAAAGTCATCGCAGGATGTGCAATACAATTTTGAAATTTTGAATGCCGTGATGTCGGTAAACGGAAAGCAAAAGACGAAGCTTATCGGCAGCATGAAAAAATACTTCGGTTCGCTGAAAGGAAAGACCATTGCCATATGGGGACTTGCTTTTAAACCGGAAACAGATGATATCCGCGAGGCTTCATCGCTTTACAATATCCAGGAGCTCTTAAACGAAGGGGCAAATGTTCAGGTGCACGACCCTGAAGCATCTGAAAACGTAAAAGCAATTTACGGGGATCGCATTCAATACTTCGATAATCAATACGATGTTATGAGCGGGGCAGATGGCTTACTCATCGCGACAGAATGGTCTGTTTACAGAAGTCCGGACTTCGACAAGATGAAAAAACTGATGAAAAACCCCGTGATTTTCGATGGCCGGAATCTCTATGGGCTCGAGAATATTGCTGAACTTGGGTTCACTTATTTTAGTATTGGCCGAAAAATGATTAAAAAGTAAGCATGGGGAAAAATATCTTAATTACCGGGGGTGCCGGGTTTATCGGCTCGCAAGTGGTTCGGCTTTTTGTGACCAAATATCCGGAATACACCATTGTTAACTACGATAAACTCACGTACGCGGGCAACCTGGAGAATCTTCGCGATGTTGAGAAAAAGCCAAACTATCATTTTGTAAAAGGCGACATTCTGGATGTTGAACTCGCGCTGAACACGATAAAAAAATATAACATCGATGGCATTATTCACCTGGCTGCTGAATCGCATGTCGACCGTTCAATTCATAACCCCGATGAGTTTGCCGTAACCAACATTATCGGAACCATCCGTTTGTTAAAAGCAGCTCAAACTGCGTGGACCGACAACTATGCCGGCAAGATGTTCTATCACATCTCAACCGATGAAGTGTATGGTTCAATTGCAACCGGATATTTTACAGAAACAACTTCGCTTGATCCGCGTTCGCCCTACTCGGCTTCTAAAGCAAGCAGCGATCATTTTGTGCTGGCGTTCAACAACACGTACGGACTGCCTGCTATGATCAGCCGTTGCTCGAACAACTACGGACCGTATCACTTTCCTGAAAAATTGATCCCGTTAATGATCAATAACATCGTTAACAACAAACCGCTTCCGGTTTATGGTAAAGGCGAGAACGTTCGTGATTGGTTATACGTGGAAGATCATGCCCGTGCAATCGATGCAATCTTTCACAAAGGAAAATCGGGAGAGATCTACAACATTGGCGGTAACAATGAGTGGACAAACATTGATGTGGTTAAGTTGCTATGCCGCATCATGGACAAAAAACTAGGGCGTGAAGAAGGCACTTCTTCCAAGCTGATCACATTCGTAAAAGACCGTCCCGGCCACGATTTGCGGTATGCAATAAACCCGTCAAAAACGATCAGCGAAACAGGCTGGCGTCCGGAAACCGCATTTGAAGACGGTATCGAAAAAACCGTGGATTGGTACCTGAACAACGAAAATTGGCTCAAAAACGTAACTTCTGGGGCATATTTGCAATATTACACCACCATGTACGCTAACCGATGAAGGGAATCATTCTAGCCGGAGGCTCAGGCACACGTTTACATCCGCTCACGCTGGCGGTAAGCAAGCAGCTCATGCCTGTTTATGATAAGCCAATGATTTATTACCCGCTGTCGGTGCTGATGATGGCCGGTATTCGGGAAATTTTGGTGATCTCAACTCCTCAGGACCTTCCCCTGTTTAAAAAACTTTTAGGTGATGGCAAGCAACTCGGCTGCGAGTTTTCGTACGCTGAACAGCCGAAGCCGGAAGGTCTCGCGCAAGCGTTTATCATCGGGGAGAAATTTATCGGTACCGACGGTGTTGCATTAATTCTGGGTGACAATATTTTTTACGGATCAGGGTTGAGTAACGTACTGGAATCATCGGTTGACCCGGATGGCGGAGTTGTATTTGCGTATCACGTTAATGATCCCGAACGATATGGAGTTGTTGAGTTCGACAGCAACATGAAAGCAATTTCCATTGAAGAAAAACCAAAGGCACCGAAATCAAACTACGCAGTGCCCGGACTTTACTTCTACGACAACGAAGTAGTGGCGATCTCAAAAGCACTAAAACCAAGTCCGCGCGGAGAACTTGAGATCACTGATGTCAACAACGCGTATCTGAAAAAAGACAAGCTTAAAGTTGCTGCGATGGACAGGGGAACGGCATGGCTGGATACCGGAACATTTGATTCGCTCATGCAGGCTGCAAATTTTGTGCATGTAATCGAGCAACGCCAGGGATTAAAGATCGGCTGCATCGAAGAAGTTGCTTATCGCATGGGTTTTATTAATGAGCAACAGTTATTGACACTGGCAAAACCGTTAGAGAAAAGTGGCTACGGTCAGTATCTCAAAAATCTTCCAGACTACTATTCGTAGTAAATTACCTGTAGTACAGTTTGTCCCACAACGCTCAGCGTTTCCTTGCTGATGATGCTCATGTTATCTTTTTGGCTGTGATGGAAATCGCCAAAGCTTCCGCCCTCATCGAAGCTAACGATATCGATCATCGGGATTTTTGCATTCAGATTTACAAACACGTGGTCGTCAAGAATGCCTCCGTCTTTCACATTTACAAACGTATTGGAGTAGCCGAGTTTTGCTGCCGTTTTCCAAACCTTATCGACAATGCTGGGTGCATACTCAAGCGAGTAGGATTCGAACGCAAAGCGTGAACCCTTTGCACCCACCATGTCTAAAAGAATTCCATAGTATGCTGAGTAGTTAGGAATGTGTTTGTTGTTCGACCAATGCTGCGAACCTAAACACCACCACGCCTTAAGATTTGCCGGCAGCGGAGGCTGTTCCATACCATGCTTCTCGCCCCAGTCCTCACCATCAAACAAAATAATATCGATCCCTGCGTCAGTTGGTTGCTGGCGAAGATTGCGGGCAATTTCAAGCAGAACCCCTGCCCCGCTTGCTCCGTCATTTGCGCCATCGAATGTTGCGGTCGGTTTCTCTTTGTCTTTGTCGGAAAACGGGCGAGTGTCCCAATGGGCAGCGAGTAAAATTCTTTTCTTCTTTTCAGGATTGAACGAAGCAATGATGTTTCGCAGGTTAACCCGTTTGTTATCGAACGTAGTTGCGGTAAACTCCTGAACTTTTACAGCTGCTCCGTATGTTTTGAATTGAGCGATCAGAAAGTCACCTGCATTTTTATGTGCTATTGTGTTGGGAATGCGCGGCCCGAAATCAACTTGTTTCTGAACAAAGTAATACGCTGAATCGGCATTAAAGGTCGGGACGTTAACAACTTTCGCAGGTTCGCTGGAGGTTGTTGCCGGCTTGTCTTTTCCGCAGCTGATGAGCCCGGCAATTCCAATCAACAAGAATATTCTAACGCGCATAAAATCCGTGATTTTGCCCAAATAAACGGCAATATTTTGTGATAACGCAAAATTGACTTATTTTTGTGCCACTTATACGAGTTTAATCAGTAGAGGGGACACAAGTCCCCTCTTTTGTTTTCGTTCCGGATTCGTAGGATTTATGGATTTAAAAGATTTAACAACAGAAATTAAAACGCTGGCGCAGTCTTTACTGAAAGACGAGTCGTATTTCGTGGTAGACGTTGTTGCTTCTTTTAAAGGTAATCCCGGAAAGGTGCTGGTTATTGTGGATGGCGATAAGGGTATTGGCATTGATGATTGTGCCGACCTGAGCCGCGATCTGTCAAAAGCGCTGGATGAAACTAATCTGATCGCGGGTGCCTTCAACCTGGAAGTTTCCACTCCGGGACTGGACCAGCCGCTTAAACTCAAGCGTCAGTATGTTAAAAACATCGGACGCAATGTGCGCGTGCGGCAGGCCGACAAAACAGAAGAAGGCAAGCTTACCGCGGTAGATGAATCCGGTATTCAGCTTACGCAAACCATCGGATCAGGCAAAAAGAAAGAAGAGAAGACCATAGAAATTCCTTTTGATAAAATAGATAAAACAATCGTGTTGGTATCATTTAAATAATACAGTGATGGACGCTAGTACACTCATCGAGTCGTTTGCAGATTTTGCAAAACAGAAAAACATCGATCGCCCAACGATGATCAGAATCCTGGAAGATGTATTCCGGAACATGATCCGTAAAAAATATGAGACTGATGACAATTTCGACATTATCGTGAATGCTGACAAGGGTGACCTTGAAATCTGGCGCTTCCGCGAGATCGTGGATGACGACTCGGAAGATATTTGGGATCACGACAAGATTGCGCTTTCAGAAGCGAAAAGGATCGAGCCGGATTTTGAAGTAGGTGAGGAAGTTGCAGAACAAGTATACCTGGAAGATTTTGGTCGCAGGGCAGTAACAACAGCGCGTCAAACGCTGATGCAGAAAGTAAAAGATCTTGAGAAAGATATCATCTACCAGAAATACAAAGACCTGGTGGGAGAGATCATCACAGCAGAAGTTTATCAGATTCTTGGAAAAGAAGTATTGCTGATTGATGCAGAAGGAAACGAGATTTCAATTCCGCGCGGTGAGCAGATTCCAAAAGACCGGTATCGCAAAGGCGAAAATGTACGCGCGATCGTTCATAAAGTGGAAATGGTGAACGGAAATCCGAAAATTATCCTTTCGCGTACATCGCCTGTGTTTATCGAGCGTTTGTTCGAGCAGGAGGTGCCGGAAGTTTATGACGGACTGATCACGATCAAGAAAGCGGTTCGTGAACCGGGTGAGCGTGCAAAAGTTGCCGTTGAATCGTATGACGACCGGATCGATCCGGTAGGAGCTTGCGTGGGTATGAAGGGTTCACGCATTCATGCGATCGTTCGCGAATTGCAGAACGAAAACATTGATGTTATCAACTACACTGATAACCTCGATCTGTTTGTGCAGCGTGCATTAAGCCCTGCGAAAATTTCGAGCATCAAGGTTGATAAGGATAACAACCGCATCATGGTTTACCTGAAACCCGACCAGGTTTCACTGGCTATTGGTAAAGGTGGATTGAATATTAAGCTGGCAAGCCGGTTGGTGGGTTACGAAATCGATGTGTTCCGCGAAATCGATGGTGCACAGGAGGAGGACGTTGATCTTGACGAGTTTTCAGATGAAATCGAAAGCTGGGTTATCGATGAGTTGAAGCGCATCGGACTCGACACAGCGAAAAGTGTATTGGCTCTGAACAAAGAAGAGCTGGTTAGACGTACGGATCTTGAAGAAGAAACCGTAGAAACTGTTCACAACATTCTTAAGAAGGAGTTTGAACAGGAAGGGTAATGAATTTATAACTTTTTAAGTCCTTAAAAAGGGCGATATTTGAAGCAAATGGCAGAAATCAGGTTAAGTCAGGCGGCACGGAAACTCAACGTAGGTAAAGACACCATCCTGGAGTTTTTATCCAAAAAAGGCCATGAGGTTGAAAACAACCCCAACGCTAAACTTACGCCCGAACAGTTCGCCCTGCTATCGAAAGAGTACGCATCCTCCGCTACGGAAAAGCTTGAAGCTTCCGGGCTGACGATTGGTACCAAGCATGTGGAGAACCCTGCAGTGGAGGCGGAGAAAGAGGCGAAACGTCAGGCGGAAGAAGAAGCAGGTCTGTTGATTAAAAATCTCGTAGCAAAAGAGCAGCCTAAAAAGGAGAAAGAGAAGGTCGAACAGAAGCCTGAAAAGGTCGAAACCGAGCGCCCGGTGCTGGATGGCATCAAGGTGTTAGGCAAGATTGATCTCGAGAAGAAAGAGCCTGCGAAGAAAAAGAAGGAACCTGTTCCGGAACCGGAAGAAAAACCGGTTGTTGAAAAGAAACCGCCTGTGGTAGAAGAACCAAAGGTTGAAGAAAAGCCTGAACAGGAATTGATCAAGGCGAAAGCCGATAAGCTGAAAGGTCTTAACATTCTTGACAAGATCGATCTTCCAACCGAACGCAAGAAAGAATCACCTGCGGGAAGTTCTGATCAGAAAGGGCGAGCTGATGGACAGAAACGTCCGCGCAAGCGACTGCCTGCCCAAACCCAGGGACAAAACAATAATCTCCGGCAGGGTGGAGGTAAAAAACCTTTACCGCCACGCACCCAGAAAGCTGAACCAACCGAGAAAGAAATTCAGGAACAGATCCGCGCAACCCTAGCAAAACTGAGCGGTGGTGGCAAGAAGGGAGGCGGTTCCAAATACAGAAGAGAGAAACGACAGGCAAACTCCGATGCGGATGACGAAAGAATGCTTCAGGAGCAGGCTGACTCAAAAGTGCTGAAACTGACCGAATTTATTTCGGCTAACGATTTGGCATCGCTGATGAATGTTTCGGTGAATGATGTAATCTCAACCTGTTTAAGCCTGGGTATGTTCGTGTCGATCAACCAGCGTCTTGATGCAGAAGCGATTACGGTAATTGCCGACGAATTCGGATACGAAGTGCAGTTCATTTCTGCGGAAGAAGATGAGGTAATTGAAGAAGAGGATGCAGAAGAAGATCTGACACCGCGCGCTCCGATTGTTACCATCATGGGTCACGTTGACCATGGTAAAACATCGTTACTCGATTACATTCGTAAAACAAAAGTTACCGCATCAGAAGCGGGTGGTATCACCCAGCACATCGGTGCATATGATGTAACAACCAAAAAAGGAAACAAGATTGCCTTCCTCGATACACCGGGTCACGAAGCGTTTACCGCGATGCGTGCACGGGGTGCAAAACTGACGGATATCGCGATCATCGTGGTTGCGGCTGACGATGACGTGATGCCACAAACGAAGGAAGCGATCAATCACGCGCAGGTTGCGGGGGTTCCGATCGTTATTGCGATTAACAAAATTGATAAGCCGGGTGCTAACCCTGACAAAGTGCGCGAATCACTTTCGAAGATCAACGTGCTTGTAGAAGAGTGGGGTGGTAAGTATCAAAGCCAGGAAATTTCTGCAAAGACAGGACAAGGCATTGAAGACCTGCTTGAAAAAGTATTGCTCGAAGCTGAGTTGTTGAACCTAAAAGCAAACCCTGAAAAGGCTGCTGTGGGTTCGATCATCGAAGCTTCGCTAGACAAAGGCCGTGGTTATGTAGCCACCATGATGGTGCAAACCGGAACCTTGCGCATTGGCGACATCGTTGTTGCCGGTGCGAACTACGGACGCGTTAAGGCGATGTTTGATGATACCGGTAAGCGCATTAACGAAGCTGGTCCGTCAACACCGGTGCAGATGCTTGGCCTTGATGGAGCTCCTCAGGCAGGTGAAAAAATTGTCGTGATGGAATCTGACCGTGAAGCGCGCGAACTTGCCGCCAAGCGTGGTCAAATCCTGCGTGAGCAGAGCATCCGCACGAAGAAACACATTACGCTGGATGAAATCGGAAGACGTCTTGCGGTGGGTAACTTCAAGCAACTGAACGTGATTGTAAAAGGTGACGTTGACGGTTCAGTGGAAGCATTGTCTGACTCGTTATTGAAATTGTCGACCGAGAAAGTGGCTGTGAGCATTATTCACAAAGGTGTTGGTCAGATTTCAGAATCTGATGTATTGCTCGCGTCAGCATCCGATGCGATTATTGTCGGCTTCCAGGTTCGTCCATCGTCTGCAGCACGCAAGGTTGCGGAAAACGAAGAAATTGAAATCCGCCTCTACTCGATCATCTACGATGCGATCAACGAAGTGAAGGCTGCGATGGAAGGTATGCTCGAGAAGGAGATGGAAGAAGTGATCGTGGGTAACGCTGAGGTTCGCGAGGTATTCAAGATTTCGAAAGTGGGTACAGTAGCAGGCTGTATGGTTACAGACGGTTACATCAAGCGTAACAACCCGATCCGTTTGATCCGTGAAGGTATCGTTGTATACTCTGGTGAAATGACTGCCCTGAAACGCTTTAAAGACGATGTAAGCGAAGTTAAGTCAGGTTTCGATTGTGGTATCAGCATCAAGAACTTTGCCGATATCAAGGAAGGCGATGTGATCGAAAGCTATGAGACCCGCGAGGTGAAAGCCAAGTAAGAAGTTTAGTTTAAGTGAATAAAAAAACCCTGACAATTCTGTCAGGGTTTTGTTTTTTACGGGAAGCTGTTGAAGCGTTGGTGTTAGTACCCTTTAGCTTTTATTTTTGCCTGAACCTTTTCAGCGATTTTCATCCCCCATGTCTGACCGGCCGTCATCGATTCCTGTGTAATGGCAGGAGTTTCTTTTGCAAGCTTTTTACCAGCAGGTGATTCGTAAAATTTGATAAGTTCGTTCAGATCACCTTCGGTTAAATGTTTTTCATAGGTCGGTGCGAGCAGTTCTACTAAATCATCCAGCGAAGTGGTTGAAAATTCCTTTTCAAACTCAGTCCAAACATCCTCCGGAACAGAGGTATACATACCTTTAAATTGATTCATCATACTTCCGATGGCTACCTGAAATGTTTCGATGCTGCCGTTTGCCTGAAGAAATTTCTTTAATGTAGCAGGGTAAGTTTTGCTCTTTGTTTGCGCTTGTGCTACTGTACAAGCCAGCACGAGAAAAGCGATTAAGATTTTTTTCATATCAATCAGTTAAAATTTTACCTCGGGAGCTTTTTCTGCGCCGGCAGAAGCTTCAAATCCTTTCCTTACGGAGAAGTCTTCACCGCTGCCAAACATGTTCAAGGCCATTTTCTTGAAGTAACCACGAACATATGTGTTGTAGCTGGCGACCGATTCGTTGTAGCGTGTTCTGGCAACGTTGATTCTATTTTCAGTTCCTTCGAGTTGTGATTGCAGATCCTGGAAATTTTCAGTGGAACGGATTTGCGGGTACGCTTCAAACGCAAGGTTGATAGCTGTGTTGATCTGGCGCCCTGCCAACTCCAGATCTTCCGGAGTTTTCGCGTTTACAATCCCGGCACGTGCTTGCGTTACCTGTACTAGAATGCTTTTTTCATTTTCAGCTGCACCCTTAACGGTTGCTACCAGGTTGGGAACCAGATCAGCTCTGCGCTGATACGCGGCTTGAACATCAGCAAATGTTTTGTTGACTTCTTCCTGCGAAGCAACGGCACTATCGTATACGCCCGTTCCCCACATGAAGAATCCGCCAACGAAAACGATGATGATTCCGACTATAACTAAGGTTGTGATTAATCCTCTGCTCATATTTTTAAAAGTGATGGTTAATTAAAATTAGCGATAAAATTTTTATCGAAGTAAGCTTTTACAATGCCGCGCCTTCCGCCATTTTTTCGAGGTTGTCGGCAATGCGCAGTTGCTCGATGAAGCCGTCAATGTCGCCATTCATAACAGCCGGTAAATTGTGCTGTGTGTAGCCGATTCGGTGATCGGTTACACGGCTCTGCGGATAATTGTACGTGCGGATTTTTTCGGAACGGTCACCGGTTTTCACCATCGATTTTCGTGCGGAACTGATCTCGGCATTTTGTTTTTCAGTTTCCATCTCATACAACTTGGCAATGAGCATCTTCATCGCGCGCTCGCGGTTTCCGTGCTGCGACCGTTCAACCTGGCAGGTAATTACAATCCCGGTAGGTTTATGCGTAAGCTGAACCTTTGTTTCAACCTTGTTAACGTTCTGCCCACCGGCACCACTTGAACGTGCAGTTTGTACTTCGATGTCAGCAGGATTGATTTCAATATTAACATCTTCTACTTCCGGGAGCACCGCCACAGACGCTGCCGACGTATGTACACGGCCCATTTGTTCGGTATCCGGCACACGCTGAACGCGATGTACACCTGACTCGAACTTGAATAGTGCGTACGCTCCTTCACCGGTAACGCTGCTGATAATTTCTTTGTAGCCACCCGCTGTTCCTTCCGTAGAATCCAGCACGGTCAACTTCAATCCACGCTTGTCGCAGAAGCGCTGGTACATCCTGAATAAATCCCCCGCAAACAATGCAGCTTCATCGCCCCCGGTGCCACCGCGGATTTCGAGGATAACGTTCTTATCATCATTCGGATCTTTCGGAATAAGCATCTCTTTCAAAATGCCATCGAGTTCTTCGATCTTGACGGCCAATTCATCGAGCTCTTCTTTCGCAAGCTCGCGCAGATCAGGGTCTTTTTCTTTTTCGAGAAGTTCTTTTGCCTGTTGCTGATGGTTTAGCGCATCGCGGTATAAGTCGTATTTCGTAACAATTTTCTCCAGGTCGCGGTACTCCTTATTTAGCTGGGTATATTTTTTCATGTCCTGAATGATATCAGGCTGAACAATCAGCTGGCCCACTTCCTCAAACCGGAGCTTTAATTCTTCAAGTTTCTGGATCATATTCACAAATCGGGGGCAAAGTTAAGCAGTTTCCGGGACCTACCTACCGAACATGATAACCCGGCCTTTGACCTGATATTCAACGGCAGGGTCATGGAGACTTGCGCACAGAAGGTTAGTTTTGTTGGATGAAAAAGCTATTGATTATACTGACCGTTTTTCTTTGCGCGTGCGGAGGCTCACTTTCGGATGAGCAGCGTAAACAAATGCGGGAGGCGCGCGAACAGCAGGCCATTGTAAAAGTTACGGAATCAGAAATTATGGACGCAGCTTTTGCCAAAGGTCGTGATGTCATGAGTCAATTGAAGCAGGTGAATCCGGATACGGGCAAGGTTTCAACTGATGAGAAGGTAAGAATTCACTGGCTGGCTCCGGGAAAGGCACACGGCCTTGAGATCGAGCAACAACTGATCGAGGCGTATCTTAACAGCATGCTCTCGGGTGTTCCCCTGCAGGATAACGTTCAAAAGATTGGTGAAGATTCTTTACTCTATACAAACCCGGTTGTGATTACACGTGCCGACAGTTCGATTGAAATTAAAGGCACGTGGAATGTGTGGATGTCGAAACGCGAATTAATTATAGCCATGGGCAAGCACTGATGTGGCACCCCGTTTGCAACGAAGCGGGAGGCAATTGTGTCAAATAGTGTATTGAAGAATAGATTTTTATATGCGGATACTGGCGATACTTTTTGTAATTGTTTTGATGATTGGGGTTGGGTCGTGTTCGAAGGAGCAGGTCGTCAAAGTGTATTCGTTTACGTACTCATTTCGCGATTCACTCTCCGGTTGGGAAGGAGGGTTTGCTGATCATCCTGCGGATACAGCAACGTATCATCTGCACGCAAGCCTCGACACACTCCCGTATAACATCAATGCCGACTCAACCAAAAAGGCAATTCGTTTATCGGGTACTAATCGCAGCGATGATTTGTTTATGTTCATCAAACGAAAGCTTACCGGTTTGCGAAAGAACACAACCTATCAGGTCTTGTTGAATGTAAAACTCGCATCAAATGCTCCAACTAATGCTACTGGCTCCGGTGGCGCTCCGGGCGAAAGCGTTTATGTCAAGGTTGGTGCATCCACAATGGAGCCACAAAGTCTGCTGGTTGATGGGTTCTATGCGATGAACATCGACAAAGGTTATCAATCGGAGGGCGGAGAAAATATGAAGGTTGTTGGCCATGTCGGTGTTAACGATAAAACAACCAGCTACACAATCATATCACGCTTTAATACGACAAGCAATCCCGTAATAGCTACAACCAATGAGGCTGGTGAGCTTTGGTTAATTATCGGAACTGACTCAGGGTACGAAGGAACAACCACACTGTACTACACCCAGGTTGATGTGGTGCTGAACCAGGAAGGAGATTAGCGTTTTTTCGTTTTAGATTTTTTTGCGACTGTTTTCTTAACGGCCGCTTTAGCTTTCTTCTTTTTCGGAATGTTTCCGATCCGATCATCGCCTTTTTTAATCAGCGCGCAGATTTTCATAACCGATTCTTCGAAATCATCAGCTTGCTCCGGCACGATCTGCCAGTTTGTTTCCGCTCCTCCGCCCAGCACATAAATGGATCGCATGGACGGAAAGAGCTTCTTCAGACTTGCGTGATGTTCGGGTTTGGTTGCAATCCAAACGCCATTGTCGTCCGGATATGAATCGCGTTTGCGAAGTGCTAGTACAATCTTCTCCCCAACATATACGCCCAGGCAACTGAACATTGGCCGCGTTCTTGGGGCTAAAGAATCAAGCTCATCTAAAACAAAAGGAAAGGGTATTTGCGTTTGTTTCGCCACGCGATAAAGTTAACGCTTACGAGTTAACCCACTGCACTTTAGCATCAACAGGATTTCGTCTGCTTACGTGATCGGTTCGCTTTGGCATCCCGACATGGAAAAAGCCAATAATCTTGTCCTCCGGGCCTAATCCGAAGGCCTCGTTTGCATCCTTGTAAAAGGTAACGCCACCCGTACTCAGGTAGGCTCCGACTTTATTGGCCGATGCTGTGAGGTACATATTCTGAACAGCCATGAAGGTTGAGCCAAGTTCTTCCATTTCGGGAACAGACTTTTTCTCATCGCGCTTCATGTAAACCAGAATGATATGCGAAGATTCAAGCGGTTTGTTCAGCATGTTGTTGTACTTTGTTTCATCGAAAGTTCCCTCGGCTTTTGATTTCTTTTCATACAGCGATGCCTGAATTGCGCCAAGCTTTTTGCGGCCTTCACCGGAGTAGACAATAAACCTCCAGGGTTCGGTAAACTTGTGTGTTGGTGCCCAGTTGGCATTTTCCAGCATTTGCTGAATGATGGCGTTATCTACGGTTTCACCCGTGTAATCTTTCGGGAAAACTGATCTGCGGTTATGGATAAGGGAATTAACTTCTGCGTTCACGGATAAAGAATTAAGTATGTATTACTGATCAACACCAAAATGATGAAAAGGTTCTTCCGCTCTGAACAAGCAGCACGGAAGAAGGTCAACTAAAAGCCTGGAGAGATTACTTCGGAAAAGTCTTCGGATCGATGCCCGGAATAAGTTTCAACGCATTCTTGTAATAAATTTTCTTCAGCACCTCATCCGGCAAACCGAGGCCATACATGCGCCAGAAGGCATGATAGCGTTTGTGGTATGGGAAGTATTCGTCTTCTGTTTCCAATACACGGAAATATGTTGAGTACTCTTCTGGTACCCACGAATCTTTTCCAAAGAGTACGCGGTCCTGATATTTTGTTAAGAATGCCTTTGCAGCACGCGGCTGACGGCCAAGCTCGGCAATCACGGCACCGATCTCCGTATACATATTCGGAAATTCATCCAGCAAAGCACTTAGTTTCTGCAGATCGTTGGCATACCATCCAAGGTGAGCATTGATAAACTTTGTTTTTGGATGCTTTTTGAAAACATTGTGCTGCTCGGTAATTACCTGTTCGAAGCTTGGGAAGGAGCTGTCATACCGTCTGCTTGGGTGAAGTTTCAATTCCAGCCAGCGCTCGTTGAGGCTATCAATTGGATCCCAGAAAGGTTTGGGATCGGCTGAGTGAATCAATACAGGGATGCCGAGTTCGCCACACTTGTCCCAGATCGGATCAATACGCGGGTCATCAACGGCAATTCTTTTTCCGCTTTTGTCCTTATTATGAAGACCCAGGCTCTTATAGATTTTTAAACCTTTAGCACCTCTCCGTACGTCATCTTCAAGTTGCTTCATCATGCGCGCCTGCCACTCCGGATTATCGATATCCGTAAAGTCGATGTTAGTAAACAACACGAACCGCGTTGGGAAATGCGTGCGAATGTTCTCGAATGATTTCTCGAGGTGATCACCGGCACTTCTGAAACCACGACCACTCAGGTTAACCATTACACCCATGTTCAGTTCATCCATGTACTTGACACGCTGGCTTAAGTCGGCCGTGTTCATATCAAAGTAGTGGTTATGAATATCAATGAACGGAAACTTGGCGCGCATCAGCTTATGTTCCGGCACCACCAGTGTTGAAGGCGGGTCGTAGCTTTCGAAATCCATTTTCATTTCAAGAGCTTTTTCCTGGGCTACGCCTGTAAAGGCAATGGCGACTAAAGAGAAAAGAAGTGAACGGGTTTTGGTGATCATGCGCAAAAGATTTCTGACAAAATACGGACTAACAACACAATAATTGTTAAAAAATTCCCATTGAAGGGAAGATTGTTACCAGTGGGAAAAACCATGTGCGACTGGGTTGATGCGGATTCTGGCTGGCAGGACAATTTTTCATACTTTAGCCATTGAAATTCAAGTTCATGAACAGAAATACGTTGCTTACGCTTTTGTTTGTTTTGATTGCGGCTGTAGCCGGAGCGCAGGATCCGCTTGACGCAGTAAAAAAGAAAATTGAAAAGAAGGATTTTGCAGGCGCCAAGGCTGATCTCGCCAAGGTTCTCGCGGCCAATCCGAAAAACAAACAAGCTTATGTACTAAGCGGTCAGGCACGCCTGGGCCTTGAAGACTTTTACGGAGCAATTGGTGATTATACCTATGCGCTTGAAATCGATTCAACGTTCGCGGAAGCCTGGAATAATCGCGGCATTGCAAAGGCCGCATTAGGCGACAACGAATATGCTATCCTGGATTTTGATAAAGCCATTAAGTTCAATGCCAAGAGCAGCGAATACTATACGAATCGCGGATTTGCCAAGTACGATGTTGAGGATATCGAAGGAGCGTATTTCGATTTTTCAAAAGCGTTGGAAATCGGGCCGGCCGATGCTGATAAGTACTTTAACCGCGGTTTCGCGAAAGCAGAGCTGGGTGAATTCATCAGCGCAGTGGATGATTATACCAAAGCTATCGAGCTTGACAAAACCGATGCAACCCTGTTCAATTATCGGGGTGTGGCGTACTTCAATGTTCAGAATTATGAAAAGGCTCTTGCCGATTATAACGAAGCGATTCGGCTTGACCCGAAAAATTCATTGATGTTCGAGAATCGTGCGTTGACGCGCGTGGCTACGGAAGATTATAAAAATGCGCTTGAAGACTACAACAAGGCGATTGAGCTTACCAACGATGATCCGGAACTTTATCACCTAAGAGGCGTGGTTAAATACTACCTCGATGATCATGACGGGGCTATCGCGGATTATACAAAAGCTATTGATTTCGATCCGACCAATGCTTCGTACTATGATGACCGGGCACTCAGTCGCAAAGAAAAGGAAGACTATTCCGGGGCGTTGGAAGACTTTACAACATCCATCGAACTATATCCTTCCGATGCTGATACGTTTTATCAGCGCGGACTGGTAAAGCTTGCGATGAACAATAACTATGACGCCTGCCTCGATTTCAAAACTGCCGTAGAACTTGGCTCGACAGATGCGAAGGCAGCGATGAAGAAGAATTGCAAATAGATTTTACGTGAAGGTCGCGATAATTTTAAACGGCCTTTCCGGTAAAAAACGCTTGTTTTATTCGCGATTGCTTCCTGCGATCAATGAAGTTGCAGAAGCACAGGTTTTCGAAACACAATCAGCAGCCGATGCCTTTAACTTTTCCGTAAAGGCAGTATCACAAAATTTTGATGTTGTTATCGCAGCCGGAGGAGACGGAACCATCAACCAGGTTGTAAACGGGATGCTGCAACGTGGCTTGCCTCCCGAAAAACTTCCAGCACTTTCAATTCTTCCGGTTGGAAGCGGCAACGACCTGGCGCGAACCGTTAATATTGATCTAAAAGCCGATACGCTTAAGCAGCGACTCATTCAAAAAAACATCAAGCCAATCGACATCGGATCGGTGACCTTTCAACAGCATGGCAACGAGAGTCATGCATACTTTATTAATGTGTGTTCGGCAGGGATGGGCCCGGAAGTACTGAATTACATGCGTTCCGGAGGGAAAACGTTGGGAGCGGCAGTTGCCTACTACATCGCCATCCTCACAACATTCAGCACCTACAAATGCATGCCGGTGACAATTAAAACTTCTGGCTGGCAATGGAAAGATTCGCTTCGCAGCTTAGCCATCGGCAATGGTAAATATTTTGGAAGCGGGTTGTGCATCGCCCCCGATGCTAAACCTGATGACGGAGAGTTCGGAACGTTTATCTGCGGAGCGGTGTCCGTGCTGGACTTTGTTCGGTATACAAACACGTTGAAAACTGGTGGCAGAATTTCAAATCCAAAGATTGAATACCGAACTGCGAATGTACTGGAACTAACATCCGAAGCGCCCTGCCGGATTGAAGCCGATGGAGAGTTACTCGGTTTTCTGCCGGCCCGGGTGAAAGTTATGCCGCAAAGAATTAACTTTCTTTACTAAACCAAGCCGCTTGACTCCATCACTTACAAAAACTTTTGATGCGCTTGAACAGCAACGCGCGGATTTAATGACGACAGTCAGTGCTGTTCCGGATGAAGTTTATTTTCGCAACTCTTCTTCGAAGTGGTCAATTGCTCAGGTAATTACGCACATCATCACTTC
Source organism: Cyclobacteriaceae bacterium (assembly GCA_016786585.1). Taxonomy (GTDB): domain Bacteria; phylum Bacteroidota; class Bacteroidia; order Cytophagales; family Cyclobacteriaceae; genus UBA2336. The sequence goes on from JAEUUI010000006.1 coordinate 265,167, forward strand.
CGAACGGCTTTCGCTGATGTACATGCGCAAGAAATCACTCGGTATCGACACGCTGAAAGACTCCGGCATCAGGCAATCGATCGTATTTATGTTGCTGAGGATTTCACAACGCGTTCCGCTGCGCTATCGTGCACCCAAAGCGGTTGTCGACAATACACCAGAGGCACTTTCAAAGGAAGAGGCTTTTGCGCGATGGGAGAAAGCGCGGCAGGAGTTAAGAGATTTTCTTGACGCTATTCCTGAAAAATATGCGCATCGGGTGATCTTCAAACATCCGGTTGGCGGAATGCTCGATGTGCGGCAAGCCGTTGGGTTTATGTATGAACATGTACGCCACCACTGGCCCCAGATCAAGCGCCTTCTAAACCCGTAATGGGTTACTTATAAATTTTGCAAGGTTTTATTCGTATGCCCTGCTATCTTTCGTTTTTAATCCCTTCTTATGAATAAATTCCGGATACTGTTTTTACTTCTCCTCATTTCAATCACTGCATCCGCACAACAAAAACTTTTAAGTCCGAGAGAATTTTTGGGCTACGAACTTGGTGAACGTTTCACGCGCCATCATCGGGTGGTTGAATATTTTCAGCATGTGGCTGGTGTGATGCCCAACGTTTCTTTGTTTTTGTATGGAGAAACGTATGAACATCGCCCGCTGATTTATGCCGTGGTGGCATCGGCTGAGAACTCTAAAAACCTGGAGCAAATCCGAATGGACAACTTGAGAAGAGCGGGAATGGAAAGCGGAACACCTTCTACAAAAGTTGCCCTGGTGTGGTTAAGCTATAACGTTCATGGAAATGAGGCAAGTTCTATCGAAGCGTCCATGCAAACCCTGTATGAACTGGTCGATCCGAATAATACGCGCTCACAAGAAATGCTGAAAAACACTGTGGTTATCATTGATCCGTGTATCAATCCGGATGGCCGCGATCGTTACGCCAACTTTTATAATCAATACGGAAATTTTCCGCCCAATACCGACAGCGATGCAAAAGAACATCGCGAGCCATGGCCAGGAGGAAGAGCTAATCACTATTTGTTTGATTTGAACCGCGACTGGGCGTGGATGGTGCAAGCCGAATCGCAGCAGCGTATACGAGTCTATAATCAGTGGTTGCCGCACGTACATGTCGATTTTCATGAGCAGGGCGCAAACAATCCGTATTATTTCGCTCCGGCCGTTGAACCTTATCACGAGGTGATTACGCCCTGGCAGCGCGAGTTTCAGGTGATGATAGGAAAGAACCATGCGAAGTATTTTGATGCGCAAGGCTGGCTGTACTTCACGAAAGAAGTTTTCGATCTTTACTACCCAAGCTATGGCGATACGTATCCCACGTATAGCGGAGCAATCGGCATGACATACGAGCAGGGCGGAAGCGGGCGCGCAGGCTTGTCAATTATCACGCAGGAGGATGATCCGCTTACATTGCGTGACCGCTGGATTCACCACCATACTTCAGGTATGTCGACCGTGGAAATAACATCGCAAAATGCAACGCGTGTAGTAGACGAGTTTGAAAAGTACTTTAAAGACAACATTAACAACCCGTCAGCTGCCTATAAGACGTATGTCATCAAGGGTGATAACAATCCAGACAAGGTCCGGCAGCTTGCTTCGTGGATGGATAAACATGGTATCAAGTATGGTCACGCTTCCGCAGGGAAAGCATCGCGCGGATTTGATTATGGAACACAATCGGTGCAAAATGTTAACCTCACCACCGAAGATTTGATTATCAGCGCGTATCAGCCAAAATCGAAATTTATTACCACGCTATTTGAGCCGCAGTCGAAATTGCCTGACTCTGCCACCTACGACATCACGGCCTGGAACCTGGTGTACGGCTACGGATTGAAAGCCTATGCACTGAATGAGCGAATCAACGTGGTGAAGCCGTATCAGTTCAAATCACCGGAGAACCCGGCAATTACCACCAAGCCTTACGCATACATTTTTAAATACAAAAGTCTTCGCGATGCCGAATTCCTTGCGGCCTTGCTGAAACAAAATGTTAAAGTCCGGCTGGCCACTCAGCCCTTTAAAGTGGGCGGAGAATCGTATGATGCGGGAACGCTCATCGTTACGCAACGGAATAACGAGCGCGTGACGGGTTTCGATAATCTCGTGCAAACACTCGCACGGCAGATGGATCGAAAAATTTACACGACATCGACCGGGTTTGTTGATTCGGGAAAGGACTTTGGTTCTGATTACGTAACGTATCTGAAAGCTCCAAAGGTAGCGATGCTAATGGGCGACCAAACCTCATCGTTATCCGTAGGAGAAATCTGGCATTTCTTTGAGCAACAATTGCATTATCCGGTGACACAGATTGGAACGGACTATTTTAAATCCATCGACCTTAACAAGTATAACGTACTGGTTGTGCCGGAAGGAAATTATCGCATGTTCGATGAGAAAACATTGGGAGACATCAGCAGTTGGGTAAGTGATGGCGGCCGCCTGATCGTGATCGCGAATGCATTGAATTCTTTTGCTGATCAGAAAGGTTTTGGACTGAAGTTGTACACAAATGACGATGAGAAGAAAGCCATTGAAAAGGCCGAAGAGGCACTAAAGGAGAAAGAAGGCTTGCTAACCTATGATGCAGCTGAGCGTAAATCGCTTTCAGAATTTACACCTGGTGCGATTTACAAAACCACACTTGACAAATCGCACCCGCTGGCTTTCGGACTGGGCGACACGTATTACTCGCTGCGTGAGAACGGTTTACGTTTCGGGTATCTCGAAGGAGGCTGGAACGTAGGCATCATTAAGGGAAAAGCAAAGCCTGTTCAGGGATTTACCGGATTCAAAGCGAACCGCAAGCTCGATAACTCCCTGGTGTTTGGCGTGGAGGATAAAGGTCAGGGCCAGGTAATTTACTTTGTCGACAATCCGTTGTTCCGCTGCTTCTGGGAGAATGGAAAGATGGCGTTCGCGAATGCCGTGTTTTTAGTGGGCGGGAAATAATTTATTCTGTAGAGACGTAAGATATTGCGTCTCTACAGAAAGATATTTTTAGTTCAATGCCTTGATGGCTGAATCATAATCGGGCTCATCTCCAATTTGAGGTACGAGCTGTGTGTGTGCAACTTTTCCTTGTTTATTAATTACCACGACAGCGCGTGCGAATAATCCGGCAAAAGCCGAATCGACTAATTCCGTACCGTAATTTTTACCAAAGCCCAGGTTTCTGAAATCAGATGCCAGGTAAACGTGTTGAATGCCTTCGGTGGCGCAAAAGCGTTTCATGGCAAACGGAAGATCTTTGGCAATGTTCAGCACCACCGTATCGGGCAACGAAGCCGCGCGCTTATTAAACTCCCGTACAGAAGATGCGCATACGCTGGTATCTACGCTTGGAAAAATATTGAGTACCACATTTTTACCCGCGTAATCGCGGAGCCGGATTTCCTTCATATCGGTTCCGGTAAGAATAAAATCCGGGGCGGTTGAATTCAGTTCCGGAAGATTGCCATTGGTGTTTGCGGGCTGTTCGCCCAGTTTAGTTTGTGCCATAAATTTATTGGTTGTCAAAAATCAAGTTTAAACGGGATTGGCAGAACAAATTGCGATTTAACCGCCCGTCCATTTTGGTAGCCAGGCTTCCAATTGGGGAAAGCGCGGACGATGCGAATAGCCTCGTTATCCAAATCTGAATTTATACCTTTTGTAATCAGTACATTTGAAATTGAGCCATCGCGTTCCACGATGAATTTTACCCAAACTTTACCTTCAACGCCCATTCGTCTTGCGTTCGGAGGATACCGAAGATTTTTTTGAATAAACTTGAACATTGCAGCCGCGCCTCCTGGAAACTCGGCCATTTGCTCTACTGCATAGAAAACCTTTTCATCTTCGGGGAGATTCCGGTAAGCGGAATCACGTGAGGGTTGGATTTTTGTGGTATCCGGTAGGGGAGGCAGAAATGACAGACCAGGATAATCTTTCTTTGTAGTTCCCATTCGGTAAACAAAACTCTCTGTCACCTCAAGTTTGTACGGCAGCATGAATTTATTATTAACCGGTTCGGGAAGATTTTCCTGCCTTTGTCCGTCTGACACAAAACCTTCCTTGAACTTATTGTTCCTGTAAATTTCCTGATACAAAAGCTGCCCGGATGATAACTTGCAGGTCCAGATTCCCTCTTTCTTTCCGCTTAGAAATTTTCCTTCAACAATGTACTTGTCAGTCATCCCATACCATTCATATTCAAAATACCAATTACCGGTTCCTTTGGTTAAGATGGGAGTACCAAGCGAATCGTATACGGATACCGGCTCGAAATCATCTGCCAGCGGTTTGAATCTTTCGGCTACAGGAAAATCAACCTCCCGCTCAAGTTGCCCGTTCTTAAAAAAGTATTTCCAGGTACCGGTTCTCATGCCCGTGAAGAATTTTCCTTTAGCCTGAATCTGGCCGGACGGATAATAGAACGTGAATTCACCGTTCTTCAGACCTTGCTCGTCATAGAAACCTGTCATCACCAGCCGGCCATCCAGTGTATAATCTTCAACGGACCCTATAAAGAAATTTTTACCAATCATGCCGGATTCTATCTGGCACTTCCGATAATAAGAAGCTTCTGCCTGCGGCACGATTTCCCAGTTTTTTGCGTAATAAAGTGTGGCAGATTGGCCCTGAACGCAAAAACTAATCAACGCTATGATAAAACCGGTCACGAGTGTTTTCATGGATTACAAACCTATTGAAAATTGCCGTAGAACAGTAGTTTTATAATTAGTTTAGCAATCATGTTTGGGCCGTTAAAAGCACTTTTTAAAAACAATGAACCTTCGGTAAAGGTTATCGATAAAGTTTGGATGTCTGCGCAGGCTAAATTTAATGCGTGTGTCGCAATGGCGCACGCCAATCCAAATTGTGTTTTTGTTTGCTGGTTTTCTGAGACATACGAGGTGTTACTTCGATCGCTTGCGGAAGAACAGCTCGTACTGGCCGAACGTGCGGGCTCAAAAACGTTTGAGGGGAAGATGATTGTTTTTGCAGAACATCATCCGTTAAACAAGAAAGAAGTATCGCTTTATAAAATGCTAAACCTGAATGAGGCGCCCGTGCTTTCTTCGTTGGATGAACCGTTGTTCATGCGCTTTGGCGGTGACCGCACCATCGACCTGATGAAAAAACTCGGCATGAAGGAAGACGAAGTTGTTGGATCAGCCTTGATTACCAAAGCACTTCGAAATGCACAGCGGAAAATTGAAGAGCAGGTTCCGGTTGAGCGCGCGGCCCATTCACAACAGGAATGGTTCAACCTGAACCTGCCCGTAAAATAACTTACTCGTCACGCAACACGTGAACCGGATTGGTGTTCGCAGCTTTAAGCACGTGATAGCTTGTTACCAGTACAGCCACTAACAGAATTCCGCCCCCTGCAAACACAAATGCCATTGGTGAAATTTGCGTGCGATAGCTGAAATCAGCCAGCCAGATGTTTAACAGCCAGAGGCATACCGGCACGCTTGCGGCAATCGCAATCAAAATCAAATACATGTACTCACGCACCATAAGACCCCAGATGCCGCTTACCGATGCACCAACAACTTTGCGGATACCAATTTCCTTTAAACGCTGTTCAAGTGTAAAAATGATCATCCCCAGTAATCCCAAACTTGCGATCAAGATGGCCATGCCGGCAAACAGTGTGAGACCGTGACTAAATTTTTCTTCCGACTGAAACGCACGGTTGAATGCATCATCAACAAAGCTGTATTGGAAGGGTTGATCTCCGGCAAACTTGCTCCAGCTTTTATTAACGTCTGCAATCAGGGTTTTCAATTCTTCTGTGTCGCCTGGTTTTACACGCAATACCATAAAGTGCGTCTGGCCGGAGTACATAGAACTCTCCTTATGAAATATGGCCATCGGTTGAATTGCTGTTTGGATAGTCCAGTAATGAAAGTCGCGTACAATTCCCACGATTTCATACGTTCCACCACCCGGATATTCAATTTTTTTACCGAGTACGCTTTCATCCACATTCCAACCGAATGAGCGCACCGCAGTTTCATTCAGGATAACCCGTTCTTTGTCGCCCGGGATTTCCTCCGAGAAGTTTCTCCCGATTTTGATATCGAGCTGCAGTGTTTTTACGTACTCGTCATCCGCCTTGCAGAAGTTTACCGGCATTAGGACATCTGAGCCTTCTCTTCTGAATGAATCGCCATCATATAAATCGGGCGGGACGGAACTGCTCCAGGATGCTTGTTCCACCCCCGGAATGTTTTTCAATTCATCTCGCAATGCTTTCGTGTCATTTACCCACTCCATCCGGTCGACTACCATTAGATTGGAGCGATTGAAGCCGATGTCTTTTTGAGCAAGGAAACGTATCTGCTGAAATACAACAATGGTTCCCACTAAAAGAGACATTGAGATGAAGAACTGGAACGTTACCAGTCCGTTACGCAACAACTTCCCTTTTCGGCCGCTCCGCAGTTTCCCTTTCATCGCATCCACAGCCGAATGGCGGCTAAGGAAGATGGCAGGATAACAGCCGGACAGAACACTCATCAATAAAATGAGTCCCAGAACAACAACGCCAATTTCCACGATGCCGTTAACACCCAGGCGCAGGTTGGTGCCCGCTAACAGGTTGTAGTATGGAAGCACCAGTTGCGTGATGCCCAACCCAATGGCCGCAGCGATACAGCAAAAGATAAACGCTTCTGAAAAAAAGTGTAATGCAAGTTGATTCTGATTTGAGCCCATGATCTTTCGCAGACTCGATTCTTTAATCCTGCGCAAGTATTGCGCGGTGGAAAGATTCATGAAGTTAATGCATGAAAGCAGCACGATAAACACCATAACACCGCTGAGCACGTAAACAATTTTGATATTGCCCGTATCGCTCAAGCGATTGTAAATGTTGGAAGAGTGCAGTCGAATATCCGTAAGGGGCTGAACAAACAGTTCCCACTTCTTACCACTCTTTAAATAGTCGTCAAACGTTTGACCGGTTGCGCGTTCGAGCCACGGCCCTGCATACTTGCGGGGAAGCAGATCAAGCTTCGATTGAAGAATTTCAGGTGTAGAGCGCTCATCCAGCAGTACGAAAGTCTCAAACGTTGTCCAGAACCATTGCTCGTTCGATTTCGCAACACGTGGATTGGTGTTGATCGACATGAGCATTTCAAACTGGATGTATGAATTTTCGGGAATATCTTTAGCAATACCGGTTACTTCACAGGCGAAATCAATTTTCCCGGAAGGGATGATGGTAGCAAACTGAAGAAGTTTACCCAGGGCATCGGTTGTTCCGAAATATTTCAGCGCAGTCTTTTCGGTGAGAATTACTGACGCAGGTTTCTTTAAGGCAGTTTCCGGATTACCTTTTAGTAACGGAAATGTAAATACATGGAAGAAGTTTGAATCTGCCGCCAGGATGTTCTTTTGCTCGAACGTTTTAATATCCGTTTTGCTGACGGTGTTTGTTATCAGGTAATCGCCAGCCGGATGAACGCGCACAACTTCTTTTGCTTCCGGAACATCAGCAAGAATAGCATAGGCTACCCCGGGACCCAGTGACGCAAATTGATTGGGATCATTGTCGCCCCAAATAAACGTCTGGTTGATCCGATAGATATTCGGTGCTTTCTCATGAAACTGATCAAAGCTTAGTTCACGCTGAACATATAAAAAGATCAGCAGCGTACAGACGATACCGGCCGAAAGACCCAACAGGTTGATGATAGAAAAAAGCTTCTGACGCTTGAGGTTGCGGAAGAATAATACGAGCGAATACCTGAGCATAGGTTGGGATTTTCACTATCCGTTGCCAAAGCTATACCAACCCAATTTCTTCCGATTTTCCGCAGATTTTGGCCTTTATCCTGTCCGGAGATGATGCACAGTGTCCGGTAATGGGATAATTATTGGTAGACAAATTCACCGTGCTCACCCTTCACGGTAACTTGTTTTTTTGTAGCAGCTTCAACGCGTCCGATAATCTTCGCTTCGACATTGAAGCGTGAAGCAATCTCAATTACCTGTTGTGCGTGTTCTTTCGGAAGGTAAACTTCCATGCGGTGCCCCATGTTAAACACCTTATACATTTCCTTCCAGTCGGTTCCGCTGGCTTCGTGAATGAGTTTAAATAAAGGCGGTGTCGCGAACAGGTTGTCTTTAATTACATGCAGGTTGTCGATGAAGTGCAACACCTTGGTTTGTGCGCCTCCGCTGCAATGCACCAGTCCGTGAATGTGCGTGCGCAGATTTTTAAATACTTCGATGAGGATAGGTGCGTACGTCCGCGTGGGTGACAACACAAGCTGGCCTACGTTTACGTTAACCCCGGTAACCGTATCAGTAAGTTTATGTTTGCCGCTGTACACCAGGTTCTTCGGAACTTGGCTGTCGAATGATTCGGGATATTTTGAAGCGTATTCGTTCGCAAAAACGTCATGCCTTGCGGATGTCAGGCCATTGCTGCCCATTCCTCCATTGTATGCATCTTCATAAGATGCCTGACCGTAGGAAGCCAATCCAACGATAACATCACCCGACTGAATGTTGGCATTGTCAATCACATCGCTGCGCTTCATGCGTGCGGTAACGGTGCTGTCGACAATAATCGTTCGTACCAAATCTCCTACATCGGCTGTTTCACCACCTGTGCTGATAATATTGAGTCCGTGCTTGCGAAGCATCGCGAGCACTTCTTCGGTTCCGTTAATGATTGCTGAAATTACTTCACCCGGAATCAGGTTCTTATTTCTTCCGATGGTTGATGAAAGCAGGATGTTATCGATTGCTCCAACACATAGCAAATCATCAATGTTCATGATGATGGCATCCTGTGCGATTCCTTTCCAAACCGAAAGGTCACCGGTTTCTTTCCAGTAGAGATAGGCGAGTGACGATTTTGTTCCCGCGCCATCGGCATGCATTACCGTACAGTGGTTAGGATCCTTACCCAGGTAATCCTCCACAATTTTGCAGAAGGCTTTTGGGTACAGGCCTTTGTCAAGCTTCTGAATGGCCTGATGAACGTCTTCTTTGCTGGCGGATACCCCGCGTTGGGTATAACGGTCTGACATAGGAACTGCAAAGGTGGAAAAAATTTGTCTTTTGGCAGTTTTCAAGCGCAACCTTTCCCGGTTTTTATCATCTTTAAAACGTAAAGTTGTACTATGTTCAAAAACTACCTCCTGATAGCCACACGTAACCTGTCAAAAAACCTCGGCTACACCTCCATTAATGTGTTCGGTCTGGCCATCGGACTTGCATGTTGCCTGCTGGTAACCTTATACATCCGGTTTGAAACTAGTTTTGAGAACTTCCATGAAAATAAAGCTTCGCTGTACCGGTATGTTTCCCGGTATGAACGCGATGGGCAGATGCGGATGCAAACGAACTTACCTCCGGGCATGGCACCTTTGCTCGCGAACAATTTCCCCGAGGTAGCCGAATACACGCGCTTTGGAGAAATTGATGAACGACCACTCTTTTTATATGGCAAACAGCCGCTGGATGCGAAACGGTTTGTGATGGCCGATGCCGGCTTCTTTCAAATGTTCTCGTTTCGCCTGATACAAGGTGAAGCGAAAGCCGTACTCGAACGGCCTTTTACTATTGCTATCGCGAAGTCGGTGGCGGATAAATACTTCCCGCAAGGAGATGCGATCGGTAAGACGATTCGTTTTGATAATGAATTTGATTTTGAAGTAAGTGGTGTGTTTGAAGATGTTCCGGCAAATTCGCATTTGCAGTTTACGTATGTTACTTCGTTCCTCACGATGGGCAAGGTGCTCGAGAAGCGGTACAACTGGCCGGCCGAGAACCTGCTCGAAAATCTGGATGCCTGGAACTACTCCGCTTACTTTTACATTCCGAACGTTGTTGATCCGGATGACCTGGCGAAACGGATGGATCAGAAATTTACCGAAGCCCGTGGAGATAAATTCAACCCGGATGTAACCGGCGACTGGCTTCAGCCACTGGAGGAAATACATTTTACCAAAGGCATTCGCAATGATGTTGCCAATGGCGATAAGAATACCATTTATATCTTCTCGGCTGTGGCCTTGCTGATTCTTGTAATTGCGTGCTTTAACTTTATGAACCTGTCTACAGCCCGTGCCATGAAACGCGCCAAGGAAGTAGGCTTGCGGAAGGTGATGGGCGCATTCCGTCATCAACTGATACGACAGTTTTTAGGAGAAACGCTGATCATGGTTTCCATCTCGCTCGTGCTCGGTATTGTGTTGCTGGAATTGATGGTGCCTATGTTTAACTCATTGATCGGTCAATCGCTGGAGGTTGAATATTTCACGCGTAACAGCTTCATCTGGATTTTTATTTTAGCCGGCCTTGTTACGGGCGTACTGGCGGGCAGCTACCCGGCTTTTTATCTGAGTTCATTCAATCCCGCGAAGGTTTTGAAGGGCGAAACGGGCCGTTCCGGTAATGCGGGGCTGAGGAAGGTATTAACCGTAATGCAATTTGCTGTAGCAATCTTCCTGTTGATTGCAACGTTCGCAGTATTTAAACAAATGAGTTACGTACGCGACACCGATTTGGGCTTTAACCAGGAGAGCATCATCTACTTTGCACCGCCAACGGAATTGTATAACCGTAAAGAGGCGTTCCGCCAAAATCTGCTTCAGCACAGTGCAATCCAATCGGCTACATTTTCGAACGGAACCCCGGGCATGAACAGTTCAACCTGGGGATACAATTTCCCGGATCTTAAAATTGAAGGTCAGAGCATGAACACGATGATCATCGACTTTGATTATCTGAAAACATACGGCCTTGAGATTGTGGATGGCAGAAATATCTCGAGTGAGTTCTCAACAGATTCCACCGATGCATACCTCGTTAATGAAACTGCCGTTCGCGACCTGATGTTGGAACACCCGGTCGGTACCACTATTCAGGCAACAGACGGACATGGTCCGGGTAAAATCGTTGGCGTGGTAAAAGATTTTCATTACCGCTCGCTGCACCGCAAAATTGAACCGCTTGTGTTGCGTCATGATCAGAACAACATGTGGTGCATGTCGATAAAATTTAATTCCGGAGCATTGAAAGATGGCCTTGCTGCTGTGGAGACTGAGTGGAAAAAAATTGTACCGGATTATCCATTCACGTATGAATTTGTGGATGATACGATCTCCAAACAATATAAAGCCGACCAGAACACTGGCATCTTGCTGACATCATTTTCTGTGCTCGCGATTGTTATCGCCTGCCTCGGCTTGCTAGGCTTAACAGCTTTCATGACCGAGCAACGCAGAAAAGAAATCGGTGTACGAAAAGTGTTGGGTGCTTCCGTAACCAGCGTTGTTGTGCTGCTTTCAAAAGATTTTTCAAAGCTTGTCATCATCGCGTTTGTAATTGTTGTGCCGGTAGCGTGGTATGCGATTAATCAGTGGCTGAACGACTTTGCATACAAGGTTGAAATCAGTCCGTTGATTTACCTCGGTGCGGGCCTCTCAATTCTGTTGATTGCCTTTATCTCGATGGCTTATCAGTCGGTAAAAGCGGCAATCGTGAATCCAAGCGACACACTGCGCAACGAATAATTTTTTCTTACTGACATAGGGCTGTCAGCCGGGCGATTTATCTTGGTTATTAAAACCATGAAGAAGTCCGGACGTACAGTTGACGAAGCCATTCTGTTGTTGCCAAAAACTGAGCAGGCAATTGTGCGAAGACTGCGCGCCCTTATTCTCGAATGCCTTCCTAAAGCAGAAGAAAAAGGATACTACGGGCTTGGCGTTCCTTTCTACACCCGGCACAGGATGATCTGTTTTATATGGCCTTCGTCATTTGCATGGGGTAAGAAGCCCAAAGAGAACAAGGGCAAGTTGATAACGCTCGGCTTCTGCCAGGGCAACCTGATGAGTAATGAAAACGGTGTTTTAAAGGCCGAGGGTCGTAAACAGGTGTACTGCATGTACATCAATTCGCTGGCGGAGATCAATGATGATCAAATCCGGGCATTGCTGTTTGAAGCAGAACTGATCGATGAAACGTTCGGCTTGAAGAAAAAGCGTAAAAAAATTAACCTTTAATACATTTATTTGCGACCTGGCGCGTTTAGCTGATACCTACCCCGATCCAAATGAAATACACCGTTTTCGTTATGACACTTTTCTTGTCAACTGCCGCATTCGCGCAGATTGATCTGAAGAAAATCAAGAATAAGGTTATCGGCAGTAAGCCGTCAACGGAAGAGGTTGCTTCCGGCTTGAAAGAAGCGCTTACCAAAGGCACGGCAAAAGGAACCGATGAGGTTTCGAAGACCGATGGCTACTTTAAAAATCCCGAGATAAAAATTCCATTTCCTCCGGAAGTTCAGCAGGTGGAAACTACGCTTCGGAAAATGGGCATGAACAAACAAGTTGATGAATTTGTGTTGTCGCTCAACCGTGCGGCTGAAGATGCCGCCAAAGAAGCCAAGCCAATTTTTATTGACGCCATTAAAAAGATGACCATTCAGGATGCCTGGTCAATTTTAAAAGGGGAGGATGACGCTGCAACGAAATACCTGGATAAAACAACCTCTCCTCAACTTAAGGAGAAGTTTAAGCCGATCATCAAAGCATCGCTTGATAAGGTTAATGCCACCAAATATTACAAAGATCTGATCACAGCCTACAACAAAGTGCCGCTGGTGAAGAAGGTGAATCCTGAACTCGATACGTATGCCACCGACAAGGCAACGGACGGGCTGTTTGTGATGATTGCAAAGGAGGAGAAGAACATCCGCCAGAATCCCGGTGCCCGTACAACCGACTTGCTGAAGAAAGTTTTCAGTCAGAAATAAGCTACGTCAAGGAAATACTGCCGTTCGTGTAGTATCAGCATCTTTATTTTCGGCAGCCCGTAACCACCCCTGAAACCCCGAAGTATTGACGCGAGTCAATCGTATGAAACGCCTGAGCCTCATCCCTTGCCTGATCGGCTGTTGCTATGCCCTGGACGCAGAAGCACAAACCGATTCATTAAAGAGCAGACTGGATTCAACCAAAGTCTACACGACTGCGCATGTGCAGGGCGAACCTCCAAAGATTGACGGTATTGGTGATGATCCCGCATGGGAACAAGTGCAATGGGGCGGTAACGATTTCCGTCAATTGCAGCCCGATGCTGGCGCAGCACCTTCCGCCCAAACGGTCTTCAAGATTTTATATGATGCACGTAATCTCTACGTGCTGGCGCGCTGTTTCGATCCCGATCCGTCAAAAATTGTCAGGCGGATGTCGCGAAGAGATGGATTCGATGGTGATTTTATTGAGATTAACATCGATAGTTATTATGACAAACGAACTGCATTTTCGTTTACGGCTTCTGTATCGGGTGTAAAAGGAGACGAGTATGTTTCCAACAACGGTGACGACTGGGATGAAAACTGGGATCCGATCTGGTATCTGGATACAAGCATCGACAGTCTTGGTTGGGTTGCTGAATTCAGAATACCGTTGAGCCAGTTGCGCTTTGCCGAAAAGCCCGAACTCGTTTGGGGCATTCAGTTTACGCGACACTTTTTCCGTAACCAGGAACGTTCAAACTGGCAATTCATTCCGCCAACCGCTAACGGCTGGGTATACATGTTTGGTGAGCTTCATGGCATCAAGGGAATCAAACCACAGAAGCAACTTGAGATACAACCGTATGTAGTTGCCAAAACAGAACGCTTTGAACCCGAAAAAGGAAACCCGTTCATGACCGGAAAATCATCGGATGTCACCGTGGGGCTTGATGCAAAAATCGGGATCACCAGCGACATCACACTCGATTTAACGGTTAACCCCGACTTCGGCCAGGTAGAAGCCGACCCCTCACAGGTAAACCTGTCTGCGTTCGAATTATTTTTTCAGGAACGAAGACCCTTCTTTATTGAAGGAAACAATACGCTTAATTTTCCTACCTCGCAGGACAGCGACAACAATCTTTTTTATTCAAGGCGTATCGGCCGGAGTCCGCAGGGTTTTGTGGATACAGACCGATCTGGAAGCGATGCGGTTAACGAATATGTTCGCTCCGATGCCCGGACCACCATTTTAGGAGCTGCAAAACTGACCGGTAAAAACAAGCATGGCTTCTCATGGGGAATACTTGAGTCGGTGGCCGGCAAAGAAAAAGCAGAGATCGACAGTTTGGAGGTCCGGCACAGGGAAACGATTGAGCCGTTGACGAATTATTTTGTTGCAAGGGCGCAGCAAGACATTAACAAAGGTAATACGCTCGTAGGCGGAATGTTCACGGCCACCAACCGGAAGATTGATTCAAAAAACCTGGAATGGTTACATACCCAGGCGTATACCGGAGGTGTTGATGTTACGCACAACTGGAAAGACCGCACGTACTACGTAAGCGCGAAAGCGCTGATGAGTTATGTAAAAGGAAGTCGTGAAGCGATTCTTACAACGCAAACTTCTTCTGAGCGATATTTCCAGCGCCCTGATAACTATCATGCCGATGTGGATTCGACACGAACCTCGTTAACGGGTTCGGGCGGTAATCTGATGTTCGGAAAGCGGAATGGTGATTTTGTGTTTGATCTTGGATTCAACTGGTCATCGCCGGAACTGGAATTGAACGATATCGGCTTCCTTGCGCAGACCGATAAGATGACGCAATGGACTTGGTTCGGTTATCGTAAGTTCAGGGTAATCCGCAACATGCGCGCACAGCGATACAATTTCAACCAACGCCTCGTGTGGGATTTTGATGGGAAGATTCTCAGCCAGCAATACAACGTTAACGCACACACTCAGTATAAAAACTTCTGGGCGGTGGGTGGCGGAGGCACGTATGTTGTGAAAGAAGCCTCCAATGCAGATTTGCGGGGCGGGCCGGAGATGGTGTATCCCGGACAAACAAACTATTTTCTCTACGTTGAATCCGACTCGCGGAAGAAATTGAGTTTTGAATTGTACAGCGAATGGGTGGAGGGTTTCAAACAGTACACGCGAAATGTGGGTTCGGAACTGTCGTTAATCTATCGCCCGGCCAATGCATTGAACATTTCATTGTCGCCCAGCGTGTGGAGTAATTTTACCGAACTCCAATACGTGGAAACAACTTCCAACCCTGCAGGTAATCCTCGGTACATCATGGGCGCACTCGATCAGATTGTTACCCGTGTTTCAGCCCGCTTCACCTACATGCTTACACCCAATCTCTCTGTTCAATATTATGGACAGCTGTTCGGCACGCGGGGTGCGTATAAGAACTTCAAGTATATAACCAACAGTCAGGCCGTTGAGTATGAAGACCGGTTCAATGTGATTGTTCCGACATTAACGGATGGAACGTATAGCGTAGATGAGGATGGAAATGGGTCAACGGATTATTCGTTTGACAAGCCTGATTTCAAGTTTGGCCAGTATCGCTCGAACATGGTAATTCGTTGGGAGTACATCCCGGGATCAACCTTGTTTTTGGTATGGAATCAGCAGGCCGATGGAATGTTCGATTCGCAGGCGGGGTCAATCAAATCGCGCGTGAACTTTAACTTTCCGCAGCAGGCACACAGCATATTTCTGATCAAGTATACGTATCGGTTTATTTTATGATGTGCTATCAATCGCCTGAATTTCGCGTTGATAATCCATTTGCAAGTCGTCCGGCAGTTTCACCACAATCGTGTAGATTTTTTTCAGTTGCTGCTGGTACATGTTATACATGACCGAACTGGGCCGCAAGGGAACGTTAGCCTCCTGAACCTTTGAGCAAAAGTAGATACGCAACTCAAGCTCGGTCGTTTTGATCCCTGAATACTTAATCTGCTTATTAACAAAGCGCAGAATCTTGCGCAGACTTTTCTTCACGTAGTAGAGATTTTTGTTTGCAGGTAATTCTGTAAACAAAGTGTCCACGTCTTCTTTAATAGCTGCGATATACGCCTGTTCGTTATCTGCTTCGTACAAGAGATACGTCAGCAGCTCTTTGTTCTCTTTTTTATACTTCGCCAGGCGCATGCAAAGTTCCTGCAGGGCATCGGAGTCCAGCGATTTCAGTTCCCGCTTTATTTCGTTGATTGAAGCAGCTTTCATTGTCGTGGCAAAATACAAAGTTCCCGCCTACCCGTCTGCAATCCCCGTTCCACTGTCGTTTCGGCCGGTCGCCACAATTCAGAATGCATGAACAACACCCGGGTCGGGCAATCCGTTAAACTTGTATCTCCAAAATCCTCCAACCATGAAAAGAATCTTTGCACTTTTTATTGTCGTGCTTGCGTGCGCCCCGGCATTTGCACAGCACCCGGTACTGGTTACCGCCCAGTGGCTTAATGAGCATAAATCCGATCCTGACGTGGTGATATTACAGGTGAGCTTCATGAAGTATGAATACGACCAATCGCACATCCCGGGCGCGCAATTTCTCTGGCCCGAATCGCTCGCACCCAATTCTCCATACGGAAGTTACAACGCACCGGATGTGAAGCATGCTACTAATGTTGTTCGCGGGTTCGGGATTAACAATAACTCACACATTATCATTTACTATGTGCGGAATGAATTGCCTGCCGCGGCCCGGATGTTTTTAACACTTGAACATTTTGGACTGAAGGGCAAAGTCTCGATGCTCAACGGAGGCATGGATGCGTGGAAGAAGGAAGGCTATTCAACAAATGCTGAAATACCTGCCGTAAAGAAAGGCAACGCGAAGCTTACAGCCGGAAATTTATTGGTCGACAAAGAGTATGTGCTCAAAACACTGAAAAATGAAAATTCAAAAGTGGTGGATGCCCGGATGCAGCGTTTTTATGATGGCGAACCGACCGGCAATCCGCGTGACGGCCACATTGCCGGAGCCGGTAATATTCCGTATACCGATTTGACAGACGCCACCAACATGTTAAAGACCGATGCCGAACTGGAAAAGTACTTTGCGCCCGTGGCTTCGAAGGATAAAGAACTTGTCGCGTATTGTTTCATCGGCCAAACGGCCAGTGTGGTTTACCTGGCAGGAAGAGAACTGGGGTACAACATGAAGTTGTATGACGGATCAATGCAGGAATGGAGCAGGCTGGAAAATCTTCCGATGGAAACAACCAAAAAATAGAGCTTGAGATATGACGGAGGCAACGCTACTTCGCGTTGCCTTCATTTTTATTTTTTTGATAAAGCCCTGCGCCAATAGCCGTACCAATTCCTACACCAACGCCAATGCCCAGCGCAGAGTTGTGAAGGGCTATTCCCAGCGCACTTCCGATTGCAACACCGATTGCAATTGCCGGAATCATCGGATTAACTTTCTTTTTTGTATTCATTTTTTCAGAGTTTTAGTTTTCGGAATAATTCCCAGGTAACAATTCCGAGGCAAACTGATACATTTAATGAATGTTTTGTTCCCGCCTGTGGAATTTCCAATGCGTAGTCACCCAGCGCAATAACCGCATCGCTTACACCGTCAACTTCGTTACCGAACACCAGGCAGAATTTTTTTCCGGAAGCGGGAGAAAATTCGTGTACCGGAATGCTATCGGTGGTTTGCTCGATAATAAGAATTTCGTATCCCGAATTTTTGATTTGCTTAACTGCTTCCGCTGAACTTTCGGAATATTCCCACGCGACCGACTCGGTAGCACCCAGTGCAGACTTCTGAATTTCGCGATGTGGCGGAGTGCCGGTGATTCCCGTCAGGAAAATTTTTTCAATCCGAAATGCATCGGCTGTACGGAATGCTGAGCCCACATTGTGCAAGCTTCGAACATTATCCAGTACGATGCACACCGGAAGTTTTTCAGCCTCCTTAAATTCATCGACCGAAATGCGGCCCAGCTCCTCGAGTTTTAATTTTTTCATTTTGTAACGGGCGTAACCGTGTAACCCTGTTTTTGAAGCAGTGCGATAAGTCCGTTTTCGCCTGGTAAATGTCCGGCACCTACAGCAATAAATTGCGATCTGCTCTTCATTAATTCAGGCAGTGTTTTCATCCAGGCAATGTTGCGGTCTTTCAGCATGTAATCCATATTACCGGTTACTTCAGCCGGATAAGCGGCCATGAGTTCACCGAGGCCCGTCACGTCTTTTTCAAAATACAGCTTCGTCATTTCAGTAGAAAACTTAGCCGTAGCGTTATTTTGCTTTACCATTTCCACCAGTTGTTTCGCCTGCTCTTCAACGGTGAAGTGATTAAAGAGCATGTCGAATTGTTCCTCCATTGTTTCAAGTGGAGTGACCGGAACGCCATTTTTTCTGGCAACGTTGGCAAAGTGAACATCCAGCGCAGTGCCTGCATATTTTTGCAGATCCGGATTTTCTTTCTGAGCCTGGAACAACATCAGCATGATCGACACCTGTGCCGGCTTAAACATGTCGAATGTTTTTAATTCGTAGCCCGACAAACTGCGAAGCACCGAATCAACACGATGAAAGTCTGCAGGCGAAAGCAATGAAGATAGTGTATTGTTTGTCATGATGGCTTTCGACATCATCACGCTGATCATCTTTGCCGAATCAAGTACAAGTTCAACGACAACACCCTTAGCTTCCGCAAACGGTTGCTGAACTTCAGGCACTTTACTGAGAAATTTATCGCCTAACAAATGATAGGTCCCAAAAAGATAAGATGATTGCTTCAATCCGTTGCCGGAGATCTTCCACAATAAACTTTTTTCGGAAATTTTTTTCGGAACGTTGTTAGCGCACGAAGAGAATATAATTGCAACAAGCAGTAAGAGTCCCGAATTTCTTAGCATCATTTTCATAAAAAGCATTTGTTTATTGGTAACCAATTGATTGTCAGAATTACACACAGGCAAGAAATCATTTACACGATTTCTTAATCTTATCTGCTTTACTGATTTTTGCCCCCCGTTTTTACACCCTGACCCCACCGAGGTGAAAGTAAAGAATCTTTTTCATGCCGGAGTTGACGATGCCCTCGATCCTGATTTACGTTCGCGCGTAATTTCATCGAACATTGTGTTCACGATCATCTCCCTGATTCTGATGATCATTTTGGCACTGAAGGCAAATGAGTATCTGACTGTTGGCATACCTGCCTTTCGTGCAGCCATACCGATTATTCTTTTTATCGTTGCCATGGGCGGAATCGTGCTCAATCATTTCAGGTACTTCCTTACAGCCCGCCTGATATTCTTTATCTGCTGGACGGTTATGATAACGGGTTTCCCGATCTGGCGTGATGCTTCGCTATATGGCTATTTTTTGCATCCGATGTTCGGCATTGTTTCGTCAACCATGGTTTTGCTGATGTTTTCGTTCCGCAAAGAGCAATGGGTGTATTCAGTGTTCCTTGTATTCTCATTCCTGATCACCGTATTTTCATTTGAATTCGTTTCGCTATTTGATAAGGCAGGTGTTTCCGAAACCGTATTGTCGTATACCACGAGATTCCGGCTGCACATTTATCCACTGTTCTTCTCCATCTTTTTTAATCTGGTGTTGATTTATGTATTCCGGATTAATGGTAAATTCTTCACCCTTCAGCAGGTGCAACACGAAACGATTGTTAATCAGAACCGCGAGTTGTCTGAAACACGCCTGAAACTTGAACTGGCAAATACCGAACTTGAACTTCGTGTGCGCGCGCGTACACAGGAACTGGTGGAACAAAACAACCGGTTAACTGACTACGCATTTTTTCACGCACACGTTCTTCGTGCACCGGTAAGCCGCATCCGCGGATTGGTTAATTTGATGAATCTGCCGATTGATCCGGCAGAAGAAAAGCAGGTGCGGGTATTGCTTGCGCAAAGCATGAAGGAACTTGACGACACCATTCATTTGATGAACGACAGGCTTCAAACCACCGAGAATACCCGCACAGAAGCCGTTTAGTTTTTGTTCAGCTTTTCAAGTTGAGCTTTGGCGTTTGCATGCTGCGGATCAATTTCCAGCACGCGTTGGTAGCACGATTTTGATTCTTCTTTCATTCCGGCCATCATAAAGGCCTCGCCCAGGCTGTCGAAACAATTTGCGGATTGAGGGTACAAGCTCGCATTGATTCTGAAGACGTTGATAGCTTCGGTAATGTAGTTTCGCATCAGCAACACATAACCACAGCTATTGAGATCGGTTTCGCGCGAAACGTCATTCCGGATTTGTTGTGCCAGTCCCCGCGGATTGATGTTCGGGTCGCGCAACACACCATTTGCAAGCCAGACATTGATTTGCTGATAACCCCTGTAATTAGGTGTGTACGTTTCATGCTGAAGAATTTTTGCAAGATCACGTTCAAGCGATTCAACAGGATATTCATTAATTCTTCCAACTTCCTTTCCTTTTTGATACACAAGGAAGGCTGGAACACGATAGATGTTTAACCCTTTTTCCTCGCGGTTAGGCCCTTGTTTGTACACCGCCATCGAATCGTATACGCCCAATAGCTGCACGTTGTCCTTCGGAAAACCCGCGGCATCGAGCACCTTCAGCATACGCGGAAGTTCGCGCCTGCTGTCGCCACACCATGAACCGAACACGATCTTAATGGTGAATTTTTCAGGCCCCGCCTTTTTCAATTGTGCAACTACATCTGCTGTAGGAATATAAGTATCATATCCCGGTTTAAACCAGGTTGCATACGGTTCGCGGGTCAGATCACTTGCGGTGCAATAGCCGAGAAGTTTTGGCTCTTTTTGACCGTAGCTGATAACAGCCAGGGAAATAAACAGCGAGAAAAGTAAGAGTTTTTTCATGGGTAGTTTGGTTTGATCAAAACTATCCAGTCAACGCGACAACGGCTGTTAATGCATTCCTAAAGGATTGTCAATGAGTTGTTAACGCTTCTGCCGGAACATATAAGCGCGTTCAAGAATTTCAATGGCGATGTTTCGATCGTCAGAACGCTTGATCCGGAAACTGATCCAGCCTGAATTTTTAAATGTGTGGTGATCGAGGATATTATGATTTCTCATTAAATCCGTCTTTACTTCGCGATTTAGCAACACATCCAAGAGCCCGTTCCCATGTAAATGTCCAAGTTCTACATCATTAAGATTGAATTGGGTGCCGCCATACTTGTGGGTGGAGATCGTTATGTTTTGCCATTCGCTTACTTGTTCGGTAACATCATCCATGTAGTTCAATAACGCACGGTTTGTGAAGAACACTTGAATTTTTAAAAGCGCATCATACAGATGCGGAACAAGTGGAACGTGTTTCAGAAAACCAAAATACCGGATGATTAGGTTAAACATTCTCTTCACTCAATATTTTAATATGGTCCATTACGCGAAGGTGTACGTTTCTGGTAATGCTTTCGGACCAAAGGTTAAAATACCAGGATGGAAACACATACAGTTTGTACCATGAATTTCCGATCAGAGTTGTAGTGCCATCGCCATTATCTTTCAGGATAAATTGTCCGCGCGTAATGTCTATGTGACCCATGATTTCCGGATCACGCGGTTGTGAAATGATGTCGAATGTGAGTTCTTCATTCGGTTTATAAACAACCATTTTTTCATCGAATACATAGCCGTTCGAAAAAATGCATTTCCGGCCTGCGCCTGCTTCATGTCCATCGACTGTGCTTTGCACAGGGCTTGGCATACCCGCCTGAAACAGCCAGTAATTTTCTTTTAACGTTATTGGCTCATACTCCACTACAAAGGGCCAGACCTTTTCTACCGGTGCGTTAATAATGAGCGTGTCAGAAACCATTTCTAAACTTTCATGCTCAGAGACAACATCCGCGACAAAGAAGAGTGCGAGTACTCCCAATAAACTTGATTTAAGGGTGTTGTTCTTTCTTCGGTAAACCTCGCGACCGATAAAGGTGCCGGCAACCATCATCGCCAGAATAACAGGGGATACTATAAAAAGGCATATTGTTCCCTCACCCAAAAAAATCGCAGAAAGTACGACCGACAGCAGTGTACTCACAATACACCATCCGATAACTTTTACAGCCCTCATTTTCATATCGTGCCACTGCCAGCCGTTAAAAATTCCCATCAAAAAAGGCACAATAAAGAAGACCGAAAAAATAATTACATCGCTGTAACCCGCCTGTGGCGTCAGAAACTTTGCTATGCCCACGATAATCACCGCAAGTATATTAGAGATGAAGATGCCGGAGATAATTTTTGAGGTTTGAGATTCCATAGAAGGGGATATGTATAGCGAATGTACTACTTGCTGTTCAAAATCCGGAAACCTGAATATCTTTGCCCACGATGGCCGGAGCAGGCGCAATGGATACCCCCTTAATGAAACAGTACAGTGCCATCAAGGCAAAGTACCCCGGTGCGCTGCTGCTTTTCCGCGTAGGCGATTTTTATGAAACGTTCGGTGACGATGCGATTAAAGCTTCACGCGTGCTGGACATTACGCTTACCAAACGCGGCAACGGGTCTGCCTCCGAAATTGAACTGGCAGGTTTTCCACATCATGCCCTCGATAACTACCTGCCGAAGCTGGTGCGTGCAGGGCACCGCGTGGCGATTTGCGATCAGCTCGAAGATCCAAAATCTGTAAAAGGCATTGTGAAGCGTGGCGTAACTGAACTGGTTACACCGGGCGTTTCTTTTAACGACAACGTTCTTGAAAAAAAACACAACAACTTCCTCGCATCAATCTGCATAAGTAAACAGGGTGTGGGTGTGTCTTTCCTCGATATCAGCACGGGGGAGTTTTACGCTGCGCAGGGAACAGAACAGTATATCTATAAGCTTGTTCAGAGTTTCGCGCCCGCGGAAATTATTTTCAGCAAATCGAATCGTGAAAAACTTGAAACACAGTTTGGCGAGCGGCATGCAACGTTTGCGCTGGATGAATGGGTGTACGCCTACGATTTCGCGCACGAGAAACTGATCAATCAATTTAAAACCGCAAACCTCAAAGGGTTCGGACTTGAAAACCTGAATGAGGCTATCATCGCGGCCGGGGCTGTGCTGCATTACCTGGAAGCAACCGAGCACAAAGACACGCAGCACATTGCATCCATCTCACGAATTGATGAGGAAAAATATGTGTGGCTCGACCGGTTTACCATCCGCAACCTGGAACTGGCTGCACCCAACAGCGATGGGGGAGTTCCGTTGATTGAAATCCTCGATCAAACCGTTACCGCGATGGGTTCTCGCCAACTGCGAAAATGGATCGTACTTCCGTTGAAGGAGAAGGACGTGATTGACGAGCGCCTGAACATGGTGGATGCATTCTACCAGGACACCGACCTCACTGAGAAAATTGTCGAAGAACTGCGGCACATGGCCGACCTGGAGCGGCTTATTTCAAAAGTGGCAGCCGGCCGGATTAATCCACGCGAATTGCTTCAGCTGAAAAAATCACTGCAGCGTATTGCTCCGGTCAAAAAGCTTCTGGCGGCGCATAAACTCGCTTCACTTAAAAAAGCTGCCGATCAGTTAAACCTGTGTGAGTTCCTGGTTGATAAGATTGAAAAAGAGCTGAGCGAAGAGGCTCCCATGCTTATCCACCAGGGCGGAATCATAAAAGAAGGCGTTAACACCGAACTTGATGAGTTGCGCGCCATTGCCTTTTCAGGAAAAGATTACCTGCTGCAGATTCAAAAACGTGAAGTTGAACGTACGGGCATCAACTCACTGAAGATATCCTACAATAAAGTGTTTGGATACTACCTGGAGGTAAGCAATGCCAACAAAGACAAAGTTCCTGCCGACTGGATCCGGAAGCAAACTCTTGTAAATGCAGAACGGTATATCACCGAAGAGCTTAAAGTTTACGAAGAGAAAATTCTTCACGCTGAAGAAAAACTGAATGTGATCGAACAGAAACTGTTTCTCGAACTGGTTCGTCACGCTTCGGAATTTGTCGTGCCGATTCAGCAAAATGCTCGCGTGATCGCGCAACTTGATTGTCTGCTCTCGTTTTCAATCATTGCACATCAAAATAAATATGTGAAGCCAGAGATCAGTGAAGGTAAAGCCATCACGATTAAAGGTGGCAGGCACCCGGTAATTGAGAAACAACTTGCTGCGGGCGATCATTACGTTCCGAATGATGTTCACCTTGATACCGAAGCGCAGCAGATAATGGTGATCACCGGTCCTAACATGGCGGGTAAATCAGCCTTACTGCGTCAAGTGGCACTAATCACCCTGATGGCGCAGATCGGCAGTTTTGTTCCCGCGGAAGCGGCATCAATCGGTATTGTTGATAAAGTATTTACGCGTGTCGGGGCGAGCGATAACTTATCAAAAGGCGAATCAACGTTTATGGTGGAGATGACTGAGACCGCCAGCATTCTCAATAACCTGAGCGACCGCAGTCTGATTTTGATGGATGAAATCGGCCGCGGCACAAGTACGTACGATGGGGTGTCGATCGCATGGGCGATTGTGGAATATCTTCATAATCACAAAGACTTCCGCCCGAAAACATTATTCGCTACCCATTATCATGAGCTCAACCAGCTCGCAGAGGATCATGTGCGGGTGAAGAACTTCAATGTGAGTGTAAAAGAAGCTGGAGACAAGATCATCTTCATGCGTAAACTTAAGCCCGGTGGAAGCGAGCATAGTTTTGGTATTCACGTAGCGCAACTCGCGGGCATGCCGAACAAAGTTGTGCTTCGTGCAAACGACATTTTGCATTTCCTGGAAAAGGACAAGCATAAAAATGAACCCAAGCAGCGCATGCAGGAGTTGCCGAAGGCGATTAATCAAATGAGCTTGTTCGAGCTTGATCCGAAATCAAAAGCCGTTCACGACCTGCTGTCAAAAATTGACATCAATACCATCTCACCGGTGGAGGCACTTCTCAAACTCAATGAGGTTCTCTCGCTCATGAAAAACCAGGGATAACTATCTGTTGCCAAGGCTCTTGGAGAACGGTGATTTGCTTATCTTTACAGTTTATTCACTGTCTATGCGTGTCTATTTGGCTTTTCTACTACTTGTAGGTTCAACAGCATTTGCCCAAACCGGTCCTGGAGGGGTAGGAGCGACCACCGGAGCCACAACACTCCGGGGTTGGTGGCGTGCTGACGCGGGTGTAACTGTGTCGGGCGGTGCAGTCAGCAACTGGGCCGATCAATCGGGTTACGCGAACGATCTGTCACAAGGCACTGCCGGAAATCGCCCGACAACGACAACTTCAGCATCTTTAAATAATCGCTCGATCATCCGGTATACCGGAAGCAGTTCGCAGTTTTTCAGGTCTCCGTCTTTCAATGGTCCCGGTGTGGATAACATTACCTTCTTTCTCGTAGCCAATGGAACAAGCTATCAATCGCTTATTCGCTTTCAGGACGTTGCGGGAACATTTGTTGTTTACCCGTGGGAAGGTACTGGTGGACGACCATTTATCTCTTCTTCCGATGGCGGTACGGGCAGTGGAATCGGTTCAGGTTTAACCAACAGCGTGAATAACATTGGTGCAGCCCGGTACCGCAGAAACACGACCAATGGGATGCAGACATATCTCAATGGTACTGTGTTCGCACAACGAAACAGTGTGAATTCAGCATTACCATCGCAGTCGTTGTATTCAGGTAAATACGCAGGTGGTTCAGAGTACCCAACTGCCGATGTGGGTGAAATGATCGTTTACTTTTCTGCACTGAATGATGCTCAGATGGTAATCGTACAAAATTATCTGGCGGCAAAGTATAACGCCACGCTTTCTGCGAATGACGTTTATACGCAGGATAACGGTGCCAACGGTGATTACGATTTTGATGTAGCGGGTATCGGTCAGACAGACGCCTCCAACATACACAACGATTCGCGCGGAACCGGATTCGTACGAATTCTGAATCCTTCTGATCTTGAGAACGGAGAATTTTTTATGTGGGGCAGCGATAACGGTGCTGCACAAGCAACTAACACTGCTGATACCCCAACCGGTGTTTCAGCGCGGTTTGCACGCGTATGGCGCGTTAGCGAAACAGGTGGCGATGGAGACGTAGGGAGCATTGATGTGCAAATTGATGTAACAGGCCTGGTTGATTTCTCATCGCTTTCTACATGCGATGCCGCGCTCAGCTTACGGTTATTGGTTGATACCGACAATGATGGAACGTTTGCAGACCAGACTCCCATCGGTGGCGCAACAACACTGGGCAGCAATGTATATCGCTTTGCTAACGTAACTGCGCTTGCCAACAACACCCGCTTCACGTTTGCACTCGTTAACACCTCGGTGAATGGTCCGGGTGGCGTAGGTGGAACAAGTGGCACAACTTCGCTTGCGCTATGGCTGGACGCCAATAAAGGCGTGTCAACCACCGGTTCGAACGTGACGAGCTGGGCAGATCAGTCGGGTAATTCACGGACGGCCACGCCTCCGGCATCAAATGCACGCCCTACGCTTAACAGTAACGCACTGAACTCCATGCCGGTAATTTCTTTTGACGGAAACAACGACATGCTTGAGCTCGCCTCGAACATCAATACCAGCACGCCTACCATGTTTGCTGTGATCAATAAAACAGCTACCGGCACAGGGTATGTAACGTTTCTTACGTTGCAAAATAATTTGTGGCTCGCGCGGGGAACAGCTACAAACCAATGGGGTATGTATAATAACACCGATGTACTCTCCGGTCAAACACTGAATGCAACGTATCGTGTGCTGTCTTCTATCGAGCGCAACTTTAATGATATTGACCTTGTCACGAACGGAACCTCGGCCACACTCACTTCCGGAACCGGCTTTCATGGCAAAGCGATTGGAACAGTAGGGTCCAACAATAACGGAACAACCAATACGGGTTTGCAATTCTTCCAAGGTAACATCGCTGAACTGATTGTTTACACAGCCAATCTTAATGGAGCTCAGCGCCCGATTGTTGAAAATGCATTGGCTGCCAAATACGGACTTACACTCGGTGGAGGAGTTGATGTGTACACGATGGACAATGCGGGAAATGGCAACTTTGATTTTGACGTTGCGGGAATTGCACGCGTTAATGCTGCCAACCAACACACCGATGCGAAAGGTCAGGGCATTGTACGGATTTACGATGCAACGGATCTGGGTGATGTTGAAGCGTTTTTCTGGGGACACAATAATGTGGCCCTCACGTCACGCTCAACCGATGTTCCATCCGGAGTACAATCCCGCCTAGCGCGTGAATGGGGTGTGAATGAAACCGGAGATGTTGGTGCAATTACCATGCAATTTGACTTGAGTGGTCTATACGGATCAATCACCGCCTCCGACTTGCGCCTGCTGATTGATCACGATGGCGATGGAGTTTATAATGAAGTAGGCACGCAGTCCATTTCGGGAGCAACCGCTATATCCTGTGGTAACTATGTTTTCAGCGGAGTAACCGCATTGAATACCGGAATGCGGTTTACAATCGGAACAATCAATTTCACACAAACACCGTTACCGATTGAGCTTGTGAAGTTCGAGGGAGAAGCGCTTTCAACAGCGGTGCGTTTAACCTGGGAAACTGAATCAGAATTAAATAACGATTACTTCACCGTTGAACGATCGGCTACGGGAATTGATTTTCATGCGGTGGGAACCGTGAGTGGCGCAGGAACAAGCAAAGAGCAGCACGCGTATGAGTTGATGGACGAAGTGGTGTTTTCCGGCATACTGTATTATCGCCTGAAGCAAACCGACTTTGATGGAAAAGTCAGTTACTCCGATGTGATCCGGGTTAAGCGAGAACCGGCAGAGGCTGTTTCAATTTATCCGAACCCGTTGAGCGTAAGTGATGATATTCAGATCAGGATTTCGGAAGGCTACGCAACGTCCGGACATGTCGGTATTTCGTTGTTCGATGTTGTTGGGAAACCTGTCTTCCACTACACAGGTCAGCTGAACACAACCCAGGTAACAATTTCTACTGGTGGTGTTCTAACGCCCGGGGTTTATGTTTTAAAGATTGATCTTTCAGAGGGCAAAACCATCAGTCGTAAAATCAGTGTGGTGAAGTAACGTTATGATCGCTTGAACAGACGATCACCCATGATCCTTTTCGACACGTCCTCTTTTAGATTTCTACTAATGGGTATCTGGGCTTTACTGATGAATAAGTCGTTTGCATCCAGCGCAGTTACTTTCTCCAGGTTTATGATGTACGACTTATGCACTTTCATGAACCGGGTTGACGGAAGTTTTTCTTCCAGTCCGCTAAGCGTGATGTACGCGATCAGTTTTCGCGTCACGGTGTGGAGGATACAGTAGTTCTGCATCGCTTCAACGTATAGCACATCATTGAAAAAGATTTTTTCAAAAACGTGATCACACTTGATAAAAAAGAAGTCGGGCGCGGTTTTGGTTGAAACGCGCAACGTATAGTATTCCTGTGCTTTCTGAACTGCCTTTTGAAAACGGTCGAACATAATGGGCTTAACGATATAGTCCATTACATCCAGCGCGTAACTTTCTAGCGCATAGTCCGGATGAGCGGTGGTGAAAATTACAAGCGGTGGATTCTCCAGCGATTTTAGAAATTCAATGCCAGTGACCTGTGGCATATTAATGTCGAGCAACATCAGGTCAACTTCTTTCTGTTGCAAAAAATCCTTTGCGCGCATGGCATTTTCGCATGTGCCCGCAAGCTCCAGGAACGGAATGTCCTTTACATATTCTTCCAGACCCTTTCGGGCTATGGGCTCGTCATCAACAATTAAACATTTCAGATTCATGCGAGGTGAAGCGTTAGCGTTATTGTGAAACTGTCGACTTCCCGTTTTACATCCAGTAGATATCGTCCAGCGAAGAGCAATTCAAGTCTTCGCGTTACATTTTTCAATCCAATGCCACCATTTTCTTTCACCGAACCATCTGCTGAATTTGAAACATAAAGATGTAATTCATTGCGGCTTTTTTCGATCCGGATATGAACTTCATTAGGCTTGTCCGTAAAATTCGAAATGTGCTTAAAGGCATTTTCAATAAATGGGATCAGCAATAAGGGTGGTATCGAAAAACTGCGGAGTTCATCGTTCACGGAAAATTCGATTATGTCGTTCGGACTTCTCCGGAGTTTTTGCAGCTCAACATAATTTTTCAGGTAGGCCAGTTCTTTTTCAATTGCAATTTCCGGACTGTTGCATTCGTACAACTGATAGCGCAGCATGTCTGAGAATTTTCCCAGCGTGTCGCGTGCTTCGGTATTCTCTTTATTGATCTGGAAGAAGATCGTATTGATTGAATTGAAAAGAAAATGCGGATTCATCTGGGCTTTCAGGTACTCCAGCTCGGTATTTAATTTTTCGAGCTGAATTTTTCGAAGCAATTCACGTTGCGTGTACCACTGTTTGCTCAGGTAGATTGCAATTGCAAAGGCCAGGTAGAAAAGAACAATGGAAAAATTGTAAAATGTGTTCTGCAGAAAATCGATGCGCTTGATATCCCCAATCACACTTCCATATAAGTATGAATCATGGAAGGTTTTTAAAATAGAATAGCCAAGCAGCGAAACCAGTGATGCCATCAGCCAAAGAACAACTTTTGATTTGCTGATTCGCGGAATAACGATCAGAAGATTAAAATAAATTACGGCAGCCAGTAAACCATTCCGAAGCACGATCTCAAGCATAAATTGGAAGACTCCGGCTTTGCTGATTAGATACAACCGGGTGTATCCGTGGAACCCGATGGTGAGGATCCAGAACAATAGATGGTCGAGGTGATACCGGAAAAGGCGGTTCATAGTTTAAAGATACGGCTTTCACCTTCTGCCGTTCGGCTGAAACCTTGCGTTTTGTCAAGAAAAACATGCAACACATCATATTCTGCCGGATTGATCAAGTGCATATCCCGTACTTCGGAACGTAAAGTTTGAAGCATGAAACGACTTATGTTTTTATTACTCGCGGGCATTTCAACGTGTGCGTTTGCTCAGACAACCGT
This sequence comes from Cyclobacteriaceae bacterium, assembly GCA_016786585.1. GTDB lineage: Bacteria > Bacteroidota > Bacteroidia > Cytophagales > Cyclobacteriaceae > UBA2336. The sequence continues at coordinate 294,927 of JAEUUI010000006.1, forward strand.
TAAAGTCGGGGGGCCTTGCGAAGGCTGTGAAGCTATTTATGAAAGCCCGGTGGCATTTGACAAGCTGCCAAACTCCATTAGCCTCCCGGATTTTAACGATAAGGGTCCGAAGATTGAAATCAGCGGAATTGTTTATCAGCGTGATGGCATGACACCGGCAAAAGATGTTGTGCTCTATGTGTATCATACCGACCGGAAAGGTGTTTACCCGACAAAAGGCAACGAGAAAGGTTGGGCCAAACGGCACGGTTATATCCGCGGCTGGGTGAAGACCGATCGGAATGGTTATTATCAATTTAAAGCACTACGACCTGCGCCTTATCCGGGTCGTGATGCAGCGGAGCATATTCACATTACCTTGAAAGAACCCGACAAGAACGAGTACTATATTGACGAATATCTTTTTGCGGATGATCCTTTGTTGCCGAAAGCAAGTAATAAAAATCCGCGTGGTGGCAATGGAATAGTAACGCTTTTGCCGCCTGAAAAAGACGGAGTTCAACACGCGACCCGTCACATCATGCTTGGCTTGAATGTAAACGACTATCCGTACAACGGACTGCCGAAGCTTGCTTCAGGGTTATCGCTGGGTGCAAACTGTCCGGCTTTCGACCCGCTTCATCTTTCCGGAGCTGATACCGGAAAGAAAGCTTGCCCGATGTGTAAGTATGGGCAGGGTCAGGGAATCATGATCTGGTTTAATCATGCTAACGTTGACCAGTTGAAGGATTTTGTTGTAGCGTTGGAAAAGGAAATGCAAACAAAAGGCGAAAGTAAGATTCGTGTATTCATGATTTATATGAACCCATTTTACAAGGATAACCCGAACGTGAAATCGGAAGATATCCTGAAAGGAAAACTGAAGAAGTGGGCCGATGAACAAGGCTTAAAGAACGTTGCCATGGCGTGGATACCGTCCCCGGTAGACAAAGAAACGGCAGTGCTTTATGAAATCAATCCGAAGGCAAAGAATACCGTGTTTGTTTATAAGAAGCGCGAGGTTACTGCCAAGTGGGTGAATATTGAATACGATGAGAAGACGTTAAAGGAGATTTTGGGTAAGCTTTATTAAGTGTATCGGGGTAAAAACCCGGATAGCATAGATTTATCGTTCCTGCCCGCCAAGGATTTTGGCGAGTTCCGCCTGGTACGCTGGAGAATCGGTCATCCCATTATGCCCTTGTCCGGGCAACGTGATTAATTGATCTGCCGGCTTGAATTCCTGTTGAAGTTTTTGTGAGGCGCGATAACTGATTACTTCGTCCTGATCACCATGAAAAATAATCACGGGCATGTTGCAGTGATGGAGATTTTCGTGGGTCTGAAATTTGTATTTCAGAATGAAGCCCGGAACAAACGGAAAGCGTTGATGCATTTCGTCAACCAGACTGTAGTAAGGGGCTTGTAAGATCAGTAAGTTGGGGTTGTTATCAGCAGCAACTTTTGCTGCCAGGCCAGTTCCGACTGAATACCCCAGCACAATAATGTCTTTTTCGTTGTAGGATTTTTTAATAAAGCCGTAAGCAGTTTGAATATCCCCGAAGAGCTGTTCTTCACTTTCAATTTTGCCCTCGCTTTTTCCATAACCTCGATAATCGAGCATAAAAACATCGTAATTCAGATTCGTATAGGTTTGCGCAACCCATCCCCAGCTATCGATTGATCCGGCATTGCCGTGCAAATAAAATATGACGCCTTTTGAGGTGTCTGCTTTAAACAACACAGCATTTAACACCTTACCATCTTCAGTGCGAATGCTTTTTTCTTCAAATCCCTGATTGAACTCAAATTTATAATCGCTTGGAAGTTTGCCGGGTAAAAAAATGATGCTCTCCTGATTTGCATAAAGTAGCAGGCATACCAGAACGTAGACTCCAAGTATTAAGGTAAGAACAATGATGAGGGCCTTTCTCATGGTTATATCATCGTGCAAATTTCTTAATGATTCTCAACGCCTTTTGTTTATCGCCTGCCAGGTCAAGTAAACTGTTGTAATACGCATCATTCGGCACGGTATAAAAATCAGCGGGCCGGGCTTCAGTCCAGCCGGACTTAATCGCTTCGAGTGCTTCCGGATTTTGCTCCCGAAGCTCCAATAATGCATTTTGAAGTGAAATTTTAAGGTTTTCTGACAGATCTTTTCGAACCAGCACAGGCCCAAGCGGTATCGGGTCCGACTTCCATAACAGGTTGAATTTTACGGTATCTGCACCCAACTTATGATACTCGTCAATTCCGCAGGAAGCAATGGCAAATTTCTCTTCGAGCGCAAGACTGAGTGCTGCATCGTGGCGTTCTGCATACTGCACTTCCACAAATAATCTTTCAGGCTCGTCCGGCAACATTGATGCGAGCTTTAATCGTGGTAAGAGATTGCCGGAAGTTGATCCCGGACTTACCAAGATCAGGAAGTTATCAGCCGCGCGATCAACTCCCTGTTGTAAAGATGTAAGATGATTGTCTTTTGGCGATACAATCACACTGCGATAAATAGAAGCAGCATCACCCGGTAAATGAAGTGTTGCGGATACTTCGTAGTTCTGGGTAATCTCGCGCATCAACAGATATCCAAACGTGTTAATGAATACAATGTCTGCTTCATTCTTTCGCAACGCTTCCAGTAATTCATGAACTGTCGGATAACTTTTAACTACTGTTTTTTGTCCTGCGACTTCTGCAAAATGCATTGCGAAAGGTTCGATGTTTTTAACACGCGGATTGTCGGCATACTGATAGGTAGCCACAACTAACGGGCGTGAATTATTCAGGCTGCTTTGTGCGAACGAAAAATGAAAAATTACACAGAGTACCGGGAGCAGGATGTAACGCATAACGACTGAACGGGTGTTAGTGTCTGAAAGTACTGATAAAAGTCATTTACACGCAAAAAACCTTGCATGGGTTGGGATTAAACCGCCCAAAGGACGAACTTTGTAAAAGAATCAGCACAAGCCTGAATCACATAAAATGTACCCGGGTTAATCGCTAAACGCTGGCTCCGAACTTAATTGAACCAGCGCTGGTTTAACACCCGGAATGAAGGAGAAAGATATGAGCAATACAACTGTACTATCACCCGAAAAACGCAACAAGCCAATCCTGAAGCAGGAGATCGCCTTTGCAATTGTTCACTTGTTGCCGTTGGGCGCGTTGTGGACAGGCGCAACCTGGTTCGACTGGGTTGTATGCGGTGTTTTATATGTCGGGCGTATGCTTTGGGTAACGGGTGGTTATCACCGCTACTTTGCGCATAAGTCATACCGCACATCGCGCTGGTTTCAGTTTGTCATTGCATGGCTTGCCCAGACTTCGGCACAGAAAGGTGCGTTATGGTGGGCTGCACACCACCGTCATCATCACCGTCACAGCGACACACCGGCTGATCCGCATTCGATGAAGATTTACGGATTCTGGTATTCGCATGTGGGCTGGATTGTTGGACCTGATTTTAAACAAACCGACTACAAAGTGATTGGCGACTATGCCAAATATCCTGAACTGATGTGGTTGAATAAATATCATCTTATTCCGCCTACAGTTCTGGCATTAACCGTGATGGCACTTGGCGGATGGGTTAATGGCGGCAGTGTACTGGCCATGTTTACCTCTGCCGGTTTCTCAACACTTTTCATCGGATTCTTTTTAAGTACCGTGATTCTCTATCATGGAACGTTTTCGATCAATTCGATCATGCATAAGTTTGGCAGACAGCGTTACCAGACAGGTGACGAGTCGCGCAACAGCCTCTGGCTTGCGTTGCTAACACTTGGTGAAGGCTGGCATAATAACCATCACTACTATGAGACCAGTAGCCGCCAGGGATTTTTCTGGTGGGAGGTTGACTTCACGTGGTATATGCTTCGCGGACTACAGGCCGTTGGATTGATTCACGATTTGAAGGGCGTACCCGATCACATCAAGTTTTCGAAAGACAAAGAGCACGCGAAAGAACTTCGTAAGCAATATGATGCATCGCGGCCTCCGGTGAAACCGGCAACGGAAAAGTCCGTTGAAGAAGAGCATGCAATCCACTGACGAGAATTTTTTAGAAAGTTCACGCAAGCTGTTTCGCTATTACAAGGCGCAGGGCGAGAAAGCCATCGCCCAGCTTAGCGATGAGCAAATCAATCTTCGTCCGAACGAAGCAAGCAACAGTATTTCACTGATCGTTCACCACCTGAGCGGAAACATGCTTTCGCGCTGGACCGACTTTTTGACAACCGATGGAGAGAAGCCAACCCGTGACCGGGAAGCTGAATTTGAGAAGGGCTATCCGGATAAGGTGACCCTGCTGGATGCGTGGGAAAAAGGCTGGAAGGCTTTGCTGGATACGCTTGATTCGCTGAAACCTGAAGATTTGGCCACTATAATTTACATTCGGAATGAGGGCCAGACCGTACTGGAGGCAATCCAGCGCCAGCTGGCGCACTATCCGTTGCATGTAGGCCAGATTCTGTATCAGGCTAAGGCACTGAAAGGCAGTGATTTTCAGTCGTTATCCATTCCAAAAGGCAGTTCTGCAACGTTTAATGCTCAAAAATTCGGTGCGGAGAAGGCGAGAAAGCACTTTACCGACACGCATTAGATTTGGAATTTCAGGGGAGCCAGTTAAATTTGCACTCCCTTTGGGGTTCAACGTTTGAAGTTGAAGGTTTAAACCAGTTTTGAACCGGTAACTTTGAACAGAATAAGCGGGAGTAGCTCAGTTGGTAGAGCACGACCTTGCCAAGGTCGGGGTCGCGAGTTCGAGTCTCGTTTCCCGCTCAGTTAGCAAAAAAGTGTGGGCTTAACCTCACACTTTTTTATTTAACACACTACTCAAATGCCCGGGTGGTGGTTCCGATAGTTATCGGAATGGTAGACACGCAAGAGGGCTGAATTAAAACACTACTCAAATGCCCGGGTGGTGGAATTGGTAGACACGCAGGACTTAAAATCCTGTGGCTAGTAATAGCTGTACGGGTTCAAGTCCCGTCCTGGGTACAAAAGCTACACTGATAAGGTGTGGCTTTTTTGTTTTCATAGCCATAAAGATTGCGTCTTTTAATTTCTGTACTCCGGGTACATTTTTTTCAATAATTAGCTGCTGATGGGTTACCCTTGTGCGACAAACAGTATTTTTGCGCAAAACAAACTCCCATAAACCATTTATTATGAACATTAAAAAAATGCTGGCCGCGATTCTGGCCCTTGCCGTTGTATTGTTAAGCGCATGTGGCGATGATGAAAAGCCTGCTCCAAAAGCCAAGTTCGATTTTAACGACAACACCGTTTCACTGAAGGATGCAAACCTCTATCTGCTTTATGAAAATCAAGATGGAAGCGGACATATCTATCGCGACTATTTTATTTCAGACGGGGTTTATTCGGAAGGAAGTGGTTGGTCACTGAATAGCTACACCGGAGCAACGTATTTGATTGCAGTGGAACTTGGTGTTCCGACTACCGAGGAAGTGCTTACACCGGGAGAATACCCACTGTATTATAGCTTCAGTACAGCTCCTGAAACTTCAAACGTTAGCTGGCTCATGTTTGACTCTGAAGATGCTTATTTTGAAACGCCCGATGGAATTTTGGATGGAGATCCAATCGAAATTTCAGGTGCCTTTGACGATGGTGATATGATGACAATCAAATTCAACGGAACACTCGCTTTTTATTCCGACAAGTTGTCCGATCAAGTATCCGGCAAGTTCTACTTTAAAGGTGAGGTCCAGGACGAAAGAAGTGTGCTAGTCCGGAAAGCGGCTAAAGGCGGAGCACAGTAAGCCATTAATTTTTACTGATAAAAAAGCCCTGCGTTTAGCGGGGCTTTTTGTTTTCCCTGCAAATTATCGATCTGAAAAGCCATTTGTCTGGCAGTTCTGTATTGCCCATGTCACCTTTAGGCACGCAACGGTATCTTGGTTATAAATTAAACAAACCAAGTATTATGATGAGTATGAAGAGAATGTTAGGCGGTATGTTGGCGATAGCGGTAATCTTGTTTAGTGCATGCGGAGATGATGATAACGCGAGTCCGAAAAGCCAGTTTGCGTTTGAGGGCGAAGATTCATTTTCCTTAAAAGACGGTAATCTGTACCTGGTGTACGAAGGTAACGATGGCAGCGGCCATCTGTATCGCGACTACATCATCACCGATGGAACATACGTGGACGGAGACGGCTGGTCATTCAGTGATTATACCAACGCCACGTATTTGATGGCAGTTGAACTGGGAGTGCCTGCTGCAGAAGAAAAATTGAGCGATGGCAAATATCCGTTGTACTCAAGCTTTAGTCAGGCTGCAGAAACTTCAAAGGTTAGTTGGGTGAGCTTTGAGACCACCAGTGACGTGTACTACGAAATTCCGTCAGGCACTGAAGGAGATGATGATATCGAAATTTCCGGTGACTACGATGACGGAGACAAAATGACAATTAAGTTTAACGGCACATTAACGAATTATACCGTTGATGAAGTAGCGGCTGATGGCAAATTCTACTTCAAAGGTGAAGTTCAGGATGTGCGTGGTGTACTCGCGCGTCAGTCAGCCAAAGGCGGAGTGAAGTAATTAGAAATAATATTAGTAGTAAAAAGGCCCCGATATGGGGCTTTTTTATTTGTCTCCATCTGGGTGTACTTCATATCTACCGGGAAGACGGTATAGCGCAGCTGCTTTTTGTTGATGTTCTTGCTGCAAAATTGAATTATGACACTTTACATCCTTATCGCAGCCGGAGTTGTGCTGTTTATATTTTTGGGAATCTGGGCATCCCGCCAGCAAAAGAAACGCCTTCAGCAGGCTGAAACATTTTATGCGCTGCCGCAAATTAAAGCGCTGCTTGACTCAGGCTTCACAAAAGATAATGATGGAATTGTAGGTATGATCGGAAATTACCCCGCTGGACTTTATTGCTGGTTTGACGTTACTGGAACGCGTTATTTTGCATATCTCCGGTGTAAACGCCCCACTTTTGCTGCTGTGTACGCGATAAGTGAAGAGTATCACACCCGTGAAAGAATCCGGATAAAAAATGGAGCACTCGAACAGGAGTTATCCGAAATTGAGGGCGATATGCTGGCACAAAGTTTTGCGCGGTTGCAAGAAGTTGCAGCACTTGAAAAGCTGGAACCGCAAACATTCAACTGAAGTTGTAACTTCAGCCTCATTTCAGGTAATGACTAAGGAAGTAATTTCAAAAATTGAAAATCAGCTCTTGCAAGCCATGGTTGAGCGCGATGTTAATGCGCTTGACGGATTGCTCCACGATGATCTGTTATTCATAACGCCGGATGGTCAAACGATAACGAAAGCAATGGACCTTGATGCGCATCGCAAAGGGTTGATGGTTATTGAAAAAATCAGCACCCACATTGAAAACATTCACGTGATCGAGGACCTCGCAGTCGTTACCCTGGTCATGGAAACGAAAGGCAAAATGATGAACATGCCCATTGAAGGTAAATTCCGTTACATACGCGTTTGGAAAAAATTCGCAAACGGAGTTAAAGTGGTCGCTGGAAGCTGCACGGAACTTTAAAGCAACTTTTTCCTCAGCCCTACGTCTTTAGCGGTACCTCACTCCCGCAAAAAATGAAATCTATCTTCCCGTTCCTGGCTTTTTCGATGGCCATTATTCTCACCTCTGCTGCGCAAAATCGCGATCCGCTTAAAACAGAGATTGTTACGACTGATCTTGATAACTTCTGGATTGCCTTCGAAGCTGCCAAGCCCGACTTGAAGCCGGAGGTTTTCCAGAAACTCTATCTCGACAAAGGCTCTGAAGGCGTAAAGGGATTTATACCCGGACGCATAAAAAGTGCAGAGAATCTCGCGAAGCGTGTTCAGCAACGCATTAATTATTACAGCTCGATTAAGCCCAGTACGGATAAAATTGCACGCATGCAGGACGACATTCGCAAAAGCCTGGTAAAACTGAAAGAGCTTTATCCGGATGCGATTTTTCCGCCCGTATATTTTGTAATCGGTGCGATGAGCTCAGGTGGAACATCTTCCGATGATGGGCTGATTATTGGTGCGGAAATGTATGGCATGACACCCGAAACTCCGAAAGGCGAACTCAACGACTGGCTTTTAACGGTATTAAAGCCGGTGGAAGAAGTGCCTCACATTGTTGCGCACGAACTGATTCACTTTCAGCAGACCTATGATGGCGAAACCTTGCTTCAGGCATGTTTGAAAGAGGGCAGTGCTGATTTCATTGCCGAGTTGATTTCAGGTAAACACATTAACGATCACATACATGACTTTGCTAATCCAAAAGAGAAAGAACTTTGGCTGGAATTCAGGGAGAGAATGCTTGAAAAAGATTATGATGGATGGCTGTACACGCCGTCACCGGGCAGACCAAACGATCTCGGTTACTGGATGGGCTACAAAATAACCGAGGCGTATTACAACAATGCTTCCGACAAGAAAAAAGCGATTCGCGAAATTCTGACGATAAAGGACGAGAAGAAATTTCTGGAAGCCAGCGGGTACGAAAAGAAATTTCAGTAATTCAAATATCTTGTATCCATTATGGGTGCACAGTCAAAACTTTTCATGATCATGCTTGGGGCTACACCTCCGGGCCGTCACATCGAGCAACACGATATTTTTCTTGGGATAGGATCTTCCTTAAAAGATCTGGCGGCCGATATGAAAGCATTTTGGCCCGAACCCGAACGCATTCATATCGATGCGTGGCGTGAAGTTACCGTGGTAGAAAACTATCGCGTAGCTGTTGTTCCTAAGGAGCAGCCTGTGAGTCCGGACGCTGTCAATAAGAAACTCTTTTTTATTAATCTCGGAGGCTACCAGGAAAACAAGTTTGAGGAACAGCATTATGTTCTGCTTACTGTAAAAGACGATCGCGCGGCTGCGTTCCGCGAAGCGAAGGATACGCTGTTTTATAAAACCAATAGTTTTGGTTCGGCAGGAAACTCTCACATTGATGATAAATACGGAGTTGATGTTGATGACCTGTATGAAATTGATGAGGTGCTGGCTCCGGCATTAAAAGAAAAATATCGTATTGAGCTCTACCCGGTAACAGACGTGAAGGAAGACGAATTGCATCTCGGATACGTAAAGATGAGCACGTTGGAAAAGTAATAATGTTAAAAGAGGAGTTCATAGCTGCAGCCGTACGCTATGCAAGCGCGGAACGTGGAACGGAGCTTTGGGAAGAAATCGAAGCAGCCGGCCACGAAGCCGGTCGTCATTACCACACGCTCGAACACTTTGAGCATGTTCTTCAAAAACTTGTTCCCCACAAAAACGTGTTCATAGATTGGGACATAGTTGTGTTTGCAGTTGCTTATCACGATGCTGTGTACAATACGCTTAGCAAAAACAACGAAGAAAAAAGCGCGCTCCTCGCTGAAAAACGACTGACAAGCATTGGTTTTCCGGCTGATAAAGTTAAGCGGTGTAAAGCATTTATCCTGGCAACTAAACATCACGAGTCTGTCGATGATGAAATCAACTTATTCACCGATGCGGATCTTTCAATCCTGGGTGCAGATCCGGATACGTACACAGACTACACGCTCCGGGTAAGACGTGAATATTGGATGTATCCGGAGTTTCTTTATAATCCCGGAAGGAAAAAGGTGCTTCACCATTTTTTAAAGATGTCAGGCATTTACAAAACGCCAAATTTTAAAACCCGATACGAAGCACAGGCCCGTGTTAATTTGAACACCGAGCTTCAGACGTTGTAAATCTGTCTCGCCCATTGCTCGTAATTTTTGTTCTGACAACTAAACATATCCGGAAACCAAGGAGGCATCGTATCTTTGCGTTACATGCAAACTATTTTTGAACGCCTCGGAGAACAGAACATCAAACTTCTGGTCGATCAATTCTACGATCTGGTTTTTTCCGATCCACAGATCAGCCGGTTGTTTAAAACCGACAAAGCTTTAATTAAAGAGAAACAAAGGATGTTTCTTACACAGTTCTTTGGCGGTCCACAACTTTACTCGCAACAGTATGGCCATCCGCAATTGCGGGCAAGGCATCTTCCGCATCCCATCTCCGATGATGACGCTGTGGCGTGGCTATCATGCATGAGCCGGGCATTGAAAGATCTGCCGGTGGAGGAAGCATTGAAAGACGAAATATTTAAACGCCTGGTACCAACCGCAATGTTTATGGTGAACCGGGACGAAGGGAATGAGTAGCGTCTGTTATCGGTCGCAAAAGGTTTGTACTTTGTGCAGATGATCCCACGAATAACCTTACTTGCTGCACTCAGCTTACTGGCTTTTTCCTGTAACAAGCAAGTTGAACCACCTGCCGCTTTTGGCCCGTTACCCTCTGCCGCTCAGCTTGCGTGGCACGAAATGGAGATGAATGCGTTCGTTCATTTCACCACCAATACCTTCACCGGCAAAGAATGGGGCTATGGCGATGAAGACACCGCCATTTTCAACCCGACAGCGTTTGATGCCGATCAATGGATTAGCACATTCAAGGATGCCGGATTTAAGGGTGTCATTTTAACGTGCAAACATCATGACGGGTTTTGTCTGTGGCCTTCCGCCTTTACGGAGCATTCCGTAAAAAACAGTCCGTTTAAAAAGGACGTGGTGAAAGAAGTTTCGGAGGCGTGTAAGCGCCATGGCTTGAAGTTTGGAATTTACGTTTCTCCATGGGATCGAAACCACCCTCAATACGGATCGCCTGAATACATTCAATACTACCGCAATCAGCTTGATGAGTTGTTTACGAATTACGGACCAATTTTCGAAATGTGGTTTGATGGTGCCAATGGTGGCGATGGATTTTACGGAGGGAAACGTGAAGCGCGTAAGATAAACGGTGCCACATATTACGACTGGCCAACAACATTAGATCTGGTGCGCAAGCATAATCCCGATGTCATCTTTTTCAGCGATGCCGGTCCGGGTGTGCGCTGGGTAGGTAACGAACGTGGAACAGCCGGAGAAACAAATTGGAACACGATAACGCCCGATACATTGTTTGCCGGAAAAGGCGGAATTGAAAATTTATTGAACACGGGTTCTGAAAACGGTACCCGCTGGATTCCGGCTGAAGTAGATGTTTCGATCCGGCCAGGCTGGTTCTACCACGCAAAAGAAGATTCGCTGGTGAAGTCGCCCGAAAAACTGTTTCAGATTTATCTTACTTCTGTGGGGCGCGGCTCAACGTTATTGCTAAATATTCCTCCCGACAGACGCGGCCTTATTCATCAAAATGATGTGGCGGCATTAAAAGCGTTGCGTGCATTGCTGGACGAAACGTTTAAAACAAACCTCGCAGAAAAAGCAAATGTAAGTGCTTCTTTAGTGCGTGGTGACGCGAAACAGTATGCAGCTAACAATGTCAGCGACAAGAATCCGGAAACCTATTGGACACTGAATGATAATGACACGTCCGGAACACTTGAGTTTACCTTTGATAAACCTCAATTGGTTAAATACGTCTTGCTGCAGGAATACATCAAGCTTGGGCAACGGGTAAAATCTTTTGTCATCGAAGCTAAAGCAGGTGATACCTGGAATGTGATTGGTGAAGGCACTACAATCGGCTATAAACGGATCGTAAAAGTTGAGCCGATAGAAACCACGGCTGTGCGCATTACCATCCGCGATGCGAAAGCGTGCCCGGTAATTTCAAACATTGAGCTTTATTAGCATGAGAAGAATTCTTTTCATTATCCTGGTTGCACTCTCGTGCTGCAAACCGGAAACTCACACCTTTCAAATTGCACAAGGTGAATTTCAATACGACAATAAACCCATAAAGATCTATTCCGGTGAGATGCACTATGCCCGCATTCCGCGTGAGTACTGGCAACACCGGCTGAGGATGATAAAAGCAATGGGGCTTAATGCGGTATGCACCTATGTTTTTTGGAATTTTCACGAGACTGCTCCGGGCGTGTGGGACTTTGAAACGGATAATCATGATCTCGCGGCCTTTGTAAAAGCTGCTCAGGAAGAGGGTTTATTGGTGATCCTCAGGCCGGGCCCCTATGCGTGTGCAGAGTGGGAATTTGGCGGTTATCCGTGGTGGTTACAGAACAACAAAGACCTGGTGATTCGCGCTAACAACAAACCATTTCTGGATTCGTGTCGTGTCTACATCAATAAACTTGCCGATGAAGTTCGCGATCTGCAAATCACAAAAGGCGGCCCAATCATCATGGTACAAGCCGAAAATGAATTCGGCTCATACGTTGCGCAGCGAAAGGACATTCCGCTTGAAGATCACAAAAAATACAGCGCTGCTATACACAGTATGTTGATTGAATCGGGTATTGACGTACCATTGTTTACTTCGGATGGCAGCTGGTTGTTTGAAGGTGGTTCGATTAAAGGCGCGCTGCCGACTGCAAACGGAGAAGATAACGTTGATAAGCTGAAAGAAGTCGTCAATCAATACAATAACAATCAGGGGCCGTACATGGTGGCGGAATTTTATCCGGGCTGGCTGGATCATTGGGCTGAGCCGTTTGTTAAAGTTTCGACTGAACAGGTCGTGCAGCAAACGGAGAAATACCTGAAAAATGGAGTGAGCTTTAATTATTATATGGTTCATGGCGGAACCAACTTCGGGTTCACGTCAGGGGCAAACTATAATAAGGAGTTTGATATCCAGCCCGATATTACCAGCTACGATTATGATGCTCCCATCAGTGAATCAGGCCAGGCGACTGAAAAGTATAAAGCAGTCCGTAATCTGCTGAAACAGTACGTGCAGTATGAAGTTCCGGAGATACCCGAACCAATACCGGTTATTACACCTTCCATAAATCTCACAGCCTCGGCTAATTTTTTCGACCTGAAAAACTCTGTCAAGCCCGTAGTTAGCGATTCACTTTTAACGTTCGAGCAGCTTAATCAGGGTCACGGGTATGTACTCTACAGCCGAAAGTTCGGTCAGGCTGTAAAAGGCAAACTGAAAGTTGATGGCCTGCGCGATTATGCAACGGTTTACGTTAATCAGAAGCGGGTTGGTGTATTGAACCGCATTAGTAAACAATATGAACTGGATATTGACATCCCGGCAAACGGGCAGCTTGACTTGCTCGTAGAGAACATGGGCCGAATCAATTACGGGGCGAACATTATTTTCAATACAAAAGGAATTATCAGTCCGGTGCTGATCAACAATGAAAAAATCACAGGCAACTGGGAGATGTACAAACTACCGATGAACCAGCAGCCGAACGTAAGCGGCTCTGTACCTGTGAACACCTTGCCGGTACTGTATGCCGGGCAGTTTAATGTGAATGAACCGGGCGACATGTTTCTCGATATGAGCGATTGGGGAAAAGGGATCGTTTACATAAACGGGCATCACCTCGGCCGGTATTGGAACATTGGTCCGCAACAAACCTTGTATGTGCCCGGATGCTGGCTGACGAAAGGAAGAAATGAAGTTGTTATCTTTGAACAGCTGAACGAGTCTGTACACACGGTTCTGAAAACTGTTAATCAGCCCATACTTGATTCCATCGCACGATGAAAAAATATCTAATCTTGTTGATTATTGCTTCAGTTGTTTCTTCCTGCAAACCAAAGGCAATTGAGGTAACTACCGCCAACGTTCGTGATGTGTTAACACAATACGGAAAAGAGAATCCGGAAAACGAAGTATTGATTGAAACAGATTTTGGCAACATCAAACTCCGGTTATACGATGATACACCGCTGCATCGGGCAAATTTTGTGAAGCTTATCAAAGATGGTAACCTGGATGATGCAGAGTTCTACCGTGTGGTGTATGAGTTTATGATTCAGGGGGGTGAACCTGCATTGCAATTGCCATACCGATTGCCTTCCGAATTCAGTCCGAAGTATTTTCACAAACGCGGAGCGCTATCCATGGCCCGGCCGGTGGAGAATAATCCCAACATGGAATCATCGGCCGAACAATTTTTCATTATCATGGGAACACGGTATACGGAAGAGGACCTTAAAATGGAAATGAAATATTTCGGATTGAATCTGACGCCACAACAAAAACAAACGTATCTGACCGAAGGCGGATCAATGGATCTGGATCAGAAATTTACCGTGTTTGGCGAAGTTACGGAAGGAATTGACGTGATTGATCAGATTGCCAAGCTGCAAATGCAGGGAACCGAAGCACCCGTTAAAAAGGTACCCATGAAAGTGACACTTACGCAGTCGAAATAATGCTTCCTCTCTCCCCAGCTGTGGGGAATCGTATCAACAAAAAGCTGCTCAAATTCATCCGGAAGCGCGTTTTTATGCCCATTTGTTGCATGGCATTGTTCGTGCAACCGGGTTATGGAAAAAGAGAAGTTATGGGAACTGTGATATTTTTGATGATTGGAGTAGCGATGCTGCTCACCATCCCTGAAAAGAAACGTGCATAGGCTGAAATTAGCGTAGCCGAAATTCTGTTGTGACTTAATGCCGATCGCTGCATTCTGTAGTTGATCTAAACCCAACTGATATGGCTTCGTTAGAACAAACACCCGCTTCCGGCAAACGCAAAAAGAGATTATCGCCACGTATTGATATGACGCCCATGGTGGATCTAGCGTTTCTCCTGCTGACATTTTTTGTAATGACAACTACGCTAATGAAAAATCGCGGGCTGGAGATTTTGCAACCTGCGGCAGACGAGTCGGGCCGTCACCGCGAAATAAAAGCCGAACAGGTTTTAAACATTGTTTTAGGACTTAACGATCAGGTGTACTGGTATATGGGTGCGCCTGGCAGCAAAGCAGAGCGAAGTAATTTCTCGAGTTCCGGTGTACGCAAGTTATTACTTCAGAAAAATCAGCAGGTTAAAGACTTATATGTATTTATTAAAGCATCTGATAAGTCACGGTATCAGAATATGATCGACATGTTCGATGAAATAAAAATCACGGGCGTTGCAAATTACGCCTTGGTCGATCTTGCTCCCGAAGATGCAGACCTGATTTACTAGCCGTTATTGTTTCACTAGTTTCTTTACAACGTTCGCTCCGCGTGCATTCGTAACACGAACGAAATAAACTCCTCCATTGACGCGACTTGCATGGGAACTTCTCCAAACGAGCGATGAGCCGCGTTCAACGCTTGAGAAAAGTTGCTCGCCAAGGGCATTGATAATCTCTACCTTACAAGGCTGAAAAGACGGGTTTGCCCATTCAATCGTGAAGACATCGTTGCCCGGATTGGGATAAACCGACACTCCGGCTTGTGTAAACTCGTCATCTACACCCGTAACCGGGTCAGGATCGGTGATGATTGTCCCCGGAAGGTGCGTGTCCATCCAGTTTGCGCGGGTAATAATCCAGTTTTTGAACCACGCTACCTCTTGAGCATACGTGTTACCGATGTATTGATTGGGCCAAACGTACGTGCCTAAAATTGGCCAGCGTTCGTAGTTCCGCACTTGTGATTCTTCCAGGCTTGTCGCCATTGAGTCTATTAAAAATGTAATGCGGGTATTACTTAACTTATTTTCGCGAAGCGATGTCCAGCGGGTTTTCATTTTATTTTGAAAATTGGGATCAGACATGAGTTTCGGGAACCAGAACATGCGGAAGTCTCTGTATAACCAGCCACCGGCCGGATTTCCGAATGCATTGGTAGGCGACTGTACGGCAGTATTGTAATCAACATTGCCATAGGCGAGATTAAAATCCCACAACGGCCCTAGCACCAGCTTTCCGCCTTTGCTGTCTTTATCTTTATACATGTACGTGCTGAAGCGATACCCGTCAACATTCAACCCCAGTTCACTGATCAGCATGTTATCGATAAACGAGGGCACATCAATGTATTTGGCATAACCGGTTTCCGGGTTCGCAAAGCCGGCACCATTAATGGAAGAGTTCACTGCGCTGATAAAGTTCTGAATATAAATCTGCTGCTGGGCGACAAGGTCTTCACCCGCAGGATCAAAGTACTGGAAATCAATTCCGCCAGAGCTCCATGCCGGGTAATCGTTTCCATCGATTTTGTCGACACGCAAAATATAGCCTCCGGTTAAATCATCGCCCGAAATTTCGTCCGGTTTTAACGAACCAATATCAACACGACCGTCATCAATCTTGATTTTTTCCATCAGCGTGTATACACCTTGATAGTCGCCGTTCAAAATAACTTCGCAGGCACGCGTCCGTGAAGCATACCGGCCGATGTCACGTGATAACTTGAAAGTGATTTCGTTTCGCATCATCGTTTTATCGGTGTACGGCGCGTAGAGAATCCAGTCGTTTTCCGCAGGGAATCCAAGCAGCTCCACGTTGATGTTCTCACCATTTACATCCTGTGTCTCTACCGAATACGATTTTTTCGGAAACATTTGTGAGGATTCACCGCGGGTTTCAATACCGATATAGCCATTGTAATTATTGTATGGATCGGTTGAATGATTGCGATTACCCGGGCCATTGTCAATCACACCCATGGTGGCAACAATTTTCGGATCGTCAGGTATGGGTTGGCTTCCGGTTGTATTGATAACAATAATCGGAAGATCGGATGAAAAGGCGACAGGAGCCGTAAACCACTCGGGCGTTGTTTGATACGTGAAAGATCCATCGGTGATGCCTACAGAGAAATACACGTTTGACGTCAAATCGCTGGACGTGGCATTCTCATTGTGAACCTGAACAGCCAGAACATTTTCACCCTGAATGAGAAGCGTTTGTAATTTTTCGCTGTCGATGGTGAAGGGTAAAGGATTTACCAGGGCCTCGTCACCGAAGCCGTTGGAGTTTTGATCATACGTTGGAAAATCGCCCCGACCGTCCATGTTTGCCCGCGCGATCTCAGTTCCGTTGAGGTAGGCAACAAAACCATCATCGTAATCAACGCTGAGGATGCCTGCTTCAATTTTCGACTTATCAACAATGGTGAATTTCTTGCGGAGAAACACCGACATTACCTGAGTACCGGTTACGTCAAGTGTTGTTCCATCGTCATTGTCGCCATAACCAATGCCACCGGCTCCCGTGAGCCAGCCGCTATCGTCAAATGCAAGTGTTCGCCAGTTTGAAGCGGGTGCAATAGCCGCAGGCGTTGTGGTCCCCACAAAGTAGCGCCATTGCTCGTTGGCTTTGATAACGGTTTCCCAATGATCGGCTTGAGAAAAAACAGTGAAAGAAAGAAACAGGAAAGAAACAATGATCAGACCCCTCATGACAGCGGTTTAGAACAGTAACTCAATATTAAGTTAATGTTAAAAGTACGGAAAAAATCAGCGTTTTCGAGCTTCTTTTGGAGTAAAGAGGTCATCAAATAAGCTGTTGAATAGCGACAGGATCAAACTAAACAGCAACGCCCACCAAAAGCCTTGTACATCGAAACCGTCTACGAAATAGTCGGTTAACAAAATCATAAGTGCGTTAATCACCAGCAGAAAAAGGCCAAGCGAGATGATGGTTACCGGTATCGTGAACAAAATCAGCAATGGCTTGATGAAAATGTTTACAAGCGAAAGCACGAGCGCAACAATCATGGCGGTCCAGAAGTCGGTTACATCGGCCCCGGGGAGCAAATAGCAGGTAAGCACTACCGCAACACTGCTTAAGAGGAAACGTAAAAGCCAGTTCATGTAGTAAATATAATCAAATGGCGTGTTGTGAGACGCATTAAAAAACCTGACTTCGATTCTCAGAAATCCTGTTCGATTACGTTTAATTTTTTTGAGATAACAATTACCTTGCAGCATGTATGCGATTGTGGATATTGAGACGACCGGGGGATACGCAGCACATCACCGCATTACCGAAATTGCAATCTACCAGCACAACGGGATTGAAGTAACAGGTCACTTCAGTACACTGATCAATCCCGAACGCGACATTCCATTTTATATTACCGGTCTCACCGGCATCAGCACCGAGATGGTATTAAATGCGCCAACCTTCGAGGAGGCTGCTCCGCAGATATTACATTACCTGGAAGGAAGAATCTTTGTTGCGCACAACGCTCATTTCGATTATTCATTCATCAAGAAAGAATTTGAGCAAACGGGTATTGTGTGGCAGCCCAAAAAACTTTGCACCGTAAAACTGAGCCGTAAGATTATTCCGGGGTTGCGTTCTTACAGCCTGGGCAGTCTTACGGAAAGTTTGGGCATCCGGATACAGAACCGTCACCGCGCAGGCGGAGATGCAGAAGCTACCGCGAAAATATTTGGCTTGTTGCTGAACCGCGATTCCGATAACTACATCAGCAAAGCGTTAAAGCGCAATTCGGGAGAGGCAACACTTCCGCCAAACCTGCCGAAAGAAGAATTCGATCAGCTCCCGCAGAAACCGGGTGTGTATTATTTTCTGAACGAGCACGGCCAGGTTATTTATGTTGGGAAAGCCAACAACATCAAGAAGAGAATTGCCGGTCACTTTACCGGTGAAGCACGCGAGTGGAGCCGGGCAAGAATCCGAAACGAGATACACCATATTACCTACGAGCTTACGGGCAATGAATTGATTGCATTGATTCTTGAATCGCAGGAGATCAGAAGACTTTGGCCGAAATACAATCAGGCGCAGAAATATCGCGGTGAAGAGTGGGGCATCTACGATTACATGGATGGCAACGGGTACTCGCGCTTTTCGGTGAATACCATTGTTCGCGGATCGCGACCACTGGCCCGGTTCACGTCAAAGGGTGATGCCTGGAATTTTCTGTGGGAAAAGGTTCGCGAGTTTGAATTGTGCCCAAAACTCAGCGGACTTCAGCTTGCAAAAGGCTTGTGCTTTCAACATCAAACGGGCGAGTGCAAAGGTGCGTGTCAGGGCATTGAAGCAAGTCACATATATAATGAGCGAATCAATCTTGCCGTTGCTTCTTTCAGGGCCGAAGGCGACTCAGTAGCTATCATGGGGCAGGGGCGTCATGCCGATGAACACTCGGTAGTGTTGGTGGAGAAAGGAAATTATCTGGGCTTTGGCTTCATTGAAAAGAATACAGCCATCCAGGATTTTGAAACAGCACGTGGCTACATCAAGATTTCAAAAGAAACACCCATCGTTCAAAATCTTATCAACGCATTCCTGGTAAATCCGCGTGGTGCGGAGGTTATTCAGTTTCAGAACTAGAGTTAAGACTATCAATTTATAATACCATCGGCTTTCATTTTTTCGATCAATTTCGTGGTCGAACGTTTTGCCGCTGCGTATGAAGCAAAATCGAAATTCCCATCGACTTTAAGAGATGCTCGCCACACCGGGTTTTCTTTTTGAGGTAAAAACATTTTAATATCAATCGTTGCTCCGGTTTCACTATTTCCATACTGACCAGTTGTTGATCTGCGTTCAGTTTGCGTGATTGACATGACAACATCAGGCTGATATGCGACAATTTTTGCAACCACATCTTTTTCGCTTTCAAGCGACAATGGGCTAAAATTGTGAACAGTCGTTTCTACATTCTGCTTTTTTAATTCGGGCTGTAAGTAATCGTAAATGAACGGTCGGAAGAAGCCCCAGGAACCTTCCGAGGACCGTACCGTTATAAAAATTTTTGAAACCTTATGCGTGAATTGAGGATCCTTATTGGATTCGATTCTGGTGCTTGCACAGCTTAACATCAAAAGCAGTGAAACGGACAACGCTATTCGGGTGAGGGAGAGTCTAAGCATACTTTTTTTGCAATGTAAAAAAATCCCCCTGACTCACCACCAGGGGGACTACTCAACAAAACCAGAAGTATTAACCCTCTACTTCCGTGATCTCAAAAGTTCTTTTGCCAATCGTTACAGTGATTACATTGTCGCAGGTACCATCTCCGTAGTTTGTTACACGCTTGCGGCTTACGTATCCACCCAATCTTTTTACTTCAACAATTCCGGATACCCGGGCAAATCCACCGTCAGCGGCACATCCCCAGTTTGAAATGATTGGTTCTACAATTACGTGTGTAAACGTGCGGCCGTTAGACCAAGTGCCTTCAACCGAGCCGGTTAAGCGGAATACATTGTTCGAAGGATCTCCATCGCGCACACCTTCGATCCATTCGCGGGTTCTGCTTCCGGTGTAAGAAACAGATTCACCGTTCGGGAACGTTACGGTTAACCCCACCAGCTTCTTGGTTGAGGTGATCGTTCCGTCATTGTTAACGGTGATGTCGCGAAGCTCAATCGAACCGGTAACTGCTTTATTGTTGACTACATAATTGTCGAATGTGATGATGCGGTTAGATATGCCATCGTTGATGGTTCCGCTGTAGGCGATCAAAATTTTACCACTGCGTGTGCGACCGTAAGGACCAACGCAACCATCACCAAAGTCGATTGTAAGAACGTGATTCTCGCTGTCGTTTGTTACCGTTGCGCAGGAAGCATCAGTTTTTGCTTTCGCATCACCACCGAATGACATTTCAGTTTGATCCAAAATCTCCAGCACATCATCCGATTCGTTTTCGCCTGTGGATGCAAACTCGGTCATTTGTGCTTCTTCATCTTCATTGCTCACAAGGTTCTCATCATTATTACACGATGTTGCCGCAAGTGAAATGCAGAAGATTGCTGTGAATGTTTTCTTTAACAAGAAATTCGTTTTCATAAGGTTATGTTTAAAGAGTTTAAGGTCAGCTTTTTTAAAAAAGACATCCCTTAGAGTTAGGGCGATTAGAAAGGTTTAACCGGGTAAACAAAAATTTTCACGCGATTACCTGAAAGTGATACATTTGGGTCAAAAACACGGCTTTTATGGATTCATGGGTTGACATTGTCGGATATTTCGGAAGCTTTCTAAGCGCAATCACTTTCTTCCCCCAGGTTTACAAGGCGTGGAAAACAAAAAGTGTGGGCGACCTGAGCCTGACGATGATCCTGATCGTTTTTACGAGTACACTGGTGTGGATCGTATACGGGGTGGCAAAAGGTATCGGCCCCGTTATTTTATGCAATGCGATTATGAGTGTGCTGGTGGCTTCGCTGATCTATTTCAAATTCACCTTTAAAAGTTAAGCCGTGAGCGAGCTGTCGAGGTCGTCCCGAAACCTGGTGATCATAACGACCACAATTTTCATTCTCGTCACTTTGTTTACGATTGAGCGCGAAAGCGGGCTTGCGGTGGGATATCCGTGGACATTCTACCGGTATACTACTACAGGCGGCACGGTTCAGTACTCGACATCATCAAGCATTCAGCCTGTATTTTTTATCATCGACTGGCTTTTACTTGCTGCGATTCTGATCGCGTTGAACGAGGGCTGGAAGAAAATCAGGCGGTAAGTTCCGCTGAACCCGCCAGATGTTTGCTTATCACATTTTTTTACAAAATCTTTAAAATAGCCCTACTTTTGGGGCTTGGCTGCCGTTAAGCGCAGTACCGAACACAAGAATTACCTACGATTATGGAAGGAGTTTCAGCAGAAAAGCATCAGGCACACCGCGAGAAAATCAAGAACGTATTAGCCGAAGTTGGCAAAGTGGTGGTTGGGCAGGAATACATGGTAAACCGGTTGATGATCGGCTTATTTACCAACGGCCATATCTTGCTGGAAGGGGTTCCCGGATTGGCGAAAACCTTAACCGTAAGTACGCTCGCTCAGGTTCTGCATCTCGATTTTCAACGCATACAGTTTACGCCCGATTTGCTTCCTGCCGATTTGATCGGTACCATGATCTACAATCAGAAGGACGGAAAGTTTGAGGTAAAGAAAGGACCAATCTTCGCGAACATTATTCTTGCCGATGAGATTAACCGCTCTCCTGCAAAAGTACAGTCGGCTTTGCTGGAAGCGATGCAGGAAAAACAGGTTACGATCGGTGAAACAACATTTAAACTTGATCGTCCTTTCCTGGTATTGGCGACGCAAAACCCGGTTGATCAGGAAGGAACGTATTCACTACCGGAAGCACAGATTGACCGTTTTATGATGAAGGTTACGGTTGAGTATCCTTCGAAGGAACAGGAGCTAGAAGTGATGCGCAGAATTTCAAACATGCAATTCAACTTTAACGTGAATGCGCTGATCACCAAAGAGGATATCTTTGAAATCCGCGACCAGATCAACAAGGTTACCATATCCGAATCACTCGAACGGTACATAATTGAGCTGGTGTTTGCCACCCGCAGACCACTTGAATATAAATTGAACGAGCAGGCACCGTACATTCAGTTCGGAGCATCACCGCGTGCCAGTATCAACCTGAACCTTGCCGCGAAAGCCGTTGCGTATTTTGAAGGCCGCGACTACGTGTTG
This sequence comes from Cyclobacteriaceae bacterium, assembly GCA_016786585.1. GTDB lineage: Bacteria > Bacteroidota > Bacteroidia > Cytophagales > Cyclobacteriaceae > UBA2336. The sequence continues at coordinate 317,076 of JAEUUI010000006.1, forward strand.
CCGGAAGATATCAAGGAAGTGGCGAAGGATGTGATGAACCACCGGATCATCCTGAACTATGAGGCGGAAGCTGATAATGTGAAGACAACCGACATTATTAAGGCACTTTTGGTTAAAGTGCCGATCAGCAAATAAAATTCTGTCTGCGTAAAGCACCTACTTGTTAATGCGGTGCATAACAATTCCATAAGAGAATTTTAAAGCAGGTAACAATTCTATAACCAAATTCCGTTTCGAAATCGCTGAGAATCAAAGCCAAACCAACGTTAGCTAAAAACAGCGATCCGGTTTCAAATACGCAGTTTTCCGGTTTTAACAATTTGGTAATATATCGCACCAGATGGGGTAATATTGAAGCCAGACCTTTGCCGCAAATAAAAATTGTATGCAAAAGGCTTTACTCTCTCTGGTCGCACTGATTCTTTCGGCAGGTGTTGCGTTCTCGCAAGGATCAATTGCCGGTAAAATTACCGATGAGAAAACCGGAGAGGCAATCATTGGTGGAAGTGTACTCGTTCAGGGAACATCCATCGGAACATCAACGGATATTGAAGGTAACTTTTTAATCGGCAGTGTTCCTGCGGGAACGTATAGCCTCCAGATTACATATGTAGGCTATCAAAATACGATTGTTCCGAACGTTGTTGTTGAAAACGGAAAGCGCATCACCATTGATGCTAAAATTTCCGATGCAACATCTCAACTGGAAGAAGTTGTCATTACCGGAACGCGCTCTGTCGATAACGATTTTTCCATTGTTCGTGAAATTCGCGAAAGCAAACTGGTTGTCACCGGAATTTCAGCTGAAATGATTACGCGTTCACCGGACCGCGATGCAGCAGAAGTTGTTAAGCGTGTACCAGGCGTAACGATCATGGACGGCAAGTACATCGTTATTCGTGGTTTGAGCGAACGCTATAACGTTACCCTTTTGCATGGAGCGTATGCACCCAGTATGGAAGCAGATAAAAGATCTTTTGCATTCGATATTATCCCGAGCGCGCAGATCGATCAATTACTCGTATTCAAAAGCCCGTCACCTGAACTTCCCGGAGATTTTGCAGGTGGTGCAGTGAAGATTACAACGAAAAGTATTCCAGATGAAAGCAGCATCACCGTTGGGTATTCATTGGGGTATCGTGCGGGAACGTCATTTAATGATTTCTATCGCGGTAAACGCAGCGGCAGCCAGTTGATTGGTTTGAATGGTGGCGCAAACGATCTGCCTTCCGGATTCCCGTCATACGTTACAAGCAGCTTGCCGCAAGGCGAATTAGACAATGCTGCCTTGAGCCTTAACAACAATTGGACTCCTGAAAAAACTTCAGCATTTCTGGATCAGAGCGCATCGGTAACAGGGGCATTTAAGTTTAACGCAGGCAAAGTTCAGATCGGTAACATCACCGCAATCAACTGGAGCAACACATTTACACGGTACGATGTGCAGCGTGGAGCGTTTAACAACTACGATGAGATTAATAACAAACCCGATCCATTGTACAGCTATAAAGACGATCAGAACAACCAAAATACCCGTGCCGGTATCTTATTCAACTGGGCGGCCCGCATCAATGCAAACAATACCATTGAGTTTAAGAACCTGTATAACCAGATTAACAACTCGCAGTATATCTACCGCCAGGGACCTAACTATACCAACAATGCATATTTTGGCTTTGGTGGTTTCCGCGAGATATTCCGGGGCGTTTATTCAGGGCAATTGCTCGGCAAGCACAAATTGTTTGACGGCAAGACAAATGTGAGTTGGGTTGTAAATGCCGGGAAATCATTCCGCGACCTTCCGGATAATCGCAGATACCGTGTGAATATTGATCAATCGAACGGATCGGAACGTTTATTTATTCCTTCGGTATCGTCTCCAAACTACCTGGGTCGCTTCTACAGCAACATGGATGAACACAGCGTTGGCGGATCGGTTAACATCGATCATACCATCGAAGTAACAGAAAACTTCCTGCCCGTACTGGCTGCCGGGGTTTTTGTGGAACGCAAGGAGCGTGACTTTGATGCACGTAACATGGGCTATATCAAAGGTTCAAACTATGATCCCAATGCTGGTCTGGAGGATTTAACGATCCGTGACCTGTTTGCAAACCCGGCTAACTTCGGTACCACGGGATTGGTGTTAAGCGAGCAAACAAACGGAAGTGATTCGTATTCAGCCTCTAATCACCTGGTGGCATATTATGGTTCGTTAACACTGCCGTTCGGCAAGAAAGTGACGTTGTCTGGTGGGGCACGGATTGAAAACAACAAGCAGGATCTTCAGTCGGCCTACATCAATGGCGATGAGGTTGCTCCGCTGAAGCGTGTTGTACGTGTATTGCCATCGGCTAACCTGTCGTACAACATTTCGGATAAAATGATTGTAAGAACTACCTACGGCCAGACCCTGAACCGTCCGGAGTTCCGCGAACTTGCCCCATTCGGATACTATGATTTCGAGTACAACTGGGTAACGGTAGGTAATCCGCAATTGAAAACAGCGCAAATTCATAACTATGATGTTCGCTGGGAATTGTATCCTTCAAAAACAGAAATGATCACCGTAGGTGCTTTCTATAAGAAGTTTACCAATGCTATTGAAGTGTACAATGAATTGAGTGGCTCGGAAACAAAAACACTTTCATACAAAAACGCAAACTCTGCCGATGCTTATGGCGTGGAGATTGATGTTCGGAAATCGCTTGCCGGCCTTACGGGATCTAAGTTTGTAGATAATCTGAACATCCTGTTTAACACATCGCTTGTGAAGAGTCGTGTGCAGGTAGAAGATCAGCCTGAGCGCCCGTTGATGGGTCAGTCGCCTTACGTAATCAACGCGGGTGTGTATTACAATAACGACAACGCAGGTCTTCAGGTAGCAATACTGTATAACGTAGTGGGTAAGCGCATTTTTGCGGTTGGTAATTACAATGCCTCTTCGGGAATTGTTTCCGATCCAGACATCTACGAACTGCCAAGAAACGTACTTGACTTCAGCATCACCAAGAAGTTTTCAGAAAGAATGACTGCGAAGTTTGCAATCTCCGACATTCTGAATCAGCGTTACACCTTGCTACAGGATGGAAATAACGATGGAGAGTTTAGCCGGAGCAAAGATCAGATCATTCAGAACAACCGGTTCGGATCATTATATACGTTCGGCCTTACGTACAAAGTGTGGCAAAAATAATAGTCCATTCCATTTCGTAACCTAAAGTTCGGCCCTTGTTAACATTCAGGTAACAGGGGCCGAATAGTTTTGTGGCGTCAAAGATTAGTAAACCAAAAACTAACAAAATGAGAAAATTCAGCGTGAAGTGGCTTCTGGTAGCGGCCACAGTGATCTCAGGAGCTGTGTTCCTGCAGTCATGTAGTGAAGATGATGGAGGTACCAACGCACCCCCATCGGTTACCCTGGAAAACCCTTCTTTCTTGGGTATTGTAGGATCAGACGCATCAGTTGATGTTACAATTGAAGCTGATAACGGTCTTGAAACGTTAACCGTGTTGAAGAACGGTGCTGCGTTTGCTACTGAAGCATACGCAGGTGAAAAAGAAGCTACGTATACATTAACCTATGAAGTAACAGGAGCAATCGGTTCGGTAACAAATTTCTCGTTCCAGGCAACCGATTCAAAAGGCAGAACATCTAACCTGTCCACGTATACCGTTACCGTTTCTGCTAAAACGGTTATCAAGAAATCAGGCGTAATCAGTGCAAACGAAACATGGACCTCGGATAACATCTATCAACTCGAAGGCTATGTACGCGTAGGTGACGATGATTACCGCGATGGCGTGGGTGGTACCATCACCAACATCAGAAATGTAACATTAACAATCGAACCGGGAACAGTTATCATGGGTCTTGCTAAAACTGAAACAACACCTCCGGGAACATTGGTTGTTCACCGCGGCAACAAAATTGTAGCAGTGGGAACGGCAGCAGAACCCATCGTATTCACATCTTCTAAACCTGCAGGACAGCGTGCTCCAACGGATTGGGCCGGTCTTGTAATTGTAGGCCGCGATGTTAACAACCAGGGTGCAAACGTGCAGCTGGAAGGCGGTTACGGTGCATTCCATGGCATCGGTGATGATCCGCTGGCAACGCCGGGCAACGATGATTCAGGTGACCTTGCATATGTGCGTGTAGAATTTGCCGGTAACCCGATTCAACCTAACCAGGAAGTAAACTCATTCACTTTCGGTAGTGTGGGTAGCGGAACAACGATCGATTATCTCCAGTCTTCTTATGGCGGTGATGATTCATTCGAATGGTTTGGCGGTACTGTAAATGCGAAGCACCTGGTTGCGTACAGAGACTTGGATGATAACTTCGATGTTGACTTCGGATTCAGCGGTAAAGTACAATTCGGTATCGGTATTCGCGATAACACACTGGCTGACCAGTCTGGTTCTAATGGTTTTGAAGTGGATAATGATGGAACCGGATCTTCAGCAACACCTTTTACTTCCGGAACATTCTCGAACATGACCATCATCGGTCCGAAGAAAACCTTCGACATGAACATTCAGGATAACTTCCAGAATGGTATGCACCTCCGCAGAAACAACAAGCTGAAAGTTTATAACAGCGTTGTAACCGGATATCCGAACGGTATCTTTATCGAAGGTTCAACAACAATCGCTAACGCAGCTGCTAACGAACTTCAATTGCGCAATGTATACGTAGCCGGTGTTGCAAACTGGGGTGGAAATGGTTACGGTTCAGTAGCTACAGCTGGTGAAATTGCAGGTGTAACAGGATTGCCTTTCGGAACAAATACACAGAACCCGCAATTACCTCGCGGATTTGTATTCGCAACAACAGCCGATATCAACGGTTCGACCGCTATGGATTGGTTTAAGACTGCTGCGTTCGGTAACCAGATTGAAGATAAGTGGACTGACCTTGGAATAAGCAGCACACTGTTTGATTTGGGAACAACCCCTACGTTCCTTCCGACAGCAGGCTCTATATTGTTGAACAAGGCGAATCTCTGGAATGCAATGGATGGTGAAGACGCTACGTTCTTTGGTACAGCAACTGTTAACTATGTTGGTGCATTCGGTGCAACTGACTGGACTGCAGGATGGACAAATTTCGATCCTAAGAACACTGTTTATTAATCTTCGTTTATTTTAAAGTTTGGAGAGCCGGGCAGTTTTCGTCCGGCTTTCTATTTTTGTAAGGATGTTAATTGATAGAGATATGCGACTGTTGTTGTTAGCGATTTTGATGACTTGTCTTGCGGGTTGTAAAGACAAATATGATGTGGCAAAATATTATTCAAAACCCGAACAGGATTCAGTGGTTACCAATATCATTACATACATTCACAACAGGCCGCAGTTTTCGAATAGCCGAACCCGGTTCGAACAAAAGTTCAGAAGTTATTACGTGGCCAATCTGAAGAAAATGCACGTGGAGAAGTTTTTTGTCGCTAAGGACGGAATTCATTATTTCTACATCATTCGGCCGTCTGAAAATACGCCATTTGGTTTCCGTGGCACCGGAGGAATGTTTAAACGCGATGCCGCAGGAAAGATTAAAAGCTTCAAAGAAGTTTTTGTAACACCCGGTGGTTCATTGGAAGATTTGAAAACCCGGGGGGATGAGCTCTTTCGCGAAATGGTGCGCTCCGGCAATATTGATGCGTACCGTAAGAACCCAGACTATATCGAATGGCCCGCGCAATGGAATTACTACGATACGTTACAGTATGAATGGCTGAGTAAGCCGGGAATTTAATTCACCTTCCGCTGGCGCTCTTTGTGCGCCTCTACCATCTTTTTGATTTGCTCGGCAGCAATCGCGAGTGAATCCAGCGATTTTTTGTTCCGCGCAAGCGCAATAACAAATCTTGCACTGTCGAGTTTGTTGTCAGCTAACGCTTTTTCCAGTCGTGCTTTTTCTTTCGCATTCATCTCCTGACGCGAAGCCATATTTTTTCCTTCCAGCGTTAGACGCTGACGTTGTTTCTCGGCTGCGTTCTGTGCGCGGAGCGATTCATCAATGTCTGCCTGGATTTTGTCTTTGTAAAATTTCACCCCAAAGTTGTAAACCATCTTTTCAAGTTCGCTACGGATGCTTTTTGCTGAATCACTTTCCTCGCTGGCCCCCATCCAAACTGTTATCTGATCACCTTTTGTTTTGGTTGTTGCGAAAAACGGATTCACATATTTGGTCAGGTTCACCTGCGCTTCCAAAACCTGGAACTGGTTGCCGGTCGTCTTCACCTTTCCGAACGTTTTCAGGTATTTGCTTAGCGATGCGTTTACTTCTTCCAATGTTCCGGTTAATGAAGTGGAGTATCCTTCACAATTTTTTCCGTTAATGCGTTCCGTGCTTCCGGCTACTGTAACCTTCTGTGCATACACTAAAACACCCGCGAGCATCAATATGCCGAGTGCAAAAAACTTTTTAACTGTATTCATGTTTATATTGGAGGCTTTGACGGCAGAAAGCTACAAAATTTGAGCCGTTAATTTATTCAAGGGTCAGCTTCATGCGATGCGTGTGTGCTGACAAAAACGAAAAGAAAAAAGATGAGCAGAATATTGATAACCGGTGCTTCGGGCTTGCTGGGCACGCGCCTTACACAATTGTTACTGGAACGTGGGCATCAGGTTTCGCACCTTGGCCGATCAAAAAGGCCGGGAAGTATTCCTTCCTTCACGTGGGATGTGGAAGCGGGAACGATTGATGCAAATGCTTTAAAGGATATTGACGCAGTTATCCATCTGGCGGGGGCAGGGATAGCCGATGAACGCTGGAGCGAAAAACGAAAAAAGGAAATTCTCGAAAGCAGAACGAAGTCGACTGCATTACTCGTTCGGGAATTAAATAAAGGCAACAATTCAGTTAACGTATTGGTATCCGGTTCGGCTATCGGGTATTATGGAATGACGTTAGATGACACATTGTTTACCGAACAAAGTAAACCCGGCACCGATTTCATGGCCGATGTTGTTACCGCGTGGGAGCATGAAGCAGATCAGTTGAAAGGAAAACGCCTTGTTAAAATTCGAACAGGTGTTGTGCTGAGTAAAAATGATGGAGCGTTAAAAGAAATTGCCCGCCCGGTGCGGTTCGGTTTCGGAGCTCCGCTCGGAACGGGAGAACAATACGTCAGCTGGATTCACATTGATGACATCTGCGCAATGTTTATTAAGTCGGTCGAAGACGAATCGATGCAAGACGCATACAATGGTGTAACAGGTGCTGTCACCAATCGTGAATTGACCAGAGCAATTGCTAAAACGCTTCGCAAACCGTTATGGCTTCCTGCCGTTCCGGCATTTGCACTGCGATTGTTCCTCGGCGAGATGTCGTACCTCGTTTTGTATGGCAGCAACGTGTCATCATCCAGAATACGGGAAACCGGATTTACGTTCGCGTTTGATAATCTGAATGATGCGTTGAACGATCTGCTGAACGCGTAGCGCAACCAGCCGACTTTATTTTTCGTTGCATCCTTGTATCTTTCGGTGATTAAGAGTTAACCATGGCAAAGCGAACTATAAAAAAAGACAAGACCGATGAGGTTGTCACGCGTCAAACAATTGAAGATGAGCACCGCATTCGTAAAGCCTTCTCCGATAAAGATTGGGCTGAAATAAAAAGCTCTGACTCATGGGTAATCTTTAAAGTAATGGCTGAGTTTGTGGAGGGTTTTGAAAAACTTTCCAAGATCGGACCGTGCGTAACAATCTTTGGTTCGGCACGAACCAAACCAAGCAATGTCTATTATAAAATGGCAGAAGACATTGCGTACAAACTTGTGCAGCATGGCTATGGAGTAGTCACCGGTGGTGGTCCTGGCATTATGGAGGCCGGTAACAAAGGTGCCAATCGTGCAGGGGGTAAGTCGGTAGGGTTGAACATTTTTCTTCCGTTCGAACAAAAGGGAAACATTTACATTGATCCGGACAAGCTGATTACGTTCGACTATTTCTTCGTTCGCAAGGTGATGTTCATGAAGTATTCGCAGGGTTTTATTGTAATGCCGGGCGGATTCGGAACGATGGACGAATTGATGGAAGCGCTTACGCTGATTCAAACAAAAAAAATCGGCCGCTTCCCGCTGGTACTGGTGGGTAAAAAATTCTGGAAAGGCTGGCTTTCGTGGGTGAAAGATTCGTTGCTTGAGGATGGCATGATTCATGAAGACGACTTAAACCTGTTCAGCATTGTGGATACACCCGAAGCTGCGGTGAAGGTGATTGACGATTTCTATTCGAAATATCTGCTGTCACCGAACTTCTGATTTTCAGTTTCGGATTTTTCAGGAATAACCCTGAACAGCGCAATACATGATTAACTCGAAATATTTTTCAATCGGAATTTCTTTGCTGACGCTTGTCATCGTGCTGGCGTATGTGCGCTATGCCGATCAGAAAATGAAATCATACGAAAACGTCAACCGCGTGATGGAGGACGGCTCGATTGCTCCGGCCGACCTGGACGAGAGCCTGATGCAACCCTCCATGGCGATCTCATTTGATCTGCCAACATCAGCAAGTTTTTCAGGCGAAGCCGTTCCAATGGAGTTGCCGGATGTGCGAGAACGTCTCGACAAAGAACTTCACATCAATACATACTGGCATAACAATACCATCTTTCTGATGAAACGTGCTCATCGCTGGTTTCCGCAGATCGAAGCGATCCTGAAAAAGAATAATATCCCCGATGACTTCAAATACCTTCCGTTGATTGAATCCGGATTGATGAACGACATCTCACCAAAAGATGCTGTTGGTTTCTGGCAGATTGTGAAATCGGCAGGCAAGGAAAATGGTTTGGAAATAACCGATCAGGTTGATGAACGCTACGATCCCGTTAAGGCGACAGAAGCTGCGTGCCGCTATTTGAATAAAGCGTATAAAAAGTTTGGTAACTGGACTTCCGTTGCGGCATCGTACAATCGGGGTATGGGCGGAATTGAACGGGCCATTGAAAACCAGAATGTGTCATCGTATTATGATCTTTACCTGAATGACGAAACAGCACGCTATGTTTTCCGGATTATCGCCTGCAAGGAAATCATCGAACATCCTGTAAAGTATGGATTCAATGTAAAGGAAAGTCATTTATATAATCCTGAGCCGTTGCGATACGTGACCGTGAATGAGACCATTCCGGACCTGATTGCATTTGCGCAGAAGAACGGCACGAACTATAAATTGCTGAAACGCCACAATCCATGGCTCCGCGATGAAAAGCTGGTGGTGAAAAAGGGTAAGAGTTATCGCATCGCATTACCCGCGTAACCAACAGGGCATTGGCCTTCTTAGTATTTTTCTAATTTCGAAGTATGATTGATCAGATAGCAGAAACCACGGAGTACATCCGTAAGCGCATTAAAGGCACACCCGAAATCGGTGTTATTTTAGGAACCGGCTTGGGAGACCTCTTTACGAAAGAAATCAAAGATCAGGTCGTTATCAACTATAACGTCATCCCCAACTTTCCTGCAGCTACCGTTGAAACGCACAAGGGGCAGTTAATTTTTGGCGAGATAAAGGGCAAGAAAGTGATTGCTATGCGTGGCCGCTTCCACTACTACGAAGGCTACAGTACCAAACAGGTTACGCTTCCGGTTCGCGTGATGAGAATGTTGGGCGTAAAGCATTTGCTGATTTCCAATGCTGCAGGCAACATGAACCTGAAATGGAAGAAAGGCGAACTGATGCTGCTGGATGATCATATTAATTTACAACCCGATAATCCGCTGCGCGGAGAAAACTTTGAACGGTTGGGGCCGCGCTTTCCCGACATGAGTCAGCCGTATGCCAAATCGCTCAACGAAAAACTGATTAAGATCGCAGCAAAGAAAAAGATTAAACTCAACCAGGGAGTTTATGTGTGTGTTGCCGGGCCGAACCTTGAAACTCGGGCTGAGTATCGTTTCCTGCGAAACATTGGCGGTGATGCAGTGGGAATGAGCACGGTACCGGAAGTAATTGTTGCCAATCACATGGGCCTTCCGTGCTGCGCGATTTCGGTGCTGACGGATGATGCTGACCCTGACAATCTAAAACCGGTTAACATCAAGGAGATCGTTAAGGTTGCCGGTAAAACCGAACCGAAGCTTACGGAACTTTACGTTGAGTTGATCAAACAACTGTAACGTTCTGTGTTTTCACGATCTTATTCGCTCTTCAATGTATCAGCAGGATTAATCCGGATGGTTTTGGCAACCTGACTGCCTACAATCACCAGCGCAAGTGCGATCAAGCCAACCAACGGGTAAACAAAGTGTACCCATGTGATATCAATCTTGTACGCGAAATCGTGCATCCATTGACTGGAGAGATAAAATGCGGCCGGTGCAGCCAGCACAAAAGCAACAACAATCAATTGAAGGTAATATTTTGAGAATAACGTTAGTATGGCCATTGTGGATGCGCCCAATACTTTCCTGATACCGATTTCTTTGGTGCGATTAATTACTGCCAGGCTAATGATCCCCAACAATCCCAGGCATGCAATTCCAATCGCGAGACAAGTGGAAATTGTAACCAGCCGGATCCATTGTGTATATCGTTTATATTGATTGTTGATGAAGTCATCAAAAAATGTAAATGCAAATTTGTTATCGCCAACTACCTTCTTCCATGTTTGTTCAAGCTTTGTAATGGTTCCGGGAAGGTCGGCAGGGCTAACTTTAACCAGTAGTTGGTCGCCATTTTTTCCGCCTAATTCAAAAGCAATGGGCTTCACTTCATTTTCAAGGGATTCAAAATTAAAGTTCTCCACCACGCCCACGATCTCGTCATCCGGGCGGTTTGGCATTTTCCCAATCGCGGAAGCGGCTCCTGATTCCAGTTTCAACTGATCGGCAAACGCCCGGTTAACTACGAATCGTCTCCGAATGGTGTCTGCATGGCTTCTGGAAAAGAAGCGACCTTCAACCAATTTGATATCCAGCAATTCAAAAAAGTCGTAGTCAACCCACGTATAGTATTCAAACGTCTGCTTACCTTCTGAGTTTACCTTGCTGGATATTCCACCGATATCGCCAAAATCAAACGCGAGGGCCGAAATCATGATGACGTTAGGCTCGGAGGCAAGTTCGTTCCGGAAGTTTGAGATAATTTTTTCAGGCGGTACAGCCCGATCATTTTTTGTGCTGATGGCGATTACCTGTTCTTTGTTAAAACCAAGGTCACGTGTTTGGATCATTTTCATCTGACTGTACATGATCACGGCACAGATCAGCATCACCAGGCAGGCCGTAAATTGGAACACAATGAGCAAACCTGAGAATCGGGCTTTGTAATTTCCGCTTGTATTGCTTTTCAGGATTTTTTGCGGAACCATATGCGACAGTGCAGCAGCCGGATAGCCACCGGCCAGGATTCCGGTAAACAAAATGATAAACGCGAGCGCAGCAATCCATTTGTTTCCGGAGCCTGTAAGTGTAAGGGATCTGCCCATGAAGTCGTTAAACTCGGGAAGAATGACATAAAGCAAGAGTAAACTTACCGGAACTGATATGAGAATGATGACAATGGATTCGCTCAAAAATTGAAAGCGAATCATTTTGCGGGTTGCTCCGATTACCTTCCGAACACCAATCTCCCGGGTTCGGGATGCCGATCCCGCCAGCGAAAGAAGCACATAGTTTAAACACGCTACGAGCAGTACCATTACGGCAATGCTGGCAAGAACATAAGATGAAGCTTTATTGCTTGTGTTGGTCCAGTTTGATTTTGTATCAAAATGAAGTTCCGGCAAGGGCATTAATGCGAATTCCGTACGCTTGGTGTATTGTTCGTATTTGAAAGGAGGCACGTGTGTATCAGCTGTTTTTCGCAACGCAGATTTTAGCGCCTCTGCTGAAAAATCCGGCTTTCGCTGAATAAAAAGACTTCCGTAACTGCTATTCCAGCTGTCCGGTTGAGCATCTTTCCCGTAATAATTTTCATACCGTATTATAATGTGCCAATTAAATGTTGAATTTTTTGGTAGCGCCTTAAAAACCCCGGTAATGGTGAAGAGACCCTGCTTTGTTTCAATTGTTTTGCCGATTACATCCACAGTCCCAAACAGTTTTAGTGCTTTCTCGTCACTGATGATCATAGTGTTGATTGAACTCAGGGCCGACTTAAAATCTCCGGCAATAAACTCAAGCGTAAACATGCTCAGGAAGTCCTGATCAACATAGTGAACCTTTTCGGTATACTTCTCTTCACCAAGGATCAGCGTTTTATTGTATCCATTATATCGCGTAACATAATCGACCCCTGAAATCTCCTGCCGGATCGTTGAATGCAGTGCAGAAGGAACAGACGTAGACCGCTCATCAACCTGAGGCGTCTCGTTATGAACAGGCAAAACATCAACCCGGTAGATCAAATCGCTGTTTTTGTGACCCTGATCGAACGATAATTCATCATGAACGAATAAAAATGCAAGCAGCGCGAAAGCAATGCCGAACGAAAGACCGATGATGTTAATGGAACTGAGAACCTTGCGTTTCAAAAAGCTTCTCCACGCTACTACAAAATAATTCTGTATCATAATGGTACTGATTATTTGTTGAGGAAGTTTATTTCTAAGGATAATCCCGGGTCTGAAAAAACGTATGATATTCCAATACAATTTGCGTTTCGCTTTGCCAATGGTGAACCGTTGTTTATCGCGGTTGAATTTCTGGATCAGATCACCTTCGATTTCTTCATAAAGGTGGTCCGGACAGAACGTCCGCAAAAGCCTGAAAGCAAAAGGGAGCTTACTCATTCCGTAAACTGTTCACCGGGTTCGCTTTAGCGGCACGGATAGTTTGAATGCTGGTGATAAGTATTGCTAACCCGATAACTGACAACGCAGCGAGGGGAATTGTGAATATCCCAATTGAAATACGGTAGGGATACGAAGAAAGCCACCAGTTCATCGCGAACCAGGCTTGCGGCCCGAAAAATAATACGGCTATTAAAATCGGTTTGACAGAAGCCCAGGTGAGCATGTTCGTGATGCTGAACACTGATGCACCCATTACTTTCCGAATTCCGATTTCTTTTACGCGAATTTCAACGAGGTAAGTTGAAAGCCCAAGGAGGCCAAGACCGGCAATAATAATCGTAAGGAAGCTGGCGAGCACGGTAATCGTTCGGGTTGTTTCCAGGTTTGCAAACTTGCGCGCATACGATACGTCAACAAATTCATATTCGAATGGATAATCAGGATTGTATTTTTTAGCCAGATCGGCCATGATTTGAATGTTTTCCTGTGTAGAGTTCGCTGAATTCAACTTAATGTGCGCCACGCTAAAGGGCCATGATTGTTTGCAACCAAAAAGAATCACCGGCTCAACCTTATTGAACGGAGAGGTTAGGATAAAATCTTTCACCACACCGATCACGTGCCATTCTGTTCCGTTGTCTTTAATTACTTGTCCGATCGGATCGGTAAAGCCCATGGCCTTAACCGCTGCTTCGTTTAATACAGCTGCGGTAGAGTCGGTAGGGAATTTTTCCAAGTCCATATCCCGGCCACGGATAACGGTAAGGCCAACGGTAGTTGCAAAATGACTGTCTTCATAAATGCGTTCGAACAATGTCTTGTCGTTTGGATCTTTTCCTTCCCATTTAATGCCATCTGTATTGCTCCAGCGATTGGTGATCGGCGTACTGGTTTTAGTTATTGATTCGGCTGCGCCCAGTTGCAGTAATTCGTTTTTGTAGGATTCGTAATTTTTTCTAAGCGTGCCGGTGAAGTACTGGTAAACGAGGTTTTCTTTATCGTACCCGGTATCGCGATTTTGAACATAATTGATCTGTCGCTGCACAACAAAAACAGATACCATAAGGGAGATCGCGATCCCAAACTGAATAACCACCAGCGTAGCGCGTAACCAACTCTTGCCCGTGCGTGAGAGCGAAATTCCTTTCAGAATTTTTACGGGCCTGAAGGCGGAAAGATAAAGTGCCGGGTAACTGCCTGCCAGTAATCCGACTATCAGAATAAGCGACAAACCGCCAATCCAGAAATTGATGTTGCTGAACTCCAGCGTAAGGTGTTCATTAACCAGTCTGCTGAAGAACGGTAAGCCCAGGTATACTGCTGCCAGCGACAGAATTCCCGCTCCGAATGCTAACAGAATTGATTCGCATAAAAACTGGATCACCAGGGAATTTCTGAATGCACCGGTAACTTTACGAACAGCTACTTCTTTTGCTCTTCGTTGTGCACGAGCCGTGCTCAGGTTAATGAAGTTGATGCATGCAATCATCAGCAGGCAAACGCCAAGAACGCCCAGCAAGCGAATTATTTCAATTCTCCCACCCGAAGGCACACCGTTTTCAAACTTCGAATACAACCGCATTTTGGTAAGCGGATACAGAAACACTTCGTGAACGGACGTGTCTTTTGTGTGGATCTTAATGATGTCTTTAACCTGTGCGTTAAAATTGCTGATGTCAGTGCCGGGTTTAAGCTTCACATAAGTGTAAACTGAGTTGTTTCCCCAATACGTTTCTTTTCCGTTGAACTTTTCAACAAGACTGTACGGAATCATGTACTCAAAATGAAAGTCTGTATTGGCCGGCAGATCTTTTAATACGCCGGTTACGGTGAGGGATAAGCCATCTCCACCCTCACCGATGTAAACCGTTTCGCCAAACGCTTCCTGATCACCGAACAGTTCGCGGGCAAATTTTTCGGTAATCACGATAGACTGCGGATTTTTAAAAGCAGTTCTGGCGTCACCTTTAACTAAAGGAAACGAGAACATGGTGAGAAACGCTGAGTCTGCGTAAGCCCCGGTAGTTTTAACAATCCGCTTGTCGCCTCTAACAAACAAGTGCTGTTCACCCCAGGCTGTGTAGCTGATCGCGCTTTCCACATCAGTGTATTCTTCTTTTAACGTTGGTGCCAGCACACGTGCAGTAACATCCCACGAATTGATTTTGCCGTTCGCGTTAACCCGGTTCCAGGCCTTGTAGATCCGGTCCTTATCGGCATGAAACTGATCGTAGGTAAACTCATTTTGAATCCACAGGAACAGAAAAGCAAACGCGGTAATACCAAGCGCAAGGCTGAACAAGTTGATAAAAGAATAGCCCTTGTTGCGCAGCATGACGCGGAAAGCAACTTTCAAATAATTGGTAAACATGTCGAGGGAGTTTAAACGTGTGGTAGGTTTATTTCTGAGTAGTATTCCCGGTCTGAAAAACCGGATCATGTTCCAGTAGAAACGCCTGCGGGAACGTACCTCACTGAATTTTTTCAGATCGCGCGAAAACTGCTGAATCAGGTCGCCTTCAATCTCCTCATACAGGTGATTCGGGCAAAACCATGAAAGCATTCGCAACGCGCCCCGGGGAGGATTCGCTTTCATACCGGCTTATGCGATCTGCAGTTGTGGTACAAGTTTCCAGAGATCTATTCTGGCTTCTTTCATGGCTTTGAGCATCGCCAGGCCGGAGTTCGTGATCGTGAAGATTCGTTTCTTTCTGCCACCGCGCTCGTTGGTGCCACCGCCAAACTTCGATTTGATCAAACCTTTGTCTTCTAACCGATAGAGGGTTACATGCACCGCACTCAGGTTGACTTCGCGTTTCAGTCGCGTTTCAATTTCTTCGGCAATCGCAGCTCCGTATGCATCCTCTTGCAAACCGGCCACCAACGTGAGGATGATCTCTTCAAATTCACCCAGGAATTCCTTAGCCATATATATGCTTATATTTTGTTAAGCAAATATACGGAAATCTTTCCTGCAGGTTTCAGGGGAAAAGGGAAGAGATGAAATTAGTAGGCTTTCGCCAGATTCATGAAGATATTGGGCCAGTCGGCATCGCCATATTTCTTGCCCAGACGAACGATAATCATGTTTTTGGCCGGATTTACGTAAACAAACTGACCGAGGATGCCTTCGGCCATGTAATCTCCGGTAGCACTTGGCAGCCACCATTGATACCGATAAAAGTTTGCCCCGGGGTCAGCAGGATTCACACGCGTTGATTCTTCAACCCATTTTTCAGAAACGATTTGTTTACCGTTCCAATTTCCTTTGTTAAGATAAAGCCTTCCGATTTTGGCAAAGTCGCGGGCTCGCGCGTTAATGCAACAGAACGTTTTTTCCAGCCCGTTTTTCTTGCGGTCGAGGCTCCAGCTTGCATCGTATTCCATACCTAACGGCTTCCAGATTTTCTCCTGTAGGTAAGCGGTAACGGTTTTTGTTTTCAATGCACGCTCCAACACTAAACCAAGTATCTGCGGACTTCCACTGACATACTCGAAGTTCTTACCGGGCTCTGACTTTAGTTTCATTTTGGTAATACTCTTGCGAAGATTACGGCCGTAGTAGAATGTAGCGGCATCCCCAAAGGGATTCACATAACTCTCGTTAAAGTCAAGTCCCGATGTCATCTGCAGAAGATGTTTCAGCGTTACTTTCTCAAACCCGTTCTTTTTCAATTCCGGAACGTAGTTGGTAACAGGCTCATCTACGGATTTGATAAATCCGTCATCAATTGCACACCCGATTAGAATTGACGTCACCGACTTCGCCATCGAAAAAGATGCTACGATGCTCTCCTGTTCATAATGGTCGAAGTACTTTTCATAAAGGATCGTATCATTTTTTATAATCAGAAACGCCACTGACTTATTGTCCTCCAGATATCGCTCGAAGTTGACCGTGTGCTGAGTTTTATCGGTAATCGTTTTAGGAAACCGCGCCTGACTCGCCTGCTGAAATGTAAATTTTACGGAATCGTTGTGCAGCGGCCTTGATGGAAAAATCCGATAGTCAGTAATGTTTGCAAAGTTTCGGAATACGAAGCGCCCTACCTGGCAACTTGTTATAAAGAGTATAAGGACTGACAGCACAACCGCCAGTTTTGCGAAAGAAGTAATTTTCATATAAATACAGAGACTGAAATCCGTTTAGTATCAGCCGAGCTTTTCCTTCAAAAACTCAGCGGTATAGCTGCCTTTCGCTTTCTTCACCATGTCTTCCGGGGTGCCTTCAAACAACAAGTTACCGCCTTTTTTCTCTCCGCCCTCCGGTCCCAGATCAATAATCCAGTCGGCACACTTGATGATTTCGAGATTGTGCTCGATCACAATTACCGAATGGCCCTGATCGACCAAGGCATTCATTGCTTTAAGCAGTTTTGAAATGTCGTGGAAATGCAGCCCGGTTGTAGGCTCATCAAAAATGAAGAGAATGTTTCCTTCAGCTGCGTTCTTACCCAGAAACGAAGCAAGCTTCACGCGCTGCGCTTCGCCACCACTAAGTGAATTGGATGATTGGCCTAATTTTACATAGCCCAAGCCAACATCGTTCAACGGAAGTATTTTATCGTAGACCGGCTTCTTGTCCCTAAAAAAGTCCAGCGCATCTTCAATGGTCATATCAAGCACGTCTGCGATGTTCTTGCCGTTGTATTCAACCTCAAGCGTTTCCTGCTTGAAGCGTTTACCGTGACAGCTTTCACACTCCAGGTAGATGTCGGCCATGAATTGCATTTCAACTTTGATCTCGCCTTCACCTTCGCACGTTTCGCAGCGGCCGCCTTCCACATTGAACGAAAAGTTGGAAGGCTTATAACCGCGCTGCTTAGCCAGCGGCTGATCGGCATAGAGTTGACGAATGATGTCGTATGCCTTTACATATGAGACCGGGTTTGACCGCGAAGACTTTCCAATCGGGTTCTGATCAACAAATTCAACCTGCGTGATGCGCGATACATCGCCATCCATCGAATCGAATTTTCCGGGAGCTTCACCCACCGATCCGCTTAAGCGGCCAATCGCTGGATACAAAATCTTTTTGATCAGGGTCGACTTGCCGGATCCGCTTACCCCGGTAACAACGGTTAATGTTCCTAATGGAAATTTGACGGTTAGATTTTTCAGGTTGTTTTCACGTGCACCTTTAATCGTAATGTGATCCTTCCATTTGCGTCTCTTGGAAGGAACCTGGATCGTATCTCTTCCGCTCAGGTAGTTTACCGTGTGCGAGTTCGTTTTCCCGTTGAGTTGTTTGATGGACCCCTGAAAGATTAGTTCGCCACCATGCGCTCCCGCATTCGGACCGATATCGATGATCTCATCGGCTGCGCGCATGATTTCTTCTTCGTGCTCAACTACAATCACGGTATTACCGAGATCGCGCAACGATTTCAGCACTTCAACCATGCGGGCCGTGTCTTTCGGATGCAGGCCGATGCTGGGCTCGTCCATGATATACATCGAACCCACCAGTGCGCTTCCGAGTGAAGTGGCCAGCTTGATGCGCTGATACTCACCTCCGGATAATGTTGCCGTAACCCGGTTCAGTGTCAGGTATCCTAATCCAACTTTCACCATGTATTCCAGACGTGATTTGATTTCTGTCAGAATCCGTTCGGAGATTTTTTTGTCGTAATCCGGAAGCTTGAGGCCAGAGAAAAATGTTAACACATCCTCAATCGGCATCAACACGAGATCGGTGATCGATGTATCAGCAATTTTTACATACTGCGCATCTTTCCGAAGCTTGGTACCGCGACAATCTGGGCAGGTTGTTCTTCCGCGGTAACGCGACAACATAACCCGGTATTGAATTTTGTAGGTTTTGGATTCAAGGTATTTGAAGAATGCATGAATACCTTCAAAATACGGGTTACCATCCCAAAGCAGTTGCTGTTCTTTTTGTGAGAGTTCGTTGTAAGGGCGATGAATCGGGAAATTGAATTTGATTCCGTTTTTCAGTAGCGGTTTCACCCATTCACTCATGGCCTCTGAACGCCATGGTGCTATTGCTCCTTCGTAGACCGATAAAGATTTATCGGGTATAACAAGATCTTCATCAATCCCCAGCACTTTGCCGAAACCTTCGCACGTACGGCACGCACCAAATGGATTATTAAAGCTGAAGAAATTGACGGATGGTTCCGTGAACTGAATGCCATCGAGCTCGAACCGGTCAGAGAAATACATGGGTTTCTGACCCTCAACATGCACAAGGCATTCGTCATGCCCTTCGTAAAAGGCAGTCTGCACCGAATCTGAAATCCGGAAAACAGTATCCTCATCCTCTGCATTAACCGAAGCCCGGTCGATCAGGATTTCGATCTTATCTTTATCGGAGATTTTCTTCTTTCCCTCACCCCTTCCCCTCTCCCTCGGGAGCGGGGTGTCCGTAGGACGGGGTGAGGGACTACTCAACAAATCTTCAATAAAAAACGTCTCTTCGTTTAGCAACACCCGTGCAAAACCTTTGCTCAACAACAGGTTTAGTTCATCCTGAATTTTTTTACCCTTGGCGAGCGTTACTGGTGCGGCAATCATAATCCGGGTTCCGGCAGGAAGCTTATTGATGGCATTCACCACATCGGTTACCGTATCGCGCTTTACTTCTTTGCCGCTGACAGGCGAATACGTTTTACCGATCCGTGCAAACAGCAATTTCAGGTAATCGTAAATCTCCGTGCTGGTTCCTACCGTAGAGCGCGGATTGCGGGTGTTAACTTTCTGTTCAATCGCGATAGCCGGGGACACACCTTTTATATAGTCGACATCAGGCTTTTCCATCCGGCCCAGAAACTGGCGTGCGTACGAGCTTAAACTTTCCACATACATCCGCTGTCCTTCCGCGAAAAGCGTATCGAACGCCAGCGAGGATTTCCCGGAACCCGATAAGCCGGTGATCACCACCAGCTTGTTGCGCGGGATGGCCACGCTCAGGTTTTTGAGGTTGTTAACCCGGGCGCGTTTAATGATGATATATTCTTTGGGATCGAGGTTATCGAGGTGAGAATCGCTACGAATCAAATCGGTGTTCATGCAGAAGTGCTAAAATAGGGAAACACGTTGCCCCATCCTATCAGAAACCTGAATCGGGCCAGACAAGTTCAAAAACACGAACACCATCAGGGTTGATGGCGTCCGAAAAAATTTTAAATCGTTACAGGAGAAATTAATTATCGAAATCAGGGTCGTAGCTGCCCTCTTTTCCGGCTTTCCCACTGCCATCATAATCATCCTCGCCGGCATCGCTGTCACTATCCTCATCGCCTTCCTCATTGTCGGCCAAGTCGTCCCGGTCATCCGAGAATTCCTCCTTGGTTTCCTTCTCCATATCATAACCACCATCGCTGTTTTTGGTTACGGGTACTTTTACCAGGATGATGGCATCGTCTGTCTCCAGCGGGAACACGAACAGCTGCTCCTTTTTGGGGCTGACAATCCGGGTAATGTTACTTTCATACCCGTTTGGGTATTGACGTTTAATAAGCTCTTTCAGGTCTTCGCTCAGATTATCGAGGCTTTTGATCAGACGCTTCTTGTTATCAGGCATACAGTTTGAATACGCAAAAAATCGAGGACAAATACATTAAGAATTTTCATTTGTGACAAGAATTTTCAGTTTTTTTTTGCGGTTTTGGCGAAACTTAATATCTTTTCAAACTAATTGTTCAACTAAACCCCCCAATAATATCGAATAGACTTCTACGTTACCTAAATGTGAGACAGAATGATTCAGAACAAATGGAGTGACAGCGAACTGGTGTCACGCTATAAAGATGGTAATGAGAAGGCTTTCGAGATTCTCCTTCACAGGCACAAATCAAGGGTTTTTACAGCCATTTACCTGATTGTGAAAGACCGCTACGTTGCGGAAGACCTGTTGCAGGAAACCTTTATCAAGGCTATCAATACCATTCGCAGCGGACGCTATAATGAAGAGGGTAAATTTTTACCATGGATTAGCAGAATCGCGCATAACCTGGCCATCGACCATTTCCGGAAAGAAAAGCGCTACCCGGAGATTGTTTTGGAAGACGGAAGTCCCCTGATGAACTCAATGCAGTTTGCAGAAGAGTCGATGGAGGACAAACAGATTATGAAAGATACCGCTGCCCGGCTGCGGGAGTTGATTAAAGAGCTTCCCGAAGAGCAAAAGCAGGTTCTGATTATGCGGCATTACCTGAAAATGAGTTTCCAGGAAATAGCCGAACGAACCGGGGTAAGTATTAACACAGCTTTGGGACGAATGCGTTATGCACTCATCAACCTGAGAAAGAAAATGATCAAAAACCATCTTGCCTATGATAAAAACTTTTACCCAAAACGATCTGATGAGGTACCTATATCACGAAACTACGGAGAAGGAGGAGCAGGAGATCAATAAGGCCCTGCTTGCCGACAACGAGCTTCGTGAATTGTATCAATCCATGAGTGCGATGAAAAATGAGCTTGATAAGACACAGCTGGAACCAGCAGCCAGTACCGTGCTAAACATCCTCAGCTACTCGCGCAACGAGCAGCATCACGACCACGAGCATTAATGTCGTAAACCGACAATGTAAAGGAAGGCCATCATTTTTTTGATGGCCTTTTTGTTTTACCGGTTCAAACTCCAGTGGATCAACACCTCATTGCGCATGTGCTCAACGAAATTGTTTTTGATCAATACACGCTGTGATGCGGTATGCAACAGAGGCGTGTCGGCCAGGATTGTTTGCAAATCCGGATTATTGAAGCCCCACTGAATCATGGCTGCGAGCGCTTCGGTGGCAAGGCCGCGGCCGTGGTATCGCATGTCGAGCCCATACCCGGTCATACTTTTGCCGTCAATATCCGGCAAGCCGGCAAATCCGATTCCCCCCACCGATACGTTTTCATCTTTCAGAATTATTTCCCAGGTGGTGAACCACTCGAAATTTTCCGGATGCTGTTTTGTTTTCACAATCCAGAATTCGATCGCCTCCTGGAGGTCATTTGCCACGGCCGGATCATTTTGCCTTTCCAGGTAACGTATGTCCAATGAACGCGCTAACGCCTCGGGATCATTTTTATAAAGTAACATTTGCCCGTGCGTAAGCGGCACAAGCTTAAGTCGTGTTGTTTCTAACATGGATTAATAATTAATGAAAATAAACTCCCTTTGATCTGCCAAATGCAGACGTGTATAATCACCTGATCAGGAAGATCAGGCTGTTTTGGCCCTTTCAGGCAAAGAGGTTATTCGAATTGTAGTTTTCAGAGGCGGTATTCCCGATGTAAACATACACAAAACCTTAAAAATTGTTTCTTTACAGCGTGAAAGTGCTCATCCTCCACCAATATTTTAATACACCTAAAACCGGAGGACCGCTGCGCTCATATTACCTGGCCCGCGCATTGGCGGATCGCGGGATAACAACCGCGGTCATCACTACACACAACGGCACTGGTTTCCGGAAAGAGTCGGTCGAAGGAATTGAAGTTCACTACCTGCCCATTCCGTACAGCAACAACTTCGGATCCTTTAAACGCGTCAGCTCATTTTTAAAATTTGTTTTCAGTATTGTGAAAGCGGCTGCAAAGTTTCGTGACTACGATAGCTGTTACGCGATCTCAACGCCCTTAACAATCGGGCTGGCGGCCATCTGGATTAAGTGGAGGTATAAAATTCCGTACATCTTTGAAGTGGGTGACCTCTGGCCCGAAGCGCCCATCCAGGTCGGGATTGTTAAAAACCCACTGCTCAAAAGAATTCTGTATCAACTTGAACGCTCTATTTATAAACGCGCCAAACTGATTGTTGCGTTGTCAGATTCAATCAGGAAAGCGATCGCTGAAAAAGTACCCGGAAAACAAATTGAAGTTATTCCCAACATGTCCGACACGGACTATTATTATCCATCGGATAAGACTCCATCGCTTGAGGAAAAATTTGGTGTTCAGAACAAGTTTGTGTTGTCGTACATTGGCACGTTTGGCCTTGCGAACGGACTGGAACAAATTCTTGCGTGTGCTCAAGCGGTTAAAAATGAACCCATTCATTTTATTCTCTGCGGAGAGGGCGCGCGCCATGAGGATTTGCTGGCCTACGCAAAACACCAGCAGCTGAATAATGTGTCGTTCGTTTCGATGCAGGACCGTAACGGAGTGAACGAAGTTTTAAATGTTACCGATGCAGCGTTTATCAGCTATCAGCCTTTGCCGGTACTCGAAACGGGTTCGCCGAACAAATATTTTGACGCACTGGCCGCCGGAAAAATGATCGTTGTGAACTTTGGCGGATGGATTAAGAATGAGGTTGAAGAAGCAGGATGTGGCATTTATATTAATCCCACTGCACCCGATGATTTTTTAAATAAAATTCGTTTGGCACTCCACGATCAAAAAGAACTAAAAAAAATGCAGCAAGCTTCGCGCAACCTCGCAGAGAGGCGTTATTCACGCAGGCAACTTTCCGGGCGCTTCGTTAAAATTTTCATCGATTAGTCGTCAGCAATCTTTTTGGTTGGGTAAAACTGCGTCAACGCTTCAAAAACCTTTTTCTTGTAGGTAATTCCGATTGGAAATTCTTCTTTGCCGATCTGAAGCTTGTTTTTAAAAATCGTGTCTACTGCAGCAAGTGAGATGATAAACGAGTTATGAATGCGGATGAAACCCAGGGGCAGCATTTCTTCCATGCCTTTCATAGTTTGCAGGCTCATGATTTTTTTATCGCTTGTTACAATGGTAACATATTCACGTGAACCTTTAATGTATCGTATGGAATCAATTGGTATTTTAACCTGCTTTGTGCCGTCCTTTACAAAAATGGAATCGATTTTTTCACCAGGGTCACTAAATCCTGGTGCTGTCTTTAATCGTTGCGTAATTTTATTTATCGATTTAAGAAATCGGTTAAAATCGAAAGGTTTTAATAGGTAATCGGCAACGTCCAATTCGTATCCCTGAAGCGCATGTTCTGCGAACGCTGTTGTGAAAACGACCAGTGGTTTGCGTTCAAGTGTTTTCAGAAACTCAATGCCGGAAATGTCAGGCATCTGGATGTCAAGAAATAACACATCAACCTGTTTCTTCCGAACAACCTCCAGCGAAGCCAGCGCGCTTGAGAAGGAACCCTCTAGTGATAGTTTCGGCACTTTGGAAATGAAGTCAGCCAGGAGCTGACGTGCCAGAGGCTCATCATCGATCACCATGCAACGAATCATGACAGCGGAAGGGTTAAATCGATACTGTACGATGTCTCTGTATCATTTACCTCAAGCGTATGCTTTTCCGGATAGCTTAACTCAAGTCGCTTCTTCACATTGACTAATCCAAATCCCGATTTCAGTTTCGGTTGGTTTGCGCGTTGGATTTTTTTATTGGCTACGTGAAAGTGTAAAACCTGGTTGGTGTCCACCAGCAAACGAACCTCAATCCAGCAGTCGGGCTCCCGGTCGCTTACGCCATGTTTGAACGCGTTTTCCAAAAAGGTGATCAGCACAAGCGGAGCGATAACAACTTGTTCTACCGGCCCGGTAATTTTAAAATCGAGTTTAAATGAATTGTTCAATCTAATACTTTCCAGATGAATGTAGTCGTTCATATACGCTATCTCGCTCGACAACGGCACGCGCTCCTTTCCGGATTCGTAAATCATGTAGCGCATAATATTCGATAACTTAATAATTACATCGTTGGCATTTTTCGCGCCCGCGTAAACGAGGGAATTAAGATTGTGCAGCGTATTGAAGAGAAAGTGCGGATTAATCTGCGATTTGAGGTAATTGAGTTCGGCGTTGAGCTTTTCATTTTCAAGTTGCTTGCGTTTGTTTTCCAACTCGAACCATTCCAGCACAAACCGAATCATCCCCGTAAACACGATAAACGTCAGGGTATCCCAAACGGTACTGATGATGCGCGATAGTTTTAACGTCTTGAAGTATTCTTCATTTGTAGTGAACTGCGTATATATCAGGTTTTCAGTTAAGACGCGGCCACAAAATATCACGGCCAGTAAGATGATGAGTAACCCCGTATATTTTTTCCAGTTCCTGTTCTGAAACAGAATCGGGAAAATGAAGATGTAGTGTGTGTAGCTGGCAATAAGGTTAAAAGCTGTTGGAAGACCTGCATAAATAAATGCGCGCTGAAAGCCGGTATATTCCTGAATGTCATAAACCCGGTAGGAAAAATACAGCACCCAGAATGAGAGGTGCAGAAGCAGTACACGATTCCTGAATAAGACTTTTTGCAAGGTTATTGAAATGGAAAGTGAAGGTACAAATTTACCTTCCTGGATAACGGATTTCAATTTGATTTGATGCCCGCGATTAAACTTTGGTATCAGGTATTCTACGGATTGAATCGGTAGAAAAATTCGCATTATCTGCAAAGCAAATCATGCACGCATTGAAAAGCTACATCCTGTGCGCTCAAATCCCGTTCGTAAGAGCAAACTAACCTGCATGCGTAAACTTATACCGATTGTTTTATTGACGATCCTGTTGACTCCTGTAAAGGCGCAGGATGCGAAACAGATCTTACAGAAAACCCGCGAAGCGTTTGGCGGATCCGCGTGGGACACCATTAATTATGTGCGGATGCACTACATCGGCCACCAGCAATGGCTTGAGCAATCCGAAAATCCTTCCGGGCCGTTTATCACGTCTTATATCGATGTGGAGGAACTGCGTGATACCCGCAAGCTGCGCATGAACCAGAAAGTGGAAACAAAAATGTTTCAGAGTATCCAACCGTCACAATTAACCTATGTGCAGGACGACACGGTCGGATACATGGCGTTCGGTGAGCGTAAGATGTCGTTGTACCCGAGTTTTCGGGAAGAAAATATTAAATGGATGCAGTACGCACCTGAGAATGTTTTGAAACAGGCGTTGGCGTCAAACTTGAAATTTGACAAAATGATTGACCTGGACGGCGTTAATCACTATCAGGTGAGTTTTGCGGCTAACAAGATTGGCTACACATTATTTATTAATGCAAACACATTTTTAATTTCAGAAGCCCATATCGACACGTATGCTCCCAACGAATTTTTCTTTTCAGTTTGGGGTAAGTTTAAAACCCGAATCCAGTATTCGGTGTATGCACTTCATCAGCATAATGTACTCTATCCATTGCAATGGGATGTATATCGTACCGGGCAGCTCTGGAAACGAATAATTGTTAACGACATAACTTTCCAAAAAACCACTGACGAAACTGCGCTGAGTATTCCGGACGATATCCGAAAATCATCAACACCGGCCCAGAATGTTAACAAAACAAAATTGTCGGTCGATAAAGTAATTGAAGTTGCGAAGGGAATATTTGTTATCCCCGGTAACTGGTTCACGGGCTGGGCCGAACAGGAGGATGGGATAGTAGTGATTGAGTCGCCCATTAGTTCCGGTTATAGTGTTCAGCTGATAAGCGAAATCAGGAAGCGATATCCTTCAAAAAAGATAAAAGCTGTGGTTGTGTCGTCTGATGCCTGGCCGCACCTGGCAGGTGTTCGTGAATACATTTCTATGGGGGTACCGGTATACACTAACAAGCTTAACAAACCCATACTGGATAAAGTCGCCACGGCAGATTTTTCACCGCGACCGGATAATCAGCAAACAAAAAAGTTGAAACCTGTTTATTCATTGGTTGAAAAAACTGTTTCCCTGGATGATAAAAATGTGCCGATACAAATCCTTCCGGTTAACGGTGAAGGGGGCGAGCGCATGGTTGCAGTTTATTTCCCAAAACAAAAAGTGCTCTACACCAGCGACCTGATTCAGCAGCAACGCGACAAAAGTTTCTTTTTCATCGAATACCTCGCAGAAGTAAAAGCAGTTGTTGATCGCAACAAGCTTCAGGTGGATACGGTATATGCCATGCACACCGCGCCGCTGGCGTGGAAAGAAATTCTTGAAGCGCTCGAAAAGAACAAATAATATCTAACCTCCTTAATACATGAAATTCCTGTTAAGTACAATCTTGTTCATTTTTATTACAACGTTAACATACGCACAAGTTGATACGGTGTATCATCTCGACAGCAAGCTTATCAAAAAGCACCTGAAGGCTGGGCCGAATCAATATCTGGTGTTTATTCAACGGAAAGGTGATCCGCGTATGGCCTTTACATTTGTATGGAGCCGAGACGTTAAATTTGTAAAGCAAGGCGAGCGCGACCTGATAGAAATTGTCGAGAAGTCGTATGGGTCTGACACATCCCGGGTTCGAATATGTTACTCACTGGTAGAGGCTGATAATTTCCTGCCGGTTTTTCACCGTACTAAAATGAACCGGGTTATCGAAGCATATGATTTCTATGCAGATAAGATTAAAGGATCTGATACAGTTGCTTATAATTCCAAAAAAGGATTTGTTCTTGATCTGAAGGCTCCCACGCTTAATTGGGAGTTAGATCTTGAGACCTTTCCGTTATTTGATTTGAAAGCCGGAAAGAGTTTTGCAATCAGCTTTTATCATCCGGGAGGCCGGACCGAACCGCAGCTTTACGTCTACAAAGTTATTGGCGAAGAAAATCTTAGTGTGATTGAAGGTGGTACGGTTGCGTGCTGGAAGCTCCGCATCGATTATGACGCCAAGAACTACGCAATTTTCTACATCAGCAAGAAAGGCCGGGAGGTTTTACGAATGGATGAAGACTTTGGAGGAGGTATTCGCTACAAAGTGAAGCTTTCGAATTCGGTTGCTATTAAATAGAATTATTTAAAAATCTTCATGCGGAAGAGAAAGTGAGGGATTTCCGAAAGTTATTTCAGGAGATTCTTCGCTTTACTTTTTATTAGGATTGCCGACTGATCAAATCTTTGGCAAATGCAATCAATGCCTGCTTTCTCTCTGCGCCTACATTCAGCTTATCAAGCGCAGCAAATCCCCGGCTAAAATACTGGTTGATTTTCTTTTCAGTTAATCCCGGAATGTCGAGCGAATTATAAATTTCTTTCACGGCTTTAACTTTTTTAGCCTTGTTGAATTTTTTCAATTCAAGGTGCTGCTGCAGTTCACTTTTCGTTTTTCCCTTCGCCTTTTCAAGCGCCTTAATCAGCAGGTATGTTTTTTTATTGGCGATGATGTCCCCACCGACCTGCTTGCCGAATTTCTTCGGATCAGCGTAAGCATCCAGCAGATCGTCTTTTAACTGGAACCCGATCCCGATGCTTGTTCCGAATTCACGCAACAATTTGCGATCGTCTAACGAAGCATCGGCAAGAATGGCACCCATCTCCAGGCTAAAGCCCAGAAGTACAGCCGTCTTCTGACGAATCATGTTGATGTACTGCGCTTCCGTTACGGATTTTGTGGTCTCAAACTCCATGTCCCACTGCTGGCCTTCGCAAACTTCGGTCGCACATTTATTGAAGAATGTGATAACTTCTTTCAGCTTTTCGCCCGGCAGCGACAACAACATGTCATACACCTTTACCTGCATCACGTCACCGGAAAGGATCGCAGTGCTCAGGTTCCATTTTTCGTGCACGGTTACATTTCCCCTCCGAAGCGGGGCATTGTCCATGATGTCGTCATGCATGAGTGTGAAATTATGAAACACTTCAATTGCAGTCGCGTACGGCACAATGCTTTTCGGATCGTTCTTGTACAGCGAGTAGGAGAGAAGTGCCAGGACAGGCCGGAGTCGCTTTCCGCCCAGCGCCATGATGTAGCGAATGGGTTCGTAAAGCGAAGCCGGTTGTTTACCGAACGGGTTCTTTTTGATTTCCTGTTCGATCCACTGGTGATAGGTTTTGAGGGGCGTCATGCGTGAGATTACGATGCGAAATTACTCAGGAGCCGTCAAATACCAACGTCATGCTGAACGAAGTGAAGCATTCCCTGATTTGTGCACTGAATAGGATGACATCGGTCGTTTCTTACTCTGCATGACGTTAAACAATTAGGATCGTGAATCCCCTCGACAGGCTCAGAGTGACAGCAACTTGGTATTATAACGCGGCAGATGTTTCTCTCGCAAACACCAAATCCACAGTTCTCCGGTCTACGTCTGTTTTCTTGATTTTCACCCGAACCTGGTCGCCCAGCGTGTAAATCTTTCTTCGTCTGCGTCCGACAACACTGTAGCTCTTTTCGTCAAACTCGTAAAAGTCATCGTCCATATCGGCCAACCGGATCATGCCCTCGCATTTGGTTTCGATGATTTCAATAAAAATACCCCACTCGGTTACACCTGAAATGATGCCATCGTAGGTTTTGTTTTTGTCCATCATCGACATGTACTCAACCTGCTTGTATTTGATGGAAGCACGTTCCGCATCGGCAGCACGTTTTTCACGTTCGGATGAATGCAAACACTTTTCTTCAAAGTCTTTTTTGTTCACAGATTTTCCCTTGTCGAGATAATGCTGCAATAAGCGATGCGCCATCATATCGGGATAACGCCTGATCGGTGATGTAAAATGCGAATAATGGTCGAACGCCAACCCGAAGTGGCCTTTGGCCTCTGTCGTATATTTTGCTTTCGCCATCGCGCGTACGGCCAGCGATTGTAAAACATTTTGTTCCGGCTTCCCTTCCACCTCGTCCATGAGTTTATTCAGCGAACGGGAAACGCCATTGCCTTCAACATTCAATTTATGACCGAACTGGCGGGCAAACGTGGCGAAGTTCTGAAGTTTTTCAGGATCCGGGTTGTCGTGCGTGCGGTACACAAATGTGTTGCGCTCTTCACCCTTCTTCATGTTATAGATAAATCGTGCTACCTGCCTGTTCGCAAGCAGCATAAATTCTTCAATAAGCTTATGGGCATCTTTCCGGACTTTCGGAATAACGGCTAACGGCTTGCCTTTTTCATCGAGCTTGAATTTTACTTCAGTTGCTTCAAAGTTTACCGCTCCGTTTTTGAAACGTTCTTTTCTGAGATGATGCGCCAACTCATTTAAAAGGTTAAGCTCATTGGCAAACGGGCCTTGTTTGGTTTCCAGAACTTCCTGCGCCCCTTCGTAACTAAACCGGTGATCGGAGTGAATAATGGTGCGGCCAAACCATTCTTTCCTGATATGGGCATGCTTATCCATTTCGAATACAGCCGAGAATGTAAACTTGTCTTCTTTCGGCCGGAGCGAACATAGCCCGTTCGACAAGCGTTCCGGAAGCATTGGAATGGTGCGATCGACCAGGTAAACCGAAGTTGCGCGGTCAAAAGCCTCTTTTTCAAGTTCTGAGTCGGGATGAACGTAATGTGTTACATCCGCAATGTGAACGCCAATCCGATAATTTCCATCCGGCAAATATTCGAACGACAAAGCATCATCAAAATCCTTGGCATCTTCCGGGTCAATCGTAAACGTAAGAATGTCGCGGAAGTCCCAGCGTTTTTTGATTTCCGCCTGCGTGAAGCCCTCATCAATTTTTTCCGATTCACGCTCTACCTTTTCCGGGAAGTTAAACGGCAACCCGAATTCGGCCATGATGGAGTGAATCTCTGCTTCATTTTCGCCAGCGCCTCCGAGCACGTTAACAATTTTTGCAACCGGATTTTTTTCACCCGTTGCCCACTCGATTACTTCTACAACAACCTTGTCGTTGTCTTTTGCTCCGTTAATGTCCTCCGCGTTGATGTAAAAATCCTGGTGCATCTTCCGGTAATCCGGAACTACAAACGCAGCATTGCGGGAAAGCTCCACGCGACCGGCAAAGCGGGTGCGACCGCGCTTGACAATGCCTGTAACTTTACCTTCGGGATTGGCACCGCTTCGCTTCGAGAAAACCGAAACAGTGACCGTATCGCCATCTACCGCTGATCCGAGGTCGGAATTTTTGATGTAGATATCTTTCTTGTCTTCACCGATGCGTACGTACGCGAAACGCGGGTTCACATGATCAACAATGCCGGTGATGCCACCTTTTTTGGTTCCGGCAGCCTGTGCGCTGACATAACTTCCATTAGGCAATTCTTTCAGCTTCCCGTCTTCTTCCAGTTCGTAAACCAGGAAGGTTGCCGTTTTAATGTCTTCCCGTTTTTTAAGAACGAGCTTTTTGGTGATTTGCTTGATGGAATATGCGCGGCCCGGGTTTTCTTCTAACAATTCCAGTATACCTGTGCGCAGTCGTCCGATTAAGTGTTTATCGTCTTTCGACTTTTTATCTTTTTTCTTTTTTGACATAATTTTTAATAAATAAGTTTTTCCGGATCCATCCGGTTGTCCCAAAACCTGAGTAACTCGATGTTCTGATTATTGATGCGATAGTACAAGCTTACCTGGCTGGTCAATACGCATCGGTGTACGGCAGGTTTTTTTGCTGAGGAAACAAAGAGCCTGGGATTGGCGCTTATCAGTTGGAGTGTTTTGTCAGTTCGTGAAATGAAACTTGTCACTTCTTGCTGTCCCCAGTGCGAGTTCAGGTATTCTAAAATATTGATATAATCGTTCTTTGCTACGGGCGACCAATAAATTGCGTAGCCCATTAATTTTTAAATCGCTTTTTAATTTCATCAAGTACTTCTTTGTGGGGAATTCCTTGACCGTAATCCATTTGTCGTTCGGCTGCTTCAATTCCCTTTTGCAATGAGTCAGGCAAATCATTCCAAAAATCTTTCCCAGATTTTTTTGCCAGCAGATCATCAATCAACGCGTCAAGACTTTCTAACAATTGTTGGTCATCAATCTTATCGATTTTACCCGCCAACTTCTTCCTTACTGCAATTGCATCCATACGTATGTTAAAGATAGCAAAATCTACGCTGTAATGATGTTTCTGGTTTCCATCATCGGCAGGCCTTTCAGTCTCAGGTAAAGCTGCGTAAGCACTACGACATCGCTTACGCAATAATTTTTGATTTTATCCAGATTCTTTTCCTTGTAATACACGTGATTAACCTGGCTTCCGTCCATATCGCTTTTGCTGGAGGGAACATTGAAGATGGCGGCCAGCAGATCGAGGGAGGTGAAATTCTTATAGTCGCCAAATTTCCACATTTCCATGGTATCCAGGTGTGGAGTTTCCCATGGCTTGCGTCCGGAAAGGTTTAACGCAATCGGCAACGGAATGTTCTGCACCAGCATTCTCCGGCTCAGGAAAGGGAAATCAAACTCCTTGCCATTATGCGCACACAGCCTCACGGATGAAGAATCAATCTTCTCGAGCATTTCTTTAAATGTAAGCAGCATCGCGCGCTCATTATGGCCGCAATAGGCTTTTGTTTTTAATCCCAACTCGCCCGATTCAGTTTCGTACAACATCCCAACGCCAATGCACACGATCTTTCCGAACTCCGCATAAATTCCCGAACGCAGGTAAAACAACTCTTCATCGGTTGAGTTTTCTTCACGCTTCAGGAAAGCAGCCTTCCGCGCCCATTGTGTTTTCAGACGCTCGTCAAGTGTATGGTATTGATCGGTACAACCAACGGTTTCGATATCCAGGAAAACAATGTCGCGAAGTTCAGGGAGCATACTAAAAAAATTTACCGAAGGTAACGATTTGAAAAGACAAGTCGTGTCATACTTCGACAGCAAGGATGGCAGCTGTTCTTATTGTGAAAAATTCATTTTAAAAAGTTCAGCCAACTTTTCTTTCATCACGTTTTTAACCTCGGTCATATCAACGGCCCTTCGCAACTCCTTCTGCATGGAAGTAACCGATTTATCCTGGATGCCGCACGGAACCATTTTGTCAAAGTACGACAAGTCGGTGTTCACGTTAAGTGCAAAGCCGTGAAGCGTTACCCAGCGACTGGTTTTAACGCCCATCGCACAAATTTTTCGCGCTCGCTTGGGATCGTCAACGTCCAGCCAAACTCCGGTTAAGCCTTTGATTCTGCCAGCGATGATACTAAACTCAGCCAGTGTTTGAATCACAGCTTCTTCCAGTAATCTCATATACTGGTGAATGTCCGTAAAGAAATTTTCCAGATCCAAAATCGGGTACCCAACGAGTTGTCCCGGTCCGTGATAGGTTATGTCACCTCCGCGGTTGATGTGAAAGTAAGTCGCGCCTATAGCAGGCAACTCTTCTTTCTCAATCAGCAGGTTTTCTTCGTTACCGCTTTTACCCAGGGTATAAACGTGCGGGTGTTCGCAGAACAGCAGGTAATTATCGGTCAATCGTTGGTCAGCTTCTGTTGCTGTACGATTGGCAGATTTGATTTCTAAAATCGAATTGAAAAGACTGGTTTGATAATCCCAGGCCTTTTGATATTCGATTAGGCCCAGATCAGAAAATTTTGTTTGATGGTTCAGGATTGCGTTCACCTGTTTTTTTCCAGCTCGGATTTTAAATAATCCACAACTTCGATTGGATCGGCCTCTACGCCATTTTCCTTGGCGAGATAAAATGAAATCCAGTCGGTTAAGTGGATAAGGTAGTAGTATTGTTCAAGCAGTGAGGCGCCTTCGCCCACGATGTCGATAATACTGTTTGATTTCTTTTCAAAGATATCCCGGCAAATGTCCATGCGCTTTTCAACGCGTTCATGGTCGTGATCGGAATACAGGTATATAACCTGAAGCATCGGTAAAAGGTTCTCCGGGAACCGCCAGCCGGTAAGTTCGTTGTGGTTCATTTCGGGGAACACGTTCACGTGTGCGAGCTGTTTCGAGTTTTCGTTCAGCTGTTGCTGGAAGCGTGTAGCCATAGCCTGAAGGCGGCTGTCGCAGTAAATCACGGGCAACTTGCCCTTTAATTTGCGGGCGATGATTTCTGCTTCTGTTTCGATCGCCTTTTCGCTGCGATCGAGATATTCCATCGCGTTTTCTGTCTCTTTGATAAACGCGGCACCGATGAGGTTTGTGTGATATAGCAAGGATAGTAACGACACCATGTTATACCCCAGCATGGCACGCGGACTTGCCCAGCCCAACGGCAACTGGATATAGAACAGGTTATACTCACGTGCAATGTCCAGAATCTTCCCGCCTGAAGCGATTACAATGCAATGTGCCCGTTTAAGCAAAGCTTTATTGAGCGCAGCGATTGTCTCTTCGGTATTGCCACTGTAGGAGCTTGCGATAAATAAAGTATGCGGACTAACAAATTGCGGAATCGTATAACTCTTGCAAACCGTAATCGGTATTGGAATTCTTCCCCACGTTAACGACTCAACCAAGTTGGCACTGATACCCGAGCCGCCCATTCCGGCAATCACCACGTTACGGATGTCACTTCCTGGACGCATCAGATCGAGCGACTGACCGATCTTTAATGCATCGCCCAACTGGCGTGTAAAACTTTCAATTGACTTCTTTGTAACAGACATGATGCAAATTTACGATTTTAGAAATATGATTTCCCCACACTATGAATGATAGAGCTAAAACCGGTAAAGCAGGTGAAGAAAGTGCTGCAGCGTATTTGAAAAGCAAAGGTTATGAAGTACTGATTCGTAATTATCGGTACAAACATGCCGAGATCGACCTGATTGTGCGAAAGGGTTCATTCATTGTTTTTGTAGAGGTAAAAACGAGAAGCTATTCGTTTTACGGAGAGCCTGAAGCATTTGTTGATTCACGCAAAGCAGCTACCGTGATTCGTGCAGCCGAGCAGTATACATTCGAAAATAAGTATGAAGGAAATATCCGGTTTGATATTGTTTCGGTGAAAACAGGAATAAATCCGGAGATCGTCCACTTTGAAGACGCGTTTTACTGATCGTCATTCTGAGCGACAGCGAAGAATCTTATATTTCAGTGCTTCCGCTGGGATGCTTCGGTCATACTCCCTATGCACTGTAAAGATCTATTTCACCATTTTATTATTGCGGTAAACCTCTTTGCCTTTTTCGTTCCATTCAGTTTTAACGTACGGCATCAGGTCTTTATCGAAGGGATCTTTTGAAAATGTAACGAGCTTCTTTCTTTTCCCGTTAGGATAGTACTCAACCCAACTTCCTACCTTGCGACCCCACTTGTATTCACCGGTTACAGCAATCAAACCGTTTTCGTGGAACATGTAATAGAATCCTTCTTTCTCACCAAACTCAATAGGCGTTATCTCTTTTACTTTTTTCCGCTCCATTGGATCATAGTATGTTACCTGCGATTCTTTCGGCCAGCCGCGAAAGTACAGGGCCTTGTCGGTGAGCGTGCTGTCTTGCTTGTAGGTCATCCAGCGGCCGTGCTTGGTACCCTTGTAAAAGATACCTGACTCCAGGATTACTTCGTTCATCACACGTTTATACGGCCCGTGAAGCAAAACACCCTTTTTAGGATCGAACTTACTTGTACGGATTACTTCTCTTCTTGCGTAGTCGTAATAGTAGATGTCGCGAACGAAAGTTTTCGGAAGCTCAGGCTTTTTCAGATAGTAGAAAAGCTCATACGTAACGCGATTACCTGACCCCCTGCGGGAAAAACCCTTTTTGGTTTTTACGCCATAGAAAACCTTTTTCTTAACCTTCTTCTTTTTCGGGGCTTCTTCGGTCTTTTCTTCCTTCAGAAAATCGAGATTCACAGGTGTATCCACCGTGAAGCGCTGATCTTCCGGCTCAGTTTCCTGCGCCATTAGGGCAATTTGGTTAGATAGGATCGAAATAACCGCAAAACAAAGCCACCTATGCATACTTGTTAAACGGTCAAAAAACATTGTTGTTTTGTCCGACAAAAAAAATCTAATGAAGAAATAAGCAGCCCAACTTCATAAGATACGCGTTGAGCTGCTTGCTTTTAGAGATTAGGAAGGATCCTCTGCCGTAGCAAGGCAAATTATCCAATTGTTGAAAGCTGTATCTAAACAATTATAATATTGCTGGGTTCTTGGGCAACAATAAGGATTCCAAGTATCACATAGGCTCACAGTAAGAAGATATGTTAAATCACAATCCTGAGTTGTATGAGTGACGAGAGAAATAACTGGCAAATGTCCACTTTTTGTGATTCCCGGAAATTTTGATTCAAGCACAGAAAGCTTACTTGCTAAATCTTCAAGGCGACATTTTAATTCTCCATTAGATTTCAGTTCATAAAGTTGCGTTGCTGTGAACTGGCTAGCCCAATGCTCCAATTCGATGCTTTCGTCATAAACAGCCACAAATGTATTATCACCACAAAGATCCTCTGAAAGATCCCTAGCATTTAACTGTAAGCCAATGAAACTCACAGCCAAAAAGAACAAGATTTTTTTCATAAGTTAGA
Organism: Cyclobacteriaceae bacterium; assembly: GCA_016786585.1. Classification (GTDB taxonomy): domain Bacteria; phylum Bacteroidota; class Bacteroidia; order Cytophagales; family Cyclobacteriaceae; genus UBA2336. Next base: position 352,899 of record JAEUUI010000006.1, read on the forward strand.
TTTAAAAGTTAGTGTAATTAAATTTACTAAAAAAATCTAACTGCTACTGCTATTTGTATGTTAATTTGATAGTGCGATGAATAAAATTTGTCAAATCCCCCCCTGTAAGCATATTCTGCGACAGCAAGCCGAGATCAAACGCCTGCTTGGCAAGGGTTGCTTTTTGCTCATCGTTTTCAGCTTTCAGAATCTTCTGAACAATCGCATGATTGCCGTTGATGGCTACTGAATACTGATCGGGCATTGAGCCCATGAATGCGTAGCCGCCTCCACCCATCTTGGCCATGTCTTTCATCCTGCGCATGAATTCGCTCATGGTAATGATAATCGGCAATTCATCCGGTGCGAGCGACTCGATCGTGATGTTCATGTTTTTGTTATTAACAGCTTTCTCAAAGACAGCTTTTACTTGTTCCTTCTCCGAATCGGTTAGTACGCTTTCGATTTTCTCATCTTTATCAATCAGCTTATCCGCGGTGTCGCTGTCGACACGTTTGATCTGAACTTTCTCGAGTTTTTGCTCAAGCGTGTTGATGTAATGATTGTCGAGCGGGCCATTTAAAATCAACACATCGTAAGCTTTATTTTTAGCTGTCTGGATGAAGCTGTCCTGTTTGCCGGCATCTGATGCATAGAGGTAAACTACGGTGCCTTCTTTATCGGTTTGAGCCGGACTAACTTTCTCTTTGTATTCTTCGAGGGTGAAGTATTTGTTTTCGGTGTTTTTGAACAACGTAAAATCTTTCGCGCGATCGTAGAACTTCTCATCGCTGATAATGCCGTACTTCACAAACAGGTTAACATCATCCCATTTCTTTTCAAAATCCGCACGGTCTTTTTTGAACATTTCGTTCAGCTTATCGGCTACCTTCTTGGTGATGTGTGTACTAATCTTTTTAACATTCGAATCGCTCTGGAGATAACTTCTTGAAACGTTTAACGGAATATCGGGTGAATCAAGTACTCCGTGCAACAACATCAGGAAGTCAGGAACAACATCTTTTACCTCATCAGTGATAAACACCTGGCGTGAGTAGAGCTGAATCTTGTTCTTCTGCATCTCGAAGTCGTTTTTCACTTTCGGGAAGTAGAGAACGCCTGTCAGGTTAAACGGATAATCGACATTCAAGTGAATCCAGAATAATGGATCTTCACTGAATGGATAGAGTTCGCGATAAAACTTCAGGTAGTCCTCATCCTTCAGATCGTTAGGTGATTTTGTCCAAACCGGGTTGGTATTGTTGATGATGTTATCAACCTCTACTGACTTGAACTTTGGTTTACCCTCATCATCCGTTCCGTCTTCAACACTTTCTTTTTTTGTTCCGAACTTGATCGGCACCGGCAGGAACTTGCAATATTTTTCGAGAATACCTTTCAATCGGAATTCGTCCAGGAATTCTTCTGAATCAGCATTGATGTGAAGGATCACATCGGTTCCGCGTTCGGCTTTTGTTGCTGCACTTAATTCAAATTCCGTTGAGCCATCGCATTCCCAGCGCGCGGCTTCTGAACCTTCTTTGAATGATTTAGAAACTACTTCGACTCTGTCGGCAACCATAAAAGCCGAATAAAAGCCTAATCCAAACTTGCCAATGATGTCTTTCGCATCGGTCTTGTCTTTGAATTTTTCAACGAACTCGGCTGCCCCCGAAAACGCAATCTGGTTAATGTATTTTTTGATTTCCTCCCCGGTCATGCCCAGACCCTTGTCACGTACGGTGATGGTTTTCTTTTCCTTGTCGAAAGAAACTTCGATGGTAAGATCTCCCAGCTCACCGGAGAACTCGCCTAGCGAGGCAAGCTTTTTGAGTTTTTGCGTAGCGTCTACGGCATTGCTAACCAGTTCCCGCAAAAAGATCTCATGATCGGAATAGAGAAACTTTTTGATGATGGGGAAAATATTTTCGGTGTGGATGGAAATGGTTCCTTTTTCCTGAACTGTTGACATAGTGATGATGTGTTAAATAAAAAATCCTGCGAAAGGGCAGGATTTCAAATAATATTCCAAAGATAGAAAAATGACAGGATGTCAGCCTAACCGTTATGCTTCGGCACGTGTTTGTCGAGGAAATTTTCGACCGCATTATTCCATTGTTCGAGCAAGCTTCCACGCTTTTTGTTGAGCTCGTTATGCATAACATTTATCTTCTCAACGGCCGTGTTAAATTCCTTCACCGACTTATTGTAATTATCAACGTCAGCCTGGGTGCGGTCGGCCGGTCGCTTGGCCTGCATGGCAGCATTCATTTTCTGAAAATTCTCCTGCTTCAGCTGAAAGTTAACCATCTCGGGTACTTTCTGTGATGCTTCCATTTTGTAGAAAGCAAGCATTTGCTGGCAGGCGTTCTTCAGTGAATTGTCGCCGTTGAATGCCGGTATCGGCCCAATCTTTTCCAAATCCTGTTCTGCACTTGCGAGCAAAGTATTTTTTGTCTGCTCCATGGCGCTTACGTCTTTCTTATCCAGGGCACTCATCAAATACGCTTCGTTCTTGTAACTCTTGAAAAAGAGCAGATAAATCTTGTTATAATAAGTGATGACCTGGCTGGATTTTTCCAGCTTCTTGCCAAGCTTGCTGGTGGATTCCACAAGCTTTATGTTGTTCCGATCAGCAAAAAGTTTTTGCTGATCGCTCACGCGGTCATAGGCAGCTTCCAGTTTCTCTTCCGCTTTCTCTTTCGCCAGCAGGTATGCTTCCATCGCATCATACGACTGCTCGGCAATTTCTTCCATGTTCAGGATCTTGCCGTAGTCTTCTGTCATTACGATGCGATCGAGTACGAGATACGCAACTATCGAGTCACGTAAGGCTGCATCACCTGCAAAGGGTTTCATCCTGCGGATTTTTGTTTCGGCTGCCCGGATGCTGGTGATAAGTTCCGTACGCCTCTTTTCGATCTTGCGGGCACTTTTGCCGTGCGAAGCAGCGCTCGTGTAACTCATGCTGTTTTGCGATATCTGATGGAATTCGTTGCCAATCGCTTCCAGGTACTGAGATGCCTCTGATTGTGCCTGTGCGATTGTTACCCCCGCAATCAACGCGAGTGACAGATAAAAGCCTTTCATAAAACTATTTTTGGGAAATATAATCCAGCATAATGTTATATGCCTCCTGAATATAGAAACTCTGCCGGATTTCTTTGACAGATTTTTCATTTAATACGTTGCGGAACGCATCAACCGCGAACAGTGAATTGTCGAAGGCTGTGTTTGTAACGGTAAGTGTTTCTTCATTTTGTACGACTGCAGTATCGGGCCGTTTGATGTATTGATAAAATCCTGCCGGGTCGAGCGGTATGGGTTTAAGAAGATTCGCCTGCAACTTCTGAACACCGTTAAACGCTGCTGATTGTTCAACGCGTTGCCTGCTTTTTTCAGCAAGAGGTGTAAACATTTTCATTGCCAGCGGAGTATAGTAAGCTTTTTTTGAAACCGAATCGGATGACAAGGCATATTCATAATCTTCTTCCCGTTCGCCCAGACTTTGTGTTACATCCGGAAGAATAATGTCCGGTATGACCCCGCGATGCTGAAATGTTTTTCCATTGATGCGGTAAATCTTCATCGTAGTGATCTTCGAGAACTCGGTAGTACTTCCCGGAAACGGTAAAATATTTTGTCCGGTACCTTTACCATGCGTTCGTCCGCCAACAATCAACGCGCGTTTGTGGTCTTGAAGCGAGGAGGCCAGCAGCTCAGACGCTGAAGCGCTGAATCCGTTTACCATCACAATCAACGGACCGTTGTAAATCGTACCGCGATTCATGTCTTTCAATACAGAAACGGTTTGGTCGGGCATCTTATACATGATCACCGGCCCGAAGTCGATGAAAATTCCCGCCAAGTCGATTGCTTCCTCAATTGATCCGCCTCCGTTCGAACGAAGATCAAGAATCAAACCCTCAATGTTCTCTTTGTTCAATTTAATAATTGCCTTGGCGACATCTCCGGCTGCTCCTCCGGACGCCTTACCGCGATCAAAATAAAAACTTGGCAACGGGATATACCCGATTTTTTTTGATCCCTTTAGCACGTAACCGGAAACTGTATTTTCCATGGAGCGCACTTTGTCCTTAACGAGATCAATTTTTGTTACTTGTCCGTCTGCATGCCGGAACGTGAACGTTGCTTTTGTTACCGCTGGGGAAGTAATGGCATCGGTGAAATCATCAAGCTCATAATCCATCGCATGCAACTCACGCTGATCGGGAAGTAACGCGCTTAACAAAATATCACCTTCGCGGATCGCATTTGAATTCCAGGCCGGGCCACCAGGAATCATTTCCGTAACAACAAAAGACCCGGTTTCATCTTCCGTCACAGAAAATCCGAACGAGAGATTTTCGTCACTCAGCTGTTCTTTAAAGGATTCGTTCTCCGACTCCGACATGTACGTGGTGTGCGGATCATACGCCAGCGCGATAGCTTTCAGAAAAGATTCGCCCGTGGAGGCTTCAAAGCCATTCGTTTCAATGTCTGCAACCTTTTGAAGTTCTTTCTTGCGAACATTCTTTCGCGCGAAGGTTTCGTAAGAGATTAGTTCTTTTCCTGTGCTGTCAGCAATACGTTCGGTGTACATGCGCATTAGCAGCAGAAATTTCAGGTACGATTTGCGATATGAATCAAGGGATGGCGTGTCTTTGCTAAAGCTTGATGCAGGGAAATTGTGCAGATCGAACTGATCACGTGTGTTATAATCAAACGGTTTGCTTAATACCTGCTCAAGCCAGGTCTTGTATTCACCTGCCCGTTTTTTATAAAGCTCGCTTACCTGTTTGATCCAGCTGCACTGCCTGTTAGCCTTAACCAGACTGTCAAGTTGTGTTTGCTGTTTTGCAAATGAGTTGAGATCGGCTTGTGTAAAATAAAGATGCAGTGGATCAAGCTCATCGAACAGATTTTTAAAAACCCGCTTCGACCATTCGTCACCAACCGGAATGGGCTGAACGTGATTTTTTTGAATCAGGTTAATTAATGCATTCGCGTGATCGCACGGATTGGTGGTTTGTCCGTAACTGCTTACGGATAGAACTACCAACAAGCCAACCCAGCGCCACCGCATAAAAGAATGTATTACCGCAGCCTGTCTGAATCGCGCACGAGTTTTTCGTCTCTGCGGATAAAACGAACCGCAAGCCAGTTGCAAACCACAGCCCCAAATACGAAGTACATCGCGATGCCATTATGCGCCAGCGGATACTGCTTGTTCAGCTGGAGTACGAATATCACAATGCAACCCATCACCGCAGTTAAAATCAGCGTATTAAAAAGACCGAGCTTCATCTGCACCATACGATTATCGTAGCGCCTGATCGTCAAAAACGTAAGTGTTAATCCGGCAACGGTTAACACCGCTGTGAGTGCATATGGATAATAGAGATATTGATTGTTCTGCAGGAGATAAAAAGGTGTCAGGATGATTTTTTCTTCACCTACACGGGCTTCCCAAAGCGGCTGTACAAGCGCCACAATCAATGCTATCGCTGCCACTGCCAGAAATACCGTTTGAATTCTTTGCCACATATTGAGGTTCATTTAACTTGCCGGCAAAACTACAAAATCTAAGCGGCTTAATTCTGCCGTTTGCGGATATGAAAACAGCCTACATCATCGATATTCTGCGCACCCCGATTGGCAAGTATGGCGGTGCATTGGCTTCCGTTCGCCCGGACGACCTTCTTGCACACGCAATTAAAACGTTGATGGAGCGCAACGCAGCCATCGATCATCAGCTTATTGAAGATGTTATTGCGGGTGCTGCAAACCAATCGGGTGAAGACAACCGCAATGTGGCACGCATGGCATTGTTACTGGCGGGGCTGCCGGTAAGTATCGGAGGCGTAACGGTGAACCGCTTGTGCGCTTCGGGCCTGCAGGCTATCATGGACGCATCACGCGGAATCATGACCGGTACTGGCGAAGTGTTTATCGCTTGTGGTGTTGAAAGCATGAGCCGCGCTCCGTTCGTTATGCCGAAAGCAGACGAAGCGTTTTCGCGCAAGGCAGAAATTTATGATACCACGATGGGCTGGAGATTCACTAACTCCAGGCTGTCGAAGCTTTATCATCCGTATTCCATGGGCGAGACTGCAGAGAACGTTGCGGAGAAATGGAACATCAGTCGCGAAAAGCAGGATGCGTTTGCGTTGCAATCGCAGGAGCGATATCAAAAAGCATTTGAGCAGGGAAAGTTTAAAAGTGAATTGATTCCGGTATCGGTATCAAAAGGAAAAGAAACTGCCCTGGTAGACCGCGATGAACATCCGCGTGCAACTTCGCTGGAAAAACTTGCTGCGTTAAAACCGGCTTTCAAAACAAACGGAACGGTAACAGCCGGAAACTCTTCGGGCATTAATGATGGTGCAGCTGCCGCGCTGGTCGTCAGCGAAGATGTGGTTGTCAAATATAACCTGAAGCCGATGGCAAAAGTTGTGTCGATGGCCGTAGCCGGAGTTGATCCTGCACACATGGGCATCGGGCCGGTCCCGGCAACGCAAAAAGCGCTTCAGCGTGCGGGATTAAAAGTTGCCGATCTTGGATTGATTGAATTGAACGAGGCATTTGCATCGCAGGCATTGGCGTGTATCAACGATTTGAATCTGGATCCTGAACGGGTAAATGTAAATGGCGGGTCGATTGCGATTGGTCATCCGCTTGGCTGCAGTGGGGTGCGCATCAGCGCAACATTGCTACACGAGATGCAAAAAAGAAAAGTGAAATATGGCCTGGCAACAATGTGTATTGGTGTCGGGCAGGGTGCCGCAGTTATTTACGAATCACTGTAATGCGGTATTTTTTCGAAATAGCTTATAAAGGAACGAATTACAAAGGCTGGCAAACCCAGCACAACGCTGTCACCGTACAGGAAGTTGTTGAAAAAGCAATTGCTACGTTATTGGGAATAAAAATAGAAATTATCGGAAGCGGCCGCACCGATACGGGTGTTCACTGCGAACAGCAATTTTTCCATGCGGATATTGAGAAACCGATCGTACCGAAAGATTTTCAACACCGGTTGAATGTTCTGCTGCCGAAAGACATTTCCATTCAATCTATCCGCAAAGTAAAAGCGGATGCAAGCGCAAGGTTCGCTGCGCTTTCGCGCACCTATCAATACAGGATAACGCTTGTCAAAAATCCGTTGCTCGATGGACTGGCGCTTCATTATTTTAAATCGCCCAACATCCAAACCATGAACAAAGCGGCTGCGTTATTATTGGGCGAGCACGATTTCCAGTGTTTCAGCAAGGTGAAAACAAACGTCAACCATTTTTTGTGCGACATTACCAAAGCTGAATGGAAGCAAAAAGACGATCGGTTGGAGTTTACCATTACTGCGAATCGTTTTCTGCGGGGCATGGTACGCGCGATTGTCGGAACCTTGCTCGATATCGGAACAGGAAAAATGACGATAAAAGATTTACAGGCGATCATCAACAGTAAAGACCGCAAGCAGGCAGGTCAAAACGTTTCACCGGAAGGTTTGTATTTAACAAAGGTGAAATACCCGGCATCAATTTTTTTGAAGTAAGCAACGATCAGTGGAGAAAGATCAAACGACCAGCGGAAACATTATCGACTTCAAAGTCCTGAAACGACTCCTGAAGTTTGTTATGCCCTACAAAGGGCGGTTCTACATGGTTATCGTGCTGACGTTCACACTCGGCGTGCTAACACCGCTTCGTCCGATTCTCATCCAGTATACCATCGATAACGATGTTGCCAATGGCGATTACCAGGGCATGCTGGTGATGGTTTTGCTATTGTTTGCGATGCTGATTATTCAGGCGTTTGCCGAATACGTTCACACATATCTTTCGGGATGGCTCGGGCAGCAGGTAATCCGCGATATCCGAACGAAACTCTATGAACATCTGGTTAACCTTCGGCTTCGCTTTTTTGATAAAACACCGATCGGAAGGCTGGTTACGCGCACCATTTCTGATGTAGAAACACTTGCTGATGTGTTCAGCGAGGGCTTGGCGGCCATTATCAGCGATTTGCTACAGATCGTTTTCATCGTAGCAGTAATGGTTTACATCGACTGGCGGATGGCATTGTTAAGCCTTGCCACATTGCCGTTATTGTTGATCTCCACGTACATTTTCAAAGAAAAGATTAAGGTTGCGTTTAACGATGTCCGCAATGCGGTAGCGAGTTTGAACACCTTTGTCCAGGAGCACATCACCGGGATGAACATCGTGCAAATATTCGCAAGCGAGAAACGTGAATTCGATAAGTTCAAAATTATCAATGAAGAACATCGTCAGTCGAACCTGCGATCAGTTCTGTACTATTCAATCTATTTCCCGGTTGCTGAAATTATCGCGGCAGCGGGAATCGGATTGCTGGTTTGGTATGGCGCCCAGAGTATTCTTCAGGACGACACCGGCATGACGATCGGGAAGCTGGTAGCATTCATTATGCTTTTGCAGCAGTTCTTCAGGCCGATTCGCATGATTGCCGACCGGTACAACACGTTGCAGATGGGAATTGTTAGTTCGTCACGAATTATCAATTTGCTTGACAGCCGGGAAGACGTTCAGCCGAACGGCAATCATCAGCCGGAAACGATTCGTGGAGATGTGAAATTTGAGAATGTGTCGTTTGCGTATACCGCTGAAGAATATGTGCTCAAAAACATTAATCTGAACATTGAAGCGGGTAAAACATTCGCGCTGGTAGGAGCAACCGGTGCCGGAAAATCGTCTGTGATCAACCTGTTGAGCCGTTTCTATGAAATCAACCAGGGTTCGATCAAAGTTGACGGGGTAGATGTTCGAGACTACGATCTTGGTTTTCTGAGAAGAAATATTGGAGTTGTATTGCAGGATGTTTTTCTCTTCTCGGATTCGATATTCAAAAATATAACACTCGGTAATCCGGATGTTACCGAAGAAATGGTTTGGCGCGCTGCCGATATGGTTGGAGCAAGAAAGTTCATCGAACGTTTGCCGGGCCAGCTTTCCTACAACGTGATGGAACGCGGTTCAACACTTTCGGTGGGTCAGCGCCAGCTTATCTCATTTATCAGGGCGATGGTTTATGATCCGAGGATATTGGTGCTGGATGAAGCCACTTCTTCTGTCGATTCTGAGACGGAGGAAATGATTCAGAATGCAATCGAAAAAATGATGCTGGGCCGGACCTCCATCGTCATCGCACACCGCCTGTCAACTATCCAAAAAGCCGATACAATCGTTGTTCTTGATAAGGGAGAAGTGAAAGAATCCGGAACTCATGCCATTCTGCTTCAAAAAGAGGGATTCTATACTCAACTATACAAAATGCAGTACAAAGAGTTTCTTTGACACCTACCGGTCAAAACGCCTCAACACTAAGTAAGTAGGGCCAAAAGGGTTATATTTGCTTTAATGCGCTTTACAAAAACCGGTTTAACGCTGCTTTTGTGCCTCCTAATGGCGTTTTCGGCCTATTCTCAAGGGTCGAATAACGGTTCACAAAAAGTGTACACCAAAAGCCGGACGGTTAACAAACACAACCCGATCCGCATGTCGCATTCGAAGCGCAAAGTGGTTTGCCCCATCTTTGTCGACAACGGTTATCCCTATCACGGCATTGGAATTAAAGTGGGTGATCCCTTCGCGCTTACCTATAAATACTATGCGAACAAGCACTTTGCGGTAGATGTTGATTTCGGAAAGTCAGCCAGCGGTCTGTACAGTAAGTATTACAGCGAGTTGTTTTATGAATTTCAGCCTGCAACTTCAAAATACTATTCACACAAAGTGAAAGCCGACTGGGTTGGGGAAGCGAAAGTTTTGTACCAGATGGGCATGGAGGAAGTCTCACCCGGGCTACAATTGTATGTAGGCGTGGGGTGGGAGATACGCAACCTTAAAATCCAATACGATTATTTCGCGGACGAAGAAGGCCTTCCAAAGAATTTTCAAAATCAATACGAACGCCTTACGCAGGGTGCACAAGGCGTGTTCGGAATCGAGTATTCTTATTTTAAGATTCCTGTTTCAGCGTTTATGGAACTGGAATACTATTACGACCTGGTAAAAGATCCGGGTTGGACCAAGATCCAGGGTGGCGTAGGATTACGATACGTTTTCTAGCGCAGATTCTTTTTCAGTTTCAATCTGCTTCCGGTACAAATCTTTATAGATGCCGCCCTTGCGGATCAGTCCAATGTGAGTTCCCTCTTCAACAATCTGGCCGTCCACGAGCACAATAATTTTGTTAGCGAGTTTTGCGGATGAAACCCGGTGCGAGATAATTACCGAGGTTCTGTTTTGCATGATTCTTCTCATGCTGTTTAGGATCGTGTTTTCAGTTTTCGTATCCACTGCCGAAAGAGCATCATCCAGAATTAATATTTTGGGTTCACGCACAATTGCCCGGGCAATGGAAACCCGTTGTTTCTGCCCACCGGAAAGCGTAATGCCGCGTTCACCGATGCGTGTTTCAAAACCTTCCGGGAAAGCCATAATGTTATCGTATACATCAGCATCTTTCGCAGCTTTGATAATCTGTTCGTTGTTTGATTCATTCAGGCCGAAACCGATGTTGTTATAAATAGTGTCGCTGAACAGGAACACGTCCTGCGGCACGGGGCCGAGTTGGGTACGGAGTGAGTTCAGGTTATAGTCTTCGATTGGAATATCATCGATCAGCACCTGGCCGTCACGGGCATCGTAAAGTCTTGCAATCAGGTTGGAAACGGTACTTTTTCCGGATCCGGTGGTACCGATGATGGCGAGTGATTCTCCGGGATTAATAACAAAAGAGATGTTTTTCAGCGCCTGAATCCCAGTATCCGGATAGGTAAAGCTTACATTTTTGAATTCAATCTTTCCATTGATTTCGCGCACGAGGTTCTTGTCAGAGGTAATCGTGTTTTGAGTCTTGAGGAATTCGTTAATTCTTTTTTGAGATGCTTCAGCGCGCTGTAACAAACTGCTCGTAAGTCCAAGGGAAGCTACCGGCCACGTTAACAGGTTTACATAGATAATAAACTCGGCAATGTAGCTGATGGGAAGTCCGGTGTTGATTACTTCGCGACTTCCGGCATATACGGTAAGGATAATACTCAGCCCGATTAACCCGGTCATCAACGGGAAGAAGAGGGATTGAATACGCGTAAGCTTGAGCGATTCTTTTTTATAGTTGTCACTTTCGGCAGAAAAATTTTTGATTGATTCGTTTTCGCGATTGAATGATTTGATCACACGAATTCCGCTGAAAGCTTCCTGCACAAACGTTGAGAGTTTCGACTGGCTTTTCTGAATTTCTTCCGAACGTCTTTCCACGATATTATTCACCAGGTAAATTCCTACCGAAAGAAACGGAAGCGGGATGATGGCGTACCACGTTAGCGTGGCATTTTTGCTGAACATGTAGGGAATCAGAATCAGGAACAGGGTAATCAATTGTAGTCCATACATAATTACAGGCCCGAGGTACATCCGTACACGACCAACATCTTCCGAGATGCGATTCATCAAATCGCCCGTGTTGTTTCTGCGGTAAAAGCTTAAGGGAAGGGTTTGATAATGATTAAAGATTTCGTTTTTAAGATCGTATTCAATGTGACGCGACATTACAATCAGTGTCTGGCGTACGAGGTACAGAAAAAATCCGCGAAGCAAGGCCATTGCCAGAATAAGCCCTGCATACATCACCAGGCTAAGTGCAAACACGCGGAAGAAATTATCCTGAAGACTTAATCCTTCAAAAGACCGGTACACCAATATGTTATCAGTAACGAGATCGATCGATCGTCTTACGAGTTCTGCCGGTATAATCTGAAAAACCGTAGAGATGATAACAAACACAACACCCCAAAAAAGATGCTTTTTATACTGAACGAGATATTTATTGAGATACTTGAGTTCTGTCATAGCGAACGGTCAACGGTGCCGCGAAAAACGGCATTTGATTCAACTGTTTAAACACCCACAAAGTTTGGGTATTGACGCAAAATATTTAATAAAATTCTGCCAACTGCGGCCGCTCCGATAGAATCCCTTTATTTTTATTGCAATCGATTGAGATGGCCCGAAAACCGAACTTTTACTGGTAATTTTGTGCTTTCCATTTTCAGGAAAGTAACCGAGTCAAAACTAAAACAAATCCGATGGAGATTAAAGAACTTGAAAAGGTAGAGCAGGCCGGACTCTTCGGCAAGCTTTCACAGCTGGGGCACGAGCAGGTAGTGTTTTGTCATGATGAAGCTACCGGGCTTAAAGCGATTATTGCCATTCACAATACCGTATTGGGGCCGGCACTTGGCGGAACCCGCATGTGGAACTATGCTACCGAGCAGGAAGCGCTTACCGATGTGTTGCGTCTTTCACGGGGCATGACCTTCAAAGCATCAATCTCCGGATTGAACCTTGGCGGAGGTAAAGCTGTAATCATTGGCGATGCTAAAACGATGAAGAGCGAAGCGTTCATGCGCAGATTCGGAAAGTTTGTAGATAGCCTCAACGGAAAATACATCACAGCAGAAGATGTAAATATGAAAACTGCCGATATGGAATACATCGGCATGGAAACGAAACACGTAACCGGCTTGCCGGAATCGATGCGTGGCGGTGGCGACCCTTCACCTGTTACGGCATATGGCGTCTACCTCGGAATGAAAGCTGCTGCGAAGAAAGCTTACGGTAACGACAGCTTAACCGGAAAAACCATTGGTGTTCAGGGTATCGGTCAGGTTGGAACATACCTGGTGGAACACCTCGTGAAAGAAAACGCTGACGTATACATCACTGATATTGCAGAAGATAAGGTAAAAGCGCTTGCGCAACGCCTGGGCGTGAAAACAGTGGCGCAGGATAAAATCTATGACCTGGATATGGATATCTACGCGCCATGTGCGCTGGGTGCAACATTGAATGACGACACCATTCCCCGCCTGAACTGCCGCGTAGTAGCCGGTGCTGCCAACAACCAGTTGAAAGACGAAGTAAAGCATGGCTACATGCTGATCGACAAAGGCATTACCTACGCACCTGACTTTTTGATTAACGCTGGCGGATTGATCAACGTGTACAACGAGTTTTTAGGAAATTACAACCGTGCACGCGTGTTCGAACAGGCCGAAGGAATTTATACCACCTGTATGAACATCTTTAAACTTGCCGAGCAGGAGAAGATTAACACGCAGGAAGCTGCTATTAAGCTTGCCGAAAAGCGTATCGCAGATATCGCCCAGGTGAGAACCAGAAGATAACTGTTTCTAAGTTGTTTTATACGAAATACCTGCCTGATCACCGGCAGGTATTTTTGTTTAAGGCTATTGCAAACGTTTCAGCTGGAGGAATTTAATCTTCGCAATCCTTACATCTTGCGAATCCTGATCTTATCTTTGTAGCCGATTTTGTTCTTTGATACATGCTCAACCGTAGAAGCCTTCGCGTAAAAGTCATGCAGAGCTTGTTTGCTTACCAGCAATGCAAGGATGCCAACTACACTCTCGCCACCGATCTGATTGAGGAGGCTTTTGCCCCTGATCTGAACTCAATGGAAGTTCAGGACAAGAAGGAGTTGAACAAACAAAAGGCACAAGCCATTAAAGCTTTTGAAAAAGCCTTTGAAAAAAATCAGACTTCACCCGAGCATGATGATCCCAAAATTCAAAAAGCCTTAAAAGAAGCGTTTGCGCTGTATGCCAAAGGCATTAAGAAAGATTTTGACTTCATAAAAAAGAATCTCGTTCTTCAGTCGGAGAAAATTTACGATCACTACATCTCTGTTTTGGCGCTCGGTGTTTCTCTGGCCGAAGCTGCCGATGCAGATAAAAAAATCAATCACGGAAACTTTGTCAAGAACAGCTGGATCAAGGCACTTGGTAAAAGTGAAGAGCTGAAGAAGGAGTCGTTAAAGTCCGGCATTACGTGGGATAAAAATTTCGATCGGGTACGCCAGTGGTTAAAAGATGTTCTGAAGCAGGATAATGATTACATGCATTATCTCGATAAGAAGAATCCGTCAACAGAAGACCAGAAGAAAATCATGAACCATTTGTTCAGAAGAATAATTCTGGGCAAAACAATTATTAACGAGTTCTTCGAAGAGGAAGTGTTGTATTGGGCGGAAGACCATGACATCGTAAAAGGCATGGTTGAAAAAACCATTAAATCGTTCGATCCTGCAAAAGACAAATCAATCCAGCTCCCGGTGCTTTCGCTGAACTGGGATGATGACCGGAATTTTATTGAGAAACTTTTTACGGAAGGCGCTAACCTGAGTGAAGGTCACAAAGAACTTATCGCGAACAATACACGCAACTGGGAAGTAGAGCGACTGCCGTTGACTGACCGGGTTATTCTGGAAATGGCGATTGCTGAACTTATCTCGTTCCCGAATATTCCGGTGAAAGTAACCATCAACGAATACATCGAATTGGCAAAAAACTACAGCACACCAAAAAGCCGTCAGTTTATCAATGGTATCCTGGATGTGATTTCGAAAGAACTCAAAACCAAAGGAAGCATGAAGAAAAGCGGCCGGGGGTTGATCGATAACAAATAGCCTGTTAAAAAGCTGTTAATTCAGGGCAGCGGCCCGATTTCTTGCCGAAAAAGCGTGTAAATCCCGAAAATCCTGATGAAATTTGAAGTCCTATGGGTAAAAAAAGCGGAAATGCATTCCTGGCGTTCCTGATTGGGGCGGCAGCAGGTGCGGCACTTGGAATTCTATACGCTCCTGATAAAGGAGTGAATACACGACAGAAGCTTTCTTTTCAGCTTGAAAAGTATAAGGATATGCTTCAAACGTTTTTAACGGATATGATGGAGGGTAAGGAAACCCCGCTCACATCCGAAGCTAAATCACAAGGCCAAAAAGTTGTTGATGAAGCGCGTTTGAAAGCCGAAAAACTGCTGGAAGATGTGGATGAATTACTCGAGCAGATTAAAGGTAAAAAAGGTTAATAGAAATATAGTTGATAGCATATGAAAGCAAGATTGATTTTAGTATTGATTGCAGCTGTTTCGTTTACGGCATGTAAAGACCGCGATGCAGAGAAAAAGATTGCTGCATTGGAAGCACGGATTAATTCACTGGAAGGCAAGAAGTCTCCGGCTGCTTCTGAGCCCGGCAAAGAAGTAGTAACCCCCGAAGCTGAAGTGAAGCCTGACGGCCCGTTGCCTGTAATGGAAATTGACCAGACTGAGTACGATTTCGGTGTGATCAATGAAGGCGCTAAAGTTTCGCATGTTTACAAAATCAAAAACACTGGCGTAGCTCCCCTGATCATTCAGGATGCTAAACCGTCATGCGGTTGTACAGCACCTGATTGGACACGCACACCGATTCCTCCGGGAGGTGAAGGTTTTGTAAAAGCCGAGTTCGACAGCAATGGTAAACCGAATGCTCAAAACAAAACCATTACCGTTACTGCTAACACCTGGCCAAAAACAACCCGCCTGACATTCAAGGCGATGGTAACGCCAAAGGCCGAGGCCCAGAACGGACCGGTTCGCAAATAAGTAAGCATACAATAACATCAGCATCCCAATCCTTCTCCAGATCGATTGGGATGTTTCTTTTAATACGATAACTTTACAAGTTCATTAAACAACCAGTATGGTAAGTGCAATTTTATTACAAGCCCAAACAGGCGGAAGCAGCATCAGCTTTTATGTGATGATGGGGGGTATGATCCTCGTGTTCTACTTTTTCATGATCCGCCCGCAACAGAAGAAAGCAAAGGATGCCAAGAAGTTCATCGAAGAAATTAAAAAAGGCGACTACGTAGTAACCATCGGTGGTGCACATGGCGAAGTTGCTGAAATGGAAGGCGATACATTCATCCTTGAAGTTGAAAAAGGAGGCCGCATCCGTTTCAACAAGTCAGCTATTTCAATGGAGGCAACCAAAGTAGCAGCCGGCAAAAAATAACGTGAGTATTGTAACATCGATATTCAATTTCTTACGCTTCAATAAAAAAAACTGGAAGGCCGTAGTATTGTGCATCTTTGCCGCTACGGTCTTCTGGTTTTTTAATGCACTCAATAAAAATTACTCCACTAACCTGAACTTCCCGGTAACGTTTGATTACGATCAGGATCATTATGTACCGGTAAAACCGCTTCCCGCATCGGTGCGCATGAACGTTACCGGCTCCGGCTGGGATCTGTTTCGCAGAAGTCTTGGTTTTAAAGTTCCCCCGTTGGTTTTTCCGCTGGAAAAACCTTCCGATGTCCGCAAGATTGTGGGTACGACATTACCTGCTACGTTTGCCGGTCAACTCGAACGCCTTAAGATTAACTTCGTTATCACGGATACGATGCGGATTCATCTTGAAGAAAAGACGGGAAAGAAAATTCTAATCCGGTTAGACTCCGCCCAGCAGTTTATCGACCCTGCGTATGGCTTACTAACTGAACCGAAAATAACCCCCGATACAATTTGGGTGGAGGGACCCAAACAACGAATAGCTTCGTTACCCCTGCGTGTTGAATTAAAACTCCCGCAAAGAAATCTTCGCAAAGATTTCAACGAAGAAGTTGAACTAAATTTTGAAAACAGGGATTTAATAGATGCGCAACCTCGATCTGTGAACGTTTCGCTGGACATCGAAAAGTTTGAGGAAACAAGCAAACGCATTGCTCTGGATATTATAAATGTTTCGGGCCGATTAAAACAGGGCCCTGTAGTGAAAGAAATTTCCTGTGCATTCCGCTTACCGGCATCATTGATACAAACGTTTACAGACGACTCACTTAGGGCAGTCATTGATTTAAAGAATATGCCACGAGGTGAACATAAACTTGTTCCGCAAATTTTTGGGCTGCCGGCTGTTGCGCGCATTGTTAGAACAGATACGGTTATTGTTAATTTCTGAATTTGAAAAAACCATTGCAGATAGGAATTACCGGAGGCATTGGCTCAGGTAAAACGCTGGTGTGTCACATTTTCACGGTACTGGGTGTGCCTGTATATGATGCCGACAGCCGAGCGAAAACCTTAATGACCACCGATGGAATATTAGTATCGCAGATTAAGAAAGAATTCGGAGTATTGTCGTTTCGTTCGGACGGAAGTTTAGATCGGCAGTACCTGGCAGAGCATGTTTTCAACAATCCGGAGAAGCTTAGAACCCTGAACAGCCTGGTCCATCCGCGGGTAGGAGAAGATTATATGCGGTGGGTGACGGAGCAACACAGCGGTTATGTATTGAAAGAAGCCGCATTACTGTTTGAAGCAAAATCGAATCAGGCACTCGACAAAATTATTGTGGTTTCGGCTCCGGAGGATTTAAGAATTAAACGGGTTCTGCTTCGCGACAAACACCGCACGGAACAACAAGTAAGAGATATTATTCGGAATCAACTGGAGGAGGATAAAAAATTGAAACTGGCAGATTACATTATTCAAAACGATGAGCATACACCACTGATTCCTCAGGTGGTTGAGCTTCATAAAAAATTCCTTTCCATGGCATCATAGTGCCGTAATCAAGTATCATCATATCATTTTAGTTTTATCAATGTATAAATCACACATTAAATTTTTAGCAGCTGTCGTCGTCAGCATATCGGTTGTTAGTTGTGGAAAGCAAGAAGCTGCACCACCATCGGCACAGGCTCGTCAAATGCGTGCCCCGGAAGTAGATGGGTTTGTTGTTCGTCATCAGAGTATCAGTGACAAAATTGAGGTACCGGGGTCACTGATGGCTGCCGAACAAACTCAGATTCGTTCGGAAGTCAATGGGCGGATTGTTAAGCTAAATATTACAGAAGGATCGACCGTTCAAAAAGGTGCATTGTTGGTTAAGCTGTTTGATGGTGATCTTCAGGCTCAGCTAAAAAAACTGAAAGTGCAACTGGCCATTGCAAAAACAACGGAGGAGCGTCAGCGGCAATTGCTTGAGATACAAGGTATCAGTCAGCAGGACTACGACCTGGTGAAGCTGAATGTTGAAACGTTGGAAGTGGATATAGAGGCTACGCAGATCGCGATCGTAAAAACTGAAATCCGTGCTCCTTATTCCGGTCAACTTGGTTTACGCAGCGTTAGCCTGGGTGCCTATATTTCTCCTGCCGACATCATTACAACGATCCGTCAGGTAAACGAATTAAAGCTCGAATTCTCTGTTCCGGAAAAATATGCGAAGGAAGTAAAGAAGAATGATCGCATCAGCTTCCGGGTCGATGGCGGTCAGCGTGATCATACCGCAACCGTAATAGCGACAGAAAACAGCGTTGAACAAACAACACGAACGCTGCGCATCCGCGCGATGGTTAACAAGATAGATCCCGAGCTTGTGCCGGGAGTATTTGCGCGAGTGAATCTTCAGCTTGGCCAAACTGCGGATGCCATGCTCGTTCCTACACAGGCTGTTATTTCAACGGCAAGGAACAAACAGGTTGCCGTGCTTCGCAGAGACAGTGTTGTATTTAATGTGGTGGAAACAGGTGCCCGTGATTCTGTATATGTGCAGATCACGAATGGCTTGAAAGTTGGCGATACGGTTATTACAACCGGACTTATGGTGCTTAAGCCAAATGCGAAGGTGAGTGTGAAAAGAATTTCTAAATAATTATTAACGATGAATATTTCCGAATTAAGTCTGAGACGCCCGGTATTCGCAATCGTGATGAACATCATCATTATTGTGTTTGGGATAATCGGGTTTAGTTTTCTCGGGGTTCGCGATTATCCTGCGATTGATCCGCCCAACGTAAACGTGAGTACATCATACTCCGGTGCGAACGCGGATATTATTGAATCACAGATTACAGAACCGCTGGAAAAAGCAATCAACGGAATTGCCGGTATTAAAAACATTACCTCGTCTTCGAGTGTGGGCCGCAGCAACATTAATATAGAGTTTGAACTGAGCGTGGACCTGGAAGCAGCTGCGAATGACGTGCGCGATAAAGTTTCGCAAGCCGTTCGCTCACTTCCGCAGGATTTGACCTCACCGCCGGTTGTTTCCAAAGCCGATGCAAACTCCGATGCGATCATTTCCATGACCGTTCAAAGCAATACAAAGAATCAACTTGAGTTGACGGAGTATTGTAACAACGTACTGGTCGAGCGACTGCAGACGATACCCGGGGTTAGCAGTATCCAGGTATGGGGCGAACGCAGGTATGCGATGCGCATCTGGCTTGACCCTTCCAAGCTAAGTGCGTACAGCCTTACCGCATTGGATGTTCAGCAGGCATTGAATCGTGAAAATGTTGAATTGCCATCCGGTAAGATTTACGGCAACAATACGGAGCTGACGGTAAGAACGTTCGGAAGGCTATATACCGAAGATGATTTCAACAACGTGATTATCAAATCATCGACAGAAACGGGCGACATCCGGTTGAAAGATGTGGGTCAGGCAGTTCTGGGTCCTGAGAACGAAGAATCGGTTCTTAAGGAAAGTCGAATTCCAATGATTGGTTTGGCGATTGTGCCGTTGCCGGGCGCGAACTATGTTTCCATCTCCGATGAGTTCTACAAACGCATGGCGCAGATCGAAAAAGAAGTGCCTGCAGATATTACGCTTAACATTGCTCTCGATCAGACAGTCTTCATCAAGCGTTCAATTTCCGAAGTAGAGGAGACGCTGTTAATTTCATTTTTGCTGGTAGTATTGATTATCTATTTATTCTTCCGCGATCCGATTATTGCATTGCGTCCGTTAATCGACATTCCGGTTTCCCTGATCTCCACATTCTTTATTATGTACCTGTGTGGATTCTCAGTCAATGTACTAACCATGCTGGGAATTGTTTTGGCTACCGGCCTTGTGGTGGATGATGGTATCGTGGTAACGGAAAATATTTACAAAAAGCTCGAACAGGGAATGAACAAATACCGCGCAGCCCGTGAGGGAGCAAAAGAGATTTTCTTCGCGGTTATTTCTACGTCCATTACGCTGGCTGTTGTGTTCCTTCCGATTCTGTTCCTGCAGGGATTTACCGGCCGGTTATTCCGCGAATTCGGAGTAGTGGTAGGCGGTGCTGTATTGATTTCCTGTTTCGTATCATTAACACTGACACCGGTATTGAGCGTAAAGCTTTCGGGTAAACATGGAGTGCACTCATGGTTTTATCGCGTAACGGAGCCCTTCTTTACCGGGATGGAAACCGGCTATCGGAACATGCTTGCATCGTTTATGAAAGTTCGTTGGGTAGCGATTGTACTGATTGTTCTTTGTATTGTCGGAGCCTACTTCACAGGTAAAAATCTTCAATCTGAACTTGCTCCCATGGAAGACCGGAATCAGTTCAGGTTGCAATTGACCGCACCGGAGGGAACCGCATTCGAGTACATGGATAATTACGTGAACGATCTCACTCAATTAATTATGGACTCTGTACCGGAATACCGCACCGCATTGTCCGTAACAGCTCCCGGCTTTACCGGCTCTGGTTCGGTAAACACGGGTTTCGTTCGCGCAACACTGGTTGATCCGGATCAGCGGAATCGCTCGCAGCAACAGATCGTAGATATGGTTAACAGAAATCTGGGCCGGTATCCGCAGGGCAGGGCATTCGCGATCCAGGAACAAACAATTTCAGTAAACCGCAGAGGGGGCTTGCCGGTTCAATTTGTAATTCAGAACAATAATTTTGAAAAACTCCGCGAAGTGTTGCCAAAATTCCTGGAAGCAGCAAGTTTCAATCCTGCCTTGCAAGGTGTGGATGCTGATTTGAAATTCAATAAGCCTGAATTAAAAGTTAGCATCAACCGCTTAAAAGCCACACAACTTGGTGTGAGTGTTCAGGACATTGCTCAAACACTTCAGCTTGCATACAGTAACCTTCGCTTCGGATATTTTACCAAGGAAGGCAAGCAATACCAGGTAATGGGCCAGGTGTCACGCGTTAACCGCGATGACCCGAGCGATTTGAAAAGCTTGTATGTTCGTACGCGTTCGGGCGAGCTTGTGTCAATTGATAACCTTGTAACAATCGAAGAGTCAACTACGCCTCCTTCGTTGTATCATTTCAATCGGTACAAGTCGGCTACCATCTCGGCTGGTTTGGCGCCGGGCAAAACAGTTGGGGATGGCATCAAGGCTATGGAAGACATTAAAGCCCAGTTGCTTGACGATTCGTTTACGACATCCTTGTCGGGAACATCGCGCGACTATGCAGAAAGCGCCAGCAATACAACCTTTGCATTTATTCTTGCGCTAATACTTATCTACCTCATTCTGTCTGCACAATTCGAAAGCTTTGTGGATCCGTTTACCATCATGCTTACCGTTCCGCTCGCGTTAGCCGGAGCGTTTATCTGCCTGTTTATTTTCGGGCAAACGATCAATATTTTCTCGCAGATCGGTATGATTATGCTGATTGGTCTTGTAACCAAAAACGGAATTTTGATTGTTGAATTTGCGAATCAAAAAAGGGAGGAAGGTTTGTCGAAGATGGATGCTGTACTTGAAGCTTCACGCTTGCGCCTGCGTCCGATTTTGATGACCAGTCTCGCGATGGCACTCGGCACGTTACCAATTGCGCTTTCGTTAGGTGCTGCTTCTACGAGCCGTCAGCCGCTCGGAATTGTAATCGTGGGCGGTATCATGTTCTCACTTGTTCTTACCTTGTTTGTTATTCCAGCGATGTACTCTTATTTGTCGCGTAAGCCAAAACCAGTTGAATTTGGTGATGAAGTTCCTGCCCCTAAAAATGAATTGGCATATGAAGTTTAGGTTATTGATTGTCCTGCTGATTGTCGTATTCAGTGAAAAAATAGTTGCGCAGGAATTGGTTACCCTCGAGGAAGCGATTGCGCTTGCCCTGGAGGAGAACTATGATGTGCAGATCGCGCAAAACCTTTCCCTTGCTGCAAAAACGGATGAGAAGTATAGCATTGGTGCCTTGTTGCCGCAATTGAATGGAACGGCTTCAACGAACTGGGTTTCCAACCATCAGGAGTTTGTATTTGCAGACGAGTCCAGAAACGTGAGTGGCAATGCCAAATCAAATGCTACAAACGCTTCCCTTCAGGCTGTGTGGACACTTTTTGACGGCACAAAAATGTTCGCTACGCGCGAACGTCTCGAACAAATAGCATCACAGGGTGAGTTGAGTGTAAAAAACCAGATAGTCAATTCCATTTCTGCTGTGATTGTCAACTACTACAACATCGTTCGCCAAAAACAGCAACTGAAAGCCATTCAGGAGTTGATGTCGGTTAATGAAGAGCGTGTTAAGGTTGCTGACAGAAAAGTAGAGGTTGGAATCGGTGCGCGACCGGAGTTACTCCAGGCGAAAGTCGACTTGAATGCTCAGCGCACGTTGGCAATTCAACAGGAAACATTAATTGCGCAATTAAAAGATCAACTTAATGGGCTGGTGGGTTTGAAGCTTCCGGCCAACTATGAAGTTGCCGATACAATCATGATCAACCTCGATATCACAGAACCGGAAATTTCGAATGACATTGAGAACAAAAACTATCAATTGCTGGCTACTGAAAAGAATCTGGATATTGCCGGGCTTATCTTGCATGAAAGCCGCGCGAGTCGTTCCCCGATCATCAACCTGAACGGATCATACAACTATTCGAAAACCAATAATACGAAACTTATAAACCCGTTTTCGTCTCTTGAAAGTAAGATTAATGGTTTTACGTATGGCTTTTCAATGACACTGCCGATTCTTAACGGTTTCAATATCACCCGGAATGTCCAGCAAGCCAGAATCAATGTTCGCAGGCAGGAATTAATTTACAATCAACAAAAACAGGCTGTCGATGTAGCTGTACGTAACGCATACGTTAACTACGACAATACCAAAAAGATATTGGTAGTGGAAGAGGAGAATATTTCGCTGGCGCGTGAAAACGTAACCATTGCACTCGAAAGCTTTAAGCGTGGTGTTGCAACATTTATTGAACTTCGTACAGCACAGCAAAGTCTTGCAGAAGCCTACAACAGGTTGATTGCTGCACGATACAACACCAAAGTTGCCGAAACAGAATTGCTTCGTTTGAACGGAAGTCTGCTGAAGTAATTAGAGAATTGTGGTTTCAAAAGGCTGTTGCTCTTCTTTGGCCGCTTCCGGATTGGTGATCCAAAAGTTATTGTAACCTTCTCCGACCTGAATCGCCAACATGCCTTGTGCAAGCAAATCCAGGATTGCAAGGAAATTAAAGATCAGCGCAATGCGTGTCTTGTACGTTTCCACGATCTCTGTGAAAGATACCCGACTTTTGGTCGTAACCTGGTTCAACAGGTATTCGCGTTGGCCTTCAATGGTGTAAGGATATTGAATAACCTGATGAACGGGTTTGTTCTTTTCTTCTTCCTGACGTTTAAGAACTTTTTCGAAAACCGTCATCAACTTGAATAAGTCGACATCCTGAAGTTCGGCTTCCACATTGCTGCTTTCGGCCAGCACTTTCAGTTCCTTCATCAGGTTACCGCGCTTCTCCTTCATCAGCTCGATCTCCTCCATTTTATGGAAGCTGTCGATCACCGATTTATACTTCTTGTATTCGAGCAGGTGCTTCACAAGCTCTTCGCGCGGATCAATTTCATTGCCCTGTTCATCAATCTGAGGTCGCGGCAGGAGCATTTTCGACTTGATGCGCATGAGTGTTGCTGCCACCAGGATAAATTCGCTGGCTACGTCAACATTCAATTGTTCGAGGTGGTGGAGGTAATCGAGGAAATCTTTGGTAATGCGTGAAATCGGAATATCATAGATATCAAGCTCGTCCCGTTCAATAAAGAAAAGGAGAAGGTCGAAAGGGCCTTCAAAAAGCGGGAGTTTTACCTCAAAATTGTCCTGTGCCGTCATATTCCCGAAAGTCGAACGGCAAATTTACCCATAATCCGCCATAAAATTCCGGCCTGCCGGAAATATCTATCTTTGTACCGGGTTCTGAAACACAGCGGTTTGCGCAAGCGTTTTAAACCTTTAACTTGATTGGCTGTTAATAGAAAAAATACCGCAAATGCTGATAACTCCCGGGCCGCTTTTAAAGAAAATCAACAGCCCTGCTGACTTAAAAAAACTGGATCAGGCTCAGCTTGTTCAGCTCTGTGAAGAACTCAGACACTTTATAATTGACAACGTTTCAGTGTATGGTGGTCATTTCGGGGCCAGCCTGGGTGTGGTGGAATTAACGGTTGCACTTCACTACGTTTTCAACACTCCGTATGATCAGCTCGTCTGGGATGTAGGCCATCAGGCTTACGGACATAAAATCCTTACCGGTCGTAAAGATGCATTCCACACGAACCGGATGTATGGCGGTATCTCCGGTTTTCCGAAACGAAAAGAAAGTGAGTACGATACGTTTGGGGTAGGCCATTCATCCACATCTGTTTCAGCTGCGCTGGGAATGGCAGTTGCCTCCAAATACCTCGGGCTTACCGATAAGCAACATATCGCAGTGATTGGTGATGGAGCGTTGACAGGCGGCATGGCATTCGAAGGACTGAATCATGCTGGTGTTTCTGATACGAATATCCTGATCATTCTTAACGACAACTGCATGTCAATCGACCCGAACGTGGGCGCATTGAAAGATTATCTTACTGACATTACTACCTCAAAAACATACAACAAGCTAAAGGATGATGTTTGGAACATGCTCGGCAAGTTTTCTCACTTCGGTAAGAACGCCCAGGAGATTGTTTCAAAAATTGAGAACAGCATTAAGTCGGCACTGTTAAGTCAGAGCAATTTATTCGAGTCGCTGAACCTGCGATATTTTGGTCCGGTTGATGGCCATGATGTAAATCATCTGACTAGTGTATTGAATGATTTGAAGAACATTAAGGGCCCAAAAATTCTTCACTGCGTTACCGTGAAAGGAAAAGGTTACGGCCCATCCGAAAAAGGCAACGCTACAACCTGGCATGCGCCCGGAGTGTTTGATAAAATTACCGGAGAGATCTACAAGAAAGTTCACGAAAAGCCTCAGCCTCCTAAATACCAGGATGTGTTTGGGCACACGCTTGTCGAGCTCGCCAAAGCGAATGATAAAATCGTTGGCATCACCCCAGCAATGCCTTCCGGTTCATCCATGAATATCATGATGAAAGAGATGCCGGACCGCGCATTTGACGTGGGTATTGCTGAACAACATGCCGTTACATTTTCAGCAGGGTTGGCTACGCAAGGGTTGATTCCGTTCTGTAATATTTATAGCTCCTTTATGCAGCGGGCTTACGACCAGGTGATTCACGATGTGTGTATTCAGGACCTGCCGGTTAACTTTTGTCTGGATCGCGCTGGATTCGCGGGTGCTGACGGACCAACGCATCACGGAGCTTACGACATAGCGTACTTCCGTTGTATTCCGAACATGATTGTTTCCGCTCCGATGAATGAGCAGGAACTTCGTAACCTGATGTATACTGCATCAAAACCGAGAAAAGGACAGGCATTCTCGATCCGTTATCCGCGGGGCCAGGGTGTGATGCCTGAATGGCGGACTCCGTTCGAAGAAATTGAAATCGGTACGGGGCGCAAACTTCGCAATGGCGATGATGTGGCGATTCTTACCGTGGGTCACGTCGGTAACTATGCCGTTGACGTGTGTGAGAAACTGGAGCAACAAAACATTAAGGTCGCTCACTTTGATATGCGGTTTGTAAAACCGATCGATGAAAAACTACTACACGAAGTGTTCAGCAAGTACTCGAAAATAATAACAGTTGAAGACGGATGCGTTGAAGGAGGTTTTGGAAGCGCTGTTTTGGAGTTTATGGCTGATCACAACTATTCAGCAGATTTGAAACGCCTGGGTATCCCGGACGCCGTAATCGAGCATGGCGAACAGATCGAACTTCAGCACGAAGCAGGCTTTGATCCCGAAAACATTGAAAAAGCGGTGCGTGAAATGCTGAAAGCTGTGAAGCATGTCTGAGTCACCTAAGATTTACCATACTGATCAGGGTCAAGGATTTCCGGTTATTTTGATCCACGGATTTTGCGAAACACACGAAGTGTGGTCACGCTTTGCGAAAGTTCTTTCAAAAGATTTCAGGGTTATTAATGTTGACTTACCCGGCTTCGGTAAAAGTAAGTCATTGCCGGAAGGATTTTCGGTTAATGATGCTGCCACTGCGGTTAACGCGCTCATCGCTGATCTCGGAATAACCTCCTGTGTTCCGATTGGTCACAGCCTGGGAGGATATGTTACCCTCGCGATGGTGAAACAAAAACCTTCGTTGTTTTCTGCCTTTGGATTGTTTCATTCAACCGCATACGCGGATAGTGAAGAACGAAAAGCATCACGCAATAAAGTCATCGAGTTTGTTTCTAATCACGGTGTGCCCCCGTTTATTGAAACGTTTATCCCACCTTTATTTTATAACAAAGCGCATCCTGACGTACCGTTTGCTGTTACGATGGCTTTGCAAACCCGGCAGGAGACATTAATTGGTTATGCGAAAGCTATGCGCGACCGCCCCGACCTAACGAGCGTTATTAAAGAATTTAACAAACCGATAATCTTCATCGCAGGTGAGAAAGACACGGTAGTTCCAATGGAAACGCTCGAAAAACAAGCGAATTTGGCAGCAAAGGCCTACCTACATGTTGTTCGGGATACAGCCCACATGGGCATGTTTGAAAAGGAAGACGAAACATTGAATCTAATTCGCGGCTTCCTCGTAGAAGCTACAACCTGATTTTCCTAAAAAAGACCCGTTTTGGGGTCACATTTAACCGAAAAGAGTATTAAATTGGGTAGTTTTTTTACAGGCTTCACCAACCTGTAGGCTATTGATCAGGAAATTTATATTTGCAAGGAAAATAACTCACTAAAAACAACCCTTAACATGAACTACCCGGATTGGAATCACCTCGCTCAAAAAATAGCATTTGGCTGTTGGGCAGTAGGAATTTTGGTGGTACTCGGCCATTTGCTGAAGTTATCGTTGACCAAAGAGTCTAAAGACAAGTACGACTACATCAACCGGCACGAAATCAAACTATTGTTGGTCGGTGCAGTCATCATTGTAATTGGGTTTGCGTTCTACTTCAATTCATGGGTTACCGAGGAAACCGGCACAACACTGTGGATTATTGTGCGTTTGTTTACAACCATTTCCATGGGATTGCTGGCAGGTTTGATCATGCAAAACCTGTTGAAGTTTTACTACCCGTTCTACATCGAAAAGCGCTTGAAAGTGCTTCGCTATAAGCCCCGGATTTCTCCGAAAACCGGTAAGCCAATGAAGCTTCTCAGCGAAGAAGAAGAAGACGTTTATCTGGATGAAGGTATGCAGGCTGAAGAGAACCTCTTCTCAATGGACTATGATGTATGGAAGGATGAAGAGTCTGGTTATGTGAAGATCGAGAAATATGCAGGTCACCTGCATGCAGTTCAGTGTCCTGAATGTAACTACCAGACGTTCAAAGTGGTGAAAGAAGAAATTCTGAAAACCCCTACTGAAAATGAGGAAGGTGAATTGCTGAAGCACTACCTCTGCGGATATTGCGGATACAAAGCTAAGAAAGCGGTAACACTGAAAGCATCGACCAAATTTGAAGGTGCTACAGCAACTGTTTAACGAGCGATAAAATTAGATAGATAAAGAGCCTTCTGAATTTCAGAGGGCTTTTTTTATTCCCTAAAGAGTCGGAAGTTTAATCTGATCGGAGTAAAACTTCATTCTGCTGTGCTGCCGGTCTAGCAATGTGATTTTTTCAATGGAGGCGTGCTTATGATTGATAAACACTTCAAAGTAGTTGTTGCCCAGCATGTACAAATTGATTTTGTAACGATAGTACCGGATAGCCATGACAAACGTTCCGTGCTCATATAAAGCCTTTACTTTATTGTCCAGCGAAAAACGTTTGAATTCAGCCCACGTAACCATGCTTAAACTTAATTAAAAGAGTAACGCGCCTCAAGCTGTTAAGCGTATTGTAATTCAGTAACTTTTTTGTTATTCCGCTTGCTTAGTGATCAAGCGATTTGTCCAGCGCTTTTACCGCCCGAAGGATGGTTTCAACACTCTTTGCGTAGAAATCCTGATTCACCTTGTCGAATGTGTCGGTTATCCGATGATAATCCGGATGGTCTTCAACTCCGAAGTAGAGAAAAGGAATTTTCTTAGCGTGAAAACTTCCCTGGTCAGATTGATTTGTCCAGTCGTTATCTCCGGAAGCCGGATTGTCGTGCCCGAATACAAGTGAAATACCTTCCGTCTTCGGAACACTTTCAATGGCAGACTTTAGGTGAGGGTAATAATATGCTCCACAGGCATACAGTTCATTTTTGTCGCCTCGTGCTACCATGTCCATATTAATGTTGAGTACTATTTTCTCTTTTTCAAGGTCCGTGGCGTTAACAAAATATCGCGAACCCCGGAGACCCATCTCTTCCGCGTCAAAAAATGCAATGATGATTCTGTGTTCGGGTGCATTCTTTTTGAAATATTCCGCAATCGCCAGCAAGGCTACTGCGCCCGATGCATTGTCATCAGCTCCGTAATAAACTCTTCCATCCCGGTTTCCGAGGTGATCATAATGTGCACTGATTACAATAGTCTGCTCTTTTTTGCCGGGAATAACCCCAAGTACGTTTACCCCACCTGTTCCTTCGCTCAAACTTCCGGCTTGTGAAACAGAGAATGGTTGTTCGTATCCCGGAACAAAGCGTTCAATTCCAAGCTGTTTCAGATGATCGATGATATAAACCCGGGCTTTGCGATTTCCTTCGGTGCCGGTTCTCCGGCCATCCATTACGCTGGATGAAAGCTCTTTTAATTCCTGGGTGAGTTTTTTGGGATCGAAAGAATATTGAGCAGAAGCAACAAGCGCTGAAAAAATAAGCAGCACCACTACGTACAGTTTTCTCATAAGGCCTAAAAATAAGAAACCCCGCCAATATTCAAGGCAGGGTTTCTGTAAGCGGGTGAATGATGGGGGTCGAACCCACGACCTCCTGAACCACAATCAGGCGCTCTAACCAACTGAGCTACAATCACCATGTTATTTAGATTGTTTTCCAACAATCTTTGGCGCTCTAACCATCCCGATGGCTATCGGGAGAGCTACAATCACCATGTTATTTAGATTGTTTTCCAACAATCTTTGGCGCTCTAACCATCCCGATAACCATCGGGAGAGCTACAATCACCATGTTAATCAACTGCCATTTCTGGCAATTCCCGCACCCATTACGGGTTTGAGGACTGCAAAGTTAGACAGGCTGGCTTAAAATCAAAAGGTTAGCCCAAGTCCGGGTTAAATAAAAGGCGCTTCCCAGGCCGATTTTCATTTAAAACACCATTCTCATAAGCCAAATGGCCGGAAACAATCGTGTGTGTGATTTTGGATTTAAATGTTTCCCCCTCAAACGGAGACCAGCCACATTTCGATAAAATATTCGATTTGTTCACCTCCCATGGACTGTTGAGATCTACGAGTACCAGATCCGCATAATATCCTTCACGAATAAATCCCCGTTCGCGAACCCTGAACAGAATAGCAGGGCTGTGACACATTTTTCTGACAATGTTCTCCAATGAAATTTCACCGCGATGATAGAACTCCAGCATGGCAACCACACTGTGTTGAATAAGCGGCCCGCCTGAGGGAGCTTTGAAGTATGTGTTATTTTTTTCTTCGGTGGTGTGGGGTGCATGATCGGTAGCAACCACGTCAATATAATCCGACAACAAGGCGATCATGATCGCTTTTTGATCAAGCGGTGTTTTAATAGCCGGATTCCATTTGATTTTTGTGCCGAGCCGTTTGTAGTCGGCATCATTGAACCATAAGTGATGAATACACGCTTCAGATGTGATTTTCTTTTTCTCCAGCGGAGTTTTATCATCAAACAGCAGGGTTTCTTTTGCGGTTGAAATATGAAGAACGTGGAAACGGGTGCCATGTTTTTTGGCGAGGCCAACTGCGAAGGATGATGATTTGTAACAAGCCTCCTCACTTCGGATCAATGGGTGATATTCCATCGGCAAATCTTCTCCGTATTTATTGCGAAACTCTTCCGTGTTTTTTCGGATGGTTGGCTCGTCTTCGCAATGTGACGCAATCAGAAATGGAACGTTGGAAAAGATCTGTTCCAGTACTTTTGGATCATCCACCAATAAGTTTCCGGTCGATGAACCCATAAAGATTTTTAGTCCGCAAACTTTCGTGGCGTCCGTTTTCAGGATTTCATCAAGATTATCGTTTGAAGCCCCGATGTAGAAGGAATAGTTCGCCAGCGAATTTTTCGCAGCGATCTGATATTTATCCCCCAGCAGTTCTTGCGTAAACGTAGGAGGAATGGTGTTTGGCATCTCCATAAAGCTGGTAACGCCACCTGCAACTGCCGCACGCGATTCGGTGAAAATATTTGCTTTATGCGTTAGCCCTGGTTCACGAAAGTGTACCTGATCATCAATAGCTCCGGGTAACAGATATTTGCCCTTTGCATCGATAATTTTATCGGCTTTTTCAGCCTGAAGTCCGGTACCAATCTTTTCGATACGTTCATTGCGGATTAGTACATCGCTCTGAAAGACCTTGTTTTCGTTGACTATATTTGCATTAAGAATAAGAATCGAGCTCATAGCGCAAAGTTAGTGAAAGAAGCTGCCACATTTGAACAATTCAACCTGAACCGGCAGCTGCTGGACGCAGTTAAAGATGCGGGTTTCAGCAATCCGACTGATATCCAGCAAAAGGCAATTCCAGTAATTCTGGGGGGCCAGGAAGTAATCGGAATCGCTCAAACCGGTACCGGAAAAACTGCAGCATACCTGTTGCCGGTGCTGATGAAGATAAAATATGCCCAGGGAAGTGACCCCCGGGCAATTGTGCTGGTTCCAACAAAAGAACTCTGTCTTCAAATAACCGAGCACGCAAAAACTTTCGCGAAGAACACCGATTTACGGATTCACGCGATCTATGGCGGAGTTGGTACAAAAGCACAAATTGAAGCAATCAAAAATGGTGTTGATATTCTCATTGCCACACCCGGTCGCTTCATGGACCTTTACCTCGCGAGTGAGCTTCCGGTCAAGCAAATTAAAACACTCGTCATTGATGAGGCCGATCGCATGATGGACATGGGGTTCATGCCTCAGTTGAGGAAAATTTTTGAAATTATTCCGCGCAAGCGTCAGAATCTCTTGTTCTCAGCAACTTTTCCTGAAAAAGTTGAACGATTATCAGCTGACTTTCTCGAGTTCCCTGTAAAAATAGAAGTTACTCCACAAGCCACCCCGGCACGACAGGTTAACCAGGTGATGTATCGCGTTCCGAATCTGAAAACAAAAATTAATTTCATTGAGTATTTACTTCAGGATCGGGAGACATTCAACCGCGTGATGATTTTTACCCGCACGAAAGCAAATGCAGATGCGGTTTCCAAATACCTCGAACGTAAAGAATTAGGCCCGGTAAAAGTTATCCACTCCAACAAAGGACAAAACACGCGCATCAACGCAGTGAACGAGTTTAAAGAAGGCAACCTGCGTGTATTGGTCACTACTGATGTAACGGCACGCGGAATCGATATCACGAAAGTTTCGCACGTGATCAATTTCGATGTGCCGATCCTATATGAAGACTATGTTCATCGCATCGGTCGCACTGGGCGGGCGTTTCAGGAAGGTTCAGCAATAACCTTTGTGAATAAAGCTGAAGAGTATCATATTCAAAAAATCGAAAAACTCATCCGGGAAAAAATACGCGAAGAGAAAATCCCTGCGGGAGTCGAGATCACAAAAACCCCCTTCGAGGAGTCTCAGGATATGGCCAGGGAAATCGATCAGCAAAAAAGAAGAGATAATCCTGATTTTAAAGGCGCCTTTCACGACAAAAAAAATAGCCAGTAGTTTCCTGCTGGCTATTTTTAATCTGTTTATATTCCTTACCCGTTCATCGACAACAGGAACTCATCATTATTGCGGGTTCCTTTCATTTTGCTGAGGAGGAATTCCATCGCTTCGTTTGAGTTCATATCGCTCATGTATTTGCGGAGAATCCATACACGCTGAAGTTCGTCTTCACGCATCAGCAAATCTTCACGTCTTGTGCCGGAAGCAGGAACGTCAATCGCAGGGTACACGCGCTTGTTCGAAAGCTTGCGGTCGAGCTGCAATTCCATGTTACCGGTTCCTTTAAATTCTTCGAAAATCACTTCGTCCATTTTGGAACCTGTTTCAATTAACGCGGTTGCGATGATCGTAAGTGATCCGCCATTTTCAATGTTACGCGCTGCACCGAAGAAACGCTTTGGCTTATGTAAGGCGTTTGCATCCACACCACCGGAAAGAATTTTACCGGATGAAGGAACAACCGTATTATAAGCACGTGCCAGACGCGTGATCGAATCAAGAAGGATAACAACATCATGACCACATTCAACCATACGTTTTGCTTTTTCAAGAACGATGCTAGCAACTTTTACGTGGCGTTCAGCTTGTTCATCGAACGTTGATGCAATTACTTCAGCCTTCACGCTGCGAGCCATGTCGGTAACTTCTTCCGGACGTTCGTCAATCAAAAGTACAAGCAGATAAACTTCAGGATGATTTTCGGCAATCGCGTTAGCAATGTTTTTCAGCAATACGGTTTTACCGGTCTTAGGCTGCGCTACAATCATTCCGCGCTGACCTTTTCCTATCGGCGAGAACAAATCGAGAATACGCGTTGACATGTTATCAGGCGCTGTGCTCAATTTGAGTTTTTCTTCAGGGAAAAGCGGTGTGAGGTATTCAAATGCAACACGGTCACGAATTTCTTCCGTTGTCTTTCCGTTTACCGATTCAACTTTCAGCAACGCGAAATATTTTTCACCTTCTTTTGGCGGGCGGATAGATCCTTTTACTGTGTCTCCGGTTTTTAAACCAAAGAGTTTAATCTGCGAAGGAGAAACATAGATATCATCCGGACTGGCTAGATAGTTATAATCGGATGACCGGAGAAAGCCGTATCCATCCTGCATGATTTCCAGCACACCTTCATTTGATATGGCTCCATCGAACTCCTTAATATTAGGCCGGTTGTGCTGCTGGTGCTGGTTTTGATTTCCCTGACGCTCTTCGCGCGGGCCGCGGTTATGTTCGCGCGGTTGTTGATGTTCTTCACGAGCCGGCTTCTGTTGCTGAGGTTCCTCGAATTTTATGACGGGGACTTCCGCTTCTGTATTGCTGGTGTTAAGAGTTTCTTCTGATGATTGTTGCTTTTCATTTTTTGCTGCCGGGGCTACGTTTTCACGTTTGCGTGGGCGCATGGTTTTGCCTTCCGCGGCTGGCTTTTCTTTCTTTGCACCGGGGGCTTCGCCGGTGATTGCCTGCTGGTCGAGGATTTTGTAAACCAGCTCTTGCTTGGTAAGCTTCTTGGCATTTTTTACGCCCATTTGCTCTGCGAGCTCTTTCAACTCCGAAAGCAATTTGACATTCAGATCGTCAATTGTGTACATGATACTAAAAAGTGGATTTTAAGAATTACGGGATAAGAGATATGAGGATGTAATGGAAATTAAGCGAATGCATTCAAGCGGCAGCCAGCGTAACTAAATTTCAGCAGGGTAAGGTTATTCGTTTAGAGGCTTGGGTCAGCCGTTGATGGCACAAGTATAGGCTAAAATTGAATACAAACAAATAAATGTGCAGAATTTGTTGGTTTTACGGGCTTCCTGTCCGGTCAAAGAACTAATTTTACCGCCAAATTAAAATCGAGAAATGTTACAAGTTGCTACCATCCGTGAACATCGCGACACTATCCTTACCAGGCTGAAGAAGCGCGGACTGAATGCAGAGAGTCTGGTTGATGAAGCCATTCGCCTGGATGACGAACGGAAGAAATCGCAGCAACTTGCAGACGAACTCAAATCAAAGTCTAACGCAGAATCAAAGCGCATTGGCGAGCTGATGAAAAATGGCAAAGCTGACGAGGCAGCTTCACTACGCGCAGCAATTGCGAAAGACAAGGACGCGATCAAGAAGCATGAGGAAGACCTTGCGTCATATGAAGACCAGTTGCTGAAGCATCTTTATAAAATCCCAAACGTTCCGCATGCGAAAGTGCCGGCTGGTAAAACGCCTGAGGAAAACATTACTGTTCACCAGCATGGAACAGCTCCAACGCTTGACGCAGATGCGTTGCCGCATTGGGACCTGATCAAAAAATACGACATCATCGATTTTGATCTGGGAAATAAAATCAGCGGGGCAGGCTTTCCGGTTTACAAGGGAAAAGGTGCCAAGCTACAGCGGGCATTGATCAATTTCTTTCTACAGGAAGCTGAGCAGAAGGGCTATCGTGAAATTCAACCACCGATCGTGGTAAATGAGGCATCGGGTTATGGAACCGGACAGCTTCCCGACAAGGAAGGTCAGATGTATTTTGTTACGGAAGACGGTTTGTACCTGATTCCGACAGCTGAAGTTCCGATTACCAACCTTTATCGGGATGTAATGATGAATGAAGGTGACTTGCCGGTAAAAAATGCAGGATATACTCCGTGTTTCAGGCGCGAAGCCGGGAGCTGGGGCGCACACGTTCGTGGATTAAATCGCCTTCACCAGTTTGATAAAGTTGAGATTGTTCAGATAACAAAACCCGAAGATTCCTACGCAACGCTTGATGAAATGTGTGCGCACGTTCAGGGATTGCTTGAAAAACTTGAACTTCCGTATCGCAAGTTGTTATTGTGCGGTGGCGACATGGGTTTCAACTCCGCAATGACATACGACATGGAAGTATTTTCAGCTGCCCAACAACGCTGGCTTGAAGTGAGCTCCGTGAGTAACTTTGAAACATTCCAGGCAAACCGGCTTAAGCTTCGCTACAAAAACAAGGAAGGAAAAACCCAGTTGCTCCACACACTCAACGGAAGTGCTCTGGCGTTACCCCGTATTGTTGCTGCTATTTTGGAAAACAATCAAACTAAAAACGGAATCAGGATTCCGAAGGCGCTGGTGCCATTTACCGGGTTTGATTTGATCAATTAATTTTCCGACAATTCAATTTGTTGTTGCCGTTTGTCACAATCGGCATCAGCTTTTCATTTAGTTTTCGATATTCAGGTAAGCAAAATTCCACACGTATGAAAAAGTACAGTCTATTGTTATTGGCGGTTGTTTCATTCCTGATTATGGCATGCGACAAACCAGCTGAAATGGCTTCTGCGGCTAAGTACCCGGTTGCTAAAAAGGTTGACACGGTCGATACATATTTTGGTATAAAGGTTTCTGATCCTTACCGGTGGATGGAAAATGACACCGCACAGGAGACTGCCGACTGGGTGAAAGCAGAGAACGATGTAACTTTCGGTTTTCTAAAAAACATTCCCTATCGGGATCGGGTTAAGAAACGCCTGGAAGCGCTCAATAATTATGAGAAGATAGGATCGCCTTTCAAAAAAGGTGAATACATCTATTTTTATAAAAACGAGGGGCTTCAAAATCACTCGATACTTTATCGCAAAAAAGGCGATAACGGAACCCCGGAAGTTTTCCTTGATCCTAACGCTTTTTCAAAAGACGGCACAACGCGCCTGGCCGGACTTTCTTTTTCAAAAGATGGGTCGCGCGTGGCATACCAGATCTCCCGTGGCGGTGCCGACTGGACCGAAGCAATCGTGATTGATGCCGCAGATAAGAAACAACTTGAAGACACCCTTAAAGACATCAAGTTCAGCGGTATTTCGTGGCGTGGAAATGACGGCTATTATTTCAGTACATACGACAAACCAAAAGGAAGTCAGCTCTCCGCAAAAACCCAGGTTCACAAACTTTTTTATCATAAGGTTGGAAACTCACGCAGTCAGGATAAGCTCGTATTTGGCGGAGACAAAACTCCAAGACGGTATGTGGGCGGTGGAGTAAGTGAAGATGAACGGTTTTTGATTATATCGGCAGCCAACAGCACGACCGGAAATGAACTTTACATCATGGATCTGATGGATCCGAAGGAAAAGCTTGTTCCGATTGTGAGCAATTTTGATAACAGCCACGGAATTATCACAAACGATGGGTCAAGGCTGATTATTCAAACGAATCTGAATGCTCCCAATAATCGCGTGGTGGAAGTAGACGTTAAAAATCCAAGTCCGGAAAACTGGAAAGACATTATTCCTGAAACTGAAAATGTATTGAATGCATCCGAAGGTGGGGGCAGCCTGTTTGCCAATTATACCATTGATGTTAAAACTGCCGTGAAACAATTCGACATGCATGGAAAGTTTATTCGTGACATTTCGTTGCCCGGAATCGGTTCAGCCGGTGGCTTTGGTGCAAATCATGACGATAAAGAACTTTACTATTCATTCACTTCGTTCACATACCCCACCACCATTTTCAAATACGACATTGCAAGCGGTAAATCGACATTATACTATCAGCCTAAAGTTGATTTCAATCCGAATGATTATGAAACCAAACAGGTTTTTTATACCAGTAAAGATGGCACGAAAATTCCGATGTTTATTGTGTACAAGAAAGGACTGGAGCTCAATGGCAAAAATCCAACATGGCTTTACGCGTATGGCGGATTCAACATCAGCCTGAATGCCGGCTTTAGTCCGTCACGCATATTGTGGTTAGAGAACGGTGGCGTTTATGCTCAGCCGAACCTGCGCGGAGGCGGTGAATATGGAGAAAAATGGCACTTGGCCGGCACTAAAATGAACAAGCAAAATGTGTTTGATGATTTCATTGCGGCAGGGGAGTACCTGATCACCGAAAAATATACCTCAAGTGCATACCTCGCGATCTCCGGTGGATCGAACGGTGGTTTACTTGTCGGAGCCACCATGACGCAGCGCCCCGATCTGGCGAAGGTTGCTTTACCTGCAGTAGGCGTGATGGACATGCTTCGGTATCACAAGTTTACAGCGGGTGCAGGCTGGGCATATGACTACGGAACAGCAGATGACTCAAAGGAGATGTTCGAATACTTGAAAAAATATTCGCCTGTTCATGCGCTTAAAGACAGCGTTTCCTATCCGGCAACGATGATCACCACAGCCGACCATGATGATCGTGTTGTTCCGGCTCATTCGTTCAAGTTTGCGGCCACATTACAGGAAAAAAATGCTGGCCCTAACCCGGTATTGATTCGTATCGATACAAAGTCCGGGCATGGATCATCTAATCTGACAAAAGCAATTGAGTCAACGGCCGATCAATATGCATTCACCTGGTATAGCATGGGGATTGTTCCGCCTATCGCGAAGGATGATATGTAGCCTTGTTGGCAAAACATCATTCATCAGGCTTTAATATAATAATTGCTCTAAATCTTTTTTGAAAATATTCCTTAACTGAGTCTGGATGATTGATGATTGTGAATTCCTTTTTACGCTCAATGATATTTTGAAGTTCTAGGTCGTTTGAGACAGCGAAAATGCTATCTCCTTCAACAATTAAAATTTCAGAAACGTATGCAACGGGTATTCTCTTTTTTGCACCAAACTGGTCGGTATGGATAATATATTTTATGGTATCCTGCCGGGTGTTTTGAGTATGCCCGGCAATAGGAACCAAAAAGAGGCAAATCAAGCATAGTGCCCTCGGACTTATCATGCGTACCAATATCCACAAAGTGGCGGATTAAGCAAAGCGTCCATTCCCGATGCGGGAACGAATAGGGAATTTCCTTTATTGTCGATGTATATTGTGCCATAAAGCCAACAACCGGTTGCAGGTGAGTACCCGACATATCCTTTTTTGATTTCATAAGGCTTAATTGGCGCTGGAGATTCCTTCCCTGAAGGTAGTTGCTTTTGAAAGAAGGCGAGTATCGTTTCTTTCGTCTGTGAGTTAATGAACCTCCTTATTTCGACATCGTTTGATTGAACTAAGTATTGATTCTCACGCTCACTATATAAGAAATGTACGGTGCAGACAATCTTAGGATTATTGGTGTCAAAGACCATTGGAAATGAAAAGGATTCATTTGATGGGTTGATTGACTCTTCAGTGGAACAATTAATTACGATGAATAGTAAGACAATAGTGCTCACTGGTCTTGTAAACTTTATAATCATCTTGACGTGGGTTGGTTGATGGAGATCAAGTTGAATTATTTTTTGAATATGTTTTCATTGGTTCCTGGTGGATGGAAGTAAGTTTTAAGTCATTTCATCAAATGAAGTCCTTGAAACTATAGTATTTTCAAACATCAGAAGCATCACCTTCATACTACCGTAAAGACCATTTTGTAAGGAAATATGATCTTTTGTTTTCTATCTTTCGAAATCATGACAACAACAATCCGTACAGGAGAGAAGAAAGATCTTCCCCGCGTTCTTGAACTGATCAGGGAACTGGCGCTCTATGAAAAAGCTCCGCATGAAGTGATTAATACGGTAGAGCTCATGGAGAAGGATGGTTTCGGCCCCAATCCCATCTATGGATTTTTTGTCGCTGAGAATGAAAATGGAATTGTTGGAATCTCGGTGTATTATTGGCGCTACTCAACCTGGAAGGGTAAAAGGCTATACCTCGAGGATATCATCGTAACAGAAAGCGAACGGGGTAACGGGATAGGTAAGTTGTTGTTTGATCGCACGATGCAGCATGCGATAGACGAAGACTGTTCGGGAATGCTCTGGCAGGTACTCGACTGGAACGAACCTGGAATTAATTTTTACCGGAAACATTACAACCCTAAATTTGACGGAGAATGGCTCAATACCAGCCTGGAGATTGATCAGATCAAAAAGCTGCTCGCGAAATAGTTATTTCATTTCTTCCAGAAGCGTGCGGAACGCCACATGCCGGTGACTGAATTTCTGCCGCTGCTGCTCAACCAGCGGGGGAGCGAATACTTCAAGAAACTGAACAACATTTTCGAGGGAAGCGGAGAAAAACTGGATTGAATAAGAAATACTTCCGTCTTCACTTTCGTGAAGAACTTTATAGATTCTGTGCCCGGTAAACAGTTGTGTGTTCAGGACAGATGGAATATAAACCGACTTAATCCAGCCGAGCCACTCCTGTTCTGCGGAAGCATCAATGCCAACCGTCTCGTTAAATAAATACATGCGTTAAAGGTACATTTTTAATTCGTGCCGACCAGCCGGATTTCAACGCGCCTGTTTTGTTGCCTGCCTGCCTCTGAATCATTTTCAGCAACAAAATTTGTTGCGCCATAACCTGTTGTTGAAAGTCGTGATTCCTCGATCCCGCGTTGCTCAAGCCATGTTTTGATTGATTGTGCACGAGCGAGGGAAAGCTCCTGGTTATGCTCCGCAGAGCCAACGTTGTCGGTAAATCCTGCAATTTCAATGAGCACATTGGTGTTTTCAAGGAACGATTTCAGTTGTTCAAGCTCCGGAAAGGATGCCTGTTTCAGGTCCGACCGGTTTGTTTCGAACTGAACATTCTTGAATGTAATCGCCTTTGCTTCGCCTGTTAATAAAACCGCAAATACATTGTTCTTGAGCACTTCCTGCCGCTTCTTTTCCAGCCGTTTTACCACAAGCTTCTGGATGCAAGTCTGATCGTCTGAAGCCGGCCGCAGCGAGACATTATCTACCAGGTAATACGCACTTTGATTAATGTCCATCAGGCTTTTGTAGCGCTCAGAGGTTTTTGTTACCCCGGCACCATCCAATGAAAAAAGGCCAAGGGTAAGAAATTGCTCTGTTCCATCCGATAAAAAACACTCACACAACTGTTGCCATTGATTGGTATTGTCGAATGTGTTTTGATAGGATATCAGTCGGGTACTGTCGGCAAAGGCTGAGTCAGGTGTTTTATAATTCGCCTTTGCAGAAAACAGCACTTCAAATTTTTCGGTGAAGTAGCCTGCATTGATCGAAAGCCGAACATCAAAGGTCAGGCAATAACGCTGACCCTTTGTTAACGGTTTTTTGAGTTCGGTTTGCAGATGTTCGGAATAGCTTTCGCGCCTGCTGTTATAAATCATGATCCCTGCGTAACCCGAGCTTTTTGAATTCTTTTCGATATGCTCCGGAACGTCCTGTACCTTACGATTATAATTATAGTAATCTGCGCTTGTGCCTGGAGAACTCCATCCCGGAATTAATTCTTCAATTCTTTCTTTGCCCGTGTTCACAATAAGAACGGGCTTGTATTTGTAGAGCTCAAAGTCGCCATTGAATATATAATTGTCAGAGGCTGCTCCAGCTGCAGTTTGGATTGTTTGAATTTTCCCACCGACCCTGTTGATCTGCTGATATAGTGTACTGTCACGATAGATTTCGACCACAGAATTAGCTAGCGAGTCATCTTTGTAAACCTCTTCGTGGTATAGCTCTCCTTTCTGATTGAAATACTGCCATTTGCCGGTCTTAACTATTTTGTCACTGCACGACTGTGCTTCACTATAGTTTTCAATGCGACTGATTACGCCATTGGGGTGGTAATACAGCCATTGCCCGATCTTCCGTTTTTCGAATAGATCAATTCCTTTTTCCTGAGATGTGCATTTCAGGAATTTTCCTTTGAAACGGGGTTTCTTGTTATCATACCAGTCTTCAGCCCAATAGGCTTTTGAGAATGCTGCCGGGCGATAGTTGCCATTATGAAACGTGACTTCGCGCGAAACTTTGTTTTGCGCATGCAGATTAAAGGAAAGAAATGCGATTAGCGTTAAGCCAACGAAACTAGCCCGCAACATAATCTGAAAGATACATAAATGTATCGGTCAGTTCGCCACCTTTGGCAATTGTTGCGCGTTGTAAAATAGCGTCCGGATCATCGTTAAGAAAGAGGGGCAAAATCTTATCAATCAGATCGCGGCCGAATTCTTCCGAGGCGCTGCGCGGAAGTTCGCACGGCAGGTTATCGACAGCCATTACCGTAACAAATTTTTCAGAAGAGAAAGGTTTTTCAACTGAATCAGCACTAGCGTTATAGTCATACACCGGGTCTGCAATTGTGCTGGCTTTTTTGGTACTCGGGATTGAACCGTCTATGTCGCAGGTGATGTCGGCAATCACTTTTATCTTGAATTCCGGTGACTGCATTTCAGCCCTTGTGAACAGCACAGGTGCTTTTGGATTCCAGAATGCGCCTGCCATCAGAATGTCCGCCACTTTCGTGAATTTCAAAAAATCAGAACCATAACGTTCGGGGTGTTTATGAAACTCTTCCCGATTGAAATGGCCGCCTTCTTTGCGAACGTGGTAGTCGCCACTGCCGAGCTGAACATAAACAGGTTCGTTGAATGTTTGCGTTAGGAAATCTTGCGCGCTGACTTTACGAATGCCTGCGGTATCGAGTGTTTCCATTGCACCCTTTCCAACACGGCCGGCACCGGTTAAAATTATTTTTACAGGTGGAAGATTTACTTTCCTCAACTCAAGTTTAAGGTCATTTACATCAAAACAATCGAACGCCCTGCGAAGATTAAAAGCTCCATAGCGTTTTCCGTACGTCCATAAACCATTGTAAGCGCCAACAATCCCGGCAAACCGGCCGAAAGCCACCATGCGATTGCCTAAGCGATCCGTAAGGGTTTCGTAATCAATCAGCCGAATTTTCTTTTTTAAGACTTCCTGAAGCAACTTGCGGTTGTATGGTTGCTTTTTAATGGTATGCGAAAAGAACAGATAAACTTTATTGGCAATTAACTGGTCAACCGGAACTTCTTTGATGCCCATCAGCACATCGCAATTAGCTACAGTATCATTCACCTGAACCCCTGCTTCGCGATACTCATTATCCTTAAAGCAACGTACACTGCTTGCTTGCACTGTTACTTTCATGTGTGGAAAGCGTTGTTCGATTTCTTCGGTTTGTAGAGGCGTGAACGGTACTCGCTTGTCGGGCGGATTTTTTCCTTCGCGGATGATTCCAATTTTCAGCATGACTTCGATGGAGTTTGTGGGGAGTTATAAAATTCGCGTATTATTTGCGCTTTTTCTTTGTTTTTGGCTCCTCAGTTTCATCGCGATCAATCAGCTTCTTGTCTTCTACATTTTTATTGAGAAATTCATTAATCTTATCGATGCTCATACTCGCATTCAGCTCGCCAAACTGGTTGACTGACACTTCAAAACCCTGGAGGTCTTTATGAACTCTCGGTTTCTTTTTCTTTGCTGGTTGTTTTGCCATAGTAAAAAGAGTTTAGGCTTTGACCTTAATGGTATTTAACGCGTTATCCAAACGCTTAGTCACTTCTTCTTTACCCAAAATTTCCATCGTCATCATCAGGTCGGGGCCAGATCCGTTGCCGGTAATGGCAACCCGCAGCGCCTGCATAATCTTACCAACACCAATATTTACCGAAGCAGCTGCTGACTCCAACACATTTTTTGCTGATGTTGAATCAATAGCTGATTCTTTTGTTAACGCATTTTTATAAGCCGTAATAACGGTCACAGCTTCATCGTTCCATTTTTTGCTGATCACACCTTCGTCATAGCCCATGGGCGCTGTAAAAAAGAACTTGCCTTGTTCCCAGATTTCCCGCGGGAATGTCACACGTTCCTTCATAATCGAAACGATCTTAACAGCATTGTCTCTCGAGATCGATTGCCCGGATTCACGGATCAGTTGATCTGCCAGAATTTCGTTAGACGTTGCCTTCAGGTATTGCTGATTAAACCATTGCGCTTTTTGAATATCAAACTTGGCACCAGCTTTATTGATCCGCTCGAGCGAGAATGCGTTTATCAGATCCTCCATTGAGAAAATCTCCTGTTCCGTGCCTGGATTCCATCCCAGGAAGGCTAAAAAGTTGATCAGCGCCTCCGGCAGATAACCTGTTTCCTTAAAACCTTTTGCTACTTCGCCTGTGGCAGGATCTTTCCAGGTGAGTGGAAAAATCGGGAATCCCATCTGATCGGCTGCACGCTTACTCAGTTTTCCGTTGCCATCGGGTTTCAATAACAACGGTAAGTGCGCGAACTGCGGCATATCCTGTTCCCATCCTAGAAATCTATATAGAAGCACATGTAATGGTGCGGATGGCAACCACTCTTCACCACGGATTACGTGTGAGATTTTCATCAAGTAATCATCCACTACGTTGGCAAGGTGATAAGTCGGCATCCCGTCAGACTTCATCAATACCTTGTCATCAATCTGTGATGAATCAACTGTTACAAGCCCCCGGATCAAGTCATTTACCTGAATTTGCTGACCGGCAGGAACTTTCAAGCGGATCACATACGACCCCGAGTCGATCAGTTTTTTTGTTTCGTCAGCAGGAAGCGTGAGGGAATTTTTCATATCCATCCGCGAATGCATGCCGTACTGCTGATTGTCGTTGCCGGCAGCTTTCAATTTTTCACGCATGGTTTCGAGTTCAGCCTCGGTATCGAACGCATAATATGCATTGTCCTCGTCAATTAACTTTTGCGCATATTGCTTGTACAGTTCTTTTCGTTCCGAC
Organism: Cyclobacteriaceae bacterium; assembly: GCA_016786585.1. Taxonomy (GTDB): domain Bacteria; phylum Bacteroidota; class Bacteroidia; order Cytophagales; family Cyclobacteriaceae; genus UBA2336. The sequence goes on from JAEUUI010000006.1 coordinate 396,131, forward strand.
TGCCGGTATGGCGCATGTGGCCCGCCCACGCTTACGCCTTCATCGATTTTGATTCCGGACCAGGCAAGTGATTCAAGGATATATTCTTCCGCACCGGGCACATAACGGCCCTGGTCGGTGTCTTCAATGCGCAAAATCATTTTGCCCTTATGCTGGCGCGCTAGCAGGTAATTGTACAAGGCTGTCCGCACTCCGCCAATGTGCAAAGCACCTGTTGGGCTGGGGGCGAACCGTACGCGTACGTCTCTCATCGTTCTGAAAAAAATATTCGGTAAAGTTAACCGTTCGGGCCGCATTTAACCGTGTCGGTACTCAACAAAACGCTTAAAATCCGATCCGGGAGGGCGAAAAAGTCAATCAAAATTGAAAAGGCTTCCTAACTTTGCGGTTTGCATTACACAAATCAGAATGACTGAAGAAAAGAGCCTGAACTTCCTGGAGGAAATTGTTGAGAAAGACCTTGCAGACGGAAAATATAAGACCATTGTAACGCGCTTTCCGCCCGAGCCAAATGGCTATTTGCATATGGGTCATGCAAAAAGTATTTGTCTGAATTTTGGACTGGCGTTGAAATATGGAGGCAAAACGAATTTGCGTTTCGATGACACCAATCCGGTTACGGAGGATACAGAGTACGTTGAGAGTATTAAGAATGATATTCGCTGGCTGGGTTTTAATTGGGCGGAAGAACTTTATGCGTCCGACTATTTTGAAAAATTGTATGAATTCGCAACAACGCTGATTAAAAAGGGATTAGCCTACGTTGACGACAGCACCAGCGAAGAAATTGCCAAACAAAAAGGTACACCCACCACACCGGGAACGGATAGTCCGTATCGCAACCGAAGCGTGGAAGAAAACCTGAAGATGTTTGCCGACATGCGTGCCGGTAAATACCGTGACGGTGAAAAAGTTCTCCGCGCCAAAGTTGATATGGCGCATCCAAACATGCACATGCGCGACCCGTTGATGTACCGCATCAAACATGCTCATCATCACCGCACTGGTGATAAATGGTGTGTTTACCCGATGTATGATTTTGCACACGGGCAGAGTGACTCGATTGAGAATATCACACACAGTATTTGTACGCTGGAATTTATTCCGCACCGGGCTTTGTACGATTGGTTCATTGAGAAACTGGAAATCTATCCGTCACATCAGTATGAATTCGCACGACTAAACATGACGTACACTGTAATGAGCAAGCGCAAGCTACTTCAACTGGTAAATGAAAAACATGTAAGCGGGTGGGACGATCCGCGAATGCCTACGTTAAGCGGAGTACGGAGAAGGGGATACACGCCTGCCAGCATCCGCGAATTCTGCGATCGCATCGGGGTAGCTAAACGCGAGAACCTGATTGATGTTGGCTTGCTGGAGTTTTGTGTCCGGGAGGATTTGAATAAAACGGCACAACGCAGAATGGTTGTATTCGATCCGATCAAGGTGATTATTACCAACTATCCGGAAGGAAAAGTTGAAATGCTGGAAGGCGAAAACAATCCGGAAGATCCGAATGGGGGAACCCGTGAAATGCCGTTCAGTCGCGAGATACTGATTGAAGAGGATGACTTCATGGAAGTTGCCCCGAAAAAATATTTCAGGCTTGCCCCCGGCCAGATGGTCCGGTTGAAGAACGCGTACATCATCAAATGCGATGAGGTTGTAAAAGACAGCTCAGGTAAGATCAAAGAACTACACTGCTCATACATTCCGGAAAGCAGAAGTGGTTCCGATACTTCGGGCATCAATGTGAAGGGAACATTGCATTGGGTGTGTGCAAAACATGCAGTTCCCGTGGAGGCACGTTTATACGAGCGTTTGTTTAAAGTTGAAGATTTGGGCGAAGCCGAGGGTGATTTCAAAGATTACCTGAACCCGGATTCGCTGCAGATCAAGACAGTTTATGCGGAACCCGCATTACTAAAAGATTCAAGCGAGCTGCGCTTCCAGTTTTTGCGTAAAGGGTATTTTGTGATGGACGCTGATTCAACACCTGAGAAGCCCGTGTTTAACCGTACGGTGACATTAAAAGATATGTGGGCGAAGAAAAACTAGGCATTGGGTATTAGGCATTGGAGAATCTGCCTAATCCCCAATGACCAATACCTATTTGACGGCTATACATGAAATCTCAATATTAACATCCTTCGGCAACCGGCTAACTTCAACGGTTTCGCGCGCAGGTGGATTATTTGGAAAACTTCGGCCATACACTTCATTTACTTTCGCGAAGTCGTTAAAATCCTGTAAAAAGATGGTACTCTTCACTACGTGTTGAAAGTCGAAACCAGCTGCATTCAAAATGTTGCCAATGTTTCGCATCACCTGGGCAGTCTCAGTTTCAATATCATCGGTGATTAATTTGCCGGAGGATTTCTGGATCGCAATCTGGCCGCTTACAAACAACATGTTTCCTGCCTGTATCGCCTGGCTGTATGGTCCGATAGGTTCCGGGGCCGAACCTGAATAAACTACGTTTTTTGACATCTTTTAACGGTTTAAAAATTTAACTTCGCGTATTCTCAAAAGTATGAATATTCTCGTAATCGGTGAGCAGGTGAATTTAGACGAAGCCAAGGCTAAGTTTGGTGACGGACATAAATACACATTCGAGCGTGATCATCGGGAAGCGGAACGATTTGTTCAGGGAAGTGACTTGGTATTGGATTTTATTTTGGACGAAGATCCGTTTCAGGTTGAGATTTATGCCGATAAAACCAACGCAAAAGTTTTTGTTAACACGGCAAAAGTTTCGCTTGCTGAGCTTTCTAACCTGGCAAACCACAACCTGAAAGCAAAACTTTTCGGCTTTAACGGACTGCCAACATTACTGAACAGGTCGGTACTGGAAGTAAGCGTACTGGAAGCTGACGATGAGGATCAGTTGAAAGAAATCTGCGGCAAACTCAATTCAGACTATCTGCTGGTTGATGATCGCGTAGGCCTTGTAACGCCAAGAATTATCTGCATGATTATCAATGAGGCGTACTACACAGCGGAAGAGGGAACGGCTACCCGGGAAGACATCGACTTGAGCATGAAATTGGGAACGAACTATCTGTACGGACCTTTTGAATGGTGTAAACGCATCGGGGTTAAGCATGTGTACGAATTGCTGGAAGCCGTTTATGAAGACACGCATGACGAGCGTTACAAGATTTGCGCGCAGTTGAAAAAGGAATATCTCAAGGCAACTTAGCCTCGCTGTCGCACCTTACCCGAAAGAAACGCCACGGCCAATCCCATAAGTGCAATTAGCCCGAATGCGAGGCGCAGCGAATAGCCCTGTGAGATAAATCCAATCATAGGCGGGGCGATTAAAAATCCCAGAAAGCCCAGGGAAGATATTGCAGCGATTGCCTGACCGGCTGGCATTGTTTTCGATTGGCCGGCCAGGCCATAGACGAGTGGAACTACGGAGGAAACACCAAACCCGGCAATCAGCAATCCTGCAATAGAGGGAATCACATACGGGAATGCTACGAGAATTGATATGCCCGTGAAAATCATACACCCGCTGATCAGGATCATCCGCCTGGCTCCAAGTCTGGTGATCAGGAAATCTGCTATGAGTCGCCCACCTGCCATCGTGCTCATAAAAGCAACGAATCCGAGTTGCGTTAACTCTTTCGGAGTTTTAACAATCTTGTCAAAATAAACGCCTGTCCAGTCGAACATAGTGCCTTCGCAGATCATGCATGAAAATGCGAGGACACCCAAAATCAGAATTGCGTTGTCGGGTTTAACAAACAACTTCGGTTTTGATTGATCGGTTTTTGCATCTCGCGGAAGCGTAGAACCAACAAATACAAGTGTTAGTAGTAGCGTGATTCCGTTGATGATCCAATAATGCTGAAGCGGGGAGAACTCTTGCGCAATCATAAACGTGCCAATCAAACCCCCGGTAAATCCTGCCAGGCTCCACAAACCATGAAAGCTCGCCATGATACTTCTTCCATACAGCGCTTCAATGCCAACGGCTTGCGTGTTTACGGCTATGTTATAAATGTTGCCGAAGAATCCGGTCAGCAATAACGCAACGATCAATGCAAGTGGAACTGAGGCTAGGCCAATCAATAAAAGTGTAGCCGGGTAGAGAACGGATGTTGTTATCAGCACAATCCGGCTACCATAACGGGTAACCAGGTATCCGGATAAAGCGAGTGCAAAAAATTGTCCGATCGGCAACGAAAGGAGAATGGCACCTAAGGCAGCATCGCCAAGCTGTAACGAGTTTTTAATGTCGGGGATGCGACTTGCCCAACTGGCAAAGGTTAGGCCCTGGATGAAGAAAAAGCAACTGATAGCAATTCGATAGGCGCGCGGTGCGCGAAACGGTGACGGCATTTCAAAGGGTAATCAGCCTCAAAGATCGTGTGCTTTGCGATCTCTGTAAAGTTATTGACAAAGTATAATCCCGTAACCGATTGAGATGAGTGTTTTAGGTCGGCCCGCTGGTAAATAAAAAACCCTTTCGGGTGAAAGGGTTTGTGAATTGTGACCGCAGAATAAAGTTTCGGACAGTTTTTAGGAGCTTTTTTGACGAGCCAAAAAGTACACGTGGGTCAGAGTTGTAGAATAAAGTTCTGGACGGAAATGGCTCTAAAACGACGCAATTTTCAACATTTTTTTGCTGAAATCAATAAAATCGATCTACGATTTCTTTCAATTTTGCTCGTTGAGATTCTGAATACTTGCCAGTACAGTTAATTTTGAATTTCTCCAAAACTTCCCCTCTCCGGGGCAACGCATTTTGATTATCCACCATGAATTGACTTATAACCCTTTGTCTGAATTCAAATTTTGTTTCGAGTTCATTTTCAATGTAGGTACGCGTATTTGGAAGAACCTCAAGAGCGCTAGTTGTTAAGAATCTGAATTCTGGCAACCTTAATATCAACTGCTTCGATACCTGTCGGTCTAACTTATCATCGATCAACGCTTGTTTTTTAATCCGAATGGCTTCAACAATTTCGTTGTCACTCTTTGTTATAACTGGCTTTGATTTTTTTCTGGAAAATTTTCTTTTTCTTTTCTTTTTATTGATTTCTGATATCCATTCAGTGTCATACTTGAGTAGCCATCGATACTCGGTTTTCAGCTTTTTGCTAGACAAACTAATAGAGATAAAGTCAACTGAATTTAATTCGGCCTCCCAAGCTGCTCTTCTTTCTTTTAGTAACACTTGGTCGACCTCATATTTTATTTCTGTTTTTGGTGCAGCCGCTTTTGGAAGATTATTTATATAACCGAGTAAGGTCAAGTAGCTGTAGGGATTGATAGTGTTTGCATTTTTAAAGAGCATCAATCGGATTTGCTTTAAAATCTCAATAGACTCTTGCCCGTAATTTAAGGTTGCTTCTTTGACAAAATGATTTAACCCTGTATGGTGATTATCGTTGAACTTAAATTTCATTCCATCCTTTTTAAGTACGCCTTTCTGTTTAGCGAGAACGATCACCTCATCCAAGTTCGCTCGAAATGAATTACTAAAGCAGTCCATAGTCTGAGAAGTTAAAGAAAGTACTAGCGGATTATTTTGATACTTCGCGTCTATTTTATGGTTTACCAGTGAAGCGGAGAAGATCTCTCGTTTACTCATAGACGTAATCCCTGGAGACCATCTTTGAAGTTCAACCTTGTGCGTGAGGCAGATCTGAACATAGGGTATGTTATGCATTCTGTTCCAATACGGCTCTCCAGTTAGTTGGTAGCTTTCCTCAAAGCACGATGGACAAAACTTGAATTCCTGCTGAGACAGATAGCGATTAGAAAATAGTTTTGTTGGATCTTTCTTGTGCTCATAGTCAATAAATTTCTGATTAAACTTTTTGAACAAGGGTAGCAGAGTGTGATTGTCGTGAACTTTTTGGTATGGTAATGAGAAATCGTTACCAATCCTTTCACAGAACGTTTTCAAATTGCTTGGTAAGAGAATATTGTGCTTAAGGTTTGTATGGCCGAATAGGGTAGCATTTAGGCGTGAGATAGCCATGTTTAAGTGGTCCTTGAAACGAGCCATTATGCTATAGAAAGCCTCTTCTGTTTGTGGGAATACAAAGTATCTAACCATTCTATTTTATTAATTTATCTGTGTATTGAATGAGACTCGTCTTTATGGGCGATCTCAACTGGCTTTGCTTAATTACCCTCCATCGTTTTAGCGGCATCTTTCTTTGCTTTAGCTCATGAATTGCGATTCTAATTCTTCGCTTCTGAAAGTCGTCTTTGGATTCACTTTTTTGAAGTAGATAGTTTGAGCTTTTTGGAAGTTTATTAATGTTGGACTTCATTAGCTGACTTTGGTGGCCAGCCACTTTGGCGATCAGCGATTTTGTTAACCGACCTTTAAACCCTGATTTATTAAGGTACGATACGGCATCCTGTAGTTTAGCTAAAATTGCTTCATCACACTCATGCCAATCTAATCTCAATGTCCCCTGGTTTTTTTGAGTTTTTCTTCTGCTCGCATTAAAAGCCAGAAGCCATTCGTTTGCGTGCCTGTACAAAGCCATATAAATAGATGGCATTGTCTCTCTTGCTTCTTTGATGGTCTTTGAGCTGTCTTTCTTGAAAGCGCTAGACCATTGATACTTTTGATCACTTAAGGTATCGGCGACTGTGCTAACCGTTGTTTTAGTTTTAAACAAAGCTTCAGACTTGATTTTAATCGTTTTTGCATCGGTGCCCAATATTCTGGCAATTTCGCGTAATGATTTTCCGGATTCGATTTCTTGTTTTAAGCGGGCGCCCCAAGTTTCTCCGAATTCTTTTATTCGTATATACTTTTTCAGCCCGTCATTGTTTTGGACATAGCTCATCGTATAGATCATGCCGCATTTACATGTAAATACACCGATTTGTCTTTTGGATTTTCGATCTACATGAACGTCTGATTGTTGAACAACATTTTGTAAATAGTGATCACTGGTTTTATTATAACAGGTCCACGGGCCTCGGCCAAATGGATTAGAGATAGGGAAAATTTTCAGAGGGAGTTCGAAGCAAAACTTTGAGAATATTATATGTCGGATTGGGTTGAAGACATGCTGGGGTCGCCTGATTATTTCGGATATCCAACCTAAGTCAGATCCGATTTGTGGAATCAGATTGTTGAGTGTCCCTTTTTCGTAAAATGAAGTGAATCTGCTGAGTATGCTAGCCTTATCTATTTTTGAGTTTTTGTAGTAACCAAGCGACATTAGGTGATCACGGTAATTTATTGTATTTATGTCGAAGCTTTGATTCAATAGAATATCTAATGACGTTTTAGAGATATGGAGTGAAGTATCGCATTGATTATTTCTGATTGTGTTTAATTTAAGTCTATCGGGAGGGGCTAAATAGTATCCGGTGCCCAGCTGATTTACTTTTGGCTCGTATATCTCAAGTATCACATTATGAATGCCGCAGACATTAACCCCTGGAAGTTGATGGCTCCTATGCCAAAATGCTTCGCTAATCCTTGCTAAATCTTCTAAGTAGCATTGCACACAGTATTTCGGAAATCGTGGTCTTTTCAAGCCGCTCGCGTTGATACCAACGCGCGTGTGAATACCTTGCCCCGAACCTGACAGCATACTGTTTAAAACTTTGCGCTTTTCATCCTCAGTCATAAAACAGCTATAGTATGGATAGAGTGTATGAGCATTTATCAGTTGACTTTCAGAATACGGCAGGAAAGAGTTAGTTCTTTCAAGAAATACTTTTAAATGACTATTTAGATCAATACTCGCGCGGAGAGAAGAGTTTCCGAAAAGACATCTTGCTAGGCCAATGGGATTATCAGGAAACATGATATTTCCGAATCGGGCAATGAGGCTATACAAAAGTTCGTCTGGATATGGAGTTGGAAAATAGCGGATCATCACAGATGAATTAGATCGGTTAACACAGGAACATACCCATTCTCCTTCAGCATTTGATATCTAGCTTCAGGTGTCTTTGAATTCACGCATAGCTCCACCAACACACCTTGGGCCGGTCCGATTCTCCTAGAGCTACTTTTTGCTTTTGGATCTATTGAGAGAATGAGCTTTTCAAGGTGATGCGTAAGGGAATCTATGTCGCCATTTGGATAAGAAACTTTTAGGTGTGCAATTATATTGTTAAGGACGTGATCGCTTAGATTACCATAGAGTCTTGCTGCAATCTTCCTCAAGGCTGCCCATGTTGGCCATTCGATAGTTGATTCGGTTTCAACTTTACGTTCTTCGATTTTTTCTCTTGCGTTAATATTCGACAACGAAAAATCTGGAAAAGCATCAAGAATCCAACTTTCATTATTGAGTTTCGCCAGTAACATAACCTCGGTTACATACAAATTATCTTTAGATACAGCTTCAATAACGTCGGGAGTAATCAGTTCTGTTTTCCATTTGATGCAATACTGCAAGGCCAAGTAGTGGACGGTGTTTAGAATTCTTGGGATAGCAAGACTTTTCTTGTAGTATATGCTTCTCAACTCGGGAGTCAGTTTCTGAGTCTTTTTTAAGTTATTGATTTTGAATGTGCTTTCAATCAGTAGTTGACACTCTTCATCCCCTTCTTCCATAACATCCCACGTAACCGTTCCCATAGCACTATGCCGGGTTGCATTCTGGGCGTTACCAAAGAGTATTTTGTCCGCCTCGGAAGTTCCGATAAATATTATTGGAACACCAAGGTCATTAGACAATCCTTTGAGAAATCTGATATTGTTAGCAATAGCTCCTGGTGAACTTCCTTTAAGATCTTGAGTCTCATCAATTAGAAGGACACCAATAAAGTGTATTGTACAAAGAGTTCGCATCTGTTTAATAAGTGCTGATCCCGACAGGGCTTTATATTCTTCAGCATATTCAGTTTGTATAACCTCGTCTAATGAAAGAAAGAAATTGTTAATTAGCGTATTGATTTTTCCATCTAATGGAACAGACAAACGCAGATACAGCACTTGAGTAATGTTCCAAGCTTTGTGAACCTTAACTTGGGGGATCAGCTTTAGAATTTTCTTTACCGTTGTTGTTTTGCCAATACCGGGAAGGCCAAGAAACGCAAAGCCTAGTATAGTATCCTCAAACCGTGCGTGTTCATTCATCACATACAGCAATTGTTTGGAATCAATTTGTTTGGCTTGCTTTAGCAGTTGAATAAGCTTTTCTGGTGTACGGAACTTGTAGCTGGCGCGGATTACGGCCAGAATCTTTTCATACAATTCGTAATGTCTACTCAGTGGCTGCCAGAACTGATACTTAACTCTAATTGCTTCATCTAAACGTTCGGTCAAAGTCGCATTTTTATTCAGCTTAGGAATTAGAACGAGTTGTTTGAAGAATTCAAGAACTGACATGTGCCTGGGCACTGCTTCCAAGAATATGTTTTTGTCTTTCATGTTATGAGAGTTTTTTTAGTGTTTTTATATGTGATGGAAGACCGGATTTTGCTTTAGAGGCCGCACTTGGGACTTTTGTAACCTCGGATTTTGCGTTCCGTAGATTTTGCCGGAATGATGCTTTTGCCTTTTCTCGATTTTTTCGAGTGTTTTTGATGTCTACATTTACCATTACGCTGCCTTTGCGAGCAACTGCTTCACGAACCCTTTTATTTTGATCGCGTATCGTTTGTGCTTTGTGTTGAGTTTTTTCATCGACGCGACTTTTGTCCTCTACATCGAATTCCTCCAACACTGCGTTCATTTCAATGAGTGATTTGAAGGGAAGCTGATATTGACGCAATCGTAACGGATAGAATTTCCTGTTATGATATAAATAGGTTTTCTCTATAAATAATGGATCAAAGCTTATTGTCGCTTTACCGGGTTTTGTGGCCAGCATATTTTGCCAAATTCGCTTTCCAGCTTCCGTAGTTGGTACCCAGTACTTCTTATTAAAATAAAATCCATCTTCATAATATGACACTTCAGTATTTTGCTCTAATAGATTTCTTGCAAGCGTCTCCTGATCAAACTGATTTAAGCTACTTAGCCCGTTTGAGGCTGCCCATGTCCAAATCCCTAAAGGTGTTCGGCGAACTTTTGCAGCAACCATTTCGTCAGTTAGTGGATAGTCTTTTAAATCGTGATGCTTATTGTAATGAAGAATTTCCTTCACGATTATGTAAAGAATATCGTTCATGTTTAACACTGCTTCTTTTCTTGTATCCTTATCAATGCGAGTTCCTTTGTTCACAAGGCCGTGCTTACGTAGTACCTTTTTCAACTCCTTCATAAAAATCCCTATCGCACGTTCTACTAAACTTTTCAAGTCTGGCCTTCTGCTGGGTGTTAGTTCTACGTTTATCTTTAGATTGTTAGTTAGAGAATCTGCTTTATAAGAGAAGAGCTCGGCTTTGTCGCCCCGTAACATTTGGCACAGCGTGTTGCACGGCCAATCTTCATAGACCATTTCATCTTCTCCAATGCCAAGACTTCGGCAAAATTTCACTTTATCTGAACCTGCGTTTTCCAACGCTAAGCATGCTGCCCGATAACTTGCATTTTCAGGAAGTAAAGAGACCCCTACGATCATTCCTGAAAAGACATCTACAACTATATAAAGTGTCAGACGGCCGATATACGCATTCCCAATTTCAATTGACACTGCATGCGTATCGTCCTTCGTATTATCAATTTGGAATTCGGAACCAATTCCAAAAGTCCTGTCTCTTACTGTACCAGATAGTGGGCGCTTGTCTTTTTCATAAACGACTTCGCCTGCGCGTGCTTTGTCAACCTCTTCCTTGAGGTTACCATAATAGTAGAAATCTCTGAATTGATTGTAGGACGGAATCTTTGGTGTTTCAATGAACTCAAAGGCAATCATTTCGTAGTATGCATCCAGAAGACTGCTCTCAGGTTTTTGGCCGTAGTATTTTTTCACCGAGCGATCCATAATTGCTCGGATACTGGCATTCACATTGATTTCATTTTTGGAGAAAACCTTTCTAGGTCGACCCCGTTTGTCCTTCAACGGTTCTCGAATTACCCCTGGACCTCCGGAATTTTCGTAATTGGTCACAAGCGAGTTCCTGGACATCCCACCAATGAACCAGCTCATGATCCACGCGAAAATACTTGACCGGGAGAAGTAGTTCTTTGGTAAAGAATCATCTCCTTTCTTTTCATACTCTAACCTCTTTCTTTTTTCATTGAGTAAAATTTCTTTTATGATTTTTCTTCTCATTCTTGGGTAGAGAAATTCTGGGGCCTCAACTGCTGATCGGATAATTTCATACCGTTGATCCCTCTTTAACTTGTCGGTAAGGGTTATTTCGTCTTCAGGTTTGTCGATAAGATATTTTTCTTTAAGCGGTACCCAAGACTCAAAATCTTTTTTAAACTTATCTATTGAACTGAATTCTAGGCCGCGTTTGGTTTTACGAGCCGGAAAAATTCTAATAAAAAAGACAATTGATTTCTCGAGGTTGATATTAACAATGCGCATTTCGGTTTCGCCTGATGGATGTGCGTATAGACTTCCTACGTTTATGTTCATAAGCTCTTTATTTGAAATTCCGATTTGGTCATCTGGAGAGAAAAGGGTTTGCTCAAATTAAACGTGAAGAATTTGCGAGCCAACAAGTGATCAAAGAGCTTGCGGCCTTCCCCATATGTTATTCGAATTTCCGAACAAGTTTGCCTTATGATTTCTGAGATTTGATTTTTCGAACTGGTACTGCCTATGAAATTTCTTTTGATTTGTTTTTTGAATTTATCTAAATGGCTACTTTGATAGAAGTATGATTCTCTTATTCTGATAATGTTCCTCAGTACAATTGGATTGAGTTCCTTCTCGGTAAGGATGTACCATTTAATATTTCTCTTAGATTCGAAGACGCGATCAATCTCGAATTTTTCTATTACTCTTTGTGATAGATTGGTTGACGGCTTAATTGTAAACACGATGTCTTCACCTTTTTTAAATGACACCCTAAAATCAGTTCGCATTATTACGGGATTACCTTTTTCATCTGACGGATGTTTAATGTTTAGTGACTTTGCAATTTCTTTCGTCTCAGCTAATGGCTTGAGAGGAAATTGTTCGCGAATGTCAGTGACGTTGTCAGCGAATTCAAATAGAAAGAAGAAGTGCTTTTCAAGGTCGGAGAAAAAGTGAAACGTCCTATGGATTTTGGTGCCTGCAATACGCTTGTGACCGCCTAAGGAAGCGAAGTCTATTGCGTGATCAAACGGAACATAGTTTTCTCTTTTGCCTTCTCCTCTTTTCTCTTTGAGTTTTTTCTTATCTGACTTTCTCTTTTTCATAGTCGGCGATTTACATGGCGAAGCTTCTAAATTATTTGAGTACACTTTACCTAAACCAAATTGATTGTATTAACTTTGAGATGTCCAACCAAAACAGGATGCATTATCCGGCTGTCATGCTCTAGGCGCAGGTATTTTATACCTATACACAAGGTATAAAAATTTCCGTGTTTTTTTGCTTTTTTAAGCAAAAAGTGCCTTTTCATGTAAGATTTAACCGGATAATGTTACTGGAGATATCATTTTTGACCTATGATAGGAGACATTATCAGAAAAGCGCGTATTTCAAAAGGAATGACAACAACTGCTTTGGCTGATGAAGCCAAGGTTACTCAAAGTATGATCTCCCGATATGAGAGTGGGAAAGTGCTTCCAACGCCTGCCGTAATAAAACGAATTTTTAAGGTTCTTGAACTGGATGCAAAAAAATTGGAATCATCAGTAGCAAGCGACTCTGACTTCGATCAAAAAGAGTTTGACATGAAATTAGCGCGAGCGAGAAGCCTTAGCGTTGAGGAAAAAAAGGCGATACTGATCATGGTTAATTCTTTCCTGAAGAATCGTGATGCCGAAATATTGATCTCTAATTGGAAACGTAACTAGTGAAGAGGCAAATGTTAATAATCTGATGTTTGTTGACTCAATCAATAGCCTACTCGACTCAATCGTGCACAATTAGTTCAAAAGGAAACCGTCGTTCTCGGAATTGATAAATGACACACTATTGGCCGAGTTGACAAAAACCTTGTATGCGTCGTTAACGGGATTAGCATCGGCTATTGCTGATAAATTGTAATGACCTTACGGCTCGGAAGAACACTTCTTAGCGATGCGCAATGCCACATTAAGTTCTGAATACGATATATTCTGGTGTTAAACTTTTGAGCCAAGTATTCATATGACGCTATTTTGGAGGAGGGTTAGCACTAGTTATAAGGCGCGTCTTTGTGCCAAGTTTTTTATATAATTTGTAAAGTTGTTTTATATTTATATCTCCAATACTCCGGTCTCCATGAGCAACAAACTTCTCTCTGCATTGTGCATCATTAATCTGGTTGTCCTCACTTTTTTTGTTTCCTACAGTTTTATCGATAAACCATCCAGAATCGTCTATGTCGACGCTCTGACACTTGTATCGAATTACCAGGGAATGAAGGATGCCAAAGTTGAATTGGAGCGAAAGATATCAACCTATCAGGCTAATTTGGATACACTGAAACTGGAGTTAGATGCCAAAACGAGCGAGTATGAGGCTAACAAGTCAAAGCTGACATTAGGCGAAAAGAAGTTGAGCGAAGATCTGATTTTAGTCAAGCAAGAACAATTTGAAAATTATCAACAAATAATTCAAAATAATATCCAAAACGAGAATATCAAAATTACACAGGATGTTCTGAATCAGATCAATGCCTATGTTAAGCGATATGGGGAAGAGAAAAATTTTGACTTAATTCTCGCATCAACTCAATACGGAAACATTATTTATGGAGTGGCAGACCTTGATATAACTAACACAATACTTAAAGGACTTAATAGCGACTATCAATCGCAAAGGAAATGATAATAAGGTTTTTCATTGTCGTCTTATTCTTTATCGCGACTTCAGCTTGTACGACAAAGGAACTAACTCCGGACGAATTGCGGAAGTTCGTTATTGATGACTCGAACGGATTGACGCAAACCGTCTTGTCAAATGGATACGCCGTCACATGTCAATACCAACCCACGGAGTTAGTGTTTGCAAGTGAGATTTTGTTGGAACCGAAAACATTTATTCAAAAGCGCGACAGCCTCAGGGGGTCCAAACTTCTATATTTTAAATTAGGCATTTCCAGAGGCGGCAAAGATGTGGAACATTACTTTGCCAAAGATTTTGAAAAATACAAAGAATTGGTTTCTTACCTCTCATTTGAATTGGGTAATGAAGTAGATCTAATATGTGAAAGGGATACAGTATCTATTTCTGATTTTATTTATACGCCTATGTATGGCATGAGTGAGACTACAAATATTTTACTTGCGTTCGAGGTTGACCCGCAATTTGTTGGTAATATCAAATTGATTTATTCCAGCAGCTTTTTCAGTTTTGGACGGCTTGAGTTTTTATTTAAAAGTTTTGATATAAGAAACGCACCAACCATTAGTCAAAATTAGTGCAAGTAGAAGCAGTAAAGAAAATAAAAGTCATATGGCGAAATTATCAAAGAAACGGATTTTTAGAAAAGTAGTAGCGACGACATTCATAATCATTATACTTCAGTCAACTCTTCTGCCATACTATAGTTACGCTTTGACTACTGGTCCGCATCAACCAGAGTATACCTCCTATGAGGAGCCGGGAGCAACCGACTTAGTCAACTTGGTGACAGGCGACTTTACTTTTAGTATTCCTATTCTTGATGTTCCGGCTCCTGGAGGAAATTTCTCAGTACCGCTAACCTATAATGCGGGTATCGGTACTGAACAGGAAGCATCGTGGGTTGGTTTGGGATGGACCTTGAATGTGGGCGCAATAACTAGGCAATACACAGGGTTTCCTGATGATGCCGGAGGGGAAACCCAAGAAATTTCAGTTAAGGATCTTACCGGGGTACGAGGATGGACATCATCAATTCTTGGTTTAGGTAATATTGGTTGGAACTCCCAAGTGGGCCATTATGGGCAATTAAGTATCGGCTTAGGTTGGGATGAGAGCGGGGTAACGGTTGATCCAATTTCATTTGGATTGACACTTTTGTCAGTTGCCACTATTGCTAGTGCCTATGCCAGCGTAGCCCAAGCGGCAAAGGAGGGTGCAACAGCACTAAAGACCGCAAAGGCAGCTCTTTCACAAACATTAACAAGCGAGGCAATTGGCCAAGGTATGTCAATGGTTGCAACCGCAATTACTGCAGGCCAAACTCCAGCAGCGCCATCAAGCGGCTATTGGAAGTATAAAAAAAGAACAGAGCAGCGGTTTCTCCATAAGAACTACTGGATATGGTTGGATATGACCCGACAAGAAGATATGTATGGAGCGTTGTATTTGCAAAATGCAAAAACTATTTCGTTTACAAACAATGACAACTTTGTTGATCTGAATCTGAAAGTCAACAATACAACTACCACTCTGGAGCAATTTAATAATGCAAATTACCAAGGATCGGCAAGCGATATAAATTTTTACATGAAAGACGGGCAATCTTATGAAGACGCCAAGAGTGCTGCGACACTTGCTCTTGACGACTATAGCGTAAAGGCTCCCGGTGTTTCTGGAGCTATTCAACCTTACCGTTTGGACATAGGATCTGTTTCAATGCCACGCCAAATGACAGCAAAACATCAACGATTGGCGCCGATAAAATACCAAAATTATAAAGTCCCTTTTATATACAAGGGCGCAGCTTCTAACAAATACTATCACCATGTAGGCGCAGCTTCCTCCATAACGATTCCAAGCTTCTATGATAACGCACTAACCGCCTCACAGAGCAATTCAAATCCCGATAACAACACCATGCAGACTCTCAACTTTAATGATGTTATTTTTGGTAGTTCAAATAGGATTCAAAATGGTGATGTGAATAACACAAAGAAGGTAGCTCAGGGTAACGATATCGTCTGGCATACCAACAATGAGATTAAGAACCAAGCTGGGGGATTTCAATCAGGGTTCATAGACTATTTTACAGGTAGTGCGAGGTCTAGTTTCCGGCAAAACACAATTTTAGGCGCAGTAAAAACATGTTATGCCAGCAGTAACTCTTTTACAGATGGTGTTATTACGTTAACATCTGCTAACGATTTAGTGTATTTTCCAGTGAATACTACTGTCACTTTGGAACTAGACATCTATAGCGGCATAACAAGCACTGAAGAGGGGTCTCCTGCTGGACGGCAAGGTCCTGGCGAGGGTGGATCGGCTCCAACGCACGTAACGACAACAGCTACGATAACAAGCGTTAATGCCCAGCAAAATTCGTTTACTGTTAACACATCAAACTTTGCAAGCAGCGTCAATGGTAAGTCTGTTGATATTCAAGTTACTTCCGGTATTCCACCAAAATCTCCCGATGCGATTGGCGGCTTTTGTATTACAGGATCTGACGGAATGGTCTACCACTTTTCATTACCAGTATATGACTATAACTCAAAAACAAGAATTGAAGACAAAGCTGATGTGAATAAAAATACAGTTATTAAACGGCTTGATCCGTTCGCTAATACTTGGCTGTTAACTGCAATAACAGGTTCTGATTTTGTTGACAGGAGCTCAACAGGTTCCCCAAATGGAATATTAGATGAGTACGACTGGGGACACTGGGTGAAGTTTAGCTATGGTAAATATTCAGATAATTATAAGTGGCGTATACCTTTCGCTGATAATACTTTTACGATCGATGCGGAGAATTCGTCTAAAATGTACAGTGAGGGATTAAGGCAATTATATTATCTAAATTGTATAGAGACTCGTTCACATGTCGCGTTATTTTTCAAAGATGTTAGGAACGACAACAAAGATGCAACGGTTGGGTCATCGGTAAGTACTCTCAAGTTGACTGAAATTAGCTTAATGACGAAAGAGGCATACAAAAAACTGATTGCCGACTATGCGTTTCCAGATGTTCGTGGTGTTTTGGACCTAAATCTAATGACAAGTGCAATTAGCGCCACCGCAGGCACGCAAAACTTCCTTTACAATAACGCCCTTAAACGAATAAAATTTAATCACAGCTACAACCTTGCGCAGGGTACACCAAACTCAAGTTCAGGAAAGTTAACTCTTGATCGAGTTTCGATTGTTGGAAAAAGCGATATGAAAATCATGCCGGACTATCTTTTTATGTATAGTAACAATTTTAACTACGCTACTAACAAATGGGATGGATGGGGTATGTACACTCCAGACGGAGATGCCACCAATAGCACGCATAAAGCTTCTGAACTGAATTCGCATGGAGCGGCTTGGAGTTTAACAAAAATAACTACCCCAAGTGGTTCCGAAATTCAGGTTGACTATGAAAGAGATTCTTATGCATCGGTTAGCGGCATTCCCGTAACAGCAACTCACGTCTTCGGCGGAGACTATTCCATTCCACCCGGCACAAATGTTAACTACATCGACGTGAAAGCCACAAATACATCACTTAAGGTTGGTGATCAGGTTAGGGTTATAGGTACTTTGAAGCCGTGTGGTTCAGGCGGAACCGCATTTGATGTAGCAAGATCAGTTCAATCAATATCAAGCAAGCGGATAACTCTAAACGGAACAATTGTAACTGGCGGTTGTTCGTTTCCTTCAAGCATTAATGGCACAGTAGAGCAGATTTCACCGACAAGAAAGGGTGGAGATCTTCGGGTAAAGATGCTGACCACTAAAGACGGATCAATTCAACGTAAGACGCGCTATATTTATTCTGATGATGAAACCCCTACGGGCCTTACCTCCGGTGTTGTTGCGCAAGAGCCCGACTATATTAATAATGACCTTGCCACCCAGCCTATCAATGTAAATGTTCCTGGATTTCCCGTTACGCCTGTTATGTATAAGAAAGTCTCTGTATTAACTGGCAACCTTACATCAGATGCTGACTATCATACAAAAGAAGTATACGAATTCGAAACTCCTGATGAAAACGTGCTTACAATAACGCAGGATAACCCTAATACCAGAACATTGGTTGCTCATTTTACAGCAGGCTTTTTTCAGTGGCACGATTATCTAACACGTGTGCACAATAAAATCTCAGACTATTCATCAAGAATTGGTAATTTAAAGTCCGTCAAGGTCTATGACAAAGAGGGCATACTGCAAGCGTCAACAGTTATGACCTACACACAAAGTGTTTCGGATCCACAATATCTAGGCGTCTACTCGGAAGGGACACTTATGGCAGATCGAGTAAGCGATGTTGGGTATAAGAGAGTTCATAAAATGATGAGAACAACGGTGTTAAAGTATCCCAACTTATTAAAATCGGTAGTAACCACTAAAGACGGATTGATATCGAAAACGGAAAACTTGAAGTGGGACATGTACTCCACTCAGGTTTTGGAGAAATCAACAACCAGCCCTGGTGGATTTATCACAAAATATGTGACCGTCCCTGCTTACATTAAGTATCCTGAATTAGGACCAAAGGGTTTAGATCCGTCGAATAGAAACATGATTGAGCAAGAAGCAGCTCAATATCTGTATAGAATCGACGGAAATGGGAACACAACAGGACTTATTTCTGCATCTGCCACAATCTGGAAAAAGGATTGGAATAACTATAGGATTTATAACACAACTACTGGTTTCTATGAAAATTCGACTGAAGGTCCGAACGTTTGGAGAAAGTCAGCGGGGTACATGTGGACAGGCGACATAACTCGTCTACAAGCTGATGGTACTTCAAGCTTCACTAGTGCTGATGAGTTTAACTTTACCTTTGGGGCATCTAATAGTAAATGGCGCTTCTTGGGAGAAGCGAAACAGTATAATCATTTCAGCAGTCCTGTCGAGAGCAGAGATGTCAATGACATTTACTCTTCAATCAAATTTGGGTATGATAATCAGTTTGTAATTGCTCAAGCTATTAATGCAAAGTACGGAGAAATTGCCTTTAGTAGCGCTGAAGATAAAATTGACGTTACCCCAGTCTTTTTTGGCGGAGAGGTTGCTTTAGGAGATGGGGTTGTGCAACGACTCAGTAAAGGCGAGACGAGTGATGTTCACACCGGCGATGCCATTGTTAAATTAGGTGTTTCCGGGAAATCGTTCATTTTTAAGTCGAAAGCTATTGCAACTAATAAGTTCTACAGAGCGACTGTATGGACTAACAGTGTGAATGGTAGAATATATTTGAAAATTAACGGAGTTGATCAACCACTTTCTCCTTCACCCCAGTCTTCTAAAAAGATTGGTAACTGGTATCGATTGGATTATGAATTTAAGACCCCAACGAGCACGATTACTTCTTTCGAGGTGGGTGTCACATCAACTAATGGAGATGTGCTTTTTGATGATTTTCGTTTTCAGCCGTCCGATGCTACGATGACCTGTTACGTATATGATCCACTTGATTTTTTCTTTTCCCCATCGGCGACTACCTTCATGACCAGCGAGTACGTGCTTGATAATAATAATTTGTTTACAAAATATGAGTACAATCACCTCGGGCGACTATCAAAAACATATGTCGAGTCTATGAGGCTGAAAAGCGTAAAACTGGTTTCTGAATCGAAGGTTGATTATAAGCGGTTTCACACTAATCAGTAGACACATGAGGACAAATAGCGCGCTTTTTTTGTTGCTTCTTTCATTCTGCGTTCAGGCACAGACGCCGGCAAACTCGGTTTCAACATTGGTAATGCAGTGGAAGTCGTCAGCTTTTATTGACGAAACCACAAACGACAGAGTCGAGGCAACAAACAACTTTATAATTGACAAGAGTAGTACAATAGAATGGAATCAAGCGACCGAGGACGCAAAGCAATTGTTTATCATAAAAAGCGTTGACAATCAGTGGGTCGATATAAATAGTGACGGATATGTTAAGTATGTGTTTGACTGTTACAATACTGAAGGTACTTTAACAATTCGCCGAAAAACTGGACTATTAACTGTCTCGCTCGAAATTCGTGGACTTCCGTCAGGCGATTTATCATTACTTTTTGAAGTTGTAGAAATTATTTATTGATGCCGTGCTCAAAATTTGCATATCGATTTTCCGACCGTCGGATTGTTTTTTGATAATACATGACTAACCGGTTACCTAAACGATTTACCCACTTTTCGATACAAAACATGAAGAACCTAATATCCGTGTTGGTTATCCTAAATTTTTTTTCGGCTGCCGCGAAATCTCCTGTTCCACCTCCAGTGATAAGCGGCCCGACTTCGGTCATGGTAGGTCAAACTGTCAACTATAGTTACACGAATTCGACGATTTATCCGAGTTATACCTGGAATGTTGTTACTAGCAGCCTTGGCTTCGTTGATGTGGTATGGAAGTCTGGGAGTACTTACTACGCGGATGTTGTATGGTCTGCCGCCGGGACTGCTACAATCCAGTTCCTGTCCTCACCTGGAGGAACAGTGGTTGCAAGTTTGACTGTTACTATTACCGCTTGTAGTCCTCCGGCTGTGCCGACACCCACCTTCTCACTTAGTGCAAGCACATGCGCCCCCCGCGCAATAAGTTACATAGGCACGCCACCCTCGGGCACTACTTGGTATTGGCAGACCTCAAACACTGGTACCTCGTTTGCTAACTCAACAAGTACTTATTCAGCGCCAGCAACGGGCACATATTATTTAAGAGCATGGAATGGTGCGTGTTGGAGTACAAGCTCCGCTTCTTATGCTGCAACTATGGAAACTCCTCCAGCAATTCCAACAACTCCTACTATTACTACCAATCTATGCGGACCGAAAACATTAACGAAAGGAACGTCACCTGTGGGGGTAGGCTGGTATTGGCAAACAACGGCTACAGGCGAAGACTACACATCCAGCGCTGCCACGGCCGCTACGTATCAGGCATCTATAAATGGTACCTATAGTATATATCTGCGACCTCGCACATCCGGCGGTTGTTGGGGAACTGCTGTAGCAAAATCGGTCTCGGTTGATTACCCGGTCGCTCCTCCCGCTTCTTCGAATCAATATTGTGAATCAAGCAGCAGCATGCCTTTGTGGGGCGATGACGGAATGGTGCCTCCCGAGTGGTATGACTCGAATAATAATTATCTATATACTGGATATACATACACCCCGACAAACCTTTATGTTGGGAACTATTTATATTATGTTGCGAATGTAAGTGCAGCCGGCTGCTTGAGTGCGAAAAGCCCCGTAACCCTTGCAGTCACAAGCGGCAGTAGCTGCGACGACAACTTTAACTGGTCAGAGAACACGATTTATGATTTTGACGCGAATGCAAATACGGTTGCCATCGCAGCACAAAAGGTATATCGGGATGGGTTTAATGCAACTATACAATCACAGGTTAAATCTTATTCGACGAATCAGGTATTTGCAACGCAGAACATTTACGATACAGAGGGAAACCAAACGCTTTCAACACTTCCTGCTCCAATAAACTCATCTTCCTTTGGCTATCTGGACAAATTTGTGAGCCGAACTGGCGGTAAATATGGACCGAGTGATTTCGACTTACGAACCACCTCCGGAGTACCGGGTGAAGTTGCGAATCCTAAACCCGTTATTAGCAATGGCATTGGTAGCTTGGGTTGGTACTACAGCTCAGCCAATACTATGGAACCTCTTACTCCCACAACAAACTTTCCTTACTCTCGCTTCTATTCTCCGATCGGGCCTAACCCACTTATCAGTAAGTCATCGGTCCCGGGCGATGCTTACCGTATGGGTGGCGGACATGAAGTAGTCGAGGAGAGATTCAAATTTACAAGAAGTGAACTTCAACATTATTATGCCATCTGGCCTTTGCTCACATCGTCAACTATCCGAACTACTGAAGGAAGTAATTTGATGATTGATGGCGATGTAACGTCCACTACAAATTTCTCCGCGAATCAAAATGTTACCATAGGTTGGACAGGCGGAGGAAATCCTTACGTTTATGTTCGATCTAATCAAAGTACTGGAAATCCTGGTGTATGGATTGACGCTGCAAAAACAGTAAACCCCGGAACAACATTCAAATTTAAAATAAGGGGGAACACGAAAAATGCGCCGGCTAGTACGGCTAAGCTCTACGTCAAGAACATGACAACGAATACGGACCTATCGTGGTCAATGGCGACACTTCCCGTTCAAGTTTCAGACTGGGTCGAAATGGTTTTCACCGTTCCAAGTGGATGCACTTCAATTAGAGTTGGCGTTATGTGGACATTGCCTGCCATTAATGCGGAAGTAAATATCTCAGACGTGTCACTTACCGATATGTATGCAGCCACGGGAGTTATGGGCTACAAATTCATCAGTACAGACCCCGATGGCAAGAAAGCTGCCATTTTTAAAGATGTTGATGGCCGAACCCTGGCGAGCGCCATGGTGACTTCTGTTACGGGAACAGGAATCAATCAAGTTTTTACGTATGGGGACTGGACCTACACCTATTATAATGACATGGGTCAAGTACTTGCCACTGTTGCACCGAACGGCGTAAATCTTGCCAGCACTGCGATGCCATCTTTCACAACTACGTTTAAATATGATCACTTAGGTAGACTAATGGAAACCACTACTGTAGATGAAGGCACGTCGAAATTCACCTATAACAAGGAAGGTAATATTAGGTTTAGCCAAAATCAAGAACAAAGAAGCGCAACCCCTCCCCGCTTTTCTTATACGAATTATGATTATTTAGGTCGGATGATCGAATCCGGAGAGTATTTGATGTCTGGAAGCGGGTACTACGTTTTCGAAACACACGACGCCGTCACCCCTGTTTTAAACAGTGTATTAGATATTGTTGATAACAAAGGGTACACCGGCGTTACGCGAAGAGGTAACAATTTGACGGCGGGCCGCTACAGCGACACCACATTCGTTGACTATGATTTCGCTGCTGTTGACTACGTAACCGACACAGACCATCCGGTTCAAAGTAATTTAAGAGGGCAGGTAAGCAAAACAAAAAATGGCAATGGCACTACTTGGTATAGCTACGATGAAGAAGGGCAATTGGAGTGGACCAAGCAGTCGATTTTTGGTTTGGGCATCAAGACTATCGATTATGTTTATGACAACTCCGGAAATATCAAGATGGTTGCATATCAGAAGAACAAGAGTGATGGTTTTTATCACCACTATTTCTATGATCTTGATCAACGGTTGACACAGGTATGGGCGAATAAGGAAGGAACGGACTCTACCTTGCAAGCCAAGTACTTTTACTACTTACACGGTCCTCTTAAACGAATTGAATTGGCAGGCAATAAGCAAGGCATCGATTATGTGTACACCATTACCGGTGCGTTAAAAGGTATAAACCATGCAGAGGGGGCCAAAGATCCAGGATTGGATGGCATAAGTGGACAAAACGCTGCTTTCGAGAAGGATGTCTTTGGAATGAATTTTTATTATTATGACAATGACTACGTTGGTGCAAACTACGCTTGTGGCTCTCTAACCCTTGATGCGGCCTACCCAAACCAGTATAGTGGGAATATCAAGGCAATTTCTTATTCAAGTCCTGCCCAGCCAAATAATAAACATGTTTATGGATTTCAATACGATCAGTTAAATCAAATGCGTAATGCCCAATGGGGGCTGGTCACAGGTTCTGGTGGGAACTATATTTCAACTCTTACTGAAGAACAACGCGAACAAGTCCCCTTATATGATAAAAACGGTAATATTCAATCTTTAATTCGAAAAGGTAGGACCGGTCAAACAACTGCAAACTATTCTTATGCTTACGAGGCTGGTACCAATAGACTTGACAAAGTAAATCATTATAATGGAGTGACAACAAATACTCTTGTCGATTATACCTATAATGCTATTGGTCAAATGATCTCACAAACTGAAGGAAGTAATGTGATGAACATCCGGTACACTGTGTATGGACTAGTGAAAGATATAAGGAATGGTAGCAACCAACTTATAATGGAAAATAAGTATGACGACAGGGGATTTCTGGCGTGTAAAGTGTTTTATAATAACGGTATAGCGTCTAAGAATATCTTTTACGTAAATGACCTAAGTGGTGCTCCAAGGGGAATCTACGAGCAAATTCTTCCTGGTGGAGCTGTTCAGCTCGTCGAAGTCCCCATCTATGGATCTGGTCGCGTGGCAACCTATAAACCACCGGTGGGAACATACTTTTATGAGGTTAACGACCACCTCGGCAATGTTCGCGGTGTTATTGGGGTCGAAACAACAGACACATTTTCAGCGAATCTCGAGACGGGTTTGACGGGGAGCGGGCAGAGTATCTTCGGAAATTATAGTAGTACAAATTTCGATCTAGTTGACCATACAGACGCGTCAGGCACTGTGTATCAGAGAGCGCAGTTGCTAAATGGAGGAGTTTCGGGCAGAGTAGGTCTTACAAAATCGTTAGCAGTGAGGCCAGGGGACCTTTTGAATGTCTCTGCTTACGTTAAGTATATGAATTTGACCACGACCAGTAATCCAACGGGGTTTTTAACTTCACTCGCGTCAGCGTTTGGTGTTTCATCATCTTCCACTGGTGAGCAGTTAAAGATATACAATGGCCTAAACAGTTATGCTGCAACTGTGCCGGGGGGTGATCACGTTGGCGATGACGAAGTTGCACCGAAAGCTTTTGTTACAATTTTATTGTTTGATAAGGAATATAACTTAGTTGATGCAACTTGGGATCAAGTTTCGACAATCGGCGAACAGACAAACGGCAGTGTAAAGCAGCCACCTCATGATTGGCTCAACACCAGCTATGTGGTGGAGGAAGCCGGTTATGCCTTTATATTCTTGAGCAACGAACATCCGAAGTACGTCGACGTCTATTTCGATGATATAGTGGTTTCTCATGAACATTCGCCGGTTGTTGCCGGTGCAGATTATTATCCTTTTGGTCTTGAAATGGATGGTAGAGAAATTTCAGATGAGCCTTATCGATGGGACTATCAAGGTCAATATGCTGAGGAAAATACTACAACGGGTTTACAAGAATTTAAACTTAGGATGTATGAACCTCGTTTTGGTCGCTGGATGACCCCCGATCCGTACAAGCAATTTGATTCACCGTATCTTGGTATGGCAAATATTCCCAATCGGGCTTTGGATAAGGACGGTGGTTATGTATATCTTGTAGGTCCTGCTAAAGGCTTGTTAAAGCAATTTTTAAGTTACATGTATGAATTGGGAATTGGTAAAGCGTTAATAGATCGATACATTAATGATCCACACAAACATGTATATATTTCATTCGGTAAGATAAAGTCAAGTAAAACAGTTAACGGCTTAACTTTATCGAGTATGCAACAGAAGAAATTTTTGACGGGTACGGAGTCTACCACTTTTACCATTCAAAGTGATGCAAATGATCCATCACGCTCTGACTTTCAGGCTACATTTAATGGACAGCCGGTTCCTGGTAAAGATGATATAGATTTCTGGGAGTCGGATGAATTCAATTTTATTATCATAGATAGGGATAAAATTGGTGCCAATTTCAAGGGAATGTTGGACGCAATCGCACACGAATTCGCTCATACGGGACTTGAAGCAACCGATGGAGATAAGACGCACACAGATCCCAATCTCTGGGGTACAGCTTATCAGCAGGACTTTAATAATTTAGATTTGAATACAACGGCAGGAAGGTATGGGCAGCAAGTATTAGATAGAATGAAGACGGGCTTTAATGGCAATCAATTATTCTTGTTGAGCAACAAACTATTTACAACCATGATGCTTAACACCTTGGTGCATTCAATCAGGATTAGGCCTGCTAAAGTGCCGGTGAACGGAATAATCAAGAAAGTGGTTCCAACAATAAAGTAGTAACCTATGGTAAGAGAATTTATTGTATCGGTTGCGTTGCTATTTTGTATTGAAACCGGGATGGCTCAGGTTAATTCTACTCAATATAAAGCTCGTGAGTTTAAATGTTGGTGTGTGAACAATGGGAATCGGATTGGTCGTGAACTAAGTTCCACGTTTTATTCGAATTTAGGTTTTGCAGTGTCGGATACGAGCTACACTTTTGAGGGACAAAGATTTTACAAAACCAATCAACTTTTTCTTGAGAATTCGTTCATTGCATTTAATGGCGACTACGTATGGCTTTTACAAACTGATCGTAACTGGGGTAGAAAGACTACTTCCATGAAGCTATTTGATTTTAAAGCAAAAGTTGGTGATTCATGGAGCTTAGCTGATTCAACTTTATACGAAGATTATCTTATTAGATATTCGGGTAATTTTGACGTGACTGAACTGAAAGATACTATTTATTCGTATGAAGTAGAATTTTGGCCATGGACCGCGCACAGTGAACATCTAAAGTACTACTTGGTTTCCAGAGTGAACGGTATTCGCGGCTTAATTTATGTGTCGGAAAGCGGATTTGCGTCTATTTGTACTGACTTTGTAAATAAAAGACAAGTAAAAAATACTCTTAAGCAGATTTTAAACATAACTCAAGAGTCAGCTAAGTAATTTACTCGGCCTTTCTGATCGCATCCTTTCGATGCAAAGGGGATCCAACTCAATACATTTGTCAATACCTACAACAAGAGTGTGACAGCTAGTGTAATAAAATTATATGAATACCGGTGAATACTATTACAGCTGTACGTTGTTGACTTGTCCGGCCAAATTCGATAACGGAATATGTTCACAATGCGAAAAAGCGGATTCCGGTATTCATTGATAAAGAGAATTACAAGGACTGGCTTAATCCATCCTCAAAGAAGGAGGATATCGTAGAATTGTGTCAGCCCTACAATGATCCCAATATGCGGGCATACACTATTTCGAAGTTGCTTACAACCCGAGGAATTAATCCAAATGTACCTGAGGTCCTGGCGCCGTTTAACTATAACACGGCCATTCAGGAGGCCAGCGCATTTCTAGAGAACGGTGAGAAGAAACGCGCAATGGAGGCTTTTAAAAATGCGATAAGTGCCGAGAAGGTAAATGAAAGCCACCTTCAACTTGCGGCAGCTCAAGATATCAAACCGGAACTTTCAATGAATTAGTGGTTGCGCACCTGCTAAAGTCTCCAGTAATATTGCATCCGAATTCCGGGATTGTCTCGAACGAGATTATTGTAACCGATACTATTGTTGCAATCGAATACCCTATAGCCCGTTTTGCTTGTTCCAATTACAATTCAAGTAAACCCACGTCTTAAGCCTTCAGCTCGCCACTCTTTGATCTTTTCATGCCAAGGGTGATCTTGCGGGGCAATCTCATTCCAGTTAAATAATTGTGGTACTGTCTCGCCGTCCAATAGTACAACGTAATGATAGACCCCAAACGATTGTTTCTCCGCTCTCAAAATCACGCCGGCACGACCATGATTCATATGCTTAAACCGCATGCCTTCCTTGTAATCCTGTCTCACTGTGCTTACGATTTTCACGTAAGTTGGGGAGAACTTAAATTACTTGTCAATCCCCCGTGAACAGAATGTGTGACAGCTAGTGTCCAAGATTAAATTATGAATGGGAAGATTTTCCGGAACAGTGGCAGATTTAAACTGCGGACAAGATTTGTCGATGAAGATCTTTTGCCCGGTTAATGAAAGATGAAACACAGCACTATTTTTTCCTTTTTAAGGCAGTATAAACCATAGTTATAAATTCCCCCGGTTCTAAATCCAAAAATTCCGCTAGTTTAAAAATAGTGGTAATTGTGGGCTGCACTAGCCCTCGTTCTAATCTCGATATGTACGCTCTTTCCAAATCACAGTAGTCGGCCACCTCTTGCTGACTTACACCACGTTCACCCCTCAGCTTTTGGAGCACTTTCCCGAAAACTTGCCTCAATCGAATATTGCTTTCCACAGGGTCAAGCTATCGGTGTCCGTCAAATTTATTCGAGCACTATAGTGCTCAATTGAGCCCGAACACGTAAATTGATTTTAATTTCAATTCCCGGATTGTCGTAAAACTATTAGTATGAAAACCAGTTTCGTGTTCTTAGCCAGCTTTTTATGTCTGCTCAGTTCTTGTGCCCGAAAATCACAGTTAAAAGATTTCATTGGAGACCATACCACGGCTTATTCACAAGCGCTAAAGGGCGTAGAGGGTAAGCGTTTTAACAGAATTTACTTCAATGACCTGATGCCGATCAAGATAAAGGTCTTTCAGGAAGCTCAAACGGATCTCATAAAGGGGCAAATGCGTATCACCTATAACAACTACATAAACATCATCGCGCAGTTAAAACAGGAGAGGATCTACGACATGCGCGATTTTCAGGTCAAGGGCGATACGTTGGAGTTCTCCTTCGGACCAAGTCGAATGGTCGGCCAAATCATTAACGGCTCGACTGGTCGCGTCTTGGGGTTAGAAAAGTGGTTTATGAATGCATCAGATCTCCCTTCATTACAATCCAACCCACTATATCTGAACGAAAAAAATAGAATATTGTATTTCAAAGTTATTGTGCCGTTTGACGAGGGTAAGTTGTTGGAGGATTTCTATAATGCACAGATACACGAATGGGAAACAAAATTGAAAGATCCAGATCAAAAGAGTGTTGCTCAATCGCATATTAACTTTATTACAAAAAAGCTCGAGCTTGCCAAGGTTTTATATCGTTAGGAAATTCGCGGCAATGCTTGTTTAAATAAAAATTCAAATATGGTGCATTCTATTTTAGACGGAAAATTCATCAGTACTGACGAATGTAACGAACCCCTACAAGCAATCACTGGCGATCTAGTTGCAATCGATGAACCGGTAAACTTAACGATAGGTGGTATTCAAACTCCAGGAAGTTTCATTTCAGCATCGATTTCTCAAGGCTGGAAATTAAAGGACTCATTCCCAAGTAGAATTATTTCGATTTCAGACGATTCGGTTTTGCTCGAAATCGTTAAGGATGCCGAGAAGATGATAACTGAGGAACGAGTTTTCGACAAGACGCTTTTTGACGGCTATGAGATCGCGTTGGGCAAATTCTTTAAGGTTCAACTGTTTGAAGGCCGCAATGAAGTTATGATCAGAGTATCACCCGGCATATATCTAACCGATAGCGATTTTCCTCAAATTGATTTCTCAGCGTTTTCTAGTCGCACACCTTTCAACTAGCAGGAGAGACTCCCATATTGAACTTGTACTTGGATGCACGTAGACTGGAGCAATCTCTATTTTTTTAAGTACAGTATAAAGGCCTTTGAAAAATAATGGATGATGCTCGATTGTTGAACGAAGAAGATAAACAGCTACTAGCAACTACTGCCTGGAAACTTCTTGAGTTAAAGAAGAATCAGGATGCAATGAAGTCTGCGCGCGAACAATTGGTAATCGTGAGTTGATAGCGGTTAAGCTCTCTCAATCGGAAATAGATACTGTAATGAAATTGCGTGAGCACAACAAGAATAATAACAGGGTCTGACTGGGATGTAGAACAGTTCGAAAACAAAAAGTTAATTCGGAATTCTGTTCGGAGTAAAAGATATGGTGATATAATCGATCTAAAGCAACGCACCATGCCGTAAGCTGCACCTGGAAATTTACTACAGTTGATGGTGGCTTGTCTTATACAAGGGTTACGGGAGACTTAGAGAACATTGAGTATCTGCACCAATGGCTGGTTGAAGTAGACTAGTAACATTACTCTTCGTATTTATTTCGGTGAAGATACAATTCTGCCCTTGACCGTTCCATAGTATGCAAACAGTTCCGCAAATGCAGAGTAAAAATCCTTTCTTTGATTGATAATTTCTTGTCTAAAATCCATTAATAAAGTAATTGTTTGATACTAATTAAACATCCTAAAAAATAAAACGGGAATTTGAAGCGCCTAACTTTAAGCACCTTTTGTCTGGGCTTTTTTCTTTACCACTTTCTTTTTGTTCTTCTCTTGTGCTTTTAATGATTTAACCAATTGATCCTCCAATTTCTGAGTCAGACCGTCAAAGTATCGTTCGGCCAATTGAATGAACTCCGCAATAAATTTTGCATCAGTGATGTTGAATTTTCCCTTTCCATTCGGCTCAAACTTAATGTGTGGAGAATTACTGAGGAAAGTATAGCTGTCCAGTCCCATTAGGTTAGGCTTATTCTTCGGGTTGATATTCGCATCATCATGAACTATAGCATTGCGAACCGTATTGTATTTCTCAATGATTCTCCATTTATCATCTAAACTACTGAGATCAATTTTAACGACTTTTTCAATATACTTCCTATACGTTGCTATGTTACCATTTGCTTTGATGTCTTCAACCGTGAGTGTATGCTCAACGTAATAATGTTGACACACTTTTTTAAGAAGGTATTCGAAAAGTGAAACAGCAGCAACGAACGTGGTATTAAAGAAAATTGCTTTGTATGCTTCCCCATACTTGGCTAATCCTTCACTGTAATAGTCATCAATTTGATATATTGATTCTCTATCATGCTTATGCTTTTTCTTCTGCTCTTTCATTTCAGTCTTGAGCCTCTTGGTTTCTTTAACCAGCAATCCAGAAGTGCTTTCCAAGAAATCATTCAGAATGAACAGTTCTACGTCAATGTCAGAATTAAGCCACATAAAAGCATGCTCTCTACGGGAGAAGCTTCTGTTTTTCTTAGCCATATAGATTACGGGGGTTGGGATTAGAATAAAAAAACTACTGACAAACTAATTATCGTAATTGATAGTCTCCACCACAATCGCAGTGCTGTACAAAGTCTTTGTGGTAAAAGTTGATAAAATCCCTCACATCCATGATGATTAGATCATAATTGAAATCTAAGGCCTCCTTAACTATTTCACCATAGATTACTTTCAGATCAGATTTCTTAGCGTGGACGATAGTATCCCTCAAATGCTTTAACTTCGGTATCCTGTCATACTTCGGAGAATTGGTCTTAACAAAGTTCAATCCTGTAGCCTTGGGAAGTACCTTCTTAGCTTTATCAGCAAAGTTTAGATACTGGATACCTGTCAAATCCAACACTTTACCTTTGTGAGTATATGTAAAGTTAGCCGGGATAGAATTGTTAATAGTTGCCTCAAGTGCGGTAAAAAGAAATATTGCAAAGGTTGATGCGCTATACATAAACTGGTAAACCTTATGTCCCATCACCACACCGTTTTCAAATGCCTTACAAGCTTCAAGTAATGCAATCTTACTTTCCTTCAAACGCTTTAAATTAACCTGAGCATTATTAAAGTAGATCAGGTTTGGTTCCGGCTCAGGAATGTAGAATACCTCATCCTTATGATCGTAGCGGTAGGTCTGAACATTGTTCCGATTCTCCATGATCATAGACAAAACTTCATCCTTGTCCGGCTTTCGGGTTTGAAGGGTTGTCTTATCAATTGCAACGTGCATAATACTTGCTGCAGCCTTTGGAGGCAAATTCTTCCATTTCCTTTTGATGTGTTTCATTCTTAAGGGCTAGCAGGTTGATTATATACCCTTTGGATGTATTGATTTAACATTGTACTTAGTTTGATAAGATGTGGAGCTAATCCCATGCGAATCTCTAAAACCGACATTTGACCATAGTCAAATACCTCAACGCTCTTTTTCAAGTCTTCAGGGGTGTGGGCACCAACATACTTTTTCGCCTGTACGTGGTATGCGACATTGAGGGCTTGCATACTGAGGACATCTGTTTGAACTGTTTGTTCAAGTGCAGTAAACTCAGGATCAGAAAAGAACAATTTCAACCGCTCACGATGCACTGTGTATTTAAGTTGAATAGAGTTATTATCTGTTCTCAAATCCTCAATGCCGTTTGGATTTGTGGTGTACTTCTCTACATAGATTGAATTGAATGATAGGAATATAAACTCGTGTAGAGCATCATTATATGCGAAGATTGCATTCCGCTCCTCGGTAGCAATGGAAAATTTGTGCTGATTAACTAATTCATATTGTGCAAACTCCTGATTAAAACTTCTCCTTACGGTTTCTTCTATACTGGTAAGAGTCGCCTTGTCCAGTATATCAGCTTTGTTTTTGCCCCGCTGAGAAAAGAAACCTTTCCAGAAAACAAGGAGAAACAGCACAACAACATTAAGTAGGGGAAGTACAATTTGAATGAATGTTTCCAAGGAATTGAGTTTAAAGCCTGTACGAATTTAACAAAGTCACTTGACACTACTTGGTAGTAAAGTCCCTGTCAATTCGAGACCTGCACTATTGTTATGAAAAACAGAATATTTATTCCAATCCCGCCACAGATTGAAGCAAGTTTTTTCCAAATGCAGGTGAGAAAAAAAGATTTGAGGTAAGGTGTGATCTATTGTTTATTGATATCAACTAATGATGTTAAGAGAAATAAACATTTACTTCTTTAAGTTGTTTGATTTCCTCTTTTGTAAAGAACTCCCAAGTACCTAAAGTTTTGGAGTATTTTTTGGAATTAACATTCTCATCATACTTTGACTTCATGTGTACGATAAGTTGTGGGATAGTGCTGATATTATCCATAGAATTGTCAGTTACGACTATGCGCTCAATGCAGTGGTAAGCATTTTTCATGTTTGCTGTGGCCGAGTCAAGACTTCCTGTTACAAACTCTCCAATGTTATTACATTTTAGCATTGTACATCCGACAATACTCAATTGTTGAAGTAATTCTTCTAAACTGAGAAGTCTTTGTTTTGGCTCGACATATTGACGCGCGCCGATTAAAAATGGCAACGTTAGTCCATTATGAATATAACCTTTAATCTCAAAATGCTTAAGGATGTTTTTCCAATAAGGATCAGAGGCCTGGTAATTCATAATCAATACGATTTTAGTAATGTAACTTAGATCAACTTGATTTTCTGTAAGTAATTACGTTCTCCCTTATAAAATAAGCCTTGGATGAACCCAGTTTGATCATTTCATTTAGCAGCCAAATGAAATTTTCTATCATCTTTTTGTTTGCTTTTATCTCTGAGATATGATTGTAAAATAATCGTTCTATTAATCTATTGGCAGAATCCGAATATAACGAGGCTCGACTAACAAGATGAGATTTATAAATTTCAACCAAAGTGTTCAATCCTTCTGGAAGAAATGCCCTTTCTCCAATAGTTGAGAAAACGTTGAGAATCCTCGTTGTGTTATTTTTTCCGAATTCTTGGATTAGTTCATAGTAAAATGATTTACCAATTCTTAAGGGTGGCCAATCCGATGCTTCTTCTTTCCAACCTGTATCTAAAAATAGAGGACTCATGAAATATGTTCTCTTTGAGTCTTTTACTCTTTCAAACAAATATGTCCAGCGTTTCCAAAAACGATCGATCATAGCCGTTTTTACAGTTTTATTTTTTGGATCGACAATTAAGATGTCTAATTTTGATACTGTAAGTCTAAGCATCATTGCTACAAATTCAATTAAATCATCTTTAAATTTAGAACCAGGTTGCTCTGTTGGTTTGTAAGCGGCATCGAGAATAATTTTTAGTTCAGATTTAGTATTGTCAGCAAATAGAAAGTATTTAGAGAAATAACTCTGAATTCGGTACCAGTTGTTTGAGCCAATCTTTCGACCTTCTTCTTCGTCATCATGATAGCTATAGCTTTCGGCTTTCTCAAAGTCTTCAAAAAATAGCTTGAGATATTGCTGCCTATATTTCACTAGTTCCGCATCAATGGTATCGTATGGAATAACAAACAGAGCTTGGGTCAAGAGATGCGGGGAGTGATCTGCTAGGCGAATGTCTGAAATGTTTACTTTGATGTTTTTTGATTTTGATGTCGTTTGGATAAATTCATATTCTTTATTCAGTGCTTTACTCACTCTATCTTCATCAGGGTCGTCTAAGTAGAAATGATTGTTCTTTTTGTACTTCGAATATTCCAGTATTGTTAGCCATAGCCTTTTTGCAAGGTCTGGATGCGACTTAAAGAAAGTTTCCCTGATATATGAGACAAGGTCTTTCAATTCATGCTCTGGCAATGGAGCGAACAGCGAATGAGCTAGCAAAGACAATACTTCGTCCTCTTGGTTAGTTTTCTTTGCATTGTCAACAAGAATATGGAAAGAGCCCATAATTACCTCTCTCTCCATAAAATTGTATGTCGGAAGGGCTGAAAAGTCCCTTGATATTGAGTCTGATATTACTTTATTAATTGATTCAACAATTTTGTTGACACACCATTCTTCAAAATTATCAGTTAACTCATTACGAAAGTCTCGTAAACCCACGACCGCTAGTGTAACCGGTCTGTCATACATAAAATTCGAGCTAGCTTTTACATGAAGAAATATCTCGTTCCATTTCTCGAAGGTAATTTTCTGCTCATTTTTGAAGACTTGTAATAACACATTGGAATTCATTAATGACAAGGTGTCTTTCGAATAGCTTTCTTTTCCGCTTTCGACAAAATCAGCTATTTCTTCTTCGTATTCTGGAGCAATTGGAAATCCACCAAGCTCTTCATCGTATTCTTTTACCTTATGGTTTCGTGCGTCAATATCAATTAGTGTTTTTTTCCAAACTATGTCATCCTGATCGATGAGTTTAAGCCGGTCAAATACCTTAAATAGTTCTTCGTTTTTGATACGTATGTTAAATTGGTAGTCAATAATGAACGTACTAAAGCCAGTCATGAACCTTTTTCGATGAGGCAATGAGTTTGACTCGTGCCTTTCTTTCTGTGCCCAGGGGATTTCGTTGTCAGGAGGTGCAAGCGGAGTTCTTTCTTGTAATGATCTGTTAAGGTCCCAACTGTAAATTTGACGAACGCCTGCTAAAACGACTATGCCATCACTGACTTCTTCAGGGTAAGCCATCGCCACACTTGCGACAACTGCCGTAGTTGTAATGTTATTCGATTTTCGAAGTAAAGTATCAACGACTTGTTCAAGGGTTTTTCTAGACCATGCTGTTTTGGTTCTTGCAAGCTGTAAGAGATATTTCTCAAGTCCCATTAATATACTTTCAATTAAATAATGTGTGACGCTTAGACCCCTATGTGCAGCCCATAGTTCAAAGCAACCCCATTGTTTTACGTGAGAATCATCTTTCATGGTTAAAGTAATTTCCTCAAGGTTAAGATGTCTTTCACATTTTGCGTTCCTATAGTAGTCTATTGAATAGTTAAGCAGATCGACACAAAATTTAACACCTGTAACAGCATTAGCCATAAGTAAATTATATACAGGAGTTTTGTAACTTCCAGATGGCGAGAACGATCTTTTGTTTTCGAATCCCCAACAGCTGTCGTAGTCCATGGGTGCATCGAACATCATGCTCGGTATATGATCGGGGTTGTTTGGTAACTGCCGTATTCTCTTTTTCCAAACGCTCCAAGCCGTATTAATAATTAGATCCGGATTTTCTCTTGCTATTGCTTCATTGCCAATTCCCCCCAATATTTTCTTAATTACCTGGCTTGTAAAATCCGATCGCCTGCGATTATTTGCTTCTCTTAGTTGGACCGCATTTGTTACTATAGAAGCTATTTCCTCTTTTGCAATTGCGGCAAGATCAAAAAGGACATTTATAACATGTTCTCTAGCTGGACCCATTCCGTCGGAAGTCCAATATTGGTCCTCATTCTCCATCTGCTCTATAAAAGTGAGTAGAAGTGATTTTACGGCTATCATTTCTTGAAGATCAATTTTTTCTTTTTGAAACAAAAGTTTGAAATGCCAGTCCGAAATGAGGCTATTAATTGCTCCGCGATATATATTTAAATACTCCCGATGGTTATTGATAAACAGGATTATCTCTTTCCAGCCAGAACCGATAGGCTTTAATGCCTTGTTTTTGCCAAGCTCGTAGCTGCTTTCTTTACAGCACGTCCTAATAATATGGATGCATCTGAATAGAAGTACACCATTTTTATCCAATAATTCTTTCTCAAAATTTTTAAAGAAGACTGATGAATTCTCTGATTTAAAAATTGCGGTTAAAAGCTCATCAGTCCAGTAACGTTCGAGATCTGAACTTTGCACGGCTTCTTGAATGAACTTATTAATTTGATCGGATTCTTCTAGTAGTTGATCTTCCATCCATAGACGAAAAGCTCTTCGTATGGCAGGCTCGGTCCCTAGTTTTTTGAAAAATTCATTCACCGATTCAGAATCATTAAATGCAGCAGTCACGTGCCGCACAAGAGCCCAATCCTCTAAGATATCGTGTGCTGGTGAGTATAATCTTTCTGTGGGATGTTGAATCAAAATGTTGTCTCCTTGGAGTGAAATGATTGCTTCAGAGTCACCATCGGTAGGTTTGACGTAAAGCCGCATTTGTTTAGCTCGATCTGTTGCAATTTCCATGAAGGCTCTTTCGCGCTTTAATGGCATGCCACCTTTAGTGTTTATTTCGTCCACCACCAATGTGTTCCAAAGTTTATTTTTAAAAACAGCTAGTGACACATTGCTCAAATCATCTGAGATTTTAGAGATAGCTGTTAAGGCATATTCAATGTACTTGGGGCTTTTCAGCAATTGCCGCACCTTTGCGTTGTTGAGTGCTGGTTTTAATTTTGGAAACCTCTCCTCAATTGCCTGTAGCTCATTCTCATTAAGTTCATCGAGAAATACAGTTCCGATATCATCCTGATTGATTCCGAATTTTTGCACGATGAGATCGATTGCATATTTTCTTGATGTAGCAACGATTTTAATATCAGGATTCTTTTGAATAAATGCATAAAGTTGTTTGAACGCACATTCAGGATCTGACTCCAAGAGTTTCTCTAAGCTGTCAATGTATATAATCCGATTTTTCAATAGCGCGATGACGGAGAAAATGTCATTCAATGACTCATTAATTCCTAGGCTGGAAAATACATTTGCCAAATGGGGTTCATTGAATTGATCACCACGGAAAACGAATGCTTCTTTGTTGAAGTCATTGATTAATATATCTTTAACTAATGCTGATTTTCCTACACCAGGTTTCCCTGAGATAACAGAGAAGGGTTTTGAGTTGATGACATTTAAAACATCAGCCTTCGGTATTTTCCTGTTAAGTTTGAAATCTGAAATCGAGTCTTTTATTGGCATCAGTATGGCCTCGCTATCATTTCGCAGTTTTGCGACCGCTTTATAGTACGGAGTGATTTTTTCAGGAGCGAACCATTTGATAAAGTCTCGCTCTTTTATTGACTCTTTTGTAAGATTCCCACCGTCCTTGTTTAATTGAACAACAGTTTCCATCACCGTATTCCAGATGTCTTTCTCGGATGCGGGGAAGGAGTCGTTTTTCGATAGCTTTATAATGTTCAAAAAATGAGATAAATCTACGCTGCCGTTATTCAGTAGGTCGTATTCTAGAACGTCCAGACATTTTAATACTTGCCAAAGTTGATCTTGCGATAATTCAACACCTCCATTTGCTTCCTTAAAACAAGAATTGAAAATTTGAAGTTTCTCTTTTTTAACCTTGATTCTGTTTACCTCGGCAAAAAAGTCTGTCGATGTAGCGTGATTCGAAGCCCAATTAAAGAGTGTTTTAACGTGATTTCGTTCCTCTAGTGTCAAGCCGTTTTTAACGATTACAAGTTTGTCCTTGCTCTTATCAAAAATTGCTGCGTTGTTGAAATCTTTCCAGAAACCATTGATAACTTCTTTAAAAACTTTATTGGCTTCAGTGAAGCTTAAGTTGTGTTTCGCTTGAATGACAAGTCGATGGAGACCCAACGCAGATTCAGCAATAACCAAAATGTCATCGGTTTGATAGTCTTTTTGAGTATTTTGAAAAGCAACCTCGATAATTTTGTTAGGAGGCAGACAAGGGGCATGCCCACCGATGACCAATGAAACGGTGAAGGCTGTTTGAACGACATGTTCGAATGATGTTCCACCACCTCCTTTTTGAAAAGGACTTCCTTTTTGTGACATAGAATGCGGGAATCTTTTTTTGAAACTTATCTATTGTACCAATTTAATACTTGACTATGTTTTATCAGTAACTTTCGAATTGCACGTCTCTTTCAAATTTGTAGGGCCGGAAATTTATGAATTGACTTTTCATCTTAATTTGACCGAATGCCGCAAACGAGTGCTATCCTTTTTTTAGACTGGAGCATTTCCTCAATGCGTAAGAGTCCTTCTTTAAGTAAACCGAAAAAGCTTCCTTCTCTTTAACACAAAAACTGGCTGCGAAATCACCGAGAAACATCTTGTTTGTAACAGGTTTAATGACAAGAGTTGTTTTGCCGTACACAATTATGCTTTCATCCGGTAAAAATCTTCGTCTGAGGATTGACTTTATATGAATTCTTTTAATGGAAACTTGCTCGCTAGAAGTTGACGTTCTATTCACTAATTCCTTTGATGACATAATTATCTGTTTAATAGCTTCGTCTTTTTTTTGATCTTGATATAATATTATTCGTAGAGCCGAGTTAATTCCTGATTCAACAAGATGGTCGAGAGTTTTAGTGTTCTGTTCTGACTTAGTCGATAGTATTTTCTGTAGGTAGCTGTTCGATATTGTTTCAGAATAGTGGGAGCAAATAACTGCATGATCACCTTTACTGTTTGAAGCGAAATATGAACCTTTGCGCTTGACAACAATATGCAGCGGGGCAATTAGATATTCCGGACACCAGATTTTTCCATAGTGCATCACCCGGTTAAATTCTTCAACGGTGATAGCTGTTCTCCGAATAGGGCTGATTCAAAGGTCAGCATAAATCTTGTTTTTAATAGTCCCGGGAGTTACTAATCGAGGTAATAAAAAGATGGTTTTAGATTAATTTGTCAATAGGAGAAACTCCTATCTACCAGCGGCAACGCTCCAAATAGCCCTAAATTCCGAGGAAATATGCCAGAACTGTGGTTAGACAGAATTTGTCACCCACTGGTATGTAAGTTGCTTAAAACCAGGAGACCACCCCCATGGTAAAGAACAAAAAACCTGATTCGGAAGACTGTCACATCTGGGCATTGAAAGAAGGCCTAGAGGTTGAAATTATTGATGCTGAATCCGGCAGGGGCTACACCTGTATCGGATGTGGAAAGGAGATGCAAGCAGTCAGGTTTTCTGATCCCAATCACTTATCATATTTCCGACATCACCCCGATGGGGTAAAAAAAGGGCGTGAATGCACTTGGTCGGATGAAACCTACCGTCATAAAATTGCGAAAGAGATTTTAGTCAGGCTACAGAAGATAAAAGTTCCAGCTGTTAAAAAATTTCCAGTATCTGGTGATGGTCCAGCAATGATCATTCGGAAGAGAAGATACGTCTCGGCCAATCATGTTGATTCTGAAGTTTACTTTTTTCACGATAAACAGGGCTTACTTCAACATCAAAAGCACGTTCCTACCTTGGAACTATGCGACAATATTGTTAAACCAGATGTAGTGTTCTTTGACAAAGCAATGAATCCGATACTTTTCATTGAACTGGTTGCTACGCACAAAGTCAGCGAGGATAAGCGGATCAAGCTGAAGGCTCTTGAAATCGACACCATTCAGGTGAGCGTCCCAAAAAATTCAAGCGTAGCAATCGAGAAATCTTTTAATAATACTACCCGGACCAAATGGATTTATAACCATGAATATGAACAAACCCCTTACCGATCCCCTGATGGAACGACTGAAGCTGAGATATCTTCGACTGATAAACAGCAACGAAGACTTCTCGAAGAATCGGTCTCGTGCCGTACAGCAGAAATTGGCTCGCTTATGCGGTCAATTAAGCGATACCTGGAATCAGAATTCTATCGAGGAACTGAACAAAGAATTATCGAAGAGATCAGCGGAATTAACGCAACTATCTTCACAGCTGAAATCCAGCTCCGAAACCGAAATTCAGACCTTGACACAAAAGTACGAAGTACTTTTGAAGACTCGTTCAACCGACTTGAGCTTGAGGAAAGGGAGATTGGAAGAGCGGAAAACCAGGTTGAGTTCGAAGAAATCGAACTTAACAGACATGAGCGTGGAGTCGAAGACCATGGTCGAAGAGTTAACAAACGATATCAAGAAAAGATCCGAGAACTTGAACTTGAAGAAAGCCAGTATGCTGAACAACTGGCTAATGAGGAAAGAAGCTTTACAGCTGAAATGGAGCGACTCATTTCGTTTAGAAGAGGGGGAGCAAAAAGCGCTGTCGATCGAAGAAAAGAAATGGAAATTGACATTGACAGAGAACTCCGAACTCTTGAACGAACTATTAACGTCGAAGAAGCAACTGTCCTCGGAATTAGAAAGCAAATCGCAGACCTTCCAGGAAAATTTGAACAGGAAGAGCGAACCGAAGCGAGCGCACTTGAAAAAGCTCAAGGAACAGAGGCGTCAGTTATCAGAAGCCTTCAACACAGAACAGAACAACTTGCTGGAAGATTTGAAAATTTACGAGCAGGAACTCAGAGTCGAATTGCGGCAGAAGGAAGCGAAATTGAAGAACGATATCGCAACATTAGAGAAGCAATTGCTTCAGCATTGCAAGGAAATAATTTCGATGGAGTTAGAAAGTATTCCGAAGGAATTTCAAAATTACTTCATATCCGAAGACGACTACTCGATCTCCTTGAGAAACAACGCGCTTACAACCGGCTTAGACGAGCTTACTCGTGCATTGAACAAAAAAGTTATCTCACTTGGCGTAACCCTAGATGACTTTCTACAAGCCATGGACAAGATGGACAAGAATGACGATACCCCTTCAATCAATTAGACCAAATAAAAAATAACTATGTTGTTTGAACTTAATCAGGAAGGATTAGAACTTCAAATCAAGGTTGATCTCACAGGTGATCCCAGGGATTTGACGCGATGGCACAAAATTGTCGAAATCGCTAACAAGCTTGATCTGCCGGATGATGAGAAACAGAAAATAGCCACTGCAATCACGTCAATAAGTCATTGTCTTGGGAAAGGTTTTTTGCGTGAAGCCGCCAGGACAAATCATTTCCTTTTTCAGCGATTGAGGAATAGAAATCTCAAAACTTTCAAATGGGCAGTTTGGTTTGCGGATGCATTGGCAAGTTTGGCCAATAATGATAAGGATGGGAAAACTCTTCGCAA
Source organism: Cyclobacteriaceae bacterium (assembly GCA_016786585.1). Lineage (GTDB taxonomy): Bacteria > Bacteroidota > Bacteroidia > Cytophagales > Cyclobacteriaceae > UBA2336. The sequence goes on from JAEUUI010000006.1 coordinate 436,923, forward strand.
ATTGAAATCAAAGAACTCAGGCCATGAAGGCTTTGAGTTTTTAATGCTGAATCATTTTCTAACGAATGCTGGGTTTCAAATACTTTTTGAACAGAGGATTGCTGGAAGGAATTCTTCAAAGTTCCCCGATTTCTTGTTAACGAATGTGGCGAATGGTTGTCAACTTTACTTGGAGATATCTTACCTAAATGTTGGTGATGATAATGATTATGAAAAGAATCAGTATGGAAGAATCCACAAGGCGCTTTCAAAAAATACGACTCAAAATCAGATTGATTTTTGCGGGAAAATTGGCAATCTGACCGAATCTGAAGAAGCTGAACTTCTAGAACAAATTTCTGTAGCAAAAGAGAAAGTTAAAGCCGACCAGGCGTTTGCAGCGATAGAACTGCCAAATGCAGTAATCGCTCTGTCACATTGGAAAAGCAGAGACGAAATAATTGCCTGGGCGAATGAGCGACAGATGCCCGTGAATTCATTTTCAGGAGCTGAGGTGGACTTTAATTACGAAATTGTTCGAATGAGACGAAAGATCGAGCGGAAAACTGAACAATTGAGCAACGTGCATCAAAACGTTATTGTGATTGAAGTAAGTCACTTATTCATGTTAGGAACAAATAAAATTGATCTAATGCGAATGGTAACTTCTTATATTCAGCAATTTCCCCGCCTCTTTGGAGTACTGATTTATGGAGTTAATCCGTTTGGAAATAAGGAAGACAGCTTTGCTGAGATTGAAGGTCATCTTTTCTCAACATTGTGTATTGACGGTTTTGAATCACGAAACTTCTTCTTTTTCAAGAATGAAAAGTCTCTTGATATCGACTTGAATACACAAGATATGTTTTATAGTGCGTTTCGATTTGGAAAGGCCTTTAAGTCTGAAGATAAAACTGAGGAGTTATGAATTATTCTGTGACCTGTTCTCACTGTGGAAAGAGAGACCTTTACGAAAAAAGCGAATGTGAAAACATTGGTTCATTTGCTTCAGTGATTCTAGCTGTTAAATGTCATCATTGTGACCAATACACGCCAACAGCAAAACCGGTTAAAACCAACTTTCCTCAAAATAATGAAGTGATCTTGGAATACGACCACGATTCTGGAGGCGTGGTGATCAAAAAGAAAACCAGATCTGTACTCGCTACCAAAGAACGCTTAAATGAGCGTGCTGAAAACAGCGATATTCGGGAGTACTGGATTCAGCAGTACTTTGCCGTTCACTATAAGCGATACGGATTTAAAGCAATTGAAGGCCCTTTCGAATCGGGACCGGATTTCACTACTTCTACCGGAATAGGTATCGAGATTGAACGGGCTTGCCAAAACTATATCAATCATGGCCATCCGACCCAGGGGACCTTTTCAAATGTCAAATTTCTGGTCGTTCTAAGCTCGAAGATGGTCGCGGAGCAGAGGCGACATCTGCTTCCGCCAAAGATTATTGTTATTGACAAGGAACACTTTGTTACATGGTTCCAGAAGGCATCGAAAGAATATGCTCTTACCAAATCAAAACAAAGAACTAACCAACAGCTCACTCTCAGAGTTGAGCTTATTGCAAATGAGTTTTACAACCGATGGTTTCGCATCTGCCCAAACAAAGATGGCGATATGTCCATTTGCCCTTCTTGCAAAGGATGTCCGTACGAACCTGAGTTTGATTTTAGAAGTTGGGCTGTTGAGTTCATATTCTACTACGGGCTTGAAATTTGGCGGCCTGACTTTTCTTTCTCCGATATTAGTCCACAACGTCTGCAAAAATTTTTTGATACGAAGGTAACTTGATGTTTATCTTATTCTTGATAATGTTTTAATCCACTCACTAGAACGAGTTGCATCACCCATATATCGAGCGATTCCCATTGACCGTTCTGAGAAGTCAGTAAGTTGGAGTTTTTCTATTACTTTGAAGCTAGACGTCAACAATTCGTAAACTTGCCACTCTAAAGTGGGTGTCCAATATTCTTTGCACAATTGTTGTGTAATTCCATCGTAGCGGCCCCTTGAGCGAATAGCTTCACAAAGGACCATAGGACATTTATGATGCTTGTCAGGAATCTCAACTACGTAGTAGTAAACTGGCTGTGGCAGTCTAGAACCGTAGGCAAGCGCTAATTGTAATTCTGGGAACGTGAATACACAGGTTGATCTTGATGGAGCTCCTTCAGGCCTATGCCTTTCAAGCACATCTTCAACCCATTCGTTCCCTCTGGCTACTGTTATTTCGAAATATTTGTTGGTCGAGACTATAGCTCCTGGACTATAATCTTCTTTTGATACATGGTAACTAATCATAATTTTATTTAACTATAAATACTTAATTGGAATCGTTTCTTCACTGGAATCAAAAGATTTTTTCAAATATATGCTTCTCGAGGAAAAGACATGTTTCTACTGCGAAATCCGCTACAGGTCGAAGGAGAACGAGCATGTTTTTCCGGAAGGTTTAGGAGGCCAAAGAAAAATGATGGACTGCGTGTGTCCATCGTGTAATTCAGCATTTTCATCCTTGGAGAACGAATTAATCTCGAAATCCTTTATCGCTTTTGTCCGGGTCGCTGAGGCATCAGACGCTACCCGAAAATACGTTATGGGAGCTGTGCGAACTTTACGGCAGGACGAAGCATTGCAGGTTGCACTAGAAGTCGAAATTTCAAGTCAACTGCATGAGAAACTTGTCGCTCAGATCGTATTGAAGGAGCAGAAACTTCACATCAGGTATGAGGTGAAATCCGAATATGACCGTCTCCTTAAAACCCTTGCAGACTGGAAGGAGAACAACAATAGTTTTACGATTAAGACTGAGATCGAAAAAATCCTTTGCTTTCAGCTAACTCTGAATGCCCGCGAAGAAATCGAATAAACCGCAGTACCAATCTTACCTAAGAGTATCGGGCTTGAACTGTCGAAGCCAAACGATGCTGAAAATATATTTTTACTTCCAAGAATTTATCAAGATTCGAAAAGCAGGTTGAAAATTCGCGCACGGAGCAAAACCGAAGCATTAGAATTAATGCGTCACCTACTCAAGTGGAATCTCCAGTCGGCTCCCGCAACCGAGGAGATTACGTCCGGAATATTTGAAGTTTCTGTGAAACATAGTCACAGTCAAATTAAGGTTGACAGGGCTTTGGCAAAAATTGTTCTGAACGCTCTCATTTTTTACTACCCGGATGCAAAGAAGGAGCGTGGAAAACTATTGCAATTGATTCATTTCATTTTGACCGGTGATGGAATCATAAATATCATCCCGACACATCATAAAATTGAATACGACCTTATTGAGAAAAGTCATAATCTAATTTTCTATCCTTCTGAAGATAGCCTTGTTATTCGTTTGAGTTTATACAACGGGGCGTTTGCTGTCATTTTCCTGCTTCCAAAACTTGATACAATTGTTTCAAAAGGGCCCGGCAGACTCTTAGTCTATCATCAAGAAAAGAAAAATTTATTTGATGATCATACAAGATTGTAAAACGGCAAACACCATCTTTATCTTACGATTCCAATTACAGCTCAATCCTCGCCAGGAAGATCATGATGTCGATAGCTGTCGTCAATACCTAGAACTTCACCGAATTTTCTGCCTGTAATCGTTTTGAGAGTGTATTGATTTTGGTTGTCATAAAAAAAATAGCTGTCAATATTCAAAGCATTATGATCCAGTGGAAACGTTGCCCATGGATTATGCCAAAGCGACATAGGCGGATCGACCAAGTTATAAGGTCCAAGTCCTTTGATTACCACTACAGCAGATACTGTCGTATTTTGAACTTTACCGTTCGAGCAAAAATATCCTTGTAAATCGGCAGTAAGTTTGAAATTATCGTTGGTCGTCCCAAAGAGCGCTTGCTTTATGTCTGATAGTTCAAAGTAGGGATCAGCCGAGTTTAAAAAAATTACATAAGGACAGTCCATGTCTCCGTAATTACGTGCGCGTTTACTTTTAAGAGATGACATCAATGGTTTAACTGAATCAATAAAATTGAATCCCCCGTGGAAAACTACGCCCAAACTTCTAGGGGTCGGCTTGGATTTTTTCAACAACGAAAATTCGATTCGCCAACCTTTGTCGATTAATGGAAATTTGTGTTCCATGGTGACATTTTTTGCGTTCCTAAGCATTTCTCCCACGACCTTTTTAATCAAGCTTTTTGCTATCATGCCTTGGCCACATTCGACAAAATCGATATTGATAAAGTAATCTGGGCTTGAGATATCTTCAATGACATCCTCAATTTCCGATTTCATCTTTTCCACACCTTCAACAATATCAGGCATCGGTGCAAGCGTGCATTCCGCCCTAAAGCCCGCCTCACCATTTCCAATAGTGAAATCCGGTTTCCTGTTGGATGCGGGGGCTGAGCTAGGTTGAAAACTAACGTCCAACATTTGACTTTTCAGCCATTGAAACATAACAAGTTCAAAAAAAGCAGCGAGGTGCTCCTTATCGTTTCTTGACTTAAATCGTCTTGCGAAATCCTGATCGACTGGAAAATCGGCTGCCCAGGTGTTAATGCTGTTACGAAGATATTCTGTCACCTTCCAAGATGAGCTATCCAGGAATTCGTAATGAGGACACCGATGAGGAGATCTTCCTGAACGAGTCCGTACATAATTCTTAAACAACTTGTTCTGGTCGCCCATCGCTACACCAAAAATAAGCAAGAAAGTGCTTTTGATATCTTAGATTTTGTAATGAATGAGTGATCCGAAAACTGTTGTGAAGCGGTCCAGAACTTTAATCGAAAGTCACACCTAGTACCGGCAAAATCAACTCTTGGACTGCAAATAGAAAAGGCCTAAGCTTTTACGTAGTAGGCCGTTTAATGACTTTTGGGATACGGTTAAAGACTTTTGGGGTTATTCATACTTATAGGTTTCAAACTTTATTCTTTAGTTCTAAACTTTAATTTCAGGTTTCAAACTTTATTTTATTCTGTCAGAAGTGAACATTTTTAAATGCAACAGATTCTGACTATCTAAGATGACAGACGGTGCCATCTGATTGATGAATTTCAGCGCATAAAGTCTGGGCCTAATGCGTTCGACTGACTTACGCACCAAATAACATTGCAGTGACCAACATAAAGAAAAAAGGCCCTGATTGGGCCGTTTAGAGACTTTAAATTCGTCATCCAGAACTTTCGATAAACCGTCCAAGACTTTAGCAAAACTGTCCAGAACTTTAATCTACAGTCACATGAATTGATATTTGGAAAATTGAGTTACTCCACTGTAACCGATTTAGCCAGATTTCTAGGCTGATCAACGTTACAGCCGCGCATTACGGCAATGTGATACGACAGCAATTGTAATGGAATAACCGAAACAATTGGCATCAGCGTTTCCTGAACGGCAGGTACTTCAATCGTAAACTCAGCCATATCGGGAATAAGCTTATCACCCTCCGTTACAACAGCGATTACGCGACCCTTGCGGGCTTTTACTTCCTGGATGTTGGAAACAATCTTTTCGTATGAGCTGTCGCGCGTAGCGATGAACACCACCGGCATTTCTTCATCAATCAATGCAATCGGGCCGTGCTTCATTTCGGCAGCAGGGTAACCTTCCGCATGGATGTATGAAATTTCTTTCAGCTTCAATGCGCCTTCAAGCGCAACCGGGAAATTGAATCCACGACCCAGGTACAGAAAGTTTGTTGCGTCTTTGAACGTATAGGCAATTTCACGAATCTGATCGTTTAGCTTTAACGTCTTCTCAACTTTTGCGGGGATGTTCTCCAACTCAACCAGCATCTCATGGAATTTCTGATCCGTGATTGTTCCCTTCTTTTGAGCAACAATCAAACAGATCATGCTCAGAACCGTAAGCTGTGCTGTAAAGGCTTTTGTACTGGCAACACCAATTTCAGGGCCAGCGTGTGTATATGAACCGGCATGTGAAGCGCGGGCGATGGACGAACCCACTACGTTACAAACTCCGAAAATGGTTGCGCCTTTTGATTTGGCAAGTTCAATGGCAGCAAGTGTATCCGCAGTTTCACCGGATTGGGAAATGGCAAACACCATGTCGCCTTCACGAACAATTGGGTTACGGTAACGGAATTCTGAAGCGTATTCAACTTCTACCGGAATGCGGCAGAATTCTTCAAACATGTATTCCGCAACTAAGCCGGCATGCCAGGATGTTCCGCAGGCGAGGATGATGATACGATCTGCATTCGCAAGCTTGTTTACGTATTCGCGGATACCACCCAATACCAATCTTCCGGATTGAGAATCCAAACGGCCGCGAAGACAATCTTTAATAGACCGCGGCTGCTCGCAGATTTCTTTAAGCATGAAATGATCGAAACCACCTTTCTCGATTGCTTCGAGTTCCATTTCCAGTTTCTGGATGTATGGCGTCATTGGCGCATCTTCAACCGTTTTTATTTTAAGTTTGTCGTCATTGATTACCGCAATTTCAAAGTCGTTCAGGTAAACCACTTCGTTTGTATACTCAATGATCGGAGTTGCGTCAGAAGCAATGAAATACTCATTTTTACCCACTCCGATTACCAGCGGACTTCCTTTACGCGCAGCGATCAAAAGATTGGGATCCTCCAGCGACATGATTACGATAGCATATGCACCGACCACTTTTGTCAATGCAAGACGCACCGCTTCATCCAGTGCGCAATGGTTGTTTTCCTGGATATCTTCGATGAAGTGAATCAGAACTTCGGTATCTGTTTCACTGGTAAATGAATGGCCTTTATTAATTAACTCTTGTTTAAGCGAGCTATAGTTTTCAATAATACCATTGTGGATAATGGCTAATTTTTTTGAGGACGAGTAGTGCGGGTGCGCATTAACGTCATTCGGCTCACCGTGCGTAGCCCAGCGCGTGTGCCCGATACCGATGGTACTGGCAAGTTCCTTTCCTTTCAGGTATTCTTCCAGTTCTGAAACTTTTCCCTTCTTTTTATAAACGTTGAGACCTTTATTCAAGAGCGCGATTCCTGCGCTATCGTAACCACGGTATTCAAGGCGCTTTAAACCCTTAATGATAACCTGCTGGGCATCGCGATGGCCAACATAACCGACTATTCCACACATAATTATTCCAGGTTTGGCTTATTAGGAACGGTATAATAGAGTTTTAGTTTTATTCCACTCGGTTTAATAACAGCCCGATTAACGCTATTACCAATACCGCCTTTCAGCAATGGGTAACCTGTAGTGTTGTTTTGGTATAAAATTTTCAAAATGGGCGCTGTTGCAGGATAAAACGCTACATGTTCGATATTAAGTTCCGGCTCGTCTTTGTTATCAAACATTCGCTGAAAGAAAAGCGTGGCATAACCCTTATACTGCATGGTACTATTGTCGTACGTGAGCCTAAACGGACTTGCGGCTGACAGTTCAGTGGCTATTCCGAAGTTGCTCAAATCCGTGTAAACATTTCCGACAAATTTGGTCATTTTATCAAAGTCTTCTTCAACCGTTGAATCCAACGCAACTAGTTTACCGCCCTCTTCCTTCATAATAACTCCGAACAAGCTTGGAACAGGTGACATCCCGGATTGGAAGGCCTTTACATCCATTGAAATCTCTGCAGAGTTAATAACAATGTCTTCCAGCGTGTCGATGAAATTGTAAAACTCATTCATATCAAGTTCCGTCACGATACCTCCACCGTCCTGGATGTAACGTTCACCGCTTGCAGGAAAAAAGCGTTCCTGAGGGTTGCTGATTCCGCTTAGTTCTCCAGATCGGCTTGTTGTTATGTTGGTAAAGCCGCTTGAGAAAACATACGGCAAAGGAGTGAAGTACAGTGATGTTGTAACCGAGTCTTTTGACGGTGTATGATAATGAAATGTAAACCGACTGAATCCATTCAGTGGATTGATCCCGATTATTCGGCTTGTTTTTGTTGGAATAAACGCTAAACCCGGAAATTCTTTCCTAAAAACAGCAATTAAATCTTCATTAACCAGACCGGTATCTCCCTTGGTAGCAATCCAATTAAAAATTCTGAATGCAAATTCTTCGTCCAGCTTGCCTTGAAGCATGATAGTGTCCCGGCTTCCTTCGCTCAAATCAGTTTGTAGTTCAAATTTTAGTGGCGTAAGCGTAATCGGCCTGAATTTACTGCTTCCGGAATATGTTCTGCTGAATTTCTTGACGCTCAATTGCCCTACTAAAGTCGGATCATAGTTTAAAGTGGTTGAATTAATATATCGGTCATAAAAATTCAGCGAGTCACGACTGTCTTTAATTAACGAGTAGACATTAACAACTTCATCGATTGTCACTTCAGGGCCGTATGCGTAATAGTCCAGCATCAACTGAACCGTAGTCGAGTCCAGTACAATTAATCCGATATTCTCCTTATCACTGTTGAAATACGTTTTGTTGCTCGGACCGTTATTGGGCAAGAACTGCGCATAAAAATGGGCGCTAACGGTTCCAAAGTCGGGATCAAGGTAATTACCAATCATATACCGGTAGGTACCCGGATCAACCGGTGAAGCCGAAAGTGTAAACTGATCGGTGAATACCGAGTCGATCAGAAATACAGAACTCTTGGTACCATCGAATACCAGTTCCTGATATCTGCCTTTAAATTTTGTTTTGCCTTTGAATCCGAGAAGATAAGAATCGTCTTCACACGATATTAAAAAAATCAGGACTGCTGCTGAGAACAGCAGTCCGGCTCGCTTAGCCCACAAGTTCATTATATAAGTTATAGTAAGATTCGGTATAGTCAGCGTCTTTGTCGATCGATTCAACTTTCTTTTCTTTCATCTTTTTGAAGAGGCCTTCGAGCTTTTTGTTTTCACCCGCAGTAATTACCGCATCGGAGAACTCCACGCCCATTTTAATGAACCCTTCGTAATCAGCTGTTTTCAGGTTGCCCAACATTTTATCTTCAATGTCGATCATCTTGACCTTGGTCATGATGTCGTCTTTAAACTTAAAGTTGAAGCTGTTATTATAAATTGTGAAAACAGTTTTTGTGTTTTTGAACAAAGGATCGTTTTTGTACGTGGTTTTCAGGTACAAGGGAATAAAGCTGGTGATCCAGTCGTTGCAGTGTACCACATCGGGGGCCCATCCGAGCTTGCGAACGGTTTCGATAGCGCCTTTACAGAAGAAAATAGCCCGCTCGTCATTGTCGGCATAGAAGCGGTTTTCCTTATCGTGAAAAACAGACTTGCGGTGGAAGTAATCTTCGTTATCGATAAAGTACACCTGGAGCTTTGCATTCGGGATCGAAGCCACCTTAATGGTCAACGGCTTCTCCTCATCGCCAACGGCAATGTTAATTCCGGAAAGACGAACCACTTCGTGCAGGCGGTTTTTTCTTTCATTGATAATTCCAAAACGGGGCACCAGAATCCTGATCTCCATTCCTTTCTCCTGCATGGCTTGCGGAAGCTTGCGGACAAAGTCAGCAACTTCAGAGGTTTGCAGGAAAGGATTTATCTCACTGGCCACATAGAGAATTCTGAGTTTTGACATAGTTCTTGGATTAATGATTTGAACGAGAAATGAACCACAAAAGTACAAAATTCGCCCCCCTTATTCAACTTCTTTCCGTAATAAGCCTACCTTTACCAGCCTTTTTAAAGGCCGT
>JAEUUI010000018.1 GCA_016786585.1 Cyclobacteriaceae bacterium
GGGGTTGCATTTCTTCGCGTTTCGGCCTAATATTGCACTCCTTTTTTGAGGAATTCCTCCTTAGCTCAGCTGGTTAGAGCACCTGACTGTTAATCAGGGGGTCCTTGGTTCAAGCCCAAGAGGAGGAGCAAAAACGGTAAAACCGGAACCTGAAAGGCGCTTTTACAAAGCGCCTTCTTCATTTACTAACTTCTAAGATTATGATTGCTGCCAATAACGTTTCGCTCCAGTTTGGAAAAAGAGTCCTGTTTGACGAGGTAAACATCAAGTTCGTTAACGGGAATTGCTATGGCGTGATCGGTGCGAACGGTGCCGGCAAATCGACCTTTCTGAAAATTCTGGCAGGCGATATCGATCCCACACGCGGAAATGTATCAATCGAACCGGGCAAGCGGATGGCGGTGTTGCGTCAGAATCACTATGAGTTTGATGAAATCCCGGTGATCGACACCGTGATGATGGGCCACAGCAAGCTCTGGCAAATCATGAAGGAAAAAGATGCCATTTACGAAAAGCCCGATTTTTCAGAAGCCGATGGTATCCGCGCAAGCGAACTTGAAGCCGAGTTTGCAGAAATGAATGGCTGGAATGCACAGTCAGATGCAGCAGCTTTGCTAAGCGGTCTGGGCATTGCCGAAGAAGAGCACTACAAGATGGTGAAGGAGCTTAACGGTAGCCAGAAGGTTCGCGTGTTGTTAGCGCAGGCGATCTATGGAAACCCGGACATTCTTATCCTGGATGAACCTACCAACGACCTTGACCTCAAAACAGTCGGATGGCTTGAAGACTTTCTGCTGGAATTTAAAAATACGGTGATTGTTGTTTCGCACGACCGTCACTTCCTGGATACCGTATGCACACACATTGTCGATATCGACTTCAGCGCTATTAAATTATACACCGGTAACTACTCGTTCTGGTACCAGTCGAGCCAGCTCGCACTATCGCAGCGTTCGGCAGCCAACAAAAAGGCTGAAGAAAAGAAAAAAGAACTTCAGGAGTTTATCGCCCGCTTCAGCGCCAATGCTTCGAAGTCGCGGCAGGCTACCAGTCGGAGAAAATTGCTGGAGAAAATCGATCTCAGCGAGATCCAGCCTTCCACGCGTAAATATCCTGCAATCATATTCCAGCAGAAACGCACTGCTGGCGACCAGATTCTGCATGTTGAAAATCTTTCATATTCACAGAACGGTGAAACTCTTTTTAAAGGGCTGGATTTCTTTGTTAACAAAGGCGATAAAATTGCGATTCTCAGCAAAGACAGTCTTGCCGTAACATCGTTATTCAGGATTCTGAACGGGGAAGCAAAAGCCGATGCCGGCAAGTTTACATTCGGTCAGACTATTACCACAGCATATCTGCCGTCCAACAATGAAGCATTCTTTAATGGCAGCGACAATTTGATCGACTGGCTCCGTCAGTTTGCGGAAGAAGAAAACAAGGATGAGGTATACATCCGCGGCTTCCTTGGGAAAATGCTTTTCTCGGGCGAAGAGGTTTTCAAAAAGTCAAATGTGCTTTCAGGAGGAGAGAAGGTTCGGTGTATGATCTCCCGGATGATGCTCGCACAAGCTAATTTTTTAATGCTTGACGAGCCAACAAACCACTTGGATCTTGAATCGATTACGGCCTTTAACAACTCACTGAAAGATTTTCCGGGAACGGTTTTATTTACTTCTCATGACCACGAGTTTACTCAAACAGTGGCAAACCGGATTATCGAGATTACTCCGAACGGCTTTATCGACAAGCTGATGTCGTATGACGAATACATCGAAAGCGATAAAGTTGCTGCTCAGAAAGACGCGCTTTATGCGTGATTTCAGGCCAATTTGACATAAATTCTTTGAGGAAAACGCGTTTTCCGGACATACTGGCGTAAAAATTCACTCAAAAATCCATCGGCATACTTTTTCAGGATAGGCTTGGTGTAACTAAAAACATCAAGTGAAACCAAAAAATAAAAGTATGAGTCTGATACGTTATAACTCCGCGCTGAACGATTACACACCAACATCTTTCAGCAATCTGATTGATCGTTTCTTTAACGATACCGTAGCCCGCAGTGGCGGTTCTGCCTATTCATTTGTTCCCCGTGTGGACATTTTTGAAGAAGAAAACGCCTTTGAAATTCATGTGGCAGTTGCCGGCATGAAGAAAGATGACTTTAAAATTGATCTGAACGACAATTTTCTAACCATCAGCGGTGAGCGCAAATTCACCAAAGAGAAAAAAGAGAACACGTTCCGTTCGATTGAAACTCAGCACGGAACCTTCAGCAGATCATTCACGCTGCCGGAAAATGTAGATGCGTCTAAAATAAGCGCGAAATACAACGATGGTATCCTGGAGATCACTGTGCCGAAGGATGAAAAGAAAGCGCTGAAGCAAACTATTAAAGTAAATTAATTTGCCGGGCGCAATGTTGCGTCACAGCGATCGTTTTAAGTAGAGTTTGGTTGAGGGGTTACCCCGTCTGGCAGCGATGCCGGGCGGGGTTTTTTATTTGGTCAATACTGCTAACCCGCAGCCCCGGCTCTCGTTACAAACCGTTACCTTTGAACTCTTTCCGAAACTGATATGAAGCGCACTGGTATCCTGATCGCGGTAATTTTCCTGGTAACATGTATTGGGGGCATTTTAGGCTCGATTTTCACGATCCGGTATCTCAGCGACAGCATTCCGACTTACCAGTCTATTGAAGGCCGGCAGAACGCTGTGCTTACTGGATTGGGTACTGATACGAGCTACAGTACACAAGACATCAATTTTCTGCTCGCATCGCAAAAAGTTGTTCCAGCCGTTGTTTACGTGCAGGCATCGTACGGGGCAGGGTCTTTCAGTCTCAATCCGCTTGAGCTTTATTACCAGCCGCAGGAACGGTCTTCCGGTTCGGGTGTGATTATCTCCGATGACGGATACATCGTTACCAATCATCATGTAATTGAAGAAGCCACTAACGTAGAAGTAGTAATGAACAACAACCAGCGCTTCTATGCTAAAATAGTCGGCACCGATCCGAGTACCGATCTGGCCTTGTTGAAGATTAAAGCGAAAAATCTTCCGTTCGTCCGGTATGGAAATTCCGATGCTGTAAAAATTGGTGAATGGGTTTTAGCGGTAGGAAATCCGTTTAATTTGAACTCAACGGTTACTGCCGGAATTGTGAGCGCGCGTGCACGGAACATCCGCATTCTGCGGGAGAAAAATAATCTACAGGTTGAGTCATTCATTCAAACCGATGCAGCAGTTAACCCCGGCAATAGCGGAGGGGCGTTGGTGAATTTGAAAGGCGAACTGATCGGTATTAACTCAGCTATCGCGACCGCCACGGGTACGTATTCAGGCTATTCATTTGCTATTCCGGTTAGCCTTGTTAAAAAAGTGATGGATGATCTGCTGGAGTATGGGCAGATTCAGCGCGGCTTGTTGGGGGTTGAAATCCGCGATGTGAATGCGGCCATCGCTGAACAATTGGCATTGCCGATTAATGACGGTGTACTCGTGACGCGTGTGAATCTTGGGAGCGCAGCACAGGAAGCCAACATTCAGCCGGGTGATGTTATTACTGCGATCGATAACCATTTGGTTAAGTCCGTTTCTGAATTGCAGGAATGGGTTGCGCGGAACCGGCCCGGAAAAGAAATTAATGTTACGTATCTGCGGGATAATAAATCGGAGGTTGTAAAGGCCCGACTGAAAGACAATGACGGCCGCGAAGGCGTTTACAAAAAAGATATTGTTCACGAATTCAATGGTATAACAGTCGAGGATATCTTATTTAACGAGCTGACGCGACTGAAGCTTGAAAACGGTATTCGTGTCACGAAAATCAGCGAAGGAAAATGGAAAGAAGCCGGTATTCCGGAAGGATTTATCATCTCATACCTCGACCGCGTGCCGGTTGATGACGTTGAAGATTTCAATCGCATGCTTGAATACAAACGCGGTGGAATTCTCGTGGAAGGCTATGACGAATCGGGCCAGAAACGAGCCTACGGGTTGGAATGGTGAGCGGTTCAACGTTCAAACTTTAAGGTTTGCTGCGTAGTACCTCGCTCATACCTTATTATGGATTTTACAATCTCAACCTTAAACTTGAAACCTTGAACTGAAGATTTCAAATGGACGGCCCGTCCGGCATCTAACCCTAATTTTGTTACTTTTGTACCCTCAATAAAATTGTCATGGAAACCTTCGGTATCAAAGAATCACTTTCAGCATTAGGAATTAAAAAATCAAATCCGGGAGCCTCAACGGGAACAAAATGGCTCAAAACTTCAGGCAAGATGATCGACTCGTACTCGCCTGCAGACGGAATGCTGATTGGCAGTGTTCGTGCAACAGATCCGAAAGTTTTTGCAGCGGTTGTTGAGAAATCAAAACAGGCATTTAAAGAGTGGCGAAAATGGCCGGCGCCGAAACGTGGTGAAGTTGTTCGTCAGATAGGCGAGGCCCTGCGCAAATACAAAGAGCCTTTGGGCAAACTCGTTTCGTATGAGATGGGCAAGTCGTACCAGGAAGGGTTGGGTGAAGTACAGGAGATGATCGACATCTGCGATTTTGCAGTAGGTTTATCACGTCAGCTTCACGGTTTAACAATGCACTCGGAACGTCCGAGTCATCGCATGTACGAACAGTACCATCCGCTGGGTGTGATAGGGGTTATTTCTGCATTTAATTTCCCGGTTGCTGTTTGGTCATGGAATTCCATGCTGGCGTGGGTTTGTGGCGATACATGTATCTGGAAGCCATCGGAAAAGACCCCCTTGTGCAGCATTGCGTGTCAGAATATCGTTGCTGAAGTTTTCCGGGTGAACAATGTTCCGGAAGGTGTTTCGTGTATTGTCAATGGCGATGCTGTGATCGGTCAGCTCATGTCGAAGCATGAAGATATTCCATTAGTATCCGCAACCGGCTCTACCCGTATGGGAAAAGCCGTTGCAAAAACCGTGAGTGAGCGCCTGGGCCGCGCGTTGCTCGAACTTGGCGGAAACAATGCCATTATCATTTCCGAAAATGCGAATCTTGATATGGCAATTCGCGGTGCGCTATTTGGTGCGGTAGGTACTGCCGGTCAGCGCTGCACAACTACGCGCAGACTGATCGTGCACGAAAAAGTTTATAATCAGGTAAAAGAACGACTGAAAAAAGCATACAGTCATTTAAAAATTGGTAATCCGCTGGACCCGATGAATCACGTTGGACCGTTGATTGATAAACAGGCGGTAAAGTTATATTCAAATGCATTGGGCCAGGTGAAACGCGAAGGCGGCAAGTTTGTGGTTGAAGGCGGAGTGTTGAAAGGTGCCGGGTATGAATCAGGCTGTTACGTAAAGCCCGCCATCGCGGAGGTAAAGAATGAATACAAGATTGTGCAGCATGAAACATTTGCTCCGATTTTATACCTGATCAAATACAAAAAGATTGATGAAGCGATTGCTATTCAAAATGGTGTTAAGCAAGGGCTGTCATCATCGATCATGACAAACAACATGCAGGAGATGGAGCAATTCCTTTCTGCCGATGGTTCGGACTGCGGCATAGCGAATGTTAACATCGGAACTTCAGGCGCTGAAATTGGTGGCGCTTTCGGAGGTGAAAAAGAAACCGGTGGCGGTCGGGAATCCGGATCAGATGCATGGAAAATCTACATGCGCAGACAGACCAATACGATTAATTACGGAAGCACGTTACCGCTTGCACAAGGAATCAAATTCAATATTTAATGATCCTTTTTATTTAGGGGTCAAACCACTATTTTTATAAAAAGCCGTTGCTATGGGTACGAAGAAATACCGGTCTGTAATGCTGATTGATGACAATGAGATTGATAACCTCATTAATCAGAAAATGATTGAAGCAGCGGCTGTGGCAGAAAACATCTATACGCACACGGGTGCCAAAAGCGCAATTGAATTTCTTCGAAACATGGAGAAGATTGACATTGCGGATAAAGTACTTCCGGATGTCATTTTTCTGGATATCGACATGCCGCTCATGGATGGTTTCCAATTCCTGGAAGAATTCGAGAAGCTTAACAATGCCACGAAGAAGAAATGTCGCATTGTGATGCTTACGTCTTCTATCAATCCGCAGGATTTCAGTCGTTCGAAAAAGTATGAGAACGTGAAGCTTTACCTGAACAAGCCGCTTTCACACGAAAGCATAGTAAAGCTCGAGGTTTAAAATTCAGTAAGCTTATTGATGAGTGCTTCGTCAAGCTTTACCAGCAGGGTGGGTGCGAAGTAATTGACTTTCAATCCGGCAAACCGCGGAATTACGGCAGCAATCTTTTTGGCTTTTTCTTTCTTGGCTTCGCTTACCGCGATCTTCAGTATCTTAATAAACAGTTGAATGTTTTCGCATTCGTCTTTGCCGAACATGCGGATTTGCCGCTGGATGCTGTTTGCCAGTTGGTTGAAAAGTTCATAATCCTGCAGCAACACATAATGCAGCGCCAGGAGCGATTTGATCTCCAGTAACGTGAATGGATATTTCTTCAGACTTACCTCGTTCAGCAAATTGTTGATCAGCTTGGCAGCTTCTTCATATTTGCCGGCATAATAGCAGGCGAGCGCACGGTAGGTAGTATAAATAACGTGCTTCGGAATATCGGTTGTATCCGGTTCGTAGTCGACCAATACATTTTCCGCTTCCGCATACAGGTCTGCCTCAGTTCCTAACCGGATATTTCGTTCGATTTTTGAGATCAGGAATTGAGCCGGGAATGTGTACGTGGAATAGTTTGTCAGCAGGTTGGTGGTCGCATCGTTTACCTCTTCATAGAACTTTTCCGCCTGGCGATATACCTTGTAATGGTTATAGTACTCCAGTTTCAAAAATTCGTACACGAGATTGATGTGATAATAGATCACATCCTGAGGATAGCTGTCGAAAATCTTCTGAACCTTCGCGAAGATATCCTCGATCGATTCATTTTCTTCAGCATTCTCCTGCGTAGCAGTTTCATCCTGTTCGACAAACAACCGGTGAAAGATTACCATACAGCTTCTGTACACATACAGGCGGTGCGACTCATACAGGTTCGCAACGTTCTGCATCTCCTTCATGAGCAGCGTTAATCCCATCTTTTCGGTGGAATCACCGGTGAGCAGATAGCTTCCGTATTTTTTAAAGTAATCGGCCAGCAAATCTTCCGCTTTATCAAGCGCAAGCATATAAGCAACGTGCCGGTTGT
The DNA here is from genome assembly GCA_016786585.1 of Cyclobacteriaceae bacterium. Taxonomy (GTDB): domain Bacteria; phylum Bacteroidota; class Bacteroidia; order Cytophagales; family Cyclobacteriaceae; genus UBA2336. The sequence goes on from JAEUUI010000018.1 coordinate 7,202, forward strand.
AGAGCTGTGAATATTGGAAGTAGTCAGAAGAATTAATGTTGAGTTTCTTCAGCGACTTATAGATGATCGTTAATTCATTGGCCAGATCGTAATCGATCAGTTCCTTTTCCAGTTTTTTTAGCGTGGCGATTGAGATGGTACGCTTTTTTGTGAAGAGCACCTCGTTAATGTTGGCCACTTTTCGCAAAACATCGGTTCGCGGGCTTTCGAGCTGCTCCATCAAATACTCCTCGATCTTTAAATTCAAGCGCGATCGGAGGGTATAGTATGCATTGGCATTTACCTCCAGTTCCGACATGATTTTATTGTCGGATAGCTGACGTTCGCGGAGCGATTTCAGCAGGTAGGCAGACTTTTCGGCATTGCTTTCGATAAGAGAATCGTAAATAGCTTTGAAGTCCTTTTCGGAAAGCTGCTTAACAATGTTCTTAAGTTTTGCCATTGTGGTTTTTGGGAGTGAAAATTTACAAAAATAATCGACCGATCCAATGAACAAACCGATCTGAAAGCCGTTTTGTCGTGCTTTGCAGCCGATAGGTACTAAAGTTGTTGTAGTCAAAGTTTGTAGTTTTACCTGTTCGCAGTTATGGGGTTGATACGGATCATAGTTATTGGAATGATAGTGGTGCTGTCGTACTCGGCTAAGGCTCAATTCGTTTCGGAGCGATCGGTCCTGAACAACATCGGAAAAGGAAAATGGGAGAAGGCAAAGACACAACTCAACAAGATTGAACAAAAGGACAGCGTACGGGCTGGGGTGGAATTTGCGTGGGCTTGTTATTTTTTTTCTGCGTCAAATCCTGATTTTCAAATCGATTCTGCGCATTGGCACATTCAACGGGCTATTTCCGACTATAATAAGGTATCCGGCAAAGCACGCGAAAAGTTGTTGAAAATCCCGGTTGACAGTAACAGCTTGGCCAGCTATCACGATCGTATCGATAGTGCCGCATTTGCCCGCGCGCGGGACATCAACACGGAAGAAGCGTATCTCGATTTTCTGAAACGATACAGTAACGCGAAGCAGAAGAACCAGGCCATTGCTCTGCGCGATGAGGTATCGTATGCTGATGCAATCCGTGGAAATACGTATGAATCGTTTCTAACCTATTTGCAAAAATATCCAGAGTCGGCATTTGCTGGTGAAGCACGTTCGAAGTATAACCGGTTGTTATTTGAAGCAAAGACATCCGATCAAAAACTGGCCACGTACGAATCGTTCTTAACCGAATATCCTGAAACTCCTTATCGTGCTGAAGTTGAACGGCAGATTTTTGAAAAGATGACGGCTGGTGGCGAGGCTGCATCATTCGAACGGTTCATTCGAAAATATCCGTCAAGTTCAAAAACAAAAATAGCGAAGGATATCTTATACCATTTGTTAAAGGAAGATGAACGTTCGCTTATGCCGGGGCTGGCAAGCGATTCGATTCGTAAAGTTCAGGCGTTGGAAAAACAATACCTCGTACCGTTTTTTAAAGATGACAAGTACGGGTTTATGAATGAACGGGGTGAAGAAAGGATTAAAGCCTTTGCTGCTGAAATCCCGGACTCATACCTGTGCGGAAATATTACCGATGAATTGCTCATGGCAGGCGATCAGATCATCTCACGCTCAGGAGTAACGGTACTGAAAACAAAAGCAGATGAAATTGAACCGCTTGGCTATGGATTTCTTTTAATCGACAGCCGCGACTGTTCGCATGTTGTTCATGTTTCCGGATTTTTACCTGCTGGCGTTGAGTGTTTCCAGGATGCCAGGCTTTTGTCAAAGAACTTCTTGCTCTTGAAAAAAAACGATCGCTGGGCAGTGCGTACCCTTGCCGGACGCGAACTTATGCCACACGAATGGAGTGACATTCAGTTGTTGGGCGAAGTTGTTGCATTTAAGAAGGGTTCTAAAATCCGCCTGGTAAAACTGAAAGAACTCGCCAAAATTACAGATGGTCAGCCGCCCACATTTTCAACAGAGTACGATGATGTTAAACGCTGGGGTGATGGAACCTTGTGGGTTAAGCATGGTAATGAAGAGGGTGCGCTAACGCCATCGTTAAATGAATGGATTAAATCTGCAACTCAGAAAATTGAACCAGTATTTTTTGGAGCAGTAAGTCAAACCAGTGCAGGCTATGTTCTTCACGACAGGCGCGGAGCACCCTCACAGCATTACTACCAGGTAAAGGTTCAGGAGCCATGGGTGCTTGTACAACAGGACGGTGTTTGGCATGCGATTGAGCCCTTCACAAAAGCTAATGTCGGGCCGGCATATGATAGCGTAATCTTTAACGGACCGTTTTTTATCGGCATACGAAATGATAGTACGCATATCCATCTCTCAAAAAATGCTGTGATTGAGTTGCCGAAATTTGTACAAGTTCGATTTATTCCGGGCAAAGACTCGCTTTTCTTTTTAATGCTGGAGGAGGGCGATAAAAAGACGGTATACAATTCACGTGCAGAAAAGTTATTCACGCTGCCGGTTGAAAAAATTGAATATAACAATGAAGGATATTTCACGTTCACGCAAAAACAAAAGCGCGGATTACTTTCGCTAAATGGAAAAGTTGTCCTGAAGCCTGAGTTTGATGCAATTGGGACTGTCACTCAGAATATCGTTGCCACGCTGAAGGACAAAAAGTTCGGGTTGATCAATCTTGCGAATAAAAAGGAGGTCAAGCCTGAGTATGAGAAAAATATCATGTCGTACAATCAGCAATATTTAATCGCAGTAAAAAACAACCTGGCTGCACTTATCGGCTGGGACAACAAACCGATAACTCCGTTTGAATTTGAAGAAATTAATTTCTGGAACGACTCTACCGCATTGGTGAAAAGGAATTTTTACTGGATGCTCTATAATTTTATTGATAAGCGAATGGTAGCGGATAAAATCAGATCGTTCAAAATCGTTTCGGATTCTCCCAAAGAGAAGATTATGATCGTTCAGCAGGAGAACAAGTATGGCGTACTCAGTAATACCCGCGGAATGATTGTTCCTGCAACATTTTCCGATATTGTGAACGTAGGCTCCGCCACTCAGCCGTTGTATTTTACCGAAAAGCACGTGGAAGAGGCCGCTATTTTTGTGGTTATTTACTATGATAAAGATGGTGTTCAGCTGCGAAAGTATGTTTACGAAGGCAGCGACTATGAAAAAATTTATTGTTCCGGTAAGTAACTTTCCGGAAAGCTTCATGCCATCGAATTCATCTACCGGTAATCAAAACAGCGTCAACTGATTTTACGGATTTACTATATTGCCAGCCTAAGCCTGTTTGCATGAAGTATCTTCGTTTAACGCTCATTTTCCTGCTGCTTTTTGCAGCTTCTTCAATTTCTGCGCAAAAGAAAACTGACAATGACCGACCTAAACTGGTTGTGGGGATTGTTGTCGACCAGATGCGACAGGAATACCTGTACCGCTTCGGTAATAAGTTCGGTGAGGGTGGATTTAAGCGAATGATGGGTGAGGGCTTCATGCTTCAAAACGCACATTATAATTATGTACCCACCGTAACCGGTGCCGGCCATGCGTCAATCTACACCGGCACAACCCCGGCTAATCATGGTATCATTGGTAACGACTGGTATGATAAAGAATCCGGCAAGAATGTTTATTGTGCGAGCGACCCGGGTCAAAACACTGTTGGAAGTGCTTCGGCAGAAGATGGTAAAATGTCACCACACCGGTTGCTGGCAACAACCATCACCGATGAATTGAAATTATTTACACAAAAGAAAGCTAAGGTTGTTGGTATCTCTATAAAAGACAGAGGTTCAATACTTCCGGCCGGCCATATGGCTGATGCAGCATATTGGTATGATGAAAAGGTTGGCAGGTTCATTACCAGCACATATTATATGACAGCGCTTCCCGTATGGGCTGAAAATTTTAACAAGCTTAATCTCCCGGATAAATACCTGTCGCAAACCTGGAACACACTATATCCCATCGAACAATACGTAGAAAGCGGTCCGGATCAAACCCCGTATGAAGGAAAACTGGGCGGCAAGGATAAACCAACATTTCCGTACGACCTTCCGGCCATGTTTAAGAAAAGTGGATACGACATTTTATCCTACACACCCTTTTCAAATGATTATCTGACCGAGATGGCAAAGGCTGCTATTGATGGAGAAAAAATGGGAAGCGATGAATGGACAGATTTCTTATGTGTTTCGTATTCAGCTACCGACAAACTTGGTCATGCGGTCGGGCCGAATGCGATAGAGCTGGAAGATATTTATCTGCGCTTAGACAGAAGTCTGGCCGAGTTGTTTAAGAAGCTCGATCAGGTTGCCGGAAAAGGGAATTACATTGTGTTTTTGTCGGCCGATCATGCGGTTGCCGATAATCCGCAGTACTTGATTGACAATAAGGTGCCTGCGGGCTTTATGCGAAACGCCAACCTGCAAGCAAAGCTCAACGATTTTCTGAAGCCTTACTTTCCCGGGAAGGAAGTGATCCGGTCCATCATGAACGAGCAGGTGTACTTCAATCATGATGCATTCAGTTCTGATCCGAAAACCGGGGGCATGGATTTACTGATTGCAACCGAGTTAACCATCAATTACCTGCTCCAGGAAAAAGGCATCGCCAATGCATTCCCAAAAAGTGCCTTGCGTCTTGGTGCGTTTGACGAGGGCGGACACAAGGGCATGGCCATTCGTGGCTACAACCCCAAACGCAGTGGCGACATTACCATGATTCTGGAACCCGGTTGGTTTGATGCCTGGTCGATTACCGGTACAACACATGGATCTTCTTACTCATACGATACACACGTGCCGGTCTTATTTTTTGGTAAGGGTATTAAACAGGGCACTTCCGCATTACCTCATACTATCACCGATATCGCTCCTACGCTTTCGGTTTTGCTGAAAATAAAATTCCCCAACGCCTGCACCGGTCAACCGGTAGCAGAGTTGTTTAATTAAAACCCAGGTATTATGCGCAGTTTGTTCCTGCTCTCGTTGTTGTATAGCACGCTCGTTTTTTCACAAGATGAAAAGCCAGCCAGCAAACAGGCCGCTTCGAAGTTTGAGACACTTTACAATGCCGGTAAATACAATGAGATTTTTACAATGTTCAGTCCTGCCATGCAGGCTGCGTTGCCTGCAGATAAAACCAACAACTTCCTCACGCAGGTGAAAACACAGGCGGGAAACATTCGTCAACGGACTTTTGAACAGTATGAATCGGGATTTGCCTCATACAAAGCAGAGTTCGAGCGCATAACCTTTCGGCTGAACATTGCAATTGACGATACCGGGATGATCTCAGGGTTATTTATTAAACCTTATGTTGCGAACATAGCCCCAAAACCGGAACGCAATTCGTTGAAGATGATTCTTCCTTTCAAAGATGAATGGACGGTTTTCTGGGGTGGGGATACGCGCGAGCAGAACTATCATGTTGACCATGTTGCACAAAAGAATGCGTTCGATATTGTCATCCGCGACAGCAGTGGAAAGTCGTATCTGAACAACGGTAAAACAAATGAAGATTACTATGCCTTCGGGAAAGAAATCATTGCTCCGTGTGATGGTGAAGTTGTTCTGGTGGTGGATGGCATTAAAGACAATGTTCCGGGCGAGATGAATCCGATTTATGTTCCCGGAAATACGGTTATTATCAAAGCTGCTACAAACGAATACCTGTTGTTTGCTCATTTTAAGCACTATTCCATTGTTGTGAAAGAAGGGCAGAAAGTTTCAAAAGGTCAGTTGCTTGGCCTTTGTGGTAATTCGGGCAACTCCTCCGAACCACACCTTCACTTCCATATTCAAAATGTTGAGAGTATGATGAATGCCACGGGTATAAAATGTTACTTTGATAACATCCTGGTGAACGGCTTACCAAAAAGCGATTACTCACCGGTCAAGGGTGATAAGATCAGGAATAAATAAGTCGCGGTAACAAGTTAAGTGTGAAAATCAGCTGAACGCTGGTCATATCTGCGTTTTTCAATTCCACTGAAATCCCTATCTTGAACGCTTTCTATTCCTAACCTCATGAGTGAAACTAAATTTAAGCCGGTAATGGGATTGTGGGATGCTACGATGATTGTAGCAGGCTCCATGATCGGATCCGGTATCTTCATCGTTAGTGCCGACATCGTACGAAATGTTGGCAGTGCCGGCTGGCTGGTTGCTGTTTGGGCAATTACAGGCTTTATGACCATCACCGCTGCCGTAAGCTATGGCGAATTAAGTGGCATGTATCCAAAAGCCGGTGGCCAGTACGTGTACCTGAAGGAAGCGTACAATTCACTCATGGCGTTTTTATACGGCTGGAGTTTTTTCGCAGTTATTCAAACGGCTACCATTGCAGCGGTAGGCGTTGCCTTCAGTCGGTTTACTGCATACCTCATTCCTGCCGTTGGTGAAAACGTAATCTTACTTAAACCCTTCGGACTTACCATTTCCGCTGCACAGGTGCTGGCAATTGCGATGATTGCCCTGTTAACCTATACGAACACACGTGGCATCCAGGGAGGTAAGATCATTCAAAACACGTTTACCGCAGCAAAGCTTATCGCGTTGTTTGGGTTGATTATTTTAGGATTTCTGCTGGTAAAAGAAAGCTTCTGGACACAAAACTGGCAGACCGGTTTTAAGTCCATGCAGGATTTGGGCGCTGGCGGAGCCGGGAAAGTTCCGACAGGCTGGATGGAAATCGGTGGAATGGCATTGCTTGGTGCGATCGCGGCTTCGATGACCGGATCAATCTTCAGCAGCGATGCCTGGAATAACGTAACGTTTATCGCAGGTGAAATCAAAAATCCTAAACGCAACATCGGGTTGAGCTTATTCCTCGGAACGTTCATGGTTACGATGCTTTATATCACCGCTAACCTGATGTACCTGCATGTATTGCCGTTAGATGGGATTGCATATCCGCAAGCGGATCGCCTGGCCATCTCTGCAGCAAATGAAATTTTTGGCGCCAGCGGTACGTTGGTGATCGCTGTACTGATCATGGTTTCAACCTTTGGATGTAACAACGGTTTGATCCTGGCAGGTGCGCGTGTATACTACACGATGGCGAAGGATGGACTATTCTTCAAGAAAGCAGGGGAGTTGAACAAAAATTCGGTGCCGCAATGGGCACTGTGGGCGCAGGCCTTGGTTGCATCATTGCTGTGTTTGAGTGGCGAATACGGAAACCTGCTCGATATGGTATCGTTTGTGGTGGTAATTTTCTATGCGCTCACGATCATTGGAATTTTTATTCTCCGCAAAAAGCAACCGAATGTGGAGCGTCCTTACAAAGCATTTGGGTATCCCATTCTTCCTGCTATCTACGTGTTAATGGCGTTCACTTTCTGTACGCTGCTGATTATTTACAAGCCCCAGTTTACCTGGCCGGGATTAATCATCACACTTGCAGGTATCCCGATTTATTTCTGGGTAATGCGAAACAAGAAACAGGCTAGCGCGTAAGCTGCTTCGATAAGATTTCAAGACCTTCTAAAAAGGAGTGCGGTTCATAACCAAGCTCCTTTTTTGCTTTATCGATAATGAAGCCCGTTTTCATTGGCCTCCGCGCAGGTTGTCTGAACTTGGTAGAATCGGTAGGCTGAATCAATGATGGATCAAGCCCGAAGAATGTTGCTGTTTGTGTGGCGATATCGAACGGAGTTACAAAGTCTTTGCCGGAAATATTGAAAACCCCGGTTGCTTTTTTAACGGCCGCGAGATAACAACCCTGCGCCAAATCTTCCGCCAGCGTTGGCGTACGCCACTGATCATTTACAACCGAAATGGTTTTTCCTTCCTCCAGACTCTTTTTCACCCACAAGACAATGTTCGAGCGACTCATATCATTCGTAACCCCATACACAAGAACCGTGCGCAGAATGCTCCAGGAAATATTGCTCGCCTGAATCAGTCTTTCGGCTGCGAGTTTACTTTCGCCATAAAAATTTACAGGGTTGGGCTCAGCGGTTTCATCCAGTGGTCCATGGGTACCATCAAAAATAAAGTCGGTGGAAACATGCACCAGATGCACCCCGTTTTTGCTGCAGGCTTCGATAAGATGTTCAACTGCGGTAACGTTATTCAGTACGCAGGCATCACGTTTTGTTTCGCAATCGTCAACCTGCGTCATCGCAGCCGTGTGAATAATCACATCGGGCTTTGTTGCGCTGATTAACGTGTCAACTTGGTTCTTGTCGGTAACATCGAGCATATAAAATGTGCCGCGTGTGATTGTCTGCACAGATTTTCCCCGGGCGGTGGCAATGAGTTCGATGTCCTCTTTTTCCTGTAGAAGAGAAACAAGTTTTTGCCCCAACAGGCCGTTGGCTCCTGTAACCAGGATTTTCATTTGTTACTTTTTAACTTCGGGGAATACGTAACCGTATAGCTTTTCAATTTTCTTACGCGATAACTGCTGCACGCTCACAAACATTCTCACATCTTCGTTTGGGCGGTTCTGACCGTCTTTCGCTACCGCAGTGATTTTATCAATAACCTCAAGCCCTTTGATCACTTTTCCGAACACGGTGTATTCTCCATCCAGGAAGGGTGTTCCGCCTACGGTGGTGTAGAGTGTTCTTTGTTCCGGCGTAAAAGCAAACGACTTGTAGTCGGGCTTTTCCTTTACAATCAGCGTATCACTTTTTTCAAAAAATGAATTCAGCCATGCACCGTCCTGCGCGCGCTGATGTTCCTGAATCTGCGTAAGCAATGCTGCATACTTGGGCGACATGATGATGTCGCGCAGGTATTGGCTTTTTTTACTGTTACGCAAATTGGTCTCGTATTGATCGAGTTCTTCGGTTGTATATTTTTTGCCCTGCACAATGTAGAACTGACTTCCACTGGATGCCTTGGTCGGGTTGACGGCATCGCCTGTTCTTGCTGCAGCGATGGCTCCGCGCTCATGAAAAAACGCAGGCCGGAATTCCGCCTCAACGGTATAACCCGGACCGCCATTTCCAAGCGCTTGACCGGCAGCAGCTTTCTTCGATTCGGGATCTCCGCCTTGGATCATGAACTCCGGAATCACCCGATGAAAAAGCAGGCTGTCGTAAAATTTTTTATTGGCAAGCTTGATGAAATTTTCCTTATGCTTCGGTGTCTCGTCATACAGAATCGCAACCATGTCGCCATAGCTGGTTTTAATTGTCACCACATATTCGCCTTTTTTATTCTGGCCGCAGGCCGTCAGCATTACTAAAAGAAACAGAGCTGATAACAGAGATTTGATCATAGAAGATTTTTAACGAAGTGTAAAATTAAGAATTTATTGGGTTTGAGCAGATTGGCGTTAGTGAATCAGTTTTTTGCTTCCCGCTAGATATTCGTTCCAGCGAACAACCGGTTTTTCGCCCTTTTCGTGCTTATCCATCATGACCAGTTCATGAACAACTCTTGATTGATCTAAAACCACTAAATTGTAGTTCTTCATAAAAACAAATTCTGCATCAGTCGACAGATAATTAAGCGAATACTTTTGGTCTTCGGTTTTTCGGTATTCAACTGTCCCGCTGAACTGCGTCATTGAATACTCCAAACCATCGTGTGAGTAGTAGCGCTTGCCATCGGTCCATCGGTACGTAAAGTCGATCCGCTCGATGGCATAGTTCGTTGAATTAATAAATATCGTCAGCGTATTCATATTCTGGTTCGGCTTGAACGGATTTCCGGTTTTGGATGCTTCAATGACAATATACCGGGTGTTATCCGCCTCACTCGAAAATGAATATTCGTATCTCCAGTCGTTCAGGTTATCTTCGTTCACGAACATTGACGCTTGGTTGATCACATCAAACTTTAAAACATCTGCGAGGCTGTCGAACATGTCAACGTGATAAAGCATGTGTTCGGTATCAGCGATAATACTGTCATACAAAATGTTGTTTTTCGAGAGGGTTACATAGCTTTCAAAAAATTCAGATGGAGTTTCATCGAGTCGGGTCGACTGCCAGTAAAACGCCTCAGACGTCTTATTGTCTTTATAATTGTCAGGAATTTTACCGATGCACTTTTTAATGTACTCTTTGGCGGATAGCGATCGAATCGTCAGCGAGGAAAGCATAACGCGTTCCTCTTCCATGAAAACAACAACGGCTTGATTATTAAAAGATGTAATTGGAGTAATAACGGTCTTATATCCGATACAGGAGAATCGTAAGGAATCTTCTGGTGATACGTGAAGATTGATTGAAAACTTCCCGTCAGGGCCTGTTATGCTCCCGGCTTTGTAGTTAGTAAGCGAAACATGGACGTACGGAACCGGCTCCTGAGTAACCTTGTCGATAACCGTTCCGCTGATAATCTTGTGCTGGGCTTGGGTTTCCGGCAGAACGATAATGGATGATCCTGCAAAACAAATGAGCGTCAGCGCTACCGCGATAAAGCCGCTCCGCCATTTTGCAGTACTTCTTCGGCTACCTTTTTTCCGAGCTCTTTGCATTCAGCAATGGTTGACGTGCGTTTTGCTTTTATAACCTGCTTTCCATTTACGCTGATTACTCCGGCCTTCAGTGTAACCAGTCCGCCTTCATAATTGGCGTACCCGAATACCGGGATGTTAGAAGCGGCCGAAAAAGTTTTAAGAAAAGAACGTTCCGTTCGGATGCAATCTTCCGTTTCTTCGTCATTCACCCAGCGCTGAAGGATTTCTTTCTTGTCAAACGCGAGCTTTTTGTGGCAAACAACGGCAATGCTTGCCTGCCCCACACCCGGAACGAAATAACTTGTTTCAATTTGTTCAGCAATCAGGTTTTCAACTTCTAACCGTTTTGCGTCTGAATGACTGATGATTAACCCATAATCATCCGCCCGAAGTTTCTTCACCCGTGATTCAATATTTTCCGGAACCGATACAATTTTAGTCTTTGGGTAAAAGTGTTTCAGGAACGCAATCCTGCGGGGAGAATTTGTGCCGATAGTCAATCCTGCTGTCAGCGAGGTTTTTTTACGGCTGATTAATACATCATTAACACCTTCCCGTTTTGTAAATGCGATTAACTCCAGCGTATCATTCAACCGTGCCGGAAGAAAACTTGCCGGAATGACAAACACCTCAAAAGCACCTTTCAGCAATCCATTCTCAAGCTCACGCAATGATTTTGATTTAGTATCGACTGTGATTGTTTTGGTTGTATAACCTGAAGGCTTAATAAGGCTTGCAACATCATCAGCCTGGTTTAACGCAAGCTTGTTGGAGAAGGTGCCGATGCGGATGTGGTTATGCATTATGGGTTGAGGGTTTTGGAAAGCTGAAGGGAAAGGTCAAGAAATATCATTTTGGCAGAACCATTTCGTTCAAGGTGATACGCAGCATCGTTCATTAATGCGTAAGACTTTTCAATCTTGTAAACATTCATCACTTTGCTGAAGTCGTTAATGAATTTGAGTTCTTCGCCCTGAACGCGATGGAGGGTATCCGCTCCTGCGGATTTGATGAGCGATTCGCGCATCATGTTCATGCCGTAGTGCATAACGTTTCGCTGGCGGAGTTTGTCAAGGGCATGGAATTCTTCCGACATGGCTACCAAACTGCCGAAGCTTTTCTTAAAACATGCACGCATCCACTCGATAAACATCGGTGCGCTGTCGTCTTCTTCGTTTTCAGAAAGCCGGAAGGCCAGGTTAATGTTTCCTTCGGCTAGTTGTGTGATGCCCGCTGCGCGTTTCCGTTCGATGGATTTCTTTTCGACCAGGTAGTTTTCAACTTCCTTATCGGCCAGCAAGGGAACAGTAATAATCTGTGTTCGCGAAATGATCGTGGGTAGCAGGCGATCGGCTGCGTTTGTTACGAGAATGAAATACGTGTGTGCAGATGGTTCTTCCAGGATTTTCAGAATTCCGTTAGCCGCAGAAGGATGCATGAATTCCGGTTGCCAGATAATCATGATCTTGTAAGGACTTTCAAACGGTTTAAGAGAAAGCGCTTTTACGATCTCACGACTTTCCTCGCGTGATATCAATGCCTGCTTGTCTTCACCGCCATATGAGGTGGTCCAGTCGTCAAGGTCACCGAAAGGTTGTTCAACCAAAAACGTCCGCCACGATTTTAAAATCTCGGCTTTGAAACGCTCTTCATCTTTGTCACCCTTCACATTGCTGAGCGGAAATACAAAGTGTGTGTCTGGATGAATGTATTTTAAACTCTTGCTGCAGGCAGCACACGTTCCGCACGAATCATTATCCTGCCGGTTCTGGCAATGAATGTAAGTCGCGTAGGCGAGAGCCAGCGGAAGATTCAACGCACCTTCGGCCCCTACAAAAAGCTGTGCATGCGCGATATGATTACTCTTAACCGAATCGATTAATGTTTTTTTTGTTTCCGCCAGTCCGGGTATCTCTGAAAACTTCATCTACACGTTCTTCTTTTCCCAAATTCTGTTTGCTGCTGAAAGCTCAAACACCTTTGTCAAAATTTCTTTGTCTGCTTCTTCAAGTTTCATCTTTCTCCGTTCCATCACCTTCTCCGCAGTTTCAAAAGCCTTCTTTACCTGGAAGGTTGTAAACCCGCTCGCTCCGCCCCAGGCGAAGGAGGGAATAAAATTGCGTGGAAAACCATCACCAAAAATGTTGGCCGATACGCCTACCACAGTCCCTGTATTGAACATGGTATTGATACCGCATTTACTGTGATCTCCCATCATCAACCCGCAGAACTGTAAGCCTGTATCTGCAAAGCCACCTTTGCCGTAGTTCCACAACTTCACGTTCTCATAATTGTTCTTCAGGTTAGAGGTATTCGTATCTGCCCCGAGGTTGCACCATTCGCCAATCACCGTGTTGCCGATGAAGCCATCGTGTCCTTTGTTGCTATATCCGAAGATTACCGAGTTGCTTATTTCTCCGCCAACTTTCGAATGCGGTCCAATCGTTGAATCGCCACGCATTTTTCCTCCCATGTTTACGGTTGAACCTTCGCACAAAGCAAATGGGCCTTTGATCAGCGCACCTTCCTGCACGACAGAATTTTTTCCAAGATAAATCGGACCGTCTTCCGCGTTGAGTACCGCTGCGCGGATGTGCACACCTTCTTCTACAAAAATATTTTGTTCACCGTAAACGATCGTGTGCTTATCCTGTACACCCGCTGATTTTCTTCCGGCAGTGATAAGATTAAAATCCAGCCGAATCTGCGCGGCATTATGCTGGAAGATTTTCCACGGTTGATCAATGAGAGTAATCTCGGCTGAAAGAACTTTAGGAGTCGATTTCGTTAAATCTGGTAACGACATTTCAGAACTCTTCCAAGCCAGGATGGTATTGTCTTTTACGAGGATTTCGCCATGCATTAATACTTTTACCTGTTCGACAGCTTTATCATCCGGACACCAGGCAGCGTTAATGAACAGGTTATCAAAAGCCGCTTTCGCGGGAAATTTTTTCTGGAGATAGGATTCTGTTAAAAACGATGCGGTTGTCCCGAGCCGCTTTTCCCACTTTTCGTGAATGGTAAGTATACCGACCCTGATCTTGCTGATCGGCCGGGTGTAGGTAAACGGGAGCAGGTTTGTGCGGGTGGCGGGATCGTCAAACAGAACGAGATTCATATCTGTAAATATAGAAACTTATGAGGGTTGAGGGCACAAAAAAACCCTGACGGGATTCGTCAGGGTTCTCATGCAATAGAAAGGAAATATTATGCCTTCTTCGTGTACTTGTTCTTGAACTTTTCCACGCGGCCTGCAGTGTCAACAAACATCTTCTTACCGGTGAAAAATGGGTGCGAAGCAGAGCTTACTTCGACCTTAATAACAGGATACTCCTTGCCGTCTTCCCACTTGATAGTCTCCTTCGTTTTCATTGTAGAGCGGGTCAGGAATTTGAAATCGCTTGACAGATCGTGGAAAACAACTTCCTTGTAATCTGGGTGAATGTCCTTTTTCATGTTCTTTGTTATTCTATTTTCTTTAATCGGACCAACCAAAAACATGGTTAATTCCGGTATTTTCTTCGTTTTCCTCCTAAAAGGACTGCAAAGATAGGCACAAAAGGCTGAAACTCAAGAGCAGGAATTAACATTTTTGGCTAGCGATCAGAACCTCCGTATTTTGCCTGAATCTTTATCCGGTAATGTACAAGGCACTCATTTTTATACTGATTTTAGCCCCATTTGTGGTTCTTTCTCAAAGCACGTACGTGTCGCCCAATGAGAGCTATTACCATTTGCTCGACCGCTACGAAGTTAAGTCTGGCCGGATCTCTCCGTACGTGTTCACATCGGTAAAGGCTTGGAAGCGATCGGCTATTGTTCAGTTTATAGATTCGCTTGACCGGCAGGGAATGTTCACTTCGGCTGCCGACCGATTTAACCTCCAATATTTCCGGAACGACAACTGGGAATGGGCTAGGCCTGAAACCAACGACCGCACAGCCATCCTGAAATACTTTTACAAAAAGAAGTCTGACCTTTTTCATGTTGATGAAATCCCGGATTTCGATCTGCATGTGAATCCGGTATTGTATGCGGGTGTTGGCAAGGATTCTGAGTCGGAAAACCTGCTTTACATCAACAGCCGGGGAGCGGAAGTTCGCGGGATGATTGATCGTAAAATCGGCTTCTATATTTTCCTCACAGATAATCAGACACGCATTCCTTCGTATGTCTCAAACGCGGTTAATGAAGATCGGGGCAATGGATCATACCCGGTTATTCCACATGAAGGATTCTGGAAAGGTTTTCAGAACGGAACGGCATACGATTTCTTCCAGGCACGCGGGCATATCTCATTCGAAGTGTCACGCCATGTGAATCTTCAATTCGGTCACGACAGAACCTTCATCGGCAATGGTTTTCGTTCGCTTATCTTTTCCGACCATGCACCGCCATCATTGTTTCTGAAAGCCAATGTCAAAGTATGGAAGCTAAACTACCTGTTCCAGTTAAACAGAATGGTGGGCGATGTTGTGGGCAACAGCACCGGTTTGAAAGCCAGTGGCAAATACAACGATAAGTATGTTGCGCTGCATCATTTAAGCATAAACATCGGCAAGAAACTGAACCTTGGGGTGTTCGAGTCGGTGGTGTTTAATCGTAACGATTCAACTTCTTTTGAATACGGGTATTTGAATCCCATCATTTTCTATCGTGCTATCGAGCAGCAATTCGGCAGCAGCGATAACGTGATCCTGGGCATGGACTTTAAATGGAATGTCGCCCGGGGCGTTTCCGCATATGGCCAGTTTGTGCTGGACGAGTTTGTGCTGGACAACATCAAAGCCGGAAACGGCTGGTGGGCGAACAAATACGGTATTCAGGCTGGGTTAAAATATTTTGATGCGTTTGGCGTCTCTAATCTCGACTTGCAGGGAGAAACGAACATCGTGCGGCCATACACCTATTCACACGGAACACCTAACGGAAACTATTCCAACTATTTACAACCAATCGCGCATCCGCTAGGGGCAAACTTCAAGGAGTTTATTGGCATTGCGCGTTACCAACCGTTGCCGCGGCTTAATCTTACGGGAAAGCTGATCTACGCGAAAATGAGCCGTGACACAACAGGCGTAAACTGGGGCAGTGATGTAAACAAACTCAACACAACCCGCGAAAAAGATTTTGGAAACTCGATCGGCCAGGGTGTGAAGAATACTCTATTGATCGGAACATTTACCGCAAGCTGGATGTTGGGGCATAACATCTTTATCGATGCATCGGTGGTCATCCGCAAAAGCGAAAGCCCTGTTGCAATGTTCAATACAAACAGTACCATAACTTCTGTAGCTTTGCGCTGGAATATCCCGCAACGGTTCTACGACTTTTAAGCATGAAGATTTACTTACGGATTTTAGGTTACGCCCGAGGACTTTCCAGACGAATGACGAAGTTTTTCGTCTTTGCCATTTTTGGAGTATTGTTCAGTGCGGGTTATCTGGCCTTAATCATGCCGATGCTTGACGTGTTATTCAAGAAAGGCGGAGTACCTCCTGTTCCTAAGGCGCCCGGCTCATTTGAATTAACAACCACCTATGCGCATGAATTTTTTGAATATCATTTCATTAGCATTATTCATCAATACGGCCCGTCAACAACGTTGCTGTTCATTTGTTTGGGTATTGTAGGCTTGATGATTCTCGGTAACACGTTTACCTATTTTGAACGGATTACCGCATCCCGTATTAAAGTGGATGTCGTAAAAAACATGCGGGTGGATTTGTTTACCAAGGTTTCAAATCTTCACATCGGCTACTTCAACGATCAGCGAAAGGGAGATTTGATGTCACGGTTTACAAACGACATATCCGAGGTGGAATCTTCCGTCAATAACAGTTTGAAGTCGGTATTAAAAGAGCCGATCCGGATACTTGTGTACCTGGGAATCATGTTCTATCTCAATTACAAGCTCACACTTTTTACGTTAGTGTTCCTTCCCGTTATGGGCGGACTCGTGGGTGAGATTATCAGGCGGTTGAAAAAGAAGGCACGCCAGAGTCAGGAAGCAATGGGTCGCATCGTGAATATTCTCGATGAGACCTTTGGCGGAATGCGTGTCATCAAGGCATTTAATGCCCGCAACTTCGTCATTAAAAAGATTGACGCGGAAACAAGCTATCACCGAAAAGTGAATCTTTCCATTGCCAGAAAAAACGAACTGTCATCTCCATTGTCGGAAGTACTGGGCGTTATCGTGGTGGCTGTGATCTTATGGTATGGTGGTAATCTCGTACTGAGTGGTTCAAAAGAACTTGAACCTCAGCAGTTTCTTGGTTTCCTGGTATTTTTTGCTTCGATGATTCAACCGGCAAAAAACTTCTCAAACGGTATCACATCACTTCAAAAGGGAACGGTTGCAGCTGATCGCATTTTCCGGGTGATTGATATGGAGCCGGCCGTTAAAAGCAAGCCGGACGCTATTGTACTTGATTCGTTTAAAGACAGCATTGAGTATAAGAATGTAAGCTTTGCATATAACAAAGAGCCCGTACTGCGTAATGTTAATCTGAAGATTGAGAAGGGGAAAACAATTGCCCTGGTCGGATCGTCTGGCGGAGGCAAGTCAACGCTCGCGGATCTTGTGCCGCGATTTTATGATCCTACGGATGGCGATATTCTTCTCGATGGTATTTCGTTGCGCGACTATGAAATAGAATCTCTTCGGATGCAGATGGGCGTTGTTACGCAGGAATCGATCTTATTCAACGATACTATTTTCAACAACATCGCTTTCGGTAAGGAAGATGCAACACTCGATCAGGTAATCGCGGCTGCGCGGGTTGCCAATGCGCATGAGTTTATTTCACAAACACCGGACGGCTATCAGACTTTTATTGGAGAACGTGGATCCAAACTTTCGGGCGGCCAGCGTCAGCGAATTGCTATTGCCCGTGCCGTATTGAAAAACCCACCGATTCTGATTTTGGATGAAGCAACTTCAGCACTGGATTCAGAATCTGAAAAACTGGTACAGGACGCGCTCACAAACCTGATGAAAAACCGCACTTCGATTGTAATAGCACACCGCCTCAGTACGATCCAGCATGCCAATGAAATTATTGTTATTCAGCATGGCGAAATTGTGGAACGCGGCACGCACGATGAATTGGTTGCGAAAGGCGGAGTCTACAAAAAGCTGAGTGAGATTCAGAAAGCCTGAGTTGCGGTGCTCACCGCATGTATGTTATTCATACAGTTTCTAATTTTTGGTTCCGGGTAAAAAGACTATGTTTGGGATGCTTATATGGTGTTTATGAAGAAGAACAGGCTTATTTTTTACTCGATAATCGGGCTGTTGCATTTGCTTGTTTTCTTATTCACCATTTACATGGACGGCAAGAAAGATGATCTTCAGTTCCTGCTGAATCTTTCCAAGGTGATCGGGTTGATGAAGTACGCCATGTTTATCCTGCTCGTTCTCTTCGTAACCAATTTTGTCCTTCACCTGCGCGACAACAAACGGCACAAGCGTGAGAACGTACAACTCATTCAGGAAATGAATATCCTCAAAGCCAAGCTGTACGATCTGCAGGAGTCCGGAAAAAAGACATCCGAACCAAATCCGCCTAAGCCGGTTTAATCTTATCTGGTCTCTCCAGAAGACAACTTACTATCAGTGATCATGATATTTCGTAAATGCGTTTACGGTATATCGTCAATAAATCATTGTCATTACCTGTAAATCCCCGAAAACAGGTGTATTAAACACATATCACCGTTGGACCAATGTTTGTCTGTACCCGCGCGGTGAAAATTTTCTTTTAAGGGTTAGTTAAGTAAGAGACCCCGGACTTGTTCCGGGGTTTTTACTGACTCCGGAAAACATGAGCCATAACCTAAATCAGTATATCATGGATAAATACGCAATTCCGAGGCTTCTCCTGTTCGCGGCTATATTTATCAGCCTGGTCGTTCATTTTATCTGGAGCAACGCCAGCCTCACAATCAATGACACACTCACAGTATTGGGATTCTTTTTATTAATTCTCCTGTATGTGGGTTCCAGAATAACAAGAAAGCGTGGACGTCATTCCCGCAAGACGGGCTTCACCGGCAAATAACAAAAGCGGTGTTCCGCTTGATCATATTTATCAACTTTTACTATTGTTCAAAACGCTGACATCGTTCTGACGTCAATGAATTCCCGATTACCCCATGCTATCGAAAACTTTTGGTTGTGCCGTATTTGGTGTTGATGCCCGTAAAATTACCATCGAAGTCAGTGTCGGGCAGGGAACAAAATTTCACATGAGTGGTTTACCCGACAGTGCTGTGAAAGAAAGCGAACACCGCGTTGAGTCAGCGCTCAAAAAATTCGGCTACTTTATGCCGCGGCAAAAAACGGTTGTTAACCTCGCACCGGCTGATATTCGAAAAGAAGGCAGCGCGTACGACCTCCCGATCGCATTATGTATTCTAAAGTCATCAAACCAGATCATCGCTGAGAAACTCGAAGAGTATGTAGTCATGGGCGAGCTGGCGCTTGACGGAACACTGCGACCAATTAAGGGAGCGTTGCCAATTGCTATCCAGGCCCGAAAGGAAAATTTCAAGGGATTTATTCTTCCTGCTGATAATGCCCGCGAAGCTGCAATTGTTAACAACATTGATATCATCCCGGTCAATACGGTTGACGAAGCGATAAACTTTCTCGATGAAAAGCTTGTCATCGAGCCTGTGAAAGTTGATACGCGCCAGATATTTGCTGCGCACATGAACAGTTATGACACTGACTTTAAAGATGTGCAGGGACAGGAGAATATCAAACGTGCGTTAGAGATTGCGGCAGCAGGCGGACACAACGTAATTATGATCGGTCCACCGGGCGCAGGCAAAACAATGCTCGCCAAAAGACTCTCAACGATTCTGCCACCGCTAACGCTCAACGAAGCACTTGAAACAACGAAGATTCATTCGGTTGCCGGAAAGATTGGCAAGCATGCATCGCTTATCTCCACGCGGCCGCATCGTTCGCCGCACCACACCATTTCGGATGTTGCATTGGTTGGCGGAGGCGTGTCAATTCCAGAAAATATTTCGAAAAGTCATTAAATAATTCGAAACTTCAGAAGTTGACTAATAATTGCATTTAAGAATTTGGAGTATGTCAAAAAATAGGAATCCCGCCTGAAATTAGCCTCCCAATGACACTTTTTGACAGTTTCTGACCGTATCTTGACAGTCACAATGCAAACGATCACCTTTATTAGCACTATCCACAAGGAAATTGGAAAATGTAACTCTGATGAGTTATTCAAGATTATTGAAGTAATAGCTCCGGAAGTTGTTTTTTTGGAAGCTGATAGTCAAACTTATTCAAATTATGAACAATATCTGCTGTCCACGTATGGTGTATACCATCGTAAATTGGAAATAGCGGCTATTCAAAAATACGGACACACTACATCTTTCGAATACGTTACTGTCTGCGATGTTGAGTTATCTGATGCATTTCATAAAAAAATCAAAATATCCTGTCAAAACAGAGATATGCAAAATTTGATTGAGAATTTCAAGGCATTGGAAGCGGAGTACGGATTTATGTTCCTCAACAGTCAAGAGTGTGTTGATCTTCAAGAAGAAATGCGTGTCCTCGAAAGTATCATCTTGAATGATGATGTCTTGGATAAGGAAGTGAAAGCAAACATCGAAGCTTACGAGAATTCCATGATTCGAAACATATACGATTACAGTAAGAATAATATGTTTAGTTCAGCGATTTTTATGTGTGGCGCGGCACACCGGAGATCAATCATTGAAAAGATCGAAAAGGCGAACATAGAAGAGCGATTGGATTTGGCTTGGACGGTTTTTGGAAGTTGAGTTTTTGAGCGTTCTAAGGTGCCTTAATCACTTTATATGCAGAGTTTTGCTCGAGCTACTGAATGAATATCTTTTGGCCTATTTTATATAGGAGTAACTCCTATGCCAAGAGTAGATATTTATATAATCCTATAAATTCGAGAAAAATATATCTTGGGATCGGCAATTATTTCTAAACTTTATTAGTTTAGGAATATGGCTGAAAACGAAGAACCTGGGAAGAAAAGAGGCCTTTTAAGTCTTTACCTTAATGAAACGCTTGTCAATCCTCAATTTCCAAGGCTTCTTTCCTGGGTTGGGAAAATTAAGAAAGAACTGGACGAACGCGTAGTGGAATGCGCGTTCGTATCTGCCAAGGCTGAAAAAGTCAGCATGCCATTTTCGCCTGTTAATTTTCCTATCGACAGGCGGCATGAGAGATTTGCCGAACGGAATATCAGGATTTCAGTTGCACCGTTTTTGCGTATCGGCACTCTTTGGAAAGACGGAGCTGAGATGAGTGATCATAATCATGCTCAGTATAAAAAACGAGTCGTGCGAATTGAAAAGCCGTTGGCTGACAAGCCTGTTCAGTTTTACACTACGCCAACATTTAAGAGTTTCGAGAAGCAGTTCCCATTCCCTAATAATATCGCGGCGAAGTCTTTTGTTTTGAGTTTCCGCGATGTGAAAATTGCAAGTGACTCTGATGCACCGGTGCTCAATGTCACCATACCATGCTATGAGATTGCCAGGTTTTATTTTTTTAACTCTAGCACGGCCACACGAGCAGTTCTGACTCCAGGCAGTCTTCATCCAAGTTCAAATAAGTTTTTTAAGCCAGAAGATCACATTGTTCCTGTTTCCGGAACGACCGTGCTAAAAATGCCAAAAATTGTATTAAGAATACCAACAAAAACGGATCGCTTAGTCACTGCACGAATTGCCTTCTCATCTGAAGCAAGGCAGTCCGTTTCGATGATCCAGGCTTCAGTCTTGGACAAAGGGAACTACGGGTATATTAAAGCAACGTTTCCGTTTTCCACACCAACTGATTTGGAAGTGCTGGGCATTGAGATAACCGATCCGAACGGAGCGGTAAAGTCATTTCTGGTATTGGAAATACTGAGTTGTACAGGGCAATTTCCATTCGACGGTTTTGAGTACACTTACGACTGGCAAATTACTGAACCGAGTAAGGAGCCACCTGCTAATGACCCCGACCCGAAGGACAAAGAGAAGGGGGTTGGTAATGAAGGCAAAACCCCTGGCAACCCGGTTCCACCAACCACTGACCCGCCCTCACCTACGTCCAATGGACCTGGCTACCTCGGAGGTAAAATTTACATTGGCAGAATTGCCGGTACGCGGTTTAAGTCGGCACCCCCTGAAGACAAGCTAGAATACGTTAAACCAAATGTTGAAACTGACGGAAGTAAGAGGCCGCCCTGGAATTATAATCCTAATGGCTACAGCGATAAAGAGCATAATTCTGAGAATGCGGCACAACCTAAACTTGAAGCTAGAACAATCGATGATCCTGATACACTCAAACACAACCAGGAACGATTTGAGAAGTTTAACTTGATCTGCCAGGGAATTGCTGATATGTCCGGGATGGAAGTTTCTTTTCTGACAAATGAGCTTTCGATTGATAACCGGAATTTTTACCCTATTTTGAATGAGCCTTACAAATATTTTAGCTGGTGCTACAATACAAAAGATAAGCCGCGAGAATATAGCTTGGCGCATGTCGCTTATCTTGATGAAACGCATTTTTACATTATCGAACATTCCGAGCGCAACAGTGAAGAGAAGATTGGAATGCGAGTGATTCGCAAGAAGTCGAAACAACTTCCCGGTATGTATGAGGAGATTAGTAACTTCGAATGGGATGCAATCCTGACTTCCTTCGGAAGGAATCATGGAAAACAGACTGGACTCAAATCAACTTATGAGGTGTTCAGTTTGTATCACAAAGAGAATGCCACCGTAGAGCGAATGATTAAGACCATCATTAAGCGAGCGGAAATCGCATAGTGGTTCTTTTGCTTGAAGGCGAGCAATACACATTATTTTATGAATTGTCAATGGGAGTAACTCCTATTGACATACTTTAAAAAGATGCAATCTTTGAAATGCGGCTTATGTCCCGCGTAAACTATCAAACCGACTACTTATGAGTAATGAACGGAATCACAATCTGATTAGCCTGCGCTTCGTAGTGAATGGCGAAGAGACAGTCGTTGAAAAAATAAATGTTAATCAGCCCTTGAAGGTAGCGGCTGAACGGGCTCTGAAGCAGACAAATAATACAGGCAGGGACTTGTCTGAGTTTCAAGCCAAGTATAACAACAACGATATTAACTTGAGCCATAAGGTCGAGGACTTTAAATTTCCAGCTGATGCGACAATTTATTTAAGCCTAAAAATTGGCCAGGGTGGAAAGTGATCTGCAATACACAGACGTCCGGGTCACACGGCAGAAATTTGAGCGTGAATTGAGCAGCTTTAAGTTGCTGCAACCAGACTGGCGTTCACGAGGCGTATTTATGGTTCGTGAAGAGTTTCCGCAACTCGAATTCGTTTTCACTGCACACAAACTTAACCCCCCGTCAATTGTATTCTGCGTTCGGATTGATTTTACAAATTATGACACTGAGCCGTTGTCAATCAGGTTTATTGATCCATACAGCGGCGTTCGGCTGACTCGCAAACAGGTTCCGATCAATTTTTGGCAGATTAATGTTCCCCCTGACTTTCAGCCAGGAACACCTCTTGCGCCATTAGATTTACTTCAAGGCAGGCCAGACGATTATCCATTCATATGTATTCGGGGTGTAAGGGAATACCATAGCCATCCGGCGCATTCAGGTGACTCATGGTTTTTGTACCGCACAAGAGGAGAAGGTACATTAGGTTTCATCCTTGACCAGCTTTATAATTTTTCAATCGATATTTTACAGAATTATAATATAGATTTTCAGTTTTTGATAAAGTATACCCAGATGCCCAAGGTGCGAATAAACTAGAATGAACTTCCAGGACATCAAAAGAATTAAGTTCCCGATGGTTTGCATCGAGACAGCCTACGATCACATCAGGCAGGCTGGAAGCCAGCGACTTGAGGGGGTCGTGTTATTTGCCGGGACCTACGACCCGGTCGAAAAAGTATTTCACGTTTTGGAGACAATTGTACCCAAACAAGTGAGTGTTAATATCGATCAAGGATTGCTTTACGCGGTAGATGGTGATGAGTTGCACAGAATTAATGTGCATCTCCACGCAACGAAACAAACACTTGTGGCTCAGCTGCACAGTCATCCATCGAAGGCTTATCATTCTTCGACTGATGACGCGTTTCCGATCATTACAAAAGTTGGCGGCTTTAGCATTGTGGTTCCTAATTTTGGAATGGAAGAATTTTCACTTGATAAATGGGTAGTCTATCGATTGAATGCAAATGGCTTTTGGGAAGAGGTAGGCCTTACAAAAGTGACAGATATCATTGAAGTTATTTAAATGGCAATCGCAAAATATTTCTCGAAAGATTTACTGGCAATTAAGCAAATCTTTGCCCATGGCTCGTTAGAGAAATTTGAGGAGTTGCTAAATGCGCACGTAATTGAAATCGCATTCGATGCAAAAGCTTTAAATAAAGCAGGTCTGGCTACACTTGATTTGCTCACCAGGTTGGTCAGCAGACTTTATCCACGAATAAAATTCACATTCCTAGGTGGGGGTACGTCACCCTACACGGACCAATTTGCTAAGCTATCATCGTTAATAAATGCCGGTATCGAGATAACCGAAGCCCCCGCCACGCTCAGTATTATTGTGGGTGAGTCTGGTTGTGTCAGAGCGGGTAAGGTAATTTTCGTGGGCTCAGATAACTGGCTGGCAAAGATAAGCACCAAGAACCCGATAGGTAGTCAGGAATGCTCGAATCCGTTTGGCGCAGGGATCGCCGCTTGTCTGGCTGCTTCAAATGCCTTTCGATTTGTTTTTAAGGATCACATCCAAAAAGAGCTGGACGACGAGGCAATGTTTGATTTACTAAACCTTAATTCATCGGTTAACCATTCAATTGTGCCTCCGGATTTAGATGTAGTAGAACTGGGAGTAATACATTTGGCGGGTATGGGTGCCATTGGCAACGGCTTCCTGTGGGGTTTAGCTTCTTTGCCCGGGGCAAAGGGAGAATTAATTATTGTTGATTCTGAGAAAATTTCAGTTTCTAATTTGCAGCGTTATGTCTGCACCCTTGAACACGACGTAGACAGGACAAAAGTCGAATTGGCGTCAACCTATCTTTCCGGAAGTAAACTTGCTTGCGTTCCGTTCAAGGGTACTTGGGCTGAGTATATGCAGAATCGTGTGGATCAAATTGACCTTGTTGCCACTGCGGTTGACTCAGCAAGAGATCGTATCGGCGTTCAAAGTTCACTTCCGAGATTGATTCTGAATGGCTATACTGAAACCAATATTGCCGGGGTCACCCGTCACCTGAATTTTGGCGCTTCAGCGTGCCTGGCGTGCGGATTTGTTCCTGAGAAAAAAATGCGGGATCATTCGCAGGAGGTAGCGGATAACTTGGGAATCCCGAATATGGAAAACCAGGTGCGGCATTATGTGGCGTATGATTTTCCTGTTGACGATGCCTTGCTAAACTTGATATCACAGGGTAACGGAATCAGTATTGACGACTTGGCACAGTTCCGGGGTCAACCATTCTCTAGTTTTTATTCCAATGCGGTTTGTGGGGGTATGCTGCTATCGTTAGCCGGATCTTCAAATCTGAACGCATCCATGGAAGCACCGCTTGCTTTTCAGTCGGCACTCGCAGGAATAATGCTTGCCAGTGAGGTGGTCTTGGTCAAATCCGGGTACAGAACAGCGTTATCTTTACCCAACAGCACCCAAGTGTATCCACTTTTGAAAATCAATGACCTTAATCCATACACAACGAACCTTTCGCGGGATTTAACTATGCGTTGCATTTGTAACGACCAGGATTTCAAACTGGTCTATGAAGATAAGTGGAGACCTAACACCTCGTTGGCATAACTTTCCTGGGATCATGGAGTATACGTTCAGTGGAGAGTTAAAGACCGATCTGGTAGGTTTCAAAAAGTTGATGCATTTGTATCACATCATTTCTAAGTACAAGGGCAGCACGCTGAAGCTGAATTTTGGTAAAGTGAATTTCTTTGATGCGAATATGTCTGCGATTTTGCTGGCAATGCTTCAAAAACTTGAAATGGATAATAGAAACAAGATAGTTATTGATTATAACCAAATCGATGCTAACTGCGACATTTTGAGACGCAACGGATTTATATCGCATATGCAAAAAAATGGCGAACAAGTTCATGACCAAAGGAAATCAACTGTTCCGTTGAAAACTTTTAAAGCGACTCAAGCTGACGATTTTGTGACCTACATTGAGAACGATTTTCTAAATCATCGAGGATTAGATGGTCACTTGACTGAACCGGTGATTGGCAAGATCAAGGAGAGTTATCTGGAAATTTTCAGCAATGTCGAATTACACTCCGAAACCAGCCGCCCCTTATACACGTGTGGACAATATTACCCGACAAAGCGCGAATTTAAGTTTACGGTGGTAGATGTGGGTGTCGGTTTTCTTACCAACATCAGCAAGAAAGACAAGTCGATTTCAACGTACGAGGCTGCCATAAACTGGGCTATTCAGGGGAATTCGACAAAAAAGGGGAAAACCAAAGGCGGGACCGGATTAATCAATATTTTAAAGTATTGCAGGGCTTCCAAAGGCGAATTCCACATCATTTCCGGTGACTGTTACTGGCGATTTACGGGCACAGAAATTGAAAAGAATACAATGATTAAGTACTTTTGCGGAACAACAGTGCATCTGATTTTCCGTTATTAATAAACCAGGTAAAATCACTTAAACTACCCTCCCGTGCAACAAAATAAGCCGTCTATCAGTGTTTTAGAGGCGATTGGAACCCCAAACGCCATCCTGCATTCGTTTGGAATGACCGTATACGACTCTGCTAAAGCCGTAGTTCAGGAGAACAAGCCGATCATCATTGACTTTAACGGGGTGCGAAACCTGACATCAGCTTTCCTACACGCTTCTGTCGGCAATCTAATAACACTCAACCCCGCCAGTAGTAATTTGATAACGATCACCGGGTTAACGAATCCGCAGTGGCAGGAGAAGGTGCAGGATGCGATTGCGCTTGCTCTTGATCCTAAGAAGCGAGATGCTATTGAGCATGAAATTAACGAGCTGTTTAGTGAGTGATGTCCGTCAAAATACTTGACATCACAAAGGTTAGCCCCGCATCCTACCAGTACTATTTCTTTGACGCCAACGCCTGGATAACAAATCTATTGAATGTTAGCGGGAAACTTCCCCAACTGCCGCGAAATCAATCAGCGAAGTATTGCCATTTCTTTTCTGAGGTAGTGAAACTGGCGACCAAGCCACCCATTACGCAAAAAACGATTCCGCCAGTAAGGCCAAAAATCGTTGTTACAAGTTTACTTGTCTCCGAACTGTTCAATGCATACATGCATTTAATGTTCGATGTGTATAAAAAAACTGATTCTGCATGTACAGTTTTTAAGAAGCACTACCGAGGATCTGCGGACTATGAAAAGCAAATGCGAATACTTGTCTCGGACTTTGAAGCTTTCAAGGATTACGTCCACATTGAGTCAGATTACATCCAGGAGATTGATCCTTACACCATTTTTCAATGTGTTTCGGCGGTTAACGATTTCAATGATCTGTATTCTTACTATCAGATGATTGAAGTACAAAAGACCAAGAATCCGATTGCTATTGTCACCGATGATGCTGATTTCGTCTTTTCCGGAATTGATATCATAACTGCAAACTCGACGCTTTTAAAGCTAAACAAAAAAGGAAGCTAGAACAGAATTGCTATTTGTAATGTGAATTACATTTTCACAAAGTCAGTCGCTTGTCTGATTCATATTATCAGCGTGTGAAGTTCTTTATTTCACGCTAAATTCCATAGGAGTTACTCCTATGCTATCGTATCTATTGTCAGTAATTTTGATATGTTGCAATACTTTAAATGAAAGACAACTCTTATAAAAAGGCGTCTGAGCCCAATCTTCCTGGTCGATTTCAGGATGTTTTCGTAACTGCATTTGTTATTTGTTCACTATTCTTGTTTTGTGAGTCATGCAAGGAGGATGATAAAATCGACTCTTTCCAAGCAGGTGAACCCATTTCGGGTATCGAGATTTTTTATCCACTCGCTTCATTTACAGGCGATCCACTAATGCCAAAGATCAGTCCGGACGGAACGATGTTACTGTTTACCGGTCCGTCAAATGTGCAAGGGTGGAAGGGACTGTGGATTATGAACTTAGAGAGTCAACAACTAACCCAACTTCACCCCAGCGGCCGACTTGCCGATTGGTCACCAGATTCAGGTTGGGTTGTTTTTAACATCGGGACTGCGATCTATAAGGTTAGAATAGATGGAACAGAATTGACAATGCTGCTACCCGATGATGGTTATTTCGAACCGGACTGGTCTTTTGACAACAAAATCTATTTTGGCGGCAACCAAGGTGCGGGGACGATGAGCGCGGATGGGACCAATCAGCTGTTTTTGTCCCAATTGGGAGGCCAGGGTGACTGGCATCCCCAAGAAGACTTAATCATAACAATCAAAGCGTCCAATTCCCCGGTAGCCTGGTACCAGTTTTTCATCTGCGATCCAGATGAGAATTCCGTCCTGAATATATTGGGTGCAAAAAAGAATCGTCTCAACCAATATCCCAAGTATTCACCATCCGGAGATCAGATTTGTTTTTTCAATGAATCAGGGATTTCTATTATGAATAGTAATGGTGAGAATTTAACCAGGATCATTCCAAGTTACCTGGCGGGACCTGACCGGAAGCAAAACCCAAAATTGTACACTGCCTTCCCATCCTGGCATCCGGATGGACAGAGAATTGTCTACGAGAATTTTGAAATAACCAAGAGTAAGCGAGTGGACGGTGAGTTGTTGTTGGAAGGCTATCTCAGATTTTATTTAGTAAATGTTGATGCAGCAATTAACTTGACAAACCTCAATTAAATCTTTATGAGAATAGTTTTACTAATGGCTCTGTTGACTGCCGTGAGCCACACGATTGTAAACGGGCAAGTTAAAGTTCGTCCAGCTTTCGCACCTGATCATATCTTGGTTCATTTCAAGTCCGGATACTTAAATGAATCAGTTCTTACAGGAACCGGCCGTTCCAAATTGTCTGAACAGTCGCTGTTTACAAGAAGGTCAATGCAGGATTCCGCTGCCAAAATTGGCATCGGGAATTTTCGAAAGGTTGTGCGCAAATCAACGCCCGACAGAAAGTTCACGCTGAGCAGAAATGGCACTTCTGTGACTGAACCTGACTTTTATAACCTGATGTACGTAGATGTTCCGGCTGGAACGGATATTCGAAAGTTGTGCAAAAAAATAGGCGCATGGGAAGGTGTTTCATATGCAGAGCCAGATTATTACTTCTACGATGATACCCTGAACCCAAACGACCAGTATTTTAACCTGCAAAATGGACTCGAACAATTTAATGATGTTGACATTGATGTAAAGCGTGCATGGGACTTTACAACCGGCAGCAGCAATGTTCGCGTGGCAATCATTGACAGTGGAATCGATTACGACAATCCAGACCTTGGAAATGGAGCTTACCGGGTTCCGGGGGCAAAAGTTATAGATGGTTATGATTATGATGCGAACAGCAACAATGGGGATGACGTGTCAGCTTGGAGAAATAGCCATGGAACTGCATCGGCTGGCATTGTGGGTGCTTACACTAATAACTCGATTGGTGTTTCAGGGATAGCCGGTGGCAATGGTGCCGGGAATCCTGGTGTTTCATTGGTTGCACTCCGTGTTGAATTGACAACAATTGTAGGCGACTTCGCGAGGCCTGCCGGCCAATGCATTGAAGCAATTTATGATGCCTCCTTATCAATCGCTAACGGGGGCTTTGGGTGCCATGTGATTAACTTCAGTGGCGGGGGATATGACGATCATTGGTATGATGACCCATTGAATAACGCGATCAATGGTTATCGAAAGGCCCTAACATTTGCTGCTTCAAATGGGGTGGTCTTTGTTGCTTCGAAAGGGAACGACAATCGGTCAGATAAGCACTATCCCTCGGATTATGCTGATGATTTGGTGATTTCTGTAGGCGCTTCGAATGCTTCCGATTTGAAAGCTAGTTTTTCTAACTATGGGAACAATATGGACGTAGTGGCGCCGGGTGATGGCCTTTTAGTTTATACTACAATGAGGATTGGAGATCCGAATGGTACATATTCCTTTTTTCAAGGAACATCGGCATCTGCGCCTGTGGTTAGCGGAATTGCAGCTTTACTGAAGTCCGTCAACATCAATCTTCATCGTGATGATGTTGAGAATATAATTCAATTGTCAGCGGACAAAGTTCGTCCTGATGTTTATACATACACCAATGGATATAATAACCTGATGGGTCACGGCCGAGTAAATGCCGGTCGGGCACTGGAGTTAATCCATGCGCCATATGTTTTGCAACAACACACGACCACTGGTGGAACGTCAGCGAATATCACACATGGGACATCGGAGTGGTTCAGTTTTTTAAATGACGCCGGAAATTTGGGACTTAGCGAAGGAGCCTATCGGGGAAAGATTTACCAAGTTACTAAGACAGTTACTATACCGCAATCACTATGCAACGAAAGGTATTTTTGGCCTCGAACATCCGGGGCGACGCGCGGTTTTTCCGCTGGGAATCCGAACACAAATCAGGGCTACTGCCACGTTATTTCACAAACTGGAAATCAAGTTACCCTAAGGACATATGTGTATTATATTGAAATAAATTCATTAGGCCAATCGATTAACAACTGGTATCCATGTGCTCCGCAAGATGTGATTTTTGCTTACACAACCTTGACAAAGGAGCCGTTGGCTACTTCGATAACTGGTTCCGATGTGGTTTGCAGCGGGGGCGGATCGTATGCACTCACTGATGCTCCAGCCGGCTCAACTGTTTCCTGGCAAGTTGTCCAGGAGAATCAACCAACTGTTCCTTCAACGCTTTTCAGTGTTACCTCTGGCACCGGAAACGTGGCAAATCTTCAACCTGTTGCGTCCGCACAAGGCGGAGCTCTGTTAAAGTATTCCATTCAGGCCGGGTGCGGAACGCAGGTAGTAACCCGAAATATCTGGGTTGGGAAACCCTTTATAGACGGAACGTACAACGGTCAATTATTGGCTTTTACGCCTTATCCACCCCCTGACGATGATGTAATTGTTATTAACTATAACCCGGTTTGCAACTCTGTTACTGCGTTAACAAATATGTCTGTGCGGGGTGCTTCTTCCGGAAGTTGGCAACGGATGGCTGCCAACCCAACGAATCTATCCTGGAGCTCAGCCGGGATGAATATTAGTTTCTATTTCTGGGCAGTTGGCCAAACGTCTAAATTCAGATTTACTACTGGTAATGCTTGTGGTACATCTGCTAATGACTACTACTTCCAATCAATTTCCTGCGATGGTGGTGATCCCTGTAACCAGTACTCCATAGCTCCAAACCCTGTAAATGGCACCATGAGTATTGTTGTTCCCAATATCCCCCCTCCATGTGAGACAGCGACGGCTGCCCGAAGTCAGGCGAACACGGGACTGGCAATAGAAACGGTTGAAATAAAGGGTATGGACGGCCGTGTCAGGCGTTCTGTAAATGCAGGGCAAAATAAAGACCGTGTTTCGATTGATGTTTCGGATTTTCCGGAGGGTATTTATTTCGTGCGGATATCTTCAGGTGGTTATTCTGAAACTCACAGAGTTTTAGTCAGTAAATAGCCTAATAGAGAATTTGAGGTACGCAATACTTTTTTCCAGCCGGCTGGGTTTCTGAATTTACCAACTATGCAGTGCCAACACTTTTTCCTGAAGAAAATTTCGGGTATCACCATTTATGATTTATCCTGACGTTACCGATGTTTTCAAAGATTACTGTAGCTGGGACGTTGTTTCCAGAAGGAAGTATCTGCAATACGCAGTCCGTTTGATTAACGAACATGGCAAAATTGCATTTAAGGATGTTGAGTATCAAAACATTGAGGATCTGACGGTGGATCTTGACGCGGATTGCTATCTTCCATATGAGGATGATGACACAAAGGAGCTAAGTATCAACACTTAGTCTGACCGGGAACACCAATTAAATTATCAGAGTGAGCGTCTCCATAAACAATTTGTTTTTGACACAAATTGTCACTATTTTATAATTTCTTTGCTGGGTTGTAGATTTCTAGAGACTATGAAAACGACGCTGAAATCCATAATTTTAGGATTAGCAGTTTCGGTAAGAGTTAAATTAAAATCTTGCTATTTTCTGATAATCAGTACGTTATGTCAATTTTACTGTGATGAGCCAGGCAAATGAAATGCAGTCCCTTTTGAAGGCGATGGGATTTGTTCTGGAAGATGGGGCAAGTTCTATATGGTCAAAAGGCTATGCCAATCACAATAACTATAAAATTCGTGTCGATCTTGAAGGTACCTCCATTGATTTTGGAAAGTACATTAAGAAAAGCAACAAAGTCGTAGAGCGGTTAAAGAATGCTGAAAGTTTAGTTGTCCTTGAGTGTGTTAACCGGTTACTTGAGAAAGGTTATAAACCGCAGACTATTGAGCTCGAAAAAACTTGGCCCACGGGGCACGGGACAAGTGGACGTCTGGATATCCTGGTCACCAGGGAAGACGGCACCACCTATTTAATGATTGAATGCAAAACGTTTGGCTTCGAATTCGACAAAGAGTGCAAACGGATTAAGAAGGATGGCGGTCAGCTATTCACCTATTTTCAGCAGGATAAGGATGCCGAGATATTAATGCTTTACACTTCGCGAGTTGATAAGGCTAAGGTTGAATACAAAAATGAAATTATAAAAATTGAAGAAGATTACAGGCAAACCGGTAATGTCAGGGATTTTTATGACCGATGGAATAAACTTCCAAAGAACAACGGCGTGTTCGATTCGTGGGTAAAGGCCTATGATTTCCAAAGCAAAGCACTAACGCCTAAAAATCTAAGTGAAATAAAACAAGAAGACAGCAGCTTCATCTTCAATCAATTTCTAGAAATTTTGAGACATAATGTTGTGTCTGATAAACCCAACGCTTTCAACAAAATTTTCACACTATTTTTGTGCAAGATTTATGATGAGAAAGTCACAAGACAAAATGATGAACTAGCCTTTCAGTGGTTTTACTCACCCTACCGGTATGAAGGAATCGATTATCCACCTGATGACAATGTGTCTTTTCAAAAGAGATTGACTGATCTCTATAGAAAAGGAATGAAAGAATTTTTGGATAAAGATGTTACTGATATTTCAGACGCAGAATTTGAAAAAAAGTACGGAAAACTTGATACGGACACGAAAAAGAAAATCCTTAATGAATTCACAGAAATTCGTTTGAAAAAAAATAACGAATTCGCTATCAAGGAAGTTTTCAATGATGCGTCTTTTGAAGAGAATGCAAAGGTTGTTAAGGAAGTTGTAGAACTCATACAAGGATATAAGATTCGCTATACAAAAAAGCAACAGTATCTAAGTGATTTTTTCGAACTACTGCTCACCACCGGATTGAAACAGGAGTCGGGGCAATTTTTTACCCCTGTACCGATAGCTCAATTTATCATAAAGAGCATTCCTCTTGATAAAATTGTTCATGATAAATTAAATGCAGGGGAGAAAGATAATCTGCTCCCTACCATAATTGATTATGCGGCTGGTAGTGGACATTTTATTACCGAAAGTATGCACGAAGTGCAGCGCATTATTGATACTATTGACCCGAGTGATTATATTGATGGTACGG
The DNA here is from genome assembly GCA_016786585.1 of Cyclobacteriaceae bacterium. GTDB lineage: Bacteria > Bacteroidota > Bacteroidia > Cytophagales > Cyclobacteriaceae > UBA2336. The sequence goes on from JAEUUI010000018.1 coordinate 40,352, forward strand.
CTAAAAAAATTGCCAGCTGGAAAACCGACCATTTCGATTGGGCGTATCAGTATATTTATGGGATTGAAAAGGATTACCGCTTGGTCAAAGTGGGTAAAGTAGGCTGTTATCTCCATGGAGACGGACTTGCTCAAATAGTTCATAGTGACGGACTTGGTAATTTTAAGAAGACGGAAGAGTATAAAGGACTTTTGCGCAAAACCGACAAAGATTTTGCAAAAGAGAACAAGCAGTTCGATATCGTGGTCTCCAACCCGCCGTATTCCGTTGCCGCATTTCGTAATAATGCGCGAAAGTTCTATACAGAATCGGATTTCGATTTATATGAAAAGCTTACAGACCAAAGCAGTGAAATCGAATGCCTGTTTATAGAGCGTACCAAGCAGCTTCTGAAAGATGGCGGAATAGCAGGCATTATACTGCCAAGTAGCATTCTAAGTAATACCGGGATTTATACATCTGCCCGGGAAATCATTCTGCGACATTTTGATATCGTAGCTATTGCGGAATTGGGTGGTAGTACGTTTATGGCCACAAGTACAACTACGGTTACCTTATTTCTGAGAAGGCGAAATAATTATGACACAAATAACATTCATGTACTGGTAAAGAAATCGCTATCGGAAAGCAAGGATTTCGCAATAAATAACATTGATAAACCTCTTTCTAAATACGTGAATCATGTCTGGGAAGGATTATCAGTTAAAGACTACTTAACATTACTTCAACGAAAACCAAATGACACGGTCAAACAGCACGATATTTTTGTTGAATATAAAAAGAAAATAAAATCAAAGCGTGAAGAGGATTTCTGGATATCTGTTATTGAATTGGAAGAAGACAAGTTTTTCTATTTTGTTCTCTGCTATTCACAGAAAATTGTGATTGTTAAAAGCCTGGATGATAAGCAATTTTTAGGATACGAATTCAGTAATAGACGAGGAAATGAAGGTATTCACCCCACTCAAAAAGGTAAGAGTATAGACGACTGCACTATGCTTTTCGACTCAAATGTTTTTGATAACCCCACGAAGGCCAGTACGTATGTCTATAAAGCATTCCAGGGTGACTTTGACTTCGAGATAGATCGAGAACTGGAGTCACACGTCTTTCGTGCCGATCTTAAAGATCTGATATCTTTCAATAGATCGGATTTCGAAAAGAGTATTTCGTTAGAAGTAAAAAAAAAAGTTCTTTATGAGTCGATATGGGGAACCCAACCACTATTCCCGTTAAGAGATATTGCTGAAGTCAGAAAAGGCACATCAATTACAAAGGATAAAACCACACCAGGTAAGATACCCGTAGTTGCCGGTGGTCAAGAACCTGCTTATTATCATAGTATTGCTAATCGGTCCAAGAATGTGATAACGGTAAGTGCCTCCGGTGCTTACGCTGGATTTGTAAACTATTTTGACAGAGAGATTTTTGCATCTGATTGTAATACCATCATTTCTAAAAATGAAGATACGATATCAACTAGTCTTATCTACGCGTTTTTGAAAAGACTACAGCCCCACCTATACGGTCTTCAAAGAGGACAAGCCCAACCACATGTTTATAAGGACGATTTGGAAGAAATAAAGATACCTATCCCTTCTCCAACCGCCCAACGAAAAATATTAGGCGATTTAAAGAAAGTTGAGAGTAAGGAAGCTGAATTCAAGAACAAGATTACCGACCTACAGAATCAAATCTACGACTTGTTTCTTCTCCAGAACTCGAAAGGTGTTTTAAAGAAGCTTGAAGAAATTTGTGACTTAAGGGCTGGTAAGTTCAAATCCCCAAAAGAAATTTTTCCAAATGATGGTGACGGACTTTTCCCTTGTTATGGAGGAAACGGTCTTAGAGGTTACACACGGACCACTACCCATGTTGGGAGGTTTCCCTTGGTTGGAAGGCAGGGTGCTCTTTGTGGAAATGTTCACTTGGTTGATGGGCAATTCCATGCCACCGAGCACGCATTGGTCGCTACCCCATTGAAGGAAATAGATGTTAACTGGCTTTTTTACCTATTAAAAACGATGAATCTTAATCGATATGCGACTGGAACAGCTCAGCCAGGGTTGTCAGTCAAGAATATAAACCCTCTGCAAGTAAATGTACTGCCAATAAAGGAACAGGAGAAATTACTGGTAAGAATCGAAGAACTTGAAATGAAAATTAAAGCAACGGAGCACGCGTTACTAAATATTGACGGCGAAAAACACCAGATTTTAGAGAAGTATTTTAAGACCGATGATTAAATCTGCTCGTAATTGCATTGCTGCGATATTTGCCACTTGTCCACTAGCAACTTCTGTCATTTCCCATATATAATGAGTGATTTTTTGCCGTTCCGAGTCTTGTTGGCAGTATAAGTACCCGGCTATTTAGGATAAGAAAGCGGGAGCAAGAACATAAAAAATTCCTACATTCAGATGAAAAAATTAATTCTTGTTCTGTTCTCGTCCCTGCTAAGCAGCATTCTTTTTGCGCAGACAGTGATCAGCCTACGGGCAGCACCGAGTGTTACGCTTACTAGTTTAAAGAAGGAAAACAATCATTATAGCGACGATTTCAGAAACGAGAACCCCGGTACCTCCATGAGCGTTGGTCTGACGTGTGGTTTAAACGAAACAGCTTAAAGCTGTTAAATGGAACTCTGAATTGGCTCCGCTCGACTATTATTTTAAAACGAAGTTAACCCAACTGTCGGTGGCATGCCACTACACGTTGCTTGAAAAATGAATCTCATTGTAACGTCGTAGACACAAAATTATGGCTTCCGGGAGAACCACAATAAAAACTGAACCGAATCGCCAGCGCTTCAATTTTCTCACTCGACATCAGGTTGATATTGTATTCATGATCTGCCGAGAAAAAACTGTCGGTGAAATCACTCGAAAACTGGGCATTAGCAAAAGCACTTTCTTTAATACCCGCCTCACTATCTACAAGAAATTGGGTGTCAAATCAACTGTGGGGCTTGTGAAATATGTTTATAAGTACAAATACTTGAAATTTTGAACAGTGTGTCGTACCTGTGATATCATTCTCTGGCCCATCAATTAATTGATAGGGTAATTAAGTATGAGTCGACAAAGTTATCTTGTACTTTTAAATCAACCGCGAGATGTACTTATAGACCTTAAACTGCCTTAGTCCTTGCAACCAATAAAGAATGCTCTGCTACAAGGGTAACACATATACACCGTAAAACCCACCAGAATTAAAAAGTTGTGTCAAATTGCCCGTACGGCTTGATTTGCCTTTTTAAATGAACGTTAATTTGAAAATCGCAAAATCAGCTTTTTGAAAGCAAATTCGATAGGAGTTTCTCCTACATTTATATCAAATTACAATTCTAGATTGACATCAGAATCGAGCGTTAAATTGATAGGAGTAAATCGACAATTAATCGATTCTGATTGCGTTGTTTAAGAACAATCGCTTAATTAGATATTATATCTTTTGTGCGGTAGTTGTGACGAACAGTATTGATTCTCGCTATCTTTTCAGTGGGAATTCTGGGATGTAACAGCAATGAGAGTTTGAAAAGCAGCGCCAAGGTATTTGTAGACTCGAAGGATAAGTCAACTTTTGATTTTAGTGATCAGCAGGCGTTAAACAGCCTTGCGAAGATCCTCTCGAAAGAAACTGGTTCATTTGAATTACTGGAAGATGCTAAGCTTATCGACCTGCGAGACAGCAAAGGCGACTACAAAGCAATTTCCGTGAGGTACCAAGTTGGTGAACTCATAACTAAAATGGTCGTGCCTGTAAATGAGGTCACCTTGGGCGCTACAGGTTTAAAATCTTCGAAGCATGGCAGTGAAACTGCCTATTACATGCTGGACACCGAGGCGTGCGAGATGAAATGTGTAAGCGTTTATTCGTGCTCTTCCTTTGTACACAAGAAATCATTGAGCGGTGTAAAAGTCAGACTTGCTCCTGCAATAACATGAGTGATGGATGCTCAGCTTCAATTGTATTCAACGACTAAATCGAATAACCTTATCCAGACAACTATGATTGGAAAATTTAGATTTATCACCTTGATAACAGTAGTTTTTGCAGCGCTGTTAACAGTCAACTGCGAGAAAGATGATTCGGCTTCTACCTCTGAGCTAGGCGCATTTTTTGATAGCCAATCGAAATCAACTTTTGCTCTTTCCGATGCACATCAACTTAATTCCATAGCTGTGGTACTGGCTAAGGAGAAAGCTGAAATCAAACTTGTAGGCGATGCAACTATCGTAGATTTGACAGATACCAAAGGTTCGTTTAAAGCAATATCGGTTCAATATGAGGTGGATCAAAAGACCGTTAAGATGGTTGTCCCTATTGTTCAGATGACCGATGATCAAATCCAAGTGATGTCAGGGAAATCGGTGAATGGGCAGCTTTATTATATGGTAGACACTGAGGCTTGCGAGATGAAATGTACAACAGTGAGCCCTTGTAATACTTGCCAGCAGGAGATTATTGAAAGATGCAAAAGCCAGATGTGTACTTGCGTTTCTGGCAATACGGGCTGTAATGCTTCTATTATTTTTAACGACTGAAATTGATTTTAGTAGTATACCCCCGTTATGGTACTAGCTCAGTCGATTCCTACAAGTGATGAGACTAGGTATTTTGAATTAATACTTTTAATAAGCAACCCGACAACTGTGTAGGAGAAAAATATTATCTCAATTTTCGAACATCAACAAATTTCGTTGGGTTCGTTTGATTGACGTAGACTATTGCATCAAAACTTGAAGCAACGTCAAGCCTTGCGAAAGTAAATTGCTCTCCGGAAAACCCAATCCCCGCTTCGCGCATATATCGTACGCCCGATAGCTTACTCTTAATATTTTCGGACAATGAACTGAAGTCAATAAAATAGCATGATAAGCCAACCTCTTTAAGTTGTGCTGACAACGAACTTTCATTCGTGTTTGATACAAAGCACGGCTGCATCCTGGCGTCCTTTTGGTAGTTTACCGCATTAAATGAGCCAGAGCCAAAATCAAATCCGACCGCGTAGTAGTCCGTCCCGAAATGTTCCTTTAATCCTTCGCCCATTCTGAAGTGATCTTCATTTTTTAGAATGAATTTGTTCGTTTGAATGTGCCCATTGTGGCCCCAGATAATTACCTTCCCGTCTCCTGTAAACTTTCTAATCCACTTTAAGTTTTCAAGCATTTCTGCGTCTCTTAAAGTTTGACTTTTAGTTCCATGCCGGTTTCGCATCGTTGACTGGATAACTGCGCTCTTCATTCGGGAGATCATTTGAAATGCGAATTTGTATTCTTGTGCTGAACAGTGCTCCAAATAGCTACTTTTTCGCTCAGCTGCCCGTTGTGCAAGTAAATCAAGTTTCTGCGTGTATTTGTCCCGGAACTTTGGCTGTAATTCTAATTGAAGTTCAGCGAGCCACGGTTCACATTCGGTCGAATAGACAGGATCGACTTTTTCTAAATACTTTATCAGCATTTTTGGGAGATTTCCAACGTGCTGACTGTCGTATCCAAAAATCAAGACTTGGTTTTCCTTGCTTACTGACATGTTGTAATCGCGAAGCCATCGCAAAAGGCTTACAAATTCTTCCGTGTGATAGATCAAATAAAAGTTGGTCATGACCTGTGCTAAATCGCTGCTATTACCTATCAGATATTCATTGACCTGAAACGCGCTGAAATCTGTTTCAAATGCTATGGTCTTGAACTTGGCAGTTAATACCAAAGACTTAATCAGCTCTCCTTTAATGGTGAAAAACTCATGAGTGCCGTGGGTCGCTTCGCCCAAGCCAACTATATTTTTGGTCGAGATGATATCAACTATAGAAGCCGGCTTTTTAAGAAATGCGCTGTCACAATTTATTTCATACACACCTTGATTCTGTCGGGCGTACAAAGCATGGATCATTGAGGCAGCGACAGTAAGTATCAATACTGAGAGTTTCATATGCACTGATATAAATTAAAAATGAACTGAGCAATATAATGATATTCGGCCATTTCATTCTTTTTACGTGAACAACGAACACAGGAAAAATACTCAAGTACTTGTGACAGTCTGCCCGGCTAAAGATTTGCGATTCGGGAAGGCTTTAAATAAAGAGGTGAATCGGTTGGTATTTCCATTTGAGGCCGTATTACTCTCTATTGATTAAAGTCAGTTTCGATTTATGATCAGGATCATAAGGCATCAATTGAGTCTCAGGTATCTTGATGTTGAATTTCAAGCACCCAATTAACATATCTAACATGAAAAAATCAGTCATTATTCCTGCATTATTGATTGGCGCATTTGCAGCGTGCGCCCCCGAAAAGCCAAACACAGAGAGCGAGGTAAAGCCTGAAAAAAGTGCCGTTGAAGCAGTGATCGATCCGACAAAGGGAATCGGCCAGGTTAAAAATGTAACGCTTGAAAGTCCGCTGGATCAGGCGCGTGTTAAACGAGGCATCGCCATTTACGAAATGAAGTGCCAATCATGCCACAAGCTTGATGAAACCCGCTTGGTAGGACCGGGTTGGAAGGAGATAACAAAGAAGAGAAAGCCTGAATGGATCATGAACATGATTACCAATGTGGACATGATGCTTGATCAGGACCCCGAAGCTCAAAAACTCCTTGAACTCTGTTTGATGCGCATGCCTAACCAGAACATGTCAATCGGGGATGCCCGCGATGTGTTGGAATATATGCGCTCGAATGACGGAGAGAAATGAAAACCAACCTAAAAACTATATGAAACGCTTATCCATTATTCCTCTGCTTTTGTTATTGGCCTGTGGTCAGCAGCAAGCCCCGGGCAACGAAAGCAGTGTTGCTGAAGCAGCACCTGGTGCCGGCCAGTCAGCCGTTCAGGACGAAACCTCGGAGCGTGATGTTGTCCGTGTTGCTGTAAACTCCCCGGTGCATACTACGCTTGTTACCGCACTCAAAACTGCCGAGTATGTTGATGCGCTTTCAAATGCCGGCCCTTTCACGGTGTTTGCGCCTACCAACGAAGCATTCGACAAGCTCCCTGCCGGTACTGTCGAAAACCTGCTGAAACCTGAAAATAAAGATGCGCTCCGGAATATCCTCGAGTACCATGTTTATGTAGGAGTTATCACTGAAGCTATGGTTCAGGATGGAATGACATTGAATCAGGTTAACCTCGACAACATCACGCTTAATAAAAAAGACGGAAAGATTACCGTGAATGGTGCCAATGTGCTGGGCGTGGTGAAGGCTTCCAACGGAGTGGTGTATGTGATTGATGCGGTATTGCTTCCCCCTGAAAAGAAATAATGGATCTTACTTCTAAACATTACGATATGAAACATAAAACCATATACAGATCACTTTTCCTGTTCGGAATCCTGGCCTCGGCAAGTATTCTGTTTCAGTTTTGTAAACCCAAAGGACCGGCTGAAGTAGCAACTGGCAACGCAGCTTCGCAAGCATATGTTGCGCCCGGCAAATATGACGAGTTCTATAATTTCGTTTCAGGCGGATTTAATGGCCAAATGAATGTTTACGGGCTTCCATCCGGTCGGCTTTTCAGAATCATTCCCGTTTTTTCGGAAGATCCAACATCGGGTTATGGATTCAGCGAAGAAACCAAGCCTATGCTCAATACATCGCACGGTTACGTTCCGTGGGATGACCTGCATCACCCTGCCTTGTCAACCACCAATGGTGAGCACGATGGCCGCTGGGTTTTCGGGAATGCCAACAACACGCCTCGTGTAGCCCGCATTGATTTAAAAACTTTCCGCACCGCTGAAATTATTGAACTTCCAAACAGCGGTGGAAATCACTCATCTCCATTTATTACCGAGAACACCGAATATGTTGTGGCGGGAACGCGCTTCAGTGTACCGATGGGGGATAAGACCGATGTTCCGATCAGCACCTACAAAGAGAACTTTAAAGGAACCATCAGCTTTATTTCTGTCGGAAAGGAAGATGGCAAAATGAAAATTGCCTTCCAGATCAAAACACCGGGTGTAAACTTTGATCTTGCACGTGCAGGTAAAGGCCCGTCTCACGGCTGGTTCTTCTTCTCATGCTACAACACCGAACAGGCTTATACACTGCTTGAAGTGAATTCAACGCAGAAAGACAAGGACTTCATTATGGCTGTAAACTGGAAAAAGGCTGAAGAATATCTCGCTGCCGGTAAAGGTGAAAAAGCTAAAGCGAAGTATGTGCATAACTGGTATGATGAAAAGACACACACTGCTACGTCTGAAATGTTGAACGAGGTTATGCAGCTCGACCCAGCTGTTTTGAAAGACATGGTGTACTTCATTCCTTGTCCGAAGTCTCCGCATGGTTGCGATACAGACCCTACCGGTGAATACATCGTGGGAAGCGGAAAACTCGCAGCGTTGATTCCGGTTTTCTCGTTCACTAAAATTCAGCAGGCAATCGCTAACAAAGAATTTGAAGGCGATTTTGGCGGTATACCTGTAATAAAGTATGAAGCAGCCTTGCATGGTGAAGTGAAGAAACCCGGCCTCGGACCTCTGCACACCGAATTTGATGCAAATGGCAATGCCTATACTTCCTTCTTTGTATCATCTGAAATCGTGAAATGGAATGTGAAATCTCTTGAAGTGCTCGATCGCGTTCCTACATACTATTCAATCGGTCACTTGTGCGTGCCGGGCGGGCCAACCCGTAAACCTCACGGAAAGTATGTAATCGCTTATAACAAGATTACGAAAGATCGTTACCTCTCAACCGGTCCGGAGTTAACCCAATCTGCCCAACTCTATGATATCAGTGGCGATAAGATGAAGCTTATCCTTGACTTCCCTACCACGGGGGAACCTCACTATGCAGAAGCTATTCCGGCCAGTCTGGTGATGCCTAACTCGGTAAAAATCTTCAGGATTGAAGATAACAATCACCCTTACGTAGCGAAAGGTGAAAGCAAAACAAATGTGGTAAGAAAAGGTAATCAGGTTCACATTTCCATGACGGCCATTCGCTCACACTTAACACCTGATAACATTGAGGGTGTGAAACTTGGGGATGAGGTATATTTCCATGTAACCAACCTCGAACAGGACTGGGATGTGCCGCACGGCTTCGCTATCAAAGGTGCGAATAATGCTGAGTTGCTGATTATGCCGGGTGAGACGCAAACGCTGAAATGGAAGCCACTAACAACCGGTGTATTTCCATTCTACTGTACCGACTTCTGTTCAGCGCTGCACCAGGAGATGCAAGGATACATCCGGGTATCTCCGGCAAACAGCAATGTTCCGATAAAATTTTCAACCGGAAAAACTGAGGCCCCGGCTGGTGCCGCAGGCAGTAAGTAAGTTCCAATAGTTTACAGGTTGAGTGCCCCGGCAAGCGAAAGTGCCGGGGCTTATTAAACCACCAATCGTATGACTTCGATTAAACCCACATCACGCCTAATAATTGTTGTTGCATCGCTGATACTAATCGCGGGCTTTTTTGTACCGCTCTGGCAAATCCTGATGTGGGCTCCGCAATATCCTGAAGGCCTTGAAATGGATATTTGGTACAACAACATCACGGGCGATGTTAAGATCATCAGTGCGCTCAACCATTATATCGGGATGAAACACATTGAGGTGGGCATGTTTCCCGAGTTTCAATACATCGTTTACATTATCTGGTTTTTAATAGGTTTTGGTTTGCTGGCTGCCATAACGGGCAAACGCTTTATGGTATGGTTAAATGCCGGTGTGTTGTTGATTACCGGGGTCGCTGCACTAATCGACTTTTACCTGTGGGGATATGAGTATGGCCACAACCTTGATCCTACGGCAGCCATTATTGTTCCGGGTATGTCATATCAACCACCGCTTATCGGAACAAAAGTTCTGCTCAACTTCACCGCATTCTCGGGACCCGATTTGGGCGGATGGTTTTTCGTGATATCATTTTGCCTGGTGATTCTGGTGATCATATTAGAAAAATTCTTCTTCAACAGGAAAAAAGCCTGAACTGATTAATAGCTATGAAAAAACTTACCCTGATAATTGTTCTATTTGTTTTTATTTCCTGCAGTTCAGATCCGGAACCGTTGCGATACGGCAAGGATATTTGCTACTCGTGCAAAATGACACTGGTGGATAGAAAATTCGGTGCGGAAATCGTAACGAAGAAAGGGAAAGTCTACAAGTTCGATGATCTCAATTGCATGGTGGGCTTTTATAACTCAGATTATGAAGTTCATGAAAATATGGAGCACATCCTGGTAATTGATTTCGCCCATCCGGGAACGTTAATTGATGTGCAGCAGGCGTTCTTTGTAAAAACAAGTGAGATACGTACGCCAATGGCTGGCGGCATCGCTGCGTTCAGCAACAAAGAAGATCAGGCAAATCAAAACGAAAAGTGGAAAGGTACTTTGCTTGAATGGCCCGATGTTATAGCTGAGTTCAAGTAGCACTACGGAATGAAAAAACTCCTTGTCATACCGTTTCTGTGTACCTGTTTAATATCCTTCGGAACTGCAATCCCGGTTGGTTCAAAGTATTCGGTAAAAACAATCAAGCAGGCGATTGAGAAGGCCAGTCATGGCGATACACTGATTATCTATTCTGGCGTGTATCGCGAGGGAAACATTGTGCTGAAAAAAAACCTGACAATTATCGGTAAAGGTTACCCGGTACTGGATGGTGAAAACAAATATGAGATCTTTACCATTCATGCTGATCATGTTACTGTATCCGGGTTAAAATTTATCAACACCGGTGTAGCCAGTATCAACGACCTGGCTGCCATTAAAGTACTTGAATCGAACTACCTGCGGGTTCAAAACAACAAGTTCGAAAACACATTTTTTGGAATCTACTTTGCCAACTCCACGAATTGCAGAGTGGAAGGGAACGAATTAAAATCAGATGCCGAAGCGGAACATCAGATCGGAAACGGTATTCACCTGTGGAAGTGTGAACATATGACGCTCGATAACAATCGCGTAAGCGGTCATCGTGACGGCATTTATTTTGAGTTCGTTACGGAATCACTCATTACCAACAACTTCAGTGAAGGAAACATGCGCTATGGCCTGCATTTTATGTTTTCGCATAACGATGAGTACAGGAACAACACCTTCATCAACAACGGAGCCGGTGTTGCTGTCATGTACACGAAAGGTGTTAAAATGATTGGCAATACGTTTGAACACAACTGGGGTTCCTCGGCCTACGGCCTGCTCTTAAAAGACATCCGCGACAGCTTTGTTACCGGCAATATTTTTAAGAAGAATTCGGTTGGCATATTTATGGAAGGCAGCAGCCGGATTGAGTTTAAGGCGAATACGTTCTCTGAAAACGGATACGCGGTTCGGTTGCAGGCAAGCTGCGATGATAACGTTTTTGAACGCAATAATTTCTCGGCCAACACTTTTGATCTTGTGACCAACGGCACGCTGGTTCTCAATACCATCGACCATAATTATTGGGATCACTACGAAGGCTATGACCTTAACCATGATGCAGTTGGTGACGTTCCCTACCGCCCCGTGAGTTTATATGGAATGGTGATTGAGCACATGCCCAGTGCGGTTTTACTATGGAGAAGTTTTTTTGTGTTTTTGATGGACCGTGCTGAAAAAGCAGTTCCCGCAATCACGCCCGATAATTTGAAAGACAATTCACCCGCCATGAACCCCTATGATTTCCATAAAGCAAATTGACAAGAAATTCGGGAAGCTGACGGCACTTGAAAACGTAAGTCTTGAGCTGCAGACCGGCAAGAGCTATGCACTTGTTGGTCCGAACGGTTCGGGTAAAACCACACTCATTAAAAGTATTTTAGGTTTGGTAATCCCCACGTCAGGCGACATCCTTTTTAACGAAAAGAATATCCGGCACGACTGGAAGTATCGGGACAAGATCGGGTACATGCCGCAAATCGGACATTATCCGGAAAATATGTCGATCGGCCAGTTGTTCGACATGATGAAGAATATCCGGGGTGAAAATCAGCGCATTGATGAAGAGCTGATTGATGCGTTCAGGCTGTATAAGATGTACGATAAAAGAATGCACGCCCTCTCGGGAGGAACGCGTCAAAAAGTGAGCGCAGCACTGGCATTTCTTTTTCCCGCCCCGGTTTACATTCTGGATGAACCAACTGCCGGGCTGGACCCAATCTCGACTGAGATATTAAAGGAGAAGATAATTCACGAAAGAAGAATGAATAAACTGCTGATGATCACATCTCACATTTTGAGCGACCTGGAGGAATTAACCAACAGCATGGTTTACATGTTCGAAGGAAAGGTTCATTTCAACAATACGATCGAGCAGCTTAAGCATGAAACGAATGAAGTAAAATTGAGCAAGGCGCTCACCACCTTTATCCGGCAAAAAGAACTTGTAGCCTCTGTATCAGAAGTATGACACGTGTACTAAAATACATTTTATACGACATCCTGCGGACCCGGTTTATCCTGTTGTATACCGCATTTCTGTTCATCAGCACCTTTGGCTTGTATCAGCTCGACAGTGATTCGGGCAAAGTGGTGCTCAGCTTGCTCAACATCGTGTTAATGGTTGTGCCATTGGTAAGCACTGTATTTTCAACGATTCATTTTTTTAATTCTTACGAGTTTATCGAACTCATGCTGGCACAGCCGGTCAAACGGAGTACTGTTTTTTTAGGCGAATACATGGGGGTGGCTTGTTCGCTGTGTGTTGCATTTGTTACGGGGGTAGGAGTACCCATACTTTTGTTCGGGATCAATGCCAATGCATTAACCATGCTCTACACGGGTGTAACATTAACACTTGTTTTTGTGTCACTTGCCTTTTTATCATCGGTGCTCACGCGTGATAAAGCAAAAGCCATTGGCATTGCGTTGCTGTTCTGGTTGTATTTTTCTTTGATTTATGACGGCCTTCTGCTCTGGGTAGTGTACAGTTTCAGCGATTACCCGTTGGAAAAAATTACGCTGGTGCTTATTGCCTTTAACCCGGTCGACCTTGCACGCATTATCATGCTCCTGCAGCTTGATATTTCGGCATTGATGGGTTTTACCGGGGCCTTTTACCAGGAGTTTTTTGGAAGCTACCTGGGGATTGTACTTTCCACACTCGTGCTTTTTATCTGGATCGTATTACCGATCGCTTTGGCGCAACGGATTTTCAACCGGAAGGATTTGTGAAGTGGCTTATCCTCTTTCACGTATTAGGAGCAACAATTTGGGTAGGCGGGCATTTGATTCTGTCGCTTGGGTTTCTTCCGCAAGCCCTCAGGCACCGGGATATTTCCATCATTCTCAATTTCGAAAAATACTTTGAGCGAATCGGGCTTCCGGCATTGCTGGTTCAGGCGATAACCGGTGTCAGCATGGCATTAATATACGTCCCGTTCTCAGCGTGGGGAAGCCTTGAAACTTCGCATCATGTTTACCTGTGGATAAAACTCGGTTTACTGATCGCGACCCTTGCGCTTGGTATTCATGCGCGGTTGTTTATTATTCCCCGGCTAACGACAGAAAAATTATCTTTACTTGCCTTGCATATTATTTTGGTAACCATGCTGGGCGTGGCGCTGGTGATTACAGGAATGAGCTTTCGTTTCACCTACATCTAACGACACCAGACTGATAGATTAAATTTTTATTTTTCTGTTTTCGAGTGTAAGCGCACCATCCTGTTCCATTTTCTTAATTGTGCGGATAACGGTTTCTACGCGTAGCCCGGTCATATCGGCTAACTCCTGACGTGTATACGGAATGGTTATTTTCTGATGATGCTCAGCTTGCATTTTGGATTTGATGTACATCATGATCGTTTTCAGGCGATGTTCCGGTTGATGCGTTGATATTTCTGTCAGTATCATTGTTTTGTATTGTAAGCGCTGACAGAGTAAACGACAAAGTTTTAAATGCAATTCGAAGTGATCCTTTAGCAACCTTAGAAAATCCATTTTAGGAAGTCGCCACACCTTCCCTGCATTGGTCATTATAGCAGAAGCTGGATAGGGGAAGTCGCCCAAGAGAGCTGGTTCAGCAAAGCTTTCCCCCGCCTCAAAAACTCCATGCGTGAATTCACGCCCTTTGTCGTTCAGCACAAACATCCTAACCTGGCCTCGCTCGATTTGAAAGAAATCGACTGCCTGATCGCCTTGTTCAAAGAGAAGTTGATCTTTGCGCACGCTCACCAGACGCGCCTCATAAGATTCCAAAATTTTTACCGGAATCATCATCTTAAATGGCAATTTAAGCGAAAGTATGGTTGGACACTGTCGTTTTACAATGACTTTAGTCAGGTACGTTTACTACTCCTTACTGCGAAGGGAAGGTTACGCTTCTATTTCTCCATTTAGACTTTAATCAAGCGGGTTTTGTCGAATAAATCTTTTGGTGATTTGATTACTTTCCACGTCAAAAAATGCTAATTTTAACTACCCCTTCACTTTGCGTCGCCCTATTTTGATGGCCTATAATCACCGCCCTTAGGAGTGTTTTTAGCATGACTAATTTATTGATCATTGACGATAATGACACGGATCTCTTCATTTTCAAGGAGTCCATAAAAATTCATACTATTTCATTCCAATGCAGTTTGTGTCATTCAGGGGACATCGCTTTAGAATTCATCGACGCTTTTGTACTTGCCAACAAATGCCTGCCTAAACTAATTGTTGTTGATTATGTAATGCCGATTATGAATGGGCTGGAGTTTATAGAACGTTTGAACGCCCGGTTTCCAAATCTGGTTAGTGGTACACGGATATTTTTGCTATCAGTGCGTATTGAGGCGACGGTTGAGCGTCAAGCAAAGTTGCTAGGGGTTGCTGGCATCTTAATTAAGCCAGTGACGCTTCAGATGTTACGTTATTTGGAAACATGTATATAGACCATAATTTCAGAGTCAGGAAAAGACATGTGATTCAAGCATGACCTTCTGGAATGTCAACAGGATGGCCATGCCTGATGCCAACATACTTTTTTCGTTAGCCACGTCCCGAATTACATAGAGCCGCTCCATGAACTCCAAATGCGATTGAATTACGCTTGTTGCAACTTAGCCATACCCACCTCAAGCAGTCAGTTCCGACGCACCCTATTTGATAAAGTTGCGTACATGGTTCCCGATAGGCATGTACTTCCTTGATTATCTTAGACACTTCGCCACCTCTACAACTGTTTTTTTTAAATAACGAGACATAGCCAATTGCGTTCAGCCAGTCTTTAAGGAGGTAATTTATCTTTCCGCCCGCTGGGAGAATCTATACTGAGGGCAGAAACTACCAAGTCCGCCCTTTGGTGAACTACTTTTGCGCTTTTCTGAGACGCCATTTTGCGCGAAGGTCAATGCTTCCGGACTGACTTTCATTGGTTTAGACGTGGAATCAGAAGATTTTCGAAAAAATTTTTATCCTCCGCCCACTTCCCGCCCTTTTGCCGCACTTCCGCCCTGATAACCCCCAAAACGAAGCGACTTTTTTCTGTGAAAAGGAGAGCTGAGTAAGTGCATAAAATCTGCAATACAGCCCAGAATCGAATTTTTTTCACCGAATAATATCCCACAAAAGATGAGAATTTCCCATTAACTGTGGCACAGTCTCATTATATCTGGGAAACGACAATTTTTGTCTTTTCAGGGAGACCTTAAATAAAATTAAGTTACAGATTTCATGTAACATCACCTCCCATTGAATTCAGTGACCGAAGCCTCGTAAGAGGGTTATTCTCTCAACCGTTCAAACAACTTGAATTATCGTAATTATTTAAGGGGATGCTGTCTTGAAGTTAATTGGCCGTTTTCTTGACCCGACTATGCGTCTTAATCCTTGATCCGATAAAGTTATTGTAAGAGCTGTACTTGGGGTAGCCTGCTAATTGTTTTTTCCATTCCGAGTAGACCAGGTGATTGTTGAATTTCACTTCCTTCCAAAACCAGTAGGGCGCGTCTTCGAAATCTTTGAGGAGATTGGCACTCCAGACTTTTGAGGCCCGTGTTAAACGAATAAATCTGATAGGCCAGTCGTCTAAAAGCCACATTGCCTTCTGCAAAATAAGGGCCCGCTCTCCCAACGACAACATATCAAAGTTGCCTGCATAGCCGCCAACCGAAGGCGTGAACTCAATCCCCATTTCTTTACAGACACCTCTATTCAGTTTTTCAAAAACTGCCACCTTGCTACACAGAAGTTTTACTATTTGCCTTAATGCTGAGAAGAAGAGATGGGAGTATTGACACTGGTACTCTGAACAATATCCCGAGTCAAGAAATTGGTAAAGCTTCTCCTGCATTTTTAGCAGCGCGGCCGGAGCCCGAACTACCGGTGCTGTACGCAGATCACTGAGACATTTATAGCAGGTGGTCAACGGGAAGTATGGTATTTGTTCACGCCGACCGAGCTCAATCCGATGGAAGTTTACCGGAGATGAACAGGCATGGCACTTCTCATGCAAGTAGCATTTGCATTGTGGGCAAACTACGGACAGTGATAGCCTCCATTTCCTGCGATAGTAAGGCTCCGCTTTATCGGCTTTTAAGCATTTCGGGCAATACAGGAGTGCGCATCTTTTCCGAACCCGGTGAGCGATTTGAAGCGGCATAATCCAATCCGTGTTTGTGTCTTTTCTGCAACGATCAAATAGATATGTCTCGTAGCTGACTAACGTGCTCTCTTTTACACGCTCGATTGGCGTCAGCGTTTTTTGTGATAAGATTTTTAGCACGGAATCCGGAACGCATCTGTCAAAATCGCGATTCCAAACCTGGACACCGCGAAAGTTTACATTGCAAAATGTGTGTACTTTCAGCAAATGGCTGTAGGATAGCCTGGTAATCCAGCTCGTCAGTAGTTCATCCGGCTTGAGTTTGACCACCAGCGGCCAGGGAGCTGTTTCGAAATCATCATAAGGATTGAACAGCATCGCAGACAGTGATTAAATTTCCATCCTTTGCTCTTTATCGATATCTGCCGGTGTTTTCCATTTCACTTCGTTAAGTGTTTTAAGGGTGATACTTTCTGTCCCATTCGAAATAGCATGGCGGGCGCATAACTTCAGCAAGGATGAAATTTGCCCGATGGTTCGGTCGGTCATCGTGAGTATTTTGAGAGCGATTTTTTCGTCGGTAAGCTCGGAAGGTTTTTGCAAAGGCAGAAGTTTTTCAAAACTTGCCAGCAGGCTCAGGTATTCATCGTCCTCATCCATTTTCCATTTTGACAGAACATACGGTGTGAACCGGCTCGCCAGCTGCGGATCGGTTTGAATCGCTCTAAAGGCCTCTTTTGTCCCGGCCCCCACAAGAGAAATCCCAAGCTTGTTTGATAGTACCTTCAGCATATTCAGCAACTGGCGTTGTTTAGTGCTGTTGCCGGCCAACAGATGGTGAAACTCGTCGATCATTAAAATTTTAACGTTAAGCGAACGAAGCGACGTTAGGACAAGTTGGGCTCGGCGATCCGGCCGGTCGGATATCTTATAGGGTGCTCCCACTGCATCAAGAATTTCAATATAAAAGTCTTTTTCACTTGGAGAAGCGGGCATTTGAACATAGACTATCGGGAGTTTCACAAGGTCATCTTCCTTTGAGACGAAAGCTTTATTTCGCTTTAGGAAGTGATTAAGGATATGCGACTTCCCATTGTTTCCGGCACCAACAATTAGCATCCCTGGCATCCGGTGGGAAGGTGGGTGATCCAGAAGCTCTTGCAATCCCTCAAGGATGTTAACAGCTTGAGTGTAACCTATCCACATATTATTCATGTAAGCGACCCGTTCCTTGAGCGGGAGTGCACTTACTGCTTTAGCTTTCTCAGTCAGGTGAGTCATAGGAAAGGTCGGTAAACACTTTGATCTCCTTACGTTTCTTTTCAGTTTTCGGTGAAGTGTCCGCATCGGCTTCTGCAACAGGGTTGGTGGCGATTTGCTCAGGAGTGACGACTTTGGTTTCACGATTCATCTTTTGTTCCCTGGCCTGTTTCAGCCGTGCCTTTTTCGTCTCCTTTTGAGCCTTATCCACGATTGCTCTCATTTCTCGAATACCTGCGAAAATGTCCTCTTCACTGATATTCTTTTTCTTTTCCAGACGAAGTTTGGTGACAATTTCGCGGTATTCCCAAATGCTCATAGTCGGCCCGGTAATGTCCCGGTAGGGGATTGTGAAATATTGTTTTGACTGCGGATCGAGAAAATAAATTTTACTGATGTCCCGGGGGTCGCGCTTAACAATAAATTTTTGTTTTGCCCGAAGCTTGCCGGATTCCTTATCAACGGCGTTTACATACGTGCTTAACACATCGGCGTAATAATTAATCCGATCCCATTTGACTCCATAATCCTGCACTGTCCTTTCCTCGTACGGCATGAAATTCAAGCGCACTCTGGACTCATCAGTAATTCTGGGCGGCAGACCCGTACCGGGCTGCCCGTTAGCACCAAAAATGCCCTCTTCAAATTTTTTCAATGGAGAGTCGCCAATGCCCTCATGAAATCTTTTGGCGTAAACTTTGGTGATATAAGTTACAAGCCATTGCTCCAATTCACGGAGTGTCATGCAGGCACGACCCTCGGAGTCATAGTATTGTCTGTCCTTTTTATTAGCAATCCACTTGCCTGGAAGTTGGTTAATATCCGTTTTGAATGTGCCCATCATCCGTTCAATGTGTCCCCCGTACTCCGGCGTTTTGACCTTTCTGAACTTGAGTTGAATACCGTACTCTTTGCACGCCAATTTGAGCATCTTCCC
>JAEUUI010000008.1 GCA_016786585.1 Cyclobacteriaceae bacterium
CTTTCTTCAAAACCTTCACGAATTTCTCGACAGTATCCTTCATCTGATCATCAGACAAAACGGGATTCAAAATGAATACTGTCTCGTAGTTTTTCATGGGTTTAACAATTGTTTTTAAAATGAGGTGCAAAAATAGGGAAAACGCCTGAAATCAGCAACAATTTCTCAAATCTGACAGTCTACCCAATACATTGTTTATCAGCCACTTGTGAGCTTTGGTGTTACCTTTTTGCGTATCGGGATGATCTACCGGTAAAAGAATGCTAACACGCCAAAAGCGGGAAATTCCGTAATATTGAAGCTTTAATAGCTCATAAAGCAGATCTGAACGACTCTAAACCACTACAATGACCTACATTATCAGCGGAATCCAGCAGGTTGGAATCGGGGTAACCGATGCAGAAAACGCCTGGGCCTGGTACCGGAAGCATTTCGACATGGACGTGCCGGTTTTTAAGGACGCAGCCGAAGCCAAACTGATGACCCGCTATACCTCGGGAAAGGTCGAGAGTCGCTACGCCATTCTCGCGCTTAACATGAGCGGTGGTGGTGGTTTTGAAATCTGGCAATACACCAGCAAAGTTCCATTGAAAGCAGAGTTCGACATTGTATTGGGCGACACTGGAATTTATGCAACTAAAATCAAGTCCCGCGCAGTAGAAGAAAAATACAACGAACTCAAAGCAAAAGGTGCGAACATCGTTAGCGCACTCGGACAAGCACCTGACGGGCGCAAGAATTTCTTCCTGACCGATCCGTACGGTAACTTATTTGAGATTGTGGAGAGCACCAGTTGGTTCAAGCTTGGGAAAAGCAAGAACGGTGGTGTAGCGGGTTGCGTGATGGGTGTGTCGGATATTGATAAGGTAATTCCGCTTTACCGCGATGTACTCGGATATTCGGTTGTGTATGATACAACAGGGGTCTTTGATGATTTTAACGGCCTTTCAGGCGGTGGCGATAAATTCAGACGGGTTCTGCTTCGCGGAACGAAGAGTGGAAAAGGAAACTTTGGCCGTCTGCTCGGTGCAACGGAGATTGAACTCGTTCAGGTTTTCGGGCGCACGCCACGCAAGATATTCGGTAAGCGTAACTGGGGTGATCTGGGCTTCATCCACGTTTGCTTTGACGTTAACGGAATGAAAGAGCTCGCCAAGAAAGCTGAAGCTGCCGGTTTTCCGTTTACGGTCGACAGCAGCACCTCGTTCGACATGGGTAAAGCGGCAGGTCAGTTCACATACATCGAAGATCCTGATGGAACGCTGATCGAGTTCGTTGAAACGCACAAGATTCCAATTTTCGAAAAGATCGGCTGGTACCTTAGCCTTAAAAAGCGCAATCCGGAAAAACCTCTCCCTAACTGGATGGTGGGAATGCTTTCGCTGAACAGGGTGAAAGACTGATAGACGTAAGTATTAAGACAAAAGTAGTAAGACATCCGTAGCAAAAACGGCATCGTCTGATGGTTGATACCTGTGTCTGCGTGTTTAGGCAAACGTCTTACACCTTTATACTATGGTCTTGAGTCTTTGTACTAACGTCTTAAGTCTATTTAACGTCAAACTTTCCCGATCCGATCTTATAATCTTCGCAATAGATTTCAAGCGTGTATGATCCGGAAGCATACTCGGATCCTTTCTCGTAGAGATACGTCAGTTTCTGCTTCGTGTTATCAAACAGGATTTCCTGGGAAGCGGTGTAAAACTCTTCTTTACCGTTGTAAATAAAGGTTCCTGAACCGCGGGATACATCAAACAACACCTGATTGTTCTGGTCGATGATACGGATCATGATCTTCTTGCCTTCAATCGGGGCAACATTGTTTTCTGCCAGGTTGAATTCAACTTTCAATTTTTCGAGCTGGCGGTTTTTGAACGGTGATTCACGTTCTTTTCCTTTATCGTTAACCGCTTTGATGGAAACATTTTCAGCCTTGAGCTGAGAAGCGATACTCACCTTTGTGGCAAGTTCGTCTTTTGTTTGTGCCAGTCGGTTGATGGAATCTCCAAGCTGGTTTTTTTGAGTTTTGAGCGTTGAGTTTTCCGACAACAATTCTTTGTTAACCGATTTGAGTTTATCAAGTTCTTCGTCCTTCAGCTTCAACAGTTGCTCGTAGCCTTCCACCCGGTCTTTTAATTCTTTAATTACCTGTCCGTTTGCTCTTCTCGACCGTTTTAGCTCAGATTCGATCTCAGCCTTGGCTTTCTGAAGTTCGGTAACGTCACCACCGAGTTTCTGGATTTCGGTAATTTTCTGATCAAGCTCAAGCTTGATGCTGTTCAGTTGTTGAAGCGTTGATGCGAGCTCCTGCTCAGTTGAAGCGATGGTAGTTTCAGCGGCCTGCTTGTCTTTATGGTCAAGATACATCTTGACAAATTGAACCAGTATCACGATCGACAGGATCGCGATAATGATCACGTTTCGGTTATTCTTTTTCGGGGCCGGGGCGGCCGATGGGGCTGTTGTTTCGCTCATAACAGGGTTAACTAAACTTCAAAATTACAGGTTCCGTAAGGCTAATGCAACACGTTAAACTGCAATACAACGTGCTGTTTGGTAAGTGATGGATCAAAAAACAGGATTCCGCACCGGTACAAGTCGAGGCTGGTGTGTACCAGGCTGTGTTCGCAGATTTCTTTCCAGGCTTTATCCATTTCCGGACTTGCATGGATGTCGTCAATCACCATCAGGCTTTTGTGATGGACTTTCATCAGCAATTCTTCGAAGTACTTTTTTGTCGCTGTGTATTGGTGGTTGGCATCGATAAAGGCAAAATCAACTTTCGGAATGCGGGAGAGGGTGGAGTAGAGGGTACTGTCAATGTTACCCTTAATGAGTTCGATATTTTTTACAGCGGCAAACCTGAACGTGTCTTCCGCCACTTCTGCAATGGTGGCAGAGCCTTCAAACGTGTACACACGAGCACTCTTTGTTCGGGAAAGATAAAGTGTATTCAACCCGAAAGACGTTCCTAGTTCGACTATCGTTTTTGCCTGTGTGTATTCAGCAAGACGATGATACAAGGATGAAAATCTGATGTTGCTTAAACTGGTTTCTGCTACCTCGCTGATCTTACGTTTGCCTGATGAAAAGTGTTTTGATTTCGCCCCCAGATCCTGAACATCTATCTCACGGTGTGTTTTCAGCAAATCCATGCGAAGCTTTTCAATTTCGAGATCCGCTGTTGGTTCGACATTGATTGTTTTTGTATACAGATCGTACAAAAAGGGCGAGTGCAACGAGTGCTCGTTTACTGAATCAAGCCAGTAATTGAGATATGTCTTTACCTGGAAGAAATCGGGCACAGAGCGGTTTTAGATTTACGATTTACGATTTTAGACGTACAGTTTTCTAAAATCCAAAAAATTAAAATCTAAAATGGTTAGTTGAGCCGGAGCGGGGCAATCATCGTGAATTCCGGAATGATCACCTGAAGTGGTGTTCCGTCTATGATGCGTTCCATGGTATATGTGCCGGTCATTTTTCCGATACCTGATTTCAGGTTGCAACCGGAAACATATTGGTGAGACTGACCAGGCTCAAGTACGGGCTGCTGGCCAACAACACCTTCGCCTTCAACCTCACGCATCAGAAAACCCGCATCGTGAATATGCCAATGTCTGCGTTTAAGCTGAATGGTATACTCACTCTGGTTCTCGATCGTAATTCGATATGTAAAGACGAAATGATATTGGCTGGGACTCGAATATGCAGGTTGATATTCAGTCTCCACCGTTACTTTTACCCCTTGTGTTATCTCGGTCACCATCTGGCCAAAAATATTAAATTTTTGGAATTTCAAACTTTAACATAAAAGTCTTTTCTTACCCCAAAAAACGGCCTAAATGGATGTAAAAATCGCGATTTCGTGGAAATCACAGCTGGCAGAAGAATTTCAAAAGCCTTATTTTGAACAACTTACAGGATTTGTGAAATCGGAGTACCAAAGCCATGTGGTTTACCCTCCCGGGAAGGAAATTTTCCGGGCCTTTGAAGAATGCGATTTTTCGAACGTGAAAGTGGTTATTCTGGGGCAGGATCCGTACCACGGCCCCGGCCAGGCCAACGGGCTGTGTTTTTCCGTTCATGATGGCGTCCGGGTGCCGCCTTCCCTGGTTAACATTTTTAAGGAAATCAAGGCCGACCTCGGCAAGCCTATCCCGACATCGGGGGAACTTGAGCGCTGGGCGGAGCAGGGGGTATTATTGCTTAATGCGACCTTAACCGTACGGGCCGGCTCTCCGGGATCGCACCAGAACAAAGGTTGGGAAACGTTTACCGATGCTGTAATCAAAAAAATCTCGGACGAAAAACAGCATGTAGTGTTTTTGCTGTGGGGCGCCTATGCGCAGAAAAAAGGAGAAATCATCGATCGCAATAAGCACCTTGTATTGATGTCGGCACACCCGTCACCGTTCTCGGCTGATCGCGGTTTCTTCGGATGCAAGCATTTTAGCAAGGCAAACGCCTATCTGAAAAGCAAAGGTCTGAAAGAAATTGACTGGTAAGGATGTTAATAGTTATCCGTTAATAGTTTTTAGGTTTACTATTAACGGATAACGGATTCCGGTTAACGGATAAGATTAAAGAATCTGTTCCAGCGGATGCCTCCGCGATCGCGATCGATCGACAGCCAGATAAAGAATCCTTTTCCAACGATGTGATCTTCCGGCACAAAACCCCAGTACCTTGAGTCGTGGGAGTTGTGGCGGTTATCACCCATCATGAAATAATAATTCTGTTTGAATGTATAGCTCGTCACTTCCTTACCATCGATCAAAAGCTTTCCGTCTTTAATCGCGGCTTCGCTGTTGTGATCGTAATCTGTGATGGTGGTTCCGTAAAGCGCCAACGTTGAGTCGTTTACTTGAATGGTCCAGCCTTCTTTCGGGATGGTGAGCTTCCCGAAGTTATCGCCTGTCCATTTGCTGAATAAACCCGAGTGCGGAAATGTTTCACCTTCTGACGGGATCAACTCAACACTTACGATGTATGGCAGCTTACGCATTTCGGCCACCACTGCATCGGTCAGAAACATCTGATAAACTGCTTCGTTGCTTTTTGTTTTGCGAATCAGGCGAACGTCATCACCTGCCAGATCAAATTTCTCGAGATTGCGATCGTTGATTTCATCTTTAGCCGTTACCACGTAGCTGTATTGCATGCCGGGATGATTTTCAACTGCAGTACCGTTCGCGTAAACCTGGCGGTCTTTGATTTCGAAAACGTCACCTGGTAAGCCTACGCAACGCTTGATATAGTTTGTCTTAAGATCGGTTGGATATTTTTTCCACTGACTTTGGGGTAGGCCCCAGTTGTTTTCCATCATTCCGGGAACATTAAATACCACAACATCCCCGCGTTTTACTTCGGAAATTCCGGGCAACCGGTATTGCGGCAATTGAATCCATTCCACGTAAGAAGGTATTTCGGTAAACCAGATTTTCTGATGAGTCAACGGAATCTGCAACGGAGTTTTTGGCGTACGCGTACCGTAGTGAAATTTACTCACAAATAAGAAGTCGCCTACCAACAATGAATTCTCCATGGAAGGAGTAGGGATGGTGTATGCTTCCATGATGAGCCAGCGGATGAGCGTAGCGGCAACAACGGCAAACACAATTGCATCAGCCCACTCTCGCGCAACCGACTTCGGGTTCACTGGTTTGGGTAACGAATCAATTGTACCTAAATAACGTGTTGATTTTTTGTACGCGAAAATTGGCAGGTACAACCAGCCTAAAGTTATCGCCAAGGTCTTACGAAAACTTCGCTGTTCACCAAAGCACCGTAGTAATTCAACGATGTCACGGATGTAAATAAATACGTTTACGATTGGAATAAACTCTAGAATAACGCTCAGCTTCTTACGGCCGGTTATTTCAAGCACAGTCATCGAGTTCCACACCGGAACAAAAGCGTGCCAGCCAGGCTTATTGGCTTTTTTGAAAAGTTTGTAATACCCAATGGAGTTGAGTAACTGTAACGGTAGTGTTATAAGGAATACGCCTAATGACTGTGGGTCCATGTTTTTGAAATAAAAGCCTGCAAATAAAGTGATTAAATCAGAATTTCAGGAAATCATCCATTCCTAAAACGCCTTTTTTATCGCGGAGCCACTCGGCCACCATTACAGCACCCCGTGCAAAACCCTCGCGCGAATGGGCTATATGTCGGATTTCGAGGTCGTCAATTACAGAAGCGTATTTCACGATATGCGTACCCGGAACGGCATCAATCCGGAATGAATTGATGGTAATTTCACCATCTTTTTCAGTGGGATGATTAACCCACTTTGTTCCGACTCCTTCCTGGACTATGCCATCGGCCAGGGTAATGGCTGTTCCGCTGGGTGCATCCTTCTTTTCAGTGTGATGTGTCTCTTCAATGCTTACGTGATATTGGTCGAATGTTTTCATCATCGCGGCAAGCTGACGATTCAGTTTAAAAAAGATGTTCACGCCTACGCTGTAGTTCGAGGCGTAAAAAAATGTTCCGTTAAGTTTTTTGGTAAGGGAGTCAATTTCATTCTTCCGCTCAATCCATCCGGTGGTCCCGCATGCAACCGGAATGTTATTTTCGAGGCATGTCCGGATATTATTGAATGCTGCTTCGGGCTGTGAGAACTCAATGGCCACATCGGCTTTTGAAGAAGCGATCTGTTCAGGGTTTTCAGAATCGATCCGGCCTGCAATCTCGTGGCCACGCTCCAATGCAATCTTCTCAATGGCCTTGCCCATTTTGCCGTATCCAAGCAATACTATTCTCATGTGATCAGAATTTAACAATCAAAGATATGCCGGTTGTAGTTCCTGTGAGCATATCATTGTTCATGCTCGGCTGAATTTTTACGTGAAGGTTAGGAT
Source organism: Cyclobacteriaceae bacterium (assembly GCA_016786585.1). GTDB lineage: Bacteria > Bacteroidota > Bacteroidia > Cytophagales > Cyclobacteriaceae > UBA2336. Next base: position 6,867 of record JAEUUI010000008.1, read on the forward strand.
TCAGGTCGAACTCTTTCAGGTGGGCATCCACGTGCGCATCAATCATCTGCAACAGGTACATTCCTGCCGAGAGGATGATAAAGAAGTCCCGCTCCCTTCGATACCGGTCAACAATCGTTCTCAGCGACTGCTCGCTCCACGGCTGACCCCGTACGACAATGGAAGATTCTCCTGATTCGAGCAGATCAAACAGTGCTCCTTTAAATTCTTTGTAGCCTTTCTGATAAAAATTCACACCGTAGCCAAACCCTGCAAACCCACCATAGACCAGTGGAAGTTTCCAATATTTTTTATTGTAAACCTGGCCGAGCCCGGGAAGTATGGCAGCAAATAAAATAGCTTTACGCGGGTCGTACCGGCTCGCATAAGAAGCTATCGTTGCAGTATCGGATTTAAGGAATACGGTATCCGGATTGGCGTCTCTGCGAAGACTATCCTGCGCGTAAGCAGCTATGGAAAAAACCATGATCAGGCAAGCCAGTACAATCTTCTTCATTCAGCGGTGGTTAAGCGCGGAGCCTACTGTATCTTTAAAATGTCCAAGATACGATTAAGGTCTTCGACTGACAAAAACGGGATTTTGATTTCGCCTTTTTTGCCATCGCTCTTAATAACAATGCGAGTGCCAAAATGTGAGGAAAGCTTTGATTGCAACTGATTTATTTCGCGGTTTGCTGGGGTTGTTGCAGGTGTGGAACCGTTATCCGTTTTCTTGACCGAAGCCAGCTCGCGAACGAGTTCTTCAACCTTTCGGACAGACAGGTCTTCTTCCAGCGTTTTTTTGAAAATATATAACTGCTGGTCAGGATTTTCCACGTTAATGATGGCCCGCGCATGTCCCATCGAAATCCGGTTATCCCGCACTGCAATTTGAATATCAGGCGGAAGCTTCAACAAACGGAGGTAGTTGGTAACAGTGGCCCGGTTCTTACCCACCCGGTCGCCCAGTGCTTCCTGATTCAGGTTACACTCGGTGATCAGTCGTTGGTATGAGAGTGCAACTTCGATCGCGTTCAGGTTTTCACGCTGAATGTTTTCGATCAATGCCATCTCCAGCATCTGCTGATCATCCGCAGAACGGATATAAGCAGGTACGCTCTTTAATCCGGCAAGTTTGGATGCCTGGAAACGTCTTTCACCCGAGATGAGCTGGTACTGGTTCGTGGCCAGTCTTCGCACCGTGATGGGTTGAATGATACCGTGGACTTTAATTGAATCCGCCAGTTCCTGTAATGCCTGTTGATCGAAGTGAGTACGCGGCTGGAAAGGGTTGACTTCAATTTGACTTAACTGAATCTCGAGTGTGCTTCCGGATGTACTCGGAGGTTGTGTTACTACGGGCTTGACAACCGGAGGATCAATCTCCAGTCGCTCTTCGGTATTACTGTCGCTCAGTAACGCATTTAACCCTCTTCCCAATGCTTTCTTCTTGCTCATTTCGCTACTGTGTTTTTATCGAGTACTTCATGCGCCATATTCAGGTAGCTGATCGCTCCTTTGCTTTCCGCGTCATGAACAATTACGGGCAAACCAAAGCTTGGCGATTCGCTCAGCTTAACATTTCGCGGAATGATTGTTTTAAACGTCATCTTCTGGAAGTGTGTTCGCACTTCTTCAACAACCTGGTTGCCCAGGCTGGTGCGTGAATCATAAAGTGTTAACAGAATGCCTTCTATTTCCAGGTTTGGATTCAATCGTGTTTGAATGATCTTGATGGTATTCAGTAATTTACCAAGACCTTCCAGGGCAAAGTATTCGCACTGAACCGGAATGATTACAGAATCAGCAGCCGTTAATGCGTTGATGGTAATTAATCCCAAAGAAGGTGAACAGTCGATGATGATGAAATCGTACTCGTCTTTTACTTTGCCGAGGGCATCGCGCATTTTTTCTTCCCTGCGTTCAATGCTTACCATTTCCACTTCAGCACCCACGAGGTCGATGTGTGAGGGGAGGATGTCGAGATATTTAAGCTGTTCGTTCGTAACAATTGCTTCGCGAACGGGTGTTCCGTCAACCATACATTCGTAGATGCTGGTCTCAACTTCTTTCGGATTAATACCCAGGCCTGAGGTTGAGTTTGCCTGCGGATCGGCATCCACCAATAGTGTTTTACACTCAAGCACTGCCAGACTTGCTGCCAGGTTAATTGCTGTTGTGGTTTTTCCGACACCGCCTTTTTGATTGGCAATCGCTATGATCTTTCCCATGATTAAAAATAAAGCCCCGATTTTTACCGGGGCCTCAAATATAAGCTAACTAATCACGGGCGTGGAACCTTGTGGAACGTATTTGTCCACAATCAATTCACACGGGAATGTTAATTTTTCTTCTTTTTGCGATTGTCTTCAGCTTGTTTACGCGCTTCTTCACTCGCTTTCATGGCATCCTGGAGCCGGGTCATGAACTTTGACTTTTTGCCTTCTCCTGCTGCATTTTTGCGTTTATTCTCCTCCATGATTGCACGGATCTTACCATCGTCTACGAATCTTCTGATGATGGCTTGCTGCCCGAACGTGGCAATGTTCGACATGAAGTAGTAAAAGCTCAAACCTGCCGGGAATGTGTTCAGCACGAACAAGAAGATGATCGGCATCATGTACGACATGAACTTCATCGGCCCCTGTACGGTCGACATTTGATTGTTCTGCCAGGTGTAAACCAGGGTTGAGATCGTCATCAATAATGTGAACAAGCTCACGTGGCTTCCATAAAACGGAATGGTGAACGGAAGATTAATGATTGAATCGTAGGTTGAAAGGTCTTCTGCCCAAAGGAAATGCTCCTGACGAAGCTCAATTGTGTTCGGGAACAAGTAGAACATCGAAAACAGAATCGGCATCTGCAACAACAAAGGAATGCACCCACTGATTGGGTTTACACCAACCTGCTGATAGAGTTTCATTTGCTCTTGCTGCGTCTTGGTCATGTCGTCACCATACTTTTCTTTGATTTCGTCAAGCTCAGGCTTAAGTACTTTCATTTTCGCCATACTCAGGAATGACCGGTAGGAGAGAGGCAACAGGATCAGACGGATCAGAATTACGAGAATGATAATGATCAGACCGAAGTTGTGTATGAATGTGGTCAGGAAATAGAATACCGGGAAAATAACGAACTTGTTAATCCAGTAAACCGGAGGCCATCCGAGATACACATTCTGATTATACTTCTCTGCCACGTTGCCGATTTTGCGGTATTCGTTCGGACCGAGGTAATATTTAAAGTTGGCTGTTCCGTTAACGAGTTTTTGTGTTTCGATGAAAACCTTGATGCTTCCCTGTTTAACAACCGAAGTATCCTCACGGGTAAAAGAAGTTTCAATCTCACCGCCTTTAAAACCATTGGCAGAAATGAATCCGGTCAGAAAGAACTTCTGTTTGAACGTTACCCACTTAAGGTCGCTTCCGAATGTTTCTTTCTGAGCCTCTGTTGAACGCTCGGTTAACCAGTTAACTTTTCCCCCTTCGTTGTACGTAATGGTGGTGTTGTTGCGGCTGTCGTTGATATCCTTTTCACGCGGACGCATCGCGTTATTCCATTGATACGTGAGTTGTTCAGATAACGACTTGTCAAAACCTTTGCTGGTAATGCTATAAGTGATTTCGTACCCATCTTCCGGTATTTTATAGGTTTGAATAAGTTCGGCACCATCGCCAGGATTTACCGAGAATTTAACGACTGTAGTATCACCAACTTTTGTTGATGCTACAGTATAGTACAATGAATACAAGTCGAGATTTTCACCTTTGTATCGCGTGGTTAACGAGAATGTGCTTGAGCGTTCATCAATCAATACAAGCGGTTTGCCAAAATATGTTTTGAAGTTCCTGAGTTCGGCATACCGGATCAAGCCACCCTTGTTTGAGAAGGTAAGGTTAAGCTTGTTGGTTTGAATCGTAGTTAATTTCTCTTCGCCTTTGAAAGCGGTCGCAATTCCGCCAAATGTCACAGCCGCCAGGCTATCGTCTTTCGCCACCTGTTGGGGTGCCGGTTTACCTACCGAATCTCTTGATATTGAAGGTGTTGAAGCCGGTTTTTGCGGAGGAGCCGGCTGCGGTGCAAACCAAAAAAAATACACCACCAGCATGGCGCCAATCAGTGTGAGGCCAATGGCCGAATTTCTATCCATCTTTACTTTTTATAACTAATTAACAACTGTTTTCTTGTGCTCCACCGAAGCTTCAACGAACTTCACAAACAAAGGATGCGGGTTCATTACGGTGCTGCGCAATTCCGGATGGAATTGAACGCCAACAAACCATGGATGGTCTTTTAATTCAACAATCTCAACAAGATTCGATTCAGGATTTGTGCCAACGGCTTTTAAGCCTGCTTCTTCAATGGCATCGAGATATTTATTGTTGAATTCGTAGCGATGACGATGGCGTTCCTGAATGGTAGACTCTCCATAGATATGATGAGCTTTACTGCCCTTTTTAATCTTGCAGGTATAGGCACCCAAACGCATGGTGCCTCCCTTCGCAGTGATCTTCTTTTGCTCTTCCATCAAATCGATCACCGGATTTTTTGTCTTAGGATTCAGTTCGGTTGAGCTCGCATCCAGCCCGAGAACGTTTCTGGAGAATTCAATTACCGCACACTGCATTCCTAAACAAATTCCGAAGAACGGGATCTTGTTTTCGCGGACGTATTTAATCGTTTCGATTTTACCTTCCATTCCGCGCTCACCAAACCCGGGGGCGACTAATACGCCATCCAGTCCGTTCAGTACGGATTTTACTGAGTCTTTATTAATATCTTCTGAAGAAATCCATTTCAGGTTTACACGACAATCGTTTTGCGCGCCTGCGTGAACAAATGCTTCCGCGATTGATTTATAAGCGTCCGGTAATGAAACGTACTTACCTACCAGTCCAATCGTAACTTCCTCAACCGGATTCTTGAGCTTGCCAAGGAAATCTTTCCATTGTTCGAGATCCGGTTCTTCCTTGCTGTGGACTTTAAGTTTGGAGAGTACGCGTTCGTCAAGCTTCTCTTTGCGCATCAGCAGCGGAACATCATATATGGTCTCTGCATCGATTGCTTCGATAACTGAATTTAATTGAACGTTGCAGAAAAGCGCGAGCTTTTTACGAATCTCCATCGGTAAAGGATGCTCCGTCCGGCAAACGAGAATGTCGGGCTGAATACCCTCTGCAAGTAGCTCTTTTACAGAGTGTTGCGTTGGTTTCGTCTTAAGTTCTTTGGCCGCCCGGAGATAGGGTATAAGCGTGAGGTGAATGACCAAGGCGTTGTTTGAGCCAAGTTCCCACTTTACCTGGCGAACGGCTTCAACAAACGGTAATGATTCGATATCACCAATGGAGCCACCAATTTCAGTTATTACGAAATCGTACTGACCTGATTCGCCTAATAAGAAGAGGTTACGCTTGATCTCGTCAGTAATGTGAGGAACAACCTGCACGGTTTTTCCTAAATACTCACCCTGACGTTCTTTGGTGATGACGTTATTATAGATTCGGCCTGTAGTAATGTTGTTGGCTTTCGATGTAGGAACATTCAGGAAGCGTTCATAATGACCCAGGTCGAGATCGGTTTCGGCCCCATCGTTGGTCACGTAGCATTCTCCATGTTCGTAAGGGTTTAACGTGCCCGGATCGATGTTAATATAGGGGTCGAACTTCTGGATTGTTACGTTAAAGCCCCGGGCCTGCAGCAGTTTGCCTAAAGAAGCCGAGATAATTCCTTTACCAAGTGAAGAAGTAACACCCCCCGTCACGAAAATGTATTTTGCTGCAGACATATTTAATCGTTACGGGGTGCAAAAATAGGATTTAATTCCGAAAGAAAACGGGTCGATTCGGAATGTCTCCCGGTTAATTCCACAACTTTTTGGGTAGATCGCGACAGAGCGTTATAACTGTAAAAAGTATTTATTACTGCTTAAATAAGCTGTAATCGACTGAATATCACGAAAAACCGTTGTTTGACAGGTCATTTTGTCGGAAATTTTGAAGATTTCCCATATTTTTAGCGGATTATTTAGGTTACAAATGCCCTTGACTTTGATATTAACACCCTGAAAACCTGAATTACGCCTTCATGAGAATAAAGCATTATGTCTACGTCTCGTTACTCGCTATAATCGCCCTAGCAACTTCTTACCAATCTGTCCTTGCACAGTGTGCGTCTTTACCGCCGGTATCCAGTATCAGTAGTACAAAAACCCCGAATAAACTTTGCTCTCCGGTAACAGCCGATCTTACCTATTCGGTAACTTTTGCGTTTGCAATGCCAGCCGTTATCGGGCCACAACTTTTGTTTGAGTGGGGAGACGGAACTCCTACGACAATCATCAATTTAACGGCAGGTTCAACTACATATTCATTTACACGAACCCACGTTTTCCCGACTGCAAGTGATTGCGAATATCAGGTAAGGATGTATGTTCGTACAAATGGCGTTCCTTGCGCAAGTACTATTCAATTTCAGCGCATTGCATCCTGGCGTACAGATGCTTTCAATCAGGGGAATGTGCAATTGATTTCTTCAACTCAGGGTACCGCTATCCATCAGGTGTGTGAAGGGGTTCCTGTCAGCGCTGTGTTTAATGATCAAACGGCTTACAACTGTAATGCAAATTACCCGGTAAATTATACGCCGGGTGGTCCATTCGTTGAGACGCCAAATGAACAGCAACGGTGGCAGCAAATTGTCTACAATACGCCTATTGCAGGCACAAAAATTCCGAACGTGTCTGTAAATGGAGTTCCTGTAACAGGCGCAGGCGGTGCGGATATTATTGCAAATTATCAGGATCCACGAGGCGTTTTCGTAATGACAACCCCTGTTGTTGTTAACGATGCGCGAAGGCGGCCTACTCTTACTATCACGGCTCCGGGAGGGTTCGGGGCAGGCTTTCCAACGGTAGGTCAGGAGTTTGAGGTAACGATTAGATACTGGAATTTTTGTAACCCGTACGATAACCCGGCCGTTGCCGGTCCCCCGGCTGACTTAATTAATGGTGACAACGCGCCAGTTGAACAGGTGGCGTTAATTCGAATTATTGATTCCCCAGATCCTCCAGTTGTGGCTGATAGGGATATCTGTTCAGGTACAGCAACAACATTGACTGTATCTTCACCTTTGGGAGCAGGATTTACCTATCGTTGGTGGTCGAATTCAACACTTACCACGCAAGTTGCTGTCGGAACAACGTTCACACCTACAAATCTACAGGCACCGGTCGGACAGCGTACACACTTTTGGGTAACTGTTGAATCTACTGCTTCAGGAACATGCCGAAGTGATGCTACTGAGGTTCGTCTTATCAGACGTGCAGCTTTAACAGCTCCATCACCCATCAGCGGGCCATTAAATTTATGTCCTAACTCGACTTATACCTATTCAGTCGGATCATCTCCGACAGATATCGTCATAACAGATGCCACTGCCGATCCTGACGTAAACCTTCCTACTCAATATATCTGGACTGTTCCAGCAGGCTGGACGATAAATTCAGGTAATGGAACAAATACAATTAACGTCACGACAGGTGCCGCTGCTGCCGGTAATGTAACTGTTACCCGTCAGTATACCTCCGCTCCTAATTGCGCGGCCACGGCAACATCGCAAGCTGTGACCGTCCGGGCTCAACCGACTGCTAACATTACACCTAATCCGGCAACACTCTGCGCAGGTGGAACAATTCAGTTAAATGGAAATCCATCGTTGCCGGCTTCAGGTGGAGGATTTAATCCTACTATTTCTTCTCATACGTGGAGTGGTAGCACAGGCATTCTGGATGCTGATAATGTTCAGCAGCCAAATGTATTGACATCTGCAACAGCGGGAGCATATCCGCTGACGTATGTTGTTACGGCAGATTATGGAAGCGGTGTGTTTTGTGCGTCTGCACCGGTTAACCGAACGGTAAACATCTCAGCTAACCCCGGAACAGCTACCGTGGGAGCAAATCAGAATCTTTGCTTCGTTGCCGGGCCACTTACGTCTAACCCATTGGGTGGAAATACACCAGCCGCGGGAACCGGAACATGGACGAAAGTTACGGGTCCTGGAACGGTGACATTTAATCCTAATGCTAATACTCCGAATGCGACCGCTACAGTTTCACTCAATGGAGTTTATGTGCTGCGGTGGACAATCTCCAACCCGCCTTGTACAAGTCAGGCAGACATCACAGTGGATTTTGGAACGGATCCCGGGCCACAAAATGCAGGTGCGGATGCTGCTTTTTGCGGGCTTACGGGTTCTTTACCCGGTACTGGAGCAGTAACCCCTGGCGTTGGTTCTATAGTCTGGACGCAGGTGGCCGGACCTGTAGGGGGAACAACTGTATTTGGTACACCGAATGCCTTTAATACTACCACATCAGCGAATGTACTCGGTACCTATACCTATCGCATGACTGTTACCAGTGGAACGTGTGCTTCGCGTACCGATGATATTCTTGTAACCTATAACAATCCGGCAACCGTTCAGAATGTTGCGGATTTTACAACTTGCGTTGATGGGACATTGCTGGCTCCAATCGCGCTGAGTGGAACATTTGGCGGTGGGGCGAGTAATGCACATTGGGAACGAGTAACGGGTACGGGTACATTCACCTCAAACGGAACTTCAGTTGGTGCCAATGATGCATCCAGTCCGGCAACTGATTCTTACACCCCTACGGCTGCCGATTTTTCATCCGGCTCGGTTCAGGTACGTCTTGTTTCCAATGATCCGGCTGGTCCTTGTCCATCTGTCCTTGATAATGTGACAATTACGTTTGACAGACGTCCCGCTACAGCAGATGGGGGTTCAAACTTTTCTGTCTGCGGATCAACTGCAGCACTAACCGCTGTGGCTGCAACGAATGGAGGTACCGGTACCTGGACGGGACCGGTTGGTGTAACATTTACTCCTTCTGCGAATTCACCAACAGCGACCGCTAATAACCTTGCGGTGGGCGCGAACAATTTAACGTGGACTGTTACCAGTGCACTTGGTGTCTGCGGATCGACAAACGAGGTTATTGTTGTCACCCGAAATGCAGTGCCAGTAAATAATAATCAGACTCAACAACGATGCGTTGACGTACCAGGAGGTTCGACAGCCGTAGTTGCATTAACAGAACTTCAGGCGCTGAATGATGCTATCACAGGTATTGTCGGATCCACGAATCGGACTGTTACTTTTTATGAAGATGCTGCCAGAACCGATTTGTACGATGCAACAGAAACACTATCCAATGGAGCAATTGCTTATACACGGGTAACTCGGACGGATGTTTCGCCCGCGTGTACAACCGATGGAACTGTGACGTTTACAATCAATGCTCGTCCTGGTGTAACGGCACAAAATCCTGAATTCTGTGAAGACTTACCTGTGGGAAGTAACACGAAGGCGGGAATTAATCTTACTTCCTTTAACAACGCTATTAAGAATGGCGTGGCTGCCAACACTGTTGCGTGGTTTACCAATGCTGCCCGGACGATCCCGGTGGCTACTCCAACCAGTGTTACTGCAAACAACAACACTCGTTTCTATGCGCGTGTAACCAACACGACAACGACTTGTACAGATACAACAAGTTTAAAAGTTAAACTGAATCCGATACCATCCCCTAATCCAATTATTGGCGCAAATGAGGTTTGTGCGGATCCAACTACTGCCATCCTATATCAACTGTTGACAAATAAACCGGGTTATACTTATACATGGTCAATACCAGAACCGCCATTTGATATTCGTCTTGGAGGCGCTTCAACAGATGACCTTGTCCTATTAAGTTTTCCTGTAGTAGTAGATCCCGCCCAGAATATTTCAGTAGTGGAGACATCTGATAAAGGTTGCGTGGGTTCGGCAAACGTGTTTGCTATTCGTGTAAATTCCAGCCCGCCGACTATTAACATATCAGGACCGTCTGCTGTTTGTGAAAATGAATCTGGGGTGGTATTTAGTGTGCCCGCTTTGGCCAATACAACTTATGCATGGACAGTACCGACAGGTGCCTCAATTATCAGCGGACAAGGAACAAATTCGATTACCGTAAATTTTGGCATAATCGGTGGTTTAGTGTCAGTCACACCATCTACGCAAACCACTACCGGCGGTTGTGCGGGTAATCCGGATGATCATTCAGTTGCTATTAACCCGCGTCCAACGCTCAATGCAATTTCAAACACAGTTTGTAGTGACGCAGTAGCAGGAATCACACTTGCGGGAACCGGGGCAACATCGTTTGATATCACGAACGTTGCCATTCCGGCTGGTATCACGCCTTCATCGCGCGCACTTGCAAATGGTGTTGCGGCAAACGCAATCTTTAACGATGTGTTTACCAACACTACCGGTGGTAGCTTGGTAGTTCAATACACTATCGTGCCGGTAAGTGCATTGGGCTGTAAAGGAGCATCGCGCGTTGTAAACCTGACAGTTCAGCCTGAGCCTGTGTTGGATCCGGGTTTGGTCGATGAAATTTGTAGCTCGACAGAAGATGTTAACATCGTTCTTAAAGTTGCTGTCGGTAGTTTCCCGGCAGATCAATATGATATTACCGCTGTTAACGTTCCTGCGGGAGTAACTCCGGTAGCGGGTAATCCGACTACTACCGGTAATGGTTTTACAGCAACTGTTTTGACGGACGACCGGTGGCAAAATCTTACGGCTGGCCCGCTGGTGGTTGAATACATGATTAGACCCCGGAATTCAAGTACAGGTTGCTTGGGTGATCCTGCGATACCGGTACGGGTGACGGTCAACCCGGAACCACAGGTTGCAGCTGCCTCTCAGACAATTTGTAGTGGGGATTCACCAACGCTTACATTGACTACATCACCGCTTATCGCGGGAAGTACATTTGCATGGACTGTTAAGAGTGTAACTGGTTTAATCACCGGAACAGCGAATGGTACCGGAGCAACCATCACAAACGTGTTGGTTAATAATGGCGTGACAGCCGGAACCGTTACGTATGAAGTGCGTGCAACCGGATCAGCCGGAGTTGGTGGCTGTCTTGGACCGCCAACGGATGTAACGATCACGGTCAACCCTGCTCCGCTTACAAACAATGTAGATCAAATCGTATGTTCTACCTCGCCAGGCGGGAACACGTTTATTCAAAATCTTATTTCACTTCAGCCATCAATCAATTCAGATGGAACGTTAACCTTCAGCTGGCATACAAGTCAGGCGGATGCTTTGGCCAATACGAACGCGATGTCTGTTGCTACTGCCTCAGCGTTTCCGCTGGCTAACGGTATTCCTGTTTTTGTTCGGGTAAGCAATGGAACGTGTGCAAGAATTCAGGCAGTTACCTACACGGTAAATCCTTCGCCTTCGGTTACGGCTGCGATTACCTCCAATTACAATGGAGCTCAATTATCATGTAATACTTCAAGTAATGGTATCATCACGGTAACGCCTCCAACCAATGGTACGGCTCCGTATCTATACAGTATTGATGGAGGATCAAGTTTCTTTACCAGTACAACGTTTAACGGACTGTCAGCTTCAGGAAATCCATATGTAGTTCGGGTTCGCGATGCAAGAGGATGTACCGCTGATTCACCACCGTTGAATTTTGTGGCGCCACCGGCTCTTACAGCAACGATCGCAATAACATCTAACTTTAACGGACGGAATATCCGTTGTCCGGGAGACAACAATGGCCAGATTACGGTTACACCTTCCGGTGGAACAGGGGCAAAAACGTTCTCTATTCTTGAATTACCGGGTAACGCGACAGGTGCAACAACAGGTGTGTTCACCGGTCTTACTGCCGGAACATATACGGTAGTTGTTAAAGATGTTAATAACTGCCAGTTTACAACAACGTCTGTTACGCTGGTAGACCCTCCGGCAATTACGGCAACTGCCGTTCTCACCAACCCCGTGGTGTGTAACGGCCAGTCTAATGGTGTGATTACCGTTACGGCTTCAGGCGGAACATTGGTAGGACCAACGTATACATATACAATATCGCCAGGTGGAACATCTAATTCTACGGGTGTATTCAGCGGACTTGCAGCCAACACGTATACCGTTAATGTAACCGATGGAAACGGATGTGTAAAAACATCAAACAGTGTAACGGTTACGCAGCCTTCAACGCTCACTGCTTTTGCATCTGTAACAAGCAATTACAATGGGGCAAAAATAAGCTGCCCGGGTGCTAACGATGCAGTCATTACCGCAACAGCGAATGGAGGTAATGGCGGTTATGCATATGTTTTAATAGAAGCTCCTGGAAATACCACTGGAAATGCCACGGGTGTTTATACGGGTATTGGCCCTGGAACATACACTGTTAGGGTTACTGATTCGAAGTCGTGTACGGTAGTAACTGTCGCGGTAAATATCACTGAGCCAACTCCTGTTGATGCAACGGGTGTTGTATCAAGCGTGATTAGCTGTAATGGAGGTAACGATGGTGAAATCAGGATTTCGGCAACAGGCGGAACAGGAGCTTACACGTTTACGATGACAAGCCCTGCGGGTCCATCGAATGCAACCGGAATATTTTCTGGCTTAACACAGGGTACGTATAATTTCATTGTAAGAGATCTCAATAACTGCTCGGATGTAGTGTCGGTCATCCTTACACAGCCAACGGCTGTTACAGCAACGGCTGCGGTAACGAGTAATTACAGTGGAGCTCAGATTAGCTGTAATGGCGCAAGCGATGGTGTGATTACTGTAACCGCCAGCGGAGGTACAGGTGCGCTTACCTATGTGTTCGATCAGTTCGCGCTTTCAAACATTACCGGAAAAAACACCGGAGTGTTTACAGGTGTTCCTGCAGGAACAGGGTATACATTCACGGTAAAAGATGCGAAAAACTGTCCGGTTGGCGGATTCGTAACAGCACCGATTAACGTAGTTCAACCAACAGCGATCACAGCTTCTGCTGCGATAACGAGCAACTATAATGGTCAACACATTAGCTGCCCGACTGCAACAGACGGAATTATTACGATAACTGCCAGTGGGGGAACAGGAGCTTTATCCTATCGATTGGATCAGGCCCCCCTTAATGTAACAGGTGCTGCATCCGGAATATTTACGGGCGTGGGTGCCGGGTCCTATACTGTAACTGTGCGCGACTTGAACAGCTGCTTTGTTGTAACGGTACCGATAACGGTAGTTCCTCCAACGGCAGTCGCAGCAAGTGCTGCTGTGACAAGTAATTATAATGGCCGTCAGATTAGCTGTAACGGAGCGAGTGATGGACGAATTGCGATAACCGCAAGCGGAGGTGTTTCGCCATACACGTATGTTCTTAACGAAATCCCTGCTAACGTAAGCGGAGCCGCTTCCGGAATATTTACCGGCTTACCGGCCGGAACCTATACGGTTAATGTTAAAGATGCCAATAACTGTACCGTGGTTACACTTCCGGTAACGTTAAGCGCACCGACTGCCGTTTCGGGTACAAGTGCAGTAACAAGTAACTATAATGGTGCGCAGATAAAATGCGTTGGTTCGAGTGATGGTATTATTCGCGTAACCGGTTCCGGTGGCACTGCACCATATACATTCATTTCGATAGAAGTTCCTGGAAATGTTACGGGCGCTACTACCGGTATCTTTACAGGCTTACCGGCCGGCAGCTATACGTTTACGGTACGGGATGTTAATAACTGTACGTTTGTGACGCCTGCTGTAGTTATCAGTCCACCAACAGCGGTTACTGCATCGGCAGCTGTGACCAGCAACTACCATGGATCCCAGATCAGTTGCAACGGAGCTTCCGATGGTGTAATCACGGTTACGGCTTCGGGCGGAACGGGCATCCTGAATTATGTATTTAATGAGATCCCTGGCAATACAACCGGTTCTACTTCGGGTGTGTTCTCTGGAATCCCTGCTGGTGGTCCCTATACATTTACGGTCACGGATGCCAATGGCTGTCCTGTGACAACTGTAAATGTTAGCATCGCACAACCGACTGTGATTACTGCTTCAGCAGCTATCACAAGTAATTATAATGGTCAGCATATTTCCTGTCCTACTGCAACAGATGGTGTTATCACCGTAACGGCCAGTGGGGGAACAGGAGTATATACATACAGACTTGATCAGGCACCGTTAAATACGTCCGGTAATTCAACCGGAATCTATTCGAACGTTGGTGCCGGAACATATACCGTAACAGTTCGTGATGAAAACAGCTGTTTCGTGATTACGGCTTCTGTAACAGTAGTACCTCCGACACCGGTAACGGCAACAGCTGCTGTAACCAGCAACTATAATGGTCAGCAAATCAGTTGCAACGGATTAAGTGACGGTCGAATTACCGTTACAGCCGGAGGTGGAGTAGGAGGATATAGCTACGTGTTAAGCCCGGCTATCAATGCAACAGGTGCAGCAACGGGTGTATTCACAGGACTTCCTGCCGGAACATATACGGTAACCGTTCGCGATGCAAACAACTGCCCGGTTACGACATCACCGATTACTATTACACAACCCGGTGTACTCGGAGCAACGGCAGCTGTAACGTCAAATTACAACGGTCAGCAGATTAGCTGTAATGGTGCAAGTGATGGCCAGATCACAATAACCGTTTCCGGAGGTACAGGTCCGTTTACCTACACATCTGTGGAGGTTCCGGGTAATGTTACGGGTGCAAGCTCAGGTATCTTTACCGGATTACCGGCCGGCAACTACACTTTCAACGTAAGGGATGTTAATACTTGTGCTACATCAACCGCACAAGTCACTATCTCTCAACCAAGCTTAATGGTCGCTACACTGGCGGTAAGCAAACATTATAATGGAAGGGATGTTAGCTGTAACGGAGCAAGCGATGGAGAGTTAACCGTAAGCGTTTCGACTCCGGGTACCGGAACAATGACATACACGATTGATCAAATCCCATTAAATGCTTCAGGAAGATTCTCAGGAGTATTTACTGGTGTTCCTGCTGGTGTGTATACGGTTACAATAAAGGATGCAAATAACTGTACAATTGTTACCAACGCTGCAACAATAAATGCCACACCGGCAATTGTCGCTAATTCAGCAGTTACGAAGAATGTTAGCTGCTTCGGTGAAGCAAACGGCATTGTCACGGTAACGGCTTCCGGCGGAACGGGTGCGTTAGACTATATGCTGATTGAGGATGCTAGCAATTTAACCGGAAAGACCTCAGGCGTGTTTACCGGTTTGAGAGCGGGAAGTTATCGCGTTCGTGTAACGGACATTAACACATGTTTCGTGACAACGACAGCGGTTACTGTTACGCAACCTGCAAACCTGACAATTACAATTGCTAAATCTTCTCCGTATAATGGTTTTGATTTGAGTTGTGCAGGAGCTTCCGATGGCGAAATCCATGTTACCGCAACAGCAGGCGGCACAGGACCTTACACATATGTGCTTGATGGATTCCCGGGGAACACCACAGGAGCGACATCGGGCAGCTTTACGGGATTGAGCGCTGGTTTGTACACCATTACGGTAACTGACGCTAATTCCGGAGATCCGTTCGGGCCATGTTCAAAACAATCGTTGCCCGTGTTCATTAACGATCCGGTGCCATTGGGTGTGAACCTGGTCGGCTTTGATAAGCAGATTTGTATTGGCGATGATCCTTCGGTTATTGCGCAAATTGCAAATCCGGTAGGGGGTATTGGTATCTATACGTATCAGTGGCAGGATTCAATTGTTGGGGGCGCATTTGCTAACATCGGTGGCGCGACAAGTGCTACGTTTGATCCTCCAGCAGTAGCGCAGACTACTTATTATCGCAGATTGCTTTCTTCGGGTTCATGTACCACGTTGATATCAACTCCGGTAGAAGTTAAGGTGAATCCATTGCCGGAAATTGATAACATCACTGCACCGCAGTACATCTGCGAGAATCAGGCAATGATTGTGTTCTATGATTTTGCACCAGGTCAGTCGCCATTCTATTTCAGCTATACGCAGGAAACGCTTAATCAGAGTGGTACTGTGATCGCGACAAAAACGGTTACCAATGAATTGTCGGGCGACAGCAAGCCGGTGATTCAATCACCATTTACAGATGATGTCAGGATTACAGTAACCGGCTTGAAAGACTTCAACGGTTGCGTGGCTAATCCTGCTTTGTTCCCGGCTCCCGTGTTTGTGGAAGTGCTGAAAACAAGCGCTGCGTTCACGGCAACAGCGGCTACACTGTGTAGTGGAAGTCCGTTTGATGTTAACTGGAATGCGAATCCGGAGGTGGAGTATACGTTCAAGTGGCCCGAAGGACCGGATGCAGTATTTGGTCCTGGCTTAACCGGTGCACAAACTGACTCCCGTGTTCTGCATTCACAAAACCCGACTGGTACGCAAACCTTGCCAATCATTTTAACGGCAGCCAACACATTGCACCTGACTAACCCGGCTGCGCCTGATTGTGGTATTGCAACGCATCTCGAGAATATTAAGATATTCCCTACTATCATTCCGAATATCGTAGTTCCGATTGATACAGTATGTAGTGGTACGCCATTGTCGATCACCAATAGCACACAAGGTGGAGCTACACATACTTGGACAGTCACGCGTGTATCAGATGGCGCAGTGCAACCGGCTCCTCTCACCCGAACCGGTACATTGCATAATTCCGAAACGTTTACGATACATAATCAGACAGCTAATAATCCTGAGCAGTATGAGATACTTTATGAAATTCAAAATTCAGCTGCTAATGGAAGCTGTCAGCGAGACACTACGGTAACGGTTGTTGTTTATCGCGAAGGTATCGCTCATATAGGAACGCCTAAGGATCCGTTAACCCCGATTCCGTTGTGGACAGCTCCGAGTGATGATATTACGTTCCAGAATGCAACGGTGCCGCTGGATGCTGCTGATTTTGAGTACACATGGGTATTCAATAATAATAATCCAAGTACACCAGCCGATACTGTGATAAGCGCTGCTGGTTCAGAAACCTATACGTTCCTAAATCCGGGTGTTGGTAAACGAGCCATACTCATCGTGGTTAACCGCGATGCACTTGCGGCTGGATTGCCGAATGGTTGCGCTACTCGGGATGAGTTTGTGTTTACAATCAATGTACCTCCATTAACGGCATTGTTTGACGCAACACCGGTGGCGGCATGTTTACCTACCGTGATTAATGTAACAAACCAGTCGACCGGTGATTTCGTAAGCACCTGGAGAGTTGTCAATCAGACGAACAACGAAATCTATTTCTCCCAGGAGTTCGAGCCGAACTTCCCGATAACATCACCTGGTAGATATACGATTACGCTCACAGTCAAGAATCCATTCAACGCAACCGATGAAGAAGAAGCGCCTGCGAAAGTGGTAGATGTTTATGCTAACCCGGTAGCGGCATTCATTACAAGTCCGTTGGAAAAAGTATTTGTGCCGGATCAAGAACTGCGTACGGATAACGGTAGTGCGTCACCGCTCGATCCGTTGACCAGCACGCGTTTCCCGGTTCAATACCGCTGGTACTTTGGCGATGGATCGGATACTGTCAGAACAGATCCATCGAATCCGGCCCCAGTTTATGGTGACATTGGTCATAGTCCGACCCACAAGTTTGATACGGAAGGAAGTTATCAAATAGCACTCATTGCCATCAACGATCATGGAAATGGTGTTGAGTGTCGCGATTCGGCATTCCAGATGATCCAGGCAAGAGCTTCAGGTACTTCAAAAGTTCCGAATGCCTTTACACCAAATCCCGGCGGACCGAGTGGTGGTGTGGTGAATGAAGACGGTACAACAATTAATGATGTATTCCTGCCGATTACGAAAGGTGTGAAGGAGTTTCAGATGCAGATATTCGACCGTTGGGGGAATCTGGTGTTCCAGAGTACGCAGCAGAACAAAGGTTGGGACGGTTATGATCGAAATGGCAACCTGATGCCGGCCGGGGTATACGTCTATAAACTTGTCTTGCGAATGGCGAATGATCAGCGAACGACTCAGGTGGGAGATGTGACACTAATACGATAGGGCAGCTTATGAGAAGATTTCTAGTACTCGGTGTTTTGGTAATGGTTGCAAGTGTTGGGTTCGCCCAGGACTTTCAGTTCTCGCAGTATTATCAGGCACCATTATATCTGAATCCAGGCTTTACCGGGATTACTCAGCAACAGCGCGTGTCGTTCAACCACCGTGTTCAGTGGCCAAATCTGCCGAAGGCATTTGCTACGTATGCGGCTTCGTATGATATTTTTGTTGATGAATTGCGAAGCGGTTTTGGTGTACAGCTTACGGCTGATAAAATGGGTACAGCAGGTTGGCAAACAACTAACATTAATTTACTGTATTCATTTAAAGTAAAGCTCACCGAGAAGCTGGTATTTTCTCCCGGACTTGTTTTTGGCTATGGAACAAATGGTATCGACCGAAGTAAACTCCGTTTCGGAGACGGTTTAAATTCACCGAACGAGGATGTTTATTATTCAAACGACCCTGCAGAAGGAAGACTTGGACGGCAGAATTATTTTGATGTCGGAACCGGTTTTTTGTTTTACAGCAGAAATATCTGGTTAGGTGCAGCTTTTCATCACCTGAATAAGCCAAACATATCTGTAATGGGCAACGAAAGCCGCCTTCCGATGAAAACGACTATCCATGGTGGTATGCGACTGAGTCTGAATGGCGGGATTAAGTCAAAAGGTGCCCGAATGTCATATTTAACGCCATCGTTCATCTATCGCATACAAGGCCCGGCATTCTCACAACTTGATCTGGGTGTTAATTATCACATCGATCCGGTGTCAATTGGGGTTTGGTATCGCGGTAAGCCATTCCAGAAGTCGGTTATTAATTCACCCACACAGGATGCGATCATCCTCGCACTCGGGATGTACTTTAAGAATTTTACCATCGGCTATAGCTACGACTTTACAGTATCTGAGCTTGGTACGTCATCGGGTGGTGCGCACGAAATTTCTTTGATATATGAATTTTCATCCAAGCCGGCTGGCCGGAACGTGAAGAAGAAGTACAAGCTTATCCCTTGCCCGACTTTCAACAGCAAGGAAGGATTCTGGAACTAGGAACCGTAATCAGACACTATCAAAAGCCCTGCACTGCAGGGCTTTTTTATTTCATCGTCCGGTAATGTGATTCGTTTCGATATATCTCATCCTGCCGATAAAACGAGATTCCTGACGGAAAAGACGGTTTCCTTTTGTTTTCAAGAGCTATTAATTGCGTCAAAATAGTACAGGCTTTAGTCGGACTTTGAACCGGTTAAAGAATGATCCCCCGTTGCAGGTTATTTTTTCTGTTGATTGTATTCATGCTGGGCGCTACAATAACTGTAAAAGCCCAGTGTAACACATTACGCCCGCAGATTAACATCAGTTTTAATACCGATCAGGATTGCGCGCCAGTAACGGTAACGCAATTTACGATCACATACTTTTTTAATGCCTCTCAAAACCCGGCCGACATAGAAATCCGGTACGAATGGAACGATCCGGCCAATACCGTAACCACTGTTAATCTCGGCTCGGGTTTGGTGGTTGGCAACCTGGGAACTGGTCCGAATAGTTCATACACCGCTAATGCTACCTTTACATACTTTGATAACAATGGTCAATGCAGCATCCGGCCAACAGCATCTTTGCTGATTAACGGTGTACTATGCCCGTCATCGCAGGAAACTCAGCTGGCATTTTTCTGGGGAACAGATGAACAGGCGAATGCCAACGTGGCGATGGCACCTGCAAACTGGGATGTCTGTTATAACAACCCGGTGGTGAATGCGGTATTCAACGATGCATCGGAATTTAATTGCAACATCGTAGTTGAACCCGATAACCCGAATCGTTTCGCAAGGCATGTTCAGTTTGTATATGGAACAAATCACAATCCTGCCGCCACGATCAGAAATCTCACATTAAACGATGGAGCTGTTGTTGGTCTGACCGATGGTACGGGTAACTTGGTTTCATCCGCTACGCGTGGAACGGGTGGATTGTTAGTCACCGGAGCATACTTTGGACCGGTTGATGCGATTCCATTCCCGGCCGATGCACCAACGTCATCAACCTTCCCGATGAATGCACCTGCCAATGCAGCCAACCTGATCGGGAACAGGTTTGAAATAACATTATTCAACTGGAACATCTGTAATCCCTGGAACGGTGACCCGGTTAATCCTAATTATGAAGATGCGGTGATGACTACCGGTTACATCATTATCGTTGCTGCGCCTGAACCCGAGTATATCACGGAAGACAGTGGTGGAAATCCTACCAAAGATTTTTGTATCGGAGAGCCGATATTTTTCAATAATGAAACTCCCAATCAGGGAGCGTATAGTTATACGTATGAGTTTTACGATGACGCAGCGGGAACAATTCTGCTTACTACCAGCAACCAGGCTAATCCGACATTCTCGTATTCAACGGGTGGCACAAAACTAATCCGGCTCATCGCCTCAAACCCCACAGCCCAGGGTAGTTGTGTCGAGGAGTTTACAGACATCGTCAACATCACCCCATCGGTCCAGGCGGTTATCGGGCTTACGGATTTTAGTAACAATCCGATCACAGGAGTTTTTTGCCAGGAAGCAATCGCTCCCTTCACCAACTTTGAGGTAAGATTTACCGATTTGTCGACCGGAACCATCACTGCCAACACGCAATGGCAGTGGCAATTCTTTGATCAGAATAACGTGATGATCGCACAGTTTCCGGCTGTTGGCTTTTCATCAATTCAACTTGGTCCATTCGATCGGATATTCACCACGCCCGGAGTTTATCGCGCTACGCTTACAATTCGCGATAATGTTACGGGTTGCGCCAGTACAGATGAAGTCGAAATCGAAGTATTGAACAAACCTGCTCCTGAATTTACATTCAGTACGGTATGCGAAGGTTCGCCAACGTCTTTTCAGGATGCATCTACGCTAACCGCGATCAATGGTCAACAAATCATCCTTTGGGAATGGGATATGGATTATGACGGAGTAACCTTTAATGCCGATGGTTCGCTCACGAATCAACAAACGTTCGACTACATCTTCCCGGCTGCCGGCATCTACGATGTTGCATTGCGCGTTACCACTGACGGGGGAGGGTGTTCATCCATGATTGTTCACTTGGTTACAGTCGATGCCATTCCAAACGCAGTGTTTACATCCAGTACAACATCCGGTTGCAGCGTGCTATCGGTTACATTCACGAATAATTCCATTGCGGGCCAGCCGGCTGTTATTGATCAATACGTTTGGGAAGTGGACGAGGGTAGTGGCTTTGTGGTTGATTCCATACAACGCCCCACCGATCCAGGGTTTGGTAACATCTATACCCGTGAATTCGAAAATTTTGGATCAGTAAACAGGGTTTTCAATGTCAGGCTGCGTGTTGTAACCCAAAATGGCTGTGAGTTTACATCGCCTGCGCAAACTATCACGGTGTTTCCGGGTCCGCGGTCCGGATTTGTGGCGGCTAACTATTCTCCGTTTAACAACAACTGCTCGCCTCAAACCGTAAACTTTGTGGTCGATAATCAAACTCAAAGCTTAAATCCGTCTGACTACCGCTGGATCATAACTGATGCATCGGGCACACTGGCTGATCAGAGTACCGGCACTACACCGAATTTCAGTTTTCAATTTATTAACAGCACGCAGGCTATTCGCGACTATAACTTAACGCTCCGGACAACCCTGCCTACCCTTTGCGCGCGTGATTCAGTTAAAATAATCCGGATAAGCCCGGTTCCAATTTCGAATTTTACCGTGGACACGTTATTGTTCGACTGTAACGTCATGAACATGCGCTTCGAAGCGCAGCAAAAAGGGCTTGTAGAATATGCCTGGACGATTAAGGTCAACGGTGTTACGTTGTTTAGTCAGATCGGTGCGCAGGATTTTCTCACATACAATTTTAATCGCGCAGCTGCACAGCAGGATGTTGAGGTGGAATTACAAACTACCAATGGGTTTAATTGTGTTAGTTCGGTAACGACTGAAACGTTTACGGTTCCTCCGGATGATAATATTTCTATTTCGTTTACTGCAACACCTTTGGTGCAAACGCTGCCAAATTCGGTTGTTACGATTACCAATAATACAACCCCCGGCCCATGGACACAGGAATGGGACTTTGGTGATGGCACAACCTTTACCGGGGCAAACCCCGGAAATCACGACTATGGAACATACGGTGAATTTACAATCACGTTGACAGTTACAAACAACATTTGTATTCTTACTCAAAGTGTGATGGTTCGGATTGATCCGATTCCACCCATTCTCGACTTTGCATACGATCCGCCATCCGGATGCGCACCGTTAACCGTGACGTTCACAAACCTTTCGCAGTTTGCTGATCCGTCAACGTACTATTGGCAGTTCGGTACAAACGAGGGTGTATCGCATGCGGTTGACCCGATTTATACCTACACGCGGCCTGGACTTTATTCAGTGTCACTTTCAGCAACCAATGTGCTGGGCGATACAGTCATGATAACCAAATCACAAATTATTCAAGTGTTTCCAAGTCCAATGGCACAGTTTACGGCCAATCCGGATACGGTATATGTGCCCGGAGGCAAAGTGTTTCTGAATAATCAAAGTATTGGCGGTACCGATTACGACTGGGATTTTGGTAATGGTCAGGGATCAAGTTTATTCGAACCTTCGGCAGTAGAATACAAAGTTGAAGCAGGGGATGAGCAGAATTTTTTGATATCGCTTGTTGTCACCAATTCATACGGTTGTCGCGATACTGCTACAGTCGAAATCCGCGCGATAAAAGGCCAGCAGATCCTCACTCCGAATGCGTTTACACCCAGTAAGAGCGGCCCGGGAAGCAACAGCCCGAACGACACGTTCCTTCCGATGGTACGGGGCGTCAAAGAGTTCCATATGATGATTTTCAATCGCTGGGGCCAGTTGATGTTTGAAAGCCGGAGCGAATTGCGTGGGTGGGATGGCTACTTCAATGGCAAGTTATGTCAGCAGGATGTGTACGTGTATAAGATCAAAGCCAAATACGACAACAATGTTGAAGTTACGCGTGTGGGCGATATTCATTTGATACAATGAGAGCCGGTATAATAGTCATATTGATCGTGTCGTTAGGAAAGCTCGTTGCCCAGGATCCGGAGTTTTCACAATACTATTCAGCACCTTTATATTTAAATCCGGGGTTTGCAGGCACGGCCAGCGATCATCGCTTCATCGCCAACTATCGTAATCAATGGCCATCCATTACCAATGGGTTTGTGACATATGCTTTTTCGTACGACTACAGTCTGCATGATTTGAATAGTGGTATCGGAGTGTTGCTGATGGTTGATAAAGCGGGAACGGCAGGATTACGATCAACGCAGCTGAATTTTCAGTACGCCTACAAAGTTCATGTAGCGGATAAATTTGTTTTCTCACCTGGATTGAATTTCGGGATCGGCTCGCGTAATGTGGATATGGACAAGCTGGTGTTTTATGATCAGCTCAACCCCGATGATCCGAATAATCCGAATCCCTCAAGTCCGAATTATCAGAACATTGGCAGTAAAATGTATTTCGATTTTGGCTTTGGAGGATTGGCTTACGGGCGAAAAATCTGGCTTGGATTTTCGATGTCGCACCTTAACAAGCCAAATCGTTCTTTAAAGGAAGATCAATCCATCATTCCGGTGAAGACAACTATTCATGGCGGTATCCGGATTCCGCTTTCCAATGGATTGTTCAAGCGTGATAAAGTAGCCGCGATTGCTCCGTCATTTGTATACAAGAAGCAGGCTAACTTCGACCAGTTCGATATCGGAACGTATTTTTTGTATGAACCAATTGTCATCGGACTATGGTATCGCGGAATTCCAATTATGCAGAACGTGGCTGATAATTTAAGTCAGGATGCTATCGTGGTGATCCTTGGTTTTCAATTGCAGAAAATCGAATTCAGCTATAGCTATGATCTAACCGTTTCTGAACTCGGTCCGTCAATCGGTGGTGCACATGAAGTTGCATTGAAATACATGCTTAACACTCCGCGAAGCGACAGGAATAAAAAGAAAGAGAAGGTGATTCCATGCCCGGCCTTCTATCGGCATTAATCTCACGATAAACCCGTACATTTGAGCTCTTTTTGGTGCTCATGAACCTCGCTTCATCGCTTTCTCACAACATATTCAGGATTGTTGGCCGCACGGCAGATAAAGCCGGAGTACAGGCATTTGTTGTGGGTGGGTACGTGCGGGACCTGCTGCTTAAACGCGGTTCAAAAGACATTGATTTTGTGTGCGTAGGCAGCGGAATTGAGCTTGCTGAAAAGGTTGCTGCAGCGCTGGGACCGAAAGTCAACGTAAACGTGTACAAAAACTTTGGTACCGCGCAGATCTCCATGGACGATCTGGACCTCGAGTTTGTGGGTGCACGAAAGGAATCGTATCGCACCGAATCGCGAAAGCCGATTGTAGAAGATGGAACGCTTGATGATGATCAGAAGCGCAGGGATTTCACCATCAATGCGATGGCAATTTCATTGAATGAAGCAAGCTTTGGTGAACTGGTTGATCCGTTTGACGGACTTACGGACCTGAAAAATAAACTGATCAAAACTCCGCTTGATCCGGCTATCACGTTCTCAGACGATCCGCTGCGCATGATGCGCGCGATCCGTTTCGCTTCACAGCTGAATTTTGATATTGATGCTGATACGTTTGAGGCAATCGGTAATCAAAAGGAACGGTTGAAGATCGTTTCGCAGGAAAGAATTACCGATGAACTCAATAAGATCATCGTGAGCAATGTGCCGTCCTACGGATTCAAACTACTGTTCCAAAGCGGACTGCTGAAAGAATTCTTTCCCGAGATGGTATTATTGCAGGGTGTGGAGTATGTTGGGGGTAATGCGCACAAGGATAACTTCTATCATACGCTGCAAGTCCTGGATAATGTAGCTAAGGTTTCTGATGATCTCTGGCTGCGCTGGGCCGCTATCCTTCATGATATCGCGAAGCCTCAAACCAAGCGTTACGATAAAGTTCACGGGTTTACGTTTCATGGACATGAAGACAAAGGTGCGCGCATGGTGCCGGGCATCTTCCGGAGAATGAAGCTTCCGATGAACGACCGCATGGAGTTTGTTCAGAAGCTTGTTCGCATGCATCTTCGCCCAATTCCGTTGTCACGGGAAGTGACCGATTCTGCTATCCGCAGATTGTTGTTTGAAGCAGGCGATGATATCGATGCGCTGATGAAACTTTGCCGTGCCGATATCACCTCCAAGAATAACGATAAGGTGAATCGCTTTCTTAAAAATTTCGATCTGGTCGAACAAAAAATGGCAGAGGTTGAATCGAAAGACCACATCCGGAACTTTCAGCCCCCCGTTACCGGAGATGAAATTATCGCCATGTTCAATATCGCACCCGGAAAAGTAATCGGGGAGATTAAGGAACGTATCAAAGAAGCAATTCTTGAGGGCGAGATCCGTAATGACCGGCAGGAAGCACTCGAATTGCTGAACCGGATCGCCAAAGAGAAAGGGTTGGTTGCGTAACGGCAGCCGTGCAACCTTTTATTTCCTACCTTGTCTTTATCACCAGAAGCTGAAATCTGCTTGAACGAACACGCCCTAGACATCCATCACGAGCTCATCGACCGGTGCCGGGCGGGCGACCGGGAGGCGCATTTCAGGCTTTATAAGCTTTATTCCAAGGCGATGTATAACGTTGGCTTCCGGATTACCGGCAACGAAGAAGATGCAGAGGATGTGCTTCAGGAGGCGTTTGTAAGCGCGTTCCGAAACCTTGAAAGTTATCGTGCAGATGCAACGTTTGGTGCGTGGCTGAAACGAATTGTTGTGAACAAGGCCATTAACGTTCTGAAAAAGCGAAAGGAAAACGTTATCGCCCAGGAAGAAGATTTCGATGTGCCGGCTGAAGAACCCGGTGCAGACTATAGACCGGAATTGAGCGTTGAGAAGGTGAGGCAATGCATTGACCTGTTACCAGATGGTTATCGATCGGTGTTGTCGCTTTACTTATTGGAAGGATACGACCACGAAGAGATTGCCGGAATTATGGGAATCAGCGAATCAACTTCGAAGTCGCAGTTGAACCGGGCCAAGAACAAATTGAAAGAACTTTTAACCAGTAAACTATGAAGAATCAACTGGAGGATTTTATCCGTCAGAACCGGGAGGCTTTCGATGCGAAGGCGCCCTCTGACAAAAACTGGAATCGGATCAGCAGTAAACTGTTTCCAACGGCATCGCTATGGAACTCGGTAACCGTTTGGCGCGCTGCCGCGGTGCTGTTGTTAGGGGTTTGTATTTATCTCGCTGTTCCCAGGATGCAGGATCGGAAAGAGAAGGCGATGGTTTTAAGTGAGTTTAAAGACATTGAGACCTTTTACATTAGCCAGATTGCGAATAAGGTTGAACAGATTGAAGATTACCGCGGCCCAGAAGAAGGTCTTAACGGTTTTACGCATGACTTCGAACAGCTTGAAGCCATGTACCAAGTGTTAAAAGAGGAAATGAGGGTACACCCAAGTCAAAAAGTAAAAGATGCACTGGTGCTAAACCTATTGGTAAGAATTGACCTCCTGAACCAGCAACTACATAAGATCGAGCAAGGTCAGGAAGGCGGAAAAGAAAACAACCTTGACGCAAATACGTAGCGGATTGTAAGTTTGTCGAAGAATTGTCAGTCTGAGCCTGTCGAAGACTGACCGGTTTCAGGTTCGACAGGCTCAACCTGACAGAAGTTGCAAGGTTGAAGAACTTAGATGACAGCCTTAATTTGCTTCCGTGTACTTTTTAAAGTTATCAAGAATAGCCTGCCAGCCACCGCGCTGCATTTCTTCCGGATTCTGACTTTCTAATTCGAAGGTTTCAACAACTTTCGTCTGATTTCCTTCCGGCACAAATTCAACTTTCACTTTACGGCCGTCACCGATCGTGTATTCAATGATCTTGTGGTTTTCAACCTTGGTATAAACACCTCCGAAATCGAAACTGAAGCTGCCGTCTTTAGCGGCCATGGTAGTTGAGAAGGTTCCGTCTACCCGTAAATCGTTTTCAGCTTTTGGTGCATGCCAGTCGTCCGATGCGAAGGCCCATTTAGTAATGTGTTCCGGTTGGTTCCAGTACTTCCAAACTTTTTCTACCGGTGCATTAACGGTTGTCTGAATCGTGATTGCTTTTTGAGTCATAGATTCCATGTTTATCGTGTTTTAAAGTTATCGTTTGCATTGATTACACAACAAACATAGCAGGTGAAAACACCTTAAAAGCGGTGCAAACGCGACTTTTGGAGGGGGAAATCCGACAAATGATCAGTACTCGGTGATAAGTTCGAAAGGTTCCTTTGCAGAATCTATAACGCGACCATTTTCGCATTTCAGAATGCGGGCCGGGAATTTCTTGATCAACGGGTAGTCGTGTGTCGCCATCAAAACAGCGGTACCGCTTTTATTGATCTGCTGGAAAAGTTTTAAAATTCCGTGCGATACCTCCGGGTCGAGGTTTCCGGTAGGTTCATCGGCAATCAGAATCAAAGGTTCATTCAATAAAGCGCGAGCGATCACTACGCGTTGCTGTTCTCCACCTGAAAGCTGGTGCGGCATTTTCTTTTCAACAGAACCCAGGCCAACCTGCATGAGAACTTCCGAAAGCCGTGCGCGCATTTTTCCATTGTCTTTCCAGCCGGTTGCTTTCAATACAAACATCAGGTTGTCATCTACGGTACGATCGGGGAATAGTTGAAAGTCCTGAAAGATGATGCCGAGCTTTCTGCGCAGCTTGGGCACCTGGCCATCGTTGATGCCGCGAATGTTAAATCCGGCAACGTTAATGTCGCCCAATCGCAGATCCAGATCTGCGTAAAGTGTTTTTAACAAAGAAGACTTACCTGATCCGGTACGGCCGACAAGAAATACAAATTCACCTTTATCGATATCGAAATTGATATCGCGCAGAACAGTGTTATTGTCCTGGAAAATGTGTGCATCGCTTACGCGGACTACCGGATCAGTTGAAAACATTAGCCGTTAACTTTTTTATGATCCGCCAGGAACTTAGCAAGACCACTGTCGGTAAGCGGGTGATTGAGCAAACTGGTAATTACATTCAGCGGACAGGTTACGACATCCGATCCGATTTCGGCACACTGAATCAGGTGCATGGTATGACGAACAGACGCAGAGAGAATTTCTGTATCAAATCCGTAGTTGTCATAGATTTGGCGGATCTGGGCGATTAACTCCAGGCCATCCTGTGAAATATCATCCAGACGACCGATGAAAGGAGAGACGTAGCTGGCTCCGGCTTTAGCCGCCAGGATCGCCTGACCGGCCGAAAACACCAGTGTGCAGTTGGTACGAATACCTTCGCTTGAGAATTTCTTGATGGCTTTAACACCGTCTTTAATCATCGGCACTTTTACCACAATCTTGTCATCGATTTTAGCCAGCTCTTTTCCTTCTTTAATGATGTTTTCAAAGTCAGTGGCAATCACCTCAGCACTCACGTTGTTATCCACGATGTTACAGATTGCCTTGTAGTGTGCCCGCACGTTTGCATCGCCCTTGATGCCTTCTTTGGCCATCAACGAAGGATTGGTGGTAACGCCATCCAGCACGCCCAGGTCGTAGGCTTCCTGTATTTCTTTGAGATTAGCTGTATCGATGAAAAATTTCATGGTGAGTTAGTGGTTTTAGATGGGTAAAAATAAAAAAAGTCCGGGAGGGTTCTTATCAAATTCCTGCGGACTGGCGGTAAAAAGGCAATAAAAAGTGGCAAACCGAACATCACACCGCTACAACCGCCTACCCTTGCTACCTTCCGGTCCTGGGGGATTCAGCAGGAGCTGGTCGTGCCGGTTTACCGGGTGCAAATATAGCAGGCAGGGCAGAATTATCAAGAAAGTTTAAGCCAGTCCGGACAGATAGAGGTTAAACTCCAGCGGGCTGCATTCTTCAAAGGCATCGGCCTTGAGATCTTCAAAAATGTCTTCGTCAAATTGAAGGTCGCGGATTTGCGGCTGTTGACCAGCCTCAATTGTGATTTCCGTACCGGTATAATGAATGGGGTTCACCTTTACGAGGATAAGCAGACCCTCATGGTTTTTCTTAAAGTACTGGTGAACGATATTTTGATTTTTTGCCATCCGGTTTCAAAAATAGTCAATGCCCGCTGCTGGAAAAATGCGCTGCGATATTTTGTGATCCCGCACGGGTTTGCTATAATTGCCTCACTATTTCTAACAAACCTATGGGAAGAGGAGATAAAAAAAGCAAAAAAGGCAAGCGTACAATGGGCTCATTCGGTGTAAGCCGTAGCCGCGCAAAGATCAAAACCAGATTGAAACGCGTTGCATCGAAAAAGAAATCGACCGTAGCATCTGGCGCAGCAAAGCCAAAACGCGCTCCACGCAAAAAAGCAGAAGCTTAATTCGAAATGAAGAGATTTTCTAACATAGCATGGTGGTGGCATATATCTGAAACGGATATGTGAACAGCCTTGCTATAACTATACATTAAGCCAGAGGCCCGCTGTTCACAGCGGGCTTCTTGTTTTTACACCCTTTTGGAAAATTGAGATGAACTATAAAATTGTAACACATTCTAAAAAGCTTCTGTCAGACACGCTGACACCGGTTAACATTTACCTGAAGCTGCGCGATGTTTTTGCCGGAAGTATTTTGCTGGAGAGTTCCGACTACCATGGTCAGGAGAACAGTTTGTCTATGATCTGCTGCGAACCCATCGCAAGCTTTAAAGTCCGGAAGAATGCCGTTGAGTTTCGTTTCCCGGACGGGAACGTTACGCAAAAGCAACTTTCTGATTCAAACTTTATTCATGAGCTTGATACGTTCAGGGCCGCTTTTAAAACCGACAATAATCCTGGTAAGAATGGCTTCTCCGGCTGCGGCCTGTTCGGATACATGGCCTACGATGCGGTTAAGTTCTTTGAAGATGTAAAAATTGATGACAGTGCTGACGACATTCCAGAAGTGTATTACGCTTTGTACCGATATGTTATCGTAGTAAACCACTTTACAAATGAGCTTACTCTTTTTGAAAACGGTGTCGAAGGGACAAACGAGCGTGGCATCGGCAGGGTAGAGCAACTCATCTTCAGCAACCGGTTTTCCACGTATTCGTTTCAGCCTGCCGGTGATGAAACATCTAATGTGACAGACACTGAATACGTTGAAATGGTGAAGAAGGGGATCAGTCACTGTCAGCGGGGCGATGTTTTTCAAATCGTGCTGTCGCGGAGATTTACAAGCCGATTTAAGGGCGATGAGTTTAATGTTTATCGCGCGTTGCGTTCAATCAATCCTTCGCCTTATCTTTTTTATTTTGATTACGGAAGCTTTAAGCTTTTCGGCTCGTCACCCGAGGCGCAATTGCAGGTTCGCGGATCACAGGCGAGCATTTTTCCGATAGCCGGAACGTTCAGACGGACCGGTAACGATCAGGAGGATGCTGAATTGGCAAACAAGCTTGCAGCAGACGAGAAAGAAAATGCTGAACACATCATGCTGGTGGATCTCGCACGTAACGACATGAGCCGGCATGCCGAGCATGTAAATGTGGAGGTCTTTAAAGAGATTCAATACTACTCACATGTAATTCACCTTGTTTCAAAAGTTACAGGTAAGCTGGCTCCCGGAACATCTGCGGTAAAAATTGCTTCTGATACCTTTCCGGCCGGAACGCTTTCGGGCGCACCTAAGCACATGGCCATGACGCTGATCAACCAGATTGAGAATACTAATCGCAGCTTTTACGGTGGAGCCATCGGGTATCTTGGATTCAACAACGATTTTAATCATGCGATTATGATCCGTACATTCCTCAGTAAAAACAATCAACTGATTTGCCAGGCAGGGGCTGGCGTAGTTTCAAAATCCAATCCCGAAAGCGAACTGCAGGAAGTGAACAATAAACTGGGTGCCTTGCGCAAGGCGATTTTAATGGCTCAAACTATCTGACATGAAAATTCTAGTACTCGATAACTACGATTCATTTACCTATAACCTGGTGCACATCATTCGCGAGCTAAAGTATGATTATGAAGTGCATCGGAACGACAAGATCACACTGGAAGAAGTGAAGCGCTTCGACAAAATATTGCTTTCACCCGGGCCGGGAATTCCGGATGAGGCGGGTATCATGAAAGATCTGATCAAAACGTATGGTCCTTCGAAGAGCATTCTCGGAGTTTGTCTGGGGCATCAGGGCATCGGTGAGGTTTACGGAGCATCGTTGTTTAACATCCCAAAAGTGCTTCACGGTGTAACATCTGTGGCGCACGTTACCGATCCGCAGGAGAAGCTGTTTAAAAGCATCCCTTCGGATTTCCAGGTCACACACTATCACTCGTGGGCAATTAAACCGGATAGCATTAAGTCACCCCTGAAGATTACTGCCACTAACCAGGAAGGGTTGGTTATGGCTGTGCGCCATGAACAATACGATGTATGCGGGGTGCAATTTCATCCGGAATCGATCATGACGCCCGAGGGGCCGAAAATTATTGAGAATTGGCTTAAGGGTTAATGGGGTCATAGTTCAAGGTTTAAAATTTTGAGTTCAAGGTTAGATTATGAGGACAGTTTTAAATGAGTTGATCGATCATCAGTCGCTCTCCAAAGAAGAAGCACGACAGGTTTTGATTGAGCTTACATCGGGTAAGTACAACCCGAGTCAGATGGCGTCATTCATCACCGTGTATATGATGCGAAATATTACGGTGGATGAGTTGCAGGGCTTTCGCGATGCCATGCTGGAACTTTGTATTCCGGCTCGGTTCGATCAGCCGGTGATGGACGTCTGCGGAACAGGTGGTGATGGAAAGAACACGTTCAACATTTCAACCTTGTCGTCTTTTGTGGTAGCCGCAGCTGGTCAGCCGGTAGCCAAGCATGGAAACTATGGTGTTTCTTCTGCGTGCGGATCATCTAATGTACTTGAGTATTTTGGGTACACATTTACCAATAACATCGATGAGTTGAAGCGGTCGCTCGACCGGGCGAATATCTGCTTTATGCATGCTCCGCTTTTCCATCCTGCGTTGAAGAATGTAGCTCCGATCCGCAAAGAACTTGGCGTGAAAACATTTTTCAACATGCTCGGCCCCATGGTAAACCCTGCGTTTCCGAAGCGACAATTGGTAGGGGTTTTCAGCCTTGAACTTGCGCGGAAGTATGGCTACTTGTATCAGCACACCGATAAGCAGTTCGTGGTGTTGCATTCGCTGGATGGCTACGATGAGATTTCGCTTACCGGTGCCTTCAAATACTTTTATAATAATGGCGAACAACTTGCAGATGCTGCCGATCTCGGTTTGCCGACTGTAACCTATGAACAAATCGGTGGTGGCGATTCGGTAGCTGACTCGGCAAAGATATTTATGGACGTGCTGGAAGGAAAAGGTACGCCTGCACAGAACGCTGCCGTAATCGCCAATGCCGGCATGGCTTTGTATTGTGCCGATCAGCAGACTGGATTGTTAAATTCGGTAGCCAAAGCGAAAGAAGCGTTGGAGTCGGGTAAGGCACTTGAGTCATTTAAAAAACTGATCAACCGCTGATGAATATTCTCGATACGATTGTTGCACACAAGCAAAAGGAAGTAGCTGACAACAAGCAGATTGTTTCTGTGCAGTCGTTGGAGCAACGCGACTTGTTTCAACGGCAGCCGGTTTCGATCAAAGCTGCTTTGATGCATCCGGGCTCCAGCGGAATTATTGCCGAGTTTAAGCGCAAGTCACCTTCGAAAGGTATAATCAACGATCAGGTTGCGTGCGATAAAACCACACTTGCGTACGCGCAGGCCGGTGCTTCGGCTCTGTCGGTGCTAACGGATCATAACTTTTTTGGAGGTAGCGTAGATGATTTTCTGTCGGCAAGACGCGTAAACAATTGTCCGATGCTTCGGAAGGATTTTGTGATTGATGAATATCAGATCATCGAGGCAAAGTCGATCGGTGCGGATGTCATCCTGCTGATCGCAGCCATCCTTGATCCGGGTACAATTGCAAAGTTTGTTACGCTTGCGCATGGACTGGGTATGGAGGTGTTGCTGGAAGTTCATGATGAAAAAGAACTGCTGGATAATCTTGCAAGCGGTACGGACTTAATTGGAGTTAATAACCGGAATCTGAAAACTTTTGACGTGAGTATTGAAACGTCACGAAGATTGTCAGCGCTGATCCCGGATGGAATTATTAAAGTTTCCGAGAGTGGTATTGAGCAAATCGAAACGATTCGCGAATTGCGCGCATCAGGCTTCCGTGGGTTTCTGATGGGCCAGCGATTTATGGAACAGACCGATCCGGGTTTGGCGTGTTTGACCTTCATTCAAAATCTTAAAAAGGGCTGATGAATGTAAAGCTGAAAATATGTGGTATGCGGGATGCAGCGAATATTGCTTCGGTTGCAGTATTGCAGCCCGACTACATGGGCTTTATTTTCTACGATAAGTCGCCCCGGTACGTGACTGAAGATTTTACACTTCCGCGGATTGATTCGGGCATCAGTAAGGTGGGTGTTTTTGTAAACGATGAGACAGAGTTGATTCTCCGCAAGGTTGAGCAGTACAAGCTTGATTTTGTTCAGTTGCATGGAAATGAATCGGTGGAGCAATGTGCTGAATTGTCGGAAAGGGTTGATGTCATTAAAGCGTTCGCGATTGACGAGACATTTGATTTCGATGCCCTGAAGCCTTTTGAAAATCACGTGACGTATTTTTTGTTTGATACAAAAGGCAGGTATTTTGGTGGCAACGCAAAAACGTTTGACTGGAATCTCTTGGAGAAGTATAATCAACAGGTTCCGTTTTTTCTTAGCGGAGGTATAACCCCGGAGAATGTTTCAGATGTTGATGGTTTAAGGAATTTGAATATTCGGGCAATAGATGTTAACAGTGGAGTAGAAGATGCTCCCGGAATTAAAAACAGTACCAAAATCAAAACGATAAAAAGCGTGCTACACGCATTATAAATATGAAGTATACAGTTAATGAAAAGGGCTTTTACGGAAAGTTTGGCGGAGCCTACATTCCGGAAATGCTCTATCCGAATGTGGAAGAGCTGAGACAGAATTACACATCAATTATTAACGAGCCGTCTTTCCAGACTGAGTTCGCGAAGCTGTTGAAAGATTATGTCGGCCGGCCAACACCGTTGTATTTTGCGCAACGCCTTTCAGAAGCCTACAAAGCAAAAATTTATCTCAAGCGTGAAGATTTGTGTCACACGGGTGCACACAAAATCAATAATACCATCGGGCAGATTTTGCTGGCGAGACGCATGGGTAAGAAAAAGATCATTGCCGAAACCGGGGCGGGGCAGCATGGTGTGGCGACAGCAACTGTATGTGCACTAATGGGTATGGACTGCACGGTTTATATGGGCCAGCTGGATATGGACCGCCAGCGCCCGAACGTTGAACGAATGCGGATTCTCGGGGCACAGGTTGTTCCGGCACGCAGCGGCAACATGACGCTTAAAGACGCTACCAACGAAGCGATGCGTCATTGGATTAACAATCCTTCGGATACGCACTACATCATCGGTTCGGTGGTTGGGCCTCATCCGTACCCGGATATGGTCACCCGGTTTCAATCCGTAATCAGTGAAGAAATCAAAGCACAGCTGCAGGAAGCGGAAGGCAATCCGTTTCCGGATTACGTAGTGGCGTGTGTTGGCGGTGGCAGCAACGCAGCGGGAGCATATTATCATTTTCTGGAAGATGAGCATGTAAACCTGGTTGGCGTTGAGGCAGCGGGCAAAGGTGTGGATTCAGGGGAATCGGCCGCCACTACCGCGCTTGGAAAAACGGGTGTGCTTCACGGCAGTAAAACACTTCTCATGCAAACCGAAGATGGCCAGGTGATCGAACCTTATTCGATTTCTGCCGGACTGGATTATCCCGGCATCGGGCCGTTGCATGCACATTTGTTCGACACGCAACGTGTTCAGTTTGTAAGCGCCACGGATGATGATGCCATGCAGGCAGGAATTGAGTTGAGTCGCACGGAAGGAATCATTCCGGCCATCGAATCCGCACATGCGGTGGCAGCATTGAAGCAGCTTGCCGTTGATCCGGATGATGTGGTGGTGATCAACCTTTCGGGAAGAGGCGATAAGGATCTCGAAACCTATATCCGCTGGGGTAAATACTAACGATTGACTATTTGATAATTATGAGCAGACTCAAACAACTGTTTCAGGATAAAAAGAACAACATACTGTCGGTGTTTTATACTGCAGGATTTCCGAAGTTGAACGACACGGTGGAAATCGCACGCCATCTTCAATCGGGCGGTGCCGACATCATCGAGATTGGAATTCCGTTTTCTGATCCTGTCGCTGATGGCCCGACCATCCAGGCAAGCAATAAGGTTGCGCTTGATAATGGAATGACCGTAAAATTGTTGCTTGAGCAGGTAAAGGAAATCCGCAAGGATGTGAATATCCCGATCGTGCTGATGGGCTACCTTAATCCCGTACTGCAATATGGCTTCGAAAAGTTTTGTAAGGAGGCTGCTGCCAATGGGGTTGATGGATTGATCCTGCCGGACATGCCGCTGGATGAATTTAACGAACACAAAGACCTTACCTCGTCTCTTGGGTTGGATGTAATCTTCCTGGTATCACCTACAACTTCAGCCGAGCGTATCAACATGATTGATGGATTGTCGTCAGGGTTTGTGTACGCAGTTTCTTCTTCAAGTACTACGGGCGCAAAGAAGGGTTTTACAGCGGATCAGGAGCAATACTTCCAGAAATTAAAATCAGCGAACCTAAAAAATCCGTTCCTGATCGGTTTCGGAATCTCAGATCACGCAACGTTCAGTAAAGCAAGTGAATATGGATCGGGAGCGATTGTGGGAAGTGCATTTATAAATCTTTTGCAGGAATCAAGTAACTTCGGGAAGGATATTTCACAGTTTGTGGAAAGTCTAAAATCTAAATCGTAAATCCCAAATCGTAAATCTTAAATCCGGAATTATGTACATCGTTTACGGAATCAAGAACTGCAACACAGTAAAAAATGCGCTCGACTGGCTTAAGAAAAACAAGATTGAGTTCGAGTTTCACGATTATAAAGCGAAAGGCATTGATGCGGCTAAGCTAAAAAACTGGAGCGGTCAGGTAGGGTGGGAGAAACTCGTCAATAAAAAAGGAACCACGTGGCGTCAGTTGGATGAGAAAGTGCAAAGCAAAGTAACCTCCGAAAAAGCTGCCATCGAACTCATGCAGCAAAAGACCAGCGTGATCAAGCGCCCGCTGATCGAATCAAAGAACAAAGTGGTTACGCTGGGTTTTGATGAAGCTGAATTTAAAGCTGCTTACAAGTAAATTCCAATCTCCTATTTCTGTTAGCTTTGCAGCGCTTTTATGGAACTGCAGCTTAACACCGGTTACCGACAAATTCTCGGGATGGCATTGCCGATATCACTGGCCATGCTGGTGCCGCAGATCAACTTTATTACCAACAATATTTTCCTCGGTGGCCTGGGCGAGCATGAACTGGCCAGCGCGGGTATCACCGGAGTTTACTATTTGATTTTTGCCGTAATCGGCAACGGATTGAACAATGGCCTTCAGGCGCTTATCGCGAGAAGAGCAGGGCAGGGTTTACCGAAAGAAATCGGGAGGTTGTTCTTCCATGGTGTATGGGTTGCGCTTGCGATTGCTGCGATGGGTATCGTAATCACCTACAGCTTTGCACCCGTTGTGCTCCGGTCGCTGATTCATAACCCCGTAATTGCGGAACAGGTTATCGACTTCCTGCTGATCCGGATCTGGGGCTTGCCGTTTCTGTATTTGTACGTGATGCGGAATGCGCTGCTGGTCGGTGTAAACCAGACAAAGTTTTTGGTTTGGGGAACACTTTCGGAGGCGGTCGTAAATATCGTATTCGATTACGGTTTTATTTACGGCCGGCTGGGCTTGCCGGAGATAGGATTCAATGGCGCTGCCTACGCTTCTATCATCGCAGAAGGTGCTGGGCTGTTTGTGATTTATGCCATCATCCGCCAGAAAGGACTGCACCGCGTGTTTTCATTTTTTGATAACGTAAAACTTGAAGGTGCTGTTTTTAAATTGATTTTGATTCAGTCTTCACCGCTGATTGCTCAGTACGCAATCAGTATCGCAAGCTGGGAATATTTCTATCTGCTCATTGAACACCATGGTGCGCGTGCGCTCGCGATCTCAAACACGATGCGGAATATATTCGGACTGTTTGGAATTTTTGCCTGGGCATTCGCGGCTACGACAAACACAATGGTAAGCAATATCATTGGCCAAGGCCGGCAGGGCGAAGTGATTGGATTAATCAAGCGAATTTCCGGGATAAGCTTTTCGATTTCAGCCGTGATTTTCGTTGTGCTCAATGTTGTTCCGGAGTTGTTCTTAAATTTCTATAGCCAGGGACCTGAGTTTATTGCTGAAGCAATTCCTGTGGTACGAATCGTTTCGGTTGCATTGTTGATGATGTCGGTTGGTACCGTATGGCTGAACTCGGTGACGGGAACCGGTAATACGGTTGTCAACCTGACAATTGAATCAATTACCATTGTTGTGTACTGTGCATACGTTTACATCGTGCTGGAGTACCTGAATATGCCGATTACATGGGGCTGGGGCTCCGAGTGGGTCTACTGGCTGTCGATGTTCAGCATGGCGTATTTCTACATGCGCTCCGGGAAATGGAGAAATAAAACGATCTGATCCCAACAACCATTTCCGGCCAGTGCCGTATTGTTGAATACTATGAAAAGCACATTTATACTTCTGCTTGTATGGATTACCGGATCGGCATTTTCCCAAGGATTCGTTGCTGCAATCGGTTCAGATGATATTGGAGTGATTCTGAATAATCCTGCAACGGTTGTTCTGGAAACGGGCGATACGCTTAAAGGAAAGCTAACATTTGCCTCCCTGATCAACGGCTATCTGAAAAACGTTGCGCTTAAACTCGCGGACGGATCAAAACGAAAGCTGGATGCAGCCGCGATGAAAACATTAACAGTAAAAGCATCTGCGCTGGCAAAAATGGCAATGATGAATGAGTCTGCGAACTCGATCTTCCGGACTATTAAAACTGATTTCAATTCAATTATTAACCGGGAGTACATCGTATTTGAACAGGCGTTGCGGGCAACCAAAAAAGATAAACCTGCCATGATGCAACTTTTGAATCCCGGGTTTGATCATGTTATAAAAGTATATGCCGATCCCAACGCCAACGAAACCATGAAGTTGCAATCGGGTGATGTCTCAATAACAGGTGGTGCTGATAAATCATACCTGTTCGTGAAGAATGGTGAGAAAGCCGTAATCGTAAAGAAGAACGGATACCGCAGAAATTTTGATGAACTGTATGCCGATTGCCCTGACATGCTCACCGCCTTTGAAGGCGACAATGCGCGTTTTAAAGACCTTGCCGGGCACGTTTTTGCGTACGATCAGTTGTGCGCGAAGTAAGGTAGTTCAAACGGTTGAAATAGGGCAAAATCCGTATCTTTGGGCCTTATTTCCATCGCTCCAACATGCCAGAAACGGTCAAGGAAAAATCGAAGAAAACATCCGGATCCCAGCTCCCGAAAGACGTACTGCTTAACGCGTACAAACTCATGTGCACAGCCAGACGTATGGCTGAGCTTTACGATGAGAATCGGGAGATATGCAGCAAATATGTTCATAGCACATCCCGCGGCCATGAAGCCATCCAGCTCGCGGCAGGCATGCAACTTAAGTCGTTCGATTACGGATCACTTTACTACCGCGATGAATCCATGCTTCTGGGGATCGGCATGCAGCCGCATGAGCTGATGATGCAGCTGATGGCGAAGCGCGATGATCCGTTCTCCGGAGGAAGAACATACTATGGACACCCATCGCTGAAGCGTGAAGGTTTTCCGCTCATTCCGCATCAAAGTTCGGCTACCGGTATGCAGGCAATCCCGGCAACGGGTATGGCTCACGGCATCGCTTACCTCGAATCACAAAAATTATTAAAAGGAAAAAACAATCCGGTTGTTATATGCTCGCTTGGCGATGGCTCGGTTACGGAAGGTGAAGTAGCGGAAGCTTTTCAAATGGCCGTGCTGAAGAAACTCCCGATCTTGTATCTCATCCAGGATAATGATTGGGGTATCTCTGCTACCGGCAGTGAAATGCGCGCCATGGATGCCTATGAATATGCGGCCGGCTTTAAGGGCATGGAGCGCATGCGTGTCGATGGGTCGGATTTTTCGGATTCTTATCAAGGCTTGAGCAAGGCTATAGAATACGTTCGTAAAAAACGTTCTCCGATTCTGGTTCATGCAAAATGTCCGCTACTTGGTCATCATACCTCGGGTGTAAGAAAAGAATGGTATCGCGGAGATAACCTTGACCTGCACCAGCAGGATGATCCGCTTGTTAAGCTTGAAAAAGTATTGCTCGAACAGGTTGATGAAAATGAGCTTGCTGCGATCAGAAAAACGGCAAACGAGTTTATTCAATCGGAATATGAAAAGGCACTAAGTTCACCTGATCCCGATGTATCGGATTTTGGATCGCATGAATTTGCGCCAACCCCGGTAACGGAAGAGAGTGGCATTCGCTCTCCGAAAGGCGGTGAAAAGGTTGTGATGGTTGATGCCGCCTTGCATGCCGTTGATGAAATTTTAAAGAAACATCCCGAGGCATTGTTCTATGGCCAGGATGTTGGCCGCAGGTTGGGCGGAGTTTTTCGCGAAGCTGCAACGCTGGCACAAAAGTATGGCGATGAACGCGTGTTCAATACACCAATTCAGGAAGCGTACATTGTGGGTTCAACGGCAGGCATGTCGGCTGTGGGAGCGAAGCCAATTGTTGAGATTCAATTTGCAGATTACATCTGGCCTGGGATTAATCAATTAGTCGAAGAACTTTCGAAAAGCTGTTATTTATCGAGGGGACAATTTCCGGTTCAATCGCTCATCCGGGTGCCGATTGGTGCGTATGGGGGCGGTGGACCGTATCATTCCGGAAGTGTTGAGTCTGCGCTGGTTACAATCAATGGAATCAAGGTTGTATACCCGTCAAACGCGGCCGACATGAAGGGATTACTCAAAGCATCCTTCTATGATCCCAACCCGGTTGTGCTGCTGGAGCACAAAGGTCTTTACTGGTCGAAGGTTCCCGGAACAACCGATGCAAAAACGATTGAGCCGGATGAAGACTACATCATTCCGCTTGGGAAAGCAAACATTGTTCAAAAGGCTGATGCAAAGTCAATCGAGGCGAGTGAGAGTGCATTGATTATCACGTACGGCATGGGTGTGTATTGGGCGAAAGAAGCGTCAAATAAATTTAAAGGCCGTGTTGAGATTCTTGATTTGCGAACACTTAACCCGTTAGACTGGGACGCGATCCGATCCGGTGTTGAAACGCATGGCCGTGCAATGGTACTCACGGAGGAACCGGTTCATAACTCATTTGCCGAGTCGCTGGCGGGCCGTATTTCAAAGACTTGTTTCACAAGTTTAGATGCACCTGTATGGACTGTGGGAGCCGTTAACCTTCCAGCTGTTCCGTTAAATGTCGATCTGGAAAAGATGATGTTGCCAAACAGCGACAAGGTTCAGGCAGAACTTGATACGCTGTTAAACTACTAGAAGGAGTATCCGATACCGATGTTGTAAATAACCGGTTCGTTGTACTGTGTATAAGGGCGGAAGAATCGCATCTTAGGAAGTACAAACCTGTCGCCTGAATCACGTGCGGGGTCGTAAGCTTTGATCCCCACATCGAAGCGAAGGATCAGGAACGAGAAGTTGAATCGTAACCCAAAGCCGGTACCAACACCAATTTCCCGATAAAACCTGTTCAGGTTAAACTGCGAATTGCCTTTGTTTTCATTGTTATCGTCCAGCGGTTTAAACGTCCATACGTTACCGGCATCCACAAATACGGCACCTTCCACAAACCCGAATATCTTCTTTCTTATTTCCACGCTTCCTTCCAGTAAAATATCGCCCGGCTTTTCAAACTGGTAGTTGAAATATCCATCCTGTGCGATGTCGCTGCTCACGTCTGGCTTGAATGATCCCTGTCCGAGCCTGCGGGGCCGCCAGGCACGGATACTGTTACTACCGCCAGCA
Source organism: Cyclobacteriaceae bacterium (assembly GCA_016786585.1). Classification (GTDB taxonomy): domain Bacteria; phylum Bacteroidota; class Bacteroidia; order Cytophagales; family Cyclobacteriaceae; genus UBA2336. The sequence goes on from JAEUUI010000008.1 coordinate 47,920, forward strand.
AAGAAGTACTTTTCGTAGGGGAGCGCCCGGGTTGTATCGCCATACGCATAGGCTACCCCGCCATTGAAGCGGTATGCGAGCATGGTGGTTCGGTCAAGAACTTTCGTTCTCCTGAAGTCAACGCTTGCTCGGAGGTATTTGAACTTCTGCAGACCTTCTGCCGAGATATCAATTAAGTTTTGAATCGTTCCGCCACTTTCGATCGCCCAGCGGAAGAACGCGGATGTGGTACCCGGACTACCATAGTTGTTGAAATTCCACGTCATCGCGAAGATCATACTGCTTACGAACGATGAATTAAACGAATACTTCAGCGGGTTTCCATATTCGCTGAACTGTTGATTTAAAAAGGTTTGAAACGCGTCAGACGTTGTTGAATTGATCACACTCAGGTTGACGATTGTAAAATCGTAACGCCTGATGCGCTGGTTATCCCAACTGTAGGTAAAGTTGGCAGAGGTTGCTTTACGCTGATACTCCGGCCGGTTTGTGTAGGTATAACCCACCTGGACTTTTGTTCGGGGGTTAACACGACCGAGCCGATACCGCATCTGCTCCGGAAGCGGAAAAAGAAATTGCGGAAAGAGGATAGAGGCGTTGATACCTGCTTCAATGCTGCGGTATACGCTGATATTGCTCGACTGCGTAGCAGAAAGAACACCCTCGTATCCAACCCGGCCATTCATTTCAAAGTTCTCAAGGCCTTTGAAGATGTTGCGTTTCATAAAGTTCACGCTGTAGAACGGACCCGGGAAGCCCTGCGTAACGCTCATACCTACTTCATTCGACCATTGATATCGATCCAGCGGGCTGGTAAAAATGTTGGCAATAAATTTTCCGCCAGCCGTATCGTAGTTCACGTTCACGAACTTGAAGTTATTCAGGTTGGCAAGCTGACGCTGGGTATCGAACGTCTTGGTGCGACTGTAATACTGACCCGGTGCAAGGAACACACGCTGGCCAAGCATTCTTAAACTGTAGTTCCGTTCAAAGTATTGGAAATTAACACCCCGTGATTTTCGCTTCGTGCGAAACGCATCGGAGGAGGGTGGAGCGGTTCCTGCATCGGTGGTGAAGTTCACTTCATCGATAATAAATTTCTTGTGATATCCGCGCTTGGCGGGATCGTTCACAATTACCTGAACTCCGATCTTGCGATTCGGGCGATAGGTGGTATCCGTCTCGTATTCGATGTATTGTCTGCTGAAGTCATAGTAGCCGTTGTCTTTCAGCAGCAAGTCGATGCGCTCGCGTTCTTTCGAAAAGTTATCCTGGCGGTAACGCTGTCCTTTCTGCAAAAAACTCTGGGACTTGTTTCGGATCAACAGGTTGTAGATAGCGGTATCCGTTACGCGATAAAATACCGTGTCGATCCGGTACGGTCTGCCCGCATCAATTGTGTATTCGATCTGCACTTTCTTCTGAAAGCGTTCCTTGTTTCGCTTCCGTTCATTTTTTGGAACGAGTTCACAGGAGGTAACGGAGTTGTTAAAATAGCCGTTGGAAAAAAGATAGTCAGAGAATTTTGCCACAGTAAGATCCGTGGCCGATGAGTCGTAAACCGTGATCGGATCAACCCACTGCATCAGCAGGTTTCCATTTTGTATCCGGTCGTTCATCTTGTCGACCTTGCTTTGCTTTGTGAACAACAGGTTGTTGGCTTTGTTGTCGGACTTTGCTTTGGCAATTTTTGCGTTGTACTTCTTTTCGATCTTGGCGATCTTCTTTTCGTACTTCTTCGGGTCGAACTTTTTTCTGCCGAAATAATGAACCCAGCGGGGCGTTAGCGGAATTCTCCCGAATGCTTTTTGATTTTCCTTTTGGGTGTAAAGATCTTTAAGTGTGCTTTCGCTGATGTCTGCCGGCTGGCCCTTGATTTTTTGCCGGTAGAGAAGCCGCTCGTTTTCTTTCAGGTACCGCGTGCCCGTGCACGCCTGCAGCAGAATCAAAACTGAGAAAAGAAGGAAATAATATCTAATTTTCGAGGGTATCAACGGTCAAAAAATGCTTTCCAAAGCGCGGATCAAATTCATCAAATCTTTGCAATTAAAGAAATACCGAAAACAGGAACAATGTTTTACGGTTGAGGGTGAAAAAAGCGTTTTAGAGGTTCTGAACTCATCACTGCATGTCAGGGAGTTGTACGCCACGGCCGGGTTTATTGGCCGTCAAAAGGCGGCCCTCGCCACGTTTAAAGGTACCGTTGTCGAGGTACAGGACAAAGATCTTGCTTCAGCAGGAGAGTATGCTTCCAACGATGGCGCGCTTGCCGTGGTTACGATTCCCGAAAACGAGTTGCCGAAGATCAGCGAACAAGAATTTGTATTGATGCTTGATGACATCCGCGACCCCGGGAATCTCGGCACCATCATTCGCACGGCTGATTGGTACGGAATAAAAACTATTATCGCTTCGGAAGAAACCGCGGATGTTTATAACGCGAAAGTCATTCAAGCCAGTATGGGCTCATTTACCCGGACACGCGTATACTACACCAACCTGCAGCAGTTTCTGTCAACCAATCGCTTGCCGGTTTACGGAACGTTTTTGAACGGAGCGGACGCGCATGCGTTTAACTTCGGCAACGGTGGGATCGTTGTAATTGGCAATGAAGCAAACGGAATTTCGAACGATGTGGAACGCTTTGTTACCCAAAAAATCACCATACCGCGTTTCGGTCACGCTGAATCCCTGAACGCTGCTATTGCGACAGCAGTAATTCTCGATAACATCCGCAGGCGTTAAAAGAAGCCTTTGCTGCTTTCCGTTGCTTCCGTGGAAATTTTCTCAGCATGTTCCTTACCAAGATATTTATCGATTATGGAATGTCCGAGGTAGATGAGTGGGGTTAAGGCAATCGCAACAATGAATTTGTAGATGTAATTGGTAATTCCAATCGCCACGATTTGAGATGTGGTGAACACACCGGAAAAGGCAATGAATAAAACAACAAAGCTGTCGATGAACTGGGATACCAGGGTTGATCCGGTAGAGCGCAGCCACAGGTATTTGTTGCCAGTAACTTTCTTGAGTTTTTGGAATACAAACACATCGGTAAGCTGCCCGATAATGAATGCTGTTAGTGAACCGATGATGATGCGCTGACCCTGGCCAAATATCTTGTTGAACGCAATGTCCATGTCTACCGTACTGCCGTCAGGCCCTTTGGTGTAATGCCAGAAATCAGCGGGAGACAGCAGCATCGTAAGAAAGATCACCAGGAAAGCATACGCGATTAACCCTGCCGTGAGGTAGCTGATGCGCTTTACCCCGGGCTTTCCGAAATATTCGTTGATCAGGTCAGTTGTGATAAACACCACCGGCCAGATCACAACCCCCGCAGTCAAATTAAAATCCATTGTGAACCCAAGAATGTTCAGTTGCGCAGGGTTCATGCCGAGTGTCTGTTCGAACGAAAAGATCTTTACGCCAATCATTTCGGCCAGCAAGGCATTGGTGATGAAGATACCTGCCAGAACGAGGAACAGGCGATGCTTCTTTTGCTCAAGAGTGGGGTGCATAGGGTTAGTCTTCTATCGTGAAGGTTTCGCCTTCCAGTGCAAGATACGTATTCTGAAACACGCGCTTTGCCTCATCAATCACCGGCAATAAATCTTTATACCGCGCTGAAAAATGGCCGATCAGCAGGCGTGTCGGTTGTGCTTTCATTGCGATTGTAGCTGCCTGTTTTACCGTACTGTGGCGGGTTTCGAGTGCTTTGTCTGCATCTTCTTCCATGAAGGTCGCTTCATGGTAAAGAACATCAATGTCCCTGATTTGTTCGATGATGTCTTCAAAATATTGCGTGTCAGAACAGTAGGCGTAGCTTCTGGATTTCCTTGGGGGCAGTGTAAGCTTGTCGTTTCTGTACAAAACATTACCGACTTCATCAAGCAGGTCTTCTCCGGCTTTTAGCTTATTCAGCTGCAAAATGGACAGATTCTGCGGCAGCATCTCTTTGTCGATTCGTCTCGGTTTTTGTTTCTCGCGGATCAAAAATCCTGAACAATCTAGCTTGTGCAGCAACGGTATGGTTTCAACCATTACGAACTTGTTTTCAAAGATTACTTCTTTCTTGCCGGGCGTAAGCTGATGAAAGATGATCTTATAGTTCAGGGCCGACTTCGAGTATTTTAGTTGAAGCGTGATAATCTCATCCAGGCCTTTATGACTGTAAATGTGTAAATCGTTTTTGCGTTTATTCAGATGCAGCGTAAAGAGCAAACCCATCAGACCCAGGTAATGATCGCCATGCAGATGTGAAATAAAGATGTGATCGATGCGGTGCATATGAAGATCGAACTTCATCAACTGTAGTTGGGCACCTTCCGCACAGTCGATCAGGAAGTAGTTATTCTCAACTTCTATGAATTGTGCCGAAGGCATGCGCCCGTAGGCCGGAACGGCACCGCTTGAACCAAGGATTGTAATTTTAAACGCCACGTACCTCGCAATAAGCTCTTAAGTTATTTCTTTTTCAGATAATACACGTTGTCGGTTTCTTTGATCAGCAATGCATGTTCGTTCGGAATAAATTGAAAGTAATACCCCGTTACAGGATGTACGAAATAATTGATCATAACCGGCTCAAGTTCAAAACGTGCGCCCTGGGTTTCAGCAACAGGCTTCGAATTCTGAACTGAGAGGACCACAGGCGGCATTCCTGTTGCTTCGTAGGTGCCGGCATAGGAGGTAAGATCAGCCGCACTGCCCGATGTAAACGGTATTTCAATGTTCTCGTTAAAACAACTTTTAATGATGCTTTCCAGGATGTCGGTGCGTGGAAAATTGATCCCATTGGTGCAATACACCACGGAGATTTTGGTTTCAGGATAATAACGAGTAGCCGTATAAAATTCTTCGATGCGACCGTTATGCCCGTAGCCTTTGGAGGTGCCGTAATCGTATGGGAACAAACCATACCCGTATTCGTTAACCATCGTCTCCATTTCGGTTAAGCTTGACTTGCTGACCAGCTTGCCTGTGAATAACGATTGAATGAATACCGACAAATCAGAAACGGTAGAAATAATTGAGCCTGCTCCTAGGTGTATGCCAGGATATGTTTGCTTAACTGCGCTCCATGAACCGTTCGAATACTTGTATGAAATACTCTCCCCGGGTTTAGCTTCAGAAGGTGAAGCTATGTACGTGTCCTTTAACTTAAGTTTTGATGTGATTCGGCTCTCAAGATTTTTCTCATAACTCAGTCCGGTAACTTTCTCCAGGATATAGCTTAGCAGAAGGTAATTTGTATTGCAGTATTCATTTTTACTCCCCGGTTCAAAATCCATTCCTTTCGCACGGATAATCTCAATCAGCTCTGCGTGACTCTTGGGTTTATCCATCCATTCTTCAAATCCTGTGGCGTTCGTGTAGTCGTGTAGTCCGCTTTGATGGTTGAGTAAGTGTGCCAGCGTGATCTTGCCGGCATTTGGGAGATCCGGATAGAAATCACTGAGGAACTGGTTTAAGCTTAGCTTATTCTTTTCGATCAGCTGAAAAATCATTACAGCCGTAAATACTTTCGAGACGGACCCGATCCGGTAGCGGGTGTTGAGGGCTGTCGGAGTTTTTTGATTTTCGCTCATGCTGCTGAACCCCAGCGTGCCCGTGAAGATCTGCTTGTTATTCTGATAGATGGCCAGGCTTCCCAATGCGAGCTCACGTGTCTCAAGCGATTGCAGGAATTCTTTCAATTGTTCGGTGCGAACCTGTGCAACGCATGGAGATAGTAGGGAGAGCAGCCATACGGAAACAAAAAATATTCTTCTCATGGGTGTAAAAACAAAAGACCAAAATCATGAACGACTTTGGTCTGTGATAGTTTTATAACTTGAAGACTTATCGGTTATCCCGGTCTTTCAGGTCTTTTTCAATTTCGTGCATAAACACCGCATCGATTGCCTCTTCTGCTGTGTTCGTGATGTTAAGCACGCTGTCGAGCTGGGAAATTTTAATCAGCTTCACCGTGTGTTCAGACAGTGCCGCCAGTACAAAAATGCCGCCTTCTTCCTGGAAAATACGATTGCCAACAAGCAATGCACTCAGGCCAGATGAATCGGTGTACTTAACATCCGACAGGTCAAGGATAATATTCTTAACGCCTTCTGCGTGCAACGTAATAAGCTCTGATTTCAGGTTAGGGGCAACACTGCTGTCCATCTTCTCCTCGTGCAGGCGCAGCAAGCTGTACTTTTCCTGCTTATCGATCGTGTATTTCATGTTCTTGGGTACTGTTTTAGCTCTTGCGAGCCTTAAAATTAACGGAATTTACCGAATTAATGATACTGTCCTTTATTCTTTGAAGAAGATCGGTTGTACCGGTTTCGGACAGTTTTTCACCGGTAAAATGACGGAACAATTCGCGGTAACGGTCTGATATTGAGTTCACAATTTGAGGAGTCATCTCCGGTACCTGCTGCCCGTCTTTTCCCTGGAAGCCGTTCTCGATCAGCCACTGGCGTACAAATTCTTTCGAAAGCTGCTTTTGTGTTTCACCTTTTTGCTGACGTTCGGCATAGCCATCGGCATAAAAATACCGGGATGAATCGGGCGTGTGAACTTCATCGATCAGGTAAATTTTGTTATCCTGTTTTCCGAATTCGTACTTCGTGTCAACAAGAATCAATCCGCGCGCGGCAGCCAGTTCTGTGCCTTTTGCAAAGAGCGTTAGTGTGTATTTTTCGAGTGTTTCGTAATCGCTTTTTGAAACCAGGCCGCGACTCAGGATTTCTTCACGTGAGATATCTTCATCATGCCCAACCTTTGCTTTGGTGGTGGGGGTAATAATGGGTTGCGGAAATTTATCATTCTCTTTCAATCCTTCCGGGAGGCTTACTCCGCATAACGTACGCTTGCCAGCCTTGTATTCCCGCCACGCATGGCCCGCGAGGTAGCCGCGAACAACCATTTCAACCGGGAACGTTTCGCATTTGAAGCCGATCGTAACGTTAGGGTCTGGTGTGCTGATTACCCAGTTCGGAACCAGCTCTTTGGTCGCATGAAGGTTGATAGCTGCAATCTGGTTGAGGACACGTCCTTTGTCAGGGATCGCTTTCGGAAGCACAACATCGAATGCCGAGATGCGATCGGTAGCAACCATCGCCATGATGTCGCCAAAATAGTACACATCCCGAACCTTACCCCGGTAAAAGCCGGTTTGACCTTCAAACTTGAAATTGGTTTCCTTGATTGCGTCCATAGAAAAAACTGAAGCGCAAAGATTGGAAATGTGCGGCAGAAATTCGCCTGCCGGTTTAATTAATTCTTCTTAGGCTCTACGAGCAATCCGGCTTTGAAAACATAGGTTTTTACCACGTTGCCCTGCTCATCAAATTCCTTCCACTCCTTATGTTTCCGGTCGGCAATGTATTCGCCTTGTTCTTTGATCTTGCCATTAGGGTAGTAGGCTGTAAACAATCCATGTTTCCGGTTTGACCGAAGTTCGCCTTCAGCTTGAACACCTCCGGTTGCATAGTAGGTTTTGTATGGGCCCATCTGCAGGTTGAACTTGTACGTTTCTTCCCTGGCGATTTTTCCATTTTCAAAATATTCATACCGCACGCCCGAGAGTTTTCCGTTTTCATAGTTCTCTTTGATGCGCTCAGTCTTTCCATCCGGATAGTAAAACACCCACGTGCCATTGGGATGTTTGTCTTTGTAGCGTTTAACCGACATGAGTTTTTCCAGATCCGAGTACTCTTCCACAACCCATTCCTGTCCGGTAAGCGAAGGTTGTTCTTTCACTTTTAATTTTCCGTTCGGGTGATAGGTGAGAGCGGTACCTACTTTCGATCCCTCTTCATACTTGTATCTGTGCTTCACAGTTCCATCGGCATAATACCCGACATTGTCGCCATGCAGGCGGCCGTTCATGAAACTTCCCTCCAGCAACAGGTGGCCTTCGCGATCGTAGTTTTTGAACTCGCCATTTTTGGAACCTTCTTTCATGGTCGAAACAGTCTCCATCTGGCCATTATCGTAAAACGTCTTATAGAACCCGGTCATCACCCCGTCTTTGTAGTTGCATTCGGTTTCTATTTTCCCGTTTTCATAAAAGCTGCGCGTGATCCCGTTGGGCTTGCCATGTGCATACATGATTTCTTTTCTCATGTTTCCTGTAGGATAATATTCGCGCACAACGCCTTCCGGCTTTCCTTTTTTAAAGACCGTTTCGCTTTTGATAATACCGTTGTCGTAGAACGACTGGACACTGTCGACCAGCAGATCGTTTTGATAGAATGCCTTTTGGATAAATTTTCCGGCTTGGTCGTAAACTTCCACAGCACCATGGCGTAATCCGTTTACATAGATCATTTTCCGCGAAAGCGTTCCGGTAGGATTGTACTCCGTAAAAACACCTGATTTTTTTCCTTTGTTAAAGTTTCCTTCTACGGCAACCTTTCCGTTGGGATAGAATTTTTTGTAGGGGCCGATCAGCATTTCTTCATCATCGGGCGCAACCGCATACGCCTCCATCGGGAAACGTTTCGCAGCATCGTAATAAGTCTTGATTTCCCGTTGTGCTGATGCAACCAGTGGAAGAAGAACTATGAGGATCAGGATAATTCGCATGCTTTTGAGGGATTCAGACGAAAATAAAACAGCCCTGCAAATAACGCAAGGCTGCTCCGTTTGTTGTGTTGAATGTTCCGGTGAACGACTTACATGTTTTCAATTACAATCGCGGAAGCGCCACCGCCTCCGTTGCAGATTCCGGCTACACCGATGCCCGCCTTGTTCTGTTTTAATACGTTGATCAATGTTGTGGTGATGCGGGAGCCCGAAGACCCGAGCGGATGACCCAATGCCACGGCACCACCATTAACGTTTACCTTTTCCGGATCGAGTTCAAGTTTCAAATTATTAGCAATCGCTACAGCTGAAAATGCCTCGTTAATCTCGTAGTATGAAATATCTTTCGGAGTTACTCCCGCAAGCTTCATGGCCTTCGGTATCGCAAGGGCAGGAGCGGTTGTGAACCACATCGGATCTTGCGCAGCATCTGCGAAGCCCCGGATTTTTGCAATCGGCTTTAAGCCGAGTTCATTTGCTTTCTCCTTACTCATCAATAGCAGGGCCGAAGCACCATCGTTCAGTGTTGATGCGTTCGCAGCCGTTACCGTACCTTCCTTGGTGAACACCGGTTTCAGGGAAGGTACTTTTTCGAAGTTTACGTTTTTGTATTCTTCGTCTTCCGCGAACATGGTTTTGTTGCCTTTCTTGTCAGTAAGCTCAACACCTACAATCTCATCTTTAAATTTCCCGGCAGCCCATGCGGCGGCAGAACGCTTGTACGAATTGATCGCGTAGTTGTCCTGATCTTGGCGGGAGATGTTCATCTCTTTTGCCGTGTTATCGGCACACACGCCCATCGCACAATGGTTGTAAACATCGGTGAGTCCGTCATAGGTCAAGCCATCAATCAATTCGCCATTACCAAATTTATAGCCTGTACGCGCTTTGAGGAGGTAGTAGGGGATGTTGCTCATGCTTTCCATGCCACCCGCCAGTACGACATCATTTTGCCCGAGCATGATCGATTGTGCGCCTACCATCACAGCCTTCATTCCAGATGCACATACTTTGTTGATGAGTGTACAGGGAATATTATAGCCAAGTCCGGCACCTACCGCCACCTGGGTTGCGGGAGCTTGCTTAAGTCCGGCTGAGATAACATTCCCGACAAAAACTTCCTGCACCAGTTTTGGATCGACACCTGCTTTTTGCAAGGCACCTTTAAATGCTACTGAACCGAGTTCAACGGCTGTTAGCGCGCTCAGGCTTCCGCCGAAGCTACCGATCGGTGTACGCACAGCCGAGATAATATAAACTTCTTTCATGTGTGATGAGTTAGTGGGTCAAAATTAGGAGAAATACCGCAGAAACCTGCCTACCAATCCGGCTTGCCTTTTTCCTTTGGTTTTGTGGCTTTGCGCTTATTTTGCTGCAGATATTGCTTTTCCTGGTTGCGCATGGCTTCCAGCAGCATCTCAGCCTTCTCCGGGCTGATCTTCATCTGCTCAAGTTTTTCTTTGACTGACGGAGGCATCTTCTTTTCCTCGTCTTTCTTTTCTTTCTCTTCCTTATCCTTCTTCTCCTGATCTTTTTTCTCCTGGTCTTTCTTTTCCTGATCCTTCTTCTCCTGATCCTTCTTCTCCTGATCTTTCTTTTCCTGTTCCTCTTTCTTTTTCTCTTCCTGTTCTTTCTTCTCTTTATCCTTCTGCTCCTGATCTTTTTTCTGCTGATCCTTTTTCTCTTGCTCTTTCTTGTCCTGATCTTTCTTCTGATCCTGATCTTTGTTTTGCTGATCTTGTTTTTTCTGATCCTGCTTTTTCTTCTCTTCCAGTTTTTTCTTAACCAGTTCGTAATTATACCGGGCTTCCTGATTGTTCAGATCGCTTTTGATTGCTTCTTTGAAATGATTAAGTGCCTCTTCATGTTTGCCCTGTTGTTCGGCCATTACACCAAGCTGTTGCTGCGCTTTGGAACGAAACTCATTTTTGGAGCTGGCGGTAAGAGACTGGTATTGACTTAACGCGTTTGTGGTGTCTTTTAGATTGTAATATGCGCTGGCGAGATTTAACAATACTTCATCTTCGTGTACATCCATTGAATCGACCAGGTAACGGTACTTGGTAATAGCGGTTTTGAAATCGTTTTTCAGATATGCTTTTTTCGCTTCGGCCTTTAGGCTATTAATCTTACTGATCCGGGTTGGATCGGTAAGCATAGCCAGCACCAATAAAACGGTCGCCCACGATTTCATATCCGCACGGTTTTAATATTCAGAACAACATCCAATACCAGCAATGCAAGGGCAGCTACGAGGAAGTAGAAGTATCGGTTTGCAGTCACGTCCATCACCCGGGCATCCATTAATTCGCCTTCAATTTTGCCTATTGTATTGATTAACCGCGAAACATCATTTCTGGTTTCATTGATTTCGAAATACTTGCCACCCGTGCGTGAAGCCAGCGCCATGAGCGATGTAGCGTTGAGCTTGCTGACCACCACATTTCCGCTTTTGTCGGTTTTATACCCTGATCCCGAACGAATCTGGCCGCCTTTTTCGGTACCGATTCCAAGTGTGAAAAGTTTGATACCTTCATCTTCAATTTCCTGCGCCACATCGGCTGTTTCGTCTCCGAAATCTTCGCCATCACTGATCAGAATAATAATCTTTGATTTTGCTTCCGAGCGTGTATCATCATCCTCCATTTTTTTCATCGCCATCTGCAGGGGCGGACCGAAATCAGTTCCTGACGAAGGAACGAGGTTCGTATTCATCGATTCGATGAACAGGTTAAGTGCATTCTGGTCGTACGTGAGCGGACATTGCATGAATGCTTCTGATGAGAAAATGATAACACCAATCCGGTCAGAATTGAATGCGTCAACAATCTTCTTCATCTCGAATTTAATCTTCTCCAGTCGCGTGGGTTGAATATCGAATGCATCCATTGATTTAGACAGATCGACACAAATCATGATGTCTTTACCAATTGATTTGACCTCTTGTTTGGACGACCCGAACGAAGGGCCGAGTAAGGCAATAATTAATAAGGAGAAAATGAGCGTTCGAAGCCCTAACTTGATGAAAATAGATGAAAATGATGTTTTGAGCGACCGCGCAATCGTAATCACGCGGACGATGTACAGCACGTAGAGCGTTACGAACAACGCGATGAAAACAATTTCAGTAATTCCTATTCCGCGATACCAGGCCACCGGAGTTCTATGCTATGATTATCCCCGCAAGTAACAATTATTCATGAAACGGGGCAATACCACTGGTGGAACCGGATCCGATAATATCCGGAAAAAGCATAGGGAAACCCGAGCTCTTATCATGATCAAAATAAAAGAGCGTGCACCGAATCTAATATTCGACCCCTTCAGGGTCGTGGTCTGCTTGTTGTATGCATATCTATTAACATTCAATCCTTTCAGGATTGGTAAACGGAAATTATTCGATCCATTTGAATTATGTTCGATCCGATTATAACGATAAAACGAATCCGAAACTTTCAATTCCTTGCGATTGTGCTGTAATATTTGGAACGGCAAGTCGAATCCGAAGGATTTCTATGTTGACAGAAAGAAATGGAGATAGAAAAGCAGTCCAACAGGGTCGAATATTTTTTCTTGCTTAGACACTATGGATTTCGCTACGTGGCATCTGATGTTTTACATTCGGCCCCTTCAGGGTCGCGTTCCCTCATTGCATTGGCTTTCTATTAGCATTCAATCCCTTTGGGATTGATAATCGGAATTTCGATCCATTTGAATTATGTTCGATCCGATTATAACGATAAAACGAATCCGAAACTTTCAATCGCTTCGGGATTGTGCTTGCAATATTTGGAACAACAAATGGAATCCGAAGGATTCACATGTTAATAGATATGAGTTGATGATAAAAAAACGACTCCCAACGGGTCGAATCTTCTTCTTGCTTTGGCGCCATGGATTTCGCTCCACGGCATTTGACGTTTTTACATTCAACCCCCTTCGGGGTCCTGGTCTTCTTGGTATTGGTTTATCTATCAATATCCAATCCGTTGGGATTATGCTGAATATTTGGAACGACAAATTGAATCCGAAGGATTCACATGTTAATAGATATGAGTTGGTTATAAAAAACGACCCCAACGGGGTCGAATCTTTTTCTTGCTATGGCGCCATGGATTTCGCTACAGGGCATTTGACGTTTTTATATTCAAACCCCTTCGCGGTCGTGGTCTTGTTGGTATTGGTTTATCTATCAATATTCAATCCCTTGGGATTGTGCTGTAATATTCAAGACAGAAGTTGAATCCGAAGGATTCAGTTTAGAGATAAAAAAACGACCCCAACGGGGGTCGAATTCCTTTTCAATTCAATGTTGTACATATGTCTGTTAATTAACCACGACCTGCGCAGCCAAAACATTCGGGTTTCCGCTTGGCGGTGTTTCAAATCCCCGGATAATGATGGTATAGAAATATCTCGGCTGAAGCTGAATGTCTGGCACGGAAAGCAACAAATCATTATTGGCTGACGAACGTACCTGGAAATCATATTCCTCCGCATCAACTTCCATAAAATCTGAAGATTCTTTGAATGCAAGGTCAGACGACCACGCATCTTCGCTTCCATTGGCGATCAAATCTACATCACCCGCATCGGGTGACAGGTTAATAACCCGAATCTTTGCCTTGCCTTTCGCTGGCGAGTCAGCGTTGTCGTGCGTTACAACAATTCCGGCATCTTCAAATTCATCCACAACAAACACCGAATACAGCTGGTTAGCTTCAAAGTCTACCGTGGTGTCGATCTCAATGCTGCTGGACGCGTACGGCCCAAATCTCAAAGTACGTTCACCGGTATAAAATCTTAAATAACCTGTGTAGTCGGTATACTCGAAGGGGTAGGCGTTTATCTGACGACCATCAACTTCAATGTCCAGATCGGGCGCATCGGGTGAGCCCTGGTACAGCGACACATACGCAACCGCGACATTTTCAATTTTTGAATCATCATCATCCAAACAACTTGTAACCGACAGCAGGGTTGCACTTACTAACATCCACACAGCCATACGGCTGTTAAAAACCTTCTTCACACTCTTCATACGCTTCTGATTAAATTATTCCTGACTATAACGCCAGATTTGTCGGTTAACGTATACCTTAATTTTGTGCCACGTAAATTGCTGCCTAAAGCTATGTACTATAGCGTTCGCTTTTTGAAATGCAACGTATTCCGGGTTTGCATGTAGAATTGATTCCCCAATCACTGATTTTTTATATTTTTGACGGAACTAAAACACGGCTTATGACACCAGTTAAATTCAATGAAAAAGAAGTGCGTGAGATAAACGAAATCATTGAAGAGATTTCAAAAGTAATTAAACCGAAAAGCGAAATAGGGGCGAGGAACCGGGCAACGCTCGCAGGCTTGCTTGCTTCATCAAAAACAAAAGGCAAGCCGCACTACTTCAAATGCAAGCGTGAATATTCCGATGCAATTGTAAACTTCTTTACGAAAGAAAAAGGCGCTGTAAAAAGCAGGTTCAGCACCTCGGCGCAAGACACCATATTTGTGCTTTGAGTTTCAACCGAAATGGCGAGGGCTAAAACCTTTGCGGATTATTTTCGTATTCCTCTTAAAATCCATTTTCGATGAGAAAAATTGATATCCTGAACTTTATCACCGATTTCAGAAAAGCCCCGAACGATATTAAAACCTATGCACAGGTTCTCGCGCATCTTGGCGTGGCCCATGAACAGTCGATCAGCCAGATGCTTTCCGAACTTCAGGAAGCTAAAGTAATCCGCCAGACCGAAGTTGCCGGCGAAAGAGCTTACCAGGTTATCGCGCGTTAACAAAATTATAATCCACTGATAATCAGCCTTCTTCGGAAGGCTTTTTTATTGCCAGAAGAATTTGTTACTAAATAGTAGAACAAATATTTCATACGCTCGTATATTTCCTATACAATCTAGTATCAAATGATCGAAACACGATTAGGAGAATTTGAAGAAGTGATCCTGCTTCTGACAGGCATCCTGGGGGAGGAGGCCTACTCTTTTAAGATTGCCGAAGAGTTCGAATCTCAAACAAAACGCTCCGTATCCATTGGGGCGGTTCACTCAACATTGAACCGGCTTGAAGAGAAAGGGTTTCTCACATCAAAAGTTGGTAATGCCACGGCCGAACGGGGAGGAAGACGAAAACGGATTTACACCATCACAGCATACGGTAAACGTGCCCTTGAAAGCGCACGCGACCTGCGCATGTCGTTGTACAATCAGTTTCCGGCATTTGCGGGGAAGGTTGATTTTGGGTTCGGAGGATTATGAAGGAAATACCTAAACTTCCGATGACCGACCTTGAGGAGGACATCCTGTTTTTATTAACCCGACAATGTGGAGCCCTTTCTGTTATCCGCATGACCGATCTGCTTGCGAAGAATTCGGGAATGAGTATTCCGCTGGCCGATATTCACCGGACGTTGCTTCAACTCGAGCGCGTAAACTTCATTGAAGTATCACTCGTCAAACTGAAGCGGCATTATCGCATTACCAAAGAAGGGTTGGAGGCACTGCAACACGATTGGAACTATCATCGCGAACATTTGCACAATCATGCGGAAGCATAACAACCAACCACCGCGGGCTGCTCAAAAACTGCTTACGTTGTTTTTGCGGAATGATCTTGCCGAAGAAGTTACAGGCGATTTGGGTGAACGATTCAATACAATGCTTACGAAACGGTCGCCACTGCGTGCAAGATTTGATTACTGGATGCAGGTTATCAATTATTTAAGGCCCTTTGCAATTCGCAAAGGTCGTGTTCAACAAATCATGCACTACGCTATGATGCAAAATTACTTTAAAGTCAGCTGGCGAAACCTTGTTAAGTACAAAGCGTTTTCGGCTATCAATGTTTTCGGACTTGCGCTCGCCATGTCGGTATGCATGCTCATCATTCTGATGGTTGCCGACCAACGCAGGTATGACGCTTTTCATGAAAAGGGCGACCGGATTTACCGGATCACGCTTTCGACAAATTACGCAACTACTCCTCATCCGCTGGCAGCTGCCGTAAAAACTGAATACACCGTTGCGGAAGAAACCACCGTATTGGTTCCTGGGCCGGCCGGTGATGCCGTGTATCAAAACAAGCTCGCGGAAATGAGAGGCTATTTTGCGGAGCCTTCGTTCTTTTCGGTTTTCAGCTTTGCGCTGGAAAAAGGTGACGCCACCACAGCAATGCAACAACCGTATTCGGCAGTGATCTCGCAGGAGTTAGCTTCTCAATTATATGGTGACGATGACCCGATTGGCAAAACATTCGACTTCTCTGATCGCCAGCTTTCGTTTCCGCAGGAAATGGATGGTATCGGTGCACCACCGGTTTCCTGGGGAACCTTCACCGTGACGGGTGTATTGGATGAATCGAAATACAAATCTCACTTGAAGTTTGATGTGCTGATGTCGGCCTCAACGCAAGGGCCATTGCTGACCTCGAAGAAGATAGAAGACCATACCAACGCGTGGGATTGGTTCTATCGCCCATACACGTTTGTGTTGTTGAAGGAGGCTAAAACATTAGCCGATTTGCAGAATTCCCTGGACGATCTCGCGGCACGAACTTATACCGACAAAAAAAACGAACAGACGAAAGATCTGAAGTTTATCCCGCAAAAACTTAGCGAAGTTCAGTTAAACCTGCTCGGTAACGATACCAACAACCGCTTGCCGCGGGTCGGGTATTACTTTCTGATTATTCTTGCCTCTGTGATCATGCTCACAGCATGTTTCAACTATACAAATTTGTCGGTTGCACGTGCGTTAACCCGGGCGAAGGAAATTGGTGTGCGTAAAGTTACCGGTGCGCAACGCAAATCAATCATTGTTCAGTTTCTGAGCGAATCGGTTTTAACTTCTGTTATGGCATTGATTGTCGCCATTGGTTTTCTCTTCCTCCTTGCACCGGCATTTAAAGATTTGTGGCTTAATAAATTTTTAAAATTCGAACTGCCCACGACACCGGGTGTGTATGTAATCTTTCTTGGATTTGCGCTGATAATCGGCCTGGTGGCGGGAATCTATCCTGCGTTTTACCTCTCGAAGTACAATCCGATTAAAGCACTGAAGAACCTGGGCAATTCACAACGCGGTAAGCTCGGCCTTCGCAAAATGCTGAGCGTGTCGCAGTTTGTTATTTCGTTGTTCTTCATCACCACAGCCATTCTGGTTTACAGGCAGTTCAGCTACTATATGCAGTTCGATTATGGGTTTAAAACTGAAAACATCGTGAATGTTGAACTGCAGGGAATGGATTATGAAAAACTGAAGCACGAATTGAGTTCAATCCCAGAGGTAACAAACATCTCAGCAACCGACATTATCCCGGCAACGGGAACGAACAATGGCATGGAGATAAAAAAATCAGGAACACAAGACGAGTACATCCAAACCTCCATCCTGCAAACCGATGAGCACTTCCTCGACAATCTCGAAGTAAAAATCATTGCGGGTAAAAATCTTCCGCCCCGTGAGCAGGGATCGAACTCTATTGTTATCAGTCAAAAGGCTGTGCAGAAGCTGGGCTTTCAGCGCGCACAGGATGCTGTTGGGCAGATCGTGGAAGCCCGGTGGAGTAACGAACAGCTTGTGATAACGGGCGTGTTTGAAGATTTTACCTACCGAATGCTGATCAATACCCGCGAAATACATCCAATCACGCTTCGCAATCAGCCCGCTGCGTTTCAGTATGCTAATGTGAAGATTGCTTCACGCGATTTGATGGGCACCGTGAAAAAACTTGAAGCACAGTGGAAAAAAATTGACCCGGTGCATCCGTTTAAATATGAGTTCTTCGATCAGCAGATGGCTTCGATGCAACAAGGCATCTTCGACCTGGTAACTATTCTCGGTTTCATTGCCTTCCTGGCGATTGTAATCTCATGCCTTGGCTTGCTGGGTATGGCAACGTACACAACGGAGAGAAGAACGAAAGAGATTGGTATTCGAAAAGTTTTAGGCGCGGCTGATTTTACGATCGCACGTTTGCTGTCGCGTGAATTTATGGTAATGCTTCTGCTGGCGATTTGCATTGGTGTTCCGCTGAGTTATTTCATCAATAACATGTGGCTTCGCCAACTCACAAACCGGGTTGAGTTTGATGTAACTACTGCGCTGGCAGGTGTTTTTGTTTTGCTTGCTTTTGGTATTCTTACGGTAGGATCACAGACATTCCGCGCATCCCGGATCAATCCTGTCAAGAGCCTGAAGAGCGAATAGTGAACCGCAAGCATACCATACCTCCGCGTGCTGCCCGCTGGCTGTTGCTCAGATTTCTGCGTAATGATCTCGCAGAAGAAGTGGAGGGCGACCTGGAAGAAAAGTTTTTTGCAGAACTCAAACATCAGTCTTCCTTTAAAGCAAAGATCAACTATTGGTATCAGGTGTTTCATTACCTCCGGCCTTTTGCCATCCGAAAAAATAAATTCACTGCAATCTATTACGACATGTATCAGAACTACTTCCGCATCAGCTGGCGCGGCCTGCTTCGGCAAAAAATGTATTCGGCCATTAAAATCGGTGGACTCGCCATTGGTGTAGCGGCATGTTTCCTCATTTCCTTGTACGTGAACGATGAATTGAGTTACGACAAGAACTTCACGGGAGAGAATGGTCCGTATCGATTGGTGGTGGAGGCGGAAATCGATAACGGCAAAACGGGTCGTACGGTTGATTTTCCGGCTCCTGCTACTGCAGCTTTAAAAAATGATTTTCCGGAGGTCGAGCAGGCAGGGCGGTACCTCTCCAGTGCCCTGTTTGGTGCCGATGAAAATGAAATCCGCAGAAGCGACCGAAATGAAAACCAGCATGAATCGGGTTTTGTGTACTTCGACCAGGAGTTGCTGGAACTGTTAAACCTTCCGGTGATTGCCGGCAACGCGAAGTATGCGCTAACAGAACCTAATTCAATCGTGATAACGAAACGAAAGGCTGAGAAATACTTTCCGGGCGAAGATGCGGTAGGTAAAACATTTATCATCAACAACAATAAGAAGCTTTTTAAAGTAGGTGCCGTGATTGATGACTTCCCGGCAAACTCACATTTGCAGTTTGATTTTTTGATGACGCTAAGCGGAGTTGAATTCTGGCCGGGTGAGCAAAGCTGGTGGATGGCCAGCAATTATCAGATTTACTTAACCCTGAAGCCCGGAACAGATATTCAGAAAACGGCCGATAAAATCAAGTGGGGCTTTATTGAAAAATATTATAAACCCGCATTAGTGGCATCAGGCGCTGTCGGGTTCGAGAAAATTCTGAACACGGCCAAATTCGAACTGCAGCCAATGAATGAAATTTATCTGGATGGTTCTGTTTACGATGGGCTTCCGCATAGCGACATCCGGTTCATCTGGCTTTTTGGTGCGATTGCGGTTTTCATCGTCATCATTGCCGGTATCAACTTCGTTAACTTGTCGACTGCACGTTCGGCTAACCGCGCGAAAGAGGTGGGGCTTCGAAAGGCAATCGGGTCGCACACCAGTCATCTGATCAAACAGTTCCTTACCGAATCATTTCTGTTTAGTCTGCTGGCTATTGTTGCCGGTATTATTATGGCGTGGTTGTTATTGCCGTACTTTAATATGCTGGCTTCCAAGTCACTTACCTTTCCGTGGACAGTTTGGTGGCTGGTGCCGGGAATGCTTGCTTCAGCACTGATCATCGGAATTCTGGCCGGGCTATATCCCGCTTTTTATCTCTCATCATTCAAGCCGGTAAATGTTTTAAAAGGATCGGTTAGTAAAGGCAGCAAGAGTTCGGCAACCCGAAGCGCACTGGTGGTGTTTCAGTTTACCACGTCTATCGTTCTTATTATCAGCACGGTGGTGATCTACCGGCAGATGAATTACATGCTGAATAAAAAACTTGGGTTTGAAAAAGATCAGGTTTTGTTGTTACAGGGCGCGAACACGCTCGGTGATAAAATACCGGCCTTTAAAAGCGAGTTGTTAAAATTATCGCAGGTTCAATCGGTGAGTGTAAGCGATTACCTGCCGGTTCGCGGGTCCAAGCGTGACGGTAACACGTTTTACAACGAGGGCATGGAGAAAATTGAGCGCGGGGTGGCGGCTCAGAAGTGGGTGGTTGATGCTGATTACATTAAAACGCTTGGTATGAAACTCGTAAGCGGGCGTGATTTTAATCCTGATATGACGAGCGATTCAGCATCGATTATCATCAATCAAACGATGGCTGGGCAATTGAACCTGGAAAACCCTGTCGGTAAGGTTATTCAGAACTGGCAGAAGTACACGATCATTGGTGTGGTGGAGGATTTTCATTTTGAATCAATGAAAGAAAACATCACTCCGGTTTGTTTTGTCGTGGGGATGAGTCCGTCTATGATCCTGGTAAAACTAAGAAGTGAAAACATGCGCGAAGCGATTGCAGGTATCTCTAACGTGTGGAATAAGTTTTCACCCAACCAGGCAGTGCGGTTTAATTTCCTTGACGAACGGTATAAAGCAACCTATGCCGATGTCGAACGAACCGGTGGCATCTTCACAACCTTTGCCATCCTGGCGATTATCGTGGCGTGTCTGGGTTTGCTTGGCTTGTCGGCCTTTATGGTTGAACAACGCAGCAAGGAAATCAGCATTCGCATGATACTGGGTGCATCCGTAAGAAATGTCTTTCGGTTATTAACGCAGAACTTTGTATTGCTTGTGCTGATCTCGTTTGTGATTGCGGCCCCCATCGCCTGGATGCTGATGAGTAAATGGCTGCAGGATTTTATCTACAAGACTGACATCACCTGGGACATTTTTGTGATTTCAGGAAGTTGTGCGTTGATGGTTGCGCTGATCACGGTAAGTTACCAGGCGATTCGCGCCGCGCTGGCAAACCCGGTTACAAATCTCCGCTCAGAGTAATCAGGACGCGGAAACGATAATCTGGTTGCCGATA
Source organism: Cyclobacteriaceae bacterium (assembly GCA_016786585.1). GTDB lineage: Bacteria > Bacteroidota > Bacteroidia > Cytophagales > Cyclobacteriaceae > UBA2336. The sequence goes on from JAEUUI010000008.1 coordinate 68,403, forward strand.
AAGGGTGGAATTTCATCTTCCAGTACCGCTGCATCGAAACCGTTTTGCTGCAGGAAATCAGGAATGGAGTTTTCGCGGATCAATTCGGCAGACTTAATGCGGAGGATGCGATCGCAATCATCAAGGTCGAAGTTTGCTGTAAACTGCGGAAAATTTTCGTGAATAAGCTCAATGAGTCTGCCGGCCTGTTCGGCTGTTTCAACATTGGTTTTAAAAACTTCAATCACTTCCATAGCACTGATTTGCAATTCAAACTTACGGTTGTTCGCCTGATTCGCGGCAGCCAATTACGACATTCAGAAGGGTTATTCACGACATTTTCTCTTTTAGCTCACATTTTTTGAGCATTAACTGTCGCGTCATCGCGCTGAATGCATCGCGATCACGTAAATCGCGGGAGGGCTCACGTGAACCCTGCCCGCAACGTATGTTATGGCTGGGTAACGTTCATTTTTTTGTGATAGAAAACGTACGATGCGATACCTAAGCCAAAGAAGATCAGCATGATCCATGAATCCGCATTCAGCATACCAACCGCGTAAAAGGAATACGTAGCACTGACCATATCGAAAAACAGCCCGGCATAGGCCCATTCTTTCACACGCGGGAAACCCGGGATTAAAATTCCGATAACGCCGAGTACTTTGAACACAGCAATGTAATTCACAAAGTAACCAGGATAGCCGAGAAGGCCTGTGATGAACTTGTATCCTTCTTCATTCGGGATGCAGGTCGACAGGATCGCGAGTGCGAACAATACGGTGAATACCCAGTAGAGGATAGTGATGGTTTTTGGTTTCATATAAAAGGGAATTAGGGTTAGTTAAGGGTTTACATAGTTAATAAATACTGCTCAAGTTTATTGAGTGTCTGGTTGCCGCCTTCGATTGCGCCATATTTTGTTACAACCATGTCACGCGTGGCTTTGTCGCGAAACACCATCCGCATGGTAATCTCAGTAGAGTTTCCTTTTGCCTTAAAGTTGACCGTTACATCGAATTGAGCCGGATCATTTTCTTTGTCGGAGTCGTGCAGGTACGTTAACAACTTCGGCTTCACAACTTCTTTATACGTGATGCGGTTCGGGAAATCAGTTCCGTCCGGCCCGTGCATCATGTATCGCCATACGCCACCCGGTGTAACATTCATTTCATGGATGGTGTTGGTAAACCCGTTGGGTCCCCACCAGTGTATAATATGAGCAGGGTTAGTCCACGCTTCCCACACCAGTTCCGCAGGAGCCTTCACTTCCCGCGTTATCAGCAATTCGCGATCAGCAGTTGAACTCATGATTATTTCTTAATTCGTTCGTAATGCATGCACACAACTCCGTTTTTAAATGCGTGAGTCTTCAGCAGTTTCAGCTGTACACGATCGTTGAGACCGGTGAACAACGGAATGCCTTTTCCGATCAACACCGGATTCACAAAAATCCAGATGTCATCAATCAATCCGGCCTGCATCAGCGTATGCGAAGCAGATGGGCTTCCGAAAATAATAATTTCTTTCCCCGGTGCTTCTTTGAGTTTTTTAACTTCGGCAGCAACGTTGTCGCTGATGATGTTGGTGTTCTTCAGACTTTTCCCTTTCAGGGTTCTGGAAAGCACAACCTTGTGAACATGCTTGTACCATTCGGAATGTTCAATATCGTGTCGCGAAGCATTGGGTTGATCAGCCGCAGTAGGCCAGTAGCCCTCCATCATGTCGAACGTTACACGGCCATATAAGCCCGTGTCTGATTCGCTGGTACGCTGGCCGGCGTAATCGAATATTTCTTCGTCCACACGGATCCAGTCCATTTCACCGTTGGGTCCGGCCACAAATCCGTCAAGCGATACGTGCATGAATTGAACAAGCTTTCTCATAGATAGATATTAAGATGATTTAAGATTTTTGTATACGAAGCTTTCCAGCTTGTCGAAGTTTTGTTCATTGGCCGGGACAACATATTGCTGGATTCTCTCCACTTCACCGTGTGCCTCGAACACCATCGTGAAGCTGAATTTGGTTTGATTGCCAACCGGTTCGAAGCCAAGCGTCATGGTAAAAACATGAACCGGCAAGTGGTGAATGAAAATTACTTTCCGGTTTTCAACAATGTCAACAAACTCACACCGGTTTGGATAGTTGGCTCCATCCGGGCCGTGCATCGTGAACGTCCACGTACCCGAAGGTTTAAAGTCAAACTGATCAATGGTATTGGTAAAGCCAGCCGGACCCCACCAGTGTTTTAAATTTTCCGGATTGGAAAAAGCCTCGAACACCTGGTTGACTGGCGCATCGATCATGCGTGTGCTGATAATAGTGCGGTTTGAAGGATCTACAACTGCTTCCATTACTTGACCTGCTTGAGATAATTCATTTTTTGCGGCCATGCTTTTTCGGTTTGGAGGTTTTCTTTTGTTCTGCCTGAATTTTCTCCAGGTAAGTATCAAGTGCATCAAAACGGCTCATCCAGATTTTCCGATACTGTTCCACCCAGTCTGAAACTTCATTCAGCTTCTCAAGTTTGGCTTCGCAGTATCGTTCCCGTCCCTGTTGCTGAAGTACAACCAGGCCGCACTCCGATAGTATTTTCAGGTGTTTGTAAATCGCAGTGCGGCTTACATCAAAGTTGCTCGCCACCGAGTTTACGTTCAGCGATTTGTGCGCGATCATATTCAGGATTTCCCTGCGGGTAGGATCGGCAATGCCCTGAAAAACGTCCCGTGTCATAAATGAAACCTTTTGGTTGCACGAATATAGATAGGAAACCTTTGGGTTGCATAACTTTTAAGAAAATATTTTCAGGAATCCGGATGATTACCCTTGCGGGATCGCTTTTTCATCCATGTACAGAATTTCCCACTGGTGGCCATCCAGGTCGGCAAAGCTGTGTCCGTACATCCAGCCATGATCCTGCGGATCGGCATACACCGAGCCACCGGCTTTCACGGCTTTTTTAATCATCGTATCAACCGCTTCGCGGCTTTCAGCATCCAGCGCCAGCAGCACCTCGGTACTGTTTCGTGCATCGGAGATGGGCTTCTTGGTGAAGTCTTTGAACCGATCTTCCACCAGCAGCATGGCAAAAATATTTTCACCAATTACCATGCAGGTAGCCTGCTCATCGGTAAACTGTGGGTTGAAGCTGAAGCCGAGTTGAGTAAAGAAGCCAATCGATTTCCTCAGATCTTTCACCGGAAGGTTTACAAAAATTTTTGTTGCCATGATTTCCATGTTAAGGGTTAGTTCTTTCATTGTCCGTTGAAGGCCGCTTTTAGTTTGGCGATATCAAGCTTGCGCATTTTCATCATCGCCTGCATGGCGCGGTCGGCCTTTTCGCGGTCCGGACTTCCGAACAACTCACCAATAATAGCGGGAGCGATCTGCCACGATAACCCGTACTTGTCTTTCAGCCAGCCGCACATCGATTCCTCACCGCCATTGGCTATAAGCTTGTCCCAGAAGTAATCGATCTCTTCCTGTGTTTCGCAGGTCACAAACATCGATACGGATTCATTGAACTGAAAGTGCGGGCCGCCATTGAGTCCATGAAACTCAGACCCGTCCAGAATAAAGCTTACCAGGATCGGAGTACCATCCGGCCCGGGCATTGTCTTCGTGATCTTCGAATTCTTGAAAACCGACACATAAAATTTTGCAGCCTCTTCGCCATTCTTGTCGAACCAGAGACACGTTGAGATTTTTTGTTTTATCATGATCGTTAGTTTTTAATTTTGACGTAAGACTTGAGACGTAAGTCTTAAGACATAGGATGGAAAATTTAAGACTTGATTGTCTATGACCTGGATATTGAACCCGGAACGTTAAATTTTGAACCTCCACAAACTCAGTGCTCAATACTCAATACTCAATACTCACTACTTATTACTTACTACTTACTACTTACTACTTCTTGCTTTTCTTCGATTGCCGAATCAAGTCCCGCGTTTCATTTTCCTTTATTCGCTCTTTTACAATCCGTTTGATCAGTGCTGCGGGGAGGGGCTTTTCCGGTGTGAATTGAATTGTTCCCTTTGCCACCGTGAATCCTTTCAGATTTTTTTCGTTTTGCAGGATAGACGAGCTTCCCGGAAAGAAACTGCAATGTTTCTTGAATGCCCCGAAGTACACCAGTGGCCCTTTGTATTTATAAGCTGGCATTCCATAACTAATGCTTTCTTCAGCCTTAGGAGCTGCGGCTTTAATCTGAGCCCTGAGTGTTTCAAGTGCTTTGCGGAACGCTGGCGGTTGAGCCTCCAGGTATGCTTCTACCGATTCGAATTGCTGCATTCTCATATCAAATGGTGTTTTCGAGGATGTTTCTCATATTCTGTAAACTTATCTGCATATCGCGGTGAAGCATCTTTCCCATAAACAGGTTCATAATGTTCATCGGGTATTTGCTTTTGCCTGCCATGCTCCACGTTACGCGTGTATCCTCACTGCCTGACGGTTCAGCTTTCATGGTTACGTATGACGTTCCCTGGAACGGTCGGATGAACCGGATCTCGGTATTCAAAGTATTGTCGCGCAATGCCGTGATCTCCTGTGCACCGGCACCCACTTTGTTATCGGTACTGTCCCATGCGTAAATAAATCCGGGTGTGCCGTCAGTTCCGGTGAGAGTCTTTTTCATGTTCGGATCGGCCATCACCCACTTACTATAGTGTTCCTGGTTTCTAACCAGTTTAATGTAATTGAAAACCTCCGGTACACGTTTGCTGATTGTCACCTGTTCTTCAATGTGATAATCCTTCTTCACAAACAAGGCAAGAATCAGTGGTAATGCGATAATCGCAGTAATAACAAGCAGAATAATGAATAACGTGTTCATAATAGTTACTTCGGTGTGAGTTGTGTTCTTTTACTGATACAAAATTATCGTGCCCTGTTAACTTCGGGCGGGTGTGTATGCGCCAACGAGTGGGGGCAACGCGACTTTATTCCGTCAGCCGCACCATGCATAATACTTCATCGCCCGGTTTGTACCATTCAATACATTCGCCCTGTGGGTCCAGTTTCGGATGCTTCAGCAGTTCCTCAAATGTTTTTGCTATGCGCGATTCGTTGCCGGTTATGTTGAGCAGCGTTTCAGTAGCGTATACTCCTTTCCTGATCGTATATTGATCAAGCCCGAACGTATAGCCCTCTCCTTTAAAGCCTTCTTCCACTGCGGCCCAATACACAATACCATTCGTGCTGCCATGTGATATGCCATAACGCGTTCGGCTTGTAAATGACCGGTCTGTCTCGAGTAGTGTTTTGAACGCATCCTGAATTCCATCCGGGAAGATGCGGGCACGAACACAAACCAAATGAATGTCTTTATCGAGTGTGTAGTTTTCCATGGCAATTGAATTATACTTCAAACTTAAACAGTCATAATTTTCCATGAAGGTGCAAATCCGGCATTCAAACGGGTTGATTGCGACAAACTGATGCGTTAGCTTTGGATTAGCGGTTTTGCATGCTTATGCTTGCCGTGCAATTAAATTTTATGGATTTGAAGTCGCCCCTTCTTGTAATCAGGCTTCACGTCCGCTAAACAATAATTGTAAAAACCATGAAACACATTTCTATTCTCCTCCCGCAGCGTGCAATCCTCGGGAGCATTGAGGGGCCGCGACAGTTGCTGGCCCAGGTTAATCAGTTTTTTCAATCAAAAGGCGAGCAGCCGATCTTCAACATTCAGCTGGTGGGTTTTCGAAAGGATGTCCCGTTGAGTGGCGGTGCGTTTACGGCACATGCAGCAGTGTTGATCGATGACGTTCAGAAAACAGATCTCATCATCATTCCTGCCGTGGATGGCGATCCGGCCGAAGGCATCGAACGCAACAAGGAATTTCTTCCGTGGATTAAAAAACAGTACGAACAAGGTGCGGAAGTAGCCAGCCTGTGCATTGGGGCATTTCTGCTCGCAGCAACAGGCCTGGGCGATGGCAAAAAGATGGCCACACACTGGCTGGCTGAAAACCAGTTCCGCAAAATGTTTCCGCAGATTACGCTTATCGCAGAAAAGATTGTGACCGATGAAGACGGTATCTACTCAAGCGGAGGAGCGTATTCGTATCTCAACCTCATTCTTTACCTGATCGAAAAATACGTTAACCGTGAAACCGCGGTACTGTGTGCAAAAGTGTTTGCGCTTGAAATTGATCGCGAAAACCAGTCTGCCTTTATGATGTTCACCGGCACGAAAGAGCATGGCGATGAACCGATCAAGGAAGCGCAGACGTTTATCGAGAACAATTACAAAGAGAAGATTACGGTTGATCAGCTGGCTTCCATGTTTGCACTCGGCAGACGCAATCTTGAGCGCAGGTTCAAGAAAGCTACCGCGAACACGGTTGTCGAATACATTCAGCGCGTGAAAATCGAAGCTGCGAAAATGAGCCTGGAATCGTCAAGCGAGAATGTCAATGAAGTAATGTACAAGGTCGGCTATAACGACATCAAGGCATTCCGCACCACATTCAAGAAGATTACCGGGCTTTCACCCGTTGAGTACCGTAACAAGTACAATGTATTGAGCGCGGTTGCGTAAACAAATTCAAGCTTTTAAGTTCAGGGGTTTCGCTCATTGAACGTTTGAACGTAAAAGCTTGAATCATACCGTTTACTTCTTCTGACCGAGCGAAAACCAGTTGCCCGAGTCGTCCGCAAACAACGCCTCATAACCGTAAAACTCCTTGGTAGGCGGCTTGTGAAACACAACGCCTTTTGCTTTTAACTCCTCGTAGGTTGCCTGCAGATCGTTGCACTCGAACACTCCGAAGCCGAACGTACCCTTCTTAACCAAGTCGCGCATTTTTTCTGCCGCACCATCTTTGAACAGCATTCCGTCAGCGATCGCCATCAGCGAAATCTCGAGCTCGGGTTGCTCAGGCGGACAAACCGTAAGCCACCGCATGCCGGGACCCATCGGGGCATCGGTGTGAACGGTAAAGCCAAGTTTGTTTACATAAAAATCGTAAGCACTGTCCTGATCCAGAACGAAAATGCTTACATGATTCATTCGTGTGATCATGTTTTAGTAATTGTTTTTGTAAAGATGCAGCAAGGATAACCCAGCGGCTTCTCGAAAATTGCTTTTTTAATTCCAGCCGTATTGGCTGGCAAAGCAGGCCGGGATAAACTCCAGCGGAGCGGTGCGGATTTGTTCTTCGCGCGCCAGGTAGATGCGCTGATATTCGGAAGGAGAGAGGCGAACGTATTTTTTGAATAGCGCAGTGAACGATGTAAGACTTTCAAACCCTACTTCCGTGCAGCTTTGCGTAACCGTCAAACCCTTCTGAAGCAGAAGCTTGGATTGCTCAACGCGCACGCTGATCAGGTATTGATGCGGGGTTTTACCGTAAATGGATTTGAACAGGCGGATGAAATGGAATTTCGAAAAGTACGCTTCATCGGCAATGTTATCCAGGTCGATGGCTTCGCTATAATGCGCATCAATAAACAGTTTGCTCTGAACAACTCGTTTGTATATGTAAACTTTACTTGTCATTGGCTGATAGCCATGCCCTTCACATTCGTGTCTGGTTGATCATTAAGCGTTTGTAGGGTGTTATTAACTGAATAAAAAGGTATGAGGTGGTTTTCTATATTCAGGTATCCCGTCATAATGATGTCTTCATTGATAACAACAATTTTCCTGATAAAGCCAGGAGTCCCCGCATTAAACGGTCCTTCCTGTACCACTTCGTTTTTCCAAAACCTCGGAAAAAATGTTCCGGAGATTTTCTCATAGCCGGCTACATAAATATCCGTTCCCGCTATATCCATTGAGTATGCCTGGGCCTGGTTCGAACCGGAGACATTTTTAATTACCCCGTTCTTCCAATACTTGATCGAAAAGATTGGGGCGGAGCCAACGGCAAATGCTAAAACATATACATCATCGCCATTCGTTTTAATGTCTTCCGCAAAGGCTTCGTCATCGATAGCAAGGGGATTTTCAATACCATTTTTCCAGTACCGGGGCACGTATTTCGAGCCATCAGAAACGCTACCTGAGAAATATACATCAGGACCCGCAAACGCAATATTACTTGCATATCCATCGGCCTCTTCATTAAGATAGGTTAATGCTCCATTTTTCCAGTAGGCTGCATACGAATTACTGCCCGAGTTACCTGCCACATAAATGTCGCCTTCATGAATAGCAATCGCATGTGTAGCTCCTGTAATGCCGGGCGACAATTCGTTCAATTCTTTATTCTTCCAATATACCGGACCGTTACTTGTGTTACCTGTGATGTACGTATCAGTTCCGGAGATGGCGATTGAGGTGCATGAAATCGATACGGAACCGTCAGTTATATCGTCAACCACGTTGTTTCGCCAAAGTTTAACTTGGTTTTTCCCATCAACTAACGCTTCAAGCGCAAGGGCTATATCGTAGTAGCGGAAAGATTCTGGAGAAATAGCGTTGTCTGAATTTTTGACTTTCACCGATATTGGTCCCGGGCTGGCATTGCCTGGAACGATCGCAACGAGGTTGTCAGCGGTGGCGGCTGTAACCATCGCCTCAACACCATTGAAATAGACTTTGTTGTTCGAGAGATTATTACTGAAGTTCATCCCCACAATCGTCACTTCCATACCCGCGGCACCAGCGTCAGGCGTTATGCTGCTGATGATTGGTGTTGCAGCCTTTGGTTCCGGATCATTATTACCGCAGGAAACAAGTAATCCGGCAACCAGGGCCGGGATCAAGTTATAAATGGATAAACACCGTTTCAATGTAATGTTCATAAATTGGGATAAAATCAAATGTAACTGATTTTACTAACTCCAATTAATGAATTTTCATGAGTTCAATCAAATACACTATCCGGCAAGCAACACCATCCGACAAACCAATCCTCCTTCAATTCGAGCAGGGGGTAATTGAAGCTGAACGTCCGTACGACCCAACCCTCACGCGCGAAAACACAATCTATTACGATATCGATGAAATGATTCGCGCTCCGCACATCGAATTGCTGGTAGCGGAAGTGAATGGCAAGCTCGCAGGATGTGGCTACGCGCGCATCGAATCATCAAAGCAGTATCTCCAACACCGGCAACACGCATACTTGGGCTTCATGTATGTTACACCCGAACACCGGGGCAAAGGCATCAATCAAAAAATCATAGAAGCGTTAAAAGACTGGGCAGTGGGGCAGGGCGTTCACGAGCTTCGGCTGGAAGTTTATGTGCAAAACGAATCAGCCATCAAAGCCTACGAGAAGATCGGCTTCGTCCGGCACATGTATGAGATGCGGAAATCCGCTTTATAGTTAATAGTTATTTGCTATTTCAAATTACAATTCACGGTTAACGATTAACGGTTAACGAATAACGTATAACGTATAACTAATAGCGTTTAACGTTTTGCTATTAGCCGATAACAATTAACTTCCGGCTTCAAGCTCTTTAAGTACATATGAAGAATATTTTCTCACCCAAGGTGCGGTATCGCTGCATCACCCTTAACAGTTTGTTAACAATCGCATTGAGTTTGTTAACCTGCCTGGTGGCCACGGCACAAATCAACTGGCCAAAAGGCCCGATGCTCGCGAACGCAAGCGTGTCACCGCAGGGTGAGCTCATCATCACGGCTTCTAAAACTTCTTCGAAGCACGACTTTGAGTTCCTGCAAGGCAAGTGGCTGATGAAACATAAGAAACTTAAAACCCGACTGCAGAATAATAATGAGTGGATCGATTTCGAATCCACCGATGAAAACTTCGGCATGATGCTCGACGGCCTCGGCAACACCGACATTTATAAAGCCACGCTCGAAGGCAAGCCGTTCGAAGGCTTTACGCTGCGCTTGTTCAATCCGCAAACACGTTTGTGGAGTTTGTATTGGGTAGCGAGCAACACAGGCGTGCTCGATCCTCCCGTGGTTGGTTCATTCGAAGGCAACATCGGCCGCTTTTATTGTAAGGATGTGTACAAAGGCACCCCGGTGATCGTGATGTTTGTGTGGGACAAAACTAATCCCGATGAACCGGTATGGTACCAGGCCTTCTCGCCCGACAACGGCAAAACGTGGGAGTGGAACTGGACCAACACATCTTACCGGATTAAGTAATACAAATCCCTAATCCCTAATCCCTAATCCCTAATGCCTAATGCCTGATACCTGATACTTGATACTTGATACCTAATGCCCAATCCCTAATCTCCATGAAATACCTGATCCCTGTTTTGTTTGTATGCACAGCAGCCGCATTGTTTTGCTGCAATGCCGAAAAAGAAAAGCTGAGCATTCCGTATCCGCAGCCATTGCCGGATACAGCTGCGATAACATTTCTGCCTAAACTGGTGTCGAGCGACTCGTTCGATTTCAACGCCTGCTTTTCACCCGATGGCAAGTCGTATTATTTCACGCGCAACGAAAACAACAAAACACTAATCTATGTGATTCGTTATGACGGCACGCAGTGGGGAAGTCCGCAGCTTACTTCGTTTACCGATACGGCATGGTCGCAGGCCGATCCGGCTTTTGCACCCGATGGCAAAATGTATTTTATCTCCAACCGGCCAAAAGATGAAACTGACACCCTCAAAGACTTCGACATCTGGTTCAGCATTCCGCTGGAGAATGGTTCTTGGTCGGCACCCGAGAATTTCAAAGCCATCAACTCCGACAGCAACGAATACTATGTTTCATTTACCGCAAAGGGTAATGTGTATTTCGGGTCGTCACGCGCGGGCAGTATCGGGCAGGAAGATGTTTATGTAAGCCGGCTGGAAAATGGTACGTACACAACGCCCGAAAACCTGGGTGCAGCCGTGAACACCGACAAAGCCGAGTTCGATTCGTTTATCTCGCACGATGAGAAGCTGCTCATCTTTGCATCGTCCAAACGCGCAGATGGTCTGGGCGGGGCCGACTTATATTTCTCAAAATTCGAAGATGGTAAATGGACGCAGGCCGCCAACCTGGGCAATCACATCAACACACCCACGCGCGATTTCTGCCCGTACATCTCCCGTGACGGGAAATACTTCTTCTTCAGCAGCAATGGCGATGTGAAGTGGATTGAATTTGAAGCGCTTAACCATTAAAATTATTCAACATTCAAAGTTCAAAATTGCTCGCGACTTTAAATGACGAACTTGAAACTCACTCAACTCTTAACGGTGAACTTTAAGCCTTAAACGTTGAATCTTCCCTAACCATTAACGTTTAACGATTAACGCTCCGGTTAACCGCATAAATCAATCCCGCTGAAATCAGGCACATTACAATGGCCGTGATGATCATTGAGTTTTCGTGTTGATGGATGCCAATGAGCAAATCGCCCACAAACATCACCAGGAAGAAAATGTAGCTGAGCGACAGCATCGGCACCGAGCGTTTGAATGTTGAAAAGGCAAGAATGAATCCCAGCGCGAATTGGCGTGCGGCCCACATGTATACCAGGTACATGACACCCTTTGCCGAAAGGTCTACCGTTTCCAATACCGATTCCGGTGCGAAGCACAGCGAGAGACTCACGCCAAGTTCCATAACGGCAAAAAGTCCGGAAACAATCAGTATCCAGACGGGGAGAGGTTTTGATTGGTTCATGGTGTAGGTTTTAGCAGATTTAAAGATAGCGATTGAATTTAAAACTGTGAATCTCTTCAAGTTCAAAATCCAACGTTCAAAATTCACCTCAAACCTTAAACGTTGAACCTTAAATCTGGAATCTCACATCTTACATCTCACGTCTTAATTTTTATTTTCAACTTCCACCTTCTTGACTTTGATCCACTGAAACCTCTTTTCTTCAGTGATGGTGTCCAACCTGTCAAACAACCGATCCATGTCTTCCGTTGGCACCATCAGGCTTGAGATATGCAATTGCATGTTATCGTTTCGGATTAATGTAGTGTAATCAAAATCACCCCATGGTGCGTTAGTTCTGTTCGTGGTTACAACTCTTTTTACAAAATCTGATTTGTTAAATATTTGCTTACCTCCCGGAAAGGTGACGATAAAGGTATTGTCATGTTTGCGGAAATAGATCTTCCAGCCTTTATTTTTGTTTATGTGATTAACGGTTAAGATTACGGCCGGTGCGGCCAGTGCTAAGAATATGGATTGAAGAAGAAGTAACACCGGTAGGTTTGCGTTCGGTGGAAAGCGCAGAAACAAGAATGCCATGATTCCAATAATGCCTATGGACATAAAAAGCTTCTTGAAAACTTTCCAGAACGTTATTGTGTATACATACTCTTCCCGGACAACCTCTCGTGAATTTCTGGTTTTCAGTCTCACAAAATAGTTCATTAAGTCAAGATGCCATCCTGTTTTGTAATACTGTTCGGCAGTCTTCATCAATGCGTGCAGCGAATCCCGTTCACCGCGGTCAAATAACCGTATTAACTCGTATACCCCTTCATAACCTTTAACAATAGACGTCCGTGACGACCGCCATACTTTGCGCTCCATGAGATACACCACAAACTGGCCATCTTCCGCCCAAAAAATTGAAAGGATGTCGTTTTTGAAATTTCTCAGGTTAATCGATGGATTGGCATGCTCCTCAATTATTTTAGAACCCTTGAGCGTTTCATTTACCCAGTCGAACTGTTTAACTTCCTCAATCGCTTCCGAAAGTGTCACACTTTGTTCGTCCGTGTATTCATTTATTTCAAATTCCGGAAACTGTTTTCGTAATGCTAAGCCCATAGATGTTTAAAGCTAATCCGAAAATCTGAATTCGAAATCTCAAATCTTAAATCTCCCGTCTTAAGTCTAACGTCTCACAAAAACTACCCCCACAATCACAAGCCATACCAGCCACAGCGTGCTGCCAATAAATCCAGCCATGTTCCAAGCTGGTACCGAGGGCATCACCGTGGCGAAAAGCTCCAATTGTGCTGCGAGGTAGATTGCGCTTGCAGCATACCCGAAGTACATAACCCACCGGGCAATCAATTGCGAGCGATACAGCGCATACGAGATCATCACCGTCCAGGCAATCGTGAACAGCTGACCCAAATGCTCGCCCAGAATTACGCCACCAAACTGGTGAATTGTTTTAAACGCCATGATAGCAGCTGTGCGTGTCGGTTCATCCGTGGCATGCACAAAACTGTCGGCCAGTACTGGTACCACAAATGTCCAGCGCAGCAGGCCGATCATCTGCACGATCAGTCCGACTACACCGAGCGTGGTTGCCATCCCTGCGAGGGAAGTTTGGCGTTCGAGTTTTTGGCCGAGCATGATGTATGCAGGAAGTAACGGCAGCCCGGTTACAGCAAAGGCAAACCACGTCCAGATCAGCGCATCACCACCTTCATAAAACTTTGTGAGTACAGTAGCCGTGCTTTGGCGCAGAATGTCCGGGTATTCGAAAATCACAATCAGCATGTTGTAGGGGATAAGCAGCGCAACCGCGCCAGCAATCAATAAGCCGCCAATAATTTTATGTGCGTTCATGGTAGTAACGGTTAACAGGTTGTTGACTAAAAGAAGAATGAATAACTGATGCCCGGTGTCGGATTGATTTTTACACTTTCACCTTTTGCCCCCAGCGCAGCGACACCAATCCGCAGGTTTAAGCCCTTCCACACCATCCAGCGGAAGCCGACTTCACCAATCAGGGCATTTTTGTCTTCATAGGCACGCGATAGTCCCCGGGCAAACGCAACTGTTGAATAAAACGATGACGGGTTTTCCTTTTTGCCTACCGGCAGAAACCAGTACGTAACACCTGCCTTGGCAAACTTGGTGGTGATGCCCGACTTAAAGCGGGTAGGGTAGTAGCCGCCATGCACCGAGAAACTTTTGTACCGGTATTCCGCACCTACCGATGGGTTGCGAAAGCCATTGATGCTGAACTCGTGGTCTGATAATTTTTGGGCCGTAGCAAAAGAAGACGCGAGTGCCACCAGAGCAGCTGCTGCAAGAAGTTGAATCGTGTTTTTCATAAGGGTTTTGTTTTTGTTTTTCGTTGCACAAAAGTGCAGCGCAGCCGGGGCGTGCGACTTGATCGTAATCAAGAAGGCCGCGACAGGTGTTTTTCTTGATCAGGATCAAGAGAATCAAGACATGCCCATAGGATTCCAGCCGAATTCCATTTATTTAGAGGTATTGTATTATGGAAACCGCAGGACTTTACCAGGTTGTAAACCGCATGGTGCCGCTTGACGCGGAAGCTTTCAGCGCATTTACCGACAAGCTTACCGTTCGCAGGCTGAAGAAGAACGAAGTACTGTGGAACATTGGGGAAGTGTGCAAAGAAGTCGGGTTCATCACAAAAGGCGGCATGCACTACTTCTTCTATCGCGATGGCGAAGAAGTTACCGGGCAGTTCTTTTTCGAGAACACCTTCATTACCATTTACGCAAGCTTGCTCACCGAAAAAGTTACCGAGATTGCCTTCCAGGCACTCGAAGAAACGGAAGTACTGCTGATCAGCAAAGCATCGCTGCACAAGCTGTTTGACGAATACAAAGCGTGGGAGCGTTTCGGGCGACTGATGGCCGAGCACAACATCGTGCAGATGGTAACCGTGCGCGCAAGCTTAACATCCGCAACCCCAAAAGAAAAATACCTGCAGTTATTGAACGACCGGCCCAAAGTAATCGAGCGCGTGCCGCTGAACATCATCGCCTCTTACCTCGATATCACCCCCGAACACCTAAGCCGCGTAAGGCGGGAAGTTGCCGAGAAGAATCTGTGAATAGACGTTAGTAGCAAGTATCAAGTAATTCATTATTCAGAATTCTAACTTCTAACTTCTGAGTTCTGAATTCTCACGTCTTACTACTTACGTCTAACGTCTAGCTACTTAAGGCAACCGAGAACAACTCCATCCTTTTATCCCTTCCCTTAAGTTCTGCTTCCCCGAGCGATTTAAGTATAAAACCTTCATCCGGAGTAAGTTTCTTGACCAGGTCGACCGAAAGGAGAATGTCCACTTCGTACCGGTTGCATAGCGATTGAATTCTGGCTGTAGTGTTCAGCACATCGCCCGTGAAAATGATCTCCCGTTTAATCACCCCAATTTCACCCGTAGTAACGGTGCCCGCGTGCAAGCCCGCTTTAAACGTTGGTGCTACACCGAAGCGCGACAGGTATTCGGCACGGTGTGCGTTCAGCGTTTCCTGTAAGGCAAAGAAACATTTGATGCAGGCATTGTTTTGCAGGCCTGCTTTGAGCGTCCAGGTGATCACCACCTCATCGCCCACGTATTGGTATACGTCACCAGAGTGGTTAATGATGGGCGTGGCGAGGTGCGCAAAGTATTGTTGCAGCATTTCGAAATAGCGGCCGTGGCCCATCTGTTCCGCATGCGTGGTTGATGAACGCATATCGAGGAACATAAAAATGCGTTCTTCTTCTTTGGGCGTATGGTAGCGGCCCGAAAAGAAATTCGTGATTACGCCATGGCCGAGGTTTTCATACACTTCGTGAAAGAACAGCGAGATGCCGATAATGCAGGCGATGTAGAATACCACGCTCCAGAAGGCAAAGTTGTTGAAAAAGATAAATGTATTGTTCACCACCATACTGTCGAATATGCTTGCCTGAAGCGCGAAGGCATTGAAGAACAGCGAAACCAGCAGCAGAAAACCGATGATGAAGCCCAGGTAAATAGCAGTTTTAAAAACCACCTTTTGAGTAAAGCTGCGCTTGCGGAAAATTTTGTTCAGGTACAGAACCTCAATCGTGCCGATGATCAGTCCGCACACCAGCGCCATAAAAGCAGTGATGAAAACCGTGCCCGTAAAATTATATGGGTTTCCGGTGGCAGGGTAGTAGGTAAATGTACCCAGCAGGCCGCGCTCCAGCAGTGAGTAAATGAAACTAAACAACAGCCAGATGAGCCCGAACGGGGCGATGCGTGCAAGATTGCGTTTCGTTTGCCGGGAGAGCATGAAGGAAAGATACAACAGCGCACGAACGCGCAAAAATTAACCCCTCGAAAAAACTTTCAGTCTTTTCATCCGTTTTCATCCGCTCGTTTGTCAAAACAACATTATTCAAACAAAAATAATGTACCATGACAAAATCAACGAAGCAGGCGCTGCTCAGCCGGCATGGCCCACCCGATACGGTAAAACATGCTGACACAAATATCCCGCAACCGAAAGCGGATGAGAAAGTAGTAATCATAAAAAACTAAAACCATGAGAATATCAATTACCTTTTTCGCAATCATTGCCGTTGCACTGATGGCCTTCGCATTCAAATCAAACTCGACTGAAGAGCTGAAAACCAAATTGGAAAACCTCTCCGGCACGTATGCCGATCCTGCGCCTTATAACTACGGAACCGCCTGGGGCAAACGCGTATTCACGTTCGACAAGGGAAAATGGACCCTCGACTTTACCCTTGCACTCGACCCGGAACTGAAAATGCAGGTTTTCAAATTCAGAACGTTCGGCACATACAAACTCCAGGAGAAGTCGGGCAAGTTAGCCGACACGTATAACGCCGTGTTTTATGAAAAAAAGAAGTTCCTGACGCTCAAAACAAACGATGAAAATCTAATAAAGGCCTTTGGCTTTGCACCCTGCGGCTTAACGCTTGATGTGGAGCAGGATGTCTCAGTTAACGGTTGCAGCGCATGGAAATCGGTGAAGGAGTGTCCGGGCGACTATGATTTACTTTCGTTAGACAAAGATGGTAAATTGTATTTTGGTGCCAGGCCCCGCGACAACGATATGTGCAGTGCCGAAAAGCGACCCGTTGCGTTAACCCCGCCCGTGGTAAAGATGTAGACCCACCCGCCGTGCAGGGTAACGATGCAAGCCGGCAGGCACGGGAACAAAGCCGTACGAACAACAACACGTTCGTGCGGCTGTTGAAGTAACAGGCGATAATTAATAGTAACGTTGAAACATGCTGGAGTCATCGGCAAACGAGCCGACAACCCCATCAAATCAAAAACACCATGAACGAACAAGAGAGTTTAAAGAACGCATTGAGTGGCGATATCAACGCCTTCCAGTCATTGTTTTCCGCATTTCAGAACCAGTTGAAATCATACCTGTACCGGCTTTTGGCGAACCGCAACGATGCAGAAGACTTGACCCACGATACATTCATTAAAGCATATGAAAAACTTTCCACGTTCAAAGGCGAGTCGTCCTTAAAAACCTGGGTATTTCAAATTGCAACCAACCTGTCATACAACTATTTGAAACGCCAAAAACGGTGGACACCCGATGTAAGTGAGCAGGCTAAAAAGTTGGTGCTTGAAAGTGAGCAACTGCGAAACAGCATCGTCCGGGTACACGAGACTTCCGCAGCAACCACGTATGATATGAAAGAGCATATCGACACCTGCTTTACGTGCATTGCTAAAAACTTACCCATCGAAAACCAGATCGCGTTAGTGCTGAAAGATGTGTATGATTTTTCCGTGTCCGAAATCTGCCTGATTCTCGACCGCACCGAGGGTACTGTTAAATACCTGTTGCAGGATGGTCGAAAAACCATGACCGACATTTTTGATAATCGGTGCGCGTTGGTAAATAAAAACGGAGTTTGCCATCAATGTTCCGAGTTGAATGGTTGGTTCAATCCGAAAGAAAATCAGCAGCAGGCCCTGATGAAATTAGACCTGGTTAAAGGCTCCGCCAAATACGACCGTGAAGAATTATATCAAATCCGAACAGCCCTTGTCAAAGCCATTGATCCGTTGCGTTCGAAGGGCGCTGACTTGCAGGAAATTTTACTGAAGTGTAACAGCATGGCGATGGGGGAGGCCACTGCCTGATTCGAAACTCAAAATTCTAAATTCGTAATTCGTAATTCGAAACTCGAAATTCCTGAAGCTCACATCTCACGTCTCACTACTTACGTCTTACTACTTACGTCTAGTGTCTAAAGAAACTCCAGCACCGTAACGTTGGCAAAAATCTGTATTGCTAAGCAGATCACGGCAAGCGCCACCTGAACTTTTTCGGATTTGATAAAAAACAACGCAATCGAAATTGGGAGATTGATCAGGTATAGCAGCATTCTCGGACTTAAGTCGTAATGCCCCGTGAGCGGATAGAGCAGCAACTCGTACGACCACAGAACAATCAGGATACCATAGAATTTCTTTGCCACCTGCGAAAAGTGACCTCTGAAATCAACAACATCCGTTCCGTCAGGCGTCAGCGTCTCCACCGCAAAGTAAATAATCAGCAAGCGGATGATGATAAAGTATAGCGAAGAGGGCGAATTCAGGTAATCCAGGTTACTGCTGAAACCCCTGAACGCCCAAAGCCAGATAAACAAAAGATAAAAGAACATCGACAGCGACCAGCAGAGGTATAGCACAGAAAACACCTTTGCATCAAAGCGTTTAATCAATTTACCCCATCCGCCCATCGCCACCGTCACAATGTAGCCAACAAGGATAGAGATGAACACCAGCGAATACTCAGCAAACGACATGGGGAGGGATTTTTACGAAGATACAAAAGTCTGAATTCTAAATCCGAAATCTTATATCTCACATCTCATGTCTCACGTCTCACGTCTAACCCGCTCATTTGCGAATAAGGGTTTTGAGCGTATATTAGATTAAATGACCGAGAAAAAACTAAAAGACTATTTCGATAACAAAATAACGGCTGACGAACTGGCAATCGATCTTGCGGACAGTCAGAAACGGACAAGTTATGACGTCACTACAGTCTATGTTGAAAGATTGGAAGAGGATGAATTCAATGTTACGATCGAACAATTAATCAAGTTATGTGACGATGCCTTGGCCGGAAAATTATCAAGTACCGACTTGAACACAATTTCATTCGCATTAATGGCGTCCGACTATTTTACGTGGGATAGTGATTCAGCAGGAGAGCGAATCTCAAATACGATTTTTGAGTGGAACAGCCCCGAGATCGGATTTGATATCTCAATCAAGAACCTGGCGCTTTGGCGGGAGTATCTCCTGACGGGAGAGTATAGACTTGATAAGAATGAACTAAAGGAGAAGTTCAGAAGAAAGGGAAAGTATTTAAAGTTATATCAGGCAATTGATGAGATTCTTTGGACAGAGTGGGACCCGATTGGAGTAAACGGCTATGGTTTGCGCGATGAATATCAAAGCTACACTCCTGCAATATTAAGGTTGAAAATTTCAGGAGCAGATGCTGAAACAATCGCAACCAAACTTTATGACCTTGAAACCACTACCATGGGTATGCCGGGCAATCTTGATAAATGCCGGGAAGTGGCAAAAAGCATTTTAAAGTTGTAATCAACTAATCACCTCCATGCCCTAATGCCCCCAATGCCCAATCCCTAATCCTTAAACCTTAAACCTTAAACCGGAAACTGGCCACCGGAACCCGGCAGCCTCGAACCTTAAACCATAAATCTTGATTCGTCATTCGAAATTCTGAATTCGAAATTTTCTCATCTCCCGTCTCACTACTTACTACTTACGTCTAACGTCTTACGACTAACTACTAATCCTGTAACCGGGCAGACAAAATCCGCGTCTAACCTGCAAATGAAAGTCCCTGCAATCATTCGATTCGTTTGTATTGTAACGTGGCTCGCGCTCAGCGGATGCTCCGACAATGAGCCTCGTCAGAAAAGCGGATTGGTAGGCATCGCACTGCAATCACATCAAAATTCTCCGCCCGGACTTGAAGGCTACCTTCAGTCCGTAGACTATGTAACCTCAAACGGAATTAACCTGTTTGGAATGGCTCCCGAATGGGCTGAACTAGAGCCGTCTCCCGGCACATACGCATTACAAGAGTTTGTAGTAAATCCACTCACCTTGCTTGATCCAGATAAAACAAAATTCAAAAGCTATATCCTGGTGCTGAAAACGATCGACACCAATCGTAAAACCGTCCCTGCGGATTTAATGTCAGCGTCATTTGATGATCCCGCGGTGATTAATCGCTTCCAGAGCCTGATTGATAATCTCGCATCGGCAGCGTCCATCGATCGCGTTTCCCATATCCTCATCGGCAACGAAGTAGATGGCTACCTCGCGGCCAACCCGACTTCATTAAGCTCGTTTTCGTCTTTTTATCAGCAAGCTGTTAATCGCATCCATCAGAAGATGCCCTGGGTAAGAGTCGGCACCATTATCACCTTTAATTCCTTAACTACCAACGCTGAAATTTTTAATACCCTTACCCCGCACAGCGATTTTGTCTGCTACACCTATTACCCGACCGATAACACCAACCCCAATTGGCAGATGCGCGCACCGGCCGATGTTTACAGCGATGTAGCATTTATGGCCGGTCAGGCACAAGGCAAGCCATTCGCGTTTACGGAAATCGGCTACCCGTCATCGCCCGACAACCATTCATCAGAAAGCCTCCAGGTGCAATTCGTTGAAAACATGTTTGATGCACTTCGTTCATACAAAGAGCGTGGCGAATTGGAGTTTATTTATTATCACGGGTTATACGATTACCCGCCCGACTTCTGCACGCCCTATGCCGCTGCCCAGGGTATCGACCCGACTTACCTATGTGGCTTTATGAATTCACTCGGATTAAATCAGTACGCCACCAGCGAACCGAAACAAGCATGGCCCGCCTTCGTGGCCAAACTAAAGAATTGGTGACGTCTTTCGTACCCCCTCTAAATTCTGAGATTGACTACTCTCAAATCTCACATCTCAAGTCTAATGTCTTACTTCTAAATTCTTCATTCTAATTTTTACATTCTTTTTACAATCTCATTACCATAGTCCTGCACAAGCCCTCGTTTCTTTGTTGGAAATCACTGCAAGAGATAACGGATGAACTGCATGCATAAATTCACTTTCTTTCTGATGCTCGTTGGCTGCATCTCCTGTGGCGGACAAACCACCCGCGACTTTTCACACGAAACGCTTGAGTCCGTAACCAGCGATACAATCACTGTTCCCGGGTCGGCCGGGAGCTACTACACACAGTTTCAATACAACTATGCCGGCGGCAAGCGCCTCACCATCCAAAACAGTTTCCCTCGGGGCGAACAATATTTTGATCCGCAGGGAAACCGGTATGCCAAAACCATATTCTGGACGCGCATCATCAACCAAACCGATAACCCGTTGCACGTTACCATCGATTTTTCAGGAGATACCTATGCATTTCCGAATTACATACGATCGCCACAGCTTGCCCAACATCACATCCTGATTCCGCCTGACACCCTGATGGCCGGTGCCGAGCGCTTGGGCAACTATGGCTTTCACGATGCAGAATCGTTTCTGGCGGAGCGCTTGCATAAACCCTCTTCATTAAAAAGAACTATTAACCCCAACCAGTCAACAGGCTTTTATGTCGTGCGACTTTTGTTAGTCACACCCGAAGTTGTGCCGCCCCGCGTAAAAGGTGGTCCCAAACTGCACACCCGGGCAGGCTTCACACTCAAAGGTCAGGATCTTTTCTACACCTTTAACGGTAAAGAGATTCAATGCGGAACAATTAAGTAATAGACATCCGGAACGCTAACCGTTGCCAACATCATCGTGCCTAAAGTCTAATGCCCAATCCCCAATCCCCAATGCCTAATACCTAATCCCCAATCCCTAATGCCCATGAAGCCCCTCATCATATCAACACTCTTCTTATTATTCTCCATCCACGCCTCATCGCAGACCACCGCAAAAAAGCCCGAGTGGTACAGCGAGTCCAACACCAATGGCATCATCATACAAAACAGCTATCCGAAAGGCGGGCCGTACCTCGGACCTGTAAAGAAGAATTATAACTACAGTCGCCTCGTATTCGTTACGCGCGTAGTAAATGAAACCAGCACACCGGTAGAACTAACTTAGCATTAGCTTCTCCGCTGATTCCATTGCCATCCCCGGTTCGCCCAACACATTCGTGAAACTGTTTCTCCCGTCCGACACCATGACACTCGATAAGCTCCCCTTATTTAACTATGGCGTAACAAACCTCAAAACCCTTGATAAACCCACCCGGTTTCACCGGACTATCAAACCAAAGGAAGATTGTCTTTTCTATGTTGCCGGCATCTTTTATCAGACAGTCGCCACAGCGCAAAATCAGAGCAGGGGCGGCAACCGGGCCGAACTTGTGCTGCAAGGGCAGAAGCTTTTCTACCGAATGCCCCCGCAGATTGCTTTACTTCCCTGCGGAGAAATCATTTTTAAGTGAGGAGTCCCCGGCCTCAGCCCTGAAGGGGCGTAATATCCGAGCGATGGATGAAGTCCATCGGGCGAAGGGGCGCAATATCATAAACGATGGGCATCGCCCATCGCATGGGAAGCACCAAACCCTAAGCCCTGAAGGGGCGCAATACTTGCTCTTCTTGCCCCTAAATTGATAAACCATTACCTTCAGCAAGTATATACAAACACAACCTGTCATAACACCCGGTGAGGATACTCATTACCATACTAACGTTCACAATTATTTGTTCGCAAAGTTCCGGACAGTCCAATCAAGCCGGCTTCATCGACTCTTCCGTTAATAAAATTAAACTCCGAACTCCCGAGTCGGTAGAGAATGTATTTGGCCGGGGAAAGAACTACGTTGATCAGGCCGATGATGAGACCGATGTTATTACCAGCGATGGCAAACAATTGCTTACGATGGTTTTCCATCCCGGTGGCACGAGCAACGACTTTTACGAATTTCGTGTAGCCTACAATACAAAAGATATAAGGCCAGAACTCAGGATTTCATCAAACCAGTTTGTGACCGGGAAAAACATCTCACTGGGGCTTACTAAACGTCAGGTGAAAAAGATACTCGGCCGACCAGCAAGAATCAAAACAGAGAACGGGGTAACAATCTGGACTTTTGAGACCAGTAATAAAGACAACCGCTATTTTGGCCGGTATGACTTTATAGACGGAAAACTAATTCAGTTTTGGTTTGGTGAAGAGTATCCATGATGGCCGCAAGCCGTCTGATCGTAAAGCTTATTTTATTATTAAACTTCCGGTATTAAGTATCCCAATGATGTCGAAACGAGCAGCAATAATACTTTTGATACTTTGTGCAGGCTGCACCAGCAAAACAACCGATAAAGAAATCAAAGCCAGCGTAGAGGCGAGAAAGGCAATCGCAGAAAAACTGCATGGATATTGGCTCTCCAACAGCTATTTGGAAAAGATTTCAAGCACTAAGTCAATCTATGAAAGCCGCGAGTACAGCACCCGGTTCTGGGGCTTCACCCTTGATAAGCATAACTTGATGACAGACTCAGCCACGATAGGCGGATTTATGGAACATGAGGGAGGTTACACTTGTTCCATAACGTTCGATTCAACAAAAAACTGTTTTATTAATAACCTCAAAGACCCCACAGGCCACTCGTTTGTCGACGAACCCTTCACCATGACGGTGCTTGACAACGGATTATTGCAACTTGACTTTGGTAGCATCAAAGAAGAATACCGGAAAGTGGTTGACGACCAGACAGCGCTACGGAAACTTCTGTTTGAGGGGCGATTCAAACAATTAGCAACAGACATAACGATTGAATTTTCGGATGATGGGAAAGTAAAAGGCTTCGGCAACGATACATATTTCGAGCTGGTGAATGACTTTGTGGAAGGCGTATTTTATGATGTTGCTATTTTCTATCCGGCTCAGGACTCCTCAGGAAATTGGACACGCGGTAAGCTTTTTCATTACAAAATAAATGGCGACACCCTGAAGCTGTACCCGATCACTCCAGACTGGCAAGAATTAGCGCATAAGATTGAGGACCTTAAATACCTTTTGGTTAAAATGTAATGCCAGAGTTTTATTCCTCCAAGCCCATCGTGCAAGGCAGCAGCAAAGTCTTCCTTTTTAAAATTATTAAACGAAAAACAGCGTGCAAGAAGGAGATCCTATAACTGTCGGCCAACTAAAAAACGAATGGTCAAACGTTCTGTCAAAATATGACCAGTTCATACAGGCAGGCAATAAACTTAGGCCAATTAGATTCATCGTGCGGCATATAATAGATAGAGGATACGATAGTGTTCTATTTCCAGGAACATCCATGTATTCGTTACTCATTTCAATTCCATCAGATGATCGCGTCAACTTCAGCAAAACCTTGAAAATCGAGTTTGATCATCTTACGGAGAAAGTAAAGTTCCGCTATAACGACGGAACCGATCCGCAAAGTAAATGGGAAGAGACTTGCCAGGCTACCGAAGGAGTCGACCTTCTCGAGAACTTTTTAGCAGCCAACACGCACTTTAGTCTGGTTACAAAGAAGCCAAGCGGGGAAAGGTAAAGTATTTCCCAATCTCAGGCGTCTAATCCAAAAACCTGTCAGGCTGAGTTTTACCTGCCGCAGGCAGGCCTGTCGAAGACTGAGTCCTGAGGTAATCCAACAATGAAGCCCTGAAGGGGCGCAATACCAACTCTTATTGCGGCACATTCAGCAAACCATTACCTTCATGAAGTAATAAGAGATATAGATATTATATATCATAGTATGCCGATGTTGGTGGTAACCCTTCTCCACAATGAATAGAATAGTGATTTTAATTTTATGTAGCGGATTATTACTTGGCTGCAGGCAAGAAGTTGAAAAAATTACCGAGTCATTTCCCGATGGTAAACCGAAAGTAATCCTCATCTATGCCAACGAAAAGGACACCCTAAACTATCAGAAAAAAGTACTCTATAATTCCGGTAAGCTTGATTACCTGGGTCAAATTAGGAATCAGAAGAAAGATGGCGTGTGGATTTGGTGGTATGAAAACGGAAAGAAGAAAGATCAATGCAAATACAGCGCAGGGTTATATGTTGATACAGTTTACCATTGGTATGAAAGTGGACAACTAAAGCAACTTGAAATTCTTCCGATAACAAATACAGCCGGTGCTAAATGTGATGTGTGCAACGGAACAATAATTAGATTTTTCGAGAACGGGAAGTTGAAAGAAAGATTCACCTCAAACAATGGTGTTATTGAAGGGGAGTATCTTACAATTGAGGAGAATGGTGCATGGAACAAAAAGACTTATAGAAACGATTCTCTTAACGGCCCCACATTAGAACACAATATTGATTCCCTTGGGAACGTCATAATTGTGACTGGGCAATATAAGAACGATAAAGAAACTGGTTATTGGCGGTGGTTTGATAAAGACAGTGTTTTAGTCCAAACAACGCATTACGACAACGGTATTGAGTCCGGTCTTCTTAGAACATATCATAAAAATGGCAAAGTTGAATCAGAAGGCGCTAGAAAAAATGGACAATACCAGGGGCTTGTCATCTACTATAACGATCAGGGTAAAGTGATTGACAAAGAACGCTACAATAATGGCGTTCTGATAGAATAACCTGTCGCTTAAATGAAAACTGTCGACTATTCGAAATCGCTGGAGGAATTGGAGAACGACTATTGGGGGAAGCCGGAGTTTGAATCTCATGTGGTCAAAACTTGTCATTCCATGAGGAAAAAGCCCCTTAAAGAAATAACAGTCGAAGAATTGCGCCTCGTAATCGGGCAAGGTTTTAGTCTCCAGTATTTGATTCCTATGGCAATTGAATTACTAAAGAGCAACATACTCGCGGAAGGAGATCTCTACGAAGGCGATCTGCTGACAAGCGTAATCTCAACACCAACGTTCGACTACTGGAAAAATAACAAGCATCACTGGTTAACAGTTAAACAACTGATCGATCAAAACAGCAATAGGATCACCGATAAAATCATTCTTTCAAAAATTCCCGCCTTCGAGAAAATTCACAACTAATCCGCCTTGTTCATAACAGACACCCGGCAACCTTGAACCTTAAACCTTAAACCTTAAACCGTAATTCGTAATTCGTAATTCGAAATTCGTCATTCTAAAATCTCCCGTCTCACTACTTACTACTTCCTACTTACGTCTACCTCCAACCTTAAACCCGGAACCTTAAACCTTGAATTTGAAACAAGAGCGGTAGGAGAAACTCCCATGTCAAACTGACGCGGAGAAATTTCTACAACTCACTCCGGGCGCAGAAATAGAAATTGTATATTCGATTACCCCGAACAGAGAACCAACAACCTTGAACTGTAACTCAAACCGGAAACCGGCAACTGGCAAACCGGAAACCGTAACTCGTCATTCTAAATTCGTCATTCGTAATTCTAAAATCTCAAATCTCACATCTTACTACTTACGTCTAACGTCTAATCCCTAATGCCCAATCCCTAATCCCCAATACCCAATGCCAACACTAACCCTGCCTCCCTCCAAACCAAAACTCACCTCCGAACGACTCCGGAAAGAAATCGCACCCTTCAACATCGACCCCGTAAAATATCCCCTCATCCTTGTCGGCATCAGGGGCTACTACCGCAACACCATGGGCGAGAAAGGCAAGAACGACCGCGGCATATACGACGATGCCCTCTTCATCATTACCCCCAACGCCACCGTGGCCTTCAACGCCAACACCGATCCTTCAGTTACCAAAGCCGGCCGCGCAGTGTTGCAGCCAGGCGTGTACTACGCCCATAAGTTCGATACCCACTACGGCACCGCCTCGCAATACCCCGCCATCTGCCAGCGGTTGGGTAACGTAACTATTCTACGCGATGGCCAGCAGCACACCGAGCAGGGCAGCAAGTACGGCATCAACATCCATAAAGGCGGCAACACCACCACCAGCAGCAGAGGCTGCCAAACAATTCCGCCCGCACAGTGGGAAGCCTTCTACCAGTTGGCCAAAAGCGAAGCCCAGCGACTGTACAACAGCGAGTGGAACAAGCACGTCATTCCCTATGTGCTGATTGTCAACACAGGGCAGTTTTAAACTTCAGCAACGGTAATAAGTTATACATGCCGAACATCAAAACTCACAGCGCCCCAACGGCCGAAACATTTTTATCATTCTTTTGGCGTGCCTCCTTCCGGCCTGTCCTGATGCCGGCAGGTCCTCAGGGTTTTAATCCTGATGCCGAAGGCCGTAAGGATTTTAATCCTGATGCCGAAGGCCGTCAGGAGGCCGGGCTTTCCGCTGCAAGTCCTCGCTTCGCTGCGGGCTTTCCGCTGCAATCCCTCACGCGGTTGAAGATTTCGATAAAGGTAACTTGGTTACAAGTTGCGCTCATTGTATCAGAGTCTACAAACCACTAAATTCATAAAGCAATAAACGGATATAAGACATAATCTGTCCTGTATGTAGACGTTAGCAGCAATCCATTCAATAATTCGATATGACAAACTCAGACATCACCGACCTTCGGGACAGTTTAAGCCTGAGTCGGCTTGACATTGATTTAACGAGAAGGATAATAACTCGTAAGCCTTCAGACGAGTTAGAAACAGGCCTTCTTGCGATGATTGAAATACTAAAAAGATATTATCTCGCAAAAAAAGAAGAAGATTTTAATTCATTTATAAAGAAAAGGACAACGAATAAGGTGGTGCTGCAACTCCTAATCCGACTGCTTCCAGAGTTCTCAGCTGACGAGATACCAGATGAATTAATACTCAAAATTGTTACCACTACAAACGGTCTGCCAGATACTGACAAATTCATCAATTTAATTTCAAATGAGCGGAAAGCAAGATTAAAATTAAGACAGATAGAAGAGAAAATTGTTCAGGAGTATTTAACAATGACGCCAAGTGAATTTGACTTGACAATTAAGAGCTGGGAGGACAATGAGCGAAACTCTTTAGATTTATATCTAAAAACTTTAGACTTTATAATGAAGAAATGACAATGTGCTACTGCCAACAAAGTATTTATGTCATTTTGGTATCGATATGACGTTATTATTTTTTTTAGCAACACAACGTCATAAACAAGAACGTTGCTGGTCATATTTTTTTGAACAATGGACAATAAAATTCTAGACGGACTAATCGATAATAGTAGATCTGCAATGTATGCAGCGATTGAGGTGCATAATAAGCCGATCTTTCCATATCGCTATGAGGTTTGTTCAATTTTAGTTATCAATAGCTGGGAACTGATCCTTAAAGCCTACATACAGATTAATCATCCAGAAATAAAGATTATCGATAAAGATGGACTAAGTAAACCGTTTGACGACTGTATTGATTTCGTGTTATCCAAAATCGGACCTGACTTCAGGACCACATACGAGAATCTAAAGCATCTTTATGAGTATCGTTGCAGGATTATTCACTATTACGAAGCAAGAATTGACATAATTCTATTTTCGCTACTAAGCAAAAATGCAGTTTTATTCTATGAATTCCTGCTTAAGCATTTTAAGATTGATATTTCAGAAGACACGAACTTACATTTGATGCCAATCGGTTTTCGAAGACCTGTTTCACCAATTGACTTTATTAGCAACACATCTGAAGTCGCGAAAACGTCAGAGCATGTCCAAGCATTTATAAAAAGTATGGTAGACTCAATACATAGCATGGACAAGGAGGGTATAGAGGACTCTTTTCTCTTGACTTATAAGATGTCTGTTCTCAATGAGAATAGGATCAAAAACGCTGACATTGTAGCGGCAATCACAAAGAATTCATCTGACGCAACAATTAGTGTCGACAATGTGCTTGGAAAAATTGAACTGACAGATGATGAAGGCGTAAAAAAGGTGAAAGTGGAAGAAGAATCACTTTACGAGAAATTATATACTGAGACTTATAACGATGTCATCAAGAAATGTCGAGTGATGTTTTCTGACTTCAGTAAAAATGCTAAGTTCAACAAGATAATGAAAGGACTAAAAGGCAACCCGAATTTTCATAAATACAGATTTTTGGATGTTAAGAGACAATCTGGCGGGACAAAGGACTATTATACAATTAATGTCTATGACGAGCTCTCTAAGCATTTTAAAGCGCAGTAGAAAAAAAGGCCACCAACAAAATGTGTAATCCATGGCGCTGATTAGGGGGAGATTTTTATTGTTGCTAATCGCTACAATGGTTTGGTATTAACTTAAAGCTTTATGTTTTAAGACTAGCTTGGTGATTGCAGTGAGTTCGGAACTGGTCAGCTTAGGCATTCCAGTGCGATGCATCGCCAAGGCCTCTTGATCCGGTAACCGCATAAAATCGAACGTTAGCCAAGGCTTATGACACGAGATACTCAAATAATAGATAGAATGTCAGAACACGTTATAGACACTTTAAACAGAGCCCAACAAGTTATACCCGTCAAAATTATTTCCGACACAGATAAAATTGATTGGGAACCATATGTTTTAATTGTTGCTACTCTTTCTCTTCTGGCAGCTGTGATAATCCCATTTGCCCAAAAATGGTATGAGGAATATAGAACCAAAAGGAGTTTTAAATTTTATTTCAAAAAGCAGTTGGGGCTTGTTTTGAATTTATTGACTAGTAATAAAATTGAGTATATAAAGCCAAGTGTAAAGGACAATCCAGAAAAGCACCTGTATACTCCAACAGAATTTTCAAGCAAATTAGAAGCTGACTTTAAAGAGTTTAAAGAGGCAGTTCAGCCACGAACTATTTTTACTCTTCTATTGAACCTTCAACAGTTTATGCAATTCGTCTTTCAGCTTCGTCACTCGCTAATGCAGATAGATTTTGATAAACTAACGGAAAGAACTTTGGAACATGGGAAGGAATTATCGAAGGATGAATTGAAAAAGACCTATGGAATAATATTAATTTATGAGAGTTTCATAAGTATTTCACTCTTTCATGATAGGTTTGGAGAGATGAAGACAATTAAAAGAGAGATGAAGGAAAAGGTTTGGGTCGGTTTGAAATTGGACAAAGACATTTTACAGAGTCAAACTTTGCTCAATCAAGACTTATTACATCTAAATAATAATGAGCGAAGTATTTTTGAGATTACGCAAATGATGAGAATAGTTGAGGAAAAGACAAAGGAATACTTTGACTACGATAATCTGCAAAAGAAACGCAGACCATTGCCGGTAATCAACAAATGATGACTCAAGAGCCAGCAGCTAACACAATGTTATACAAAACGGACATCTTGCCAACGAAAGGGTTGCAATCGGAATGTATTATTTCTTCCAAACTCACAAAAATTTCTATCTTTGAAATGCGAAACGATTAACGATTGAACATTTCATCAACTTTAAAAATCAAAGATAAAGCCTGGCAGAGAGCGGGTGTAAGTCCCGTATCTACAAACTTCGTTTGTCGTTTCGCAGCACTGTCAGGCCCTTTCTTAAAAACAAAAAAGTCATGCGAAACGACAAACAAAAATCATCCATCAGGCGCCCGAATGTGCGCAGCCTGAAAATCCAACCCAAAACCCGGTTCAACAAATACAGCCAGAAGAACGTGCCGGAAATTAAACTCTGTGGCGATTGGCTGCAGCATCTTGGCTTCCAGCTTGGCGCACGCGTAACCGTAACGTCAATGCCCAATCTGCTGATCATCCGCACAACAGAATAGATAAAAAGGGAAGGGCCGTTGGCAATAATGATATACGAACAATGAATAAACTTATGATAGTACGGGCTCTGATAACCTTTGCGCTCCTCACGTGTTGTTTCAATGCTTGGGGGCAAGACTCACTTACAGTACGTGGGCAAACTTATGTTATTCGAGACCTCCCTTCAAACGCCAAAACGGACCTTCCCTTATATATAATAAAGGCGGATGGCAGAACATGTCAGGTTCCGGCATCAGGCCGGTTCAAGCGCACCCGACAGTTAAAAAGGGCATTCGAAAAATTCAATGCCGATTTGGTTCAATCCATTGAAGTTATTAAAGGAAAGGACGCAACCGACAAATATGGAGCTCTTGGGAAGTACGGAGTTATCGTTTTTAACATGAAGGAAGGTACATACGAAGCACTGCCACGAAAATTGAAAAAAGGGTGTAGCTACCATTAACTATCAACGATTACTAATAACGATTAACTATTAACGACTACCGATTAACGATTAACAATTAACAATTAACGAATAACGGCTACCGATTAACGAAATATCGGAAACCCACTCACGACATCTCGTAACTTCTTCCAAAACAACCGCTAAGTCAACCTCAATTCAGCCATAAATGCCCCGGCACAATGTCTGCGTAAGCGGAGAGAAAACTCCAGTTAACCAGATAAAACAATGGCATCAAACACAGAAACCGGGCACGCTAAAAACGTAGCCACCTTCGAAGACCTTATTAGTTTTTGCACGGCATACGGTGCAACGTACAACCCAACAAAAGCGGCATTAAAAATTCCGGCCCTCACAGCCCAGCTTGTCGCAGCCAACGCAGCCTTGCAAGCGGTGAAGGTTGCAAAAACCACGTACGACAATGCAACCAACGCCCGCGAAATTGCTTTCAAACCGCTCAAGTCGCTCGCAACAAAAATCGTAAACAGTATTGCAGCAACAGAAGCCACTCCCCAAACGGTCGATGATGTGAAGTCAGTCAACAACAAAATCCAGGGCAGGCGCGCAAAGGCTATTGAAAAACCCGGTGCTGAAACAATAGCTGCCGATGCCGAACCGGTAAAGATCATCTCCGTTGCACAGCAGAGCTACAACAAAATGGTCGATCACTTCGCGCAGCTTGTGGCAACACTCACAGCCGAACCAAAATACTTCCCCAACGAACCCGAGTTGAAAGTCGCAGCCCTCAACACCTTGGTGGCCGACCTGCGCGCAAAGAACACAGCCGTTATCAACGCCACCACCGCGTTAAGCAACGCGCGCATCGCCCGTAATAAAGTTCTGTATGCTGAAGTCACCGGTTTGCAGCCTGTAGCACAAGCCGTGAAAGTATACGTTAAGTCCCTGTTTGGTGCGAGAAGCCCCCAGTACAATCAGGTGAGCAAGTTGAAATTCGCAAAACGCCTGGGCGACTAAATATTTCCCCCCTCCGCGGAGGGGGCAAGGGGGAGGCCCTCTAAAACGAGCAGGGTGTTCTGTAGTGAGAGCACCCTTTTTTATTGTTAGAGCAAGATGTTTTATATAATGAGCGATGTTACCCACGGAACCCGCGATGTTATCCATGGAATTCGCGATGTTACCCATGGAACCCGCGATGTCATCCATGGAATTCGCGATGTTACCCATGGAACTCACGATGTTATCCATGGAATTCGCGATGTTACCCATGGAATTCACGATGTTATCCATGGAATTAGCGATGTCATCCACGGAATTCGCGATGTCATCCACGGAATTCGCAATGTTACCCAAGGAATTCACGATGTTATCCATGAAATTGATGATGTTGCGCAGAATTCATGCTCCTGTGGCATTAGAACCCCCGGCCACTGTGTCAAATATTTTTACGAGTTGTTTAGCTTTTTTGCCCTTTCGCTCGGTACGCGCCTTTTAGCTAAATTTGGTAATAGTCCTGACTTCCATTCTTCCATGAAGCGTTTTCTGATTGGCGTGCTCGCCTTAACCATTAGCTGTTCAAAACCTAAACCTGCGGGAGAAGGCTCGGTATCCGACACCACACGTGCAGATCAACCGGTAGCCGTCAGGACACCTGAAAACTACTATCCGTCAACCGTGCTGAGAGATACCGTACTAAATGGGCATACCCTGAAATTTCAGCAGATAAGTGAAGAGAGTTTCAATTCGTTTCTGAAAGTAGCGCACTACACCTCCGAAGTACGCCTGGCCAAAGCCGATACCTATGTCAACAAAGTCGACAGTTGTTTCATTGTCAAACTTCAGAATCAATCAACCGACTCGCTCTGTAACCAGGATGATGGGGAGTATTTCGAAAAGTATGCGATAAAAGGACTATGGGAAAAACACAGGGTGCTTTGGATCAGCTTCGAAAACTGGGAAGAAAATCATGACTTCCTGCTGAGTCTAAAGGATGGTTCTTACCTGATTCTCGGCTCGGACTATGAAATAAATCCCGGAGAAGACAAAGTGCTCCTCTACTCGGATCTTATAGAAGTCCCCATTTATCCGGGTGGATTAGAGATAAAGAAGATTATAGACGGCACCTTCAGAACTATTTATGATCAGCAAATCGACTGGTTAACCATCTCTGATGCCAAATGGCTTTCAGATTCTGAATTTATGATCGCTGCCGGATTCGTTGACGAGTCAGGCATTAAAAACAAGGAATGGTTCCGTGTTACAATTGATTAGATTAAAACGTACTAGCGGTAGGCCAGATTAAAGCGCAAAAGAATTTCTATTTTTCTAATACCCGTAATGAATACCTATCCAAAACAAAAGCTGAATATCACACCCGACTGGCAGATAGTCAGAAATGAATTTTATGATATCGACCCGTCTGACAAAGCTCCGCATGAAGACAAGTACTTGTTAATCTATACCGAGCAAACTTTATTATGGATTAAGAAAGGCGACTATCATATCGATCTGGGATGGTATGGGTATGAGGCAAAGGAGGCCGGATATCAGGCTTATCTGTACCGGGGTGAAGAATGGCGTAAGTGCCAGTTATTGGAAGCACATCGAAGTACCAAAAAAAATGACATTGTAGAAAAGCTGAATAATTGGATCACTACGGTAGACAATCTTGATTATGATAATCTAAAAGGATATGTAATTGATCACGAAGACGAGAATAATAACAACGAAATGGGAGACCATAGTTTCTACTCTGTATTAGAATCTCAAAAGTAAACTATGAAGTATCTATTGCTGTTTCTTCTCGCAACCACCGAGGCATTCGCTCAACAGCCTGCCCCGGCAAAATCAAACGCCATGACCCTTCAACAAACAACATCCACAACCTGGCAGATCAACGGCAAAAAAGTAAGTCAGCGTACATTCAAGAAACTTCTCAACAAACTAAAAGAAGTAGACGGCACATGGACCTGCATGGAAACCCGCAGAGGCGGAATAACCCGGTATCAGGCAAAAGATAAAAACGGAGTCGTGTACCAGTACGAAGGCCGGCAGGAGAAAAACGAAAACGGCCAGCACGAAGACGAACAATCGCTCACATTGATTTCAAACATTCCATAAGTACACGTAAATCAACCTTGCAATAACCCACTTCACCATGAACTACCGCCTTTGCTTGCTGCTTGTTCTCGCAACCATCATTACAACATCCGCACAAAAACCCCGTGCCCGCGACCTCGGCATTCCATTCGAAGGCACACCCGGCACAAACAACGCCATCACCGATGTGGCAGGCGTAGAGGTCGGCTACAGCACCATCATTTCAGGCGAAGGTAAAAACGTGCGCGGCAAAGGTCCGGTGCGCACGGGCGTTACCGCCATCCTGCCGCGCGGCAGAGCCAACAACCCGGTGTATGCAAACTGGTACAGTCTCAATGGCAATGGCGAGATGACCGGCACCACGTGGATCACCGAATCAGGCTTCCTCGAAACACCCATCATGATCACCAACACCAACAGCGTAGGCGTAGTGCGCGATGCTGTACTCAAATGGTTTGTCGATAAAAGCTGGTACCGCGATGACTTCTGGTACACCTATCCCGTAGTAGCCGAAACCTACGATGGCTTCCTCAACGACATCTACGGCTTCCAGGTAAAAGAAGAACACGCATTCGAAGCACTCAACAAAGCAGCACGCGGTCCCATCAAAGAAGGCAACGTAGGCGGAGGCACCGGCATGATGTGCCTCGGCTTTAAAGGCGGTACCGGCACCGCTTCACGCGTATTTAAAATTCAGGACTCCACCTACACCCTGGGCGTACTTGTGCAAGCCAACTTTGGCGCCAAGCGCAACCTTACCATTGCGGGCGTTCCCGTAGGGCAGGAGTTGAAAGATACATTGAACTCTGTATTCAAATCCGCACCGAGCTATCAGAAAGAAGGCGATGGCTCCATCATTGTAGTCGTAGCCACCGATGCACCCTTATTGCCGCATCAGCTCAAACGCATTGCACAGCGCGTAGCGATAGGCGTGGGCAAAGTAGGCGGCAGGGGCGAGAACGGCTCCGGCGACATCTTCCTGGCGTTCTCCACCGCAAACCCCAAAGCATTTAACCGCAGCAGAACCGTACAGGTGCAGCAACTTTCCAACGATCAGATCAACCCCTTGTTTGAAGCCACCGTTCAGTCCGTAGAAGAAGCCATCATCAACGCCATGGTCGCAGCCGAAACCATGGAAGGCATCAACGGCAACAAAGCCTACGCCTTACCACACAAAAAAGTGATCAGCATTTTAAAGAAATACAACCGACTTAAGCAGTAGCCAGACGTAAGAATTAAGACATTAGACGTAAGATTTGAGATATGGGATATGAGAAGAGAGATTTCAGCAATTAGACGATGCATTCTGCATTCTAAATTCTACTATTCTACATTCTAAACTCGTAATCCCTAATGCCCAACGCCTAATCCCTAATGCCCAATCCCTAATCCCCAAATTCTTGGAAGTATACGACAACATAAAAGCATACCATGCTAAAACGCAGAAGGAGTGGCGGGCTTGGCTGAAGAAAAATCATCAGTCAGAAAAGTCTGTTTGGCTAATCATTTACAGGAAGGAAAGTGAAACACCCAGCGTGTACTATCCCGAAGCGGTAGACGAAGCCTTGTGTTTTGGCTGGATCGACAGCAAGCCAAACAAACGCGATGCGGAGAGTTACTACCTCTTCTTCGCGAAGCGAAATCCTAAAAGCAATTGGAGCAAGATTAACAAAGATAAAGTAACACGACTGATCAAAGCGGGTAAGATGCAACCCGCAGGCCTCGAAATGATTCGCATCGCAAAAGAAAAAGGAACGTGGACTGCGTTAGACCAAGTAGAAAGTATTACCCTCCCGGACGATCTCAGGATACTCTTTACCCGGAACAAAACAGCGTTTAAGAATTGGGAGAACTTTCCGAAATCCGCGAAGAGCGGTATCCTCCAATGGATTTTAAATGCTAAGAAACCCGAGACACGCCAGAAGCGAATCGAAGAAACCGTTGCGCTAGCCGCGAAGAACATCCGGGCAAATAGCTATCCAAAACCTACTCCCTAATGCCTACTCCCTAATGCCTAATCCCTAATCCCTAATCCCTAATCCCTAATCCCCTAATCCCTACTACCTACTAACTACTAACTACTAACGACTAACAATTCCCTTCGCCATAAATGGAAAGATTAACCCGTGGAATGGCAGCACGAGGTACCAGTAGAGGCGGCCCCACAACCCGAGAGGCCTGAACGTAGCCGTTTGATACAACACCTGCGTGCCATTAACCTCTTTAATCTTGAACTCCAGCCACGCTTCACCCGGCAGTTTCATTTCGGCAAACAACAACAGCCGTCCGTTTTCTTTGTCAGCCACCAGCACACGCCAGAAGTCGAGGGCATCGCCAGGTTTTAGATCCGTTTCACTTCTGCGGCCCCTGCGCAGTCCCACACCGCCAACCATCTTGTCCATCAATCCGCGAATGCGCCACATCCAGTTGCCGAAATACCAGCCACGTTTGCCCCCGATCGACCAGATGTTGTTGATCACATCCTCGCGGTTGCGGGTAAAGGCAACATTTCGTTTGTCGGTAAACACCGCATGTTCGGGTACATGCACATTGTCGAGAAAGTTTTTATCGAGCGTACCGAGTGAGATAGAATCCTTCCAGCTGGAGATCACACTCTTCTGGCTGATCTTGTCGAACGCCAGGCGTACGGCTTCCTCGTAGCTGAGCAGTTTTGTGGGAACAATTTTCTGAATGCGGTTATCGCGGCAGATCACTTCATTCTTCATGCTGTTCACCAGGTTGCGCGCCAGCGAGAAGGTGGTTGAGGTTACAAACACAAGCCACAGCGAAGATAGTTTGGGTGTGAGCACAGGAACCGTAACAATCATCCGGTTCAGTTTTCGTACGCGGGCAAACCCGTAGAGCATTTGTTTATACGTGACCACCTCTGTTCCGCCAATGTCGAACGTTTGGTTATAGGTTTCTGGAATCAAGATTACACCATGCAGGTATTCGATCACATTGCGGATGCCAATCGGCTGACAGCGCGTCTTCAGCCATTTGGGAGCAATCATCATAGGAAGTTTTTCCACCAGGTCGCGGATGATTTCAAACGAAGCACTTCCCGATCCGATGATGATCGCGGCCCGCAGCACCGTGAGCGGAGCGTTGGCTTGCGCCAGGATATCTTCTACATTCTTCCGCGACAGCAGATGATCCGACAGGTCAGCATCATTCACAATGCCGCTCAGGTAAATGATCTGTTGCGCGCGCGTAGCATTCACGATTGTTACAAAGTTCTGTGCCGACTGCGATTCAGCCGAGCTGAAATCGGGATTCGAAGAACTCATCGAATGCACGAGGTAGTATGCCGCATCAATGTCGGCGGGGATCGTGGAGGGTAATTGATCACCGTTCAGATCAGCTTCAATAACCGTAACCTGTGCCAGGAATTCGGGTGTAAAATCCTCCCAGTCGAACCTGCGCTTGTCGCGTACGAGACACACTACCTGGTGGCCGGCTTCTACCAGAACAGGTAACAATCTTCGGCCGATGTAACCGGTAGAGCCGGTGAGCAGGATTTTCATGGGGATCAGGTTCGTAGGCATAAAACAACCCGCACGGCAGAATGTTATGCAGATACCGTGACTCTTCATTTCTGAGTACGACCGAAGCGTCATTGCGAACCGTCATGCGCTTGCCCGCCTCTGGCGGGAGCGTAGCGAACGTCATTGCGAGGGAGTAACCCGAAAGATTCGATGACCGAGTCCAACACGACCGAAGCGTCATTGCGAGGGAGGTACCCAAATGAATCACTGGTTGGATACTTTCCCGACCGAAGCAATCTCTTTCACACCGTCATCCTGATCCCGACTTGTCGGGAGAAGGATCCCCTTGTAGCATAACGCCCCGTCAATTGATAAATTTTTAACAAATCATCCCCGAACATTAAAAGTATCCGTCCGTTACTCCGGGAAACCCTTCGTTAATGAACCGTAACCTTCCATTCTTCTGCCTGCTCATGTTCGCAACAGGCATCACATTCGCACAACAAACTCCCGAACTGTTTCAGCCGGGCATCATCTCCAACGGAGGCGTGTTCGGATTCACACTCTCGCCCGACTCCCGCGTGGCACTGTGGGTACTATCCAACGGCAAACGCGACACACTTAAAATAATGGAGTCGCGGAAAACGAAAGGTAAATGGTCGGCCCCGCAGGTGGCATCCTTCTCAACAGCAACAGGGGCCTGGAAAGACATCGACCCGGTATTTAGCCCCGATGGAAAAAAGGTATTATTCCAGTCGACCCGCAACACCCATCGCACAGCCGACCGTAAAGACTTTGATATCTGGGCTGTGGAGGTTACGTCAACCGGATGGAGCGAACCGTACCCGCTGGCAGGTGAGATTAACTCCGAAGTGTCGGAATCATACGCATCCATTACCAAAGACGGCACTGTGTACTTCATGAAAGAGAACGACAACAACACCGGCCGTTCCGACATTTACTTTTCAGAATTGAAAGCTGGCAAATACCAGAAGCCTCAGAACATTGGGACGCCTATTAACACAACCGAGCGCGAGTCAAACCCATTCATTGCCGCGGATGGAAGCTATATCATCTACTTCTCCTCCGACACCACCGGGTTAGGAGACGTTGATCTTTTTATCTCTTTTAAAAACAACAATAAGTGGACTGCACCCAAAAACCTCGGTGCGCCAATCAACTCCGAACGTGCCGAGTTCTGTCCGTTTGTTCACACAAAAGAGAAGCGCTTGTATTTCGCCCGCCAGCGCAAGACCGAAAGCGGCAGGATGGAGGAGAACATATATTCGGTTAATTTTGATGTAAGCCGGTATCGGTGAACCCGGCAATAAACAAGTGCTGCCATGGAACAATGCCCTGTTTGTTACAGTGAACTTAAAAGCGAAACCAATGAACCCAAACCGTGATTCAACTTTTCGCATTGAAAATATAGCACCCATCCTGTACGTGACCGACATGGAAAGAAGCCTTGCCTTCTACGTGGATATCCTTGGCTTCAAAAAAGCCGAATGGGGAGATGATACGTTCACCAGCATCAACCGGGATAATTCAGGCTTGTATTTATGTAAAGGCGCGCAGGGTGTACCGGGTACCTGGGTTTGGTTCGGGTTTGATGGCGATATCATTGCGTTACATGAACAACTTAAGTTGAAAGGCGTGACAATTAAACTCCCCCCGACAAACTTCTCGTGGGCTTATGAAATGCAAATCCAGGACCCTGACGGTCACGTACTGCGGTTTGGAACAGACCCGAATGATCAAGAGCCATTTGCCGATCTTATATAGAGTAATGAAAATAGAGTGAAATGAAGTTCCGTTATAACATTTTGATTCTTATTGGAAGACTGCTTTTTACTAAGCCTGCTTCTTATTCCCTTAATTGCCTTGTCGATATTTATAATACAGGGACGAAGGCCTGAAAACCTGTTTACGATGATTTTCATTTTTGTGATCATCTGTGTTGTCGTTATTTCATTGATCAAAGCAACGGTAGCTGAAACCTATCATATTCAGGTTGATAATAAACAGATCGTTTTGATCAGGCCCTTTTTTGAATCACAAAAGCCAGTCAATCTGAACCGTGCAAAAGGATACAGTATATCGAAGGTGAAATATGGTTGGTACCTGGGAATGACTCTTCAGCAAAGCAGGTCCTTGATAGTTTACACTGCAGAACATGGTCCGGTTGAGCTCGTCAGCTATAATTACCGCTCGTTCGATGAATTGGAGAGCGCAATTCGCAAATCCGGATTAGTGCACCTTGGGCATGAAGCTTACAAAGCAACATGGTCGGGAAGACGTTATCAGTTTGAAGAAAAGCCCGAGCGGCAATAATGTTTATAACGCATATCGGCATGAGCTGGCATTAGCGATTAGCAGGCCCGGGGGTTCTCTACTTCAACTTTCTATTGTGCTACTGGTATTCCGGGATCCTGGCTCATTTGTCAGTTGTAGCGGCTGTAGCCGAAGATAGTTGCATACTATTAAATCCCGTCAGCCGTTAGAAAGCAAACCCCGTTTATGAACATCCGCGCCCGGTTACTTCCGGTACCAATTCTATTGCTGGTTCTAAGTTGTAAGAAGCCGATTGAAACATTGCCAGTACTCGACATTCCTCCGCCTGATCCATGCAGGACCCATGTTTGGGAACCGCTGGACTCAGTCGAAGTCGATACTGTATTCGCCATACATGGAAACTACCGCGATTTGCTGGTCACCCGAAGAGGAGTTATTGCATTGAGTAATGACGGAAAATTGTTTCTCTGGAAACCGGGAAGTAAAAGTGTGAGGCGGTTAACAGACCGATCGCACATTTCTGCTATTGCGCTGGATAAAGATGAGAACATCTATTTCGTGGAGCGCGACAAAATGATCTATCGATACCATGCAACCGGAAAGCTTAAACTCATTGGACGACTAGATAGTGTAATCCATCGACTTGCTGTAAACTCTAAAAAGGAAGTGTTTGCTATCACCTCATATGGGATATATGACATGGATAATCTGGAAAAGTTCTTTCCCGATTCACTTCCCAACAATCCCTTTGTCATTTCCAAATTTTGGTATAAACCATCCTGCACGTTGGTGGATTCTGCCGATAACCTTTGGGTTGGCTTTGCGTATGGCGAATGGGGCGGGAACTTGATAAGTTTCAATACGATTACACGGAAATTCAACCCGATATTATTTGACAGCATGCAACTGTCACTGATGCCGGTGATGAGCATATTCGAGGGTGATAATAAAACAGTTTATGCCACCAGCGGATTGATGCATTTTGTGGTAAGCGGCGACATTGTGGCAATAAAGAACTCCACTGCACGCGTAATCTATGACAGGTGTGCAGAACCGGAACACTACTATGAGTCTACGGATCCCAGAACTGACCTGGGCGAATACATCGGTCCCGGAGCATTCGATCATGTCAGCGATCAGTTGCTGTACTATTCAAACGAAGGTTTTTTCTATGCAACGTTCTCCGGCAACCTTTTTTGTAAAGGTCTTTATTATAAGCCAAAATTGCTGTGGCGGCAAGGTCAGCAAATGGCGGTGGGAGCAGGGATGAATGTTGAAAAGATTCAAGTGCTGGGGGATCGTGAATTTTTATTCCTGACTTCTGAAAGCGGAATAGGTTACCTTAACCACGACAAGCTGACATTTTTTAAATGACAGCCTATCGGGTGTGCAGATTAAGTGTGTTTTTACTTCAATGTTGCCAGCAACTCATCAAGTGAGCCGAGCGTCATCGTAAATCCTTCCTTGAAGCCCATCTTAATCGTTGCCTCCATGTCTTCAAGCGTTTTGCACTGGATGAGAATGTCTACGGTTGTCACGCCATTCTTCTCGCTGAAGCTCAGGTTCCACTCCGAGCCCGGGTCTGTCGGGTTGATGTTTCCTTCCTTATCAGAAAATGCATCAAAATATTTGTACCCTGAAATAGGAGAGATGTCTCGGTAATCCTGGATCGCCCAGCCTTCCTGGCTTCCATCCGGGCTAACCATCGCATAAAGTCTGCGGCCGCCCTTCTTGAATTCCATACTCTTCGTTCGTGAAATCCAGGGCTTGGGTGCCCACCACTGGTCAAGCAAGTAAGCCTTGGTAAACGTATCCCACACCAGCTTTTGCGGAGCAGCAAATTCTTTGCGTACAGTTACGGTTAAATCTTCTTTGTTGATAATAAAGTCAAATAATAATCCGGGTTTCATAGCGTGTAGTGTTTAGTGTGGTAAATCGTGTTTCAGTTGATTAAAGTTTTGTGAGCAGCTCATCGAGCTTATCGTAGCCATCGTTAATTCCGCTTTCCATTCCGCTGGCCATCATGGCATCACGGTCGGCCTGCGAGCGGCATACAGAATGAACCGTTACGCGCGTGCGATTGCCCGGCAGCGATTCAAACGTGGTGCAATCGAGCGTTACATGACCGCGTTCCGGCAAACCTTCAAACTCAAACGTCTGGATGATCCGTTCGGGAGCCGTTACTTCATGAATTGCGCCGTTGAAGCTTGCAACAGTCTTCCCGTTTTTATCCACCACGCTGTAGCGATACGAGCCCCCTGATTTGGAATTGTAATGGTGAATGTTCACATCATATTTTTTCGGACCGAGCCACTGCCTGATCAGTTCCGGATCGGCATGAGCGTTAAACACAAGCTCACGCGGTGCATGAAATTCGCGCACAATCGAAACATCCATGCGGCCCGGCTCAGCAATAATTTTGGTTTCAAGTTTCGTCTTCATGATTTCTTCTTTTTTGATTTTTTGGTTTTCCCTTCAACCTGCATGCGATCCAGTAAAGCATCGAGTTGCGTGTAGCGTTCTTCCCACAACTTGCGG
Source organism: Cyclobacteriaceae bacterium (assembly GCA_016786585.1). GTDB lineage: Bacteria > Bacteroidota > Bacteroidia > Cytophagales > Cyclobacteriaceae > UBA2336. The sequence continues at coordinate 110,481 of JAEUUI010000008.1, forward strand.
AAAGGTTCAAGCCAGTCGTTCACTTCACTCATCTTCTTCGGTTGCAGATAGCAGTACCGTTCCCGTCCCTGCTGACTGATCACCACCAGTCCGCATTCGGTTAATATTTTAATGTGCTGCGAGATTGCAGGCCGGCTGATATCAAAGTTTCCGGCAATCGAATTAAGATTCAATTGCTGGTGCTTGAGCATATTTAAAATGTCGCGCCTCACCGGGTCGGCAATCGCCTGGAATACATCTCTTCGGGTTTCCATTATATGTAAGTATCTGGTTACAAATTTATATGTAAGTATTTACTTACGCAATGGTTTGGTGAAAATTTTCTGAGTTTTTAGTGCTGAGCAGGGTGGCCCTGTCGAAAGCCGGGTGTCAGCCGAGCGTAGCCGAAGGCTAACGAGGCACTAGGGGGCATGCAAAAGAAAAGGAAGATGTTTTTTGAGTTTACCTGTTGTATACGGATGGCATACCTGATTCCGTAACCTGTAGAAAGCATAAAGCCAACGAGGCAATGACGGTTACAAATAACTCAACCACCATTTCTCCGGGTGATTGCGCTTGTATTGCTCGTAGCGCTTGCAAAGCGGGTACAATCCCACTACTAGCAATATCCACACGAGGTACACAATACCGAGTCCATAGCCTTCGCCCGGAGCGACAAACATAAACGGGAATTGCTGCCCGACATTCGATGCGTCAGCAAAGCTGTGTCCGCGGGCGAAGAAACAGATCATCGCAGCAACGTGAATAACATAAATATGCAGGATATAATAAAAGAATGCCGTGCGCCCGAACACAACCATCGCATCGCTGAATGCATTCTTGATCTTCTCGACATACGCCAGCAGCAACAGGGCTGGCCCGAGCGTCATGCAAAGAAACAGCAGCGAGGGCGGATACTTGGTTGTATTCACAAACGACAGGATTGTAAAGAACACACTCGGTTGTGCCGACCAGTCAGATGGGTCGCCATACGCATTTGTGAATCGTACAATAATAAAGAGTGCAATCAATCCGAGCCCAAGGCGTATAAGTATTTTCTTGCGCGCTTCCGCGGAATAAGCTGAGGTGAACAATAAACCAGCGCAATATCCCAGCATCATCACGCCCATCCACGCAGGGAAGGGGTATACGAGCAACGCAACATGACCAGGTGCATATTGATACGGTACAAACACGCCATGATGGAAAAGATCCCACCAGAAGTTCGATTGGAAACCCGCGGCCGCTTCCGGAAAGTCGAGCAGGTTATGACCGGCCACCAGTACCACACCCATCACAAGAATTAGTTTATACGGGATGTTGATCAGGATCAGTAATCCAAACAGCAGCATGCTGATACCGATGGCCCAGATCACCTGAAAAGGGATGATATTATAGTGTACGTTGAACGTCCAGCCGAAGCTTACGATCAGCCATTCAACCACAACAAGCCAAAGCCCGCGCTTTAAAAGGAAAACCCCCAGTTCTTGTTTGGTTTTCCGCTGACTTTGTAAAAAGATTGACGTTCCCGAAAGGAAAATAAAAACCGGAGCGCAAAAATGCGTTATCCACCGGGTGAAAAACAACAGGCCGGTTGTGGTAGTAAGATCGAGCGGGTTGCCGGTATTTGCACCGATATGAAAGTAATCGCGTACGTGGTCGAGTGCCATGATAACCATGGCGATTCCGCGTACAACATCAATGGATTCAATCCGGGATTTGGCAAGTGGGGAGGTCATGGCGGCAAATAAGGTTTTTGCTATGAAGATTTCAAACCAATTCAGTGACGTAAACCGAGGTATTGTTTATCGTACCGCCACTTCAACGAGTTTTTCTGAGTCAAAAATTCTGGCGGGCGAAATCACCTTTTCAGTTAACGGAATATTGTCTCCGTAACGCTCCTTTAATTCCCGCTTCACCTCGCTACTGCTTAGATCAAAATCCTGAAGCTGCTGCGGTTCTCCTAACCGGATTCCCAACCCTTCCTGATAAACTTTCCAAACTAGTTCTGAGCAGTAAATCTTGTCGTTTGTCCATCCGAAATAACTATCGTAATCTCTGTTTAAATATTTCCCGGCAGTCGCTTTCAGCTTCCGGATATCTTCTGGTGCTAAAGTGATCGGATTTTTTAATCGCTTCACCACATAGTGACCGTCTTCACCGCGCCTGATCCACTCCGAAAGGCCGGTAATTTTAACGGGTTGCACAGCCTCATATACAAAGTACTCGCGACCTTCCCGAAAAATAATTCCCATGTGACTGTAACGCGAGTGGGTCGCTTCCTGAATCGCTTTACTTTGCGCTGATACCGAAATCTGGAAAATGATGTCGCCACTTTCGAACCTCTGAAATCGTAGTAAGCCGCTGTCTCTGTTCGGCTCGGAGCGATGTGGTTTGAGGATAATGGCCAGCAGTAAAGCCGCTACAACAGGAACTGTTGCCGATAAAACCATTCTGGTGGTGCGGACAGCCATACGGGAGGGGTATCAACTTCAAATATACTGGTTTTGAACTATCTTGCTTTTGTGAAAAAACAGCTTGACATAGCTCATTGGCCAAGAAAGGATCACTTCAATTTCTTCCGCAAATTTGAAGAACCTTTTTTTGGTGTAACCATTCAGGTGGATTGCACGGCTGCCTATGCGAAAGCAAAGTCGCTCAATACTTCATTTTTTCTGTACTACCTGTATAAGTCGCTCGTAGCGGCTAATCAAACCGAACCATTCCGCTATCGCATTTCTGGAGACGATGTTTTTGTGTACGATCAGGTAAACGCTTCACCCACCATTAATCGCCCGGACGGAACCTTTGGGTTTGCGTACCTCGACTATCACGAACACTTTGAAACATTCCAAAAGAGCGCAGCAACGGTAATTGAAGAAGTGAAAAACAGCACCGGGCTTTTTCCGGCCGTATCCGGAGAAAATGTTATTCACTATTCATCCATACCGTGGTTAAACTTCACATCACTTTCGCATGCGCGAAACTTTTCGTTCGGTGATTCAATTCCGAAAATATCGTTCGGCAAAATGACCGAAGAAAATGGAAAACGTACCATGCCGGTTTCTGTTCATGTACATCATGCGCTGATGGATGGGTATCATGTCGGGATGTTTGCGGAACTGTTTCAGCAGCTTTTGAACGAATAATACGGTTAAGTCTCCGGATTCAGCATTTGTTGCCCTGCTATCGTTAATTTTCAAAAAAAAATGATTCACCTTCATTTGTGCTTAATCAGATTCATTGAGCACTTTTTATCTGATTTGTGAAGATAAAACTCCTGGCACCTGTAAAAACATTTCGATAACGCATTATATGCGCCTGATAAACACTATCTTGCCTGTTCAACTGGGGAGGAATCGTGTCGAAATTTATAGCATTAGCAGAAGATGATTGTGATGATCAATTACTGTTTGCAGAAGCGTTAAAACAAATCTGCAAGCAAAGCACGCTGCATGCCGTCTCCACCGGAATGGAACTTATTGAGTTGCTGAATACCACGAGAACTTCTTTGCCGGATGTGATCGTATTGGATGTAAACATGCCTGGCATGAATGGCATTGAGTGCCTGAAGATCATCCGGAAGACAGATTCCCTTGCGCAACTTCCTGTTGTAATCATGTCAACTTCGGGCAATGCTGAAACTATCCACGATGCATTTCTTTACGGAGCAAACAGTTATGCCGTAAAACCCGGAAAGTTCAGTGAGTTAAAAGCTGTTATTGAAGAAATCGTGATTACCGATTGGTCTTCGGCAGGAGTTCGGAACTTTGATAATTTTATGATTCGGCCGCGCCTGGCCCGTCATTAACCTGTTGCTTATTGGCTTTGACGGGCCAAAAGGTATTCACCGTTTCGCGCAACTGTTTAATGGAATCCTCCAGACTAAACAACTTGGGAATCACGGTACTCGCACCAAGTTCAGAACAGTAATCCGTTTCGCGTTTGTTGATGGATGTGCTGTACATGATAATCGGCACTTGTTGAAACGCGTGATAGCGCTTGAGCCAGGCAAGCAGTTCGATGCCACTCATTTTCGGCATATTGATGTCAAGGAAAATCAAGTCAGGGGAAATGTTTCCTCCTGAAAGCATTTGTAAGGCGTCTTCACAATCATTCGCGGTAACGCACTGAAGCTGCGGATCAATTTGCCGGATAATGTCGCTAAACATCATCAGGTCGTCATCGTCATCGTCACAATAAAAAATAACCCCGTTGCTCATCAGCCCAAAAAATCAGAAAAAAGAACCACAGGGGGAACTGGCTCGCAGCGATTTTACGGAGAACATTCTGATTCGCGCAGTGAAAACCGTTGACTGCATTAAATACCGCGATGAAGGGGGCTTTAGGCGGATGAAATTGCATAACGTTTGGCAATTTGTTCGGCAGAGTTAATACGACCTAAACTCCGTGTTTATGGCAATTGTTACATTTAGCGATTAGGTTTCATGAATTCGTAATCTGTACCATGTCATTAAGTCAATCAGTCAATTATCCTATATTAGAGGTATGAGAGAGTTGATCTTTTTATTGATGATGATCGCATGCGCGGACCACATTTCAGCGCAGTCTACGTGGTATAAGGGTAACCTGCATACGCATTCGTACTGGAGTGATGGTGATGAGTTTCCGGAGCCGATTATGGACTGGTATAAAACACACGGATACAATTTCGTAGGGTTATCCGATCACAACACGCTTGCTTCGGGAGAAAAGTGGAGACTTATTGCAAAGAGCAAACTGTATGAAGAGAGCTTTGCAAAGTATCTTGAGAAATACGGCAACAACTGGGTTGTTTACAAGATCGATTCCGGCCGTACACACGTGAAGCTGAAAACGCTGGCAGAATACCGGCCTATGTTTGAAGGCAAAAACTTTCTGATCATCCAGTCGGAGGAAATTACTTCCCGCTTCGGCAACAATCCGATTCACATGAATGCCACAAATGTTCAAACGATTATTGCACCGCAGGAAGGCAACTCGGTAACGGAAGTGATGCAACGAACGGTTGATGCGGTGGCGAAACAACGGGCGGAAACTGGCAAGCCAGTAATTGTGCATCTCAACCATCCGAACTTCGGGTATGGTGTATCACTTCAGGATATAATTGATTTAAAAGGCGAACGATTCTTTGAGGTATACAACGGGCATCCTGCCGTGAATAACTATGGTGATTCATTGCATCCCGGTATGGAAGAAATGTGGGACAAAATAAACATAGCCTACCTGACGCGAGGGCAGCCGATGATGTACGGCCTGGCAACGGATGACAGTCACAATTATCACCAATTCGGAAAAGCCTTTGCGAACTCGGGCCGTGGCTGGGTGATGGTAAAAGCGAATACGTTGACGCCCGCAGCGTTGATTGAGGCTTTGGAAGCGGGATCATTTTACGCGTCAACGGGTGTAACACTGGAAGATGTGTCGTATAAAAATCATACGTTAACTGTTTCGGTCAAGCCTGAACCGGGCATTGTTTATACGATTGAGTTTATAGGTGTTCTAAAAGGAACGGGTAAATCTTCCGTGTTGAAGACCGTTAAAGAAGCAACCGCATCTTTCAAGGTAACGCAAAAGTACTTGTTCGTAAGAGCGCGGATCACGTCAACCAAAAAGAAAGAAAATCCATACCAGGAGAATGACGTTGAAATGGCCTGGACTCAGCCGGTTGAATTTCGCGAATGATTATGGTACAATAAAAAAGCCCGGATGTCCGGGCTTTTGTTTTTATTCGTTCACCGATGTTTTGAACACCGAGATTCCATATTGTTCCTGGTCGTTCGGAGGTGAAGCATTCCAGTCGCGGTAGGAGTGTGAGCCGTCCGTTTGATAATGAAGCCGGTAATCTCCTTTTGGTAAAATAATGATATCGTTGAACATTCGGTTCTTGTTTGCGCCACCCGCATGGGTTGTGCTGCGATATGTCATTTCCCAAACGGTACGACCAGTTGATGTGTCTTCAATCCAGCCGTAATCATCCATGTCTCCATCGCTGCCTTCTCCAATCGCCACAACTCTCAATCGGGTATCCTGATTAAGCTTGAAGGTCTTGTAACGGTCTTCATCATCGCGCACCTGAACAATCTCGGCTACAATGCTCGAATTCTTGTATTGATCAGGATCGAAGCTTGCCAGTTTGGCGATGTCTTCCTTCCGTTTGGCCCACACGGTAATGCCCCAGAAATCCTGCTCGTATGGCGGGCCGCTGTTCCACTGTCCATATGAATGTGAATCATCGGACGAATAATAGATCAGGTAATCACCTTTTTCAAGATGAACAGTTCCGTCAAACATGCGGTTTTTATCTGCGCCACCGGCATGCACCGTATGCTCGCGGTTGAAATCCCAAACCATTTCGCGTGTAACGGCATTGATAATCCATCCGCCATCGGCCATGTTAGAGGAGGATGCTTCTTCACCAAGGCATAATACGCGCACGTCAACAGCCGATTTCACGGAAAGACCTTTTGCGAAGAAATCGTCATCGCCAACCTTCGTGATGGCAAGCACAGGTTTAAGTTGTTCGGGAGCTTTGAATGGAACAATATTTTTCTGGTCAGCCGGATCGGCCCAAATCGTAATGCCTGAAAATTGCGGATCGTCAGGTGGCATCATGTTCCAGTCGTTGTAACCGTGCGAGTCGTCCGTAACGAACGTTGCCATGTAGTTACCGGCCGGTAATGTGATCTTTGTATCAATCGAAATGTTTTTATCAGCACCTCCGGCAAAATCAGAGTTATCGTAAGTCATTTCCCAAACACGTTTACCTTTATCGATGTCGGTTATCCAGGCAAAATCGAAATCTTCATCCCTGCGCGCTTCACCGATGCCATAGATTTTCAGATTCGTTTCTGCGGCAAGTGAAAAACCGACTTTTGCATTTATGTTGTGATCGGGACGCTGAATCGAGACAACTGCGCCTTCTGTTTTCTTTCGAATAAGGTCGCGGAAGTTTACGGGTGTGATGTTTTTCCCCGCAAGGGAGATCGTCATTTCTTGCTGAACCTGGCGATCCCAGCGGTTAGTCGAGAATACGTAATTGATATTATTTTTTATTGATGTCGTCCATGGTTGATCATCATTGCGTTGCGCGTAGGCCGCTGTGAAGTATAACTCATACGTTCCTTTCTGCAATGACGCAACATCATCGATGTCGATCTTTCCAAAATCAAAATCTTCCTTGATGAATTTATCGCCCATGCGCCACACAACTTCGCGTGTTTCGCTGTTCAGAATCCAGCCATAACAGGCTACAGGCTGCCAGTCTTTGGCAAAGACTCCTGCTGTTCCGGTGATTGTTATTTTTTCAGGCTGACTAAGTGTGAATCCGGCAACCGCTACGCGGCCGGGTGGAACATCGCTGAGTGTAACCTGGGAAAATGCAGAAATTGCTGTTGCACACACGAACAGCAACGTGGTGAGAGAGTTTAGGAGGCGCATGAATTGGGTTTGTTAACAACCGAATCGCGTAAAGATTGTGCCAACTGAAAAGCCGTTGAAATTGCGGTGATTTTTCAGGTTCAACGGTGTTTTGCGTTCACTTGTGCGCAGTGGATGCTCGCTTTTGAACACTGTTGTACGCCACCCGGACTGAAAATAAAAAAGGCGCTTCGATTCCCAAGCGCCTTGAACGACCGATCCATTTTTTCTATTCCGAACGTAAACTTTTGATCGGATTATTGGTTGCTGCCTTGATCGCCTGGAAACTTACGGTAATCAACGTAATGACCAATGCACCTCCGGCTGCCAGCGCAAAAATCCACCACGAAACCGAAGTGCGGTAATCATAACTTTCAAGCCAGTGTGTGAAGAAGAAATACGAGAACAGAATTGCGACAACGCTTGAGATCACTACGAGGATTACGAAGTCTTTCGACAACAACTGCCACAGGTTTTGTACCGAAGCACCCATCACTTTACGAATGCCGATCTCTTTCGTGCGCTGCTCGGCAACAAATGATGCTAGGCCGAACAATCCGAGGCAGGAGATGAATACCGCCAGCACGGCAAAGAATGCTGCAAGTGTTCCGATGCGCTTTTCATTACCGAATTTGCTTGCAAAGTCTTCGTCAACAAACGTAGCGCTGAACGGTGATGTGGTATCGAACCTTCTAAACACCGCTTCAACTTTTGCCATCGACTCCTGCGCATTCAGGTTTGGATTGAGTTTAATAATGAAAACATTTTCCGATTCGTCTGTCAGGTGCCACATGGCTGGCCGTACGGGCATGTAAGGTGATTGCACAAGGATGTCTTTCACTACACCGATTACTGTGTAGTCATCTCCGTTCCACTTGATTACTTTACCGATCGGATCTTTAAGGCCGATGAATCGTACGGCAGATTCATTCAGAATAAACGCTGATGAATCGGTTGCAAAGTCGCGCGAGAAGTCACGGCCTTCCGCTATCTGCCAGCCAATGGTTTTGCCGTATTCGGGCGTAACTCCGTTGTTCGGAAAATCAACCGCGAGGTTAGGGTCTTTGCCTTCCCAGTCGAAACCGCCATTTGTATTCCATACATCGGTAATCGGACTGCCCGATTCAGTCATCTCTACAATAGCGTTTTGCGTTTTCAATTCATTCCGGATTGCTTCGAAGTGCTTATGCCGTTCAGGGTTTACACCGGTGGTAATCAAGCCGTCAACCGTGTAGCCCATCGGTCTGCCTTGTGCGTATTCCACCTGTTTGTACACAACGATCGTTCCGATGATCAGGATAATGGAGATGGTAAACTGCACGGTCACAAGTACCTGTCGCGGCAACGAAGCCATGCGCCCTTGTTTAAACGATCCTTTCAAAACTTTTACAGGCTGGAAGGATGACAGGAACAGGGCAGGGTAGATGCCTGCAAAAATTCCGGTTACGAGCGTGAAGCCAACACCGATCAGCCAGAAGAGTGGTGAACTCCACGGAATCTCCATGTGTTTGCCGGCAACACTGTTGAAGGCAGGTAATGCGAGGAAGCCAAGGCCAATAGCAAGTACAAATGCCATAAACGCGATCAGAATTGATTCACTGAAGAACTGTATAACGAGTTGCGAACGTACTGACCCGATCGATTTACGGATGCCTACTTCTTTTGAACGTTTTTCTGAACGTGCGGTGCTCAGGTTCATGAAGTTAATGCAGGCGAGCAGCAGCACGAAAATACCGGTGATGCTAAACAGCCATACATTGTCGATTTGCCCGCCCGTGTTAACACCTTCCTTGAAATCAGAATACAAATGCCATTTACTCATCGGATGCAAGAACACTACGGCTTTATATCTTCTGTCTTCTTCTGCCTGGCGATTGAGCTTTACGTCTTTGATGCGTTTGGAAACAGTTTCTATGTCGGCATTTTCGTTTACTTCCGCGAATGTTTGCGTAAAGTTGCTGTCCCACGGGTCTCTCATTTTTTGTACCCATGGATTCTGACTCAGGTACAGCGTCCAGGGCATGATGATCTTCAAGTCTCGGAAATTTGTGTTCTCCGGCATGTCTTCATACACGGCCGTAACTTTCACATCAACTTCATTGTCGAGGCGCAGCATTTTGTTGATCGGGTCTTCATCTCCGAAGCAGGCTTTTGCAACTGACTCCGACAGCATGATTGAGTTCATCTCTTTCAATCCGTCTTTTGTTCCTTGCACAATGTTCAGGCTGAGCATGTCGATCACTCCCGGTTCGAAGTAGCTTCCTTCATGAGCAAAGATTTTTTCTCCGTACGTAAGAATATGACTGAAATTCCAGGATGACTGCAACACGTGCTTGAAGTCGCTGCCGTAAACATTACGGATTTCTTCTGCCATCACGGCCGGGTTGGAAACCTGTGTTCCGATCTGGCCATTGAACGTCTGGTGCTGCATCACCTGAACGATGCGGTCGTAGTTTTTAAAATGCCGGTTGAACATCAGCTCATCAAAAACCCACAGGCCGATCAGTAACGCTACTGCCATGCCGATCGCGAGGCCAGAGATGTTGATTGCCGAGTACCCTTTGCTGCGGAGCATGTTTCTCCAGCCTACTTTAAAATAGCTTTTAACCATGGCGTATTGGTTTACATTTCGTTCGAGAGTTACAGGTCTTATAATGCCCGGCCTGCAAAGCAGTATTACATCAACAATGAATTTTAAGTCCGCTGTTCTTTTTCCCGACTTCCGCACGCGTTCGGCATACAGTTCCATGATGTCGCCCTCAATGTGCGGCACCATTTCCGGGTGGCAATACCACCGGAAAAATCGCAGGAAAAATTTCGGCGGATAATGTTTCATTCCTTATCCAACCATCTTAACATCGAGCGCCACTTTCGGGATGGACTTCCATAAGTCATCACGTGTGCTGCGCGAATACTCCATTGCTTTCTTGCCCAGCGCAGTGATCTGGAAGTACTTGCGTGGCCTTCCGGCACGATCTTCCGTGATTTCACCATCAAACGACTTGATGTAGCCTTTGCTTTCCAGTCGCTTAAGTGCAGTATGCAAAGCCCCCATGCTCACATTGCGCGAAAGACGCTCTTCAATTTCTTTTTTGATCGAAACTCCGTAGGCGTCCTTATAGAGTACACCCACCGTGAGGATCACGATTTCTTCGAATTCACCAAGCTGATACTTTTTCATGGCCGCATTTAGTATTTTCCTAAATGTAGGAATAATACTCTTAAACGAGTCAAAAGGTTACAGGAGGGGAGTATTATTTTAAAAGCTGTCTCACGTAGTCACAAAGGTGGCTCGCGTTGCCGAATGAATGTTTCGCGTAGTCTCGTAAACAATGGCTTTCTGATCTCGTTTTAAAAAGAACAATGCACATTTATACAAACCCTGATTTATGTCTCGCACAAAGCTACCTGCCACACTTATTTTTCTATTTATGATGTTATCCGCCAAAGCTCAAACGGGTGAGCCATTCCAGTTGCCCGACAGTTGGGCAAAGGATTTTGTAATCAGCCTGTTTTATAAGGGAAGCATGAGCGGTTCGAACACTGAGATTCGGTTTACGTATGATTCTTGCACCTACCGGAGTGGTTCAAATTCAAAAAAGACGAAGGTTTACACCTGCCGGATGAAGGAAGCTGATCGGGCTGCCATCCTGAAAAAGCTGGCTGAATTGAAGGTCGCGCAGATCAAATCAGAAAGCGGGATGCATGTGGTGTATGACGGCTGGTCGCAATCCATTTGCATCGGCACGCATTGCATCGATGGCGGGACATCGGCTGAGATGAGCGAACAGGATAAAAACGTATTCCTGGATGCGTACAGGTACCTGGAAGAGTTTGCCATTAAAAAGACCAGATAGCCTTTATCGCTACTAGAAGATCACAGAACTTCTTAGCTTAGGGTATGAGAAAGATTACGCTGACTATTTTGTTATGTGCCCTATGCTATGCGCTTATCGCGCAGGACATTGAAAAAATCGCTTTACCCGAAGGTGTTGTTTACAAATATGCTGCTCCGGGCGTTTACGAGAATGCTAAACGACTTCTTAGCAGGGAGCTATCTGATAGTACGGAGTATATATTCATTGGATCTCCCATGTTGATCATCGGCCCGGAATTGTGGAAGAGATTCAGGAAAATTAAGTCAGTTAATGATATTAAAGATGGATATACAACGCTGCTTGTCGATAATGAAAAACTGGATGCTAAATTGATTCAACGGGATGGTGATGGAAGATTAGTCTGGAATGAGTTGAAGAAAGAAGTGGCAGGAGGACCTTACACGCTTAGGAAAGCAACGCCCTCTGAACTAAAATATTACTGGTCGGTAATTTCGTTCGATATCGAAGAGCCGTTGATTATTCTTGAAACAAGACACACCAAATACATTTTGAATTTTCTTCCGGATACTATGAAATTGTTGTGGCTGGATGAAGTTCCCAGGTAAGTTGAATTGCAGTCGAAGCACATGGATATTTCGTGTAGATGTCCACGAACAGCGAAGTCAGGTGTTAGCATGAACTACTTCATCTTCACACTCCACGTTCCCGGGCCGGTCATCAAAAACAAAAATCCGAATACCGCAAAAAGAAACGGATGCTGGTCGCCATACCAAAACTGACCGTTGCCCACGAAAAAGCAAATGAACAGCATGTTGATAATAATGATTACTGAGGTACTTCGAGTGAACAACCCGATCGTTAACAAAATACCGCTCGCAAGCTCAGCGCCCTTGCCGAGATAGACCATGAAATGCGGAGCGGGCAAGCCTTTGAACTGGTCCCAGTTGGCATAACCCTGCATCAGTTCGCTGTTAAAAACTTCCAGACCGTGATAGGCCATCAGTAAACCGATGATGATCCGAACAATTGCGAGGCCTTTCTCGGCCGACACCGGAGCGCTTGAAAAAATCTTGGATGCCATGGGGGTGGTGGGGTTTGGTGAAACTTAGGTTTAGAATTCCGGACAGCGAGAAGTGTTCCCGGCACTCCGGGAGACTCATACTTTCGTGAGCGGTATGTACAATATACTAAATTCCCGGATCGTGCTTTCAGAGAAGGATTTATGATACTTGCCTTCGTAAAGCTTATAACATGCTGATCATGTTGAGAATCAGGCAAGTGGGGAGGGTAGGTGCCGGACAAAAGTTTGAATGCGATAAAAAACCGCACAATTTTCGGGCAGGGTTAAGGAAGTTTTGGCGCATCCTTTATATTTGCATTCCTTTTCCAAGAGGGAAAGGGATTTTTAGCCTCAAAAACACTGGAGAGGTGGGTGAGTGGCTTAAACCAATAGTTTGCTAAACTGTCGTACGGGTCATTCTGTACCGGGGGTTCGAATCCCCCCCTCTCCGCATCTTTGCGGAAGCTGTTTGAGAGACGTTGGAAATTTGACTTGCTGAAGAGATTGACATAACGAGGTTCCGTTCGTCAAGAGTTGATTGGTCCGATAGCTCAACTGGATAGAGCATCAGCCTTCTAAGCTGACGGTTCGGGGTTCGAGTCCCTGTCGGATCACTTTAAAAATATTGTTCGGGGCGTAGCGCAGTCCGGTAGCGCACCTGGTTTGGGACCAGGGGGCCGCAGGTTCGAATCCTGCCGCCCCGACACACAACGAAGCCTTTCGCGAAAGCGAAGGGCTTTTTTATTGAATACACATGAGCCAGTCAACGTACAGCCCTGAAATCGAACTTTTACTTTCCCAGCTTCGCGATACCTATGTGAAGTTAGCGCCATCGCCCGTTGCAGGCGTTGGTGTATTCGCAATTTGTGACATCCCCAAAGGCTGCCGATCCATGTTTACAAAAGACGAGGGTGAGTGGATCGAAGTGCCACGCGAGGCTGTGGAATCACTTCCGGCTCATGTCCGGGCCATGGTTGAAAACTGCTGCACGTTTAGCAAGGAATCGTTTTTCATTGAGCGGGGCGGCTTCAAAAAAATGGATCTTTCGTGCTATATCAACCACTCCGATACACCTAACATTGCTCCCGTTAACAATGGCGAATACTTTGAAGCCATTACCGATATCCGCCAAGGGGAAGAGTTGTTCATCGACTACGGTGTTATTGCCGATGAAGAATAACGTCAGTTAAAATCTCTGCAGTACCCTGTAGGTTTCCAGAAGTTCTTTTCTTTCTGTACGGTATTTTTCCGTACACTATGGAACTTTGTACGGTATTTTTCCGTATACTTGCATTATGGCGTTAAAAACAAAACTGACAGACATCACGCGCTTCGATACGCGCCTGCCCAAAGAGCAAAAAGAGTTTTTTGAGGAAGCTGTGGCCCTGGGTGGCTACCGATCGCTTTCTGATTTTATTATCAGCAGTGCAATGGAAAAAGCAAAGGTTATCGTTGAAGAACGTAAGACTCTGTTAGCCACTAAGAGGGACCGTGAGATATTTTTCAATGCCTTACTTAATCCTGCCAAACCTACTGGTAAACTGAAGGCTGCGGCGAAGCGGTACAAACAGTCTTAAAATGATTTTTAAGACAGTTCGGCTAGCCCCGATTCATAATCGGGATGATTTTTCTTGTGGTAAAGACTTGCTGGATTCATACCTGAAAAAGCAGGTTAATCAGGACATCAAAAGAAAACTCTCGACTTGCTTTATCCTCGAAGGAGAAGATCGCACCATTAAAGGATATTACACATTGTCCAATGGCAGTGTTCCGCTGGAGATCGTCCCGGACGAACTCAAAAAGAAGATGCCAAGGTCTTATGCCGATCTTCCAACCACACTTCTGGGAAGACTCGCGGTAGACAAGAGGTTTCGGGGCCAGCGGTTTGGAGAAACTCTTCTTATCGATGCCTTGAAACGTTGTTACGCATTGTCTGAGCAGATTGGCTCCATGGCGGTAGTGGTTGATCCACTGGATGCCGAAGCGGTTTCGTTTTATGAACAGTACGGCTTTATTGCATTGGAAAGTGGCCGGATGTTCCTGTCTATGAAAACCATAGCTGAACTTTTTAAGTCGGCTTAATCACAATTAAACGGCCATTGTTTTTAGCATTGGCTTTCGTGAGAGCGTCACGCAAGAAACCAGTCTTCAACTACGTGTAAATTCTTTTTAGCGCGTGTAACCGCGGTATACCACCATTGATAGATTTGAGGTCTCGGTAACCCCTGAATTTTGTTATCAAGGTATAAGTAAACATTGTTCCATTCACCGCCTTGGCATTTATGGCAAGTAAGGGCGTAGCCAAAAACCGATTTGATGGCGTTGAGGTAAGGATCAGTAAGCATTTCATCGTTAAACTGTTCATCTCCCTGCGCAATATTCTTTTCCTTCATTCGCAAATAGAAGTCGAGCATTAATTCCCGGTGTTGCTGAGATGTTAAATTAGTGTCTTTGGTGTAAAGAATATCTTCTATTAAAAATGAAGATTGGATGATTTTTGAAAATTGCTCTTGGACTTCTACCCAAAGAAAAGTTAGCCCGCATCTTTTCTCCCGATGACCAATATGTTTAACAATTACGTGATCGCCATTTACCAGGCTTGACAGATGGTTATTCTGTGTTACCATCAGCAGGTCACCAACAGAGAGTTCGGGCGTTCTGGCAAACGCAGATCGAACAATAGTATTAATGGCATGACAGTGTCCGTTTGTTTGCGAGATCAGGGTTGCGTTTTCAAAGCCATTATTTTTCACGTCTTTAATGTATTGACTGATCAGGCTTGCGTGTGATTCGTGAAAGGTAATGTTCTCAAATCCTTTAAGAGGTAATTTCGCCCATCGCTGCGCTGGATTAAGCCTGAAAAGTTCCCGAAGTTCAAATGAAGCTTTTATAATTCCGCTATCATCGCTTTGTCGGATAATTTCCGTTAATTCAAATTCAGAAGCTGCAAAGGAGAATTTATTGGAAATATATTCTTTTGATAGTGCCGGTGAGGTAGCTTGTTCGATAGGAGGTAACTGGCACGGATCTCCAACGAAAATGTACTTACCGAGCGGATCAAACGATAATAAGTCGGTTAGTAAGTCACCACTTCCGAAATTTGCAAACGAGCCTTTTTGCTCAGACGCATCTGAAATCATAGACGACTCATCAACGATGTAAATTGTTTCCGAAGTCGGGTTGATGGTTTTCAAGTCAAACATTAGCTTGATCTGTCCGGTATTATTTTTTGATTTAGTCATTTTTTCGAGATCAGCATTTAACTGATTGAATCGGTATATATGACTATGAACCGTGCTTGATTTATTTTCGGTTTTATTGGAAAGGATTTTAGAGGCTCTGCCGGTTGATGCTAAAAGTACCACATCAATTCTCTTGCTATTGAGCCAGGAGATCAGTCCACTCATTAAGGTCGTTTTGCCGGTTCCTGCGTAACCATTCAGGATGAAAACCTTTTCTGTACTTTCAATAAAATCGATAATCGAAAGGAACGCCTTTATTTGCTGTGGCTTCAGTTTAAAATGAAAGTATTTTGAATAGTCGGTCATTGATCTTTCAAGCTGATCAGATGTTTGCGAAAGATGTTCACACTGTTTTGTGAAGTGAATATACAGGTTCCGGGATACAGATCTGCCCGGAGGTTGACAAAAATACCTGTAACTACCGACTCCGCTCGCGAAACCCGACAGGTGTTACGCCAAACGTGCGCTTAAACAACCGGATGAATGAGCTTTTGTTTTCGAAGCCGCACGCGATCATCACCTGACTGATGTCCTGCCCGGATTTTTTTAATCGCATGGAGGCTTCTTTCAGGCGGATGTGAGTAAGGAATTGCCCGGGTGTTTTTTCGTACGCATGCTTGAATGATCGCAGAAAGTGATAACGCGATATTCCGGCTGTTTTTGAAAGCTCCGCCAGTGTGATGTTGTCCGCGAAATTCTTCTTCATGTAGGCAGCTGCCTGCTTTAGTTTTTTGTGCAGGTCGAGTTGTGTTTCTTCTTTCGCGGCAACGATCTGTTTGGCTGTGTGGTACTGCGGCAGGTTAAACCATGGCGCTTTCGGTCGTGTTTTTGGGTAACCGTGTTTTTCACGAAAGGCTTTGCGCTCGGGTGTAAAGTCCCACCAGTTTTTCGGTTTGCCCGGATGCGTGGCATAGTGCACCACCAGCCGGAATTGATCTTCCAGGCAAGGATCAATCCATGCACCCAGTTGTTGTTCGAACCGGTCGAGCAGTTTGGCGGGATCTTTTCCTTTCAGTTCGTTCAATGAATAATATCCCATCGAAATCAGGTCGTGCGCGAACCGGATTCCGATTTGCGGCAGACTTTGAAACTCGGATAAAGCATAAAGCTCCATCGCGCGAATCTTCGAAGTATCAAGCAGTTTTTGAATCTCGCCGACGGAATGATGATGAACTTCTTTGAGCTTGATCTTTGCCGCGCGCAGCTTTTTCCGTTCGGCAGGAGTGAAGTCGAGATGGTTGATGTTATTCATCTTCCGCGAAGGTGAGCATATAATTGTTGATATCCACGATGGAGAACTCAGTAGCGCCATAAAAGGTTTTCTCCAACCCGGTAAGAACGTTTACTTTTCCTTTCACTTGTTCGAAAAACGCGCGGATATTTTTCATCTTAATATACAGCAACAGTGAGCCTCCGTTTTGCCGGCTTATTGCAGGCAGCGTGTTTTCGATACTCCTGAAGGTCTGAAACATGACAATTACAGTTCCGTTCTGCATCATTACAAAAATATTGTTGCCTTGCTCATCCGGAACGGATGCGACAACAGTGAACCCAAGCAGTTTATAAAACTCAACGGTGGCATTCAGATCGTCCACGAAGATATTCGGTGCGATAGTTTCCATAGCTTTTTTATGGAAAGATACCCGGTCAGGCTTTACGGCCGTGTGCGAAAATTGCTAAGTATTAGACTCGTGCAACGATTGTGTTATTTGTAATACCGTGTATCGTTTGAACGCTTGCTTCGTCCGAGCAATGCGCCACCCGCCATAGCGGCAAAGCCGCCAACCAATCCTCCGATCAGTGAAGTAGCAAACAACAGCAGAGGCTTATTGATAAACAGAATTTTACTGATACGTTCGGCCAGTGGTGCTGTTGCCGTCAAATCCATCATCAATGCGAAAAACAGCCACAGTAAACCCACTCCCAAAAAGCCAGCTAAGAAGTTGTGCCGCGAATTAAACGCGACACCTCCTAAAAAGGCAGCAATGGCAATGCTCCACCACGGTAACAGTAACTCAAACACAAGGGCGAGTATGGCGATGGTTATCAGTTGTAACGTGAATCTCATTTTGAAACCGGGTTGAGTGTAAGCATGTAAAGTTTTTGACCTTCATCCGAGGTGTGGGGAAAAGACAATGAAAAATGTTTGTCGGCTACCCATGTATTGAGCAGGTTGCTGTAGTAATAACTTCCGGGGTTGCCGGATTGCCCACCCGGGTAAACACCCCAGGCCTTAACACCTGATTTCTCGAGACTTACCACCATACGCCATGAGGGGCCGTGCGTCCGTGAATGTGCGTTAACAATATCATGATTACCGCCATGCTTAACCGGAATATTAAAGGGCTGAAGTCTTAACAAATGCCCGATGTAACTGTCTTTATAATCGCCCCAGTCAACAGTTGAAAGATCCGGGTGCGCTTTCTTCCAGTCAACAATGTCTTGTACGCCTGCCTTAAACGACAGTTGAAGAACTTCTTTCGCGGTCTCTTTTTCTTTCGTGTTAACGATATCGAAGAAACTCAGGTCGGGTTTCTCTTTAATAAGTTTGATGGTGTTGTACGTTGTGGGCCGGCTCAGGGCCATGTCATCTTTTGCCATCTCATCCCAGATCATCGGCATGAGCTGATCCCACCAGGCTTCGTAATATGAGGCCGCTTCAGATTCGGCCGTGTTCATGTAATTCCACGATTTCAACGCAGCGTAAATCTTTTGTTCATCCGGGGTTAGTGCGGTGGTGTCAAGGTGAGATAAAAATGTCGGTAAACTTTCAGCGGCCTTCAGATTGTAGTTATCGCCCTGCAGCTTCATCATGTCTTCCACCGAAATCGCATTGGATTCGCGCAGCACCTGGTTGATCCGTCTGTTCCGGTATGCTTCCCAGTTAACCGCAGTGATGTAGTAAGGGTAGGTTGAGTCGGCCGGGTATTGATTGGCAGAACTCACAAATCCCCGCAAAGGGTTTTTATACATGACATTCTGTTCGTTCGGAATGTACGCTTGCCAGCCGTTTGAACTTTTGCTTCCATCCAGCACAAACTTTCCTTCGTTCTTTCTTCGCACCGGGTACTTGCCCTGGATGCGCATTGCCACATCGCCTGACACAGACGCAAAGACAAAGTTTTGCGCGGGCGTTCCGAAATGATTTAACGCTTCCAGATAGTCGGTATGATTTTTTGCGCGATTAAGTTTGAAGAAGGTGAGCAGTTCTTCCGAACCATCGTGCGACATCCAGCGGAAGGCATGATCATTAAGCTCGTCCTGGGCATGGTAGGAGTGGTCGTAGGTAACAGGTCCCCAATGTGTGTACACAACGGTATCATAAAACGATTCGCTGTTCCGTACCTTAAATTCTTCAATCACTTTGTTCGTTGCTTTCCATTCGCCATCCAGCAAATACTTGTCGCGTTTTGCGTTATCGTAAGTGATCTTAAACCAATCGACCAAATCGCGCTGTGCATTCGTTACACTCCAGGCAATTGAATCATTAAAGCCAATGATAACGCCCGGTGCTCCGGGTAACGATGCGCCCATTACATTTACATCGGTGCCATGAAGTTGCACCACATACCAGATCGAAGGCAGGGAAAGGTTGAGGTGAGGATCACCGCACAAAATAGGAGAGCCGGTAGAAGTTTTGCTGCCACTCACGGCCCAGTTGTTACTTCCTGTGGTAGGGTCTGATCCGGGAAGGCGTTTAACGTTGATAAACTCTTCCGGAACAGCCAGTGGCACGGTATCAAGCTTTACAGGTGTAAACTTCCAGTTGCCCGGATTGTTAACGATTGGGTCGGTTTTCGGTTCACGGTCGGGATACAACAATTCCAGGTTTTCTTTGCCGAACAATTTCAGCGCATTGGTCATCTCAATGTCTTTATCACCCATGTTAAGCGTTTGCGCCATGCTCTTGAGCAGTAACGCACACTTCAAGGTTGTCCACGGTTCGGGTTTATAGTCGAGAAGTTTGTATTCGACCGGAAGATCTTTGTAGCTGAGTGAAGCAATGTATTGATTGATGCCTTCTGTATATTTTTCAACGATCATCCGGGAAGTTTCATTTTGCATCATCTGCTCATGTGCATGCCGGGCAGCGTACACCATGCCTAACCTGCGCTGGCCCCGATCGTAGTCGAGAATCCTGCCCTCCGGACCCGCCCCGAGAACTTCCGAAATTCTTCCGGCAGCGGCATGCGTTTGAAATTCCATCTGCCAAAGCCGATGCACCGCGGTAACATATCCTTGTGCGAAATAAAGGTCTTCGTTATTGTTAGCAAAGATGTGCGGGATCATCAGGCTGTCGTACGTAACGGAAACCGGACCGCTGAGGCCGGCCACGTTAAACGACTCGCTTTTGAATTCAGACGGATCAATATTTTGCCAGAAGCCGTTAACCGGATCGAGGAATTTTCCGAACGGAGGAATGGGCGATCCCTTAACAACCCAGCGATTATCAAGCAGGTAAATCAACGCAACCGTAAGCAGCAGGGCACTCAGGAATTTGATGGTTTTCATGTAGGAGACCGGTTTGGTGTCTGAATGTAAAAAGCTTTTCCTAATTTTCGGACTTGAACCCTAAAAATACATTAATCCAGCTGCATTGAGACAGATTCTGAGCCTTTATACAAAAGAGCAGGTTAAAAAAGCCAGTGCGATTAAAGCCATTTTCTTCGATACCGATGGCGTACTCACCGATGGCAAAATCATTTATGACGACACCGGTCGGGAGATCAAGGCGTTCAATGTGAAAGACGGCTATATCATCAGTCATCTTAAAAAAGCGGGTATTGTTGTGGGGATCATTACCGGTCGTGATTCAAAAACGGTAAGTCACCGGGCTGCTGAGCTGAAGCTGGATTTTTGTCACCAGGGAATTGTTGACAAGCATTCGGTGTTTGAAAAGCTGGTGGAGTTTCACAAGCTGAAACGCAAGCAGGTTGCCTACATTGGCGATGACATTAATGATTTAAAAACACTTGCTGCATGCGGACTTTCTGCCTGTCCGGCTGATGCAATGAGTTATGTAAAATCAAAAGTAGACGTGATTACACAGGCGAAGGGCGGGCAGGGTGTGTTACGGGAGATTGCCGACCTGGTGCTGGCTGCACGGGGTGATATGGAAAAAATTCTAAAAGGATAATATCGGACGCATGGAGAAATTTAAGAATATCGTAAAGATTGCAGATCGCATTACACTGGGCAGCGACAAGATGGTTTTGTTTGCAGGGCCTTGTGCAGCCGAGAGCTACGAGATTTGCATGGAAGTTGGAACGACTGTGAAGCAGCTTTGCGCAGAACTCGGAATCGAATATGTTTTCAAGTCATCGTTCGATAAAGCAAACCGCACATCTTCCGGATCGTATCGCGGTAACTCGATGGAAACCGGGTTGGAAATATTGTCGCGAGTGAAACGGGAATTGAATGTACCCATCGTAACGGACGTGCACGAATCGTATCAATGTGCGGAGGCAGCTACAGTAGCTGATGTGTTACAGATACCGGCCTTCCTGTGCCGCCAAACTGATCTTTTGAAGGCTGCAGCTAAAACCGGACGGGCGGTGAAAATTAAAAAGGGTCAGTTTATGGCTCCTGAAGACATGCAATATGCTGTGCAGAAGGTGAGGGGCGAAGGAAACGACAACGTATTCCTGACCGAACGCGGAGCAAGCTTTGGTTATCATACATTGGTTGTCGACATGCGCTCGCTTCCGATTATGCGCCAGTATTCACCGGTAATTTTTGATGTAACGCATTCCGTTCAACAGCCAGGCGGAAAAGGCGGATCATCCGGTGGTCAGCGCGAGTTTGCACCTTTCTTGGCGCGTGCTGCGGCCGCGGTTGGTGTAGATGGATTCTTTATCGAAACGCATCCCAATCCGGAGAAAGCGTTAAGCGATGGTCCGAACATGATCCCGTTAAAAGAAATGGGAGCGTTTCTGAAGATGATTAAAGCGCACTGGGAACTTCAGCGCGTCAGCTAACACGATTTATCGGATTGAGTTTAGGTCGAATTCAGGGCTTGATACTTCGTTACTAACGTGTAGCGCACGATCGCGAATCCGGGCCTTTATCCGTAAGCGCGTGTTGCCAAATATTGCCAGGAAACTGGTATTCGGCATAGCATACCGGATCGTACCTTCGATCGGCCTGTCGGCATACGTAGGGAAGTCCTTCAATGAAGTCGGGAACCGGCCATCGTACGTGAGGCAGTATTCTTTAAACCAATCGAATTCGACAAAGTTTCCGCCCTGATACCGGAGAAATGTTACCTCGATGTTGTAGTGATTCGGATTCGGTCTGTATAAAACAGCCTCTTTGATCTGGACGTACCTTTTTCCATTCAGGCGAATTGTATCCTGAATATCGAACGATGCGCTGGCCGATTTGATGGGGATCAGTACATCCGACAGGAAGGAATAATTTAAACAACTGTTGGGATCGTAAGTTGGCAGATAACCGTAGTTCGGCTTTGACTTTGTTTTACTTGTCACAAGCTTTCCGCCAATACTGTCGGGATTAAGAATGGTATAAATCGTTCCGCCCAGTCCCGTAGAAACAATTTCAGACAACACGGGGATAGTATCCCCGGAGCCAGCTGCGTCTTCCACATAGTAATTTTCGAAATGATAGGGAGGGTCAAAATCGGTCGGGTTGAGGGAACTCAAACCCACATCGCCATTGCCATCTTTAAAATCCAGGTATAAAATCAGCGAATCGTAGTCTGCAGCGCCTCCAACCTCTTTAAACTTGATGTCTTTAAATGTGATTTGAGGTATGTCACTGAACTCCGGAGGATCGAAACAGCTACTCACCAGAACACTTGAAAAACAAAACAAAACTATCCCCTTAATAACCCGCATGCTGTATTTTTGAACCCGGACAAGATACGTAACGCCTGGACAACTTGAAAAGTTTTAAGTCCCTTTTGTACACCATAAACGAGCAAAATGCCCCGGATATTGCGCTCCGGCTGTTTCGGTTCCAGGCTGAGCATAACCCCATTTACGGGAATTATATCCGTCATCTCGGGATTAATACGAGTGAAGTTTCAACCCTGGAGGCTATTCCTTTTTTGCCGATTAGTTTCTTTAAATCACATACCTTGCAAACCGGCAGGTGGACTCCGGAGACATTTTTTACGAGCAGCGGAACAACGGGACTCACTACCAGTACTCATGCCATTGCCGACCTGGGCTTTTACCTGAAGCATGCCGAGAAGTGTTTTACGCATTTCTTCGGAGCGCTTGATCAATATCAGATTTTTGCGCTGATGCCATCTTATCTGGAGCGAAGCGGTTCTTCGCTGATTGAAATGCTCAAGCACTTTATCAATCGCACCGGTACTACTGAATCAGGATTCTATTTATATAACCACGATGACCTTGCGCGAAACCTCGAGCGGGCAAAAAAGAGTAACCGAACGATAATCCTGTGGGGAGTTGCGTTTGCGCTGCTGGATTTTGCAGAGAAATATTCCATTGATCTGTCTGGCCATTTGGTATTTGAAACCGGCGGAATGAAGGGCAGGCGAAAAGAAATTACCCGCGAGGCCATGCATGAACAGTTAAAGCAATGCTTCAATGTTTCTGAGGTGCATTCTGAATATGGCATGACCGAATTGCTATCGCAGGCTTACACGCGCGGAGGCGAGTTGTTTTATCCTTCACCCTGGATGAAAATCATTGTGCGGGAAACTACGGATCCGCTTGAAAAAGGGCTTGTTTCAAAGACAGGCGGACTAAATGTGATTGATTTTGCCAATTTTCAGTCGATCTCGTTTATCGAAACGGAAGATGCCGGGAAATTGAATCCGGATGGCACTTTTGAGGTCCTCGGCAGGCTTGACAATAGTGACGTCAGGGGGTGTAATCTGATGGTGGAATAACATTTTCAGCCGTCCAACGGCATAATGTGGCGACAGGATTTGTTTTCTTTGGAAAGAACTTTATTTTTGTTCAAGTCATTACCCACTCGAAATGAAAAAAGTAATCGTTTTCCTGCTTTTGGTCGGCTTTATTTCAGCTTGCAGCCAGTACACTTGTCCTACCTACAGCAAGAAAGAAGTGCCAGCTAAGAGAACCGACAAGAGAATCTAATTCTCACAGGTATTTCTTAACGTCTTCGGGAACGATCTCGTCTCCGGACATAATCACCAGCCTTTCCACAACATTTCTCAGTTCCCTGATATTTCCTGTCCAATTGTGAGCCTGTAAAGCGGTAACAGCTTTGGCTTCAATCTTCTTCTTTTTCGAACCGTAACTTTCCGAGATATCTTCAAGGAATTTATCGACCAGCAACGGAATATCTTCTTTCCGTTCATCAAGCGAAGGCACTTTTACCACAATCACACTCAAGCGGTGGTATAAGTCTTCACGGAAGCGCTGCTCCTGTATTTCCTTTTTTAAATCTTTATTGGTAGCAGCAATGATGCGCACGTTTACGTTGATCTCTTTTTCACCGCCCACCCGGGTGATTTTATTTTCCTGAAGTGCGCGTAAAACTTTGGCTTGTGCCGATAAACTCATGTCGCCAATCTCATCGAGAAACAAGGTGCCGCCTTCCGCCTGTTCAAACTTTCCAATGCGTTGTTTAATGGCCGAGGTAAACGAGCCTTTTTCATGTCCGAACAATTCGCTTTCAATCAGCTCAGAAGGGATCGCGGCACAGTTAACTTCCACGATAGGCGATTCGGAACGTTTACTTTTCGCATGAATGTTTCGCGCTACAAGTTCCTTACCGCTGCCATTCGGCCCGGTGATCAGTACACGTGCGTCAGTGGCTCCGACTTTTTCAATCATTTCCTTCACCTGCTTCAGTGCGCCTGATTCTCCGATCAGTTCAAACCCTTTACCTACTTTTCTTTTCAGTACCCGGTTCTCTTCCCGCAAGGTGTTACGCTCCAGCACATTGCGGAGGTGGATCAAAATCGTTTCGATGCTTTCGAACGGCTTTTGAATGAAGAAGTATGCCCCCCGCTTAATGCATTCGAGGGCAGTCTCTTTTGTTCCGTGTGCGGAAATAATGATGAAGGGTGTAGTGATACCTGCTTTCTTAACACGCTCCAGCAGTTCGATGCCATCAATCTTGGGCATCTTTACATCGCAGAACACAATATCGAAATGATCTTCTTCCAGTTTCCGGAGTGCTTCTTCGCCATCCTTCGCTTCTTCCACTTCATGATTCTCTTCCGTCAAAATCTCGCGAAGCGAAGTACGGATCGCGGCCATGTCGTCAACAACTAAAATTTTTGCCATGCTGTAAGTTTACAAAAAAACCTGTCATCTGAGATCAGACAACAGGTTAATGAATTTAAAAAGATGCAAGCCTGTAAGCCGGGTTCTGTCCGTAGCGTTGCCGCTACTGGCTTATCATTTATCTGGTCCGGACGCTGCCGTCAGGATCAATCGGTCTACCCACCCCAATACCTGGCTTAACAGGTAAGAACGGGCCGTTCATTTTATCGGGGCCTATTTGACCTTTCAACGCGTGAGGTTTGCCATGCGCCTTTCATTACTGGCCGGCCGGTGGTCTCTTACTCCGCCTTTTCACTATCACCCATGCTGAATGCATCAGCCCGGGCTACTTGTTTTCTGTGGTACTTTCTGTCAATCAGCCGTTACCGGAAGATTGCCCGCGTTATTCAAGCGGCACGCTGCCCGATGTTGCCCGGACTTTCCTCCCCATTTCATTGAAACGGAGCGATAAGCCGGCTTGCAAGACTGCAAAGATACGAAATTGAAAAGGAACGTTAATTGATGTCTTTGCCAGTAAGCTTCAGCTCGAATGCATCAGCCTGAATGGCAACCTCCTGGATCATGTGCCGGACTTCATCTTCTGCTGCGCCATCAGTAGGGCAGGAAGCTTCGACTTTCAGATAGCCTTCTTCCAAAATGAACTTACTGTAGTCGAAAGCAGCGCTTTTTTCCAACAACGATTTAAAGTCAATGGATGTATTGTATTCACAAACCTTCGAAGAGAGAACGGCCCGCTGCTTGCCAGAACGCTTGCTGTTTTCGGTTGAGAGAATGACCGTTTGAAACCTTCCGTCTGACAGCGGTACTACGATAATGGACTTGGAGCTATCGTATTCGGTAAACTGTCCGTCAATTTGTGTGGCGTACTGTTTGGCAAAGGCTGAAATGTTCATAGGGCGAGGTTGTTTAGGAGAATGGAAGTTAGAAAAAAGTTACCGACTGCGAGCGCTGGCGGTAAAAATATTTAGAAATAAGCCGGATGAAATTTCATGCCTTTCTTCGACAGCTCCATAGCCGGAGCCGGGAGCTTGATGAGGCTAACTACCTTAAAGAGCGTTTTCAAAACTTTAGACCGTGTGCGAATGCCGGTTAGATCGAAATCAACGGAAAGATAATACTGACGGTAAGCCGAAAAACCAGCTTCATTATTTTGTGAGTCACGTGCATATACCATGCCCTGAGCGCCATAGCCAACGGCCAGGTTAAGCCATTCCGGAAACTTGATGAACTTGTCCATGTCAAAACAGATCCAGTATGTCTGGCCATTGTAGTCTTTCAACAGCTGACTGCTGAACGAATCGCCCAGCGTGTTCGGACGTAAGTCGGCATAATCGGTTGGGTGAAACGAAAACTTAGGATAGATGCGAATTTCCTTCCATAAAAGTGATTGGCCCAGGAATAACATGGAGCCGGTGGCGTTCGCAACCAAATCTCCCGCAGAAGCTCCGTAGGCGTCAGAAAATCCGTCAAAAATTTCAATCGGAGCGAGCACTAAGAATCCCGTTGCCGCCCCGATCAAATCCGCTTTGCGTTGTTGCACGTTCGACCAGCGAAGCGCTTTTGATGTTCCATAGCTGAAATAGAATCCGGCATAGAAATGTCCGAGTTTATCAACCTGCTTCCATTCGGCATTGTCGTTAAAAAATCGGAACGACTGCCGGTCTGAATCTTTATACCACAACTCACTCAACCCGATCAGCGTGCCGGTATATGCTGCTGCAGAAAAAACTACAACTTTGGTGAGTCGTTTTTTATTGACGTGCAGTGAATCGGTTTGTTGGGCGTATGCAGGATTGGCACCGAGTATTGCCAGCAATAAAAATATCAGGACGCTATTCCTCACTTTCATCTTTTTTATTGGCATCCTGGTTGGGTTCAGGTTGCTGGTCATCTTCGTCCTCGGTCTGCGTTTTTGTTTTGTTTCGCTTCCAGAGATCTTTTAATTCGTTGAAGCTTTCTGTGTACAGCAAGCTCACACCTGTTGTAATGGCATTTTGCGCGTTCAGGTTTGTGTTGTTAAGTGAGTTGACATTCGTGCGACTGTACATCTTTACTTTAAACTTTCCGTCTGCTGTAAGGAGGTAGTCGACTGTCCAGTCGCCCACGGCAGAAGAGAAGCTACCCTGGTTATTCTGATTACTGGTGTTTCCGCTGCCGGTGGTGCCGGTAGTTCCGGTGTTGCCGAATGTTCCGTCACGCGTAATCCGCAAACGGCCGTTTAGTAACGTGTACGACAATCGTAATTGGAAAGCATTAAACGATTCCTGATCCATGCTTGAGAGATCCAGATCGATTTCCAGGTTGTTGTCTACCTGACTCATCCAGTAACTCAGTTGATTGGAGAACAACTCGCTCACGCTGCTTACCAGTGATCCACTCGTGTTAAACGATTCCGCCGGAGAGAACTTCCGCAACATGATCAGGCTGAACACCTGTCGTTTTAATTCCTGTTCATCCAAGCGGGCTTTAAACGCCTGAAATTCATCCATTAATCTGACGGTTGGGTTATCGGGCACGGTTATGGAGTTCGGTAAATCCCCGGCCAGAATGTCAAAATCAATTTGTGGACTTAGCATTGGGCCGTCAAGTTTCATCAGCACTTTTGCCTGATACTTTCGCTTAACCTGGGGAGCATTGAGGGTAGCCTGATTGGCGTACGTTAAAATAGGAGCGAACGATGCCAGCTGATTGTACGTTGCATTAATTTTCATTTGTCCCTGATACGGGTCGCCATACCAGGTAATACTGCTGCCGGATTCAATCTTAAATTCTTTATTGATGATGTCGTAGAGCGTGAAGTTATACCCGCCTTCGGTAAACACCACCGGTCCAAACATGTTGAACTCACCTTTTGTATCGAGTTGAAGTTTGATTCTTCCGTTTCCTCGACCGTGGATAATGTCACCCGACTTCAAATCGAAAATAATTTCGCAATAGGCATCCGGGGTTACGTCAAGGTTGAGATCGAACGTGATGCCGGTAAGTGTAATTTTCTTGTTAACCGCTTTACTGATTTTCTGTTGATACAGCGAGTCGGAAAAATCCACGAAGGTGATAAAATCTTTCCGCTCGATGGATGATGTGCCCGCAATTGGAATGGAAATTCGGGTGTTCTTGCGTGTTGTTGCATTGGCGGTGATTTTCAAGTTGTTGAGCGGGCCGGTAAATCGTACATCGCCCGAAGCAAAACCCTGCCCGTAAAACAAACTATTGTCGCGCGCATTGGTATTCAATAACTGGAAGTTTGTGAAACTAGCCGTCATATCAATACTCATCTGTCCGAAGTTCACGTGATTGATTTCGCCTGTTAGTTTTCCTTTGTTGCGAAGTATGTCGGTGAGCTGAACATCTTTGAAGTAGATTGCGTCCGGGCGTAAGCCAATAGTTCCCTCAATTTGGTAGGTGGTTTTCAGGTAGTCAACAGTAAGTTTCCCGTTACTGATCTGGCCTTCGCCTTTCAGCACCGGTTGGTTAAGCGTTCCGGAAACATAATACGTTCCCGACAGTGTGCCTTCCATTCCGCTAAAGATTCCTTTCAGAAAAGGTTCAACAATTTTCAGGTTAGTTTTTTCAAGTACGGCTGTCGCGTTGAGTGAATTCTCCTTATTGTACGGATCGTAATACCCGGTGCAATCAACAATGCGATTGTCAAGCCGGTCGATGAAGAACTCAAGCCTGAATTTCTTCTCTGATGGATCCCATACGTTGTTTCCGGTAACAGTTCCTACCAGGAAATCGTCCACTTTAAGATCCCTGATGCTGATTTCGTTTTGAAGACTCGGTTGCTCACTGTACAAACCGCTTACCATTACATCGGCATTAACGATACCATCTAGTTTTCGCTGAATAATGCTGTTGAGCGTAGCGAGGTTGAAATCTTCGATGTTCAATGCAAGCTTTTTATTGGCATTGGACGAAACATGTCCGTTTAACCCCACAACTTGGCCCTCGTTCGACCACAGAAACTTTTGAATGTTCCATTCTTTGCCTTTCATGGCCAGTTGATTGGCTTTGTCAATGCTCCAGATTTTTTCAAGCAATTGAATGCGCGAAGCGGGCAGTAACCGGATGCTCGTGCTATCGCCAAAGTCAACTTCACCCTTTAACCGAACATAGTTGCTTCTTGTTTGCTGATCAAGATTGGTTTGAAAGTCGATGTGATCCTTGTTCCAGATTACTTCGGCATCAAGATTTTTTGTGAGAACGGTCCCAAGCTGTTGTTTTTCAGAAGTGAGATACACCATGGCCAGCGTTTGCGCGCTGTCTGAGATTTTAGAGGCGTTCACTTCCAGCTCGGTGTTGATCAGGAGAATGTTACCGTACTTCAGCGAATCAAAACGCGTAAACGCATTGAATACATTCGTGTTTCCTTTGGTGAACTTTCCATCGATATCAATATTCTTTCCTGCGTCAAGATTCAGGGAAAGCAGGCTTGTGATTGGGCGGATGTCTTTCAGTTTTACCGAAAAATCAGCGGTGTACTTTTCGGTATCCGGCATCTTTCGGGCGTAATACTCGTCCAGCTTCTCTTTATTGTTCCGGATATTCAAGGCAAATTCATTCACCAGCATCGGGATGTCCCGGAAGAGTGCGGAGAAATAGAAATCTCCTTCCGCTTTGGCGTCAACTACTTCCGACTGGAATCGCATCAAGCGCTGACCGCGTGTTCGTGCAGTGGTGATTTTGATGCTGTCCTGATGCAGCCATTGATCCTTATAATTCAGCGTAAGCCGTTTTAAGTCGGCTGTACCGATCAGGCTGTCTAACGTTAAACCCTGCATGTGAATGTCAACATCGCCCTGTAAAAAGAGTTTATCGCGCGAGATATTGATCTTGTGAAAATTGAGTGTATCAATTCGCGCGGTAACGTTGATCAGATTTTTGTTGTCCCGCAGGTCGATAGACCCCTTCGCATTAACCTGAACATTCGGATCGTTGATCTTCAGCGAACCACTGAAAAATTGCGAAGCGAGCCGGGCATCGGTGGTGATGTTTTTGTAATTGTATTTCCGGATGCCCACCGAGCGGACATTTCCAACCAGGTTAAAGTTGGCTGTACTTCGCGTGAACCCCGATCCGCTGATGCGGCCGTCCAGATTAAGCTTCTGAAAGTTGACAGTGTCAGCAAGGTATGTTCCCAAATCAAAATTAGCGAGACTGATTTGTCCCTTGTAGGAAGATTTTTCGAATGCGTCTTCATTTATTTTCAGGTTGATGTCAGACGAGATCAAACCTAACCGGTTTGAGAAATTACCTTTCGCGACAAAGTCAGTCGGGTAGCCAAGAAATTCGGCATTCATCGATAGTGTGCCCAGGGGTGTTAATCGATCTAATGTCGGTTCGCTGAACAGGAAGGAGAGATCAGAGAAACTAACACGTGAGTTTTTAAGCGAAAGCTGGATGAATGTTTCTTTCAAATCCGGGAGACCTTCCATATCGAGTGACCCAAGCAAAACGGTATTGCCGGATTGGATTTCCATATCCTTCAAACGAAAGTCGCTGATGCTTCCATTAAACTCTCCGCTTATGGTTAGCGGCTCGCTTAGACGCCTGGTGGCCGGGGCAAACAAGGCAAGATCGGAGGGATGAATGATCGTTTTATCGAAGTGAGCCTGGATATTAACCTTGCGAACAAAGTCGCTCAGGTCGGCCTGGCTTTCGTAGTTAAAGACAAGTGTATCGGAGATTACACTTTTTCCTGCTTGCAGATGGATGTCCCGGAACTCAAGCGCTTTCTGGGAGATTCGAAAGAATGATGAGAGATTATGGATGCCAAACTTGGTTTTTTGATCCTGCGCAACAAGTGTGTTTACATTAAACTCAACCGTATCACCCAGCGCCATAAAATTCCGGAGCTGGGCTTCATCGATCTTTAACGCGAAGTGGTTGTAGTCGAATCCGGTAAGACTGTCACGGCCGGTGTTATCGTAAATGAATTGACTTTTTTCAATCACCGCTTCGCCAATATTGATCTTTGAGTTGCCACCTGTTTTCTTTTTGCCGGATGAATACTGTTTATTAATTTGATTGATGAATACGTTGATGTTCAGGTTGCTGATCGAATCATGTTCGATAATCCTTGTAAAGAAAATCTGCGCGCTGTCGATGTAGATGGCATCCAAATTAATGTTGGTTCCCTGAACGAGGTTGGAGAATTTATAATTAAGGCTGATGTGCCCGATGTCGAACATCTTGTTGTGTTCGGTGTCTTCAACCCGAACGCCCTCCAGCTCAAGCCGGTCAAACCACGAAAAGTTGATGTTTTGAATAGTCGTTTTAAAGCCGACAACCTGTGAGAATCCGCGCAGATACCGGTTCGCGAGCGCGCGCTGAACGGCAGGCAGCTGAAGAATCAGAATGGCAGAAATCAGCAGAAAAAGTACGCTGGCCGTGGTGTAGGCGAGTACTTTAACAATTCGTTTTTTGATACCTTGCAGATTCATTTACCATGAGTGCCGTAATTCTTGCCATCGAGTCATCGTGTGATGAAACTTCTGCCGCTGTTATTTCAAACGGTAAGGTACTCAATAATATTATCGCCACACAGGCGATCCACCAAAAATATGGCGGTGTGGTACCGGAGCTGGCGTCCCGGGCACATCAACGCAACATTGTTGCCGTGGTTGATGAAGCACTTGAAAAAAGCGGAGTAAAAAAGCATCAGCTTGACGCGATTGCTTTTACCCGCGGTCCCGGACTTATGGGTTCGTTGCTGGTTGGTGTTTCGTTTGCGAAGGGACTGGCAATTGGGTTGGGTAAACCGCTCATTGAAGTTAATCATATGCAGGCTCATGTGTTGTCGCATTTCATCGATGAGCCGCACCCGTCGTTTCCGTTTTTGTGCCTGACGGTAAGCGGAGGTCATACCCAAATCATCCGCGTAACCGATTACCTGAAGATGGAGGTGATTGGAGAAACACAAGATGATGCGGTAGGAGAAGCATTTGATAAAGCCGCGAAGATTATGGGGCTGCCGTATCCGGGCGGTCCGTTGATCGATTCGTATGCGCAAAAAGGAAATCCGAATGCGTTTAAGTTTTCGGATACCGACATGCCGGGACTTGAGTTTTCGTTCAGCGGAATTAAAACCGCGTTTCTCTATTTTATCCGTGACGAAAAAAAGAAGGATGAAGACTTTGTTGAAAAAAATCTAAACGACATTTGTGCAAGCATTCAGCATAAACTGGTAAAAATGTTGCTGAAGAAACTCGAACAGGCGAGTCGTGAGACCGGCATTAAACAGATCGCGATAGCAGGAGGCGTGTCAGCAAATTCCGGATTGAGAAACAGCCTGAATCAACTAGCTTCCGAAAAGAACTGGAGCGTTTACATACCGAAATTCGAATATTGCACGGATAATGCAGCGATGATAGCCATGGCTGCACATTTCAAATATGAGAAGAAGGACTTTGCTTCGCTTGATACCGCGCCCTTGGCGAGAATGCCAATTTGATTAACTTAACTTTGTGAAAGATATTTTTAAGCCGGGCGACCGGAAGCAGACCACGTACGTAGTTCAAGAGGCTGATGTTGCTGCCTTTGGCGGGCAGGTTGTTCACCCGGTGTGTTCAACGTTTGCGCTGGCACGGGAAGCCGAGTGGGCCGGAAGGCAATTTGTGCTGGAGATGCGGGATGTGCACGAGGAAGGTATTGGTACCCAACTGGTTATTGATCATAAGTCGCCCGCATTTGTTGGCGAGGAAATTGTATTGACAGCAACGGTTGAAAAAATTGAAAATCACGAGATCATTTGTGCATTTGAAGCCACGGTAAATGGCCGTATCATTGCAACCGGAAAAACAGGACAGAAAATTTTAAGCCGTGAAAAGATCGACAGACTTTTTGCGCAACCGAAATGAACAAACGTTTTTCAAACGATATTAACATTCGCAACCGCCAGGCGGGCTTTCAATTCGAGCTGCTGGATAAGTATGTAGCCGGATTGGTGCTGCGAGGTACTGAGATTAAATCCATCCGCGAAGCGAAGGTAAATCTGCAGGACGGATATTGTTATTTCAACAACGGAGAATTGTATGTAAAAGGCGTGACAATCGATCAGTATGCCCAAGGCACACATTATAATCATGAAGCGCAGCGTGAACGGAAGTTGCTATTGAAACGAACCGAGTTGGTTAAGCTTGAAAAGCGGGTAGAGGAGAAAGGGTTAACGTTAATACCGTTACGGTTGTTTATTAACGAACGCGGGTATGCCAAGATAGAGATCGCCCTGGGCCGTGGTAAGAAATTGCACGATAAGCGTAACGCCATCAAAGATCGTGATGCCAAGCGCGAACTGGATAAATTAAAGATTTAATTTTTTGTGAGCACAGAGAATTCTGATTATGGAGTTTGCCGCCTGAGCCTTGTGCCGGTGCGGTTGGAGGGTAGCGATAAGGCTGAGCTTACAACACAACTTTTGTTTGGTGAGCACTACGAGGTACTCTCGTCCAGCAAGGATAAAAAGTGGCTGAAGATCAAAATGCACTTCGATCAGTATGAGGGTTGGATTGACGTCAAACAACACCACTCGATTTCGAAAGACCATTTTGATTACATTAATCGCGCTGACTTCAAAATTTCAACTGACGTTACTACCAGTATTCTTTACAATAAGACTCCGCTATCAATTTTAATGGGCAGCATTATTCCGATTTCAGGATCGGAATTATTTCGCATGGAAGAGCAGTTTGCCTTTAACGGAGAATCAAAGAGCCTGGGTCAGAAACGCGACTTCGAATTCCTTAAGCTTACAGCCAAGAAGTATGTAAACGCTCCCTACCTGTGGGGCGGTAAGAGTCCGTTCGGGATCGATTGTTCAGGGTTTGTTCAAATGGTTTTTAAGATCAACGGGTATAAGTTGCAGCGCGATTCTGCACAGCAGGCGAAACAGGGAAAAGCTGTATCGTTTCACGAGATGTTACCCGGCGATCTTGTATTTTTTAAAAGCAAGGAGAATCAGATTACTCACGTTGGCATTTTTCTGGGCGATGACAAGCTCATCCATGCTTCAGGTAAGGTTCGCATCGATCATTTGAACGAAGAGGGAATTCTGCATGCTGAATCGAGGGTTTACACCCATTCTTTTGCGCAGGCAAGGCGCATTCTTTCAGAGTAAAAACCATTTCCATCGGTCCTTTCGCGTTTGCGAGTATGAAAGATTGCGGTTATCTTTCATTCATGAACAATCGTGTTTTGGTATTAAATCAGGATTCCAGCCCGCTCATGGTTTGTTCGGTGGAGCGTGCGTTTATCCTGGTATACCTCAACAAAAGCGAACTGGTGCGGCCTGCGAATGGTCATAAAATTCATTCGGTAACGATGACGTTCCCCATGCCATCGGTTATTCGGCTGAACCGGTATGTAAACGCTCCCTATAAAGGCGTTACGTTAACCCGGCAAAATGTTTTTAAGCGCGACAGTTTCGAATGCCAGTATTGCGGAACACGCAAAGAGCTAACCCTGGACCATATCATTCCAAGTTCAAAAGGCGGCTTACACAGTTGGGCTAACCTGGTTACGGCCTGCAAAAAATGCAATGCAAAGAAGGGTGACTATACGCCTGAACAAGCCGGTATGCCGCTCCGGAAAAAACCGCACAAGCCTACGTATGCGCTTTTTCTGAAAGAGCTTTCCGGTCATCATGGAAATGAGTGGGATGAATTTTTGGATTGATAATCCGCCCGGATAACGTTCTAATTCAGGATTTTGGTTGGACTGACGGAAGATTCCGGACACCTGCACGATTTATATTACTTTAGTAACAATTAAACTCTAAACCTCTAAATATTTACGAATGAAAAATGTGTTGACGATTTCAAAAGCCATGGTGCTTTTTGTTGGACTTTCGCTGGTGCTTTTGTCGTGCGGTGATGACAAAGAATCTAAACCAAAGAACCGCGTAAAGGTTGATGGTAAGTCATTTGATTTTAAGCGAGGGTACATCGTATCTGAACAGATTAGAAACGAGGCAGATGTTGTTGTGGGAAGTGCGCATTGGGTGTATCTCACAGGCGGAGATCTTGAAATGGCGGATAATCTGGTTATGACTGGTGAAGGTCCGTTTCTCGCAATGTACATCGGCTCTGATGATTTAAGCGACCTAGTGGAAGGTGATTATGACATGGAGTATCAAGAATACGACTTCGGTAATGTTATATTCTTCGATTTGTTTGAAAAATTCTCGTTAGGCGTTGACGGGGAAGATGTAGTTCAGCTATACGATGCCTGGTATTCAGGAGATACCGAGGGCACCGTGAGTGTTTCCAAAAAAGGAGACAAGTATACGTTTAAGGTGAATCTGGATGAATATTATTTCCTGGGCAGCAGCGATACAGAAGCGGAAGAACAAGTGTCAGAAGAAGTTTCCGGATATTTTAACGGAGAGCTGGAAGTGCTTACGGTTGAAGAATCACCTGCAAAAATGTCGGCCGCCCACAGAATCATTAGGCGAGACAGATAAAATTTCACCTGAAATTGAAAAGGAGCGTGAAGCTCCTTTTTTTATGCCCACTATCGAGTATACTAAAATCGCATTGTAAAAGTTGTCTTCACATCGGGTTCTGATTCAACCGTAAGCGATCCGTTGTGTAGCTGCATGATTTGTCGTGACAAGCTCAGGCCGATACCGGAACCTGTTTTTTTGGTTGTGTAAAACGGAACAAAGATTCGTTCAATAGCTTCCGGAATAATGCCTGTCCCATTATCGGTAACCTCGATTTTTATATGCGTACCATCGTATCTGCCAACTAAATCGATGCGGGGGTTCGCTACCTGTGCAACCGCTTCCGCAGAATTCTTCAATAAGTTGATTAACACCTGTTCAATCATTTCTTCGTCCGCCTGAATGGTAAGGTATTCCGAGTTGCATTCGTAGTGAAAATCTACCCGGTAATTTTTCATTTCCTGCCGCATCAGCATCGCCACTTTCTCAATCAAACTTTTCAACCGGATGGTTTTGAGTTTAGGATTCGGCAACGAGGTGTATTCCCGGTAGGCATCAATGAATTTGATCAAGCCCTTGCTCCGGTTCTCAATTGTAGTAAGACCTTCTTTTAAATCGTCAGCGCCCTCTGCTTTTAATTCAAAGTGATCGCCCTTTTGCGTGAGATCATAATCAAGAATGTCCTTTAATGTTGACGTGAGCGATGAAATCGGTGTGATTGAATTCATGATCTCATGCCGTAACACCCGTGTCAGGTTTTGCCACGCTTCAAGTTCCTGTTTCTGTAATTCAGGCTGGATGTTTTGCAGTGTAAGAAGTTTAACGTCAGCCCCGCGGATGCGAAGTTCAGTTGCCTGAATGGTAAGATGAAACTCATTCGCATCTTTATACAACGAGCTTTTGCCCGGCTCGGTGGTGGTGAGAATGTGATGAAGCTTGTAGTTTCGCTCTTTTAACTCATGAATGTTCTTGATGTTTTGAATGTTCAGAAATTTCCGGGCGTTCATGTTAATCAGCTGAACATTTCCATCCGTATCAAACGATAAAATCCCGGTTCGTACCTGCTGCACAACGGTGTTCAGATATTGCCAGTGTTCTTCTTTTTCTGACCGGGCTTTACGAAAGGCTTCCAGTACTTCGTTAAACGAAATGTTAAGTTCTTTGAAGCTTTTACCGAGTTTATTGTCGGCCGTAAAGCCTGAAACGAAATCGGAATACTTAACGGATTCAAGGAAACGGGTGAGTTTCCGGTTGGTCAGACTAACAAAGTGAAACAATTCACCGATCTGGAATACGATGATCACGCACATCAGGATGGCCGCAAACAACATGTTGGTTTTGCCAATCATGTAGACTGCTAGCGAAATGGAGGCAGCAAGGAAAATTGTGCGCAGAATTACCCGCGACCGGAAGTCTTTCAGCATGTTCGATACCTTACCCATTGTCCAACAGGATGTTTGTGTTGGCGGGTTAGTTTTAAAGACAGCAATTTACCGAATCAGACGCAGATTACAGTCCGTATTTTTCGAGCCTGCGATACAGGGACGATCGTGTGAGTCCGAGCTCCGAAGCTGCCTGGGTAATGTTCCCATTATATTTTTTCAGTACTTTACGAATGAGCAGTTTCTCAACTTCTTCGAGGTTATATTGATCGAGGTTTAGCTGGCCGTCTTCGCGCTGCGTAACAGGAGCGAAGTTAAAGTCCTCCGGCTGAAGCACACTGCTGTTGCTTAAGATGACGGCACGTTCAATGGCATGCTGCAACTCGCGAATGTTTCCGGGCCACGGATGTTTATGCATTCGTGTCATGGCGCCTTCGCTGATCTTGTTCACCGACTTATCGTATTTAACCGAATAGTGTTTTAGAAAGTGTGAGGCCAGCAGCGGAATGTCTTCAAGCCGGTCGCGCAAAGCCGGAATTTCCACTTCGATGGTATTAATCCGGTACAGTAAATCCTGGCGAAAACGATTCTCTTTCACCATGTCGTATAGCGGCATGTTTGTAGCGCAGATTAGCCGGATGTCAATCGGAGTATCTTTGTTCGCGCCCACACGACTTACCTTTCTGTTTTGGATTACTGTCAGCAGCTTGGCTTGCAAAGGCATTGACAAGTTTCCGATCTCGTCAAGGAAAAGTGTTCCGCCATTGGCAAGTTCGAACCGCCCCGCGCGATCTTCTTTCGCATCGGTGAACGCGCCTTTCTTATGGCCGAAGAGTTCGCTTTCAAAAAGTGTTTCGGTGATTGATCCAAGGTCGACACTGATGAAATTTTCCGCTTTGCGGGATGAGTTGCGGTGTATGGCGCGGGCGATGAGTTCTTTACCGGTACCATTTTCGCCCAGGATCAATACGTTGGCATCGGTTTTTGCCACGCGATCGATCGTTTGAAAGATCTTTTGCATGGCTGTGCTCTGCCCGATGATCTCACTGAAGCGGTCGTTCAGTGCCTGATTGATCTCATGGTTTTTAATTTTCAGGTTCTGCACTTCATCGCGCGACTCGCGGAGGCGCATGGCTGAAAAAAGTGTTGCGAGAAGTTTTTCGTTTTCCCAGGGCTTCAACACAAAGTCGGTTGCGCCTGCCTTGATGGCTTTCACGGCCATCTGCACATCGCCATAGGCTGTGATGAGAACAACTACAGAAGAGGGATCAAGCTGAAGAATTTTTTCCAGCCAATAATAGCCTTCACTTCCACTGCTTACATCTTTCGTGAAGTTCATGTCGAGGAGAATAACATCGTAGTCCTCGTTGTTCATGAGTGCAGGAATTGCTTCCGGATTTTTCTCGATGTCGACTTGGGAGAAATGACGTTTCAGGAACATCTTTGCTGCTTTCAGCAAGTCTTCGTTATCGTCAACAATCAGAATTTTACCGTGTTTTTGTTCCATGAGCGATCAAATATGTCCGCTGG
Source organism: Cyclobacteriaceae bacterium (assembly GCA_016786585.1). GTDB lineage: Bacteria > Bacteroidota > Bacteroidia > Cytophagales > Cyclobacteriaceae > UBA2336. Next base: position 148,624 of record JAEUUI010000008.1, read on the forward strand.
TGGGCAAAACTGATACCGAAAGCAGGCAAATGAAAATTTAGTCGGAAAATGCAGAAATCGGCCGGAAATGCTTGTCCGGCTATGTCCGTTAGCGAACATTTACGTTCACATCTGAACGTAAATTTGCCTGAATTGCTGCTGAAAAAGCATTAAAGCGGTAAATAACCCACTTGGCACACTTGTTGGCAACACCCGTGCGATTCGATGCATAAAGAATCAACCCGGATACTTAGACAAGCATAATGGATAAGCAACTCAAGAAGAAAAAATGGACGTTAAAGCGTATCGCACTCTATGGCGGTATCGCAGCTTTTGTATTATTTATCGCTTATCAGTTTTTGTTAGGTGACAGAAGGCCAACACTGGTAATTGAAAAAGACAAGATTACCATTGCAACCGTTGGTCGTGGTATTTTCCAGGACTACATTCCGCAAACCGGAACCGTTGAGCCAAGCCGTACCGTATATCTCGATGCTGTTGAAGGTGGTACCATCAAACGTATCGTTGCTGAAAGCGGAGCTATGCTGAAGAAGGGTGATATCATTCTTGAATTGAATAATCTCAATCGCGAGTTGACTGTTTTACAGCAGGAGGCCTCGTTCAACGAAAGTATCAACCGTGCCCGGGAAACGCGCCTGAACATCATGCGAAATGACCTCGAACAGCGTCAAACACTGGCTACCATCCAAAATCAGCTGGATATTCTTGAACCCCAGTATGTTCGCCAAAAACAACTTTATGATAAAAAGCTGATCTCCCGACAGGAGTATGAGCAAACCAAAGCGAACTACGACTTTAATAAAAAGCGTATGCAGATTACGTATGAAGTTTACCGCGCAGATTCGGTAGACCGGATACGGCAATTAAAGTTTACAAGTGAGTCGGAACAAAAAATGATGGCAAGTCTGGCAGGTCTTTCGAAGATCCTGGATAACCTGATCATCCGGGCTCCAATTGACGGTCAGCTTGCACGCCCACAGCTGGATGTCGGACAGAATGTTAATACCGGTCAGCGGTTAGGGCAGATCGATATTCTTGGAAGCTTTAAAGTGCGCGTTGAAATCGATGAAATTTACCTGCCGCGTATTCAAACCGGATTAAAAGCTACCACCACATACAACAATAAGGATTACGTGTTGTCTATTACCTACATCTATCCGGATGTTGCTGCAGGCGGTCGCTTTGCGGTAGACATGAACTTCGTGGGTGAAACACCTCCGGGAATTCGCAGAGGACAGTCGCTTCGATTGCGTATCGAACTCGGTCAGTCATCCGAAGAATTGCTGCTTGCCGTGGGTGGATTTTATAAAGATACAGGCGGTAACTGGGTGTTCGTTTTGGAAGAAGGCGGTAACCGCGCAGTAAAACGTAACGTCAAACTCGGTAGAAAGAACACCGAGAACTTCGAAGTACTGGAAGGTCTGAAGCCGGGAGACAAGGTAATTACCTCATCCTATGAGAATTTTGGGAATAATGAGGTGCTGATTTTAAAGTAACTGTAACTTTTTCTGAAAAAAGAAGTATAAATTGTTCGAGTATCGTGCAACAAAACAACGAAACCAAGCATCCACTATCTAACTTGTAAATAAACCAGCCATGATCAAACTTAAGAATCTTGAGAAAGTTTACACTACTGAAGAAGTAGAAACTACCGCGCTGAATAATATAAACCTGGAAATCAAAGAAGGCGAATTCGTAGCCATCATGGGCCCTTCAGGTTGCGGTAAATCAACGCTATTGAACATTCTCGGTCTGTTGGATAATCCTTCAGGCGGTGAATATCACTTCGGTGAGCATGAAGTTGCAAAATATTCTGAGCGTCAGCGCGCGCAGTTGCGCAAAGGCTCAATCGGCTTTGTGTTTCAGAGCTTTAACCTGATTGATGAATTAACGGTATTCGAAAACGTAGAATTGCCGTTGCTTTATATGAAAGTACCTGCTTCTGAAAGAAAACAGCGCGTGGAGGAAGTGCTGGAACGCATGAACATCATGCACCGCAGAAACCACTTCCCGCAACAGCTTTCGGGTGGTCAGCAGCAGCGCGTTGCGATTTCTCGCGCCATCGTTGCAAAACCTAAAGTGATCCTGGCCGATGAACCGACTGGTAACCTTGACTCGGCAAACGGTGAAGAGGTAATGAAGCTTCTTTCGCAGTTGAACGAGGAGGGAACAACCATCATCATGGTAACACACTCACCGTACGATGCAAACTATGCACACCGCATCGTTAACTTGTTTGACGGTAAAGTGGTTACGGAGAACATTAAGGAACAGTTCCACATTTAAGCAGTAGTTTACAGTTTAGTATAGAACCCTGGCGCAACCGTCAGGGTTTTTTTATGCGCGAAAATTCCTGCACCGAACACCATTGTCCGCGATTGAACAGTGTCAGTAATGGAAGCATAGAATTTGAATCAAATTCCCTGTTTTTCAAATGGCATTTTAATTGAATAACCCCGGTCGACCAACTCAATCCCTCATGCTGAAAAATCATCTTCTTATCCTTTTCAGAAATCTGAACAAGAACAGGCTTTTTGTATTCATTAATATTGCCGGCCTTGCCATAGCCATCGGATGCTGTGTTGTTGGATACTTCAACTTTGATTTCAATAATTCATTTGATGACGTTCATGCCAACCGGGAATCGATTTACCGGGTTAACTCCGTGCGTGAATACCAGAAGGAACTTACCACCTACGGTCTTGTTCCGCTTCCCCTGGGTGAAATGATTAAGCAAAATGTGAAAGATGTTGAGATGTCAACCCGGGTGAGCGGGGGCGGAATGAACATCCAGATCGGTGACGAAATGTTCGGAACGAATTGCGCGTACATCGATGCGGATTTCTTCAGGATGTTCACATTCGAATTTATCCGCGGCAGCGCGGCTGCCATGACAGATAAGAGCAAGATCGTCATCAGCGATCAGTTGGCTGTACGGTATTTTGGGGATGAGAACCCGATCGGGAAAGTTGTTACAAATTTGCTGAGGGGCGATTTAAAAAAGCAATATGAAATCGTTGGCGTGTATAAACAACCTAAGAGAAACTCAAGCTTTGATGAAGACTTGTTTGCCTTGTACGATAATTTTTGGGATGTATCGCCCGAGTACGAAAATGGGGCAAACTGGAAAATGCGTAACGCACTGTTCGTTTATATCTCCAACCCGGCCCGCGTAGCCACTGTTGCACAGCAGATTAAACCCTATACCGAAAATAACAACAAAGTGCGGGAAGACTTCCTGATCAAGGAGTTTCAGCTTGATCAATTGCAGGGGATGGCGGTACGGGATGAGGTAAACCACCGTCCGGGCGTTATTACCCGTCATGCTTCACCGTTGTCGGCCGTTATCGGGTGTGCCGTAATGGGTGTAATCATGTTATTAATTGCATGCTTTAACCTGACCAACACATCTATCGCACTTTCATCCAAACGATTAAAAGAAATCGGCATTCGTAAAGTGATGGGCAGTATGCGCAAGCAGCTGATCGTTCAATACATAGGCGAAACACTGGTGATATGCTTCATTTCCCTGTTACTGGGAATCGCGTTAGCTGACGGTTTTTTACTTCCCGCCTTTAACAAGCTTTGGCCGTACATGAAACTTGAGGCTGCTTATTTTGAAAAACCTGAGTTCCTGATTGTTATGCTCAGTGTGCTGATTTTTGCGGGAATCGTGGCAGGAAGCTATCCGGCTTTCTACGTGAGCAAGTTTCATCCGGCAACAATTCTGAAAGGGCAACAAAAGTTTGGCGGCAATGGCCTCGCTACTTACGTTTTTCTCGGATCACAACTTGTATTTTCGCTGGCAGCAATTGTTTGTTCCTCGGCATTTGTGGGTAACGCCCGTTTTCAGCGCGACTTCGATATGGGTTATAATAAAGACGGAGTGATCTTTACATTTGTTGATACCCGGTCGGATTACGAAACATACCGGAATGCGCTTGCAGGCAACCCGGATATTCTTTCGATTTCGGGATCTCCGGGACATATTTATAACAACTCTTATAACGATCCGATCAAACACGAAAGTCAGGAGCTTGAAACCGATATTATGGAAGTCGGTGACGACTACCTGAAAACGGTAGGTATGACGATCGTGGAGGGACGTGATTTCATTAAAGATTCTGAAACAGACCGGAAAGAATCTGTAATCGTTACCCAGGAACTCGTCCGTAAATTCGGCTGGAATAAACCAATCGGTAAAGAAATTATCTGGATGGATACTGTTAAGTTATATGTAGTAGGTGTTGCCCGCGACATCTACAGCATTTGGGAACCACTCAAACCCATGATGATTCGCTATGCAGATAAAGAAAAAGTGAACTATGCGATTATCAATACACCTCCGGGCAAGATTGATGATGTGAATAAGTTCATGCAGAAGAAGTGGAAAGAGATATTTCCAAACCGGTTGTATTCGCCACGGTTCATGAATGCCGGAGCAGTTGAAGCCAACCAGGTAAATAAAAATATCCTGCTTATGTTTCTGTTCGAAGGCGGGGTGGCCTTGCTGCTTTCCATTACCGGATTGTTTACGCTGGTTTCACTTAACATTCTCAAACGCATGAAAGAAATCGGTGTGCGAAAGGTACTGGGTGCCTCAATTCTAAATCTTTCGAGAATTATTAACAGTCAGTTTATCATTATTCTGTTGATTTCGCTGATTGCCGGAAGTTTCGGCGGTATAAAAATGTCAAATCTGCTGATGGGAGCTATTTTCGATCATTATCAGCATCCAACACTTGTAACTGCTGTTGTATCGTGTGTGATGTTAATTGTTGCGTGTGTGATTACCGTTGCATTCAAAACATACAATACTGCTAAGATGAATCCGGTGGATGTGTTACGAAGTGAATAATTTCTTTGAACGGCTGTAACCGATTACCCGGGAGGGGCGTCTAACGATCATTAACCTGAACTTTTTTGATGATCGTCTGTCTGGCAGCGATGCCGGATGCTAACCCCTTTTTCTATGTTTAAAAACTATCTTAAAGTTGCCCTCCGGAATATCGTAAAGCACCGCACATTCTCATTCATTAATATTTTCGGGCTTGCGGTTGCCATGTGTGTGTGTATGGCTATTATGATGATGGTAGCCGACCAGATGATGGTTGATCGTGATAACCCGCTGGCTGATCGCATCTACCGGGTTAACACCACTCCGTATTGGAAAGATAACAACGGCATGCCGGGCAATGAAACTGCATCAACTACACTGCCCGTGCGCGATGAGTTGCTCAATAAATATTCTGGCGTTGAAAAGGCCGTGCGTTTTATGCGTGGCTTCGGGAACACCTGGCTTGAGCTGGAGCCTAACTACGATGTTAATATCCCGGTAAGCGGATTTTTTGCAGATGCGGATGCCCTGGAGATGTTTGACTATCAATTGCAGTATGGCGATATCCGCACGGCCCTGGTAGAACCATATTCTGTTGTGCTAACAAAGCAGGCGGCCGAAAAGCTCTTCGACAAAGAGAACCCGGTTGGTGAAACGCTGAAGGTGGGAACGCTGGGCGTTTATACGGTAACGGGTGTTATCCGTGACCGCGGAAAACGTTCACATATTGTAGTGGAGGCTTTTGCCAGCATCTCCACCGTCCCCAGTCTGGAGAAGGCTGGTGTTATGACTTCCAATATCGAAAACTGGGACAACGCGTATTCCGGATGGGTATACATCCAATTAGCGGAAGGCACTTCTGCGACCGACATTCAGGCAACACTTGAAAAAATATCGGACGATCATTTCGTAAAACGCAAGGCAGATGACGGAGACATATTCCGGTATTCACTTCAAAACCTGCTGGATATTGTTCCGGGTCCGCTGTTGAATAACCCAATCGGTCCGTTCATGCCGTGGTACCTGATTTATTTCCTGTCGTTCATTGCAGGCGTAATTCTCATTACCTCGTGTTTCAATTTTACAAACTTATCGATTGCACGTTCACTAACCCGTGCCAAAGAGATTGGAGTTCGAAAAGTTACCGGTGCTGTACGGTGGCAATTGTTCATTCAGTTCCTGAGTGAGTCAGTTGTCATTTCATTGTTTGCTCTGGTGTTGGCCATGGCGATGATCTACGCGATTAAGCCGTTTATCATTGATCTTGCTTTTGTACGTATCATGCGCTGGAATCTTTCTGCGAACTATTTGGTGTACGGGGTATTCTTTGTGTTTGCTGTTGCTGTCGGTATTATTGCAGGCTTGTTTCCGGCGGGCGTCCTGTCTGGCTTTCAGCCGATTAAGGTTCTCAAAAATATGGGTAACACCAAACTCATGTCGAAAGTCGGGCTGCGCAAAGTATTGCTGGTTGTGCAGTTTTCACTTTCGCTGATTTTTATTCTAACGGTGATAGTTCTATATAATCAGCTCAACTTGTTTCTTCATAACGACAACGGATTTGTGGTTGCCAACAAGGTGATTATCCACAAAGGCGATACATCGCTGGAAGTACTGAAATCCGAACTGGAGAAGCAGCCGAACATCGTGAGCGTCTCGGCAAGTTCGCACGTCCCGATGGCAGGTATGGTGCGCGGTACGGACATGCAAAAACCAGGAACCGACACCTGGAGCAATCTGAGTTACTTTGCGGTAGATGAAGATTATCTTGATAACATGGGGTTGAAACTGGTTGCCGGTGAATTCTTTCAGGAAAATGCAGGAGCTTCGAACGCGAACTTCATTGTGCTTAACGAAGAGGCTGTCAAGGCTTATGAGCTTGGAAGTCCCGCGGAAGCAATCGGGCAACACCTGATTATCCGCAGCGATTCAAGTGAAAAGCTTATCATCGGAGTCGTAAAGAATTATTACCACGAGTTGTTCACCGATAAGCTCAGCCCGATGGGATTGATGTATCTGCCGGAAGAATATTCGTTGTTACAAATTTCGTATTCGGGCGACCTGCAAAACGCAACCAGCACGGTCGGAAAAGTCTGGACAGGTATCAATCCTGGTTTGAAAGCTGATGTTAAAGAATTCAAAGCCGAAATGGGTGTGCTGTATGAAATTGTATTCGGCACAATGGTTAAAGTACTTGGCTTTATTGCAACACTCGCAATCATCATATCGTGTCTCGGTCTCTTGGGAATGGCAACTTATACTATCCAAACAAGAAAAAAGGAAATCGCTGTCCGGAAAATCCTCGGCAGTTCGAACAAGTCGCTGGTACTGATTTTGTCGAAAGGATATTTGACGATTATTATCATCGCCATTGCACTTGCCATACCGGCAGCATACTTTATCAATACACTGTGGCTTGAAAATCTCGTGCTGCACGTAACGGTTGATGTGCTCACGATTGCACTGGGTGTGCTGATTCTTGGAATTTTAGGCATCATAACCATTGGATCGCAAACGCTGCAGGCAGTGTACCTGAACCCTGTTGAAAATTTAAAAGACGAGTAGGCGAATGCGTGCAACCTTTGCGATGCCACTTTCGTCATGTTATAAACCCGATTTCGCTCATGTTTAAGAACTACCTGAAAGTTGCTTTTCGTAACATTTTAAAGTACAAGTTTTTCTCCCTGATCAATATTCTGGGAATGACCATTGGCGTAACGGCATGCTTGCTGATTGCACTATACGTAACCAATGAGCTTAGTTATGATCGTTTTCATGAACAAGCCAATAAAATCTATCAGGTAGGCCTGCACGCTAAGCTTGGTGGCCAGGACATTATGACGTCAACAACATGCCCGCCCATGGCTGAGGCATTTGTGAAGGAGATTCCGGGTGTTGAACAGGCTACCCGGATCGCGGAGGTTTGGGGTTCAGGCGTTGTGAAATATGATCCCAGCAACCTGATGTTTACAGAGAGCAAGCTGTTTTATGCCGACTCAAATTTCTTCGAGTTCTTCTCGTTTGAATTACTTCAGGGTGACCCGAAGAACGTGTTGATGGAACCTAATTCTGTTGTGCTAACGCGCAGCATGGAGATCAAATATTTCGGTACCGAGTCGGGGATAGGCAAGTTGTTATCCATTGGAGGTCATGAAAAAACATACAAGGTTACCGGTATAACAGAAGATTGTCCGACTAACTCGCATTTTCAATACAACATGCTTGTATCGTCTTCTTCGGGTGAACACCTGCGATCTACCGAGTGGCTCAACAACTATTTGCATACGTACCTGATGATAAATGAGAATACTCCGGTATCCTCTGTTCAAAGCAAGTTCGCCGAACTAACAGGAAAATATGTTGGGCCGGAGATCGAACGCTTTATGGGCGGAACACTTGAGCAGATGAAACAACAGGGCGGAGATTTCGGATATTATCTGACTCCGCTTACGGACATCCATCTGAAATCAAAGTCGCAGCATGACATGGAACCGGGTGGCGACATTACGTACGTTTATGTGTTTGCTGCTATCGGTGCATTTATTATCGTGATCGCCTGCATCAACTTTATGAACCTCAGCACGGCACGTTCAGCAGGCAGGGCTAAGGAAGTCGGGCTGCGCAAAACATTAGGCTCGCTGAGAAGCCAGATGATCGCACAATTTATGGCTGAGTCAATGATCTACAGCCTGATTGCAGTATTATTAGCGGTAGCCTTCTGCTACTTGCTGTTGCCTTATTTTAATGTCTTGTCGGGTAAACAGCTTGGCATGGAAACCCTCACAAGTCCGGTATTTTTATTTTCGTTGGCAGGACTTGTGTTGCTGGTTGGCGTGGTGGCGGGAAGTTACCCCGCATTTTACATGACTTCGTTCAATGCCGTTGAGGTGCTGAAAGGAAAATTAAGATCCGGTATGAAGAGCAAAGGTATCCGGTCGAGGCTTGTTGTACTTCAGTTTACGATCTCGATCATTCTGATAATTGCGACTGCTATCGTGTATCAGCAACTAAACTTCATGCAAAGCCGGAACATGGGTATCGACAAGCATAATGTACTGATCATTCACAGCTCCACGCGCCTGAGCGATAACATGGGTGCGTTTAAAAATGCACTTGAAAGTCAGACGGGCGTTATCGCTGCAAGCTATACCAACAATAGCTTCCCCGGTGTTAACAATACAACCGTGTTCAAGGCCGTTGGTTCCGAACAGGATCACATCATGGGTCTTTACTACGCTGATTATGACCATCAGGCGGTGATGAAATTTGAACTTAAAGAGGGACGATATTTCTCGAAAGACTTCCCGTCTGATTCAAGTGCGATTCTGCTGAATGAAGCAGCGGTTAAGGAGTTCGGATATTCCAATCCGCTGCAGGAAGAAGTTATCTATAGCGATAATGGCACAAAAGAGAAACTACGCGTGATCGGAGTATTTAAAGACTTTAATTTCGAATCGTTAAAAACAAAAGTCCGGCCATTATCGATCCGGCTTACGAAAAATTCCTGGCAACTGATGGTTCGCTATGATGGTAATGCGCAGGACGCGGTAGCTTCTATCGAAAAACTATGGAAGCAGTATGCCCCCAACGAGCCATTTGATTACGGTTTCCTCGATCAGAATTTTGATGAGCTGTTCCGCTCCGAGCAACGTATCGGTCAGCTTGCGCGTGTATTTTCCGGATTGGCAATCTTTATTGCCAGCCTTGGATTATTTGCATTGGCAGCGTTTACAACCGAGCAGCGCGCAAAAGAGATCGGCATACGAAAGGCAATGGGCGCTTCTCCGGCAGGCCTTGTGCTGCTGCTGTCGCGTGAGTTTACCCGGCTTGTAATCATTGCATTTGTTCCTGCGGCAGGCCTTGCGTATTGGGCTGTAAACATATGGTTGGGAGGATTTGCATACCGCATCGACATGAATCCGTTGATCTTTATTGGCAGCGGGTTGGCGGCTATTTCCGTAGCATGGATAACCGTGTCATATCAATCAATCCGGGCAGCCGCAGCTAACCCTGTCGAATCGCTTCGTCAGGAATAAGCAACTTGGCGAAAAACGTAAGCTGCTCATTATGAGCGCTTTTTATAGCTCAATATTAAATAATTGTTAAGGCTTAATCTTCCGGTAACGTTTCGCTAATTTTCTATTCTTAACACACTCATCATGACTAAGGATAAAACGCTTAAGAAAGAATTGCAGGCGAAGCTTACTGTTTCTATGGAGCAAACGGTAACACCGGTTGCGAAAGAAACAAAGAAAGTGAAGAAACTCATCGATAAATCATCCAAGAAAATCGCCACAGCGGTCGCGAAGCAGGCGAAGCGCGAAGAAAAAGAGAGTAAGAAAGCTGCTAAGGCACTTGATAAAGACTTTGCGAAGAAAGTAAAGAAAGAAAAGAAGAAGGCTGAGAAAAATCCACAAGCTTAAGCCTTACGCTGTTGCAACCATTCAAACAGCGAAACATTCATAAGCAACAATAACATCCCGTAGAAAGTGTCTTCTACGGGAATTGTTCCCATCCGGATGCCGAGGTTCTCGGCATTGTTGTACCAAACCACTTCACCTTCAATAAAACTTCCGGTCAGAATCCCGTTTACGATAAAGAACGGAATCAGCACAAATACGTACGCAAAGTAAAACCGGCTCAGGAATTTTGCCTGAAATACAAACTCGAGCATCGTAACATAAACCGCCAGGCCTGCAAACGTTGTTACCGTGTACCATTTGTCGGTATTCAATGCGGCCATAATTATCGAAGCAGCAATCAGCACAATGGAAATTTTCTGTTGGGCAGGAGCGAAGTAATCTTTTGCAACCAGGTAATTCAGGGCTTCGTAGGTGAATACACATGCATACGGAATGCAAATGAAGAACAGTACTTCTTCGATCGGAAGGCTTTGTAAATGAATGCCGGTGAGATACTCCGGATTAAACCCCCATACGCTAAGCCGTGTGAACCATTCATCCCACACAAGAAAGATGATGGCCGGAATGAGGATTGCGATCCAGAGGTACTTCCATTTTTTTGAGAAATTAGCTTTCGGGTAAAAGCTAAATAAGAACGGAAAAAGAATCGTCAGAACATCAAGCGACAAGTACAGGTATTGCTTCACGGTTACTGTGTTTGCTGACGTTCTTTTTTGAAGATAAATTTCTTAGGCTCATATTTCTTTGGAGCCCACAGGAATCCAAACGCTTCGCAACCTTCTTTGGTATGTTTGGCGTGGTGGATGTAGTGTGCATGAATCATGCGTTGCAAATACATGCTTCTGTTTTTGGGTAGCCACCGGATGCGCTGATGAACGATAATATCGTGAAAGATCAGGTAGAAAATTCCGTAGCACAAAATGCCAAGCCCTACGGAAAGACCGTATGGGCTGTAATGCACCAGGCTGAAGTAGTAAAACAAGCCAATAGAAGGAACGCTGAACACTACTGCGAATAAGTCATTCTTCTCGGTCACGTGATGGTGTACGGTGTGATGGGATTTATGCCAGATCCATAGAAATCCGTGCATTACATATTTGTGCGTAAACCAGGCGACAAATTCCCAAAACAAAAATGTTCCAATCGTGATAGCTGAGCAAATAAGTATGGTCGTCCAATTCATGCTTTCGTACGTTTTTCAAAATATTTCGCTAACACTTCGTAACGATGATTAAAAATAGCGTTTACATCACGTTTCACAAACAACCAGTGGGCGAGCGTGCCGATCGGTCCGAGCGGAATCCCGTAGGTAACTTCATCGGTCATTTCAACACCACCTTCAACTTCTTTAAAACTGTGCTGATGATGCCAGATAGCAAAAGGCCCCACACGCTGATCGTCAACAAAATAATCAGGTTCCTGAACGTAGGTGATTTCGGTAACCCATGTTACCGAAAAGAGCGGAAGTGCTTTAACCTTATATCGGATGATTTGTCCGGGATAGGCCTTATCACCACCGGAGATGTGCAAAATTCTGAAGTTCATTTTCGCAGGTGTGATCTTCGAGAGATTCTTCGGTGTCGAGAAAAACTCCCAAGCTTCCTGTTGCGAAATGGGAAGAACCTGTGTTCGTTTAATGTGATAAATTTTCATGATTTAAGTGCCTTCTGATAAACATCCAGTACACGCTTTCGCGCGAATTCGTGTTGCACAATCGGCTTCGGGTAAGCTGTTGTGTTTAATTCCGGAACCCATTTTTTGACGTATTTAAGTTCAGGATCAAATTTTTCGGTCTGCAGATACGGATTGAAAACCCTGAAATAGGGGGCAGCATCACATCCTGATCCGGCAGCCCACTGCCAGCCTCCATTGTTGGCTGCCAGGTCGTAGTCTAAAAGCTTTTTAGCAAAGTATGCTTCACCCCAACGCCAATCGACCAGTAAATGTTTGGTGAGAAAGCTTGCTGTGATCATGCGTACACGGTTGTGCATGAATCCCGTTTCGTTGAGTTCGCGCATGCCGGCATCTACGATCGGGTATCCGGTTTGACCGTTACACCACGCGGCAAACTCCTGTTCATTGTTTCTCCACTTGATCTGATCATACTGGGGCTTGAAAGCCTTTTCAACTTTCGGAAAATGCCACAAAATCATGTGGTAGAAATCACGCCAGATCAATTCGTTCAGCCACGTTTCATTTTTCTTTAAGGCAATCTGAACGAGCTTTCGGATGCTCACAGTTCCAAAGCGCAGGTGTACACTTAATTTTGTGGTTCCGGCTACAGCCGGAAAGTCACGTGTTTCGTGATAATGTTCAACAATCGATTGCCTGATTGAACGTTCCGGAAATTTTGCACCTGTTTTTTGAAAGCCAATGTCCTTCAGCGAAGGGAAGGGAAGCGGTTTAACTTTTTTTAGGGCGGTCAGATATCTTTCAACCGGGTAGCTTTTGTAATAGAATGCTTCCAGTTTCGCTTTCCATTTTTTGCTGTACGGGGTGAAAACCGTGTAGGGGCTTTCATCGTCCTTAACTACTTCGCTCTTTTCGAATATAACCTGATCCTTGTACGTCTTTAGTACCGATCCCTTTGTGCTTAGAATATCTGAAATATGTTCATCACGCCTGCGGGCATAGGGTTCGTAATCGCGGTTGGTGTACACGACTTTTGGCTTGACTTGCCCGAAAAATTCCTCGGGAGTACCATGATACACAAGTAGTGAACTTCCGGATTCTTCAAGCTGATTTTTTAGCGTAAGCAGGGTTTCATGGATAAACTCAACGCGTTTGTCGGCTTTGTCTTCGAGCTTATCGAGGATGAGCGTGTCAAATATAAAAATTGGAAGTACGGTATCGTTTTCTTTGAGTGCGCGGTATAAGGCAGCATTATCGGAAAGCCGCAAATCTCTGCGAAACCAGAACACGGCTGTATCTGAATCGATGAGCTTGGTTAAGTCCATCACGCAGGCACAAATTCTAAAAATGCCGGATGATTGATAATCTCTTTAAACCAGAAGGTGTACTGATCCGGCTGCCGGACTACATCCCTGCGAAGGTCGGACAGTGAAACGAATTTCCATTCGGAAACTTCATGCTCGTCTACAACGGGAGTTTGATCACACGTGCCGGTAAATACGTAGTCCATCTCATGCTCAATCAAGTTGTTGTCGAGCGGAGCGCGGTATTTAAATTTGTACAGGAAGTTGGTCTCGCATGTTAACCCCATCTCTTCTTTCAGTCTGCGCTGAACAGCATCAATCATTCGCTCGTTGGGCATCGGGTGACTGCAACAGGTGTTTGTCCACAAACCTGCGCTGTGATATTTTCCGGCCGCACGTTTCTGCAGAAGCAAATCGCCCGCGGAGTTAAAGATCAGCACAGAGAATGCACGATGAAGCATGGCTTTTTCGTGCGCCTCCAGTTTATCGAGATAGCCGATTTCATTATCATTTTCATCTACCAGCACCACCAGGTTTCTCATAACATATTCAGCTGATGTTTGAAATACGAATAGGCAAGCAGACGGGCTTTGTCGTGATTGGCAATTCTAACACGGCTTTCAAGGATGTCTTGCGGACGGGTATTTTTTATCTTCTTAAACAGTGCGAGATAGTATACGTACGCCACATACACGCCAAAACGCGAAGAGCGTGGCAACCGGATGATTCCTTCGTAGCCGTGATGAAAATCTTTTGCGATACTTTCTTCGATCGTACGTTTGGTTTCGTCATTAAAGTTGTTCAGGTCAACTTCCGGAAAATATGTGCGGCCCATGCCGACATAGTCTGCGCGCAGATCGCGCAAAAAATTAATTTTTTGAAATGCCGAGCCCAGGCTCATGGCATACGGTTTCAGTTGATTGTATAAATCATCCTGACCATTGCAGAAAACACGCAGGCACATCAGGCCGACTACTTCCGCAGAGCCCAAAATGTATTCTTTAATTCCTTCTGGTGAATAAGTTTTCTTCTGCAGATCCATTTCCATGCTTTTCAGGAACGATGTGATCAGTTCACGATCAATCTTGTAATGATTAACCGTAGTCTGGAAGCTGTTCAGGATCGGATTGGTACTGATCGTATCGTCAATTGCGCGATAGGTGTCTTCCTTAAACTTTTCGAGCAGTTGCTCCTTGTTATAATCATGAAACGTATCAACGATCTCATCCGCAAAGCGAACAAACCCGTAAATGGCGTAAATCGGGTCACGCAGTTCTTTGCCCAGGCACCGGATACCCAGCGAAAAGGATGTGCTGTAGGTTTTGGTGGTAAGCCTGCTGCATTTGATAGAAACCTGATCGTACAATTCTTTCATTCTACTCAATTTACGCGAATTCCCGCTTTCTGGATTTCTTGTGCTCGCTGATAACGTGTTGTGCCACAACCTGCCCGGAAATCAGGGAAGGGGGAACGCCCGGCCCGGGTACGGTTAACTGGCCTGTGTAAAACAGGTTCTTCACTTTCTTATTAACAATGGAAGGCTTCAGGTTGGCAGTCTGCATGAGCGTGTTTGCCAGGCCGTACGCGTTTCCTTTAAAGGCGTTGTAATCGTTGATGAAGTTCGTTGGACCGTACTTCCTGCAATAAACAATATGATCTTTTATCGATTCGCCTGTTAATGCCTCAATCCGGGTGAGAATGTGATCAAGAAATTTTCGATGGATTCCTTCTGTGTCGATAAGCCCGGGAGCTGACGGCATCAAAATAAAAAGATTCTCGTGACCTTCAGGCGCTACGGTAGCGTCTGTTTTTGACGGACATGAAACATAGAACAGCGGCTTTTCAGGCCATGCCGGGTTTTCATAAATCTGGTCAGCGTGCTTATTAAAATCGGCATCAAAGAATAAGTTGTGATGCTGGAGTTTGGTAAGTTTTTTATTCAACCCCACGTAATAAATCAGTGACGAAGGGGCGAGTTTGCGCGCATCCCAGTAATCTTCATCGTATTTCCTGTGCTTCGCAGGTAACAGGTGTTGCTCTACATGGTGATAGTCGGCACCGGCCACGATGTAATCGTAATTTTCTTCCGAACCATTCACCATCAGTCCGTCAGCCTGCTTGTCGCGAACAATAATTTTTTCAACCGTGCTGTTGAATCTGAACTTAACTCCGAGCGATTCCGCCAGCGATACCATGCCCTCAATAATTTTGAACATCCCGCCCTTGGGATACCATGTGCCGAGGCTCATGTCAGCATAATTCATTAGGCTATAGAGGGCAGGTGTGTTTTGAGGGGATGCACCGAGAAACAATACCGGGAACTCCAGTAATTGTATGAGCCGCTGATCTTTGAAGTACTTTCGAACGTATGCCGACATCGATTGAAAAACATGCAGCCTGAGCATTCCTTTTAGCAGCCCCGCGTCAAGGAGTTCTGTTACAGACAAGCCTGGCTTGTAAACAAGCTTCTGCATGCCGATCTCATATTTATACTGGCCTTCGTTGAGAAACTTCAGGAGATTTACACTGCTACCCGGCTCAATGCGGTCAAAGAACTCGCACAGTGCAGGTACACCTGCCGGCACATCCAAAACATCATCTTTCGAAAAGAAAACCCGGTACGATGGGTCGAGGCGAACGAGTGAATAATAGTCGGAAGCTTTCTTGTTAAAGGCATTGAAAAACGATTCAAAAACATCCGGCATCCAGTACCAGCTCGGCCCCATGTCGAACATGAACCCGTCCGTTTCAAATTTCCGCGCGCGCCCTCCCGGAGAGGTGTTTTTTTCAAGCACGGTAACATCGTAACCTTCCCGCGCGAGCGTGCATGCAGCTGCCAGCCCTGAAAATCCTGATCCGATAACGGCTACTTTCGTCATTCAGTTTTTAAGATACTTAATATCCGGTCAACCTTTTCTGAATTTCCTTTCGTGCATGAAAAATGCGATTTTTTACCGTCCCGATCGGCAGGTCAAGCTGTTTTGCGATTTCGTGATATTTATATCCGTTGGTGTGGAGCATAAATGGTTCGCGAAGATCATCCTCAACCGCATTAATGTGCTTTAGAATATCGTTGTATTCATATGAGCCATCAGGCTTGTTAAACGTATAGCGGTCTTCCACATTCAGGAAGAATAATTCTTTTGTGTCATCCGTTGCAGTCCGCGCGCGCTTTTGTCTGCGATACATGTTAATGAATGTATTTCGCATAATGGTAAACAGCCAGCCTTTCAGGTTGGTGTTTTCCCGGAAGGTGTCGCGGCAAGCGAATGCCTTCAGCAGGGTTTCCTGAACCAGATCGTCCGATTCATCGCGGTTATTGGTGAATCTGCGGGTAAACGACTGCAGGGTTGGTGTCAGACCGGAAAGCTGGTGGGTAAATTCGATCGCTGTCATACGGTGGTTTTGTTTAACAAATCTACGAAAACATTAAACAAAATAAAGGCCAGAGTCTTTTTTAGCTTTATTTTGGGTGTGGAATGCCATATTTAGGGAGTGAGAGGTTTAGAGCTTGGAAATCAGCTCTTTGAAGGCCATTGCGTTCCGGAAAGTTTGGACGTTCGCAGGCAGCTTACCTGTCAATTCGGCTGCCTGAAGGCCTGTCAGCAATATCTTCTTGTCGGGAAACTGCTCTGACAACTGTGACAAATATGCAGTTATGCCCTTGGGCATTGTGGTAGTAACTGACGTTACCAGGGTTTGTGGTTGATGCGTTTGTACTACGCTTATCAGGTCGTTATGGGGAACATTCTGGCCCAGATAGTACACCTTAAAGCCCGCTTGTTTCGCCAGGTAGCAATCGAACAATAAGCCCATTTCGTGCATCTCACGCTCCGGCAGAAACAATAGCATTTTTTTCTTGCTGTTAGGAAGATGCGGGAGTGCATCAATGGCTGAAATGATCTTCTGGCGTATGAGGTTGGAAATAAAATGTTCCTGTGCCGGGTTGATGTTCTCTGTCTGCCAGAGGATGCCGATTTTTTCGAGGAACGGGTAAACCGCTTCCGTAACGGTTCGTTCGAATCCAAACTTCCTGACCAGGTCGGCAATAAGCTTGTCGAACTGTTCTTCATTCAAATCAACCATCGCCACCACAAGCTGTTCGATGTAGGCCGAGGCTGAAGTTTGTGATGCCGTGACATCAAGAACATTCCGGCTGATTTCATCGGACGACATACCCGCGATACGCGAGATTTTTACACCGTGATTATTCAGCAGCGAAACGTTAATAATCTTTTTCAGGTCGTCATCCGAGTAGAACCGGATGTTGGTAGCCGTGCGGGCAGGGTGGATGAGGTTGTGACGTTTCTCCCAAATCCGGATAGTATGAGCCTTTATGCCCGAAAGTTTTTCCAGTTCCTTGATGGAGTACGTGCCCACGGTTTAGTTTTTCTGAAAAACACACAACTATCGGAATTGTTCAAAAAATTTACAAACTGTCCGGGTATTTTGAGGCCCGTGATTTAACGTTACTTTTGATTTGGAGAAATGATTGTATGACCGAACAGCATCAAAAGCACTGGCTTAAAGACTATAAAGGATATTGGATTGGCTACGTACTAATTGTTCTCCTGCAGGCTGTTGTCACTGATTTTCAAATGTGGAAGCCAAGTGTGATTTCATTTTTTGTTTTTCTGGGTTCTTTCTTTGTCATTAATATCGTGGTGGCTTTCCTGATTTTGTTGCTCACATGGCCGGCACGAAGAAACCTGGCATTCTCACGTTATATTAAAATACTGATCGCATTTTCGGCTGTGTATATTTTGAGTGAACTGATTGCCGCAACCATCGTCTATTTTCAGGGCTAAACCAACGCCACACCGCTGATTTATCCGTGGAATTCTCCCGCTGGCAATTGTTCAGCCATTATATTTGTCAGTACCTCGTGCCGATTTTATGGATGACTTTCTCGCTGCGCGTTCGCAGATGGCATTATCCCTGGGCTTTCATATCATTTATGCCTGTATCGGCATGGTTATGCCGTTTTTCATGGCAATTGCTCACTATAAATGGTTTAGAACAAATAACATTGTTTACCGGAACATCACCCGGGCATGGAGCAAAGGCGTAGCAATCTTTTTTGCGACCGGTGCCGTTTCCGGAACTGTGCTTTCTTTTGAACTGGGCTTGCTCTGGCCTGGATTTATGAAACATGCGGGGCCAATATTCGGCATGCCATTCTCGCTGGAGGGTACTGCCTTTTTTATTGAAGCGATCGCGTTGGGATTTTTCCTGTACGGTTGGGATAAGCTGAACAAATGGTTCCACTGGTTCACCGGTATTGTGGTTGGCGTAAGCGGACTGGCTTCCGGAATATTGGTTGTTTCCGCGAATGCGTGGATGAACAGTCCGGCCGGGTTCGATTATGTGAACGGTGAATACATTAACATCGACCCCATTCAAGCCATGTTTAATGATGCCTGGTTTTCACAGGCGCTACACATGACACTTGCGGCATTTGCGGCCACCGGTTTTGCCGTGGCTGGCGTTCATGCGCTAATGATCCTGCGAAAAAAGAACGAGGTTTTTCACACCAAGGCATTCCGCATCGCGATTGTATTCGGTGCGATTGCAGCGCTGCTTCAACCGGTGAGTGGCGATATTTCAGCGAAAGACGTTACACAACGGCAGCCTGCGAAATTGGCGGCTATGGAAGCGTTATATAAAACTGAGAAAGCTGCGCCGCTGATCATCGGAGGTATTCCGGATGAAGAAACACAAACGGTCAACTACAAAATTGAACTTCCCGGAATGCTGAGTTTTCTTGCGCATGGTGATTTTACACATGAAGTGACCGGGTTGGATCGGATTCCAAAAGAGAATCATCCACCGGTAGCCATCACGCACTTTGCTTTTCAGATCATGGTTGGGATTGGATCGTTTCTCGTACTGCTGGCATTGTTATACTTCATCTCACTAAAGAAAAGAAGCTGGTATGACCGTAAATGGTTTCTGAAACTTTTTGTGATGGCCATTCCGCTTGGCTTTATCGCAGTGGAAGCGGGGTGGGTGGTAACGGAAGTCGGCCGGCAGCCATGGATCATTTACAATGTTATGCGCACGGCTGATGCCGTTACGCCTATGCCGGGCATCGCATACTCGTTCTATATGTTTACCGCCATTTATCTGTCGCTCACGGCTGTCGTTATCTTCCTGTTAAGACGGCAAATTCAAATGGTGCCGGTATTGTACGATCGCAACGATTCCACCAACCCTCCCGCGCACTAATGGAATACGTAGTGATCGCATATCTTTTTCTCTCAATCCTGCTGTACGTTGTACTGGGCGGGGCCGACTTTGGGGCCGGTATTATCGAGCTGTTTACTTCGGCCAGAAATAAAAACCGAACACGCGACACACTTTATCGTGCCATCGGCCCGATCTGGGAGGCTAACCACATGTGGCTGATCATTACAATCGTAATCCTGTTTGTTGCATATCCGCTGATCTACGCGGAGATGTCGGTGTACTTACACATCCCGTTGTTAGTCATGCTTTTTGGAATCATTGCGCGCGGAACGGCATTTGTATTCCGGCATTACGATGCTGTAAAGGATGATATGCAGCATCTGTACAACCGCATTTACTTTGCATCAAGCTTTATTACCCCGCTCTTTCTCGGCATCATTGCCGGAAGTGTAATTTCCGGGCATATCGATCATGCTGCAACATCATTTGCTGACGTGTACATTTTTAGCTGGCTCAATTGGTTTTCAATTGGTGTCGGACTTTTCGTAGTAGCGTTGTGCGGATTTCTGGCGTCCGTTTACCTGATCGGAGAAACTGATAATCCGGAAGACCGGAGAAGGTTTATCAACAAGGCACGTCATATGAACATAGCGGCGGTGGCAAGTGGTGTGTATGTTTTTATTACGGCATGGATTGACGGAATACCGCTGGTAAACTGGATCTTCGGTACTACGATTGGACTGATCGCAGTTATCGCGGCCAGTATTTCGCTCGTTGTGTTATGGATTCTGATTTATTCCGGCAATGCAATCATCATTCGGATGCTGGCCGGTTTTCAGGTTACCATGATTCTGCTGGCCCTGGGTTACGCACACTTCCCGGATTTTATTGTGATAACCAACGGTACAAACTTAACGCTGATGGATCATCGCGCTACTATGCAAACCATCAACGCGCTTGGGTGGGCACTGCTGATCGGTACGATCTTCATCATTCCGGCACTCTTCTACCTGTACTATAAATTCAAGCACAAGGAATACCCGCACGAGTAGATCACGCGACTTCAGGTGCTACCGGATTGATCTTTGTCTTCCGTTTTTTACGTTGCTCACGAACCGTGATTCTGTTCAGAATCTCCGAGAGTATCAATCCAAATAATACGAAGCCGATGAAGAGGACGAATCCCGGCTGTAACGATGTTTCGCTTGTCGAGAGGCTAACGAGCGATTCTGTTTTCATGGTTAGTCCGCTGATTTGATTGTCCAAAATTCCGCGAAAGCCAATGTATGCCATGAAAATAGCCACTACGTATACATCGGCCATGCTCCATTTTCCGGATTTGAAAGCGAAGAACCGGATTACTTTATTATGGCGCCACTTTGTTTTTCCGAGGAGGTAGAGTTTGGTTGACAGAATCTTGGCTACCGGAAACAGAATGCTGAAGGCCATGATCAGAATCCCGACAATAATCGAATCGTATTTTCCGGTTTCAAGCAAAATGTGAACAACGTCAACAATACTTTTGCTTTGGAAAAAAATCACCTGGTCTTTGAATTGAATCGGCTCACCGATCAGTTGAAAGGTAAGTTCTTTAATACGGGCATCGATTTCAATCATCGGTGATGTAACGCCTGCGAATAACACAATCAGCGCAAGCAAAACCGACATAATGAATAAAGGCGTGTGATAAACCTTGGTATCGCGTACAAGCCACCAGAGAAACAGGAATGCGAGCAGCACACCCAGCAACACGAACATAAAAAAGTATGCAGAATCCTGTAAACCATCGAGAACAAGGTCTGCGCGTGTGTTGAATTCTTCAAGACTGGAAGCTTCATACTTGGCAAGAATTACCTGAACGCGGTTAACATCGTTTACGCTGTCGTACGTGATTGATCCGAACTGTTCTAATTTACTTTGAATAAGAAATTTCAGACGTTCTTTGTTTTTCTTGTTGGTAATTTCCTTGACGATCGTTTCCGAAAACTGGGGTACACGCTTGTGAAGCTTGTCTTCATTGTACAAAGCCTTCACCGCCACCTTGCGAATTTTTCCCTTGAAGGTTTTCTGCTTCGCATTGATCATGCTGTCGGCCTTGTTGATTACCGCGTGGAGTACTTCCGAAACTTCGGCTTTAAGCGCCTTTTCCTGTTCGGGAGTGAATTCAAAATCGTCAATGCGATGCGTTACGACACGCACCATATGATCGCGCCACGCATTCACGGAAAGTAAGCCGTAAGTGATATTATTCAGTAAACTGTAATCGCGCTTGATTTCTGCACGCTCTTGCGACAGATCATAAACCTTGAATGCGCTAAATGCTGCAATAACAAGCAGGGCAGCAGTGATTAAAATGATGAACGAACGTTGTAGATATAGTTTCAAGCGAGCAGGGGTTAACCTTCATGCTCGGACTGTCAATCGGTATGCCAAGCGCAATTACCGCTTACGAAGCGCTGGAAAAAGATTTACCTGGGGAAAATATTTCTCACCCGTTAAAAATAGCTTAACCATTTGTACGAATGCGTGCTTTTGTATCGGTTATACCAGCTGCATAGCGGGTAGAGGACAAGTACTGTAGTTAACCAGGCAATGTAGGTCCAAATAAGAGGGTAGCCGGTGCCCGGCCCGATTCCGCCCAAGCCCGCACTCACGTGAAAATCGATATCACTCAGGGATTTACCCGAAACGATTAAATGTGTGACGAGGGCGGCAATGTGCAATACGTAAAAATGGACAATGAAATAGAATAACGGTACGCGGCCAAATACGGTAGCCTTCTCGACAAACCATCCGCGGGCTTGCTCGGTGAAGGAAAGTAAAATCAGAATTGGTCCGAGGATCATCAGGGTAAACAAAAGCGTAACCGGGTATTTTGTACAGTTGATGAAACTCAGGAATGTGAACCATGAATTTTCCTGCACAGCCCACGCATCCAGTGGCGCGAGAATGTTCGTAAAGCGGATAACGACAAACAGTCCAATGGCTGACAGCCCGACAATCCGAAGAATGCGTTTTCTTTTTGTATCAGTGAAATGTGTATAAAGTCTCGCTGCTCCGTATCCCGTCAGCATGATGCTTAGCCAGGGGATAACCGGATAGCTCACAAAGATACCGTGATTGGCATCAAGGGCGATGAATCCCGGTTGAACGGCCAATGTCCACAACGTATAACCGGCATCTTCCGGGGCAAATCGGATGGCAGTCAGGGCATCGTGACCGAAAATCAAGACCAGACCGATAGTCAGCGCGGCTTGCTGGGGAAGGAATGCCAAAACCGATAAGATCATCATGGATGCTCCGATGGTGTAAATAACCTCGAAGAAGGTGATGTCGAAATAAAAATTGAACGTGAAGCCGAAACGCATTACGGTCAATTCAATAATGATCAACCATAATCCGCGAGTAAATAAAAACCACGACAACTCTTTTTTCGATTTCCGCTGCAGCGATAATCCTGCTGATAACCCGGAGAGGAAAACGAATGTTGGTGCGCAGAAGTGTGTAATCCAGCGGGTGAAGAATAGTAGTGTGGTGGTCTTGGTTAAATCAGTCGGGTTAAAAAGATTTGCATCAACATGAAAAAAATCGCGTGTGTGATCGAGTGCCATGATGATCATCACAATCCCGCGAACGAGATCAATCGAAGCGATTCGTTGTTTTTGATTCAGGGTTGATGCAAGTTCAGTTGTCATGCGTTAAAACATTTTCCACGATGAAATCTGCTCCAGAAAAATCCGGATCGAATCAGGATATAATACGATGCAAAATAAAACACCAAATAACGCTCCGTACAAGTGGGCATCATGGTTGATTCCATCGCGGGAGCGTTTCGCGCTCACATACGAGTAAATCAGGTATAGAATAGCAAAAATGAATCCTTTGATCGGTATTGCGAAATAGAGGTATAGATTCGAAAGCGGATCAAATAGAATGCAGGCGAAGATTACAGCAGCAACAGCACCGGATGCACCTAACGAATTATAGGTCGGATTATTCCTATGCTTCAAAACAGTTGGCAGGTCGGATACTACTACGCCCAGTATGTACATGGCAACGTAATAGGCTGGTCCCAGCGGACCGAATATCTCGCCAAAATAGTACTCCAGGTTAGGGCCAAAGAAGTACAGGGAAAGCATGTTGAAGATCAGGTGAACATGATCTTTATGAATAAATCCGGAAGTAACAAGCCGGTAATATTGACCCCGATGAGTAACCATATACGGGTTCATCATGAGTTTGTAAAGTACTTCGCGTTTGCCCATCGCATACAGACTAACGGCAGAAGTAATGACAATAATTGCAATGGTTAGATTGAATTCCATGCGAGCGTTAAATTATGGATTAATTTGTGTAAAGATAGGTGCGAGACCTCACCCGCGATGGGGTATATGCTGAATTATTCTTCTTCCGGTGCGATCCAAAGCACGGAGTTGCCGTTCCGGAATTCATTTTGTTCCCAAAGCTCATTGCCCGGATCGATGATCCATTTGCCATCCACAATAAACTTGTAGAGATGCTTGCCGGGTGGGAGATAGGCTTCGTAAATCCAACCGGTGGAAGTTTTTTTCATGGTATAACCAACACCCCAGTCGTTAAATGTTCCGGCTACGGAAACACTGGTTGCGTTCAGGTATTGCTTCAGAACAAACGTGTGGTTTGGTTTAACCGAGAGAACGGAATTGGTGTGACCATGCAGACTGGCCATGTGCGGATTAGCAGGATCGGTCATCCATTGCCCGTCAATAATAAATTTATATTGATAATTTCCGGGAGCCAGCACATACGGGAGTTCCCATCCGCCAGCTGTCTTTTTCATAACAAGCTGCTCTTCATTCCAGTTATTGAACTCTCCGGACAAGATTACCCGGTGTGCATCGGGAAAGCCGTTTAACCGGAAAACAAATGCCTCACCTCTTTGGATAAATGAATTATAATTTCCACGGCCATCATCACGCCTGTTTGGATTGTCGGGGTCAATAATCCATTCACCATCCACGATGAATTTATATTCATACGTGCCGTCTTTCAGGTATACCGGAAGTGTCCAGCCGGTGGCTGTTTTTTGCATCCTGAGATCGCGTTCGTTCCAGTTGTTAAAGGTGCCGGTTACCTGAACTTTTTTGGCGTTCGGACGACCCTGTAACACAAACTCGTAATTGGTAACATAGTAAACCGAATTTAAACCACCCTGCCCGTCATCTTCCCGTCTGTCGTTGAATGGGTCTTCCATCCAATGACTGTCGACAATAAATTTATACTGATGCTTTCCGGGCTGCAGCGGAACAATGGCCAGCCACCCTGAGTCGCTTTTAATCATCCGGGTTTTTAACGTGCTCCATTCATTAAATGTACCCGACAGGTAAACATCTTTAGCCGAGCGATAACCTTTCAGGAAAAAACGTGTACCTGACTTAGTGGTTACAACCGATGCGTGGCGAATTGCGTTTGTACCAAATGTTGCTGTAACCTGCGATTGAATTGTCATGGACAGATCACTCTTGTAATGTATGATCGCCTTATTCCATTTGATATCCCCGCTCAGATCGGTAATGGACTTATAGATTTTATATCCTGTATTTGTTTTGACAAGTTTCCAGCCTTCTTTTCCCCAGCGGCCCAGGCTGTTGAATTTCCAGAGTGTATCCAGCGAAAGGCCTTCCATTCCGGTTTGAGTCAACAGCTTCTCCTGTTCCGTTCGCGGCATTTTTGAATCGAGGTTGAGTACAATGTTATGACCTTCGATTTTATACTCCCGTGGATCAGGTGTTTGCGCATAACCAGCCAGAACTGTTATCAAGTAAATCAATATGGTAACCCGGGTTCTCATGGCTTGGTGAGCTCGAATGGGTGCATTCGCAGCTCTTTCGTAACAAAGTTGATGCTAATTATTCCTTTCACCAAAAAATTGCTGCCCAGCATCCCGTCAATTGTACGGCCATAGGCTTCCCCCAAATTGTCAAGCCGGGTGATTGCGGCATGCATATTTTTGAACGAACGGCCACCAATGACAATATCGTCAATCGTGCCGAGCAGGACTTCCGTTTGAACTCCGCCTGTTCCCACCAAGACCATGCGTTTCGAAACACGGAAAACTTCCAGTACTTTATCGGGCAACCGGTTGCTCAGCGCGTTCGCCTCTGCACCGGTGTCGACACAGAACACAAGTTTCTTTCCTGCCACGACTACATCAACGGTTATCGTGTTCCGGGTCAGTTTAAAGGGTACGGTTAGTGTTGGTTCGGATTTTACAATGCGTTGATTCTCCGGAACAACTCCGTTCTTATCAAGTTTGTGAAGATACAGTACGCTTTTGTGAACATCGATTACCATTTCAAATGAAGTGAACAAACTCACGCCCAGCAAACCAAGAATTTTTATGCCCCGATGGTTTTCAATGTGGCCCAGATCATTTAAATCGGCTGGAAGGTTTTCGAAATAAAGCTCGCGGATCGCAAAGTCGTCTACTTTTGTTCGCATCACCGGAGTGATAGTGCCCCCGGCATTGGCGGCCGACAGATTGGCATCCCAGCCTTTTCTGAAATATGTTTTGTTCAGAACAAGAATCGGAGAGCCTGTGTCAAGGATAAAGTTTCCGATGGTTGTATCAATGCGGGCTTCAATGATGATCAGGTTCTGAATGCGCTTGATCGGAATTACCAGGGTTTGGAAATCATCACAGACTGCGCCCGAAAAAAGAATAGAAAGGTTAACAACCGAATGCGCCTTCTCATCGCCCGGCACGGATGTACGCGCGAATGCCCCGAGTGAGCAGATCAGCAGTGAAATTGCAAGTAGAAGTCTATTCAAATCCGGGGCTTTCACAGCCTTAACGGATTCGGGTAAAATATGATGCAGAAAATACGCCCTAAAACCGATTAAATTCCGACTTCTACCTGGAAACGCATGATAAAATATTCGTGGTCATCTTCAGCGCCTTCCAGCCATGTGTCTTTCGCATAGGTGAACTCGGTTTGAAGCTTTACGCGGTGCCCGCGAAGATATTTAGTTGCGCCAAGGGTGTATTGTTCGAGTTTCGGTTCCAGCAGTTGAATATCATCATCAGGTGTGACAACGGAATAACGGCCGATGATTTCATAATTACTTCTGAACAGGTAACTGCCCTGATAATTCTGGCCATTGCCCGCAAATACGTGCTGTTCTTTTGTTACATCGTCAGGATTAATCGTAATCGGATCCTTTGCGTACCGTCTGAGATATTCTCCCGCGAACGCCCAGCCGTTGTGCTTGTAAAGCAAATCAAACATGGTTGTTTCGATGTCGCGCGATTGATACAAATATTTCCCTAACTGTCCGCCTGAACGTTTTGCATTTTCGTTGTTCGAAAATCCGCCCCCGATGGAAAGCTTCGGTCTTGGCTCGCGTGCAAGGTCGCCCTCGAAGTAATCGCCATTATTCGTAAACTCTCCGAACGGAAGCAGCTCAATTCGTCCGGTATAACATAAGCCGTTCACGGCAATGTCGGTTTTAACAGTGGAAGATGTCCCGGCATTGTTAAAGTTTCGGCCGTCACCTGAACTTACTGCTCCACGGATCACATAGTTAAAGCCTTTGATCGCATTGCGATAGTAAAGCTGAACACCAAAATCACGGTCTATATTAAACTCAGAGTTTACAATGGAACGGTCAGGCAATTGCAAGTCGCCTGACGAGTTTACCCGTTGACGGTTTCCGGGAAGTTTGGTTTGCCCGATACCCAGTGCAAAGTGTTTGTTAAAGTTGTAGATAACCATCGCGTCACGGATGATGTTCGGAAAGCCGCTGTCTTCATAGTCAATGTCACCACGGGAAAAAGAAAGCTGTAACACATACGTGAGTTTGGGATTATAAACGTATCCATCCAGCCTCAAACGAAGCCTGCGCACGCGGCCTTCAATAACTTCGGGTTCCCAGTCCGTTGGGCTTGTTGTTTCGATACCCACCCGGTTCTGCATCCGGAAGCGGATATTCATCAAAAACAAGCTATCGGGCGACATGATCCCGAGGCCTTTTCCGTACGTGAAATAGGGAATCTGTGTATTAAGTTGGGCGAATGCCGGGATGGCTAATACGATCAGCAGCGCTGAAACAGATGCGAATCTTTTCATTGAGGTTAGGTAGAGTTGACCGGAAAATTAGGCGTAATGTTCCGGAGCGCCAAACCTGGCGCTCATCTAAATCAAACGGGTTGATAAATTAAATGAAGATTGTGCGGAACAGCAGGAATAAGGTACCGGCCATCAGCATAACCACGGGCAATGTCAGGAACCAGGCAATCAGGATGTTTCTGACTGTATCGGCCTGAAGGTTCTTGATACCCTTGTTAGCCACCATACTTCCGGCAATACCCGAAGAAAGTACGTGCGTGGTACTCACCGGCAAGCCAAGGTATGTTGATACACCAATGGTACTTGCGGCAACAAGTTCCGCACTGGCACCCTGCGCATACGTAAGATGTTCCTTACCGATTTTCTCACCAATTGTTTTCACAATTCGTTTCCAGCCAATCATGGTACCAACACCGAGTGACATCGCGATCATCATGATAACCCACGTAGGAGAGTAGTCAATCATTTTGCGAAGGGATTTTGTTTGATCGCCAAGGGCAGCGCGCTCTGCATCACTCATTCTCAATTCGGGCTTCTTCAACAAGTCTTTGATATTACGCTCAATCAGCATGATGTCTTTACGAACTTCGAAGCGCTGTTCTTTTGCAATAGCTGATACGGATGGTGTTGTAGCAACCAGAACTTTTAATTCATCATTCAGTTCGATTGTCTTGGTCAGCTTTTGCTGATCAGGATCGGAAAGCGGAGTACCGTCAACCGATTTTAAAATCTGTTCGATCTTTGCAACGGGCGCAGCAAGTGAAGTTGGTGAGAAATTTGAATCAAGCGCAAAATAAGCCGGAACGATTCCGATCAGGATAAGCATTACCAGACCCACGCCTTTCTGACCATCGTTCGAACCATGTGAAAAACTCACGCTCGTACAGGTGAGAATGAGTATGGCGCGAATCCAGGTTGGAGGAGGAGCGTTCTTTTTAGGTTCTTTAAACAAGCTGTCGCCATATTCGCTTCTGCGGGTCAACCGCTTGATAATGAACATCAGAATAATCGTCATCGAAAATCCGAATAGCGGAGATATCAATAGCGACATACCGGTTTGTGAAGCTTTCTCCCAGTTTACAGGGGCTTGTGTTACGCCAGGTAGTAATGAGTATGCAATGGCAACACCCAGAATGGATCCAAGCAATGTGTGGGAGCTTGAACACGGAATACCGAAATACCATGTCAGCAGGTTCCAGGCTATGGCACTGATCAATAAGGCCATAATCATTGACATACTGTGGGCAAGGTTTTGATCCACCAAAGTCTCTACCGGCAACAGATTAATAATACCAACCGCTACCGTAATACCACCCAGCAATACACCCAGAAAATTGAACATACCCGACCAGATAACCGCTACCCAAGGCTTCAATGAGTTGGTATAAATTACAGTCGCAACTGCGTTAGCCGTGTCGTGGAAACCGTTTACAAATTCAAATCCGCAAGCGGCAATAAGGCAGAGGATTAGAAGGACTGAGTAGGAGAGGTCAAGGTCGAACATATAGACTATAGAAAAGCAGCCGCAATCTAACCGTTAAAAGCCTTTGGGTTGTTATGCTAATGTTAACTTTTGTTCAGGTGCATAATGTTGAAAATATAAAATGCTGATTATCAATACGTTGTATTTTAACGTTGTGCTAAGCTCTTGTAAAACTATTTCAGCGGAAAACTGGTGCAAACAGTGAAGACTGAATGAGTGCTACAAAATCCCGGTAGCGAGGGTTTAAGCCTTGGCGGGCTACCCATAGCCCCCGGCTTTTTATTCTATAAACAAGCATGGTGAAGGACGAAGCGATTTCGTGTGCGCTGCAAAAGCAATCAGAAATGATATTTTTGTCGGAGAGAGATGGATTATCTACGCGATACTAAAAAATGCAGCTCGTGAAGGTCAGACTTGGATTGGTTTTAGGAATGCTTGGCGCTGTATGTTCGGTGGCCGCACAGGATACTACGCGCATTTCATTGTTATTTATCGGGGATGTGATGCAGCACGACTCGCAGATCAAGGCTGCGTACGATCCTTCCGCTAAAACCTACGACTACAGCTCATGCTTTCAGTTTGTTAAGCCCTACCTCGCTTCGGCCGACCTGGCCATCGGGAATCTTGAAGTAACATTGGCAGGGCCGCCCTATAAAGGATACCCGCAGTTCAGCGCTCCCGATGAGTTAGCGCTTACGCTGAAAGAGGTGGGTATGGACATCCTGGTAACAGCAAATAATCATTGTCTTGATCGCGGCCGGAAGGGGCTGGAGCGAACCGTGATGATGCTTGACAGCCTTGACATGATGCACACGGGAACCTTTCGGGATACGGTAGAGCGCATGAATGACTATCCGTTGGTTGTTGAGAAGAACGGGTTCAAACTCTCGCTGTTGAATTATACCTATGGCACAAATGGTATTCCGGTAACGCGACCGAATGTTGTTAACCACATCGACACAGCTGTTATCCGGCAAGATATCATGAAGGCAAAAACACAGTTGCCTGATGCAATCATTGTCTTTCTTCACTGGGGCCAGGAGTATCAGTCACTACCCAATAAATGGCAGCGCGATGTTGCTGCTGTTTGTTTTAATGCAGGCGCCAAGCTTGTAATTGGTGCCCATCCACATGTGCTTCAGCCGATGGAGTGGCGAAAGGCGAGTGATCAGTTAATCGCGTATTCGCTCGGAAATTTTGTGAGCGGGCAGCGTGATCGTTATAAAAATGGGGGCGCCATGCTTAAGGTAGATCTGATGAAAACCGGGAATGACAGCCTTGTGAATACACGAATAGATTCGGCTGCGTATATGCTGGAGTGGGTGTATCGTTCGGCAGACAGTAAAAGACAATATTACATTTTACCGGTTCCTGAATTTGAGCAGGACACTACCGGATTTATTAAAGATGAAGCTTCAAAGGCTGCCTTTCAGGTATTTGCAGATGATTCGCGAAAGCTGTTTAAGAAACATAATGTTTCGTTGGAAGAAGTTAAAACAATTGTTCGTGCCGGTGAAGCACTAAAACCCGAAGAGCAATGAAGCAGGTTTTTTTTGTTGGATTGGGCGGTGCTGCAGGAAGCATCCTCCGCTACCTGACCAGCGTTGTAACGCTAAAGTTTTATTCAGCATCTTTTCCCGTGGCTACCTTTATCGTGAATGTGATCGGATGTTTTCTGGCCGGACTTATCTTCGGATCAATCACGCAGGAATCTGCGGAAGCACAAAACTTAAAAGTATTATTGTTAACCGGTTTCTGCGGAGGCTTTACCACCTTTTCCGCATTTGCACTAGAGAACGTCAGGCTGATGAATTCCGGGAATCTCTCAACGGCTGTGCTCTACACAATCGCGAGTATTGTTGCCGGCCTGCTGGCTGCATGGCTCGGCCTTTCGATCACCCGTTGATTATCTTCTTCGCTTCTGTGTTTTCTTACCCGGTGCAGGGCCGCCTCCGGCATCAAAAATCAGGCTGATGGAAAACTCCAGTCCGGTGAAATCAATCTTGGCATCTTTGTAATCGATGTCGGCTGTTGTTAAAGTGCCGGAACCGTCACTTCCGGTATACGTTCCCTTCAGCGGGAAACCGGCCTGGCCCACCAGGTAGTTTGTTTCAAGTGCCACACCCACGCGGCTCGTTACATAAAGTGTTAATTCCGCACCAGCGTGATAACCGAAGCCTGGTTTACTGGTGAATGTTAAATCGGAGTTAACAACTTCCAGGTTTTCAAACGTGCGAAGCGCGCGATCAAAATTTCCATAGTTGATTTTGTTTCCAAAACAGTAAAAGAAAAATCCACCGCCTTTCAGGTCGAGTTCCACCTTGTTGGCTTTGAGCATCAGAACCAGTTCTGCCGGAACAAAGGCCGTAAAGTTTGGTCCAACCAGGGGGTCTTTGCTGTCGAAGGGTAAATCTTTGAGATTAAGTCCGCTCATCCGGTATAACGATCCTCCTGTTTCCAGCGAAAGAAAGTCGGTGAGATTCACGCCTACACCGCGAATGGAAAACGGACTGATCGGAGTTGACAGGTAGCCGTTTTTTGGAAGAAAGTATGAAAACGACAAACCAAACTGCTGAGCCTTTGCTACAGTTGTTATAAACAGTAAAGCCAATACAATGAACTTTATCTTTCGGATCATTTTTTCGAGTTATAATCGAGGAACAATTTTTGAACGTAGGCCCGGGCGGGATACGTATCTTCTTCTTTGGTAACACCGGTTTGGTGTAAATAGAGTTTGCCCGGATTATCATAAACGATGTAATGCTCGGGATCGAGATAGCCGTAGCCGTCAATAAAAATGTACATCGCAAAGTTTTTCGTGTTGTTACCAAACAAATCCTTGCTGAACAGAAAGTCAGGGGAAGGCTTATCCAGTTGCGCGAGCAGTGTATTGGCGATATCGGTTTGACCGCCATAACGCGTAATCACCGTATCTTTCTTTATTGCTCCTCCCAGCCACAGCATCGGTGTATGAAATTTCTCGCGAATACGCGAATCGATTTTATCGGGCAGGCGGTGGCCATGATCGGCTGTGATAATGATAAGTGTATTATCCCACCAGGGTTGCTTTTTGCAGTATGATATAAAATCACCAATGCTCTTATCGGTGTAGTAGCAGGAGTTTAGAAAGAGCGAAGCATCGTCATCACCGGGGATTTGTTTTAGCGGCACGTCAAACGGCTCATGGCTGCTCAATGTAAGCATCGCTTTGAAGAATGGTTTGTTAAGCGAAGTAGTGTCGAGTTCTTTTTCAGCTTGCTCAAAAAGGTATTGATCATGAACACCCCATTTCGAAGTATTGTAATCACTGTCGAAGTCGTCAACAGATGTAATGTGGCGAAATCCGCCATAGGTAAAGAATGAGCGATAGTTCGCGAAATCGGCATCGCCTCCGTAAACAAAAGAAGTTTTGTATCCAAGGCTTTCCAGCTTGCGACTGATATATGGCAGCTTTTGAGTCTTATCTGGAAACTTGATAATGGACCGTTGAGTTTGTGCCGGAAATCCGCTCAGGATGCTTACCAGACCTTTGTCAGTGCGGTCGCCACTGGCGTAAAAGTTTGTGAACAATATTCCCTCTTTACTGAGTGTATTGAAATTCGGGGTGATTCCTTTTCTTCCACCGAGCGATTCGATCACGTTCGCGGTAAAGCCTTCTACGATAATGAGAATGACATTCGGTCGTTTGGTTTTGAGAACAGAAACTGTCGAGTCGTTTGCGGGATACAGGCTTTTGAAATACGTTTCGGTAAGGCCGCGATCGAAGTAATCTTCCGGGTACTGTAAGTTCACATCGCTTTGCAGGCTGCTTAAGAAATTCCAAAGCACATTAATGCCTGCATGATTGGCAAAGTTGTTTGTCTTATGAAAATATACCTGGCCTGCATTCATCGTCGCAACACTAAAGCCCCCGCGGATCGGGATGAACATCAATGCGGTTACGATGAACAAAGGAATGGCCGCTTTCCGGGTTGTAGGGTTCAACTTGCTCACGGGTCGGGCTACGATCCGCATATAACCGAAAATGAAGACTGTTAATAATGCCAACAGGATCAGCACCAGCGTTATAATAACTCCCTTGCCGGCACTTCCAGCGGCCTCCGAACTCATGTAAAACAGGGGAGTGGTATTCAGGCGAAAGCCCCAGTGATGATAAAGCTCAAGATCGGTAACAACCGCAACGCAAAGTGCGGCCAGCATCAGAATGTTAAAGCTGTTTAGCACGTAGGCGATCCACGGACGTTGCGTGAACACGGAAACAACGAGGATGAGTCCGGATAGTAACAAAATATACCCCGTCATACTCATATCCATCCGCAATCCGTACAACATCGCTTTAAGAATGTCAGTCCACAACAGCTGTGCGGTGAGGTCGGCATTGTAAACAAGAAAACAGATCCGGGCAACGATCATCACGGCCATCCAGAAGATAGCCAGCCGAAGCAGTATTTTGAAGCGTTGTCGCATATCACGTTAACAGCCGCATACCGTGTACGGCTTGGCTTTTGAATTAAAATATCCCTAAAATTAGGTCTAATAATTTATTGCACAATGAACAAGCTTTTACCCCTCATACTCTTTGTCACGCTTCTTTCATGTTCCGGCAGGAAGCCGGCTGATCTGGTCATTACAGGTGGAACGATTTATACAATGGATACCTCACAACGTGTTGTGGAGGCTGTTGTGGTAAATGCTGATACGATTGTGTTTGCGGGATCTTCGCAGGCAGCGCGCGAGTGGATCGGTGATGAAACAAAAGTGATTGATCTGCAGGGTAAAACAATGATCCCGGGTTTCATCGAAGGGCATGGTCACTTCATGGGCGTGGGGTATAACGAACTGGACCTTGATCTGTCGGGCGTGAAAAGCTTTGAAGAGATTGCTGAACGGGTAAAGATTGCTGCAAGCAAGGCAAAGCCGGGCGAATGGATTTTAGGTCGTGGCTGGCACCAAGACAAGTGGGATACAAGACCGGCCGACATGGTGAAAGGTTATCCGTCTCACGCACAATTAAGTGCGGTGTCGCCTGATAACCCTGTGTTTCTGTCACATGCCAGCGGCCACATGAGTCTCGCGAATGCGAAGGCGATGGAGATTGCCGGAGTTAATCAGCTGTCGAAGGAGAATCTGAATAAATTCAGTGGCGAGGGCGGAGAGATTATTCGCGATGCAAATGGAAATCCTACTGGATTGTTTAATGAAAACGCGGAAGATGTTATCGCGCGGTTTATTCCGGCCAACGATTCTGAACGAATGAGTAAAGCATTTGAACTTGCAACACAAACCTGTTTAAAGAATGGCATTACCGGCTTTCACGATGCAGGTGTAGGACGCGAAGGAATCGATTTTTATAAGAGCCAGTATAAACTTGGAAAGCTTGGGCTCCGGATGTACGTGATGGTGACGGGGTGGGATCGCCCGCTTGTTCATGAATGGCTTAAAAAAGGACCTGAGGTCGACCCAAAGCATTGGCTAACGATCCGCTCTATCAAACTGAATTGCGATGGCGCGCTGGGTTCGCGCGGGGCGTGGTTGCTGGAGCCGTATACCGATCGTCCGGATTTTTATGGCATGGCTACACTTTCAATGGATACTGTTTTATCAACTTCACGTGAAGCGTTAAAGTCGGGCTTCCAGGTTTGTTCACATGCCATTGGCGATCGGGCAAACCGGGAGATCCTGGACCGGTATGAATTGGCGATGAAGGAAAATCCGGATGTTAAAGATTCGCGCTTCCGCATAGAGCACGCGCAGCATTTAAACCCGACCGACATTCCCCGCTTTGCAAAACTTGGAGTTATTCCGGCCATGCAGGCGATTCATATGGCAAGTGACAGGCAATGGGCCATCGACAGGCTTGGAGAGAAGCGTATCAAGGAAGGTGCGTATATGTGGCAGTCGTTGTTAAAATCGGGCGCCAAGATTGTTAACGGAACAGATGCACCGGTTGAACCTGTCAATCCCATTCCGAGCTTCTATGCTTCTGTTACCCGCATGACCTTAAAAGGCCAGCCGGAAGGAGGCTATGAGCCGGAAGAGAAAATGACGCGCGAACAGGCTTTGCGTTCTTATACACTTGATGCTGCTTACGGGGCTTTCGAAGAGAAGTTTAAAGGATCAATTGAAAAAGGCAAGCTGGCCGACTTTGCCATTCTGTCGAAAGACATCATGACTGTTCCGGATAAAGAAATACTGTCTGCGGAAGTGCTGACAACCATTGTGGGCGGTAAAGTGGTGTATGAGAAAAAGTAACGCCACCCACGCAATAAAAAAGGGAACCGCGAGGCTCCCTTCTTTTTTGGTTATAGGTTAGGTTGATTAAAACACGATAAACTTCTCAGCTTTCTTGCGCAGCATATCGCGGTCGGCCGTGATAGACGGATCGCTGTAGATGTGTTGCGAAAGCTCGCGTACTACTCCTTTTTTGTATCCCATTTTTTCTGCAATCTGCTCGCAGAATGTGATTTCGCTTTTGAAAACCTGACCATCCATTTTCATCATCTGGATCAGGTAATACAGGTGCTCGAACTTCTCGTCAGAGGTTAATGCGCTGATGGTGCCAATTGGCTGGGGACTTTTGATCATCTCGGCAACCTCTTCCTTACTGATGCCGTTAGCCTGAGCTACCATGTGAATAAGCTTTGCTTCACGGTCCTCAATCTTGCTGTCGCTGGCCGCCAGATTGATCAGGATGTTGAGCTCTGCTTTTTTATTAAATGCCATAACTTGAAATGTTGTTTAGATCCGAAAATATTTGAATAAGCTTTGAAATATAGGGAAAATTACGATGTTTTGGCAAACGAACAAAAAATTGCGCCGGGCGCAACCTTCCAGTAACACACGGGTCTTTAGGAGTAAATGGGAAATATGAAAAGGCTTATAATCATTCTGCTTGCATCGGTAACTGTATTCGCCTACGGTCAGAAATCTGAAAACCGTTCGGTTGATTCGTTCAAAGGTGTGAAGGCGTTGCAAGGCATTGACGTGTACCTGAAAAAAGGTTCGAAAGAAGCCGTGCGGGTGGAAGTCAGCGGTGTTGACCTGAGTGACGTAGTAACCGAAGTTTCAGGAGATTATCTGAAGATTCAGATGCGGCAGGGCAATTATCGCAATGAACATTCAGTGAAAGTGTATGTGACCTATACAGAACTCACGAAAATCTCTGCAAGCTCAGCAGGCGCCATATTTGCAGAGAACGTGATCAAGGCGGATGTTCTTTCGATAAGCGCTTCAAGTGCCGGCACGGTAGATATTCAGGTTGATGCAGGTTCAATTGATGTAAGCACATCCAGCGCAGCAGAAGTTGAACTGAAAGGAAAAGCAACTTCAATCACCATCAATGCAGCAAGTGCTGCCGAGGTTGACGCGTATGAACTGGTTGCGGATAATGTAGATGTTAGCGCAGTGAGCGCGGGTTCAGCCAAGGTAAATGCGGTGAAGTCAATTAAAGCACGTGCCGTGAGCGGGGGGTCAATTCGCTACCGCGGAAACCCGGAACAAAGTAATACAACGTCATCGAGCGGAGGATCGGTAAAAAAATCAAACTAACGTATTGTCCTGAACAGGGCAGTTTAAAAAGCTGGCAACCTTCTGAAGCGTGGTTGTCAGCTTTTCTTTTTTGGTTGAGTTGATCAAATGGATCTTCTCACCGGAGGTCAGTTTCAGATAACCGTTGTACTCCGTATTGGTAAACGTTGATGAGTGATTGGTATGCGCAGTGTATGCGCGCGTTGTTGACTTCGCACGGTTGATGTAAACCTTTTCTGCACCCGGAAATTTTTTCCATTTTCCACCTCGTATAAAGAAATAAAAGGATTGGTACTCCCGGTATTTGCCTTTCTTCAGATCTATTTCGGTCCCATCAGCAGCGCTTAAAATGAAGCCGGCTGCTACAACAAGTACAGACCCCATTACTGGCTTTTCCAGTAACAAAGCGATTCCTGCCAACAGAATCAATACGGCAATCAGTTGAAAGTGCCAGGGGAAGAGCGTACCGTTACGGATGTCAAGTTTTGTCTGATTCATGCGGTAATAAAAATAATGGTTTTCAACCATTATCAGCTGGTTTCAACCGTTTGCACGTTCAGTCAAATGAATAATACCTGAAGTGATTCTTTAGAGGATGGGTAAAATTTCGAGTGATTTTTTGGTAAAAGATATAATTTTTTTAAAAACAGGGTTCATTTTGACCCCTTCACCTGAAAAATCAATAGATTTGCATCCGTAAATTACTCAAAACAACCACCACTACTATGGCGCATTTACGCTTCCGGGCTTTGGAGCAGCTCAGTAACCGGCCGAAAGTTCATGTTGAATTTCCATCGGCTAAAGCTTCCGACTTCTTTGGCGAGAACACATTCGGACTCAGCCAGATGAAATCAACCCTTTCATCCGATGTTTTCAAGCAGGTTAGCCAGTCCATCAAAAACGGTTCGAAAATCGACACCGTAACTGCGGATGCTGTTGCTGTCGCTGTAAAATCATGGGCGCTTGCAAAAGGTGCCACCCATTTTACACACTGGTTTCAGCCATTAACCGGAGGAACAGCTGAGAAGCACGATGCTTTCTTTGACGGACTTGCGGGGATTGAAAAATTCAAAGGCGGAGAGCTCGTTCAGCAGGAGCCGGATGCATCTTCGTTTCCGAACGGAGGTATCCGCAGCACATTTGAAGCGCGTGGTTACACTGCGTGGGATCCATCGTCACCGATGTTCCTGTATGGTAAAACACTTTGTATTCCAACCATCTTCGTGTCATACACCGGAGAATTGCTGGATACCAAAGCGCCTTTGCTGAAAGCATTGCTGGCAGTTGATAAGGCAGCCGTACAGGTTTGCCAGTTGTTTGATAAAGACATTCAGAAAGTAAACGCTTCGCTCGGTATTGAGCAGGAATATTTTGTAGTAGACGAAGCTTTGTTTATGGCCCGTCCTGACCTGGTCATGGGAGGACGGACCGTATTTGGTCACTCTCCGGCACGTGGTCAGCAACTGGAAGATCACTATTTCGGAAGCATTCCTGCACGTGTGTACGATTTCATGAAAGATTTTGAGATCGAAGCATGGCGTGCCGGTATTCCATTGCGCACGCGTCACAATGAAGTGGCCCCAAGTCAGTTTGAGGTTGCGCCGTTGTTTGAGGAAGTTAATGTAGCCAACGACCACAACCAGCTGTTGATGGATTTGATGGGTCGCGTAGCAGAAAAGCACCAGTTGCGTGTGTTGTTCCATGAGAAACCTTTTGCAGGTGTTAACGGAAGCGGAAAGCACAATAACTGGTCGTTGATTACTGACACCGGGGTGAACCTGTTTGCCCCGTCAAGCAGCGCCCGCGATAATTTAATGTTCCTGACCTTCTTTGTTACTACTGTTCGCGCCATTCACGAGCATGCTGATTTGTTGCGTGCAAGTATTGCAACAGCCGGTAACGACTATCGCCTGGGTGCAAATGAAGCTCCTCCGGCTATCATGTCAACGTTCCTGGGTTCTCAAATGAGCGCGGTTCTTGATGAACTGGAGAAAAACGGAAACATCAAGATTGAGAAGGGCGATAACATGTACATGAAGCTTGGTATCGACCGCATTCCGGAAATCATCCTCGATAATACCGATCGTAACCGTACCTCACCGTTTGCCTTCACCGGTAACAAGTTCGAATTCCGTGCGGTAGGATCAAGCGACAACTGCGCAACACCTATGACTGCGTTGAACCTGATTGTGGCGGAGCAGTTAACGCAGTTCTACGAAGCGGTTGAAAAAGAGATTGAGAAGGGAACCGAGAAACGCCTCGCGATCGTAAACATCCTGAGAAAATACATTAAAGAATCGAAGGCTATACGCTTCGAAGGCGATGGCTATTCAGAAGGCTGGGTGAAGGAAGCCGCGAAGCGCGGACTATCCAACAAGAAGAATGCGGTGGATGCCATCGATGCTTACCTGACTCCTAAATCGATTAAAATCTTTGAAAAGCACAACGTTCTTTCCCACAAGGAACTGGAAGCCCGTCAGGAGATCAAACTGGAAAGCTATATCAAGCGTGTGCAGATTGAGGCGCGTGTAATGGGTGACCTTGCTATCAATCACATCATTCCTACGGCCATTGCATATCAGAACAAGCTGATCATTAATGCCAATGGTTTGAAAGGGTTGGGCGTGGACAACAAGGCTGTTCTGAAAACCATTAAGGAAATTTCCGGCCATATCGAAACCATCAAAACCGGTGTGGATAACATGGTGGAGGAACGGAAGCGCCTGAACAAGCTTACCGACACCCACAAAAAGGCCATAGGGTACTGCAAAAACATCAAAGAAAAGTATTTTGATGAGATCCGCGATTCGGTTGATAAACTGGAATTATTGGTGGATGATGAAGATTGGCCACTTGTAAAATACCGGGAACTTTTGTTTCTTCGCTAAGTAATTTACCTAAACCTAAGGAAAAGCGGATTGCTGAAAAGCAGTCCGCTTTTTTATTGTAGATTGTTCATCAGAAAACTTTATCCTATGAAGAAATTAACCCTTGCCCTGCTGGCGCTGATCGTATGTGCGGCTGTACATGCACAAAAAAAGTCGCCCAAAAATACCCCCTCATCGGTAGCCGATATCACAAACCTTGTAACCAAAAGTGATGCAGAGGCACATCTGACATTCCTCGCGGCCGATGAAATGCGTGGCCGTAACACAGGTTCTCCCGAACTGGAGATTGCAGCAAACTATATCGCTTCTAACTTCAGGCAGTGGGGCATCAAGCCGGCCCCCGGCACAAACGATACGTATTTTCAGACTGTAGAATTTCAAAAAGTAACTCCGCCTTCCTTTCTTGAGTTTGTGGTGGATGGACAAACATTCAAGCTGAAAGAAGATGTTATTCAGGTTGGCGGAAGCGATGTTGATGTCGCAGGCGGAATTGTATTTGTGGGATATGGATCACGCGCTGATTTTGAAAAAACGGATGTGAAGGGCAAAATCGTTGTCGCGTTTACGGGCTCAGCGGATGATGCCAATATCCAGCGTGCATTTATGACAGAGTCGGTATCCAAGAATGCGCTAACAAAAGAATTTGGTGGTGCAGCGTTGGTTGAGATCAATACCATTCCTGGTATCCCGTGGCAAAACCTGGCAGGCTTTCTGGGAGGAACCAGAACCTCATTGAAAAGAGAAGCGGCCGCTGTTCCGCATTTCTGGATGAAGAATAGTGATGCAGCTCCGGTAACCGCATTGAAGGAAACAAAGAGCGCAAAAGGAAGCGTGAAGTCGGTTGGAATGAGAGTAAAATATTTCTCCGGCAAGAATGTCGCGGGTGTAGTGGAAGGAACTGATCCTGCACTGAAAAATGAATACATCGTTATCTCCGCCCACTACGATCACATAGGTGTGAAGTCAAAACCCAACCAGCAAGACTCGATTTATAACGGAGCCCGCGATAACGCGATCGGAACCGTAGGCATGCTGGAAACCGCCCGCTTCTTCGGCAAGTATCCGCAAAAGCGTTCGGTGTTGTTACTTGCGCTTACTGCGGAAGAAGCCGGATTGCTGGGAAGCTCGTGGTATTCTGATCATCCGCTGATTCCGCTGAAGCAAACGGTATTTAATTTCAACTGCGATGGGGCAGGATATAACGATACGTCAATCGCCACCATCATTGGTATGGAACGCACGACAGCCGAACCTGAGATTGCGAAGGCATGTGAAGCATTTGGATTGAAGGCTACGATTGATCCCGTTCCGGAACAAAACCTGTATGAGCGTTCGGATAACTACAACTTTGCGAAGAAGGGTATTCCGGCAATTGATTTTGCTCCGGGCACAAAAGCGTTTGACGCTGAGTTGATGAAATACTATCACCAGCCTGCGGATGAGGTTGGATCGCTTGATTTCGATTACCTGATCAAGTATTTCAGGGCATACGTTTACACCAACTACCTGCTGGCGACCATGCCGCAAGCTCCGGTATGGAAAGCTGGCGACAAGTTTGAAGCAGAAGCAAAGAAGCTCTACGGAAAGTGATGTTCGCGTTTGTGAGTAATTCAGGAAATATGAAGGCAAAATTATTTGGTTTGGTTCTGTGTTCCGTCATGGTTTCAAATTGCTCGGATGACACCAATCCGTATGCGGACCAGCTCGTAGGCAAGTGGCAATACGTTTACGCAAGTGATAATGTCGGTAATGCCGATTATTCCGATGGTGGAGACAGAGCTTTTTTTGAGGTAGCTGCGGATAGCAAAGTCCGGTATATCACGATTGGTGGCGTGGAGAACCCGTTTGACAAGGTACGGATAACCAAATCGGAGATTATTAATAAAGGGAAATCGGTGAATGGACAAACATGGGAAACTATCCTTCACTATTATTTCAAAAAAGATACATTAGTGTTGCGCTCGGACGGTGGTTTCGAGTACATCGATGATCATTATGTAAGGAAAGAATAAACGCAAAATGTGTTTGAACGGACAGTAGTATCAGGAGGTGCAAAATTTTGCGTCCCTGCTTTAGTTCACCGATTGATGAGAGTTATCGTTACGCTGCTTGTTATTGTTGCCCCGCTTACAGTTATAGCTCAACGACCAGGCAAACATCAGCCAATTGACAGTGTTGGCTGGGACCTTCCGAACCTAACGGAGCTTTCTATTTTTAATTCACCGGGCGATGCAGGAGAGGCTACCTTTTTACTTGTGGTTAATCCATCTGGTAGAATAACGAAGATAAAAACCCTGTCGAATACTTTTCCGGCTGCGCGAGAATTGGACTTGAAGACTGAGTTAAAAAGTATGAAGCTTATCAGAAAGACTGACTGGAAAGGAAAGACTGGGTACAAGGGGTTATTGCAGATATCAGCGGCCAGGTGCGCGGATGAGCGAAACGCAAAGTAAAGCGTCTCTTTTCTGTATGTTTTACCGGCTGATTATTTCTTCGCGAACTCTGGTCGTTCCAATAGATTAAGGATCGCATTCCGGATCAGTTGCGGATCGCTCCAGGGAACAAAATGATTCATGTTGTCTTTGGTAACAAGCTCAACGGAAGCGTTCGTCATCATTCGTTTGGCGAATTCCGCGTTGCCGGGATCTACCAGGTTGTCCTTCATGCCCTGGATAAAAATTACCGGACAGGTTACGTTTTTCCATCGCGGCAGCATGTTTTCCAGTTGAGGCTCCAGTTGATAAATCTCTTCGTTAGATGCGCGGAATGATCGCGGCAGGAGCCAGCTTAAGAAAGGTGTTGCCAG
This sequence comes from Cyclobacteriaceae bacterium, assembly GCA_016786585.1. Classification (GTDB taxonomy): domain Bacteria; phylum Bacteroidota; class Bacteroidia; order Cytophagales; family Cyclobacteriaceae; genus UBA2336. The sequence continues at coordinate 190,818 of JAEUUI010000008.1, forward strand.
GGGAGCGCGAAACCACAATTCATCGGGTTCCAGGGAGGGATCGATCGATGCGGCCACAAATACGAGTCCTCCAACCAAATCAGGATAATCCATCGCCATTTGTGCGATAACAGGTCCGCCCAGCGAATGACCTACCAGGATTACCGGTCTGTTGTTTTTATACTTTTCAAGAATTGGCTTTAAGGCTGCCGCTTGTTTTTCGAGAGACGTTTCTGCAATCCCAAAGCGTGAGTACCCGAAGCCGGGTCGGTCAGTTGCGATCAACAATGCCTGATCAAGCAATGCCGTATCGGCCAGGAAATCGATGAATGCACTTAGTGATCCGGGCGAACCGTGGACAAATAATACGAGCGGTTTGTGTTCATCGCCCGACTGTGCGTAATGAATATCATAGCCATCGAATTGGTATTGGTGCTGGCTGCCTGAAACCTGTTTGGATTCGAAGAAGTTGTTAACTTCTTTTGGAGTCATCCGGAACGTCATGCACGAATGCATGATTATCAGTACGGTAAAATAAGGCACTGCGAAGAACAGGAAACGCAGGCGTTTTAGCTTCATGGTTATGGTTTTAGCAGCCGGGCGTACCCGGATTGATTGAGCAGTATATCAGAAGCTTTCTTTAACTCCTGGTCGTACTTGAATCCTACCTGCACGGTTCCTTCTTCCAGGTAATAACGCGACATGATGTCTTCCTCGAGCAGTTTCCTGATCTGATCTTTATAAAGCATTAATTCATTTTTTTTGTTCTCCGCAATCTTCGCACGGATCTGATCGATGTTTGGTTTTAGATCGTTGTAGTAATGCTCGGCTTCTGCTTCTTCGATGAGTTGCTTTAACTGAAGATCGAGGTTGGAAGTGTATGTGTAATTTTTGCCCTTCATCCAGCTAACAAACTGCTGGTACTCTTCATTCGACAGGGAGAAGTTACGCGGTTCGGCAATGCTCGGATGATTGAACCGATAAAGTGTAGCGTAATCGAAAATGAACCCATCCTGAAAAAGCTTTTGCGTCAGCGGATGTGCTTCATCGGGCTGCAGCTTGATGTCCGGATCAATTCCGCCTCCGTCATACACGGTACGTCCTGCAGTGGTTTTGAACGGGCGCTTCAGCGAATCCGGAACAGACAATACACTTCCATCATCTCTGCGATGTGAATAATCGAGTACCTGGATGCATCTGCCGGTAGGCGTATAGTATTTTGCGGTTGTAACTTTAAGTTGTGCTTTGTAGGTAAGTTGGCGGCTCACCTGAACCAATCCTTTTCCGAACGATTTTTCACCGACAATCACAGCACGGTCATAATCCTGTAGTGTGCCGGCTACAATTTCTGATGCCGATGCGCTGCCGCGATTAATGAGCACAGCAACTGGAATCTCGGTGTCGATAGGAGCGAAGTTGGTTGCAAAATCCTGATGTTCGATTTTCCCTTTGGTTGTCACCACGAGTTTTCCTTTCGGGATAAAGACGTTGCACACATTCACCGCCTCATCCAGCAATCCTCCGGGATTGTTACGCAAGTCAAGCACGATGGATGTTGCGCCTTTTTCTTTCAGCGATACAACAGCATTGCGCACTTCTTTGCCGGCATCCGGAGTAAACTCAAGTAATTGAACATAACCGATTTTATTCTCCAGTAAACCGTAATACGGAACATTGCTGATTTTAATCTTTTCGCGTTTGAAATCGAGTTTAATGGGTTTATCCGATCCCATTCTTTTGATGGTAAGACTAACCGGTGTGCCGATCTGACCTTTCATTAAATGTCCTTCTTCTTCCGGATCCAGGGTTGACAAGTCTTTGCTATCAATCTTCAGCACTTCGTCACCAATCTTCAAGCCCGAACGCTGCGCTGCATACCCGTTCAGTACCATGGTAACAACCGTGCGGTTGCCAATCGTGCGGGTATAGGCACCGATCCCGCCATACTGCCCGGTGTTCAGCGTGCGGTAATCTTCCACCATCTCTTCCGGAATGTAGTTGGTGTACGGGTCAAGCGATTCGAGCATCGCATCAATTCCGGTTTTGATCAGCGTGTTGGGATTAACCTCATCCACATACGAAGCATTTACTTCTTTAAAAAGCGTGGCGAAAATGTCGAGGTTCCTGGCTATTTCGAAATAGCGATCGGAAGCAGGCGTGAAGGAGAAAATAACCAACGCCACTACCGGTAATCCAAACACAAAAAACCTTCTTTTCATAGTGCGCCTTTCAGGAGAGATACGGTAAGTTCCGGAATTAAGTTCTTAAATAAAATACCGTGCATTGATCGGTTAGTCCGTACATCCTTTTTCCGGTTAGGATAGCAGGTTCAATACCGCAAAAACGTGAAAACCACTTCCTGCAAGCACAAACAGGTGCCACACGCTGTGAAAATATTTAACCCGGTCTTTAACAAAGAAAAACGTGCCGGCCGTGTAAAACAATCCTCCGGTAATCAATAAAATGAAGGTGAGCAGGCTTACAGAATTAAACAAAGGTTGAATGGCAATAAGCGCAACCCAGCCCATTAAAACATAAAGAATGGTTGACAGAAGTTCTTTCTTGCCGGTATAAAATGCTTTCAATACAATGCCGATAATGGCGCAACCCCAGACAATTCCAAAGAGTGACCAGCCAATCCAATTGTTCAGTACGGTCAGGCAGAACGGGGTATAGGTTCCGGCAATCAGCAGGTAGATCGACATGTGATCGAACTTTCGGAAAAGCACTTTCACTTTTTCGCCGGTAAAGCTATGGTACAGCGTTGAGGCCAGGTACAATGTTACCAGGGTTGCCCCGAAAATGGAAAAGCTGACCACATGCCAGACATTTCCTTTGATGGCCGAAAATACGATTAATACGACCAGCGCGGCAATCGCTAATAAAGTTCCTATTCCGTGGGTGATCGCGTTAGCGATTTCTTCGCGTTTGTCGGTTTGGCTGCTGAAGTTTGTTTGCCGGCCAGTTTCAGTGATACGTTCCATTTTTTACTAACGGCAAACCGTGCTGAAAAATTCTGTTTCAGTTAAAATTTGTCGGGGATTTGGATAATGCGGATAACCACTTCGTGCGGATCACCATCTTTGTCGAGCAAACTGAATTTAACGGTGGGGTTATCCTTGTTAATGTCGCTTTCTACGTTTACTATTTTGTTGTCGTGAAGGTGTTTTTCAATCTGCTGCTGAACGATGAACAGCGCATTGGCAAAATCTACTTCAAGCGGACTCGGATTATAAGTCGATGTCTTCATGCACAAACGTTTACCACCGGATAAGTGCGGAGGCCCAGGTGAACCCGCTACCGAATGCGGCTAAGCAAATAACGTCATTTTCCTTGATTTTACCTTCTGCCCACGCTTCGCTCATGGCGATTGGGATGGAAGCAGCAGTAGTGTTACCGTATCGCATGATGTTGTTATACACCTGGTCGTCCCGAAGTGAAAGTTTCTCCTGGATGTACTGACTGATCCGGAGATTTGCCTGATGCGGAACGAGAAGGTCGATGTTTTCTTTTGCCATGTTGTTGGCTGCAAGCGCCTCGTTGATCACTTCCATGAACCGAACTACAGCATGCTTGAATACCTGGTTTCCATTCATGTGTACTTTAAAGCCTGACGTATCCAGGAATTGCTCAGGCTGGCGTTCTTTATTGGGCCTGCTTCCCCCAGGATCTTTAACGTAAAGCTCTTCCGCAAAACGACCGTCAGCATGAAGGTGTGTCGATAATATTCCGGGTTGGTCTGAGGGGCGGAGGATCACCGCCCCGGCTCCGTCTCCGAAAATTACTGCTGTGTTTCTGCCGCGGTCGCTTACATCCAGTGCACTGGATTGAATTTCAGCGCCTACCACAAGGATAGTTTTGTACATACCGGTCTTGATGAACTGATCGGCAATGGATAAGGCATAGATAAAACCTGAGCACGCATTTTTGATGTCTAATGCGCCAATGCCTTCCAATCCCAGCTCGCGCTGCAACAACACACCCGAACCCGGGAAATAATAGTCTGAGGTGATCGTGGCAAACACAATGAACTCAACATCTTTTTCCGTCAGCCCTGCGCGCTGCAATGCCATGCGCGATGCTTTCGCAGCCATGTTCGCCACCGTATCCTTATCGGGATTGATCCAGCGTCTTTCTTTGATACCCGTGCGCTCGGTAATCCACGCATCGTTGGTATCCATAATGGTTGAAAGATAATCGTTGGTAATAATGGTTTCGGGTACATGGTGGCCAATACCGGCAATCTTTGAATAGCGCATCTGCGGGAATTTTAAAATTCAGCCAAGTTAACGAAATGTTGCGTTTTTACTAATGACTGTTAGCCAGCCTTAGAGCACTACGTTCACGATTTTGCCGGGAACGATGATCACCTTTTTTGGCGGCTTGCCTTCGCTCCATTTCTGGACGATTTCCGATGTCATAACCACTTTCTCGATATCTTCTTTCGGCATGTCGAGTGCGAAGCTCATCTGTGCCCGGACCTTTCCGTTGATGGAAATCGGGTACGTGAACGAGCTTTCCACGAGGTATTGTTCATCGTGCTGCGGGAAGCTTGCGTCGAATATGGTTTTGCTATGGCCAAGTTTTTCCCAAAGTTCTTCTGAGATGTGCGGTGCGAACGGGGCAAGCGCAATAACGAGCGGCTCAAGAACCGCACGTTTGTTACACTTCATAGAGCTAAGTTCGTTCGAGCAAATCATGAACTCACTCACCGAAGTATTGAATGAGAAGTTCTCGATGTCGGCCTGAATCTTCTTTAGTGTTTTGTGCAGAACTTTCAGTTCTTCTTTTACCGGTTCTGCATCGGTAACAATAAAGTTGCCGGCTGCATCATGAAACAGGTTCCAGAACCTGCGCAGGAATTTGAACACGCCATCAATTCCTTGTGTGTTCCAGGGTTTGGATTGCTCCAACGGACCTAAGAACATCTCGTACATTCTCAATGTGTCGGCACCGTAGTCGTTTATGATGGTATCGGGGTTAACGACATTGTGTTTCGACTTCGACATTTTCTCAACTTCGGAGCCAACGATGAACTTATTTTCAAGATTGGTAACGATTATCGCATCAATGAAGTTGGGCCTCCAATTTCTAAAGCCATTAATATCTAGCTCGTCATTGTTGACTAAATTAATGTCTACATTTAACGACTGAAAAGAGTCAAGTCTAAAAAATGAGGCTGTAAAGTCGGTTCCGTGTACTTCATTGTATTTCCTTAACTCGTTATCGAATATGTTGTACACTTTAACACGGTCCTCACTAGACAACTTTTTTTGATTTGAACGATCAACTAAATCCTTTGAGACGAATATCTCGGGTAATTTTTTGTTAATAGACTTTTCGCTTAAGCTAAACGTTAATGTAATTCGATATGCAAACTTGGAAATACCCTGAATATGTCCCTGGTTGATAAGCTTCTTGAACGGCTCTTCCGAATCAACATATCCCAGGTCTTTAAGCGCCTTGCACCAGAAACGGGAGTACAACAAATGGCCAGTCGCATGTTCCGAACCGCCGATGTATAAGTCAACATCTTTCCAGTAGCTGATTGCTTCCTTGCTGGCGAACTCCTGATCGTTTTTAGGATCCATGTACCGGAACCAGTACCAGCTTGATCCTGCCCAGCCGGGCATGGTGGTCAGCTCATGCGGATTGCCTTTGTAGTTCCAGTTTATTGCGCGACCCAGCGGAGGTTCGCCGGTTTCTGTCGGCTTGTATTCGTTGATTTCCGGCAAGGTTACCGGTAAGTCTTTGAGATCAACCAGTTTAGGAATGCCATTCTCGTAATACATCGGAAATGGTTCACCCCAGTAACGCTGGCGGCCGAAGATTGCATCGCGCATGCGGTAATTAACTTTACGCTTGCCGATGCCGAGATGTTCAACGCGTTGTAAGGCTTTTTCGATCGCATCTTTCCAGTCGAGTCCGTTCAGGAAATCAGAATTGATCGTCTTTCCGGATTTCGGATCGAAGTTGTCTTTTGTGATGTCGGACGTTGGTCCTTCCAAAACATCAATGATTGGGAGGTTAAAATGTTTCGCGAAGGCGTAATCACGCGTGTCGCTTGAAGGAACCGCCATCACCGCTCCAGTGCCATAGCCTGCCAAAACATAATCGGCAATCCACACCGGGATCTTTGCTCCGTTAAACGGATTAATCGCGTACGCACCCGTGAATGCACCGGAGATTCTCTTTACTTCCGTCATTCGTTCGCGCTCACTGCGATTCTTCGCTACCTCAACGTATTTCTCAACCTCACTTTTTTGTCCGGGTGTAGTGATTTGCGATACCAGCTCATGTTCCGGCGCGAGCACCATGAATGTTACGCCATAAATGGTATCGATTCGGGTAGTGAAGACATCGATCTTTGATGTTGAGCCCTCCACCGCGAAGGATAGTTCACAACCAGTTGATTTGCCAATCCAGTTGCGTTGCATTTCCTTGATCGGTTCCGGCCAATCGATTGTATCCAAACCGTTCAGCAGACGCTCTGCATACGCAGAGATGCGCATACTCCACTGCCACATTTCCTTGCGTTCAACCGCGTATCCGCCACGTTCACTTACGCCATCTTTTACTTCATCATTGGAAAGAACGGTTCCCAATGCCGGGCACCAGTTTACCATGGTTTCGGAGCGGTAGGCAACGCGATATTTTTGCAGGAAGTTTTCCCTTTCCTGCTCGTTAAAAACCTTCCATTGTTCTGCGGTAATGAGCGGTGTCTCGTCATCACATACGGCATCTATATTTTTATTGCCATTCTTCTCAAGCTCGGCAATCAGCGTTTGAATCTTCTCGGTTTTGTCGGACTTCTTATTATAAAAGCTATTAAACAATTCCATGAAAATCCATTGCGTCCACTTGTAATAACTCGGATCGCTGGTTTGTACTTCGCGGCTCCAGTCGTAGCAGAAACCAATCTGACCTAATTGACGCTTATACGTTTCAATATTTACGCGGGTCGTTTTTTCGGGATGCTGGCCGGTTTGGATAGCATATTGTTCGGCTGGCAAGCCAAACGAGTCGAAGCCCATCGGATGCAGCACGTTAAAACCTTTTAAACGCTTGTAGCGCGACACGATGTCCGTTGCGATGTAACCGAGCGGGTGGCCTACGTGAAGTCCGGCACCGGAAGGATAAGGGAACATATCAAGCACATAGTACTTGGGTTTGGACGAATCGTTGGACACCTTATATGTGCCGCGTTTTGCCCACTCCGTGCGCCATTTTTCTTCAATTTTCCTGATCGCTTCTTTGCTGTATTCGGCCATTGTCTGCTAAAAATTCCGTGATGAACCCCAGGAAAATCCCGGGAAACCGCAAAAATAATCCAATCCTGCGAATTGCCCAGTATCGGGTTTCCTACACTTCATCAACTCCGTTCTACAGTTCAGTAACATACTTTTTAACTCGCGGGCCGGAACACGAACCTTTACCGTGTAATCGCACAACGCCCCGCTATGAAAACATATTTTATCGTTCTGTTCGCACTACTGGTAGGTTCTGCATCGGCCCAAATGACTGTTTCCGGTAAAGTAGTCGATGAAAAAGGGGAAGCGGTGGTCGGTGCCAATGTGGTAATCAAAAATTCGTATGATGGTGCCAGCGTGGCCGCTGAAGGCACATTCACCTTTACTACGGCTGAACGTGGCAAGCAAATCATTACCGTATCTGCGATTGGCTACCAAACCTTTGAACAGGAAGTTGATCTTGACAAGTCGCTTGAGCTTACTGTTACCCTTCGTGAAGAATTCAATGAACTTGAGGCAGTCGTTATTGCTGCGGGATCTTTTACCGCGGGCGAAGAAAAACGGAGAACAATTTTAAAAGCTGTTGACATTGCTACCACGGCTGGCGCAACGGCTGATATCGCGGGAGCCTTGAATACATTACCCGGTACAACAAAAGTGGGTGAGACAGGGAGACTGTTTGTACGGGGCGGTGACGACAGCGAAGCGAGAACATTTATTGACGGTATGGCCGTGCTGAATTCCTACAGTGTTTCAGCGCCAAACACGCCCACACGCGGCCGCTTTATGCCGTTTATGTTTAAAGGAACAAGTTTCAGCACCGGGGGCTATTCAGCCGAATACGGACAGGCGCTTTCTTCTGCATTAATCCTGAATTCGAAAGACAAAGCCGAGATGAATCAAACCGACATCGGAATTCTTTCTGTCGGGGGCGAGGTTGCACACACCCAGGTATTCGACCGGTCTTCGGTTTCAGGAAAAATAGGATACACTAACATCAGCCCGTACTATGACATTATTCGGCAGCGGGTAGACTGGAAAGATCCGTACACGTCATTCGAAGGAAATGCAGCGTATCGTCAGCAGATCGGTAACAACGGTGGATACCTGAAGGTGTATGGCAACTACAGTACAGCTGACCTGTCGATGTATCAGCATGATATTGCCGATCCCCAGAGCAAACAGTTGTATGATATTCACAATGAATACGCATATGGCAACGCTGCGTATGCTCAGCCATTGAATGAACGCTGGTCAGTGCGCGGAGGTGTGTCGTATTCCTACAATGAGAATGCGATCGAGATCGGCGGTAACCCGATGCGCGAAACCGAAAAGGGATTGCATGCTAAAGGTGTACTCGAGCATTCACTTTCCGATAAAGCTGAACTGCGTTTTGGTACCGAAGTGATTGCCCGGAAGTACAATGCTTCGCGATTCGATGAAGTGTCAGCAACAACGCAGTCTCAGGGTTTTGATGAAGTTATTTCAGCAACGTTTGCGGAATCTGAAATTTACCTGAGCAATTCCGTGGTAACACGGGTGGGGGCACGCACGGAGTATAATAACCTGCTCGGCAAGCTTTCCCTTGATCCGCGAGTGTCGATCGCTTATAAGCCGTTTGAAAAAGGTCAGTTTTCGTTTGCTTATGGAACGTTCCGTCAATCCGCTAAAAATCAATATGTTAGAGTGAATCCGGATTTGAAGAACGAGAAAGCGGAACACTTCATTCTCAACTACCAGGTAATTACCGATAGCCGCACGTTCCGGATAGAAACGTATTACAAAAAGTACTCAGACCTTGTCAAGTTTGGCAATACCTATCAAACAATCATCAACAATAACGGAACGGGTTATGCGCGGGGTGCAGAAGTTTTCTGGCGCGATAACAAGTCGTTAAAGAATGTTGATTATTGGGTTTCGTATTCGTTTCTCGACACAAAACGCGACTATCTTAACTTTCCGTATGAAGCAATGCCAACCTTTGCTTCGAAGCATAACTTCTCGGTTGTTTACAAGCAATTCGTCAACGCGATAAAATCACAGCTTGGTGTTACGTATTCGTACGGCTCACCGCGTCCATACAACAATCCGAACAGTGATGAATTTAATGCAGGCCGTACGCCTTCGTACCACGACCTGAGTGCCAATATTAGTTATTTACCGAAGAACTGGCTGATCGTACATGTGTCATGTACAAACTTGCTCGGTCGCGATAACATTTTTGGATATCAGTACAGCGCAACACCCGATGGAAATGGCGTGTATGCCCGCCAGGCAATCAAACAACCTGCAAAACACTTTCTGCTGGTAGGAGTATTCATCACCCTGTCGAAAAATAAATCAATTAATCAATTACCAAATCTGTAAACAATAAACTACATAAAACTATGAAAGCCGCATTTGCCATTCTTCTTACCCTGATCGTAACAACATTAACCGCTCAGGACAAGTACACCGAAAATATGGTGAAGAACATTGACGCGAGTTATAAAGCCCAGACCGTTGATGAACACCAGGTTACTGCCAACGCATTCGAACGCATCGCCGCAGCGGAGAAGACCCGGTGGGAACCATTCTACTATGCAGCATATAATTACGTGATGATGGCAACCGTTGAGACGGAAGGGGCAAAAAAGGATTCATATCTCGATTTGGCCGTTCGGAACATCGATCAGGCGAAAGCTATTAAAGCCAACGATTCTGAGATCACGGCACTGGAAGGATTTGTTCATATGATCCGGGTAACGGTTGACCCAATGACCCGCGGCCAGGAATATTCCGGGAAGGCTTTCCGTTCGTTTAGCACCGCGGTGGCACTCAATGGCGAGAATCCGCGCGCGCTGATGCTGATGGGCCAGATGCAATATGGCACTGCACAATTTTTCGGTACGCCAACAACCGAGGCATGTTCAACAATCCAGAAGTCGATCGAAAAGTTCGAAACCTTCAAACCCGAAAGTCCTATCGCGCCACAATGGGGAAAAGCATTTGCTCAAGGCCTTAAAGGCAATTGTAAATAACGAAACATTGTTAGTGCAAGGCATTCCGGTTAGCCGGAATGCTTATCTTAAAACCGGATAATCAATGGAAACTGTAATCAAATTTTTAATCTTCTCGCATGTAGCAGCCGGAGCAGTATCGCTTATCACAGCACCCATTGCCATGGTGGTGGTAAAAGGCGGTTCGGCACATCGTGTTTCGGGAAAAATCTTTCTCTGGAGCATGGTTTACATCTTCGTATCAGCAGTCATTTTAGGGACATACCATTGGAAACCGTTCTTGCTGATGGTATCGGTACTGAGCTTTTACCTGGTGTACAGCGGAACGCGGACATTGCATCAGAAACAAGTTCACCTCGGCAAAGGGGTGATGTGGTATGATTGGGCTGTTGGTGTTGTGTGCGGGTTGTTCATGCTGGCATTCCTGGCGTGGTCGATTGAGCTGATGGTAAACGGTACAAACGTGATCCTGATTCTGTTCTTCAGCATAGGAGGTTTGTTCAGCATTGTTACCGAATTAAAACGTTACCGGTCGCGAAATGAAAGCCGTTACGGCTGGCTGTTCAATCATATCGGCAGAATGGTCGGAGGTTTTATAGCAGCCGTTACTGCGTTTTCAACTAACGTGCTGAATTTCCTGCCGGGTGTTGCCCAGTGGCTTTGGCCAACATTGATTGGAACGCCTCTGATTATCTACTGGATCAGAACCTATCGCAAAAAACTTGACAACGGTGCGCGAATAACCGACCTTGTTCAATTAAATAAACGCTAACTGCATGCCCAGAGTCTCAGCCTGGCAAGGATTTAAATTTGAATTGAAGTTCCTGGCAACGGTGTCGCTGGTGAGCGTCATTCAGACCTGGTTTTTTTGTCGAAGGTGCCACGATCATCTTCGGTCGTACCTGCTGGTCAGTCTGTTCTGCCTGTGCATGTGGGTGTTTTTATGGCGTGGAAATGCCCGGTTAACCGACTTGATAAACAAGAATATTTCGTGGCTGGAAGAGCCGGTTAAACGATTTGTCGTGGGTATGGTCGTTACGGTTGTTTACACGGCGGGCATTATTGTGCTTACCATGTATGCATTTAAATTGATTTTTGATTTCGACTTTGGCAGCAGCCTGCAGCCTACCATTATCATTTCGATTGTTATAACCCTTCTCATTTCGTTCTTTTTGCATGCGCGGGAGTTTTTGCTGAACTGGCGAAAACTTGAATTCGATGCTGTTCAACTCCGAAACGAAAATCTTACGTCAAAATATGAGTCGTTAAAAAGTCAGCTTGATCCGCACTTCCTGTTCAATAGTTTAAATGTTTTGACGAACCTGGTTTATGCTGATCCGGATAAATCCGCAAGATTCATCAAGCAGTTGTCGGAAGTTTACCGGTATGTACTTGAAGTGAGAAATAAAGAGGTTGTGCCGCTGGAGGAGGAGTTGAAGTTTGTTGAATCGTATCTGTATTTGCAGCAGATTCGTTTTGGCGATAAGCTCCGGATTGAAAATAACTTACAGGGCGTAGTTGGTTTTATTCCTCCGTTAGCGTTGCAGATACTCGCCGAAAATGCAATTAAGCATAACATCATTTCGGAAGATGATCCCCTTACGATCAAATTATATCCCGAAAACAACGAAGTGGTTATTGAAAATAATCTTCAGAAAAAAGTTCTGCTGACGGAAGGCAGCACAGGTATCGGCCTGGATAACGTTACCAAGCGATACGAGTTTCTGAGCGATAAAAAGATTACCATTCTGGAAACAGCAACTTCATTCATTGTTAAACTACCGTTACTTTCCAACAGCTGATGAACGTACTGATCATTGAAGACGAACCATTGGCTGCGCAGCGGCTGGAAACGTTGATTGCTGATATTAAACCCGACTCAAGCATTCTTGCCCGAATCGATTCTGTAAAAAAATCGGTGCAATGGTTTAAAAATAATCCCGCACCCGACCTGGTGCTGATGGACATCCAGCTTGCGGATGGAATCAGTTTCCAGATTTTTGAACAATGTGAAGTTAACGCCCCGGTAATTTTTACAACTGCGTATGACGAGTACGCGCTGAAGGCCTTTAAGGTTAACAGCATCGACTACATTCTAAAACCTGTTGATAAAGCGGATCTCGCCAACGGACTGCGAAAGCTGGAGTCGTTAAAAGGCCTACAGCCCTCGCAGCAGCAACTTATGCAGAGCATCACGCAGGCCATGCAAATGCTGACGCGTAAATTCAAAGAACGTTTTGTTATCAAGGTGGGGGAGCATCTTAAAACGCTCGAAACCAGAAACGTGCTATACTTCTTCAGTCAGGAAAAAACAACCTTTTGCCACTCAACGGATAGCCGAAATTACATTCTTGACTATACACTTGAGCAGTTAGAGACGCTGGTTGATCCGGCAGAATACTTTCGGGTGAACCGGAAATACCTCGTGCGGGGCGATAGCATTCAGGATATTATCTCTTATACCAACAGCAGGCTGCGGCTCGTGCTCCGCGATTCGCAGGACAACGACATTATTGTGGCACGTGAGCGCGTGCAGGACTTCAGGCTTTGGTTGGATCGTTAGGCTCAATGATCTTGCGGAGATCGTCAATATCGGCCTGCCGGAGCGGCTTGGTTACAAAGTGTACAACGTTCTTGTACTGAAATGCCAGGCTGCGGTCTTTATGACTATTGGAGCTGGTAAGCACGATAATTTTTGATTTATCGCGCACTTCTTCCGGAAGTTTGTTGAACCCGTCAAGGAATCCGAACCCGTCAAGGTTGGGCATATTCAGATCCAGGAAAATAACGTCAGGTACGGTATGAGCGCGGGCGGAATTCAGCTGTTCCAGCGCCTCTTCGGCTGATTTGTAACTCGTCAGGTTCTTCGAAAAGCGGTATACCTCCAAAAACCTCTTCTGAATAAAGAGGTCGATATCGCTGTCGTCAATAAGAACCGTTGAGTTAACCATACGCGGAACAAATCACCCTGTATACTTATAAACTTAAAACAAAAGTTTCTAAAAAGCGGAAAAAATCTTGTAAAATTGTGTTTCGGACTATCCGACAAATTGTGGTTTGGATAGTTTCCAAAGCATTGAAAAAAACACTAAAATTGCCCTTTAAACCCTAAATCAACTATGAACTTCAAGCGGTATGTTTATCTGGTTCTAAGCGCTTTTCTAATGGTAGCCCTCGCATCGTGCGGGTCATCAAACAGCGATAAAGAGAAGGATTCTGACGAATTTAAAGATGCTGAAAAGAGCCTGGAAAATCAGATAAAAGATGTGGTGTACAACATCCCGTCTCCAACTGAAATCCCTTACCTGCTGCAGGCAACCGGAGCGGACTTTAACCCGACACTCGTTAACCCTAAAACAAAGGTTGATCAGTACACTACGCATACTGACAAAGCTGCCCTGAACCTCGGTATTTATTCTGCCGACATCGGGTACCTTACATCATACGAGAAAGCACAGGAAGCGATCGACTATCTGAACGCCTGCAAAACACTGGCGGATGGTCTTGGCGTAATCGGAACTTTCGATGTGGGCATTCTCAAGCGCTTTGAAGCCAACATTTCAAACAAAGATTCGCTTTCTTATTTGCTTGATGAGACCATCAAACAGACTGATAAATTTTTGAAGGATGAAAGCCGCAACAAGTTGGCTGCGCTGGTGGTAACCGGAAGCTTTGTGGAAGGTCTTTATGTTTCTACAGCATTGATTAAAACATATCCGAAAGATATTCTCCCGGACGATGCCAGAACAGCAGTTCTCGGGCCACTCATCCGTGTGGTGCTCCAGCAACGCGAGTCGGTAACCGACCTGTTGAAAATGTTGAGCGTGGTGGAACAGACTGGTCCTGTCGCCGGCATCATCACAGACCTGAAAGAACTTGAAAAAGCTTACAGTAATCTGAACATCGAAGAAAATCTTAAAAATAACCGTGCTGACCTCGTGCTGAACGACAAAGCACTGACTGAAGTGACTGCAATCGTTGAGCGATTGAGAAAATCAATCGTTGATTAACGCGTAACATTCAAAAAACATTACATGCAGGGACTGACTCACACGGGTCAGTCCCTGTTTCTTTTGTGCGGATAGCTGTATATTTATCAGGCCTAATTTCCATAACCCATGAGTGAGCTTATACTGAAAGCCATTATTCGTTTGTTTGCAGTTGTTGCACGGCAGGATGGTGTAACCGAGCAGGAGCGGGAACAGATAAAAACATTCCTGAAAGAACACCTCGCGCAGGGTATGGTTGGATATTACCTGTCGCTGTTTGATGAGTATACAAAACCGGGTTCTGAGCAGGCCGATACAGTAGCACTCCAACGCGAGTGTGACGAAATAAATCGTGGTCTTACACAGAAGCAAAAAGTTATCATCGTGCTGGAGCTTGAACGAATTGTGCTGGCCGATGAAAAGATCTCCGCGCGTGAGGAGGAGTTGATGCACATCATCTGTGAATCGTTCAAGGTAAAAGAAGAAGACCTAGCCTCTATCCGGCAGTTTGTTGTGGGTCAGGAAGCTTCCGAACTGGATCATGAAGCCTTGCTGATTATTGATGCGCATGAAGATAAAGACTTTGTGCATGCACGGCATATCCGCAGGCCGCACCTTAAAGGCCTGATTGAGATTCTATACATTCAGCAGGCTGAACTGTACTTTGTTAAGTACATCGGCCGGGAGGATGTCTACCTCAACAGCGTTCCGGTAAAACCCGGCACCATCAACGTGCTTGCAGTCGGCAGCGCGCTACGTTGGGACAAAGACGATCCGGTTTACTATGGTGATGTGATTGGCAGGTTCAAGAAATTTGAAGATGGTGCCCGGATCACCTTTGAAGCCAGAAATATCGAGTTCAAGTTCAAGAATGGAAAGCTGGGGTTGCGCAACATCAACCTTTCGGAGGAATCCGGGAACCTGATTGCCCTGATGGGTGCCAGCGGTTCAGGAAAGTCTACCTTGCTGCATGTGCTTAATGGCACCGAAACACCTTCAAAGGGACAGGTGCTGATCAATGGTATCGACATCCATAAAGAACCCCACCGGATTGAAGGTGTGATCGGCTTTGTACCGCAGGACGACCTGATCATCGAAGACCTCACGGTTTATCAAAATTTATACTTCGCAGCCAAGCTGTGTTTCAACGACAAAACTGAAGCGGAAATTGATGCGCTGGTTTTGAAAGTGCTCGAAGATCTCGGTCTTACCGAAACAAAAGACCTGAAAGTAGGCTCGCCATTACGTAAGACGATTAGCGGAGGTCAGCGTAAGCGTTTGAATATCGGCCTGGAGCTGTTGCGCGAACCATCTGTATTGTTCTGCGATGAGCCTACCAGCGGATTGTCGTCACGCGACTCTGAAAACATCATTGATTTGTTGAAAGAGCTTTCGCTGAAAGGTAAGCTCGTATTCACCGTTATCCACCAGCCCTCTTCCGACATCTTCAAGAAGTTTGACAAGCTGGTAATTCTTGATACGGGCGGGTACCAGATTTATTATGGAAACCCGGTCGATGCGATTGTGTATTTCAAGAAAAATATCAACCTCATCAACAGCGATGAAGGCGAATGTAAAGAGTGTGGTAACGTGAATCCGGAGCAGATATTCAATATCATCGAAACAAAGGTGATCAATGAATATGGGCACTTTACACTCGAACGCAAGATTAATGCAGAGCAATGGAACCGCATTTATGAAGGATCAGCGAAAGCCCTGGGATTGGAATCAGAAAAAGCTGAACTTAAGTCAACGCTGCAAATCCCTGCCCGCCTGAAGCAAATGCGCATCTTTTCGCTGCGCGATATCCAGGCTAAGATTCACAATACCCAGTACATGGTGATCAACCTGCTGGAGGCCCCGTTGCTGGCGTTCATCCTGGCGTTTATTGTTCGCTACTACAATGTTGATGATAAAATGACCACCGGGTATGTGTACGGCAAGAACCTGAACCTGCCTGCCTATTTGTTTATGAGTGTCATTGTGGCCCTTTTTATGGGCCTTACAGTAAGCGCAGAAGAAATTATACGCGACCGGAAAATTCTGAAGCGCGAAGCATTTCTTCATTTAAGCCGAAGCAGCTATTTGTTGTCAAAAATATCAATCCTCTTCGCACTCTCAGCCGTGCAAACCCTCATGTTTGTGTTGCTCGGTAATTATATTTTAGATATCCGGGGGATGTTCTTCGAGCATTGGGCGATTTTGTTTACAGCATCATGCTTTGCCAACGTTCTCGGGTTGAATATTTCATCTGCGTTCAATTCCGCTGTCACCATTTATATTTTGATACCCATCTTATTGATTCCGCAGCTGATCCTGAGCGGGGTAGTAGTGAAGTTCGACAAGCTGAATCCTGCTATTGGAAACACGACTACTGTTCCTTTTGTTGGCGACCTGATGGCTTCGCGGTGGGCATTTGAAACCGCAATGGTTACACAATTCAAAGACAATAAATTTGAACAGGAGTTTTACAACGAGGATAAGACGATGGCGAACTCCGACTATAAGAAGGTTTACTTTATTCCGGAACTGGAAACCCGCCTTCAATACTGCCTGGTAAATCTCTCATCACAGGATGAAACGATCAGGAGCAAAGTAAAACAAGACCTGGAGTTGATTTACAACGAGGTTCACCGGGAGGCTGCAGAAGTAGGCGCAACCGATCAGGATATTGCGTTTGCTAATTCACTTTCGCTCTCAAAATTCGATTCCGCTACGTTTCAACAGGCTGGTGACTTCTTTATTCAATTGAAGCGCGTGTACATGAAACGATACAACGATGCAGACGCCAGAAAAGAAGAAAAGATCGCTTCCATGACTTCAACATCCGAGAAAGAGCTTGAATTTGAGCGCTTTAAGGCGGATTATCACAACGAGGTAATTGCTGAACTTGTTAAGAATTTATCCGAAACGCATCGTACCGTTGAGAAAGACGGGAAACTGATTCAGAAAATCTATCCGATTTATAAAGATCCGGACCCTGATCATAAGATTGACTTTAATGCTCAGTTCTACATGCCAAGCAAGCACTTCCTGGGATATAATATTGATACATTCATCTTCAATCTGGGCGTGATCTGGTCAATGTCGTTGGTGTTAGGGATTGCTTTATACTTCGACCTGCTCCGGAAAATTATTGATGGGATAGGCAACTTGTCACGACCGGCATAGTATGTTCTTCATACTTTCTAAAGTATTGGGTTTTCTCACCAATCCATTGATCTTTATTTTCGGATTTCTGATCGCATCGGCATGGGTTAAGAAAGCTCATCTGAAAAAGCGTTTCTTTTGGATAGCGTTTTCGTTACTGCTTTTTTTCTCGAATGACTTCATCGCCAATGAGGCAATGCGTGCCTGGGAGACAGATGCAACACCGTATGCGTCTATCAACAAAGTTTATGATTGGGGCATCGTATTGACAGGTGTTACGCTGAATGATCGTGAGCCGGCTGACCGGGTTTATTTCCATCATGGCGCGGATCGGGTAACGCATACCATTCAGCTTTATAAGAAAGGGATAATAAAAAAAATTATCATTTCGGGCGGGGTGGGCCGCGTATTAACAGCCGGCCGGCCTGAAGCAGACGAACTCGCTTCGGTAATGGTTATGGCAGGCATTCCCGAACGTGATATTGTTATCGAACGTGAATCGGATAATACCCACGAAAATGCAGCAAACGTTAAAAAGCTGATTCCGGATGAAACCGGAGAACACTGTTTGTTGATCACTTCAGCTTTTCACATGCGCAGGGCAGGGGCTTGTTTCCGGAAAGTGGGGTTGGATACCGATTGCTTCAGTTCCGACTTTTATACTCATCCGCGTCAGTTTACACCCGATGTGCTTTTGATTCCGCGTGCTGACGCAATCAATCTTTGGCAGAAGCTGTTCAAGGAATGGCTGGGGATGGTAGCCTACAAGTTCGCAGGATATATCTGACAATCTCAATAAAAAAGGCTGCAATTTCTTGCAGCCTTTAAAATTCAAGTCGTTACAACCTAGTATGAATTGGTAGGTGTAATCGGTGTGCGTGTACCGCGATAGTGTGTAATGTTAGCCTTCGGAATCGTTGATCCGAATTTCGCATTAATCGCATCAATAAAGATGTTTGCCAGAAATGCATACCCTCTTCCGTTCGGATGCACGCCATCTTCTGAAAAGCCTGCATAGGGAGGTGTGATGCTTGGTGTCAGCAGGATTCCGTTTACAACCGTTCCTTTTGTTGCTACGAAATTGGTAAATGCCGTGTTCACATCCGCAAGTGCGAGCTTGGTGTTATTGGCTGCCACAGCTGCGGCAATGACCGCGTTAAATTCAGCCGTGCGGGTGAGGATCTCTGTTGTCTCAGATGGAATAAGAACATACTGATCAGCCAGTGGCATAGTAACACCATTAATTGCCTGTGGATTTCCTCCTACGCAAGTCCCCAATACCGATCCCGCAGTCAGTGTGATCAGATCGTTGGCGGTGGTCTGACGTGCCTTCGCATACGGGGCCAATGCTGCAGCAGCACCGCTCATGTATGGCGAAAGATCAGTAAGCGTCTCGTCAGAAATTAAGATTGGATTTGTAGCACTTGCTGTATAGGTAAGCGTTCTCTTCGCAGCTTCATCAGCTGTAATGATACCGTTCGTAACCATGGCCTGCAGGAAACCATTATATGGAGTTGCAAGAGCCGTTGTCACGGTTGCTGCTGTTGTCGCGTCTAATGGAATGGCGTTCCACTTTACTGTGAAGAAGAACGGAATAGAAGTTACGTTAGGAATATTAGCCACTACACCTTCTGCGTTTGGCAGGTTTCCAAAAAGGGTGGCAATGACTGCATTATAACGTGTTGTGAAGTTGGCCGTTGACGTTAACAATGCCGGATTCGATGCACCACCAGTAGCATATCCGAGGATGTCATTGTTACCGATCTCCAACAGGAAAAACGTTGGATTGGTAGCAATGGCATCACCCAGGATTGTTGATGTTCCGGGGTTAGAAGCAAATCGCCCTGCATAGTATGTGCTGAAAGCCGGGTTTGGTGATGTAGGAACCAGTAGTTCACCTACGGTGATTCCGGGAACACCAAAATTATTCAGTTCAGCTTTGTTACCAGTGTAAGCCCAGCCAGCCACAAGTGGACTTGATGCTGTATTGTAAGGCGCTGGCAAAGCTGGAGTCGCAAGCGTGTTACACGGTGCGTCTCCGGAAGCATCACGCGCCGGAGTAGCCGCTGCAGCTGGCCCTGCACTTCTTGGCCCGCTTCCATCAGGATCATACAACACCAATCGCCCGAGGGGTATGGTAGTGCTTGGAATAAATCCGGAGAAACCATTTTCTGAATTGATATCAGGTTGGTTAAAGTCTCCTGTAGCACCGGCATACACCATCTGCTGGTGAATAATCTTACCGATCGATTCATTCTGACCATCGGTAAACAATGCATTTGCCTGGTATCCGGCAACCAGTGAGTTACCAATCGTTACAAAGTTTGAAACGTCAATAGTTGCACCCAGCGACCCGGTCGGATCGCCTTCGGGTTCCGGTTCTTTCAGTTCATCGATCTCCTGCGCGCACCCAAAAATTAACGCGGCCGAAAGTAATATGGATAGTCTATTATACTTTTTCATAGTCAATGTTATTGCATGTTATTTAAAGAATTCATCAAATGTGATCGACAGGTAGTACATCTGGCCTACGAACGGTCCTGCGATGTTTGTACGATAGTCGTTTCCGCCCAGGTTCGTTCCGCCAACTTTAAGTATAGACTTGAGTGATGGTAAGCGATAGCTGATCGCAGCATCCACTACGCCAAATGAAGGCACTGTCCATTCTCCGTAAGACGAGAACCAGTCGAACTCTTGCTGCCAGCGATAGTTAACATTGAATCCAAGATTCTTGGTCAGCTTGCGGTTACCAACTCCCACGCTGAACTTGTTGTTCGGAGTGTTAAATCCGGCATTGTACACGCGGCCTTCAACCTGCTCAAGTGAAAAGTCAGCATAGTTATAATTAAACGTTAACTGATAACCTTTCAGGAAATTGTAGGTAACGCCAAGACCCACACCCCATGATTTAACCTGTTCGGGTGAGTTTGAATACAAACTGAATACCGTTCCGGGAGCGAGTGTTGTTCCCTGATGAACAGAAGCAGTTTTGCTGGCTACGAAATCAGTTCCAAGGAAATCGTTATAGATGTTGTAGTATACGTTTGCATCGATCAGGATGTTGGTGCTATACAAACCTTTGTAACCAACTTCGAATGCTTTCAATTGTTCAGGCTGAACGTACGGCACGTTTGCGTCTTTCAACAGCGAAGGATCTCCGCCCACAGTGTTTCCATTTGCGTCAAGCGAGCCGCCGGATGCCTGGTACGCGCGATAAGAATCACGGGTGTAGGAACCACCATTGTGAACGCCATAACGCTCAGCGTTAGCTTTTGTACTTCCCAACAGAATCGCATCGGATGCAGGGAAATAAATAAACTGCGCCTGAGTTTGCGGGTTTCTGAAACCTGTCTGGAACGATGCCCGAATGTTGTGGTTTTCAGAGAATGTATACACGGCTGACAAGCGTGGTGTTACCTGGCCATCGAAGTTTTCGTTTTTATCGAAGCGAATCGATCCGGTTAATTTCAATCCACCAAAGGTTTTCGCAATTTGTGTGTAAGCACCAAATTCGTTGATCTTAATCCGGTTGAAAGTCGCTTCATCGCGGCTGGGAGCTTCAGGATCTTCGTTCAGGATTGTTCCATCGGTGTATAAGTCATACTGGCGTACGTTACCGCCAACCATAACTTCAGCGAACTTAATCTGATCTTTGAAGTTGTAGTTGAATTCACCGTGCCAGATGCGGGAATCATCTTTGAATGTTGCTCCCGGAGGATTGCCCTGGAAGAAAGCTTTACGAACCGATTTTACCAGTGTATTGAATTCATCGCTGCCAACAGCAGGGCGCGTACGATCGGCCCACGCACGTGCCGCAGCATGATCACCAGCGGCTACGCCCGGAGCATTTCCGCTATAGGCATTCAGATAATCCGGTACCCAGCTTGACGCTGAAGGACTGATCGCTTCGTTCATGTACGAGCCAAGAGCAAGCATGTTATATGAGTCACCGGCATCGGTTTGTGTCAAATATCCGCGAACAAAGAAGTTGTCGGATTTCAATTCCAGCTTCTGGAACGTTTGTGTGAATCCGCGCAGCGCGTACTTGGCATCACCCTGGTATACGGCATCTCCTGAACCGAACCGGTAGTTGTACAGAACTTCCAGTTTATCTGTGATGCGATAGTGTAAGGCTACATCAGCCTTGATGCTTTTGGCAGAATAATCGTCAATGATATCTTCTTCTCTCCAGCCTGTTCTGCGAAGCGTAGTAGGGAAGCCCGGAATCGCGATAACGGCTTCATCACCGTATTTGTTCACAGCATCAAAGTCGGGTGAACCAGATAAATCTGTTTTTGAATTGGCTCTTAAACGATCCTGTGTATAGTCGTTGGCTTTCCAGTCGGTCGCATCCTGATATGAGAAGTTAACTTTAAAGGCAAACTTGTTTTTGAACGCTTTTGCATAGCGGATTCCAAATGTATACATCGGGTTGCTTTCGCCTTGCGCATCGGAGTTGGTCATACCATACTTGGCTTGCGCACTCAATCCCTGAAATTCAAACGGGCTCTTGCTGCGCATGATGAGGATACCATTGAATGCATTGGGTCCATAGAGCGCTGACGCTGCACCGGGAATCAATTCCAGGCTTTCGGCATCCAGTTCACCGATACCGACAATGTTACCGGTAGGGAAATTCAAAATCGGAGCTGATCCGTCAATACCGTCAATCCACTGAACGAAACGATCGTTGGCAATCGTAGCAAAACCACGCGTGTTGATCGCAGGGAAGTTCAAGCTGCTGGATGAAACCTGAACACCTTTCACGTTTGCTAACGCATCGAAATAGTCTGGTGTCGGAGATTGCTGGATGGCTTTTAAGTCCATCTTTTCAACTGTCACGGGCGAACGAAGAATGTTTTCTTCCACACGTGAGGCAGAAACCACTACTTCCTGGCCCAGCACACTTTGTTCCTCCATTGAGATAGCCAGTCCGGACGTGTTTGCGTCTGTGATCTCAATTTCCTGCGACTTATAACCTACTGATGAGAAAACAAGTGTCAGCGGGGGAGCTTGATTCACTTTCAGTGTAAAATCACCCGAAACAGTAGTGGTAGTACCAATTACTTTTCCTTTTACTAAAATGCTCACACCGGGCAGGGCTTCCCCGGTAACACCGTCTTTCACGGTTCCTGAGATTGTTGTTTGGGCGAAAGCAAAGGACGCGGAGAGCAGCATCAATGCTATAAGTCCAAGACGTTTGTAGAACTTCTCCATAAGTTGTTTTTAGGTTGGTTTTGTTGTTAGAATAAAGTTGGGTTAATAGACAAACAGGGAGAACATAATTCTCCTGTTCAGAAAAATACAAAATTAAATTAGAAATTACGAAAACGATTGCACCTGTAATTTGAGGTTTTTACAGGGTTTTTTGGGCCTATTTTTCCGGGTTGTTCACGAGGTGCTGAACCAGTCTTTCACAGAGGGCATTGGTTTCCTGCGCCATGTACTCGTCACCGGTAGAAGAAAGGATGCTTTGCGCGAGCCCGCCCAGGCAGTCGATGTAAAACCGTTTCATTTCTGTTACGGGCATGTCGTTGGTCCACAGGTCGATACGAAGGGTATTCTTCTGTTTTTCGTCCCATAAGGATATGCTGATCGACTTGGTCTCACTCGGAGCAGCATCGGGTTTGTCAGAGGCGTTCCAGTGGATTTTCTGAGGAACGTTGTTGGTATCTAAATCGATCGTGAAGTTTATCTCTGACTTTTTCATGCGTGCGTTCTTAAATAAAGGGCACGAAAATACTTAAAATTTTATCTCCGGGATTTCACCGCTCACGATAAGTTTTCCTTCGGTTGCCTTCCGGATTTCATCCACCGACACTCCGGGAGCGCGTTCTAACAACTTAAAACCACCTTCCGGAATTACATCCAGCACCGCAAGGTCGGTAACAATTTTCTTAACGCACTTCAGACCGGTAATCGGAAGGGTACATTGCTTCAGTAATTTCGATGCACCGTCTTTACTGCAATGCTGCATCGCTACGATAATATTTTTAGCCGATGCAACCAGGTCCATTGCACCGCCCATTCCTTTTACCATTTTACCGGGAACCTTCCAGTTGGCAATGTCGCCCGCCTCCGAAACTTCCATCGCACCAAGAATGGTTAAGTCAACATGTCCGCCCCGGATCATTCCAAAGCTCTCTGCGGAACTGAACAGCGATGACCCGGGCATCATGGTAATGGTTTGCTTGCCGGCATTGATTAAATCCGCATCGACATTTTCTTCTGTCGGAAAAGGACCAATCCCTAACAATCCGTTTTCAGATTGCAGCACTACGTTTAAGGCTTTAGGAATATAATTGGCAACCAGGGTGGGGATGCCAATTCCTAAATTGATATACATGCCATCTCTTACTTCCTGTGCGATTCGTTTCGCGATACCAATCTTATCTAGCATATGGTTGTTCCGAAATTGTCAGCTTGCTTTTGTTATGGTTTTTTGTTCGATGCGCTTCTCATAATTCTTTCCCTGAAAAATGCGTTGCACGTAAATGCCGGGAGTATGAATATGGTTAGGGTCGAGTTCACCGGGTGATACGAGTTCTTCTACCTCTGCAATCGTAATCTTACCCGCGGCAGCCATCATCGGATTAAAATTCCGGGCCGTCCCGCGATAAATCAAATTCCCGGAAGTATCTCCTTTCCAGGCTTTTACGATCGAAAAATCGGCCTTCAACCAGTGCTCCATCAGGTACTTTTTTCCATCGAATTCACGCACTTCTTTTCCTTCAGCCACTTCAGTTCCGTATCCCGCAGGGGTAAAGAATGCCGGTATTCCTGCACCACCCGCACGGCACCGCTCGGCCAAAGTTCCTTGCGGAATAAGTTCTACTTCAAGCTCACCGGATAACAACTGACGCTCGAACTCAGCATTCTCTCCAACGTAAGAAGAGATCATTTTTTTTACCTGGCGGGATTTTAACAATAATCCAATTCCGAAATCATCTACACCGGCATTGTTTGAAATACACGTCAGGCCTTTGATGCCTTTCTTTAAAATTGCGTTGATGCAATTCTCCGGGATTCCGCTGAGCCCGAACCCACCCAGCATCAGCACGGCATTGTCCGGAATATCGCGTACGGCCACTTCGGCATTTTCTACAACTTTGTTGATCATGGCTATTTAAAAGATTGCAATACGTGTTCTTTATCGAGAGCGATTTGATTCTTTAACGCGTCAAGTGAATCTAACTTCTTATCATGACGAATAAAGGCATGAAATTCCACCGTCAACGTTTCACCGTAAATCTCCCGTGCGAAATTAAAGATATTTACTTCGATTACTTTCCGCGTGCCATTCACTGTTGGCCGGTTGCCAATATACAACGCACCCTGATAAACTGCATTCGCATGACGAACCTGGACAGCATAAATTCCATCAGCCGGGACCAGTTTGTAGATGGAATCAATTTCAATATTGGCAGTAGGGTAGCCAAGCTGCCGGCCGAGCTGATCACCTTTTACTACTCGTCCGCTCAGCGTATAGGGCTGACCGAGTAAATGATTGGCTGTCGCCAGATCGGCGGCTTCGATCGACTTTCGTATTTTGGTTGAACTGACCGCGATGTTATCAATATCCTGTCGGGGAATTTCCTCAACTTCAAAACCGTATTTTGGACCGTTTAATTTAAGTTGTTCAAAGCTTCCTTCACGGTTCTTACCGAAATGATGATCGTAGCCAATAACCAGTTTCTTCGTACCGATTTTTTCAACCAGTATTTTTGTAATAAACTGCTCAGACGACAACTGCGAGAATTCTTTGGTGAACGGAATGCGCAGCAGGTGATTAACACCCTGACCTTTTAGCAGTTCAGCTTTTTCTTCGAACGTATTGAGAAGTCTTAATTGTGTGTCATCCGGGTATAGCACCAGTCGTGGATGCGGCCAAAACGTGATTACAACCGTTTCTCCATTGATCTTCCGTGCGATTTCCGTGAGCCTCGAAAGGATTTTTTTGTGGCCTACATGTACACCGTCAAAGGTGCCGCTGGTAACAACGGCATTTTTTACCGGGCTAAAATCATCAATGCTGTAGTAAATCCGCATGTGGTGGTGTCACATCATCAATCGAAACGGAACTTTCAAGCCGAAAGGTTCCGATTCGTGTCCGGCAAAGTTGTGAAAGATACGCGCCAACGCCAAGTTTTTCCCCGATGTCACGTGCCAGGCTGCGGATGTACGTTCCCTTCGAGCAAACGATCCGGAAGTTGATCATCGGAAGGGCGAACGAAGTGATTTCAAACTCCACGACTTCAACATCACGTGGCTTTAATACAATTTCCTTTCCCTGTCGGGCAAACTTATAGGCACGCTTGCCATCAACTTTAATGGCGGAATGGGCGGGAGGCAGTTGACTGATTTTGCCCGTCAGGGATTGTGCAGCCTTACGTATAGCATCCTCTGTTACGGATGTAATGTCCACCGGTACTGAAACCTCTGTTTCAAGGTCGTATGAAGGTGTTGTTTGCCCGATCACAAATGTGCCGGTATATTCTTTTTCAAGGCCCATGAATGAATCGATCTGCTTGGTCATTTTCCCCGTGCAGATAATTAAGAGCCCGGTAGCCAGCGGATCAAGCGTCCCTGCATGTCCTATCTTCTTGATTTTCAGCTTATACCGGAGCTTGTTAACCACATCAAAGGAAGTCCATCCGAATGGTTTATTAACGAGCAACAATTGCCCGGTATCGCCTGAAGATGTTGTTTCCATTTAAAGGATGGAAAGGCCGTGGCCAAAATAATACAAGCAGAGAATCAGGATACCAACGATGATCCTGTAGTATCCGAAAAGTTTGAAGCCATGTTTGGTGAGGAAATTAATGAACGATTTGATCGCAAACATGGCAACCACAAATGCAACGATGTTTCCGATGACGAGGATATTAAGCTCTTCCGCGGAAAGCGTATATCCGTCTTTATAAAATTTGTACACCGATAAAACGGTAGCTGCGAACATGGTTGGTACCGCAAGGAAGAATGAGAACTCTGCGGCATTTTTGCGGGTTAGCTTTTGCGACAGTCCGCCAATAATGGTAGCGGCTGACCGCGACACACCCGGTACCATGGCAATCACCTGGAACAATCCAATTTTAAAAGCCTTAGGGTAGGTGATCTCCTGATCCGGTACGTGTTCAGTGTTGAAGAGTTTATCCATAAACAGGAAAAACACTCCGCCCGCCAACAGGGTATATCCGACCACATCAACGCGCTCCAGCAAGGCATCAACGTAATCTTTAAAGAACAGCCCGGCAATTACAGCCGGAATAAAGGCTGCACCAATTTTCAAATAGAAGTCAAACGACTTAAAAAAACGCTTCCTGTAAAGTACTACAACGGAGAGTATGGCGCCTAACTGAATAGCAACTGTAAAGAGTTTAACAAACTGGTTTGCTTCAATACCCATTATAGACGAAGCAATGATCATGTGGCCGGTTGAAGACACCGGCAAAAATTCGGTTAATCCTTCAATAATGGCAAGAATGATGGATTGCAGTAGCGACAACGGAAGAACTACTTTTTGGCGTCAGACTTTGGAACTTCCGGCCGGATGAGAATCGCGTAGATCTCCATAATAAACCCGGCCATCACGATGATCGGGCCGAGGGTTAACCCAAAGAACCCGAAGCCATAGTCCTGGTTGTCCAGTGACATTACGATAAACCCAATCACAAGTGTTACCAGTCCGATAACCATCCATTGGTAGTTCTTCTTTCCGAAGGGCATTTTTTCCATGAGGCAAAATTAATACAATTCGTCTAACGACATCTTTAAATATTTCCGGATAGCAAAATAGCTGCTGGCAATGGCTACTAATATTCCGAGTAAAACCAACATCCCGCTTAACATGAGCATCCGGTCTTTATTCTGAATCAACGCAAGGTCTTCGATAGTTTGATTCGCATAGTTAACCAGAAGCCAGATTCCACCCGTGGCAAGAAGTCCGGAAAGGGCTCCGTAGACAAGCGCCCGAAACAAAAACGGCCGCTGGATAAACCACTTTCTTGCACCGACCAGTTGCATGCTCCGGACCAGGAAACGCTGCGAAAACAGTGCAAGCCGAAGCGTGTTGTTAATAAGCAGTACAACAGTGATTAAAAGCAGGGCGATAATAGTTGCGAGGATTACGCCAAGCCGGGTAACGTTTTTATTAATCGATTCGATCAATCCTTCCACATAAAATACTTCGAACACTCCGGTCATTTTTTCCAGTTCGTTACCGATTTTTTCCAGGCTTTCCTTTGAGTGATAAGCAGGATCAATCGTTAATACATAGGCATCGTGGAGCGGGTTTTCACCCAAAAATTTATTGAAGTCTTCGCCTGTCTCCGCAATGAACTTCCGCGCGGCTTCTTCTTTCGAAATAAATACAACGGGACTTTCGGAAACGGTTTTGTTAATGTAGGGGAGTTGTTCGAGTTTTTTTTCTACCTGGGTGCGTTGTGTATCGGTCAGACCATTTTTCAAATACACCTGCAGCTTCACATTTTCGCGGACTACGCGTTCCAATTCCTGCGAGGAAATAATCAGCAAACCGAACAACCCGGTGACGAAAAGTGCCAGGGTAATACTAATCACTACGCCTACCGAAGGGTAGCTTCCGAGTTTCTTGCGGCTGTTAATCTTTTGCACGGCTTCAAATGTAGGATTTAATCTCTGTAAAATGAAAAGGTCTCCCGTGTTGCGGGAGACCTTTCTGATTTTTAAAACTATTACTTACTTTCTGTGAGCCTTTAACATTTTTAACAGCTTCGGATCGTGTATCGGGCTCAACTTGGTTGGCTGAGTTTTTTCGATGTCGAGCAGATAGTAATTGGATTTGTAATACAATACTACCGTGCGCTTTTGATCGCCAATGAACTCCAGAATCTCGTACAGATTTTTCTCGAATGCACCGTACAGGATAAGCTTGCTGTTCTTGAACACATAATGGAAGTTGTACTTCTTACTCATCGTGTCCGTCTCAACTTCAATCGAAGACGTTACGAACGACTTCTTGATGTTCTCCATCTGCTCATGCTCATACTGGCGGGTAGCCTCGTCAACTTCCTCTTCTTCAGGCGTGTAAACATCCATTGGTTTTGCCTGGGCCGGTACAGTCTCTTCTTTGGCTTCAGCTTTCGGTTTTTTAACGGATGGCTTGGCTACAGGGGCTGGTGCATTATCTTTTGGCTCATCAACTGATGTCTTCTCATTCTCTTCCGATTCCGGGAGTGTGGCAACCTGTGGCTGTGTTTCCGGTTTCTGCTCCGTTGCAACTTTTTCGTCTGCCGGAGTTTGTTCCTGCTCACGTGTCGAATAAAAATAGATGCCCGTTGCTACAAGGCCTGCAACTACCGTCCAGGTACCCACTTTGGTTAACACGCTGCTGCCACCGCTGATCGGTGCTACCGGGATGTTGTTGAGCATCGACTTAAGCTCCGCAGTCCGAGCCTGGCGAAGCCCTTCAACAAGGTTTTTCTGAATGGCGAGTTCCTGCGCAAGCTGGGGGTCAGCTTGAACCTGCTTCTCAAACGCTGCATTTTCTTCGGCGTTGAGGCGGTTGGACAGGTAATCGTCCATCATTTCAAATTCTCTTTCTGTCATGTTGTTAATCTAAAAAATCACGCTCAGAATACTGAGCTTTCACTAAATCATCTAATTTCTTTTTGCACTTATATTTTTTCGTTTTGGCGGTATCGGTGTTGGCGAAGCCGAGTTTATCGGCTATATCCTGCATCGACATCTCTTCAAAATAATAATACATCAAAACCTTTTTACAGGTTTCGCCAAGTTGTTCAATACACTTGGCCACGATCTTATTTCGCTCTTCCGTATCTGTATCCAATACAACAGCAACGTCTTTCTCTTCGTTCGATAACCGCTTCTTCCGGTCCAGCTCCTTACGCCACAAATTCTGGCAGATGCTGTAAATGTAGGTGCTGATTTTTGATGTCATCACCAGTTTTCCGGAGGTCGCTTTTTGCCAAAAAACGATCAGCGCATCCTGGTAAATATCGCGCGCCTCTTCTTCCGTCCCGCTGTTGGTGATAACCATTTTGGTCATCATCCGGTAATACTTCTTGTAGAGGAATTCAAGGGTCTTCTCGTCACCTTTGCAGATGCGTTCAAAAATCTCTTGTTCCGTCATTGTTGAGCTCGACTTAGATACCATTTGGCTTTATCGTGGTAACCGTGCAGGATACCGCAGTTTTTGAATTTTATCTGTGAAATATAGTAAATGTAAGATCAATGTACTTTTTTAATCGTTCGTGTGACGGTTCTCTGCCCGATTGCCTATCCGGAATCTACCGCTAAAAGCCGGAGCCCGAAAAATACGGCCCCGGAACCTTTTCGCAGGGCTTGTCAAAGGACTTCCTTCGTTGTGTTTTATGCTGCCATTCTCCTCCCAAGACTCAACACCAGTCCGTTCGTGGAGTTGCATCGATTGCGATGTTAAGGATCGTATGCAACACGGACTTGGCAACGACAGACGAGGACAAGATACAACCAAGAATGCTCCATTTAAATAAAATGCTAACCCCTGGTGACTACATTTTCTATATTTGTTCTTGCCGCGGAGAATGACGATTGTTTTAACGAAGTCGATGTTGTCCGGGTAGCAAATTACCAGGGTTGCAGCATCCGTTTTTGCCCATGGCTTGTCGGATGCGGTGTTGAAAAGTTGGTGATTTATAATGATCGTTGTTAGGTGTTTTTCTATTCGTGTAGTATTGAGGTGATATGATTTCTTTTCGGTTTAAAGGACGTGCCCCCGGGTTTAGCACAGGCAAGGTAGTGGCACTCACAATTTTCCTTTTCTTGTTTGGGTGTAAAGACCCCTTTTTGGCAGATGTAAAATTGCTGACCTCGAATTTTCTGGTGGTAGAGGGTTACATAAATGTGGGTGCGAATGCGGTAACTACGATTCGGGTTTCGCGCACGGTTCCCATCAATTCCACGCAGGAGTACGCAGAGGTTGAGGAGGATGCAGTTATTCAGATACAGGATGATCAGGATGAATTCTACGACCTTTCAGAAGGCGAGGAGGGTGTTTATTCGTCTGAGCCCTTATCGCTTTCGCTTGATCGTCAATACCGCATTCGAATTGAAACCAGTGACGGAAAGCGCTTTTATTCCGATTACACTACCCCGATTCAGTCTCCTGCCATCGATAGCGTCTATTGGACCCGTGACGCAGAGGGCGTTACCATCAAGGTCGATACGCACGACCCTATTCAATCCACCTTGTTTTATCAATGGAATTACGAGGAAGACTGGGAGAATAAATCGCCTTATCTTTCCTTCTATCGGTATAGCAACGGAGATTTCTTCCCCCGGGAGGATGCTGAAATAATAGCTATGCATCTTTGCTGGAGGCATGCCAAACCATTAAAGCTGATTACACAGTCAGTTGCCGGACTTTCGGTTGAAAACGTAAGCCAAATACTTGCAAAAATCAAGGCGGGCTCTGACAGACTATCAGAGAAGTATTCTATTCTGGTTCAGCAACATGCGCTCAGTCTTGATCACTACAATTATTTCCAGGTGATGAATAAGAATACGAACCAGGTGGGAACATTTTATGACCCGCAGCCTTCGCAGTTATTGGGTAATATTTCGCGCGAGAACTCCAGCGAACCGGTTGTCGGTTATATCGGAGCGTATACAACCTCCTCTGAGAGATTAAATATTCGAAAGTCTGACGTGAGTCCTTGGGGCTTTGACCTTGACTGTGAGCAAGTTGCTGTGTTAATGAGTAATCCGGATAGCGTAGCTAAGTACTTTGTTGAGCAAGGTTTTTTGCCGCTTACGGTTGATGAAGGCCGAATCAATATGTTTGCGGCAAAACCAATTTGTGGAGATTGTCACGAACGAGGTGGAAACAATGACAAGCCGGATTTCTGGGATGCTATTTTTGAAAATGACTAAACAAAAAAGGTGCAGACTCTGCACCTTTTTGCTGTATTTCAAAAGAGATTATTTCTGAGCAGCATCCTTCGCGATCGCTGATACTACTTCACTTTTTGTATTCTCGATTTTAACCGTTGCGTGATCTTTGTTGGAAATATGGGGTGCGATAATCAGCGCTACAATCGATGTAAGTTTAATCAGGATATTCATCGAAGGGCCTGAAGTATCTTTGAATGGATCACCAACCGTGTCGCCTGTTACGGATGCTTTATGAGGCTCTGATTTTTTGTAATAAACCTGGCCGTTAATCTCAACACCTTTCTCGAACGACTTTTTCGCGTTGTCCCATGCACCTCCTGCGTTCGACTGGAACATGCCCATCAACACGCCTGAAACTGTAATTCCGGCTAACAAGCCACCCAACACTTCAGGGCCGAAAAGAAATCCTACAATTACAGGGGTGAGAATCGCGATAGCTCCAGGAGCAATCATTTCACGGATAGATGCATTGGTCGAAATCGCCACGCATTTTTCATACTCAGGCTTTGCTTTGTATTCCATAATGCCTGGAATCTCACGGAATTGCCTGCGCACTTCATTCACCATATCCATCGCAGCACGGCCTACGGCAGCGATTGCTAGTGAAGAGAAAATGAACGGAATCATACCGCCAACAAACAAGCCTGCCAAAACTGGAGCCTTATAAATATCAATTGCCGTGATGCCGGATACACCCACAAATGCAGCGAAAAGCGCAAGCGAAGTGAGTGCTGCAGAGGCGATTGCAAAGCCTTTACCGGTTGCTGCGGTAGTGTTACCCACTGCATCGAGATTGTCTGTACGATGACGTACTTCTTCCGGAAGCTGGCTCATTTCAGCGATACCACCTGCGTTGTCGGCAATCGGCCCGAATGCATCAATTGCAAGTTGCATCGCAGTAGTTGCCATCATCCCGGCAGCTGCGATCGCCACGCCATAAAGTCCTGCGAAATAATATGAGGTAACTATTCCGGCTGCCAGTACAAGAATCGGAAGCACGGTAGATTCCATGCCAACCGACAAACCACCGATAATGTTGGTTGCGTGGCCAGTACCCGATTGTTTAACAATCGACAGCACAGGGCGTTTGCCCATAGCAGTATAATATTCAGTGATTAAGCTCATCAATGTACCCACGATCAATCCGATTACAATGGCGATGAATACATCTGTAGACGTGAATTCATACCCGCGGTGAACGAGAGTTTCCGGGAGCAAATATTTCACAGCAAAGAATGATGCAATGGCAGTAAAGATGATCGATGACCAGTTTCCAATGTTAAGTGCTTTTTGAACACTGTCGGTTTCACTTTTAATGCGAACGAACATGGTTCCGAAAATTGAAAAGATCAATCCCATTCCGGCAATGAACATCGGAAGGAGAATAGGAGACAAGCCTCCGAAGTTATCGTTGGCTGAAATCTCCTGACCCAGCACCATGGTCGCGAGAATTGTAGCTACGTAAGAACCGAATAAATCGGCACCCATACCGGCAACATCACCCACGTTATCCCCAACGTTATCGGCAATGGTGGCAGGGTTACGAACGTCATCTTCCGGGATACCCGCTTCTACCTTACCAACCAAGTCAGCGCCTACATCGGCAGCTTTTGTATAGATACCGCCACCTACACGGGCGAACAGTGCAATTGATTCAGCGCCCAGTGAAAATCCGGCAAGAACCTCAATGGCACGTTTCATTTCGATGCCGGTGATTGCTGCGCCTTCCGGCACAAATACATTAAAGAATATAATGAACAATCCGCCAAGACCAAGAATAGCAAGGCCTGCTACTCCGATACCCATCACTGAACCTCCTGTGAAGGAAACTTTCAGCGCCTGCGCAAGACTTGTACGTGCTGCCTGGGTGGTACGAACGTTTGCTTTTGTTGCGATTTTCATACCGATATATCCCGCGACAGCGGAGAGCACTGCACCAATCAGGAATGCAACTGCGATGATCGGACTTGAATCTTCAACAAGGGTACCTGACCAGCCTAACAGGATAGCAGTGATCACAGCAAAGTATGCGAGGATTTTCCATTCTGCTTTGAGAAAGGCCATTGCGCCATTAGCAATGTAACCGGCAAGTTCTTGCATTTTGGCTTCGCCCGCATCTTGTTTGGTAACCCAGGCAGATTTTACAGCCATCACAATCAAGCCGACAACTCCAAAGGCCGGGATCAGATAAATAATACTATTCATTTTCCAGTTTAAGATTTATGATAAAACCTTCCGATTTAGGCCGGAGGGACTTTTTTTAGAACCGCAAAGATAAAATAAGCCTTGAAAGGTGCAAAAAGTGACAAAACGGAGCTAGAGCGGCCGTTTGACTGACGCTGGAAGGCTGCTTAGGAAAAATGAAAAGCTTTAAGGCTTCTTCTTCTCGTTTCGTTCGAACGACTGGCGCGCAGCTGGTTTTGAAATAGTCCATGCCGGATAGCCAGTTGCTACCACCTTTTTGGATGCCGTTGTTTCTTTGCGCTGGATGTTTTTAGAAACAATTGACGACACATCGGTAATATTAAATGTAGCCGGATTGTAAGCTACGTTCCGATAGGCATGACGCTGAATCTCTTTCGTGATTGTCCAGTAAGGATAGTTTCCGTTTGTTGAATCCTGCGCACGAAGAAGAACAGGCGTAGCAAGGAGTAAGAATATCAGACTAAGTTTTTTCATACCGGGTTCATTAATGCAGTAAAGAACTTTAATCATTCAATAAGGCATTTCGCATTCACACGGCTCAAAGATTATAAAAAATCAGAATATTGGAAATTCTGCAGCGCAAACCTTTGCAAAGAGCTGAAATTCAGTGTAAAATAGATTAAAAAGTTATCCGCAACAGCAGGCCGGACAAATGAAAAAGGCCGGGCAAACGCCCGACCTTCAACAACAAAACACTTGGCACTGCTATTATTAATGACCGTTTACCGTAGCGTATTCGGGCACTGTTTTAACTGTTTTAATGATTCGGGCCGCAACCTTGTAGGGATCGGCTGCCGAGTTCGGACGTCTGTCTTCCAGCCAGCCTTTCCATCCGCTCTCTACCGTTGCAATCGGAATTCGGATCGATGCCCCACGGTCTGATACACCATATGAAAACCTGTCGATCGATTGGGTTTCATGCTTGCCGGTTAATCGCAAGTGATTGTCGGCTCCGTAAACGGCAATATGTTCTTTCACGAAAGGTGCAAACGCCTGGCAAACCGTATCGTAAATTTCTTTCGAGCCAGCGGTCCTCAACAGCGAGTTGGAGAAATTGGCGTGCATACCGGAGCCGTTCCAGTCGGTCGCGCCAAGCGGTTTGCAATGCCAGTTGATGGCCACACCGTATTTTTCAGCCGTGCGCTCCAGCAGGTAACGCGCTACCCAAACCTGGTCGCCTGCGGCTTTGGCACCCTTTGCAAAGATCTGAAACTCCCACTGCCCGGTGGCTACTTCGGCATTTATTCCTTCCACATTAATGCCTGCTTCGAGGCAATAGTCGAGGTGTTCCTCCACAATTTCTCTTCCGAAAGCATTCTTGGCGCCTACTGAACAGTAATAAGGACCTTGCGGTGCCGGATATCCTTTTGACGGGAAACCAACAGGCTTATCGGTTTCAGGATTCCACAGGAAGTACTCTTGTTCAAATCCGAACCAAAAGTCGTTGTCATCGTCATTGATGGTAGCACGACCATTGGACGGATGGGGTGTCCCATCGGGGCTCAATACTTCGGTCATTACCAGGTATGCATTCTTCCGGGCTGGGTCAGGAAAAAGTGCTACAGGTTTCAATAAACAGTCCGAGGAACCTCCCGGTGCCTGTTCGGTTGAACTGCCGTCAAACGACCATTCAGGACATCCCTCTAACGTTCCATCAAAGTTTCGAACGATTTTCGTTTTACTGCGGAGGCTTTGGGTTGGTTTATATCCGTCAAGCCAGATGTACTCGAGTTTTGTTTTCGACATATGCGTAACTGTGTTAAGTGGTTATTGTTGATTTGATTTGTTAAAACTTGTAGACAGCCGCCAGACTGAACGTAGCCAGCAGGTCAGTTGCTTTATTGTCTTTATCGACGAATGAATCTTCGGATGTTTTATCGATCCTGAACTCAGGAATCAGCATGAGTCCGCCAGCTTTATAGTTAGCCGACAGTGTAAACTCCACCACGCTTCCGTCTCCCAGGTTCACATCGTTGATGGCATCGTACTTGTCGAGTGTAAAGATGTTCAGGTGGGCGTTTTTAATTGCGAAGTATTCTCCGCGTAAACCGAGAGAGAAATTTTCAGTCAAGGTAAGTTTGGGATAGAGCGCCACTCCGAAGAAGGAGGATGCATCGCCATCCGAGTCAACTACATCTCCATCCACATTCAATTCTTCTCCCGCTGCAGTTGTCTGATATGATGCATTTATCCCGAGTGAAAATTTTTCACCCAAGTTTACGCTTGCTGTGATGTCGCCCTGAAACAAAGTTCCGGCAGAAGTGCCGTCTTCATCCGGATCGGATTCATCCAGTGTTCCATCCTGATCGCCATACAAAAAGTTCAGGTATACGCTTCCGCCATCGCCTGCCTTGCCAACCTGTGCTCCGAGGGTGTATGTGTTTACAGGATTAAACTCAACGATGTCGGTTGGGTTCATAATGGAAAGCTTTCCGACAAAACCACCACCGAAATCAAAGTCAGCACGAAGACCAGTATGGTTGAAAGGTCCCCACGAGAACAGGTATGATGTTGAGTAGTGAAAATTGATGGCAGGTGAGATTACTTCATAGCCCAGGAAAGTGTTAAACTGACCCAGGTTAAGCGTTACATGGTCGCCCAGCTTGTAATACACATATAGCTGATTTACAATAGCCTGGCCACTTGCTGTACCGAATACGGCTGCCTGGCCCCGGGGTCCGAAAACAAGGTCGCCAACGAAGCCCGACTTCTCGCCCTGATAGGATGCAATCAGGTTAACCATGCCTAACGAGAAACCGCGCAGGTCTGCAAACGAAGTTGACGGTCCATACGAGCCGCCCATGTACGGGTTTGTTGTTTTGAAAGAGGTGTGAAAGTACGTATCAACAGAACCTGCAAGAGAAAATGTGGGCTTTTCT
This sequence comes from Cyclobacteriaceae bacterium, assembly GCA_016786585.1. GTDB lineage: Bacteria > Bacteroidota > Bacteroidia > Cytophagales > Cyclobacteriaceae > UBA2336. Next base: position 227,201 of record JAEUUI010000008.1, read on the forward strand.
TCTTTTTCTTCTGCGGGAGCGTCTTGTGCTATGATGGCCGTATTGAACGACAGGATGAGGAGCAATGCATAGATAAAATTCTTTTTCATGAGCTGGGGTTTAGAGTAGGTGAGAGACGAGTTTGATTGTAATGAGGCCGGGCGTGAACCCGGACCTCATGGTTGGTTGATAGGTATTTTTGTTATGGAGCAGGGTACAGCGTTTCGCCATGCTGACTGAAATCGGCACCCACTTTCTTGTCTTCTGCACTCAACCTGAGCGGAGAAATCAGGTCAGTAACTTTCAGCAGGATGAATGATCCGATGAAGGTGAAGCTCACAACGATGGCAAGTGCTTTCATGTGAACCAGGAAAAGAGTTGTTTCACCGAAGAAGAGTCCGTTACCTGTTGTATTTGCACCGTTCACAGCTTGTGTGGCAAGTAATGCGGTCATGATCATTCCAACCAATCCGCCCACACCATGACATGGGAATACATCAAGCGTATCTTCAAGTGATGTTTTTGCTTTCCAGTGTACCACAATGTTGCTGATCAGCGCTGCAATTGTTCCGATGAACAAGCTTGAAGGTATTGTTACGAATCCGGCAGCGGGAGTAATGGCTACCAGGCCAACCACAGCTCCGATACAGAAACCGAGTGCCGATAATTTCTTACCGCGAACGGCATCCAGCAGTACCCAGCAAAGTCCGGCAGCAGCCGACGCAGTGTTTGTTGTTGCAAACGCAGATGCGGCTAACGGATTAGCACCCAATGCGCTTCCGGCATTAAAGCCGAACCATCCGAACCACAGTAAACCGGTTCCGAGCAGTACAAACGGAACGTTTGCAGGTGCATGCGCCACTTTTTCTTCGCTTTTGTTGCGCAGGTAGATTGACGCTGCGAGTGCGGCGAACCCGGCCGACATGTGTACTACTGTTCCTCCGGCAAAGTCAAGCACGCCCCATTTGAACAGGAACCCGTCCGGATGCCACGTCCAGTGAGCGAGCGGAGCATAAATCAGCAGTGAGAAAAGTACCAGGAAGATAATGTACGATTTGAAGTTGATCCGTTCGGCAAATGTTCCGGTGATCAGTGCAGGCGTGATGATGGCAAACTTGAGCTGGAAGAAGGCGAACAATACCAGCGGGATTGTAGGTGCCAGTGCCCAGGGTGCTCCGTCAAGCACGTTCTTGAACATGAAGAAAGTAGTAGGATCACCAATCAATCCACCCTGTGATGTTCCAAACGCGAGGCTGAAACCAACCACAATCCAAACAACACTGATGACGCCCATCGCAATGAAGCTCTGGAGCATGGTGGAAATGATATTCTTCGTGTCGATCATCCCGCCATAGAAGTATGCAAGGCCGGGGGTCATCAAGAGAACCAGTGCGGCAGCAGCCAGCATCCAGGCGGTGTCACCTGAACTGATGCCTTCGGTAACAATGCTTCCCGGAACTGCCGGAATAAACAGTGCAAGAATACTGACACCGATCAGAAGGATAAACGGTATGAGAGATTTTTTCATGGTTAAGTGATGGGGTTTAGTGGTGGGAAATAGACTTCGAACGCGTTTGTTAATTTTTTATGAAATTCTGTGAAATAGGTTAAAAACAGAACCTTATTTCAAAAAAAATTAACGAAAACGATTGTTATAGGGTAAAAAATGAACCTAGTAAAACAAAATTTTGTATAATTTTATCTTAACAGGGTAAAATTTGAACCTAACTATGTTTGAAACTGGTCATGAGATCATGAAGATTTCAAATAGAAATCATGCGGTATCAAAAGATTTGATACAAACAGATGTGAGAGAGATGCTGGATAATAAAGCGAGCCTTAACGACTCAAGAGTTGCTTAAGTGCAGTCCAAAGATTTTTCTTTCGGGCATCGTCAAGCTGCCCGAGCGGGTCGGACTGGATAATTGTTATACCATTATCGGTTTTTGCCTGGTATTGTTCTGAGTCCGGCAGAAGCCCAACTCCAAAGGAGATGATTAAGGATGGATTATAAACTGCGAGATCAGCCAATGAAGTCTTTTTGGTACTAAGTACCTGTACACCGGCAAGTGAAAGCCGGGCAGCGCCCAGGATTTTATCCAACAAGGTTATTTCGGCTTCCGGTAGTTCATTCCACGGCAGGGGCAGCAGTACGATGGTCCGCGCAGGCAGACTGTAAAGCTCTTCGGAATAAATAAACTGTCCGGGTGCAACACTCATTACTGAACCGCTTCTTTAATATCGAAGATAGACTTTAGCTCCTTGGCATCCGAAGGCTTCATCCGGCCACCGAGAATGAGTCGAAGCTGACGTCTGCGAAGTGCGCCTTCATAGTACTCTTTGTCCTTGTCAGTTTCAGGTTCAATTTCAGGAACTTCTACTGGCTTGCCTTCCTTGTCGATAGCCACAAACGTGAAATAGGCAGAGTTGCTTTCAAACTTATGACCCGTAGGAACATCCTCTGCGTCAACGTCAATGCGAACTTCCATGGACGAGTTGAATGCCCGTGTAACGCGTGCTTTCAGTGTCACCACATTTCCCAATCGGATAGGAGACCTGAACGAGATGTTATCGACCGAAGCTGTCACCACGGTGCTGTTGGAGTGTTTTTGTCCCGCAATAGCGGAAACAATGTCCATCCAGTGCATCAGGCGGCCCCCCATGAGGTTATTGAGGGTGTTAGTATCGTTTGGAAGCACGAGCTCAGTCATGCTTACGTAGGATTCACGCGGAAATTTCTTTCGTTTGGTCATATCGCAAAACTAATCAATAGTCGGCTATTAACTACCCCAGCCTTCTTTACCCAGCAACGGAACAAAGGCAAAGTTTTCGAACTCTTCGGTGATTAGCTGATCTTTCTTTTTGGTAATGCGAAGCATCACTTGCTTATCGCGATTGCCAACCGGGATGATCAAGATACCGTTGTCAGCTAACTGATCGGTTAATGATTTGGGTACAACGGGTGCGCCTGCTGTTACGATGATTTTATTGTACGGAGCTTTCGCGGGAAGCCCTTTTGAACCATCGCCATGAAAGAAGTATGGACTATATCCAAGCTTTGGCAGCAGCACTTTCGTTCGATCGTAGAGTTTTTTGTTGTATTCGATCGTGTAAACTTTCGCGCCAAGTTCGAGCAGTATGCAGGCCTGGTACCCTGAGCCTGTTCCGATCTCCAAAACCTTATCTCCGGGTTTGATCTCAAGCTTTTCTGTTTGAAAGGCTACCGTGTAGGGCTGAGAGATCGTTTGACCTTCGCCAATCGGGAAAGCTTTGTCCTGGTAGGCATGGTCAAGGAGGGCCGTTTCGAAGAAAACATGCCGCGGCACTTTACCAATGGCTTTCAGCACATTAGGGTCGGAAATGCCCTTTTTTTCGAGGGTTTTAACCAGTTTATTGCGCAGGCCGCGCTGCCTATAATTGTCTTCGAACATGCGATTTCGGTGCAAAAAACGCATTTTTTAGGCGGTAACAAAGTTTCAGACAATTCTTAGGAAAATTGAAACCAACCCCGTTACTTTAGGGTTCTCTCATGCACAATGAATAAGCTTTTTGCCATAGCGTTCATGTGTATTTACCTGTTAATGTCAGTAGGAGTGGCTAAAACCACTCACTACTGCATGGGCAGGGAAAAATCCACAAAAGTCTTCTCGTTCGAGTCTAAAAAATGCCCTTGCAGTGCCTTTTTGCCGCAAAATAATGGTTGTTGTGAGGATGAGCACGAGCTCCTGATTGTTGACGATTTTCAGACTCCGGCACCCTCGTTGGCGCCTCCAGTTGCCGACTTTTTCATGATCGAAGAAATTCTTAAGCTGGATACAAAAGTAGAAATTGCCTACACGAGTACCCGATTTATTCAACAGGATTTTGCTCCACCTCCGAAGGAGCCACTCTTTAAGATCAACTGCAGTTTCGTTTTCTACGATGAGGAATTGAGCCAACATTCTTAACAGATCATCGCGATCTGATTGCTCAATTTTTATTTCATCAACTTTTAATTTTTTATCATGAAAACGAATCTCATTATAATTCTCTTTATTTCTTTGTTTGCATCTGTAGCGTATGCACAAACACCTGCAACATCATCTGCTAAAATTGTTACTGCCAACCTGAAAGTCTACGGAAACTGCGGTATGTGCAAGTCGCGCATTGAAAAAGCACTTGATACAAAAGGCGTGAAGCAGGCAAAGTGGAATCCTACAACAAAGAACCTGGAAGTGGTGTACGTTCCGTCAAAAATCACTGAGCGTAAAATACAGGAACTTGTATCGGCAGTCGGTCATGATACCGACAGTACCAAAGCGCCTGATGCCGTTTACGCCAAGCTTCCATTTTGTTGTCTCTACCGAGATCACGATCACAGCGGTATGGATGATAACAAGAAGCACGACTAAGCACTATGCTGCGCACTAAGATTCTGGTTGCTCTGTTAGGAGCAACCGGAGCGCTTCTGTCCGCATACAGCGTACAAGCGCAACAATTGCTCGGCCTTGTGGTGGAATTAAATGATCGCGGAGTTGAAGAACCAATTCCGGGAGCAAACGTGATCTGGCTGGGAACGTCCGTTGCCACGACCACCGGAGATAATGGCGTGTTTATGATCAATCGCGTGTCGGGTGCCGACAAACTCATCATCAGTTTTGTTGGTTATCGCCCGGACACTGTTACCATTATCGATCAAAAGAATGTGAAGGTGACGCTGGTGTCGAACCAGGTACTTGAGGAAGTTACGATTCAAGGCTGGCGATCTTCCACCCGGATGGATGTGACAAATCCTATCAACACTTCGGTGATGACGGAGAAGGAGTTATTCAAGGCTGCGTGCTGCAATCTTTCGGAGAGCTTTGAAACAAATCCTTCCGTAGATGTTGCCTTTACAGATGCCATCACAGGAACACGACAGATACAAATGCTTGGCCTTTCCGGTCCGAATACATTAATCTCAATCGAGAATATGCCAGGCGTGCGGGGATTATCGGCCAGCCAGGGAATTCAATTTATTCCCGGCACGTGGATCAACTCGATTCAGGTAACGAAGGGCACCGGCTCGGTTATTAATGGGTATGAAAGCATAGCCGGACAGATTAACGTAGAAATGAAGAAGCCCCAGGAAAGTGAAAAGCTTTACCTGAATGGGTATGTGAATCAATCGGCACGCTCTGAGCTCAACTTCAACTACACTGTTCACACCGGTGAAAAATGGGCGACAACCATTTTATTGCATGGTAGTACGCGCCCGCTGGAAATGGATGAAAATGACGATTCGTTTCTGGATTTCCCGACTGGATCCCAGGTTAACGTTATCAACCGCTGGGTTTATAACAGCGGAAACGGGTGGCTGGGGCAGGTTGGCGTGAAGCTCCTGTCGGATGACAAACAAGGCGGTCAATTGAACTTCAATCCCACAGAGGACAAGTTCACAACAAATCGTTATGGGTTTGAAATCAATACAAAGCGGTACGAATGGTGGGGAAAACTCGGCTATCAATTTAAAGACAGGCCTTATCAAAGTGTTGGTCTACAACTTTCTGCGTTAACGCACGATCACGAAAGCTATTATGGCTTTAATGTTCATAACGCGAACGAAAAATCGGCATATGCGAACCTGATTTATCAGTCGATCATCGGCAACACTTCACATAAGTTCAAAACAGGTGTGAGTTTCCTGTATGATGATTACAACCAATCGCTCGCAGTTGAAAACGGGATTAGCCTGGATGGTTTAGCAGTTGATAAAGTCAACTTCGATCGTACGGAAGTTGTGCCCGGAGCTTTTTTTGAATACTCATACGATGACCTGCAAAAGTTTTCTTTGATTGCCGGAGTAAGGGTCGATCAGCATAATTTGTTCGGAGCAATTTTTACTCCACGTCTTCATGTAAAGTACGATCTTACTCCAACAACATCCCTGCGGGGATCGGCAGGGAAGGGTACACGTGTTGCGAATATCATCGCTGAGAATACAGGTGTTCTTGCTTCGTCACGATCTTTTGTGTTTTCGAATCTCACCAGCAATAAAGGCTATGGATTTAAGCCAGATGAAGCATGGAATTACGGCCTGAGTCTTTCACAGGATTTTACACTGGATTATCGGGCGGGTTCAGTTCAGGTAGATTACTTCTTCACCGACTTCAAAAACCAGGTAGTGCTTGATATGGATAATACCGCACGGGAAGCGCGATTCTTTGGGTTAACCGGAAAATCGTACTCGCACAGTTTGCAGTTTCAGGTTGACTATGAGTTAATCAGACGATTTGATCTGCGGCTTGCGTATCGGTGGCTGAAGGTAGAAACGGATTATACGGAAGGTCTGCTTGCAAGACCGTTAATCCCTCAACATCGTGCGTTTATGAATCTGGCGTATGAAACAAAGTCGGCGTGGAAGTTTGATTATACCATTCAATGGATCGGCAGGCAACGTTTACCGGATACGTCACAGAACCTTCCGGAGAATCAGCGCAGCAGTTGGTCGGATGATTATGTGCTGATGAATGCGCAGATCACCAAAGACCTGGGTACAAAGTGGAGTGTTTATCTGGGTGTTGAAAACCTCGGTGACTTTAAGCTGAAGCATCCGATTGTAGCTGCGAATGATCCATTTGGTTCGCAGTTCGATACCTCAATGGTTTGGGGTCCGATATTCGGCCGGATGGCGTATGCGGGATTTCGGTTCAGGATCAAATGATGGATGTGATATTGTATTAATACGTAGAGACGCAAGATTTTGCGTCTCTACGTTAATGAATGGAATATCAAATAATTAAAACCCAATTAAAATAAACGGAGCCCAATAATAGGGAGCCGCGTAATCGCCTGATAGCAAATTAAGTTTTGCTTTTCGCAGGTCGCGACTGTAGTTGGCGGAAGGATTTTCCAGCAGCTGTTTATAAAAATCCGTCATCAGTTGCGCGGTCGATTCATCAGCCACGCTCCAAAATGAAACAATAATGTTTTTCGCGCCAGCATAAACCAATGCGCGCGATAAGCCGATCACACCTTCGCCTTTGGAAATTTTTCCTAATCCGGTTTGGCATGCTGAAAGCGCAACGAGGTCGGCATTCAGTTCTAGGTTATAAATTTCTCCCGCAAACAGGTTTCCGTCTTCAGCCTCTGTTTCGGTCTGGAGGAATATTCTTGAAAGTTCAGGAGAGTTTTCATCCACCACGCCATGCGTAGCGAAGTGTACGAGAGAATAGTCTTTCAACGATCCTGACTTGATATTCGCTTCATTGGCTTTTGTGTTGAGATACACATCGCTGCGAATGTTCTTTTGTTTGAATAACGATGAGATTGTATTCACCTCAAGTTCGGTACCCGGAAGATCAGCCAATGCATCTTTATCGGGAAACGTTACCGGAGCACAGAACAAGGCCGAAGAAATTGTTTTTTGTGCATGTTGTTTTTGAAGCGCCAGACCAGCGGAAAACTCATACCGTATACTCAAATCGCGAATCAGATAGGGAAGGTCTTTAAAGTCTGAACTCGTGGTTTCTTTCGTCAATAACGCCTCGAAAGGAATTACGCCCATCCGGCCAGTGGGCACGATCACAAGATCGTTAATGCTGGCGGGAATGCCGGAAGGTATGAGCAGGTTGTAGAGCGTTCGTGCGGATAACTTGTACGTATTGACTTCCTGAAAGAAAAGGCTGTTCCGAAGGCCTGTAATGTACTTGTCGTATTGAGCGGGCACCGCCTTTGACTCGATCGTAAACTTCTTTTTTGTGATGACGAAAGTGTACAGCCGTGCGTTGCTTTCATCAATGAAGTAGCTGATCATGCCGGTGTTGTTAGTCAGTATTCCCTGCAACTGTTGGATTGATGGTGATGCGGAATTGTACTTGAGATTGAAATACTCAGGATATTGATTCTCAAGGCGTTTTGTGAAATTCTGATAGGCTCGGTTGAGACTGAAAAGCGTTTCGCGGAGGTACTTTTCTTCTTCCGCTTCGGGTTTCTGGGCCAGCTTTTGGTTGATCATGGCCACGGCAGACTTGAGGTTCTTTTCTTCCTCCAGCAGTTCGTTGGGGATGTTCGCGAACGACTTGGCGTTTGTGTCGGAAATGGCTTCCTGCAGTACGGCAGACTTGCTCTTTTCAGCAAAATAAAAACTCAATTCGCGGTAAGCTTTACGGTTGCCAAAGGCGACTTCACTAAGTTCCCAGGCAACGCGCACGCCATCGGCATAGATGTCATTTGCGGCAGCGCCAAGCTCAATCTTATCGGCCTCCGCTGTGGCGCCCTGACGAAGAATATCGATCAGTGAATCGCACGATTGAAGTGTGGTAAGTGCAAGCAGCAATTCATTGAACTTTAACGTTTTTCCGAAGTATTTTTTCTCAAGACCCTGTGCTTTATACTTTAATGAATACAAAAGTTGCCGGCCGTTGTAAAAATTACGGATTGCCGGTGTTGCGTGAACGTTCTGGCTGTTGAAATCGGAGATGTTTGCAATCAGTGCGAGTTGATAATGCTTCAGGCCTTCATCATACTCTCGCTGTGCAATTTTTTCATTTCCCAAAAGCGTATGCGCGAATGCAACTTCGGGATGTTTTTTACCCAATGCTGACTCATACATGGTTAGTGATTTCTCGTAATAGCCCAGCGCGGCTTTTTGATCACCCAGTGAAGAATAAGTCTCGCCAAGGTTCATTAATACCAATGCTTTGTTGGCATGCGGACCGGGATAAACTTTATCCCAGATTTTTAAAGCAGTCTCATAGTAATTGATGGCATCTCCAAAGAGTTTTTCCTTTGAATAAACAATGCCAAGGTTTGTGTTCGCGATTGCAATCTTAGGATCATTCTCACCGTGCAACGTGCGATAGGTTTCAAGAGCTTTTTCGTAATACTCAATTGACTTGTCGCGATCAATATCTATGTACACCAATCCGAGGTCGTTATAAATTGCGGCAATGAGTTCGTGATTGGCTGGTAAATTCTCCTGCCGGATCAGCAATGCATGCGTAAGCTGCTCTTCGGCCTGTGCATATTTTCCCGTGCTTCGGTAAACGTTACCCAAATGAACGAGTGCTTCTGCCGCTTCCAGGCTGTTGCCTTTGTTCGATTTTTCGAAGGCATCGGTTGATGCAAGCAGGCTTTCAAGCGCGAGATCATACCGTGCCTGCATCATGTAGAGGAGGCCGTAGTGACTTTTGATCAGGCCTTCATCGGCATGAATTTTCTTTAATGCTGTTTCAGCTTCTGTAAATTTTCCGGAACGAATCAGTGAATCGACAACGTTGAGCTCACTTTTTTGAGCGTGCGTTATGCCAGTGATCGCGATCAGAACAATAATTGTGATAATTCTCATCCTTAAAAGCGATAGAAATATGTTACCGATGAAACTAAGTGCCGTGTCAGTCCGTCAGGGTTTTCATCGCGCTGAACGATTTTATGTCCAACCAACAATTTAATTCCTGATTTTACATTAAAACTGTATCCGACCGTACCAATCGCGGAAAGCGCAAGACCTTTGGCCCCGTCAGGCTTTGTCCGGCCGCCTTTTGACGGATCATCGATTTCATCGTTCGTAATCCGGTAGATCGGCAACAGACCGACTGAAAAATTCAGTCGTGAAAAACGGAAGTTGCGCTCTACGCGAAGCATCACATCAATGCCCCGTTTCAATTGATTAGCCTTCGCGTATTTTCTGAGATAGGTTGAATCTTTAACGCTGGTAGGCCTGTCTTCCCACCAGTTCTCCCATGTTCCCCAAAGAAATTGATTGTTGTTTTGATTTAATGGAATCTGAATACCGGTGGCGAACAACCATTTCTTATTCACGAGTGATATTCCGGCAATTGCATCGTATGTTCCGAGACTGGTCTGGTAATACATCGGCAGCGGCCGGCCTTCTTCTTTTTTATCGGATCTGTTTGTCGGGATTTTGCTTCCTAACGAAACGTTCAGGTCAAATTTCTCGGTTGAGTAGAGCGTTCGTGTAAAGCAAAGTGAAATATCGCCCATGCCGGAAGTGTAAGCCAAACGGCCATGCACAACCTGGTACGGAAGCTTCACCTGGAAGCTGTTCTTTTTGCCCACGCTAAAACTTGCATCAAGCGTGGCAACATAAACGATGGGTGTGAGCGTAGTTGTTCCGCGATAAAAGCTAACCTCCATCGAACGGAGCCTGATCGGAATATTTTTATTGTATGGCTGGTCGGGCTTCATGGCGCCCATCGTGCAGAAGCCGGCATCGCTGCATCCCTGGGCAAGGGCTGAATAGCCTACCACAATAAAGACAACTGTGTAAAGTAGTTTCAAAGGGGTGATTTTACGTACAAAGTAAGCAAATAATAAAAAACCCGGTCAATGCCGGGTTCAAATCTATTATGCTATAAATGAGGAGTTTACATACCGAGCGACTGGTTCTCGATGGATGACAGCTCTACGATTTTCTCGTACTCGTCAGGTGAGAGGTCGTTGAAGAAATAATGGACCGGATTAATTAAAACGCCATTGAGCATTACTTCGTAGTGCAGGTGAGGAGCAGTTGAAACGCCCGTATCGCCTACGTAACCAATCAGTTCACCACGCTTGATATTCTGACCGGTACGTACAGCAAAGTCGTGCATGTGTGCATAGCGGGTCTTGTATCCGAAGCCATGATCCAGTACAACCATTTTTCCGTACCCGCTAAACTTTACACTTAGTTCTTCCACTTTGCCATCGGCTGTAGCATAGATTGGTGTTCCGATTGGTGCGGCAAAGTCGATGCCGGTGTGCATCTTCTTTACTTTATAGATTGGGTGGATACGAACCCCGAATCCTGAAGCGAGCGCCACAAGCTGTTTGTTTGAAATTGGCTGGATCGCGGGAATTGCGGCAAACAATTTTACTTTCTTTTCTGCAAGGCTTCTTAACTCGTCCTGTGATTTGAGTTCGATGTAAACTTTACGCTTGAGTTTATCTACCTTTTCGCTTAACGCGATGATCATATCTTCATCAATCAGGTTCTTGTCACGTATATCGGCATACCGGTCGGCACCACCTACACCTGCGTTGCGAATGTTCTTATCGATGGGCTCAGCACCGAGCACAATACGGTAGATGTTGTCATCACGATAGGCAACTGCGTCAACAGCTTCATTGATGAGATCAACTTCCTTGCCTTTTACTTCGTAATAGTACTCCAGTTCTTTGATCCGGTTTTTGAGCGCAATCTCTTTCGGTGAATCGAAAAAGTTATAATAAAGGATAATCAGGCTAAGGGCCATTACGCCTGTGAGCGCGATAATACCGAGCATGTTCAGAATGATGTCGGTCTTCTTCGTTTTGACACGTTCGTACTTGCAGGTCTCCGTGTCGTAATAGTACTTGATTCTAGCCATACAAAACTTACAAGTATACGCAATGTATTTGCACGTAGTTTACCCGTTTCGGTGAACAAACATCAGAAATCGCCAAGACGTAGAAGCTGGAATTTTAGTCCGTAACACGCTCAAAATTAGTGCTTTATGCCGTATTCAAGCTTGCCGTATTCTTTTTAATCGATTCAGAACGCCCTTTTTTAAACACCTGGCGCCCTTTGTTCAGACCCTTCCGGATTTCCTTTTGCTGGTCGGCCGGCAGGAGTAACGTCTCTTTACATTCGGCAGAACAGCAACCGGCAAATTCGGCAGCACATTCTTTGCATTGGATGAATAGCAAATGACAACCGTCATTCTTGCAGTTGGTGTGATCATCGCACGGCTTCCCACATTGATGACAGTTGCTGATGATATCGTCTGAGATACGCTCGCCCAAACGCTCGTCAAAGACAAAGTTCTTTCCGAGGAATTTATTTTCAAGATTTTCGGCTTTCACCTGGCGGGCATATTCAATAATACCGCCATTGAGCTGAAACACTTTTTTAAATCCCCGGTGCTTCATCCAGGCGCTCGCTTTCTCGCAGCGAATACCCCCGGTGCAGTACATCACCAGGTTCTTATCTTTTTTGTCAGCAAGCATGTCTTCCACAATCGGCAACGAATCGCGGAACGTATCAACATCCGGGCAGATTGCATTTTTGAAATGACCGACTTCGCTTTCGTAGTGGTTGCGCATGTCTACAATCACCGTATCCGGATTATCGGCAAGCTTATTGAACTCAGCAGCGCTCAGGTGCACACCGCTATTGGTTACATCGAACGATGCATCGTCAAGGCCATCGGCCACTACCTTCCTCCTTACCAGTATTTTAAGTTTGAAGAACGACTTGCCATCGTCTTCCACGGCTATATTCAGTCGGATGCCATTTAAAAACGAAATACTGTAGAGCATTTCCCTGAAGCGATCAACATTCTCTGTGGGAACACTGATCTGACCGTTAATGCCCTCGTGTGCCACATAGATGCGGCCCATTACGCCAAGCGAATCCAGCGTGCGGTAAAGCTCATCGCGGAAAGCTTGCGGATCGGTAATGTTGTGATACTTGTAAAAGGAAATGGTGGTGCGGTTCAGTTGTTCCGCCATGGCGAGCTTCTCCTTGAGAACCTTGCCCTCAACTCGGTTGTGTAAATGTGTCATGGTTATTCGGATTCTTTCGCAGGAAAAACCAAATAATGACACAAAGATACGAAAAGCGACAGAATGCTGAATGGTAGCGCGCGTTTCGCTTTGAAGCGTTATTTTTAGCCAATTCTAGCAAACCTATGCGATACCTTGTCTTTTTACTGCTTCTCATTTCCTATTCACTTTTTGCCCAGCAAATCAATTCAAAAATCACTGACCCGGAAGAGTGGGTAAACCCGCTGATGGGAACCGCTTCGAAGCCATCGATGTCGAATGGCAATACCTATCCGGCTGTTGGTGTTCCGTGGGGCATGAATTTATGGTCGCCACAAACCGGAAAAATGGGAAATGGCTGGATGTACACGTACGATGCCGATCAGATTCGCGGGTTCAAGCAAACGCATCAGCCTTCGCCCTGGATGAACGACTATGGCCAGTTTGCGATTATGCCGGGTTCAGGCAAAGTTAAATTCAACCAGGATGAACGCGCCAGCTGGTTTTCCCATAAATCAGAAACATCCAAGCCATACTATTATAGTGTTTACCTGGCCGATGCAGACGTAACCGCAGAACTCACTCCAACCGAGCGTGCGGCTTCATTCCAGTTCACGTATCCGAAAAGCGACAGTTCATTTATCGTGATTGATGCATTTGATAAAGGCTCGTATATCAAAGTTATCCCCGGTGAAAATAAGATCGTAGGCTACAGCACCCGCTATGCGCGTGGAAAGCTCATTGATTTCAAAAACTATTTTGTGATTTATGTAGATAAGCCGATTGCGTTTGCTAAAACATGGAAGGGAAACCGGTTGGTGAAAGACTCACTGGAGATTACTGCTAATCATTCGGGAGCCGTGGTCGGATTTAAGACTTCAAAAGGTGAGAAGGTATCACTAAAAGTTGCATCGTCCTTTATCAGTCTGGAGCAAGCCGAACTCAATTTGAAACGTGAACTGGGTAACGACAACTTCGAAGTAACAAAATCAAAAGCTAAAGCCCTCTGGAATAAAACGCTTAGCCGTATCGCTATAGAAGGCGCATCAATCGATCAGGTGCGAACATTTTATTCATGTCTCTACCGGACATTATGTTTTCCGAACAAGCTGTATGAAATCGATGCGGCAGGGAAGATTGTTCACTACAGTCCGTATACCGGAAAGGTTCTGCCGGGTTATATGTTTGGCGGAACTGGGTTCTGGGATACGTTCCGGGCGCTTTATCCTTTTCTGAACCTTGTGTATCCGTCCATCAATAAAGAGATGCAGGAAGGTTTGATTAACGACTACCTCGAAGGTGGCTTTCTTCCTGAATGGTCGAGCCCCGGGTTTGCTGACATCATGATTGGAAATAACTCAGCATCTATTGTATCGGATGCATATATCAAGGGCTTGCGCGGATATGACATCAACAAACTTTACGAAGCGCTACTTCATGGTGCTAATAATGAAGGACCGATGAGTGCTGTCGGACGCAAAGGAGTGGAGTATTACAACACACTTGGTTATGTTCCATATGATGTTGGCATCAATGAAAATGCGGCACGTACACTGGAATACGCGTACGATGATTTTGCGATCTGGAAACTTGCCAAGGCGTTGAATCGCCCGAAAGAAGAAATTGACCTATATGCAAAGCGATCACAGAATTATCGAAATCTGTTCGACACCCAAACCGGCCTGATGCGCGGCAAGAATAAAGATGGCAAGTTTCAGTCGCCTTTTAATCCATACAAATGGGGTGATGCGTTTACCGAAGGTAACAGCTGGCACTATACGTGGTCGGTGTTTCATGATGTTCAGGGCCTTGTCGACCTGATGGGAGGAAGCCAACAGTTTGTGAATAAGCTTGATTCTGTTTTCTTGTTACCACCCAAGTTTGACGACAGCTATTACGGAGGTGTGATCCACGAGATTCGCGAGATGCAGATTGCGAACATGGGACAGTATGCGCATGGCAATCAGCCGATTCAGCACATGATCTATTTATACAACTATGGTGGAGCTCCGTGGAAGACGCAGCATTGGGTGCGTGAAACCATGAACAGGATGTACCGGGCCACTCCGGATGGATATTGTGGTGATGAAGACAACGGCCAGACTTCTGCATGGTATATTTTTTCTTCCATGGGATTTTACCCGGTGTGCCCCGCGACCGATCAATATGTTTTAGGCGCACCGCTATTCAAAAAAATCACGTTGACGCTCGAAAATGGTAAACAGGTGTTGATTCAAGCTCCAAAGAATTCAGCTGACAACCGGTATGTGAACAGTCTGAAAGTCAATGGCAAAGTTTACGACAAGAACTGGGTTGGACATTTTGATCTGATGAAAGGCGCCACACTTGATTTTGATATGACTGAAAAGCCGAATACTTCCCGCGGCACTGCGAAGGAGTCGTTTCCGTATTCATTCTCTAACGAAAAATAACATGAAGCGATTGATTCTAATTGCTGGCGCGCTATTCGTATGCATTCGCTGTGCGCAAGCTTTTGTGCGCTGCAAGCTGCAGGGCGAAGTCAAAGGCATCGAAACGGAAGCGATTTGGCTTAAGAAGGTATCTGAGAACATGCATGTCGTTGTCGATAATAGACAACGAAGAATTCCGGTTAAACATGGGGTGTTTGAATATGAATTCATAGCAGATGAGGTCGAGGCGTATGAGTTTGTGTTCGATGAAGACCTTGGAAGTACCTGGGGATTAGTTTTCTTTCCTGATGACGGGCTCATCAGGATGGTAATTCAACGGTCAGGTACGAGGACGAAGCTTATTTGTGAAGGTGGGAAGCAAAACGATGAGTACGAGGACTACGTAGCTTCACTTGCTCAACCATTTGCCAAACGTGAGGACCAACTTATGAGGTTGCAGGAGTTATTACTTGAACGGGATGAAGTCGAGAGCGAAGCTTTTAAGGCAACTCGTGGTGAATTGAAGCGTGCCGGGGAGGACGAGGAAAGACGGGCACTGGTGTTCCGGAAGCGGGATGAATTGGAGAAAACCGGCAGGCGATATAGTGACAAGGGTGCCGAATTTATGCGCTCGTATGATTCATTGATGGCCGTTAAAACGCAATGGACATATGACTATGTAATGAAAAATAAAACGTTGGTTTGCTATTTCCTGCTGTACAACATGACTCGTTTTGCCAAGCCAGGCTCCGCTGAACTTGCTTTGGCGAGTCAGGCGTATCCGTTGTTCGAAACGAAATATCCACAGCACACCTATACTGAAATTTTGCGGGATTTGTTGGCGGGCTTGAACTTCGTGGCACCTGGATACAAGTATATTGATGTGCAAGCAAGAAAACTGGATGGCAAGACTGTGATGCTATCCACCGTTTTAAATGGGAAAGTAAACTTGATTAACCTGTGGGGTTCGTGGTGCGGCCCATGCATCGCAAAATCCCGCAAAATTGTCCCATTGTTTAATAAGTATAAAAACAAAGGATTTGTAGTAGTTGGCGTTGCCAGAGAATTTAAAGATTTGAAAGCGCTTAGAAGCAGATTGTCGAAAGAGCAGTTCAGTTGGTTGAATCTGGTTGAATTGGATGATGAATATGGAGTCTGGAATAAATATGTGATTGCTAATGGGGCGGGATTGCTGGTGCTTACAGATGATGCGGGATTAATTCTCTCAATAGACCCTTCACCGGAAGAAATAGAAAGAGTTATTAAAGAAAAACTTCAGAATGACACTAAGAATTAGCGCTGTATTATTAACCTTAACAACCCTGCTTGTTGATTTAGCTGCCCAATCAAAGCAAAACCTGACTCAATTTGCAAAGCCAATCATCGGCACAGAAAAGATGGGTCACACTTTTCCGGGAGCAACTGTTCCGTTTGGCTCCGTACAACTGAGTCCCGATACGGATACAATTCCGTATGAAGTGAATAACAAATACACCGGAACGGTTTATAAATACTGCGCAGGCTATCAGTACGATGATCCGACAATTGTCGGCTTCAGCCATACCCATTTCAGCGGGACCGGTCATTCCGATCTGGGCGACTTTTTGATTATGCCTACAACCGGCAAGCTGCAATTGAATCCCGGTACAGAAGATAAACCGGAGACGGGCTATCGGTCACGGTTCTCGCATCAGAACGAGACGGCCGAGCCGGGCTATTACAAAGTGAAACTTGATGATCATAATATTCTTGCCGAAATGACGGCCACAACCCGCACGGGTTTTCATCAATACACATTTCCAAAGTCGGATGAGGCGCACATTATTCTCGACCTGATGGCAGGCATTTATAATTACGATGATAAGAATGTGTGGACGTTTGTGCGGGTAGAGAATGATACGCTTGTAACGGGGTATCGTCAAACCCACGGATGGGCGAGAACCCGAACGGTTTATTTCGCGATGTCGTTTTCAAAACCGATTAAAGAGTATGGAGCGCGTAACTATGCAAAGCCCCAGGCATATCGTGGATTCTGGCGCAAGTTCGATCAGACTAAAAATTTTCCGGATCTCGCTGGCAAGCAACTTCGCATGTACTTCAATTTTAATACTGAAGCTGATGACAAGATTCTGATCAAGTTTGCGCTTTCCCCGGTAAGTACGGCAAATGCGATCGAAAATATGAAAGCAGAGATCCCGCACTGGGATTTTGAGCGTACCAAGCGCGAGGCTCGGGAATCATGGAATAAAGAACTCAGCAAAATTCAGATCCAGACAACGTCACGTGAAGAGATGGTGAACTTTTATACCGCTATGTACCATGCGGCACTGATGCCAACTGTTTACATGGACGTTAACGGTGAGTATAAAGGTCTTGATCAGAACGTTCACCGCGCAACAGGGTTTGTCAACCACACTTCCCTTTCTCTGTGGGACACGTTCCGTGCTTTTCATCCGTATCTGAACATTGTTAATCCGAAACGTAATGACGATATCGTGAAATCGATGCTGGCGCATTACGATGAGAGCGCATTGGATATGCTCCCGATCTGGTCGCACTACGCAAACGATAACTGGTGCATGAGCGGGTATCATGCAGTTTCCGTGATCGCGGATGCGGCAATCAAGGGGAACGCTACATTCGATTTGAACAAAGCACTCGATGCTTGTGTAACGACTGCGAAGCGAAGAAGCTACGAAGGTATTGGCTACTACCTGGACCTGGGCTACATCCCGCAGGATAAAAACGGAGTTTCGGTGTCGACTACACTGGAATATGCCTATGATGACTGGTGTATCGCGCAACTGGCAAAAGAAGTTAATCGTGACGATGTGTACCAGGAGTTCCTGAAACGCTCGAAGAACTGGATAAATGTGTACGACCGTTCAATTGGCTTTATGCGACCGCGCCTGAGCGATGGAAAGTTCAAGAAAGAATTTGATGTGTTGAAAACGGATGGCCAAGGTTTTATCGAAGGTAACGCGTGGAACTTCAGTTTGTATGTGCCGCATGATCCGGCCGGCATGATCGAGGCTATGGGAGGCAAGAAGAGATTTGCAGCACATCTTGATTCACTATTCACGATGCACTTGCCGGATGAGTTTTTTGCTGAAACGGAAGATATAACCCGTGAGGGAATTATCGGCAATTATGTACACGGAAACGAGCCGGCTCATCATGTGGCATATTTATATAACTGGACAGATCAACCCTGGAAAACACAGCAGCGCGTGCGGATGATTTTGAAACATCAATATCATGATGGTCCGGCCGGGCTGGGAGGGAATGACGATGCCGGGCAAATGAGTGCGTGGTACGTGTTCAGTTCGCTCGGGTTTTATCCGGTAGCTCCGGGTTCCGATCAATATTCGTTAGGCAGTCCTTCTGTAAAGAATGCGACTATCAATCTTGAGAACGGAAAATCATTCGTGATTGAGGCGATTGATCAAAGCGACAAGAATGTTTATGTTAAGAAAGTCATGCTCAACAACCAGGTGTTGAACCGGAGGTACATCACGCATGATGAAATCATGAAGGGTGGCAAGATCACGTTTGTGATGAGTGCAAAGCCTGCTAAGTAACGGAATGCTTCTGCGTTTCGACCTGGCTCGGGACCTACAATGAAGTTAGTCGTCATTCTGAGCGGAGCGAAGAATCTCCAAGTAATGGAACAGGTGTTATTATTTGGGGATGCTTCGGCCCCTTCGACTTCGCTTAGGGCCTCAGCATGACGGTTAGAGAAGGCTCTGCAGAGGTTACTGATTCTTTGGCTTCAGTTCACCGCGGATTAATGCGTTGTATTCTTCGCACGTGAGGTTGCCGTGCTTGTCGCAATACTGGCAGGTTTGATACTGATCGTTGATGTAACCCTTCTTAATCACAACGGTGGTGCCTTTACATACCGGGCAGACAACTTTTCCGGATGGACCGCAATCAATGTCGTATGCATTGGAAAGAACCTGTTCCGCTTTCGCAGCCTCCTGTGCACGGGCCTTTAACACACCATCTTCCGCTTTGCGGAGAATTCCAATAGCCTCTTCATAAAATTGACCGCTCGTGCCTTTCAATTGAATATACTTATTCAGCCAGTCGACACTCTGTTTGTATTTTTCGAGATAGAACGAATTCTTGCCGAAGTAAAAGGTGAGGTCGGAGGGAACGCTTTTAACGTTATTTAAGACGTACACCAATTTGGTGTCTGCTTTTGCATATTCACCATTTTCCATGAATCGAACCGCTGAATCGAGTACCTGCATAATCGCAGCGCGTTTGCGTTGCTCGGCCTGCAGGCGAAATTGTTCTGCCTGCTCTCTATCCTGCGCGAAGACAGATACTATCAAAACGCAAAAGCCAAAAACGAGAAATGATTTCTTCATGATAAACCCTGACCTATAGACTAACTAAATCGTTCTTTCGAAACCCCGAGCCACTCCAGCGGGGCATTGCAAAAGATATCTTCCTTAATACTGCTGTCGATGCTCATATCTTCAATAAACTTGCCAACTTCCAGGTCGCCAAGCGGAAACGGATAATCGGTTCCAAGCGTAATTTTCTTCGACCCCTGCAGTTTCAAAACGTAATCGAGCATAAGCGGGTCGTGTGTTATACTGTCAACCCAGAATTTTCCCAAATAGTGTTTCGGGCCGATGTTATTATCGATTGCCACCAAATCAGGCCGGCATTCAAAGCCGTGTTGAATACGTCCGATCGTTGATAAAAAAGATCCGCCTGCATGCGCAAAGTTCACCCGAAGCTTCGGAAGCTTTTCAAAAATTCCTGCAAAGATCATCGAGCAAACCGCACGCGCAGTTTCGGCCGGCATGCCAACCAGCCAAGGGAGCCAGTACCGCTGAATGTTCTTTTCACCCATCATATTCCACGGATGAACGAGAACGGCCATGCTGAGCTTTTCGCATGCTTCGAAAATAGGGAAGAACCGCTCTTCATTCAGGTTAAGGTCGTTAATGTTTGAACCGATCTGGATTCCGCTCAGGCCAATGTCTTTACATCGTTCAAGTTCCTGGATGGCGAGTTCGGTATCCTGCATAGGGATGGTACCCAAACCCAAATAGTTTTTAGGATACTTAACTATTAATTCGGCAATATCATCATTCAGGTATTTCGAAACGTCCAGGCAGTCGAGCGGCCGGGCCCAGTATGAGAACATAACCGGTACGGTGCAGACAACCTGTACCTGTGTATTAAACTTGGCGTATTCCTTTATGCGCACTTCCGGGTTCCAGGAGTTTTCCTGTATCTCACGGAAGAACTGATTGCCGCGCATCATTTTGGCAGCACCCTTTTTGTGATGTTGCAGATAGATAAAATCGCCATAGCCAAACTTCTCACTCCAGTTGGGAAGCTTTCGCGGAAGAATATGCGTATGAGTGTCGATTTTGAGCATTTCAGAATAAAGCAATTCCGAAATATCGGGGTTTTTTGAATGAGATCAAGTGCCGGTCAGGGTTTCATTAAGCGGCTGTTGAACGTTGTAATCAGGTTGAACAAATCGGAGTATTCCGTCAGCGGTAACGTCTCCGCAACGTCAAACACATCGTGGTAGGCTTTAATGCCGCCAAGTGTATAGATAAAAAAAGAAGGAACGCCTTTTTCGGTGAACCAGTAGTGATCGCTGTTGGCCGCTTTGCCCCGGGACTTCACCTGCGTGAGGTAATGGTTGGCCGTGTTGATTTCTTTCAGGATGGCAAACTCTTTTGGAAAAACTGAAGCGTTCACGACTGTGATCCCCTCATCGCCGGTTCCGGCCAGATCGATGTTAATCAGGAACCGGATAGATGATAGGTTGATCAGCGGGTGTTCGGAAAAGTATTTTGAACCGATTAGTCCGGCTTCTTCTCCGGCAAAGCAAATGAAAACAATTGAGTAGGGCGGAGGATTTTCCAAATAATGCTTTGCAAGATTAAGCAGCAATGTAATACCGCTTGCATTGTCGTTTGCTCCGGGAAAAAATGTCTCTTTACCCATTCCTCCGAGGTGATCATAATGTGCAGTGATCACAATCAGCGAATCCGGCTTGCGAGTTCCTTTCACCAGACCGCAAACATTCCCGGCATTAAATGCAGCAACTTCTTTGTTTTCAATGTTTATCTGGAATGAGGATGGTTTCTCTTTGAATACACTTTTTAATACCTGGATGTTTGTATAGTCCTGTGCCTTGTCAGCTACCGACCATGTCAGTTTGTTTTCAAGGGATACAATCACGCGACTTTCTGCATTCATAAAATGCGTTGAATCCTGTTCGGTGAGTTTTCCTTTTGCTTTTGTACCGCGACTATCCGGTGTGATAATAAAATCCCTTCCGGGGATCAGTTCAATACCGTTAACCGACACGTCCATTTTACCGGGAAAGGTGTTCACCGGGAATTGGAATTCCTGGCAGTAATTTTTTCCTGTCAAAGGCTTTAGGCCGTAGTGTTTGAATTCTGCTGCGAGGTATTCGGCAGCTTTCTTAAGGCCGTTGTTGGTATAGCCACGTCCCCAGAAGTATTCGGATGTGAGCGTATCGATCGTTTTTCGCGCAGCATCAACATCCTGGGCAAATGACTTGATACAAATGAGTAAGAGTACTACAGCAATGAATCGGTTCATTACGAGTCGAACTTCACCGATTCACGCAAGGTCTTTTCATCGTAAGCAAGCCCCATCTGGTCAAGAACTTCTTTGGGAACACCGTCCCACTGGTTAGGCTTGTTACCCATATAACCAAGATCTTTAATGCCGATTGCACTGGTAAAGAAACCGGTTGTAGTCAGGTCGCGCATAATGTTAAAAAATGCTACGCCTTGCTGCATTTCCGGCTTTGCTTTTTCAGGATAAGCGATCTGGTCGACCATGGCTATATGCTGCTGTGCTGAGCAATCCACAAACGAATTATTGAACTGCTTGAAGCATTGCATGTCCAGCCACTTTAATCCGCCCCGCACGGGAAGTTGATAGTACGGCCGGTCTTTAACGATGAATTCGATGAATGCAGGAACGCCTGCCTCCGAAGCGTTTCCGGAAACGTCATCCTTCGGAATGATGATGTCACCAAGCACGGTAATCGTCTTCATTTCATGTTCATCGAAGAACTTTTCGGCCAGCAGCTTTTCATCGCGCATCTTTTCAAATGGATGACGATCATAATTGAGTATTGTTTCCGCGACTGATGTTTCAGTCTTTTTAGTATCGGTATCGCACGATTGCAGGAGGGTGGTTACGCCCAGCGTTCCCAATGTCAGTGCTTTGAGTGAATCTCTTCTTTTCATGTTTTATGTTTTGAAGGTGTTCAGGTATTAATGTTTTGGTGTTAATGTGTTTAGGTTCCAGGGTTAACACATTCGAACATCAGACATCATAAGTTCTGTTGTTTAATTTGATCGACAATGTATTCCGAGGCGCGCCACGAAAGTGCAAGGATCGTCCACGTTGGATTTTTATCTGCCTGCGATACAAAAGCTCCGCCATCTACCACGAATAAATTCTTGCAATCGTGGGCCTGGTTAAACTTGTTCAATGCAGAACGTTTTTTATCATTACCCATTCGTACGGTACCAACTTCGTGAATGATTCGCCCGGGGGTAGCAAGTCCGTAATTGGTTTCAGGACCCGCAACACCGTATGTAAGCGTGGCGCCCATTTTATGGATGATCTCCTGAAAAGTCTCCTGCATGTGTTTAGCCTGCTTGATCTCGTATTCGCTCCATTTATAATGAAATCGTAGTACCGGGATTCCGAATTTATCAACCACGTTCGGATCAATTTCGCAATAGTTGTCTTCGCGCGGAATCGCTTCACCGCGGCCATCCATTCCGAAAGCTGAACCGAAGAAATAACGATGATCATCTTTCAAGGACGCACCGTATCCTCCTGCTGGCTTCATGTTGCCGTTACGATCCGGGAACTTTCCGTTGTAATTCTGTACACCGAATCCAAATCCATACGATGGCATACCCATACCTCCCCAATACTCGATATGGTATCCGCGGGGAAAGTCAAGCTTCTTGTTATCAAGCCACCACGGTGAATACACGTGGATACCACCCACACCATCTTCATTATAACGCTTGCGGTTGAAAAGTTTGGGAAGGATACCGCCCATACCCACGCCCGTTGAATCGTGCAGGTATTTTCCAACCACATTGCTTGAATTGCCAAGACCGTTCGGATGGTTTGTCGACTTCGAGTTCAGCATCAATCGTGCGGATTCGCACGCACTTGCTGCGAGTACAACAACCTTGGCACTCACCTGGTATTCCTGCATATCATCTTTCGATACATACGAAACCCCCGTTGCCAATCCGTTTGCGTCTGTAAGCACTTCCCGCACCATCGCGTTATTGATAACCTCGAGGTTATCGGTTTTAACCGCAGGTTTGATCAGGCATGATGATGCAGAAAAATCGCCATACACGGTACAACCTCTGCTACATTGCGAGCAGAAGAAACATGAACCGCGATCGTCATTAATTTTTTTAGTGAGAATGGAAAGCCGTGAAGGAATAACCGTTACTCCGGCCGATGTTGCAGCTTGCTTGATAAGCAATTCATGCAGGCGCGGTTTTGGGGGCGGTAGGAACTTACTGTCGGGATCGTTCGGTAAACCTTCTTTTGTTCCGAACACACCGATCAGATCATCAACCTTGTCGTAGTAGGGAGCAATATCATCATAGCTTATCGGCCAATCTTCACCGAGACCGTCATTGCTTTTACCTTTAAAATCCTTTGGACCGAAACGCAGTGAGATGCGCCCCCAGTGATTTGTTCTTCCGCCAAGCATGCGTGACCGAAACCAGTCGAACTTTGATCCGGGCGAATTCACCTGTGTGTACGGTTCGCCTTCCAACTCCCATCCGCCATATGCGGCATCAAAATCTCCAAACGGGCGGAACTGCGTTGATGCACCTCTTCGGGGAGAATCAAACGGCCATTTTAATTGGGTAACATTTTTAGCGGGGTCGTACCACGGACCGGCTTCGAGCACCAAAACTTTTAAACCGGCTTGTGTGAGCACGTATGCGGCCATGCCACCACCGGCACCGGAGCCTACGATACACACATCATATTTTTTGGACGACTTCTTTATTTGAAGATCAGGCATCAGGAATAGGTTTCCTGAAAGCTAAGTGTTTCTTCTTTAAAGTGTAAGCGGGGATTTTACTTTTTTACGAATGGCTGTGCTTTTCATTCTTGGGTACCGGATCGTAGCCGTGTGTGCCCCACGGATGGCAGCGCGCAATGCGCTTGGTTCCCAGCCAGATGCCTTTGATCACGCCCCATTCACGAATGGCTTCGATGGCATATTGCGAGCAGCTTGGTGTGTGCCGGCAGTTCGATCCCAGGTAAGGAGAGATCGCAATCTGGTAGAAGCGGATGGGTAATATGAAGAGTTTGCGCAGCACGTTACCTCAACATGTTACTCGATCGTGTAGTTCATTTCACCATCCTTGCCATCCATTAACTGGACGCCTAAGCCCTTAAGTTCGTCACGGATTTTATCGGAGAGCGCAAAGTTCTTGTCGGCACGCGCTTTTTTACGAAGCCCGATCAATACCTTGATCACCCCATCCATGAGTTCCTGGTTATGGCTTTCCTCATCTTTAATGCCCAACACATCTTCCATGATGGCGATGTATGTGTTTTTGAACTCCGCAAACGTTTCGGCACTCACTGCGGCAAACTTGAGATTGCCAGATTTAAAATCATTGATCCGGGATGACATCTCAAACAACACCGCCAGTGTTTTTGCAGTGTTAAAATCATCGCTCATGGTTTGGTAGCATTCGCTTACCATGCGCTTCAAATCAGCGGCAAGGGTAGCGTCATCCGTTCCGTTACCGGGATGATTCAGCGACTTCAGGGTTGTTAACGCATTCGATAGTTTTTTAAAACCTTTTTCTGCAGCGCTCAACGCATCATTTGAAAAATCCAGCGTGCTGGAGTAGTGTGACTGCAACATAAAAAAGCGAACGGCCATCGGACTGTAAGCCTTGGCCAACAGCGGGTGTGATCCTGCAAACAATTCACGCGGCAAGAACGAGTTACCTTTCGACTTGCTCATCTTTTCTCCGTTAACCGTCAGCATGTTGGTGTGCATCCAGTACCGCACCGGAGATTTTCCGAGTGCGCCAACATTCTGTGCGATCTCGCATTCATGGTGCGGGAATTTTAAGTCCATGCCACCGCCATGGATATCGAATTGATCGCCCAGGTATTTTGTACCCATCGCAGAGCATTCGAGATGCCAGCCCGGGATTCCCTGGCCCCATGGAGAGTTCCAGCGCTGAATATGGTTTGGTGATACGGCTTTCCAGATGGCAAAGTCGATCGCGTTACGTTTTTCATCCTGGCGGTCTAGTTCGCGGGTGCCTTCGAGTAATTCATCGATGTTACGGCCGCTTAGCTCACCGTAGTTATGTTTTTCATTGTATTTACGAACGTCAAAGTAAACGGAGCCATTGACTTCATATGCATAACCGTTTTCAAGAATCTTCTTCACCATGTCGATCTGCTCCACAATGTGTCCGGTAGCCGTAGGTTCGATGCTGGGCGGAAGGATGTTAAACATCCGGCAAACGTCATGAAAGCTGGTGGTATACTTCTGGACGATCTCCATTGGCTCAAGCTGCTCAAGCTTGGCGCTTTCTTCAATCCGGTCAACGCCCACTCCGGCATCGTTGGTGAGGTGGCCCGCGTCAGTAATGTTACGAACATAACGCACCTTGTACCCAATGTGGGTGAGGTAGCGGAATACGATGTCGAAAGATGTGAACGTGCGCAGGTTTCCGAGGTGTACTTCGTTATAAACTGTTGGCCCACAGGAATATAAACCTACAAATGGAGCTTTTGCGGGTGTAAAAAGTTCTTTGTTTCCACTGAGTGAATTGGAAATGGAAACGGGGTATTTTTCGTACAGCGTCATAAATGAAACAGGAGCGAAGGTAGGATTTTATATGACGAATTTCGAATCGGAATTCCGGGTCTACTTTTTCTTGTCAAACAGTGATCCCACTTTTGCCGGGACTTTAACAAACTCTGGAACCTGTAACGAAGTTCCGATTACCTGGTTCATTTTTTCGATGAGATATTTTGCAAGTTCGGGTGAATAGATTTCCTCGTGCTGGTGCATGAAAAAATACACATTTTTGATTCCTTCATCGGTCCATTTTTTCATCCGGTTAACCCAATCGTCAACGCGGGTATAATCTGTAGGATGGAGGCCGTTCCCGACAAAGCGGATAAACGCTTCTTTTGTGGTGAGGCGCATATGCACACAATCGCGTCTTCCCGAGGCATCGGTTATCACCGAACCTGTTTTCAGTTTCTCAAACGTACTCCACGCTTCATCAAATACTTTCTGATCGTTAAACCAGGCCGGGTTACGAAGTTCGATGAAAAGCTGAACGTCTTTCGGAACTGATTCAATAAAGGCCTGGATTGTTTCCATTGATTTGGGCGCCATCTGCGGATGCGGCATTAAAAAGATGGGACCGAGATTGTCTTCAAAGGCATAGATCGCCTCAAGGAATTCATCTACCAGCTCCTTCGTGTTTTTTAATCTCCGGAGGTGAGTGATCTGATCAACAAACTTTGGGCAGAACTTAAAATCTTTCCCGACTTTACTTTTCCAGCCTTCAATCTGTTTCTTATAAGGCATGCGATAGAAGGTCGCGTTAAGTTCAATGGCATTGAACTTTCGGGCATAGTGTTCGAGAAAGTCTCCTGCTTTTGTTTTAGGCGGATAAATCTTTCCAACCCAGTCAGGCCGGCCCCATTTGGCGCAGCCAACATAGAAGTTTGTCTTTTTTGCTACAGGTGATTTGGCGAGAACTTTTGCTGTTCCGGGATGATCGGGCGGAAGCTTGAAGTTGATCTTACTGAGATCTGTTGTTTCCTCTACTTTCCCGAAATCCATGCTGCCGTGTATTAAACGTTATTAGTTAATCGTAACCGGAGTAAGTTATGCGATTAACTAATAACGAACAACAGATGGTTATTGACGCTTCATCTTTTCCATCTCTTCTTTAATCTTACGGTCTTCCCAATCTTTACCGAAGAAGATGCCGTTCTTGAAGAAGCTTATGGTGTAGAAGAACATTCCGATACCCCAGCCAAACCAAACCCAGCCGACCCACCAGTGACCTTCTGAGTTGAAATCGTTTTGATACCAGTTTAAAAATGTCAAAAATGAACAGACAGAGAAGTAAGCGATGAGCGAACTGTAGTAACTTTTTCTTTTGCGGACGCTTTTGCGCGCTTCTTTATAGAGTTTTTCATCTTCGGGTGTGTTGTACATGACGGTAGATTTTAAGGTGTTACAAGTTAATCAAGCTTGGTCAATTTTAATTCAATAAACGGATA
Organism: Cyclobacteriaceae bacterium; assembly: GCA_016786585.1. Taxonomy (GTDB): domain Bacteria; phylum Bacteroidota; class Bacteroidia; order Cytophagales; family Cyclobacteriaceae; genus UBA2336. The sequence goes on from JAEUUI010000008.1 coordinate 254,434, forward strand.
CCAGTTTATATCATCAGGTGAATATTCACCGGTTTCGTACCAGCTTTTGGTTTTAGGATCGAGTTTGATTTCGTACCGGATTTTAGCGTTGTTCTGCACGTCAAATCCCCAGACGAAGTTGTTCTCAGCCACCACCTTGAAATACGCATCAGTCTTGCTTCCGTCTTTCAGGTGCGAAGTCATTTTAAATTCTTTCGCTTGTTCGTCATAACACAGAACCGCGAATGCATTAAACATAATCTCGTTGGCATTCTGCGGATTGCGGCCCGTGCCTTCGATTACCAAAATTGTATTGTCGAGTTTATAGAAGATGTTTTCTTCCTGCGCAATTTTCGTATCCGGACCGTTACGTTGTTTCGCAATCGCTTCGCCTTTCCATTTTCCGGCCAGGTACGCGACTTTTTGCATTTGTTGTTTGAGTTCATCAGACGCTTTTCCGAGACCTTGTGCATGGCCGTGTCCGATTGCCAATCCCAGAAACAGGGCAGCGACTACCAGTAAGTTTTTCATAGTTGTTTTAGTTAGTTGTTGGTGAAGAGATTATAGGTTGTTTGTGTGAACCAGTTTGCACTGGTCCGGAGCAGGGTGGAAGCAAGTGAATCAGGCGCTGGCCCCTGAAGTTCACCCACCATAAACTGTTTTGACTTGGGGAGGAGCATCGCTATAACAATGACAAGTGCAGTGATTAAGCCCGCAGTAATCCAAATCCTTCTTAAACTTGTTGTCATATAAACTGGTTTATATTATAAACTAAGTGGTCAAAAAAATTATTTCCCGATGTATTGTTTCAACGTGTTCACGTATTCTTCAAATGCTTTTAAACCGTGCTTTGTGATCTTACAGGTTGTTAATGGTTTCTTTCCTTTGAATGTCTTTTCGATGGTGATGTAGCCTGCTTCTGATAGTTTATCGAGCTGCACGCTCAGGTTGCCGGCTGTAGAGTTCGTCTTCTCTTTTAAGAAGGTAAACTCAGCCGATTCCACGCTCATCAGTAACGACATCACGCCAAGCCTCAGCTGTGAATGCAACAACGGGTCAAGATCCTTTAACGTCATTACTTCTCCGATTTTCTGAGCATGTATCCCGGCACCAGGTACCCAAGGGCAATTGATACGGCCGCAACCAGAAACTGTTCCTTAATCGGGAGAAAGAAGAGCACGGTTCCGAGTGTCCAAAACACAATACCTCCGAGCATCAGCGGCCGGAATTTTAAAATAACTCCGGTGATAAAAGTGGGTAACGCACACATGGTGATGATCATGGGATTCACCATCCAGCTGATGAAGCGACCGGCAGCAATGATCAGAACACAGTTGATGCCGTAACCGATCCAAACCCATTTATGGATCTGATCAAGGTGAGTTGTTACAGTTTCCGTTTTTGCGTGACGCGTGGCATAGATGCCTGAAATTATCCCCGCGGGTATGGTAAGTGAAAACATCAGGAACGGATTTTTTACATCCGTAAACGCAATGAGTAAATAAACACCCAGGTTGGCGATGATGATCGTCCAGCCCCACAGAAGGAAGTAAAAACTGCTCTTGCGAACATTACCTTTTGCCTGCTGAATCATGGAGGTGATCAGGTCGAGACTTTGGTGGGGATTTAGCGTGTTATTTTCCATATCCGTGTTTAACGACACAAACATAAAATAGTTTATAAAATAAACCAAAAATATTAAAAAGTCCTTTTTTTACTTAAATTTGGGCATGTTTACCGGTATAATTGAAGCCTTCGGAAAAGTGAGTTCGATTCGAACGGAGGGTGGCAACAAACATTTTACAATCGAAAGTCCTATCAGCAATCAGCTGAGAGTTGATCAAAGTGTTTCGCATAATGGCGTATGTCTCACGGTTATAAAAATCGACAGTGATTCGCATACCGTTACTGCAATTAACGAGACGCTGCAGAAGTCAAATCTCGGTAAGCTAGAACAGGGCGATGCCATTAACCTTGAGCGCTGCATGATTGCCAATGGTCGCTTCGATGGTCACATCGTGCAGGGCCATGTTGACCAGACCGGAACCGTAAAGTCAGTAAAGGCGGTGGATGGCAGCTGGCTGTTTGATTTTGAATACGATCCGTCATTGGGTAATGTAACGGTTGAAAAAGGATCGATCTGCGTGAATGGAGTAAGCCTTACATGCTTCAACTCAACAACCAACGGTTTTACCGTAGCAATTATTCCGTACACGTACGAGCATACCAACTTCAAATCGCTGAAGGCGGGTGATACCGTTAACCTCGAATTTGATATTATCGGGAAATACGTAAAGCGCTTGCTGGGGAAGTAAGCTACTTGACCTGAAGCTGTTGAGCTTCTTTATATTTTCGTTTCCAGATCCACTGCTGCACCTTATAGCCGGTCCAGCCGCAAAGCAACCCGATTAGCAGTCCAACCAAAATGTCGCCCGGATAATGCGCGCCAAGATAAATCCGTGTGTACGTCATTACTATAGCCCATACAAACAATACCCACATCCAGCGGTAGCGATGCCGGAACACCAGCCAGAAAAACATGGCGGTAGCAAAGGTGTTGGCTGCGTGGCTTGACGCGAAACCATACTTCCCGCCCGTATAAATCTTGCCGGCAGAATCTTTTACCAGATGAACGAGACCTTGCAACGAAGGCTCACGCGAGGGGCGAAGCCGTTCAAAGTATGGTTTCATAAAGCCGCTGGTGATCCGGTCCGTCAGGAGAATCGCGAACGCAATGCCGATGATGATAATCCACCAGTCTTTTTTGAAATATTTAATCGTGATGAAAAGCAGAAACAGATACAGTGGCAGCCAGAACAACGTTTTGGTGATCCAGAACATCACGGGATCGAGAAAGGGTGTATGAAAGCTGTTCAGGTAAAGCAGCAGTTCGCGATCAAGTTCTTTTAACCATTCCAGCATGTGCAACAGATTGATCTCAAAGCTACTTAACTCTTCAAAAAGATATAACTTTCACCATGAAATTTTCACAGGCTCCCGAGGCCCTTCTGATGGTCAGGCCGAAACACTTTGGATTCAATCCGCAAACTGCTGACACTAATACATTTCAGCATGCTACAACTTCCGAATCTTCCTTGATTCAAACCCGTGCGCTTCAGGAATTTGATAAAATGGTTGATGTATTGCGTTCGAACGATATTGAAATTCTTGTCGTAGAAGATTCAACTAATCCGGTAAAACCGGATGCAATATTTCCGAACAACTGGATATCCTTTCACCACGATGGAACAATCGTGCTTTATCCAATGCTTGCGGAGAACCGAAGACCGGAACGCGAAAATGCGGTAATTCAGTCCGTTGAACGGCTGTATTCAACGAACGACTGTATTGACTTAACTGCGTATGAAAATCAGGGTAAGTTTCTGGAGGGCACAGGCAGCATTGTGTTCGACTACGTGAATAAAATTGCCTATGCCTCACGTTCACCGCGAACGGATGAAACAGTGTTGAATGAGCTAATGACAAGACTCGGATTCAAAAGCATTGTGTTCGATGCCGTAGACGAACAAGGCGAACCGATCTACCATACTAATGTTCTGATGTGCGTCGGAACAAAGTTTGTTATTCTTTGCCTGGATGCCATTAAGAATGAAGATGACCAGGATAGCTTATTGGCTTCGTTTGCTGAAACCCATCACAAAGTTATTGCCATCAGCTTTGCACAGATGAAACAGTTTGCCGGCAACATGCTGGAAGTTAACTCAAAAGCGAGTGAACCATTTGTCCTCTTATCGCAACGTGCCTTTCAGTCGCTGCTGCCGGGCCAGCTTGATGCGCTTAGTAAGTTTGCAGAACCTGTTCCCATTGATATCCCCACCATCGAGGATCATGGCGGGGGCAGCGTACGCTGTATGGTGGCCGGTATTTTTAATCCGTCACGCGGGACCGACTGATCGTATCGGTATTCTTTTCAATCCACTCTTCGGCGGACTGGTAATTCTGAAAGAAGAAAGTCTCAATTCCGTGAGCCCGGGAAGTATCGCGTAAGCGATCGCGGTAATCTTCATTGTGCTGCTCCGGATCGTAAATGCAAATCCCGGTTCGTAAGCCATGTTGAACGGCTGACGGAAAAATTTCTTTGAACATCCACTTTTGGTCTTCGACAGCAATGCTTCCTTGTTTCCGCATATCGCTGATCCAGCAGGGCGTATGATAGAGAATCATCATTTCGAGACTTTTCATGAATACCTGACGGTATTGCTCGCTGCTGGCCTGACCTTTCCAGATAACACCCAGTGCATTGATGCGGGCATTGTAAAATAGCGTGCAGCAATTATTCTCCAGACAAATCTGACCATCAATGTCGGTGAAGATTTTAAAATAGAGATAAAACTTAGTGCCCACATTCAATTGACTTTCAATCTCAACCTTGCCGCCCAGACTTTCGATCTGTGATTTTACAAGGTATAAACCCAGTCCGCGGCCTTCGATATGAGAATGGAATCTTTTGTACAGTCCGAATAACTCTTTTCCGTACGATTCCAGGTTCATGCCCATGCCGTTGTCACTCACTTTTAGTACGACATAATTGTCCTGCTTGAATGTATGAAGTGAAAGTTCAAGGGTACGTTGCGGAGATTGATATTTAATAGCATTTGAGATCAGGTTGTAAAGAATGCTGTTCAAAATTGGCCTGACGGTGTAGATAACTGGTTCAGATGAGAAATCGGTTTTAACGATAATGCCTTCAAAGAGTTGTTCGCCAACGGCTTTTTTGGCCTGCAGGAATTCCGCTTCAAAATTTATCTTCTCTTTAACCCGGTAGAATGCATTCCGTACGTCAATAATCTTGTTAAGGTCACGTATAACCCCATCGAATTCAAGAGACGATTCTTTGATCAGTTGAACGAGCTTGCGTGTTTCTTCCGACCCATCGGCATGTTCGCGCGCCAACAGGTTTGTTAACCCCAGCAGTCGGGCGATGGGAGCACGCAGGTTATGTGAGATGGTATACGAGAATTGTTGAAGTTCATGATTGTGTTTGATCAGCTCTTCATTGGCTTCAATAAGTTTACGGCCTTTTTCCTGCGCGATTTGTTCCAACTGCTGATTTTGCTCGGTGAGTTCATTCCGCTGGTTCTGAATGATCGTGTACGCCAGTTTAAGATCGGTGTTGGTTTGTTGCAGACTTTTATTGATGTTCTCTTTTTCAAGAATGAGCCTGAGATTCTGTTCTTCCGCACGTTCACTGATGATTTTCAAAATCAGGGCGCTTGCAGCGATCGCCACGAATGCAACAATCGAGATGTGATTAATGTAATAGTATGAACTGCTGGTAAAACCTTTTTGGTAATACCCCTGGCCGAGTGCTTCATGAATAGGATCGAACAAAACGAGGCACAATAAACTGAAACACAGAGTACTGTAGAGTTTGAGCCGTTCGCGTGTATTAAACACCAGGCAGGGAACAAGGCCTGAAGCCAGTAAAATGATGCGGCTGTCGTAATACAATATGTCGGTATGATCGCCCGTGGCTTTCAACCGGTAGGTGATATACAGCGTTACAATCGGCAGGAAAATACAAAGCAGTATTCGTCCGATATTGATGAACCCGAACCGGTTTAATGCGATAACTGAAAGATAAACGAGGGAAGTAAGAAATGTAAAGGGTGTGGATACGGTTGTGCCAAACAGCCAAACTGTGGCGAGTAGCAATACAAACGCGAGGATGGCAAAAATTACCGCGATCAGGTTGGCAATTTTTACATTTCGCAGTAACGCATCATGACTTTCAGAAACGGGGGCAAACATTGGTTATCAGCGTTTTGCGTGCGCAAGTATAAGTAAACAGAACAATATTTCTTTCTAAAAGAATTTCTTAATTTTCGAATGTTATAGTTGGAATTAATTATCCCCCGATGGAAAAGTTTGATCTCGTTGTTATTGGCGCAGGCCCTTCGGGCTATGCAGCTGCTATGCGTGCCATTGATTTTAAAAAGAAGGTATTGCTGATTGAAAAAGAGCGTGTAGGCGGAGCCGGTGTTACCAATGGAGCGTTATCATCGAAAACGTGGTGGGAACTTTCGCGCGAAGCATCAAGCTTTCGCAAAAATCTGAAACGTTACAACATACAAGCCCCGAGTATCTCGTATAAAGAAATTCAATCAGAAGTTGTCAGGGCAGTAGAGGAGCGCAAAGGTATGCTGGAGGAACACATGGAGCTTCTGAAAAATTCTTCGAAAGCCAGTCTGCTTACCTTTAAATCCGGTACTGCGCGACTGATTACATCAAACGAAGTTGAAATTGCTAACGGTTTGCGCAAAGAAACTGTAACAACCGACTATATTATTCTGGCTACCGGTAGTCGCCCGCGCTACTTGCCTGAATTGCCGATCGATGAAAAGATCGTGATGACCAGCGAAGGAATAGAGGCGATGGAAGATTTCCCGGAAAGCATGGTGATTGTAGGTGCCGGGGTTATCGGTTGCGAGTACGCGACTATTTTTTCTGGATTCGGTAAAACAAAGGTTCATTTGATCGACAAAGGCGCACGCATTCTTCCGTTTGAAGACGAAGATGTTGTGAAAGTGATTGAGCGAAACATGGAAAACAGCGGTGTGCTCATTCACCGCAATTCGCGCCTCATTCGTATGGAAGTTAAAAATGGCCGGGTTGAGTATGAGCTCGAGTACGATGATTCCAGTAAAGAAGTATTTAATGTAGAGAAGGCGCTGGTGTCGGTGGGCAGGATTCCAAACTATGAAGAGCTGTGGGATGATAAAGTGCCGATCAACATTACCAAGCGCGGCATTGAAGATAACGACACACAAACCAATGTTTCTAACATATATGCAGTAGGTGATATTACCGCGGATATTTCATTGGTGAATGTGGGCGAATTGGAGGGACGCTATGCAGTAGAGAAGATATTCGGTAGTCCGAAACGCAAACTCGTGTATGAAAACATCAGCACGATCATGTTCCTGAGTCCGGAAGTTGCGGGTGTCGGATTGAATGAAACGCAGGCGCGCGAAAAAGGAATCGAATATAAAGTTGTTACGCTGGATTACAGCTGCATACCGCGTGCGATTGCCAAACGAAATACACAAGGCTTTATCAAGTTACTGGTAACCAATGATGAGCAGATGAAGATATTGGGTGTCAAGATCATTGGAAATCAGGCATCCAGCGCGATCCAGGCAGTGGCCTTATTGATCTCGATGGATAAGGGAATTGAAGAGCTTGCTGAATGTGTTCATCCGCATCCGTCTATCACTGAAGGTATCCAGGAGTGCGTGCGGATGCTGCTCGGCAAGTCGCTGTTTAAACCGTCGGCTTTGAAGGGAAGACTTTCCTGCAGAACCTGGTCGGTAGGAGAGTATAGTGATATTCATTTTTAGCGTTAACTATTAACCTCGGTTTGCCAGCACTTCACTCAACGGTATCTTTCGGATTTTGCTTTCGATCCATGCGGAAAAATCAAACAGACGAATGATCTGCTGTTCAAAAACATCGTGACGCATTTTATCGAAATCGCTCGCAATCTTTTCCCACAGCGCTTTCCGTTTCATTCCGGAAATCGGAAGGTTCTGCCGGTTCACAAAGCTTAAAACACTGCGCTCTATTTTGTACTCCTTCCCGACAACATTCATATCGCGTTTGATCGAGCGTGTTTCGGATTTAATAAGGTCGAAGTCTTTTTTCTCGTACAGGATCATCAGGTTAGCCAACCGGATGGTACGGTAAAGCGGGAGATATGAATAGTTCTTTCCAATGAAGATGATTTTATTTAACGCTTTCTGTGCCTTACCGTAATCGCGTAGCCCGAAGTGAATTAAAGCAGTATACAAACTCAATTCAGCATTGCGCGCGAGACTTAACAAATGTGATTTTTTGAATAGATCTTCTGAGAATCGCTGCATCAGGGCTTCGCTGGCAAAGAAGTCACCTTTATCAAGCAACGGAAATGCTTCGTACAGAAAAATCAAACATGTAACATTCGCACTGAAATTCAGTGACGGGTTGTCGAGCTTTTTGAGTTGATTAATAAAATGGCGCATGCCCTCATAGTTTTTCAAACTACGGAGCGTGTCGAGAATGCCTTCCAGCGTAAGCAAATAGTAGATGGGCGGATTTGACCATAGATGTTTATTGCTTTCTAAAAGATTATTAAGCTCATAAAAGGAGTGGAGGGCTGATTTGTAATCGCCCACACTAATCAGGTAGTTTGCCTGGAAAAGCTGGTGAAGTTTTTTGATCTCGAAATTTTCGACATTCGAGGAAGCCACAAGACTCATTTCACTCACCACCAGGTCGTTCAGTTCATTCTTCTGCTGTTCTGAACGGATGTTTCCTTTATGCAAAACCCGGTGTTTCAGTAATTCATACAATGCCGACTGCTGATTGATTTTCTGCGTGATGCGCATTACTTCGTTGATGCGAAACTGCTTGTGAAGTAGCAACTTCTCATCAATGTGCGGAAAGTTTAGCGTAAGCAGATATTCCAGTTCCAGACGCGAGGCTATTAGTAACGCGTAATAATTTTCGAGCTTGCGTGCACTGTCGATTACTTTCTGCAATAAATCAAAACATTCTTCAAATAATGATTTCTCAAACAGGATGCGTGCCTTAAGAATCTTATCAAATAACGAGTAGTAACTGTCCTGTTCGGTTCGTAACGCCAACATGGTATCCAGCACAACCTGATAAAGATATTTGACGGTGGTATCAAACGATGCTCCCGAATGCTGCTTCATAAATTTAGTTCGCAGCAGTTCAGGTGTTATAGTTTTATTCTGCCCGATGATAGTGTACAAGCTCAGGTAATGCGGCATCGACTCCGCCCGGGGCGCGTTCATTTTAAAAGCCTTCTTTTCCGGTTTTGACATCGACTGGATGAGCGATATGAGGGCAGAAGACTTAAGCATACATAAATTGACGGTATTGTATTATTATTTTTTTATCCAATCAAAATACAGTAAATCAGATAATTAGATATGTGGTACTCAATTTGTAATTACGATTTTCGCACATTTTTAGCATTATAACAAACGTTTGAAAATTTAGCTTTGACGTCAGCTAAATCCTGGCTTAACAGATACTCGGATGTCGAAGCGATACATTGGCCTTTTTACGGGCATAGTTGCCTTTATAATAATCATGGTGCTTCCCGCGCCAGCAGGATTATCGCATGAAGGGAAGAGTGCGGCCGCAGTAGTTATCCTCATGAGCATCTGGTGGATTACGGAAGCGATCCCCGTGTTTGCTACTGCCTTCCTGCCACTGGCACTTTACCCTGTTCTTCAAATTTTACCAGCATCCAAAACCGCTGTGAATTACGGTCACAATTACGTGCTGATGATGCTCGGTGGTTTTTTTCTTGGGAAGGCGATCGAGGCTCAAAATCTTCACAAGCGAATCGCCTTAGTGATCATAAACATCTTTGGAGTCAGTCGCAGGAAAATCATCTTCAGTATGATGGTTGCCACCGCGTTTCTTTCAATGTGGATTGCAAACGTTACGGCTGCAGTCATGATGTTTCCGATTGCATTATCGATCGTTGCCAAAGAGGAAGAAGATCTTACGGGTAAAAAAAGTACGTTCGCAAAAGCGTTGATGCTGGGCATTGCATATTCGGCTACGCTTGGCGGACTTGGAACTCTGATCGGCACACCGACAAACCTGATCATGATCGGTATCCTGGAAAACCTTTTTCCGGATGCCCCTCCGATAACATTCTTCACGTGGCTGAAAGTAGGCTTGCCTTTAATGATTGTGCTGTTGCCCATATTCGCATATTACCTGTCGCGCTATTTTAACGTAAGCGGGAACCTCAGCGGCAATGAAACACTCATTAAAGACGAACTGAAAGCGTTGGGTAAAACTACTCCGGGCGAACGCAGGGTAATTTATGTTTGCCTCTTCGCGATTTTCGGTTGGGTATTTCGTGAAAATCTTGTCTTCGGTGATTTCGTCATCCCGGGGTGGAGTGAGTTGCTGGGGCTGCAGGATTTTGTGCATGACAGCACCGTTGCTATTGCTGCATCGCTTTTGCTTTTCGCAATTCCTGCCAACAAAGAGAAGCGGCTGCTCGACTGGAAGCAGGCAAGTCAGGTTCCCTGGGGTGTTGTTATGATCGTTGGGGGAGGTTATGCAATTGCTGCCGGCTTTGAGTCAACCGGTTTGGCTGACTGGTTGGGTGCGCAACTCGCATTTGTAAGCAGTTATCCGTTTATCATTGTGCTGATTCTTGTAATTGGTTTCGTGATGATCTTCACGGAATTCAATTCGAACACAGCAACGGCAAACATTCTTTTACCTGTACTCGCAAGTATGGCGGTTGCCGCGAGTATGAATCCATTCCTTTTGATGATTCCGGCAACAGTCGCATCATCGCTGGGTTTCATGATGCCTGCGGGAACAGGTCCGAACACGGTGATCTTCGGAAGTGAACGAGTAACGGTGTCCGACATGGTGAAATGTGGCGTGTGGTTGAATCTCATCAGCCTGGTAGTGCTTACTATTCTCATGTATTTTGTTATCATGCCGTGGCTTAATTTCGAACCTACATTGCCGGCATGGGCGCAATAACATTACGGTTGTATATTTAGGGTAATACGTATGAACAACAAAGGTTTTGCGGGCAATAAAGGCGATAAAGATCGGTCGGACTGCTTTGTTATGCTTGAGCTTTCCGATTCCGGAGGTATCCGGATTACCGTTAACAGTAAAGTGAAGTCGCTGTATGGCGAAAGCATCACGGCATTGTGTAACGATGTGCTTTCATTCTTCGAAATTAAGCATGCTGTTGTTACGCTTGATGACAAAGGTGCGCTACCGTTTGTAATTGCAGCCCGGCTTGAAGCGGCTGTCAAAAAAGTTATCAGGACCGAAAAAGAATATCTGTTGCCATTACTGGCCGATAATCAGTACACAACCCCGCGTGACCGGTACCGGTTCTCAAGATTGTATCTGCCGGGAAACACACCGAGCTTAATGATTAACGCAGGTGTTCACAAGCCAAACGCTGTGATCCTGGATTTGGAAGATGCGGTGGCAATTGAGAAAAAGAACGAGGCTCGCTTTTTAGTTCGAAACACATTACGCGCGCTCGACTTTATGGGTGCAGAGCGGATGGTGCGGATTAACCAGTTGCCTGCCGGGTTGAATGATCTCGATTATGTGATACCGCATCATGTGAATGTAGTTCTGATCCCGAAATGCGAAAGTGCTCATCAGATTCATGAAGTAAATAATCACATCCTGGCTATACACGCACGACTGGGTATTACTACATCGGTTTGGCTGATGCCGATTGTGGAGAGTGCGCTGGGAGTTATTAACGTTTTTGAAATTGCAAAAGCAGCTAAAAATGTTGTGGCGGTTGCCATCGGGCTCGAAGACTACACGGCTGATCTTGGTGTTAGCAGAACCGCTGAAGGGAAGGAATCACTCTTTGTGCGAAGCATGGTTGTAAATGCATGCAAAGCCGCTGGTATTCAGCCGATTGATTCCGTGTTTTCGGATGTAGGTGATATGGAAGGGTTACGGAAAAACGTGCTTCAGTCAAAGGCTCTGGGTTTTGAAGGAATGGGCTGTATTCATCCGCGGCAAATCAGCGTTATTCATGAAAGCTTTGCACCCGACACTGCCGAGATAGATAAAGCGCAGAAAATAGTTTCAGCATTTGAAGATGCAACGCGAAAAGGATTGGGTGTTGTGTCGCTCGGAACAAAAATGATCGATGCACCTGTTGTGAAGCGTGCGCAGCGAACCATTGAATTGGCGGTAGCAATGGGCAGACTGGATAAGAACTGGAAGGACACATATCATAAAGCGGAACCGATATGAGCAAAGTGAAACTTGTTGTCAACGCAGCCGGACGTTCGGTTCCCACGGAAGTGAATGGCAAGCCGGTGATTGCATATAAGGGAATCGGCAAACATAAGCCTGAAGGCCGGAAGTTCGGGCCACGAATTTCTTCGTGCGCAGATTTTCCGGATGACGGAAATAAGCTTGTCCCTTCTCTAAAAGAAGCATTGATCAGGAGCGGATTAAAAGACGGCATGACGATCTCTACGCATCACCACTTTCGGAATGGGGATTTGATCGCTGTACAAATTTTTGATATCGCAAGCGAACTTGGTGTTAAAAATCTGGTGTGGTTTCCATCGGCCTCATTCGAATGTCATGCTCCTTTAATAAAGTATCTCGAAGACGGAACGATTCATCACATCGAAGGAAGCATGAACGGCCAGCTTGGACGGTTTACCTCGCATGGCAAGATGAAAGGTGTTGGCGTCCTTCGTTCGCATGGCGGCCGGTACCAGGCGGTGCAGGATGGAGAAGTGGCGATCGACATTGCGGTTATCGCTGCACCTACGGCTGACTTTTTTGGTAATGCCAATGGTGTTGACGGACCGGCAGCGTGTGGATTGCTTGGCTTTGCGTTGGCGGATTCCCAGTATGCTGATAAAGTTATCGTTGTAACCGACAACCTTGTTCCATTTCCATGTGTTCCCTGGCAGATTCAGGGGAATTACGTTGATCATGTTGTACAGGTTGATCAGGTCGGAGTTCCTTCTAAGATAGTTTCCGGCACAACAGAGATTACGAAAAGCCCCGACCGGTTACTGCTGGCCGAAATGACAGCCAGATTTTGTGAACATGCCGGAATCATTAAAGACGGTTTTTCATTCCAGGCAGGGGCGGGAGGCACGGCTTTATCGATCGGCATTTACTTCGCGGAGCTCTTGAAAGCGAAGGGCATGAAAGCACGCTTTGCACGTGGTGGAAGCAACAAGTACCTCGTAAACATGTTGAATGAAGGCCTTGTCGACTTCATCTTGGATGGCCAGACATTCGACTTGGATGGTGTGAAGTCGATGCGGGAAAATCCGAATCATGTAAGTACAAGTCCGTTCACGAGCTATAACTATCACGGTAAAGGAAATTTCGCGTCCATGCTGGATGTGGTGATTCTTGGTGCTACGGAAGTTGATGTGAACTTCAATGCGAATGTAGTTACGCACTCCGATGGTTTGCTGCTGCACGGCATCGGGGGGTGGCAGAATTGTTTGTTCGCTAAGTGTACAATATTGCCTGTGCCCTTGTTTCGTGATCGCATTCCGGTTATCCGTGATGAAGTAACGACTCTTTGTGGCCCAGGTGAGTTGATCGATGTCATTGTTACAGAGCGCGGGATTGCGATTAACCCATTGCGCACCGATTTAATTGAACGAATGAAAAATAGCGGTCTGCCGATTAAAACGATTCATGAATTGAAAGCCGAAGCAGAGAAGATCTGTGGTGTTCCGGCAAAGCAGAAATTCGAAAACGAAATTGTTGCAGTTGTAAAATGGATTGATGGAACCGTGTTGGATACAATCTATAAGGTGATGCCATAATTTATATTAACGGCATGTCTGTATTCCCCGAAAGGCCACATCTTGTGGTCTTTTTTAGTTTATGATTCCTTCTATTTCCGGCTTTTCGTGTTGAATTCGATGCGTCTCCCCACGGGATGCAACAACCGTTTCCGGAAAAATTATGGAGCAGAATGGTGCAGCAGGATCTTTTGGTGTGAATGCTAATATTAATGCAAATTTTGTATTTAATTAATTGATTATTAAATATTTAAGCTCGTGATAGTCAATTTACAGTTATCAAAATGAGTCATTTTTTGAAGAATTCAATCGTTTGAAGTGGGTACGTTTGAAACACCTATTCCAAAGTCTATGAAAAAAATCATTGTAATCGGAAGCTGTAATACCGACATGGTTATCAAAACCGACAGGCTTCCTACACCCGGTGAAACTGTGTTGGGTGGAACGTTTCTGATGAACGCGGGTGGCAAAGGAGCAAACCAGGCAGTAACGGCAGCACGGCAGGGAGGAAAAGTAACATTCATCTCGAAAACCGGTAATGATGTTTTCGGAAAGCAGTCGGTTGAACTCTATAATGCTGAAGGTATTAATACTGATTATATTTTTTCTGATCCAAAAAATCCTTCCGGTGTTGCATTGATCACGGTCGACTCCCATGGCGAGAATTGTATCGTAGTTGCGTCCGGGGCAAACGGCAGCTTGTCACCAGCCGATATTGAAAGTGCAAAGGCAGAGATCGAAACCGGAAACTTTGTGCTTATGCAGCTTGAGATTCCAATTGAGACTGTTGAGTACGCTGCTGCACTTGCCAGTAAAAAAGGCATTCCGGTTATTCTTAACCCTGCACCCGCCCGGACATTATCGGAAAAACTTTTAAAGTGTCTGTATGTGATCACACCGAATGAACACGAAGCTGAAATGCTTTCCGGAATTAAAGTTACTGACTGGACAAGTGCCCGCAAGGCAGCCGACATTATCAGTGATAAGGGTGTAGACAATGTTGTTATCACGATGGGTGCACAGGGTGCTTTCATCAAAGAAAAAGATCAGTACCACACAGTTGATGCAACTAAGGTAGTGGCCATCGATACAACGGCAGCCGGTGACTCCTTCAGCGGGGCGTTTTGTGTTGGTCTTGCGGAAGGCAAATCGATCGTGGAAGCAGTGAAAAGCGCTACGCGCGTTGCTGCGATAACGGTTACACGAATGGGTGCGCAGTCGTCCATTCCATTCCGCAATGAAGTTGCATTGTTAGAAGTTGAAAAAGGATAAGCATGAATATTAACCTCCATCCTATGAAAAGATTTTTGCAAGCCTTTATCACGTGCGCGATGCTGATGGGAACGATCGGCTCTTTTGCGCAAAGTAAGATTAATGGTTCCGTAAAGGACGCTTCCGGCCAGGGGCTTCCTGGAGTAAGTGTGTCCGTGAAAGGAACAAATAATGGAGTGATTACCGAAGCCGATGGCACATTTTCATTGACAGCCTCAGAGGGCTCGGTGCTGGTGTTCTCTTTTATTGGTTACGAATCAGTCGAACATCCCGTTTCGGGTACAGGCGCAATCAATATTGTGCTGAGTGAGTCGACTACCATGCTGGATGAAGTGGTTATGATAGGTTATGGCACGACAACAAAGAAGGAACTTACCGGAGCTGTAACATCGGTAAAAGCAAAAGATTTCAATACGGGTAGTTTTAATGACCCGATCGGGCTTGTCCAGGGAAAAGTTGCCGGCTTACTGATCTCGAAGCCCGATGGAGCAGATCCGCTCTCCGGATATCAGATTCTTCTTCGGGGTGCGAACACGCTTACATCAGGTCAGCAGCCGTTAATTATTATCGATGGCGTAATCGGAGCGGACTTGAACAACCTCAACTTTCAGGATGTCGAAACATTTGATGTGCTGAAGGATGGGTCTGCTGCCGCGATTTACGGAACACGTGGAACGAACGGGGTAATCATCATTACCACGAAAAGCGCCCGAAAGGGTAAGGGGACATTTGAATATTCAGTTCAGGGATCAACGCAAGTGGCTCCACGCGCTGTTCGTAACCTTAGTGCAAAGGAATTTAAATATGCAGTAGAACATTATCCGGTAAGTGCAGGCCCGTCAGTGTTATTGGGTCACGATACAGATTGGTTTGACGAGGTAACACGCAATCATCCGGTTAGCTATCAGCAGAACCTGGCACTTTCGGGTGGAACAGATTCGTTTTCTCACCGCACATCTGTTACACATAGTACGGAAACCGGACTTCTGGCCGACAACCAGATGGAACGTTTGCTTGTTAAGTCGAATATCAAACAGAAAGTTCTTCAGGATAAGCTGACGCTCGACTTCAATTTGATTAACAATGTTTCCAAGTACAAGCCTGCTAACTACGAGATTTTCCGACAGGCATTTATTCAAAATCCAACGCAGCCGGTCTACGATGATTCTGATCCGAGAACTGGTGGATATTTTTATGATGACGAATTGGACTACCGAAACCCGGTAGCGATGCTGAAAGAACGCAAGCGCGATGGCAAGACAAACAACCTCGTGCTGAATATGCGCGCCACACTTCAAATTACGGACGGTCTTTCATGGGACAACTTTATTTCTACTCAAAAGTCGGAGTGGGAAGAGAACTCTTACAAAACTCAGTTCTATCCTTCACTGGTTGGAACCAACACAACACCGGGTGTAGCGGGCGAAGCTGAAATTTCAAATGGTCGTAACAGTAACTCGCAACTTGAAAGCGTTGTAAACTATGCGACATCGTTTGGTGATCATGATCTGCAATTGATTGCTGGGTATAGTTTTCAGGAGTTTGTAGAAAGCAGTTCCTATGTCGGTAATTCAAATTTTGATACCGATGTTTATGGTTATAACAATATCGGGGCGGGTTCTTATTTCTATCAGGGTAAGGGTTATCTCGGTTCTTACAAACAGTCGAGCAGGCTGATCGCGTTGTTCGCACGTGCTTCCTACAATTTTAATGAGCGCTATCTTTTATCTGCATCCCTTCGCAGGGAAGGTTCGTCCAAGTTTGGTGACAATCATAAATGGGGATTGTTCCCCGCAGTGAGCGCTGGATGGAGAATCAAAAAAGAGAATTTTCTGTCAGATGTTACCTGGATTGATGAGCTCAAATTAAGGGCTGGTTTCGGAGTTACGGGAAATCAAGACTTCGATCCTTACAAATCACGGATCCTGCTCGCGCGCAGCGGTAGCTTGTATTACAACGAACAATGGATTAACGCGTTTGAGCCGGCACAGAATCCTAATCCGGACTTACGATGGGAAAAGAAACGAGAACTGAACATCGGTGCTGACTTCGGCTTGTTCAATAACAAGTTGAGCGGTAGCATCGAGTACTACAGGCGTAAGACAGTCGATTTGCTATGGACATTCCAGGTCTCCACGCCACCGTATCTCTATAAAGAGTTGTTTGCAAATGTCGGCACGATAAGCAACCAGGGCATTGAATTAACACTGAATGCCCAGGTGATGAAGAAAGGCAGTTTCCTCTGGGGAATGATTTTTACAGCGAGTCATAATCAGAACAAGCTTAACAAACTTTCGAACAAGGAATTTACCCAGAAGTCGTATGAAGTTGGCTTCATGGGTGGAACTATTACAGCTAACACGCAACGGATTGAAGAAGGAAAACCCCTCGGAACATTTTACGGACCGGTTTGGGTAGGTGTGAAAGATGGCCGCGATGTATTTAAAAATCAAAATCCTGTAGGGGAAGTGGATCGTGACGATTGGGAAGACATCGGTAATGCCAATCCGTTTGCTTTTCTCGGGTGGACAAACAGTTTCAGCTACAAGAACTGGGGCTTGAAGTTTGCCTTCCGTGCCGGGTTGGGTGGAAAAGTACTGAATTCATATCGTTTGTATTATGAAAGCTGGAAGAGCCTGTCGATCCGCAACATTGTTCACACGCAGTATGAAAACCCTGAGTTTACGGCAGCGATCACGTATTCATCGAAGTACGTAGAGGACGCAACGTTCCTGAAACTCGATAACATATCGCTCAGCTATAACTTCAACATTCAATCGAGGTTTGTGTCGCGCCTGAACATGTTTGCTTCCGCGCAAAATGTTTTTTGGCTCACAAAATATAAAGGCATCGACCCGGAGGTAAACCTGGGCGGACTTGAGCCGGGTATCGACAGGTTATCGTATTATCCACGGACAACTTCCATAACCATTGGTTTAAATGCAGCATTCTAACCTTTAAAGATGAGCAAAATGAAAAAGTATATAACACTTACAACAATTGCCTTGCTCTTCGTAACGACATCCTGTTTCGATTTGTCGGAGCATATCTACTCAAACATTCCAGCCGAGAACTTCTTTCAAACCGAAAAGGATGTTATCGCATATGCTGGTCGTGCATACGTTAAGCTTCAACCTTACCCGGAAGAGCAGCGCCTTTGGTCGCTGGGCGAGCTGGCGGCCGATGAACTTGTGATTCCCACCAAGCATAATGGAGAATGGTATGATCAGGGGCGTTGGGATGATATTCATAAACTGAACATTGCTCCAAATAACAAAATCCTTACGCAAGCGTGGGATATGGTTTTTCAGGGAATATCGGCATGTAATGAAATCCTGAGCGTAATCTCTGACATCAATTTCGATAACAAGGAACGCGTACTTGCGGAGATCAAAATTTTGCGCGCGTTCTATTACTACTGGGGAATGGACTACTGGGGTAACATTCCATTTTCAACCTCGTACGGTTCAAAAGAACTACCACTGCAAAAGGATCGCGTGTTCGTGTATGAGTTTATCATGCAGGAGATTGACGAAAATATTGACTTCCTCCAGGAGACACCGACCACCCAATACTATGGTCGTGTTACCAAAGCCATGGCGTACATGCTTCAGGCGAAAATGTATATGAATGCCCAGGAGTGGATCGGAGAAGATCACTTTGCGGATGCTGTTACTGCTTGTGATAACATCATAGCGATAGGCGCGTATGAAATTGCTGACGACTACTTTGCAAACTTCAAAATTCACAATGAAGACTCGAAGGAGAACATATTTGTTATCCCGTATCAGGCTCAACTCACAACTGAGCACTTCTACTGGTCTTATCTGACCTTGAATTCAGCCAGTCGCGCAACCATTAACATGACGGGTGTTCCGTGGGATGGCTTTGTTGTCAACCCGACATTCTTTACCAAATATGCTGACGAAGATTTGCGCAGAAAGTCATTTCTGTTCGGGCAGCAGTATGATAAAGCCGGAAATCCGATTGTGATTGACGGTGTGCCCTTCATTTACACGCCAACCATTGCAAACTATAATTCACGTGGGGAATGGGAGGGAGCGCGTATTGCCAAGTATGAATATCAGGAAGAACTTAATTATGATGTGAATGACATGGAGAATGACTTTGTGCTCTTCCGGTACGCCGATGTGCTCTACACAAAATTGGAGGCATTGTATCGCCTTGGTCAGGCGGCCACGTTCATCAGTGATCCTGATTTGCAGAAAATTCGTACCCGTGCGGGGTTAATACCCTATACTGTTGGTGACCTGACCGACACTGAATTATTGGATGAGCTTGGACGTGAGTTTGCGTTTGAGGGTCACCGCAGACAGGATATGATTCGCTTTGGCGTGTGGGAAAATGCAGGTTGGAATAAGCCGGCAACTACACCAAATAAGCGCCTCTTTCCGATACCTCAAACGGCCATAAATACAAATAATAACCTACAGCAAAATCCGTAAACGATGAAGTTGAGAATTGCTCTTAGTGTTTTTGTTCTGCTGATCGCGGTCAACGTTACCGTTGCTCAAAAGAAAACTATTTCGAAGACCGAACTGCGCGACAAGATTGCCGGTGCGTGGATTGGGCAGATGATCGGTAACATCTACGGATTGCCACACGAGAACAAATACGTAAACGCCCCGGGCGATGAAAGCAAGTGGCCTTATGGTTACACGAAAAATCTCGACAAGCTTAAGCAGTACAAGGGTGCGTTCTCCGATGACGATACCGATGTAGAATACATGTATTTGCTCACTATGGAAAAATACGGCCACGAACCGACTTATGAGCAGATGCGTGATGCGTGGATGTTTCATATCCGCGACCGTGTATGGCTTGCAAACCGTGGCGCACTCGGCCTGATGCATTTCGGATATACTCCGCCTTTTACAGGAGACAAGAATATCAATCCTCACTGGTTTCAAATCGATCCGCAACTCATCAACGAAATCTGGGCGTACACGGCTCCCGGAATGGTAAAGTATGCTGCGCAGAAATCCGATTGGGCTGCACTGATTACCAGTGATGAATGGGGCGCTGAACCAACCGTAATGTATGGAGCAATGTATGCTGCTGCATTCTTTGAAAAGGACATCCGTAGGCTCATCGATATCGGGTTAAAAGAATTACCGGTGAATGGACGCTACGCGCAGACCGTTCGCGATATGATCGCGCTGCATCAGAAGTATCCGAACAACTGGCAGGACGCATGGAAGGAGATGGCCGGGAAGTATTATATCAATGAACCTGATCTTACTAAAACTATCTGGAACGCAAACCTCAACGGAGCATGTGGCATCCTGGCCATGCTTTATGGAAAGGGTGATTTTCAGAAAACACTCGACCTGTCGTGCGCGATGGGGTTCGATGCCGATAACCAGGCTGCAACCGTTGCCGGGTTGCTCGGTATAATTTATGGCTTCAAAGGTCTGCCGGCAAATTTGTACCTGCCAATCGAAGGCTGGACAAAACCATTCAACGACACATACATCAACATTACCCGTCACGAGTTGCCGGATGCCAGCATACAGGATATGATCGACAGAACGTTAACGGTAACGCTTGATCTTATTAAAGCTGAAGGTGGTTCTGTAAGTGGGAAAGCAGGTGCTGAGAAAATCACCATCAACACCGCAGCCACGTTCGATGTGCCGGTAGAGTTTTATGTTGGTCCTGCGCCACGCATGGAAGTTAACAAACCGGTTGACTTTGTTTTCTACAGCGATGCAAACAAGAAATATAACTGGACTTTGGCCGGTGGAAATCTGCCGAAAGGCGTAACGTTTGAAAAAGGAAAGCTATCCGGTACACCGACCGTTCCCGGCAACTACAAAATCACCGTACAGCTTGATAACGGAAAGAAATTCCTCAAAAAAGATTTTGATCTGCTCGTCCGCACCCAGAACATCGCGGGCTCCGCAACGAGCGTGTTGTCGAACGTAAATGAGCTTAACTGGAAAGTAATTGATTCAGCATGGGTAACATTTGGAAAGTCGATGTATGCAACCACACCTGATCCGGTTCTTCGTGATGGAAAGTTCAATGGCACCGGCTCTGTTTTTTATAGCCTGGCCGCAAAGGCTAAAATTCCGAAAGTAGACTACTATGGTTACGAATGGAAAGAAGAACAAAATATCGACATGATTGGCTTCTTTACCGGAGGAATGGAAGAGTTCGGAGGCTGGTTCACGTCATTGAATGTTCAGTATAAAAACGCGGAAGGAAAATGGGTTCCGGTTGAACGGACGCTGATCAACCCACCGCTGCCGAAAACCGACGTTGTGTTTTTTCAACCGCATTTCGTGGAGTATATCATCAGCTTCGCTCCGGTAAAAACAAAAGCCATTCGGATTATCGGTGATGCCGCGATCCAGGATCACTGGAACAAATACACGAAGAAAGTTTCCGGGTTTACATCGATCAGTGAACTCAGTGTTTATAAGTCTGAAAGCAAATAGAATGAAGTTGGTTATTAATAATTTTTGGTTGTTGTTGATTGTGTGTGTGATAGCTTCCGGTTGCAAGCCGGAGGCTACCACCGCTTCTGATGATGTATTGTCGAAGGAGTCGGTCACCATGTCAAAAATTTCGCTTCAGGATAAAATCAAGGGTGGATGGGCCGGTCAAACCATTGGTGTGGTTTACGGAGCGCCTGTTGAGTTCAAGTATCAGGGATCATTGATAGACGACAAGATGAATATCCCGTGGAATGAACATTATGTGAAATACTGGTGGGATAAGAAGCCGGGATTGTTTGATGACATCTATACCGACCTGAACTTTGTTAAAGCATTTCAGAATCATGGATTAAATGCAACGTCCGATTCGATCGCTCATCACTGGTCGAATACCGCGTATCACCTCGCGCACGCAAACCAGGCTTCACGTTATAACATCTTAAACGGAATCATGCCCCCGGCATCAGGATTCTGGAAGAACAACCCCCATGCAGACGATATCGATTTTCAAATCGAAGCTGATTTTATCGGCCTGATGGCCCCCGGAATGGTGAATGCCGCAACCGACATAGCTGATCGTGTTGGGCACGTGATGAATAGCGGAGACGGTTGGTATGGCGGGGTGTTCGTGTCAGCGATGTACTCACTGGCGTTTGTATCGAACGATCCGGTATATATCGTAGAGCAGGCAATCAAGACCATCCCTGCTGGAACGAAGTTTCACGATTGCATCGCGGATGTAATTGCGTGGCATAAGCAATATCCCAACGACTGGAAGCAAACGTGGTTTGAAGTTCAAAAGAAATGGAACCTGGACGTTGGTTGTCCGAAAGGCGCATTCCTCGGGTTTAACATCGATGCAAAGATTAATTCTGCGTACGTAGCAATCGGAATGCTGTACGGTAACGGTGACTTCACGAAGTCGGTTGACATCGCAGCGCGTTGCGGTCAGGATGCTGACTGCAATCCGGCAACGGTAGGAGGTGTGCTCGGTGTGATGCTGGGGTATGATAAAATACCTGCGTTCTGGCTAAAGGCCTTACAAGAGATTGAGCATGATAATTTCGAGAACACGGACGTGTCACTTGCCAAAGCGTATACGTGGAGTTTCAGTCACGCTCTTGCGATGATTGAACAACAAGGCGGTAAAATCTCCGGTGACAAAATTACCATTCCGCTCACGAAGCCGGTCGCTGTGAAATTCGAACAGAATTTTGAGAAGACCTTTCTGGTTGAACGAAGCAAAATCGACAAGTCATTCACCGATGAAATCACCCTGGAATTTACCGGTAACGGGTATCTGCTCTACGGCAACATGGTGAAACGGGCAAAGATTGATCCTGACTATGTCGATCGCATTGCAAAACGTACCTATGGTTCAGAGCCACTCGGGCTTGCAGAGATAAACGATCCGTATGTTGCTATCATGCATGTGTACACCGATGGCATTGTTACCGATACCATTTCGTTGCCGATGATGAATACTGCCCGCAAGCTTGAACCCTCATGGAACTACCAGATGCCCGAAGGCAAGCACACCATTCGTCTTAAATGGATCAATCCGGATAAAGGCTATGAATACCGCATCAACGATATGGTTGTGTATTCGGAGAATGAACCAAAAAGTAATCTTCCTGTAAGCGACAAAAAACAATGAAGAGAGCCTTAGTCTATAGTATCTGTGTGCTGTTAATGGCAGCTTCCTGCAGAAAGAGGGAACTTGAATCAAGTGCGTTGCCTGAACGTTTCTCGATTTCAACAGAAGCGTTGAAAGATAAAATCCGCGGAGGCTGGGCGGGGCAAACCATCGGCTGCACATTTGGCGGACCAACAGAATTCAAATTTAAAGGAACACTCATTCAGGACTATCAGCCGATCATCTGGCACGACCACTATATTAAAGAAACATTCGAGATTGATCCGGGTCTGTACGATGATGTCTACATCGACATGACATTCGTAGAGATTCTTGAGAAATATGGGTTAAATGCCCCGGTGGATTCTTTCGCTTTGTCGTTTGCGCGTGACGATTACAAGCTCTGGCATGCCAATCAGGCGGCACGCTATAACATCCTCAATGGAATCATGCCACCGGCATCCGGTCATTGGATGAATAACCCGCATGCGGATGATATTGATTTCCAGATTGAGGCCGACTTCGCGGGCATGATGACTCCCGGAATGATCAACGCCTCATCAATCATTTGCGACAGCATCGGCCATATTATGAACTATGGCGATGGTTTTTACGGAGGCGCTTTTATGTCGGCTATGTACTCGGCCGCTTACGTGACAGACGATATAGAACTGGTTGTTAGCGAAGCATTAAAAATCATTCCTCCCGAAAGCAAGTTTTACAAAACCATTGCCGATGTTATTGCCTGGCATAAACAGTACCCGGATGACTGGAAAAAGGCCTGGTTTGAAATCGAGAAAAATCATTCATCTGATAAAGGTTGTTCGGAAGGTGTGTTCAATGCCTTCAATATCGATGCAAGCCTGAATGCAGCCTATGTTGTGATGGGATTATTGTATGGTGAAAAAGACTTCTTCAAAACCATGGACGTTGCCACACGATGCGGTCAGGATTCGGATTGTAATCCCGCAACCGCTGCGGGTATCCTCGGAGTGATGATCGGATATAAAAATATTCCGAAGTACTGGAAGCCTGCGCTGGAGGAAGCCGAGGACCTGAAGTTTCCGTACATGGATATTTCACTCCGTCAGATTTATGACTTGAGCTTCAAGCACGCACTGGCAGTCGTGCGCGCAAATGGAGGTACAATTTCGGATTCATTAATCGCAATCAACGTTCAGCAACCTCAAGCGCTAAAGCTTGAGCAATCTTTCGAAGGCTTGTATCCCGCATCGGAGTTGTTAATACGTAAAGATCATCTCGACGATCCGATTGTTGTGGATTTTACCGGGAATGGTGTAGTGGTGTTGGGGAATCTCAGGAGTGTATGCGGTGCATCGCAGAGTGATTACGTGGCATTGCTGGATGTTTATGTTGATGGAAAGAACACCGGGCAGATGAAAATGCCATTCGACTACATCGTTCGTAAATACGACATCTATCACAACTATTCACTGCCACTAGGCAAGCATAAAATTGAAATTAAGTGGACGAATCCAAATCCGGATTTCAGAATGTATTTAAAGTCGGTGGTCACGTACGGTGATTCACCGGTGAAATCGATTGATCCTGTGGTTGCAAACGAAAAATGATATGAAGGGGAGGCTGATGTTTGTGGTGTTAGTGCTCATCCTGGTAACAGGATGTTCGGATGATGAACCGAAAAAGGTTACGGTGCCTTTCGTGCGGTTGCGTGAAGATCAGATTCTGCAAAGCTCGGTACTCAATCGCGCAGTTGAATACGCAGTGTTGTTACCTGCCGGGTACGATGAGTCGGAAGAGACTTATCCGGTGGTGTATCTGCTGCATGGCTATGGTGATGATGAAACTGCCTGGTATAAAAACGGTGGACTTCAGTTTTTTGTGGATAAATACATTGCCGAAACAGTTCCAATGATCTACGTGATGCCGCAAGGTTTCAATACGTATTACATCGATAAATACAACGGCACGTTTCCGTACATGGACATGTTTGTAAATGAGCTGGTTCCTGAAATTGACGCACGGTTCCGCACCAAGCCCGACAAATCACAACGGGCGGTCATGGGCTACTCGATGGGAGGGTATGGCGCGCTGATTTTACCGGCCATGCACCCGGAAGTTTTCTCGATCAGTATCCCGTTAAGCATGTCTTTCCGGACGGACGAGCAATACATTGCTGAGTCGCAACAGGCGTTCGATAATCAATGGGCTCCCAACTTTGGTCCCGCAAAGGGTGTGTCGGGTGCTGCCCGGATCACGCAGTATTTTAAAGACAGAAGTCCCTTCTACTTCTTTCAGGAAGAGGATTTGAATGCATACAACGATGTAAAGTTTCTGATCGACTGCGGGGATGATGAAGAAGCGCTGATTTTTACGATCAACAATCTTCATTCACTGATGCGCAACAAGGGTATCGCGCATGAGTATCGCGTACGAAGTGGTGGCCATTCTTTCGATTACTGGAAAAAATCATATCCTGAGGCATTGAAATTTATCAGCAATGCTGTTCAAGGGGTTCCATATCCAACGGAGCCTGCTCCGGCAGAGGCGGGCACATTGATCAGCGAAAGCGAAATTGAATCTGCTGACGTATCGGGTATTAGCCTGAATATTCTAACACCTGCTGACTATTCCGCTACAACAGTCGAATACCCGGTTTTGTATCTCATGCATGACCCAGGCGCAAATGCGCAAGCCAATCGCGTTAAGACATTCTCGCTGCTGCGCAACGCGATGATCGCGGCTAAAATACCACAGTCGGTTGTTGTTGAGATCAATGAAACGCTGGCAGACGATGAAAAAATCGATGAGATAATCGCGTACGTTGACGGAGCGTATCGAACAAAAGATCTTCGGGCGAATCGTGTCATTGTGGGAAACGGATCATTGGCCTTGAATGCTCTGATGTTGGCAGACGAGTCAGACAACTTTAGTGATTGCTTTATTTTCAACGCGCAGCTGCCGGACGAAGGTGCCGATGTTTCGGGAGATGTGTTTTACTATGTTGACGGAACCGATAAGAATGCAAGCTTCAAGGGGTATGAAAACCTGTATCTCAAAATCAGGAACGATGGCACGGATGGCTACGAGTACCGTGTGCGTCAGGGCGCTGAATCTCACCAGGCATTCTTAAACGGACTTAACGAATCGTTTTCATCCTTAAAAGAAAGTCTTACCCGATGAAAACATTGAGACTAATCATATTGATTGTTTTTTCCGGAGCATCAGTCAGCTATGCTCAAAAGCCACGCATTGAAGAGGGGGTTGCGATGAGCAGTAAAATTTTAGCGCAGGATGTAAAGTATTCAATCATTCTTCCGGAAGACTACTACACGTCAAAGAAAAGCTACCCGGTTGTTTATCTGCTGCATGGCTTGGGCGATAACGAATCTTCCTGGCTTGAATACGGACAGATAAGCCAGGTCGCGGATGCGGCCGTGAAGAAGAAAGAAATCGTGCCGATGATTTACGTGATGCCTGCCGGATATCGCAATTACTATGTAAACGACTATGCCGGTAAGTTTTTGTACGAGGATATGTTTATAAAAGAACTTGTTCCCTATATCGATTCGCATTACAGAACCCTTGCCGATAAATCACAGCGTGCAACATTAGGTTACTCCATGGGTGGCTTTGGTGCGTTAGTTCTGCCACTCCGTAACCCGGATGTCTTTACCGTCAGCGTGCCTTTGAGTATCTCCGTTCGTACGGATAGTCAGTACATGACAGAAGAAGCTTCCGGTTGGGATGATCAATGGGGCAGATTATTCGGGGCGGTGGGTGTAACAGGTGAAGGTAGGATCACGGAGTACTATAAACAGCATTCTCCGTTTCACATTTTTGCACAAAGCGATTTAAGTTCATTACGGAACCTAAGGTTATACGTCGATAATGGCGATGATGAAGAAACCCTTTGCCGGAGTAACGAAGAACTGCACATGCTTTTACGCGACAGGAAATTTCCGCACGAGTTCCGGGTGCGTAATGGGGGGCACGAGTTTCAATATTGGCGCGATGCGCTTCCAAATGGACTGCACTTCATCAGTGATGCATTTGAAAGAAAACCATATCGGGGTGATGTCAAAAATTTGACTCCGGCTGCAAACGTTTCCAACTCACTAAAGATTGTTAACGAAAGCGGGTTCGAAATTCTCCTCCCGGCAGAATATGAAAGAACAAACCGGCTGTACCCGGTGCTGTATGTTATTGGAAATCTGACAGCATCTTCAAAAGATAAGATCAGTGCGCATATCTCACTTTCTATCGCAAATGCAACGCTCACACCTTTGATCACCGTGTTTGTCGATTCAAAACAAACGGATGTTGTTGCTTCTGTCGTTCCGGCTGTCGAAAAGAAATATCGGGCAAGAATTGGATGGCGTTTCCGGGCATTGATCGGAATAGAAGCAGGCGGAACAGTTGCGCTCGAAAGCGCACTTATTCCGGAGACGTTTACTTCTTGCGTGCTTTTCGATGTGCCCATTGATTGTGACGCGCTCAAATCAGGTGTTCAGACCAGTAAAAAGCAACTCAGCCGCACATGGTTTTTTATGTATAGTACCGACAAAGGCGAAGCTTATCAGGGTAATGGCTGTGCGCATATCTACCTGCGTGATGAAGAAGTTTATCACGAATACCGTGTGCAGGAGGGGAAGGGCGGGGAGGCGTGGATACTCAATAACCTTGATGAGGCATTAACCTTCACACAACGTAAAATTCACCGATAGTAAACCTAACCTATAAACTATGTATATCATCAGCAGCTATTCTCTCGCAGTCTTTTTCTGCATCATCACGATGCTGTGCTGGGGCTCGTGGGGTAACACGCAAAAACTGGCCGCCAAAACCTGGCGCTATGAATTATTTTATTGGGACTACGTAATCGGCATTGTGCTGCTTTCGGTTGTGTTTGGATTTACGCTTGGAAGCATGGGCGAGCAGGGAAGAAGCTTTACAACTGACCTGGCGCAGGTAAGCAGCGACAATTTGTGGAGTGCGATCCTGGGCGGAGTAATCTTCAATGCATCAAACATCTTGTTGTCAGCGTCCATTTCCATTGCCGGAATGGCTGTGGCGTTCCCGGTAGGCGTGGGCCTTGCACTTGTGCTGGGTGTTATCCTGAATTATAACAGCGCATCGAAAGATGATCCGATAATTCTGTTCGCGGGTGTTGCACTGATCATGGTGGCAATCATTTTTAACGGCATTGCTTCGGGAAAAATGGCAACAGGCGATAAGAAATCATCTTCCAAGGGAATCTGGCTCGCGGTTATCGCAGGGATATTGATGTCGTTCTTCTACCGTTTTGTAGCGGCCGCGATGGATGTAAACAATTTCGAATCGCCCACACCGGGAATGATGACACCGTACACGGCCTTTTTTGTTTTTGCGATCGGCATGCTCATCAGCAACTTCCCGTTCAACACATTGATTATGAAAAAGCCGTTTGTTGGTGCGCCTGTGACGTACAAAGATTATTTCAGCGGAAGCTTCAGTACGCATCTCGTGGGTGTTGCCGGAGGGCTAATCTGGGGACTCGGAACCGTGCTTAGTTATATGTCGGCAGGTAAAGCGGGTGCCGCCATCTCGTATGCGCTGGGTCAGGGTGCAACAATGGTGGCTGCATTCTGGGGTGTGTTCATCTGGAAAGAATTTAAAGGAGCCAGTGCGCGTGTTAACGTACTGCTGTTCTTCATGTTTTTACTTTTTATCTCAGGCCTCGCACTCATCATTGTGTCGGGAGGCAATTAAACAATTAAACTAACTAATAACCTAAAACAATTTAGCTATGAAAAGAAGTCTGATGTTTTTAAGTGCTGCGGTACTGGCATTGAGTACTGCATTTATTTCATCGTGCAGCGATGACGAGAGCGGTGGTGGGTCGAAAGTTCCGCCAGCAAAAATTAAGACCATTGCTTTTAATGACGGTTTTGCGATTGAGAGCTGGGCGTTTTCGTATGATGATCAGGATCGCGTAACCAGTATCAGCAATGTATACGATGGTGGCGACCCGGCAACAATTACGTATACCTACGATGATGCAGCGAGTGAGTTAACGATCGATAAAGACGGAAATGAAACAGTTTATGCGCTTGATACCGAAGGCCGTGTTATTAAGGAATACTGGAACGAAGATAAAACCGAATGGGAAGGTTATCAGTACAATTCTGATGGTCGCATGATTAAAATCTTCGAACACTACAGCGGAGCAGATCACCTGAAATATGACCTTACCGTGGAAGATAACAACACTACGCACCGCATCCGGTATGAAGATGATGGTACTACCGTTCGTGAAGACCGTGAGTTCACCTATACCATCGGTGATAACGCCAGCGGAATCCACCAGATTTATGCGGTAGACTCAGAGTGGAAGAATATTGCAGGTTTGTACGGCAAGCAGAGCGAAAAACTTGTTGAAGCCTATGTTCGCCACATCACCGAAGAACCAGGTACAAGCTATGGAGCAACGTATGCCTATACTTTCGATGATAAGGATCGTGTAGCTACACAAACCAAAAATGGTACAAGCAGTGGTGGGACGTTTACTGAATCGTGGGCTTACACGTACTACGAAGACGGAGAGTAATTCCTTTTTAGTTAGAGTTCGGGCCGGGAGCGATTATTCGCTTTCGGCCTTTTTTATCTGATTTCCAGTTCGATGATCGTGTCAATATCGTTTCGCCTGGCGTTTGGAATTTTTAGCGTTACCCCAAATTCATTGTCAATGAATTTGACTGCGCCCTTATCGCTGAACATTTTTGCGGAAACTATTTTCTTTCCCAGCGATGGAAATGTAAGTGTCTCGTCCTGCCAGTTGAGAATGTGTACGTAAACCTTGTTTCCTTTTTGAGTCATCACGCCCCATTCGCGTGGGGTCAGCGGCCCGCCATTCGTTTCGTAAATAGTTTCGCCATTCGTCTTCAGCCATTCGCCCATTTGTTTTAAGAGGGCAACATGCTCGGGCTGAATTTTTCCGTTCGGCATCGGGCCGACATTCAATAGAAAGTTTGAGCTGTAGCCTGCGGCTTTTACCAGGTATTGAATAAGTTCTTTTTCAGTTTTGTTGCCAGCATCCTGAAGATTAAATCCCCAGGAGTAATTAATCGTTTCGCAAATTTCTTTCGGGAGATCACCAATTTTCTGCTCAGGTGCGAAGCCCGTGGTGTTATGACCGGGAAGATCTTTTTCAAACATTTGGAAGTCTTCACCTTCATAAGGTGGGCGGTGGTGGTTACTGCCGATCAGGGCCGCTGGTTGTAACTTGTGAATCAGGCTGTATGTTTTTTCCAATCGCCAGTCATCATCTTTTTTATCCCACATTCCGTCAAACCAAATACCGGCAATCGGGCCATATCCGGTAAGTAACTCGGTAAGTTGTGCGTCCATATAATCGAGGTACTTGTACCAGTTTCCGTTTTCCGGTCTGCCGGTATAACCATTGCCTGTATTGCCGCGTGGAAAATAATCCGGATGATGCCAGTCGAGCTGCGAATGATAGAAGAATAGTTTGATTCCTTGCGCATGACATTCATCGGCAAGCATCTTTAGCACATCCTTTTTGTAAGGTGTGCGGTCAACAATGTCGTAGTCGGAAACTTTGCTGTCGAACATCGCAAACCCGTCATGATGTTTGCTGGTGATGGTGATGTATTTCATGCCTGCATCTTTCGCCATTTGCACCCATTCCTTCGGATTGAAGTCAATCGGGTTGAAAAAAGCAGGCAGTTTTTCGTATGTCCTGGCAGGAATGCGCTGATTATTCATCACCCATTCGCCATCGCCCAGCTGACTGTAAACACCCCAATGAATGAAAAGTCCGAACCGTGCACCTTCAAACCATTCGCGTGATTTAATATTTTCAGGAGCAGGCGTGTACTTGGTTTGCGCGTGAACAGTAAGTGAGACTAGTATCGCGCAAAGGAAGGTGGGTATGCTCTTTGTTCTGAACAAAACAATAGAGCAATTCCGGATAGCGAAATGCATCATCGGTAAAAGAGTTTAGTAATTACTTATGTCGTTTCTTCAGCACAGCTTTTACATCGTCAAGCGAAGTATTTTTCGCCTCCAGCAATACCAGATAGTGATAAAGTAAATCGGCTGCTTCGTTCAGAAACAGATCTTTGTTTTCGTCTTTGGCTTCAATCACAAGTTCTACCGCCTCTTCGCCCACTTTTTGTGCAATCTTATTTAATCCTGCTTCGAATAACGAAGTTGTATACGAACCTTTTTTCGGATTCGCCTTACGGTCTTTAATCATGGTCTCCAGCCGGTTAAGATTCCAGCCTTCATTCTTCTCATTAAAGCACGTATCGGCACCGGTATGACAGGTCGGGCCCTTTGGGTTCACTTTTATCAATAAGGAATCATTATCGCAGTCCTGAAGAATCTCCACAAGTTCGAGCGAGTTGCCCGATGTTTCACCTTTCGTCCAAAGTCTTTTTTTACTGCGACTGTAAAACGTTACTTTTTTTTCGCGAACGGTTTTATCGTATGCTTCTGCATTCATGAACGCTACCATCAGCACCTTATTGGTCGATGCATCCTGAACGACACAGGGAACAAGGCCGTTGAGCTTTTCAAAATCAATCGTGTTCGCACCCATGATTAAATCCTTACGGGAATGTTGTTTTGTGAAAGATAATGTTTTAGATCGGGTATCGTAATCTCCCCAAAGTGAAAGATGCTCGCGGCCAGGGCTGCATCGGCTTTGCCGGATGTAAATGCTTCCAGAAAATGTCTTTTTTCACCAGCTCCGCCCGAAGCAATTACCGGAATAGTCAGCTGTTCGTGGAGCGATGCCAATGCTGTTAAGGCAAATCCGCTTTTGGTGCCGTCATGATCCATGCTGGTGAACAGAATCTCACCTGCACCGCGGCTTTCGCATTCCTTCGCCCAGGAAAATAACTCTTTATCACTAGGAGTCTTTCCGCCATGCGTATGAACAATCCATTGATCGTTAACAAGGCGTGCATCGATCGCAGCAACAACGCATTGCGACCCGAATGCCTTTGCCAGTTCATCGATGCGACCGGGGTTTCGAACGGCTGCTGAATTAATGCTCACTTTATCAGCGCCTGCTTCGAGCAGAGGCGCTACATCTTCCGCAGAGTTGATCCCACCACCAATCGTAAAAGGAATATTAATATTTCGGGCGATTTCCTTCACCAGCGTTGCGAAGGTTTTTCGTTTTTCATTAGTGGCCGAGATGTCAAGGAACACCAATTCATCGGCACCTTGTTGTGCATAGGTTGAAGCAAGTTCAACGGGATCACCCGCATCGCGGATGTTTACAAAGTTCACGCCCTTTACGGTCCGGCCATCTTTAATGTCGAGGCAGGGGATGATTCGCTTGCTGAGCATTACTTGAAGGTAAAGGGCCGCAAATCGGCTAGTTCAATTTTGTGTTCATAAAGTGCTTTGCCGATGATAGCACCATAAATCCCCATGGCTTTCAACTTACGGAGATCTTCCAGCGAACTTACGCCACCGCTGGCTGTTATCTTGAGGGTAGGGAACCGCTTAAGAAGTTTTTCATACAATCCGAAGTTCGGGCCGTCCAGCATACCGTCTGATCCGATGTCCGTACAAGTCAGGTATTCCAGTCCGCTTCCCATGTAATCTTCCACGAGTTCAAATAATCGCAACTCGGTTGGTTCCAGCCATCCGTTAATCATGATGTGTTCGCCCTTCACATCGGCACTGAGAATGAAGTTGCGTGCGCCATACTCATTCATCCAGCGTTTGAATTTCTCCGGCTCGTTGATCGCTACACTTCCGATGTTGATTTGATAGATGTCGAGGTTGATGAGTTGTTCGACATCCTCATCGGTCTTAACACCGCCTCCGAAGTCGATCTGTAACGCGGTTTTCTCCTGCAGTTCGTAGATCACATCCCAATTCACCACTTCACCCTCCTTGGCTCCATCCAGATCAATCAGATGCAGATATTCGAGGTCGGCATTCTGGAATTGCAGTGCGACATCTAACGGATCTTCGCTGTAGATTTTCTTCTTCTTAAAATCGCCCTGCGTAAGCCGTACGCACTTTCCGTCAATAATATCAATGGCAGGAATAATCTTCATATACGTAAAAAATTCTTCAATATTGTTTGTCCGGCTTCTGCCGACTTCTCCGGGTGGAATTGCACGGCATAAAAATTATCTTTCTTCATGGCTGCGCTGAACGGTACCGTGTATTCTGTTACGGCAGATGTAAACATATTCACCGGAACATAATAACTGTGCACATAATATACGCTTTTGTTTTCGAGTTCCGGACTGATCCACCCTGTGACTTTTGTCAGCTCGTTCCAGCCCATGTGTGGCACTTTAAAATCGGCTTTCGGTACAAAGCGTTTCACAGGCTGATCGAAAATCCCAAGGCACTCCGTATCGTTTTCCTCCGAATGGCGGCACATCAACTGCATACCTAAACAAATTCCCAGTACGGGTTGTTTTAGATTTTTTATTACCTGATCAAGTTTCCGGTCTCGCAGATACGCCATGGTGGTACTTGCTTCGCCCACTCCGGGAAAAATCACCCGGTCAGCACTGTTAATAATTTCAGGGTTATCAGAAATCGTAAAGTCAACACCCAGCCGCTCCAGTGCGAATGACACCGATTGAATATTGCCAGCGTTGTATTTGATTAGAACCATTTTTGAATGACGAATTTAGAATAACGAATTACGAATAATTTCTTACTTGGGATTATTTGCTCTTGTTGTCTTTATAGACTTAACAGTAATGGCCAGTAATTCATTGGCTTCTTTTAAAAGGGTTTGAATCTCGGTCGTTTTTCCTGTATTAAATTCTTCCAGCATCTCCAGGAAGAAAATAGATTCATCCAGTTCTTCTTCCACGATTTTTAGCTTGTTGATAAAGTCAGCTGGTGACTTTCCACGACATGCAGCGCGATAGTTTGCGGCTGATGAACTTGATGATAGGATTAGCTGATTGCAATATGCATTATTTATCGTACTAGATTGAAGCGATTGAATCAGCTTGGCAACACCTACCGCGAATTTCTTAAATCTACTTTTTAACTCTTCAATGCTCATTCCCTTATTCGTCCTTCGTAATTCTGCATTCGTACTTATAAAGTTCCCTTCGTGCTCGGTAAATCATTCCCTTCCTTCTTTACCGCCATTTTGATTGCTTTGGCAAAGGCTTTAAAGATCGCCTCTATTTTATGGTGTTCGTTGGTTCCTTCTGCCTTGACGTTCAGATTGCATTTTGCCGCATCAGAAAAAGACTTGAAGAAATGCAGAAACATTTCTGTTGGCATTTCACCAATCTTTTCGCGTTTAAATTCCGCATCCCAAACAAGCCAAGGTCTTCCGCCAAAGTCGATAGCTACTTGTGCGAGGCAGTCGTCCATAGGTAGACAAAAGCCATACCGTTCGATGCCCCGTTTGTTACCAAGGGCTTTACTGAAAGCTTCGCCTAACGCAAGCGCGGTGTCTTCTATCGTGTGATGTTCATCAATGTGAAGATCACCTTTCACATTTACCGAAAGATCAAGTTTGCCGTGTTTGGAAAGCTGATCGAGCATGTGATCGAAAAATCCTAACCCTGTCGATATATTACTTTTCCCGGCTCCGTC
The DNA here is from genome assembly GCA_016786585.1 of Cyclobacteriaceae bacterium. Lineage (GTDB taxonomy): Bacteria > Bacteroidota > Bacteroidia > Cytophagales > Cyclobacteriaceae > UBA2336. The sequence continues at coordinate 288,720 of JAEUUI010000008.1, forward strand.
AAGATCTACGGTAATCGTGATGTCTGTTTCCTTTGTCTTTCGGTTAACAGTCGCCTGTCTGTTTGTTGTTGTCAGGAAGTTATAAATGTCTTGCCACGACTGCGTTTGTAAAGCACAGTAGTCAGCAAACCCTGAGTTAGTTAGTTTATCATTCAGACTTCCATCTTTTAGTAAGATTCCTTTAGCGCCAAGATTTTTTGCAAGTTCGATGTCGGTTAGCCGGTCTCCGATAGTGTAGGAATTTTTCAGATCGTATTCTGCGGAGAGGTATTTCGTTAATAACCCAGTTCCTGGTTTTCGCGTGGGTTTGTTTTCGTGCGGAAACGATTTGTCGATACAGATATCCGAAAATATGATCCCTTCACTTTTTAGCGTGTTCAACATGCGTTCATGGGCAGGCCAGAATGTGGTCTCCGGAAAGCGATCGGTACCCAATCCATCCTGGTTTGTGACCATCACCAGTTCATAATCCGTTTGACGTGCAATTTTCCCAAGCCACGTAAACACTCCGGGATAATATTCGAGCTTCTCAAGACTGTCGATCTGTTCATCCGGTGGCTCAATGATCAACGTGCCGTCACGATCGATAAATAAAACTTTCTTCATAATTTCTTCAACGCTTTCACCAGCCGTTGATTCTCGTCCGGAGTTCCAACGGTAATTCTCAAACAGCCATAGCACAATGTAACTTTCGAACGATCGCGCACAATAATTCCTTTTTCCATCAGGTATTGGTAGGTGAGGAATGCATCGCTCATTCTAACCAGCAGAAAGTTTGCATCCGAAGGATAAACCGCTTCGACTACCGGTAACTTTAACAGCGCCTTCGCCAGCTTCTTGCGTTCTTTCACAACCTCCTTCACCGATGATTCCATGAACATCGTGCTTTCGAGCGCATCCAGCACCAGTTCCTGCGTACGGGTGTTTACGTTGTAGGGATACTTGATCTTGTTCAGGAGTGAAATGATTTCCTCCGAAGCGAAACACATACCCAGCCGAAGGCCTGCAAGCCCCCATGCCTTTGAAAATGTTTGGAGTACAACCAGGTTCGGATATTTCGCTAACTCATGAATGAAACTTTTGCTCTTGGCAAAGTCCAGGTAGGCTTCATCAATCACCACCAATCCGTAAAACCTTTTGAGAATCTCAACAATTTTATCGCGACTTAATAAATTACCAGTCGGGTTATTAGGACTGCACAGAAATAAAATCTTCGTGCTTGCATCGAACGTATTTGGAAACGTTTCGAGATCAAGATCAAAATCGGGTGTAAGCAAAGCTTGCTGAACTTTAACAGCATTTACTTCAGCGCACACAGAATACATACCATACGTGGGCTCCGTAACGAGAATTGAGTCCTGGTTGGGTTCGCAAAATGCACGAATCAATAAATCGATTGCTTCGTCACTTCCGTTGCCCAGAAAAATTTGCCCTGACCGAACATCTTTCAACTCGGCAATTCTTTCTTTTAATCTTCGCTGTTGCGGATCCGGATACCGATTGTATGGAGAAGGATAGGGGTTCTCGTTGGCATCCAGGTAAATTTCAGCCTCACCTTTAAACTCATCACGCGCGGATGAGTACGGTTTCATGTTCAGGATGTTTTTCCTGACCAGCGTACTGATGTCAATGAAAGATTTCGAGCGTTTTGCCATGCCGACTGAATTCCAGGGTTATTTGAGGTTCGCCAAACGAATACTAACTGCCTGCTTATGACCCGTAAGTTGTTCTGCCTCAGCCATTTTCTCCACCACCGGTCCAAGCGCTTGCAATCCGCTTTGCGTGAGCTTCTGAAACGTAATATACCGGATAAAACTTTCCAGTGAAACGCCACCGGAAGCTTTCGCATAACCGTTTGTTGGAAGCGTGTGATTGGTTCCCGAAGCATAATCGCCAATCGCTTCAGGTGAATAATTACCAATGAAAACCGACCCCGCGTTAACGATCTTGTCACTCAATACATCAGCATCCTTGGTGTTGATGATCAGGTGCTCGGGTGCATACTCGTTGATGAAGTCAGCCGCTGTTGCTGACGATTCGATACAAATGATCTTGCTGTTTTGCAATGATTTTTCGGCAATGGCTTTCCGCGGAAGCGCTGATAGTTGCTGATCCACTTCTGCCTGGATTGTGGTAATTAATTTTTCATCATTAACCACCAGCATTACCTGACTGTCTTCCCCGTGTTCAGCCTGCGACAATAAATCCGCAGCAACAAAAGCGGGGTTTGCAGATTCATCGGCCCAAACCAATACTTCAGACGGACCAGCCGGCATGTCGATCGCAATACCTTGCTGATTGACTAACTGTTTAGCTTTCGTGACATACTGATTACCGGGTCCAAAAATTTTATACACGTTTGGAATACTCTCTGTGCCGTAAGCCATCGCGGCAATCGCCTGCGCACCGCCAACTTTGAAAATCTTGCGGATGCCCGTGAGTTGTGCTGCATATATGATGGCTGAATTGATCTTGCCGTTGCTATCGGGTGGTGTACACAAGATGACTTCTTTGCAACCGGCAAGTCTGGCCGGAATGCCCAGCATCAATACGGTTGAGAAAAGAGGAGCAGAGCCACCGGGAATGTAAATGCCTACCTTTTGAACCGGAACGGCTTTTCGCCAGCACGTAACACCCGGCATCGTCTCAACCGGAGTTAATGTTTGCTTTTGTGAAGCGTGAAATACTTCGATGTTTACGGCAGCAACAGCAATTGCATCTTTAAGTTCTTTTGGAATGGATTCGATCGCCTCCTGAATTTCCTTTTCCGTAAGCTGAAGGTTTGTAACCTCAGCCCGATCAAATTGCCGGGTGAACTCACGCAGGGCCTCGTCTCCTGAACGCTGCACGCGCGCTAGGATGTTCCTGACAGAGTTTTCTAAAAACTCAAGTTCAACCTGGGGCCGCTCACATAAGGACGACCACGTTTTCTTAGGTGGATTGATAACTATCTGCATGGTTTATAAAATCATTTTTTCAATCGGGATAACCAGAATGCCTTGCGCACCCAATGATTTCAGCTGATCGATCTTTTCCCAAAACGCGTTTTCATCAACAACGGAATGCAGCGAACTCCAGCCGGGTTTCCCTAACGGGATGATGGTCGGGCTTTTCATGCCGGGAATGATGCTGGTGATTTTCTCGATCGCGTCATTCGGACAATTCAACAAAATGTACTTGTTGTTTTTGGCCTTCTGTACTGCTTCCACTCTGAACAACAGTTTATCCAGAATGTTCTGCTTGTCGGGATTAAGCTTCGGGCTGGAAATAATCACAGCTTCGGAGTTCATCACCACTTCAACTTCCTTCAGTCCGTTGCTCAGCAGCGTACTGCCGGTACTGACGACATCACAAATTGCATCTGCGAGGCCGATACCCGGTGCGATTTCAACCGAGCCGCTGATTTCGTGCAGGCCGGCTGAGAGATTGTTCTTTTGAAGGAAGGCGTTAACAATGTTTGGGTAGGAGGTGGCAATGTTCTTTCCATTGAACCATGACAGCCCGGTATAGTTTTCTGATCGGGGAATAGCCATCGAGAGGCGGCATCGTGCGAAGTCGAGTCGCTTGACAAGCGTGTTTTGCTTTTGTTTTTCCACCAAAACATTCTCGCCTACAATACCAATGTCCGCAACCTGGTCTTCTACGTATTGCGGGATGTCGTCATCGCGCAGAAACAGGATTTCGACCGGAAAATTGCGCGCCTGAGTTTTTAACTGATCCTTACCGTTGCTGAATAACAGGCCACTTTCCTGCAACAGATTTAGCGAACTTTCCTGGAGACGTCCGCTTTTCTGGATGGCTATTCTGAGAAGAGTATTCATATTCTATCGTGTGTATGCTAGAGGGTTATAAACAAAAAAGGCCTGCCGGATTCGCGGCAAGCCTTTCTTAAAAGTCTTATAGTTTAGTTAAAACATAAACCTGCCACGCATCGTGTGAAGTACATGATGGTGGTGCAGATGGATGTTTGCTGTTGTTCTCATTTGATGGCTCAAAGAAAAACAACAATTTTAATTTATCAAAACTGTTTCGATACAAACCGTGTTAATTTTACGGGCTAACAACTGTTAATCATGAAATTTCGCTGGATACTCATTGCCTTGAGTGTTGCTTTGATGTGCTGCGACAGCGCGGACACCAAGAAGCACCGCTTTCTGCTAAAAGGAAATGCAGAGCTGGCAGATAGGCATGAGGAAGCTGCGATCCGGTATTTTAATGAAGCATTGAAAATTGATTCATGCTTTGCAGATGCTCATAACAACCTGGGAACCTTGTACTTCCGCCAGAAAGACTATGGCCAGGCGATTCAATATTATAGTCAGGCAATTGGCTGCAACCCGACTTACTGGGCAGCCTACCTGAATCGCGCGAATACCCTTTTCGAAGTGAAGGACCTTCCGGGCGCATTTACCGATGTGAACAAAGTGCTGACTGCAAAGCCCGACACCCTGCCTGCTCTTTTTCTCAAGGGTTTGATTTTCACACAGACGCGCCAGTATTCCAAAGCGGAAACTATTTTTCGTAAAATTTTGGAGATCGATTCTTTGAATTCTGAGGCGTTGACTAACCTGGGCACAGTGCTCTATTATAAAGGAAGTTACGTAGCTGCGCGAAATGTTTTAAATCAGGTTGTTGAGCGGAAAACGAATGAGGCTGAAGCGCTCAACACACTTTCTCTTGTTGCTCTGGCTGAGAAGAATTTCACCACAGCACTCGCAATGATCGACCGGTCGCTTGCTTTGAACGGTGAGAACGCATTCTATAAAAATAACAAGGGATATATCCTGCTGAAAATGAACCAGCCTGAAAAAGCGCTTCCGTATATTGATGAGAGTATTGTACTTGATCCGTACAACAGTTATGCGTATCGTAATAAGGGTTTATATTATCTTCAACGGAATGATGCAGCGAATGCCATTAAAATGCTGACGCGTGCCGTGGAGCTGGATACGTACACCGAGCAGGTACATTTTTATTTGATGGAGGCATACGTGCTCGATAAAAATCAGGAGAAAGCGTGTGCTGAACTCAAGCTTGCGGCTGACCACCATGAACAGGCAACCACGCTGACAATACCGAACTGCAAGTAATGACGTTTGATCGAATTATACAGGAACTTGATAAACGGCTGAAGGATCCGTTACCCGCGGGCAGGGCCCACGAGCTGTTACGTGCCCGTCCGGTAAGTGGTCAGTTTCCTGATTTCGGACATAAACTTCCACCCAAACCTGGCAGTGTTCTGATTTTGTTGTTTGAAGAGGATGGCGTAATCAAACTGCCGTTGACAAAGCGCGCAACCTATAAAGGAGCACACAGTGCGCAGATAAGCTTCCCGGGTGGAAAAGCAGAAGCAGGGGAAACTGTGATTGAAGTTGCTTTACGGGAAGCTGAAGAAGAAATCGGTGTACATCGTGACGATGTACATGTAATTGGAACGCTCAGCGAGTTTTTTGTTGTGCCCAGCAACTTCATGGTAACTCCGGTAGTGGGCACGCTTAACTATGTTCCCGTGTTCAAACCTGACCCGCGCGAAGTCGAGAAGATTATCTACGCAGACCTCAACGACATTATCCGCGATGATGCTGTGTATGAAGAAGAGATACTTGCAGCCGGTTTATACCCGATGATTGCCCCGCACTTCCTGATCGAAAACGAAATTGTCTGGGGTGCCACCGCGATGATGCTGAATGAGTTTAGGGAGGTGTTGCGGGAGATCATTGAACGATAACGTCACTTCGAGCGTAAAGGCTTTGCTCTTGTAGTTTTGATTAGTTTGCTCGAAATGACGTAAGCCGTCACTTCGAGCATTTTAGTTTTGATTCACTTTACCCAAACAGTGGTCGGGCTTATCGCGATAGCACCAGCATATCAATCTCACGTTCTTCTTTCAACCATTCGAAGCCTGCTTTACGAAACACCTCTGCCATGTCGCCTTTCTTTTCCGGCTGCCATTCAAGCTGGATGTTATAGCGGCCGCTCACATTTGTTTCATCGATTACCGGCATACCAAAGATACCGAAGCTCTCAAAATATTCCGCTAAAGCAGAAATCTTAATCCCTGTTCCTGTGATATGATTGCTGCTTGCTCCGTAGTAATCGTTTTGCTCGGACGACTGCTCGAACGTGAGGGGAGTCGCTGTACGCTTCAATACCATTACCGGAACTTTTCTTTTTTCCATCCGCACCCGAATATCAAAATGCTTCGGTAATTCCTGTTGCATAAATGCATAGATGTTGTCGCCTGCCTTCGGAACAATTACATCCAGGCAATACCGGTTTTTGATCTCGCTGTATTCAAACATTTTCGGATCGATCTCAAGGATTGTACGGAAATACGATACGTGATAGGCCATTCTATATAATCCATCAATTGTAAAGTTGACGATACTCAACCTGCGTTTTTCGAAATTTCCCTGGCCTACTTTCGACATTGACCCCACTCCGGCAACACCGGGTTGGAGATTGAATGTTTCGCGCGTGTCAGCTGCTGTATGAAAATACTCATCGATGTCGAAATCCGGCCGGTCTTTCTTCAGCGGAAGCGAGAGGTCCTTACCTGCAACAAGATTCCTGATAACCTCTTCGGTTACATTGTCGCTGCTGGTGATGGCTTTAATGGTACCGGATTTATCGATCAGCACCACGTGCGGAATGGTGCGGTAGTCGAAATACGTTCGCATCAATGAAGCTGTGTCTACCGCCAGCATAAATCCTACCGGACGATTCTTAACGAATTTCTGAATGCGCTTTAGCTTTTCATGCGTAATTCCGATGATTTGAAGTTCTGTTGCAAACTGCTTTTGATAAGTCTCATATTTCGGCATGGACGAGATACACGGCCCGCACCATGTTGCCCAAAAGTCGAGGATCACTGCCTTGCCACTGAAATTTTGCGAAGAAATGCTGTTTACTACCGTAGCGGGTGATTCAGGGCGAATGCAATTGGGCAGGTCGACCGCTGGCAGCTTGTCGCCCACGGTAAGATGTTGTGAAAAAGCACTTACCAACGCAACAACGCTGAATAGTGATGTGAGAAGTATTTTCATGACGGTTAATTTTTTGTGCAACCTCATCAAAACAAATGCCCTTGCATGTTAATGCGCCCATTAATCTATGTTAAAGTTCCTTAACGGACTGAAACGCACGGCATGGGATCGCTATTTTTGTACATCGATAGTCCAATAATGAAACGCTCACGTGCCGACAAGTTTGTAATTGCCATTTTCGTTTGCATAACGGTACTGCTGGGCGTACAATGGTACAGCCTGCAACATTTTATCGGGTTGCAGCGAATCGAGTTCAACAAGGCTATCAATAATGCGCTCGAGAAAACCGTTACCGATAACCGCAGGATGCGAACCGACAGCATCAGTCACGAAATGTATCGCTGGTTGATGGATACAAGTTTAACCAAGCTGTACAGCAAACGAAATGAGAAGCTTCATACAACCATTTACTATGTGGAAGACGTGAAAGCTCTTCAAATCCAACGGATGGATTTTTCGCTGGCATTTGAAAACCGGCCCATTGTACCCGGATCGGATTCGGTAAAATCGATTATCGCCCGCCACATTGTTTCGATGTTTCGAAGTCAATATCAGGATTATGAATCCGTTTACTACTATACGCAAACTACGGGAGAAAAAGCAGCCGCCTTATCGCAACGGTTGCGTAACGATACATTGCAATTGACGAGAGCTTTTAAGGAGAATCTGGAGAGCGCACGGATTTTGACTGATTTCAGGATGACGTTTTTGGGGGAGGATGATAGTGTGCGTGCCGATCACTATGCTGAACAAGCCATGCCCGCGCAAAGTTTGCAAACCCGTTTGTTTAAAACAGGTGGCTACAACAAGGCCCAGCGAACCTATGTGTTCGCAACGTTTAACGATCCGTCAGCATGGCTTTTCAGCAGACTACTTACTCCGGTACTCGTTTCAATAGGCATTGTTCTGGGAGTCGCTGCTGCGCTGTTTTACCTCTATCGGATCATCCGAAAGCAAAAGCAACTGTCGCAGTTAAAAAACGATTTCATCGACAACATGACACACGAATTGAAAACGCCTATCGCAACAATTGCCGCTGCTGCGGAAGCATTGCAACATTTTGGCGTGCAATCGAACACCGTAAAAACGGAAAAGTATCTTTCGAACATCCGTGTGCAGGCATCCCGGCTCAACACGATTGTTAATAAAGTGCTGGATATCGCTTCGTTCGACAGGAGCGAAGTAGTTTTGCAAAAAGGAAAGATTCCGGTTAACGACTTGTTGCAGGAGATTCAGCATACGCACCGGTTGGTTCATCCGGATGTCGAGCTGACAATGGAGTTGTCATCTGCCGAAGGTGAAATTACAGGCGATCGTTTCCATTTAAAGAATGTTTTGTTCAACCTCGTGGATAATGCCGTGAAGTACAGCAACACCAATAAGCCCGTTATCCGAATTTCAACGCAACTCGCTGGTAACCATTCCGACATTGTCGTACAAGACAATGGTGCAGGCATTCCGGCTGATCACTTGCCGCGGATATTTGAGAAATTCTATCGCGTACCAACAGGCAACGTTCACCGGGTGAAGGGGTTTGGACTTGGACTATACTATGTTAAAAAGATCGTTGAGCTGCACAATGGCGTTGTACACATGGAGAGCGAGTTGGGCAAAGGCACGACAGTTCACATCCGGTTACCGTTAAGCGCATGATCATCCAGCCTACGATATTGCTCATTGAAGATGAGTTTACCCTGGGTGAGATTATCCGCGAAAGCCTGGAGAGCAGACAATTCACGGTGTTGCATTGTCAATCCGGACGTGAAGGATTGCAGAAATTTTTTGAAGCCAAACCATCGCTCGTGATTTTAGACGTGATGTTACCCGATGCCGATGGATTCGAACTGGCCCGTCAGATCCGCCAGACCAATAAAGAGGTCGCTATTTTGTTTCTCACTGCCAAATCGTTACCACAACATGTGGTGGAAGGCTTTGAAAGCGGTGGCAATGATTATCTGAAAAAACCTTTTAGCCTCGAGGAATTGATTGTGCGCATAAAAGTTCTGTTATCGCACGACAGGCTGTTGATTGATGAATCGGATACAGCCGATGTTTTGGAGTTGGGGGAGTACCGATTCTTTCCGCAACGGCAGGTACTGCAGTTTCACAGCGAAACAAAACGGTTGTCGTCACGCGAGGCTGAGTTGCTTAAGCTCTTGTACTTTTCCCGCAACCGCATGATCGAACGCAAAACCATTCTGCTGAAGCTCTGGAATGACGATCACATCTTTAACAGCCGCAGCCTGGACGTGTACATTACCCGGCTTCGCAAATACCTGGCGCAAGACCGGCAGGTACAGATCATCAATTACCGGGGGAGCGGGTATAAGTTGGTTATCTAGCAACAAGTTATTTGGATTAATTCTAAATAGATTGTAAAATTGCGTTTCCTTCAAAAAATGAAGGTTTTTCCCCTTGCAAAAACCTGCTACCATACTGTTGGCCGACAATCAGCCCCTTACGGCTGCAGGGATCACGTTCCTCGTGGAATCGGGCCGGGAGGCAGAGATTATCGGTACAGTGGCTGATGCTGCGCAGATCGGCAAGGTAACACGCGAGCTCAAACCCGACCTGTTAATAGCCGACTACAACATCCCCGGTTACGTGACACTCGATGAACTCAGGAGCGTGATTTCGGAAACAAATGTGAATACACTCATCATCTCCTCCGACAGCAATCGCGATACTATCCGGCAGTCGGTGAACATGGGTGTGAAAGGCTACATCACAAAAGAATGCAGTCGCGAAGAGATTGCCCTGGCGATCCGGTCAACGTCCCGTGGTGAAAAATTCTTCTGCCATAAAATCCTGGATGTTATTATGAGTCAGGATGCAGGGCAGCAACCTGCGTTGCTAACCGGCCGCGAGCTGGAGATCCTGGGTTTACTTGCAAAGGGTTATTCAACCCAGCGTGCAGCTGATGAGTTGAGTCTGAGTCCGCATACCATTCATACCCATCGTAAGAGCATCATTAAGAAGCTGTCGATCAAGTCGCCAACGGAATTCGTTCTCTACGCAATTGATTTTGGGTTGATTGTGATTAATCGTTGATCAACCGTCATGCTGAGGCCTGAGCGTAGCGAGGGGCGAAGCATCCCCAGTAGAGCAGACCAATTGATTGTTACCCTTTCCTCTTTCAGGGGATTCTTCGCTGCGCTCAGAATGACGTTGTGTCATTAGTAAGTTCTCTATCAAGGGATTCTTCGCTTCGCTCGAATGACGTTTGTGTTCAGATACTTATCAAAAAACTCACCTGGTTTGCACTACTTTCATTCAGCAACAGCATCAAACAATTAATGCTTCATTGTGATTATTTTCATGAATGGAGCGCGGTGGAACAGTTTATATTATAACGAATAAACATCATACGGTTTTCTACGTCGGAGTTACTTCTGAACTTGTTTATCGCATTATCGAACATCGAGACAAGCTTTATCCCAAAAGCTTTTCGGCAAAATATAACGTATCAAAGCTTGTATACTATGAGCACTTCGCATCTATCAAAGAAGCGATCGAACGAGAGAAGTATCTGAAAGGTAAAGTACGGAAGTTTAAATTGGATTTGATTGAGACAATGAATCCCGAATGGAGGGATTTGGCTGAAGATGTTTTGAAGTGGTAGGCATATTAACCGTCATGCTGAGACCTTGAGCGCAGTGAAAGGTTGAAGCATCCCTGGCATATTTAATTTCCGTCATGCTGAGCGCATCGCGCGAAGCATCCCCAGTAGAGTGCCAAAGTTAATCATCATCCCTTTCCTCTATCAGGGGATTCTTCGCTTCGCTCAGAATGACGTGGCACTACTACTACCCTCCAAAGGGTACTCAGCTTTATTCAAAATTCCGCTTTCAAAGGCGATTGACCACGCTTGGTACACCACCTACCTTTGTTTAGAAAGTTTCTAAATACATTATCGATCATTGTGAAAAGGGGCGTAGGTATTTTTTCAATTGCACTGATGGCATTCAGTGCATCATTTGCGCAGCAGCGCATCATCACCGCGGGCAGTGCCATTACGGAAACCGTTTGTGCATTAGGGGATTGCGATAAGATCGTGGCTTCCGATAAAACCAGTCTATATCCTGAATCTATTCAAGGCCTGCCATCCATCGGTTACCGGAATGGAATCAATGCCGAAGGCGTCATTAGTCTCAAGCCAACGCTGATTATCGCCGAAAAGGACTATGTAAAAGACGAAGTACTTGCTCAGCTGTCAGCTTCCGGCATCAAACTGCTGATCATTGACCGCCAGTTTACGATTGACGACACAAAGAAACTTATAACTCAGATTGCAGAAGCATTAAACCGGCAGACAGAAGGTAAGAAACTTAGCGCCCGTATAGATGCCGATCTCGCGGAAGCGAAGTCAATGCTCAAGAAAGCGGCCGTATCCCCCAGGGTGTTGTGCATTTACAATCGCGGCAGTGCGAATGTGAGCCTGGCGGGTAAAGAAACGTTCGGAGAAATTATTGCGTACATCGGTGCTCAAAACGTATTCAATACTGTTACCGGCTATAAACCGCTGAACACGGAAGCATTGATTGCAGCCAATCCCGACTTCCTGATCACCACAACATCAGGACTCGAAAGCATTGGTGGTATTGATGGATTCTTAAAAGTACCCGGAGTAGCACAAACAACCGCGGGTAAAAAACGGCAGATCATCTCAGTTGACAGTTCGATGCTCACAAACTTCGGTCCGCGCATTGGGCAAGCGATAAAAGAACTTGTGCGGCTTATTCATCCTGAACTCGCTAACTGAGATGAATCTTTCCCTGACGGTGCGGGATACGCGGCATGCGCTTGTGCTAACAGCGCTAAGTCTTGTGCTGGTCATCACTGTACTTGTTTCGCTGACCGTTGGCGCAGTAACAATTCCTGTGGGGGATGTTATCATCATTCTGCTCCAAAAAATCGGTTTGTTCAGTCAACTTCAGGTGGACAGTATGCATGAGGTTGTGTTAACAACCATTCGCTTTCCGCGTGTGGTGATGACACTACTGGTTGGTGGTGCGCTTGGCGTTAGTGGTGCCGCGTTACAGGGATTGTTTCGTAACCCGTTGGTTGAACCCGGTCTGATTGGAGTATCCGGAGGATCCGCAGCAGCAGTTGTATTGATGATTGTTTTTGGAAGTGGATTTTTCCTGTCGACTGACAACTTGCTGTACGATGCGATCATTCCGATAGTTTCTTTCGGAGGTGGTGCGCTTGCAACATTTATGGTGTTGGGTCTTGGCAAGCAATCGGGCAAAACAAACATAGCCGTACTTGTTCTCACGGGTGTTGCTATCAACGCGCTGGCCGGATCGGTTATCGGGCTTTCAGTTTTCTATGCGGATGAGAATCAGCTTAGAACATTTACCTTCTGGACGCTGGGCGACCTGGGCGGTGCTACACCAGGCAAGCTGCTTATTACTGCACCTTTGCTCCTTGGTTCCATGGCAGCACTTCTCGTTCAATCACGTTCGCTCAATGCTATTGCACTGGGCGAAGCCGAAGCGTATCACATGGGTGTAAATGTTGAGCGCACGAAGCGAATAATCGTTTTAAGCAGCGCGTTAGCCGTAGGGGTAAGTGTTTCCCTGGCGGGGATCATTGGATTTATCGGTCTTGTTATCCCGCATCTTATTCGCGTTGTTTTTCACGCAGATCAACGTCTGGTGTTGCCGGCATCAGTATTGGGCGGGGCGTGGCTGCTGATTATTGCTGATGTAATAGCCCGGACGATAGTAGCTCCGGCCGAGTTGCCGATCGGGGTGATGACGGGATTGATTGGTGCCCCGTTTTTCATTATGCTGTTAATGAAAGCTAAACTCAAAAACGAAATCTGATGTATCAGGCAATCGATCTTTCGTTTCGCGTGCGCGATCGCATCATTCTTCAGAATGTCAATCTAACCATCAGGCCAGGTGAGTTCACGGCAGTAGTTGGACCTAACGGTGCCGGTAAGAGTACACTCCTCAAATCGCTTGCGTATGAGAACACAAATTTCCGTGGTCAAGTAATTATCAACGGTACTTCAACTAGTTCATACACACCGAAATCATTGTCGCGCGTGCGCGCTGTGCTTCCGCAAAGCACTACAGTTCCGTTCGCATTCACGGCTGAGCAGATCGTTCACCTGGGCCGGTATACGCATCGGTCAACACACATTGTGAACCGTGCAATCGTGCAGGAGGTGATGGAACGTACATCTACGTTTTCATTGAAAGATCAGGCATACAGCACGTTATCGGGCGGGGAGAAGCAGCGCGTTCAACTGGCCCGTGTGCTGGCACAGGTTTGGGAAGAAACGGTTCATCCGCGATACATCCTGCTCGATGAGCCAACCTCAAGCATGGACATTGCCCAGCAGCAACAAATGTTCGCCCTTGCAAAAAGTGTTTGCAGCCGCAACATCGGAGTGATGGCGATTGTGCATGATCTTAACCAGGCCGTGCAGTTTGCTGACCAGCTTTACTTTTTGCGCGATGGAAAAATCACGGCAGCCGGTGAAGCGAAAGATGTATTTACCAAAACAAACATCGAGGAAACGTTTTGTTGCCGGGTAAACGTGTACCACGATCCTTGCAATAATTGTCCATATGTCATCACGGAACGTACTGACACCGTTCCGGCATCTATCCATCATTTAAAACTTAAAACATCATCCTTATGAATACCGTAGCAGAATCAGCCATCGTAAGCCTTCGCGAAGCGTGGAAAACATTGCAACAGTCAAACCCGGGAATGAGAATTCGCGAATGCGCCCAACAGCTTGGCGTAAGTGAAGCTGAAGTGCTGGCTACTACGGTCGGTGAATATACAACGCGTTTGGAGGGCGACTGGACAGAACTGGTAAAGCGGTTGCCGGAACTTGGCCGTGTTATGTCGCTTACGCGGAATGACGGTTGTGTGCTGGAACACAAAGGTCTCTTTCAGAAAATTGACATTATGGGTTCAGGCGTACGCGCTATGGCAACTGTAATTGGTCCGATTGAATCGCGGATATTTTTTGGCGGGTGGAAGTTTGGATTCGCAGTGAAACAGCAAACACCGCGCGGACTTCAGCAGAGTATCCAGATTTTTGATCAGTCGGGTACGGCAGTAATGAAAGTTTTCGTGGTGGAGGAGCAAGGCAATAAAAAGGGTAGTGATCAAGTGGCGTTCGACAAGCTTGTCGCTGATTTCACAGCATCCGATCAATCGACCCTGATAACTGTCGAAACCATTAGTGAACCTCCCACAAAACCAATCGGGGATGTTGATGCGCAGGCGCTGCTTACTGATTGGGCCGCGATGAAAGACACCCACGATTTTTTTGGCATGCTTCGGAAGCATAATGTCAATCGCCTGGATGCATTGTATCTCGCCAGCGATTTTACATATCAGATAAAAAAAGAAGCATTGAAAGTGGTGTTAGACACTGCAGCAGAAACGAAACTTCCCATTATGATCTTTGCCGGCAATCGCGGTAATATCCAGATTCATCAAGGTAAAGTTCAAACCATTCGCGTAATGGAAAACTGGCTGAATGTTCTTGATCCTGATTTCAACATGCACCTGCGGGAAGATTTGATTGATACCCTTTGGGTTGTGAAAAAGCCGACTGACGATGGTGTGGTTACAAGCATTGAAGCCTTTGATTCGCAGAAGAATATGATCGCGCAGTTCTTCGGCTTACGCAAACCCGGCATTCCGGAGTTGCGGGCGTGGGCTACACTGGTTGAATCCCTGCCAAAGGCTTAGCCTAACGGCCCAGCTGCATCAAATACTTCTTAGGTGTAATCCCGAACTTCTTGCGAAAGGCAGCGATGTAATGACTTGGATTGGTGTACCCGATCTGTGTAGCTACTTCGTTCACTTTGAATTTGCCGGTATCGAGCTGAAGGCGTGAGTAATCCAGTTTGTGATCCAGCAGATATCCAAACACCGTATTGCCGTAGATTTCTTTAAAGCCCACTTTGAGCTGAAATTCATTAAGTCCGGCAATTTTGGCTAGCTCTTTCAGTCCCGGAGGGTTATCCATGTGTCGCAGGATATGTTCCTTGGCGTGCTTGATCTTGCGAACCGTTTCTTCATTATTCAGGAACGGGCAGCTTTCGGTGTTGGCTTTCTTTTCTGAAAAGTAAAGACTTAACAGCTCGTAAATTTTTCCCTGGATATAAAGCTGACGTGCATTTTCGCTTAGCTGAATGTTGAATAGCTGGCTTAACGTGATCATCAAAAACGAAGGAATATCCCGCTCATCATAAAATTTATAGTTCACGTTCTCGCCCTTTAAAAATTTCAACGGCTCGGTGGTGAACAATTTGTGAAGGCTTTCCAGCGGAATAAAAAGGAACACCATGCGGCAGCCGGGCGACAAGCGAAGGTTAAACGGCATGTCGCTTTCCGGATTATACATAAAGTAATTCCGCTGTTTTTGAATCTCGCGACTATAATGCGGTCCGAATTCAAAACGTGCGCTTCCCTCAAGGCAAAAGTAGAAGTGAATATTCTTCCGGTTGATCTCACTCGTTAAGGGCTGAACCTCACCAGACTCGTTGTTTACGATAATTAATCGCGTTCCATTCTGGTCAAAGATTACCTGCTCTAGCCTTTCAAGGGTATTTTCAGCTACCACGCTCATGTGATTTAGATTTGTTTCCCCACAAAAGTATCTAAAAAATGCTTACAAAATAACCCTATTTTTAAGTTTTTAGGTCATAAATACCAAAATCCGTACTATCCACTGGGGTTGTTATTAATGATACACAAACGGGTATTTTTGTGTGAAGGCACGCTGTAATGTTGCATCGTTTTTAAACGGAGCGCACGCGCTGCATGAACAGAATAGCTACAGTTTTTCTTCTTTCGCTGATCGGAGTATCAGCGATCGCACAGGTTAAAATTACAGTTACCGACAAAACACAAAAACTGGAAGGGGCATCGGTAGTGGTTGAATCTCCCGGTACTTCCAGAACCGTTCTTACAAACGAATCCGGCATTGCCGTGATCGACATAACGCAATTTCCGGTTACCGTCACCGCGTCGTATGTGGGGTTTATGAGCCAGAGTCTTGTAATTGCGAATGCGGGCGACTATACAATCACTCTTGCCGGTTCAGCCTCCGAGCTTGATGAAGTTGTTATTACCGGACAGTTTGAACCGCAGTCGGTAAGCCGCTCGGTTGTTAAAGTAAAAACGATTTCTGCCGAAACCATTCGCGCGAAAGGCGCAACCCGGCTGCAGGATGTGTTAAATACCGAACTCAACGTTCGGTTCTCAATGGATCCCGCACTGGGCGTCTCCACGATGTCGATGCAGGGGTTGTCGGGACAAAATGTTAAGGTGTTAATTGACGGGATACCGGTAATCGGCCGGCAGGGAACCTCAAATGCGGTTGACCTCAACCAGCTTAATGTGAACTCGATCGACCGCATCGAGATTATTGAAGGTCCGATGTCAACAATCTACGGTGCGGATGCGCTTGCTGGCGTTATCAACATCATCACCCGGAAACCTGAACAGGAGAAAATCAGCGGATCAGTTCGCATCCACGAAGAAAACATCGGTAACGAGTACAGCCTCTTTAAGCAGGGCATCCACCAGGAGAGTGTGAACGTCGGATATCGGGGAAAATCTTTTTATACACTTGCCGACTTCGGCCATAACTATTCCGGTGGATGGCAGGGAGATTCTACCGGCCGGGAAAAACAATGGCATCCAAAAAGCCAATGGATTGGGAGCGGGGTAGTTGGCGTACAGCGTGAAAATTGGAATGCTTCTTACCGGCTCGATTATCTGAACGAAGACCTGTACGACCCGGCGCACTTCTCGGGCAATGAAGCAATCGACCGCCACTACATAACGAATCGCTTTATGCACCAGGTACAGGGTGCGATCACATTCAACGATAAGTTAAGCTATAACGGAGCAGTAGCGTTTACCAATTACAGTCGCGAAACACAGGCGATCGTTGTAAACAAGGCGACAGGTGAGGAGACCCTTGCGTTGAGCGGGCAAGATTTAACCGAATATACAGGAACAACGATTCGCGGAACGTTCCAGTACAAGATCTCAAATAAGCTTTCGTTTCAACCCGGTTATGATATAAATCTTGAGTCGGGCTCAGGCGGAAGGCTATTGGCCGGGACGAACAACATTTCCGACTTTGCCGCATTTCTTTCGGCTGAATTGAAGCCTATAAAAACAGTTACCATTCGTCCGGGTTTACGCGTAGTTCACAACTCTGTTTATCAGGCACCGCCTGCGCTTCCGTCCCTGAATGTCAGGATTGAACTTTCTTCGCGCCATGATCTCCGGCTTTCGTATGGTCGTGGTTTCCGCGCACCGTCTATCCGGGAGCTTTATTTCTATTTCTTCGATAGTAATCACCAGGTCGAGGGTAATCCCGATCTGGAAGCCGAGCGTTCGCATAGCCTGAGCGCAAACTGGAACTGGCGTGTGTTAACCAGCCAGCAGATAACGTACACCACAACGCTGGGTGGGTTTTATAATACGGTCGACAACATGATTGTCAATGCATTACGCCCGAACTCTACCATTTATTCATACTTCAATGTTGATACGTACAAAACACAGGGCCTGACTTTTAACAACACGATAAACGCTGGTCACCTGAAAGCTGCCGCAGGCTTCGCCTACACCGGAAGGTATAATCAGCTTGTGGCAACCGATGAAAATCTTCCCGAGTTTACATGGTCATCTGAAGTCAATGCATCCGTTACCTACGAGTTTGTTAAAGCGGGTTTGGTGGCGAGTATGTATTACAAATACACCGGAAAGACACCTTTTTACCAGCAAAATTTTTCAACTACACCCGTATCTGTTATTCAGGCAAAGGTAGACGACTATCACTGGGCTGATGTAAGCCTCCAAAAAACATTTATTAAACATCTGAATGTGGTTGTGGGGATTCATAATCTCTTTAACCTGACCAGCATCCGTACAACGGGTATTTCCGAAGGCGGGCACGGGGGCAACGGTAACTCGCTTGCATCCGGAAGATCGTTTTATACAACACTTGTCGTGAATCTTTAATTACTAATTATAAAATCATGAATCATACATCCATTAAATTACTTGCTGTTCTTTTTATAACCGCATGCCTGTTTTCTTCGTGTGAAGACGATCCGAAACTGCCGGACAATCAACTTCAGTTTGAGTCGACCGTAGCCGGAATCTCAAGTGAAGATGAGTCACTGCCGTTGAACATTACGCTTTCCCGTGCGGCCTCATCCGATGTTGTTGTAACGCTTTCTGTGAATGGCGGAAACCTGGTTTATGGAACGGATTTTACCACCACACCGGCCGCCACAGGAAACATGATTACGATTACTATTCCGGAAGGAGAGACCACTGCACAGGTTACCCTGAATAAAGTTGCAGGTGTGGGCTTCAGCGGAGATGAGAGCGTTGTGTTTGAGGTGGTATCGGTTGACGGATCACCGGTTGTGGGTGAGAATTCAAAGATCACGGTGACATTTTCCGAAATCACGGTAACCTCAGCAGCGATGAACATTCGCGGAGGCGGTCCGACATTTCCGAACCGGGTGTTTATCGACCTGAGTGCTAATCGTCAGACGGCCGTTAGCCGTACCGATTGGGATTTTGGTTTCTATACTGAAGCCGGCCAGTTCAAAGTAATTTTGAATGATGCATTGTCAATGCTCGCCAAGCCACTGGATAAAACCGATTTGACCGCGGTAACGTCAGCAGATACCGTAGGAATGGGCGCTACACTTACAACAGATGCATTCTCGGTTGATAATATCTGGTACATTGATGCTCCGTCAGGCGATCTTAACAATCTTGCGATTGATGATATCTCAGCAACAGCTTCTGAAAACAAGGTTTATATTGTTAACCGTGGAAAAGATGCAGCCGGCAACCAGCGCAGCTGGAAGAAGGTTCGTGTAATGCGAAATGGCGATAACTACACCATTCAGTATGCTGACATTGCTGCAACTACGTTCCAGACGATTGATGTAACACGCAATAACGCTTATGTGTTTAACTACGTAAGTGTTGATTCCAATGCCACGGTGCAGCCGGAACCGCAAAAAGGAAAATGGGATATTGCCTACACGGCATTTATGAATCAAACCAATCTCGGTGAAGGATTCATTCCGTATATGTTTAATGACTTCATCATCCAGAATCGTGAAGGTGTAGAAACCGTTCAATTACTGGTATCAACAGCAGGGGAGTATGCCGATTTCGATGCAAGCGATCTGGCAGGCATAACATTCAGTGCAACTCAAACAACGATTGGCTCGACCTGGAGAAATGGTGGCGGCCCGTCAACACCTCCTTCGCTTCGTACCGACCGGTTTTACCTGGTCAAGGATGTTGATGGCAACATCTACAAACTAAAATTCACAGCCTTAACTACCGATGGCGAACGGGGTCGTCCTGCTATTGAATACGCCCTGGTAAGTGCCGGATCATAATGTTTTCTGATCGTCAGGAGGCTAATAACCTCCTGATTTTCATTTACTTCCATTGAAGTTAGTTTGATTTGTATCTTCGCACAGCTTTTAAATCACATTCAATGAAATCAATCCGTCTATCACTTGCTGTTTTCTTCATAACAATTGCTGTTGCATCACAGGCGCAACCTCCGAAAACACCTGCTACACCCGGAACAACTTTTGGAGAATCAGTTACTGCCGATAACGCTTCTGCAATTGCCGAGCTTCCGAATCTCTTGGGCGACAAACCGATGGCAGACGTCAAAGTTTCGGGTAAAGTACTGGATGTTTGTCCGAAGAAAGGCTGCTGGATGACGCTGGAGATGCCCGACAAGTCAACGGTGCTGGTGAAGTTCAAAGACTACGGATTCTTTGTTCCCCTGGAACTGATTGGCAAGACGGTTGTACTGGAAGGGCAGGCGAAAAAGATTGAAACGTCTGTTGCCGAGCTTAAGCATTACGCAGAGGATGCGAAGAAATCAAAAGAAGAAATTGAGGCCATTACGGAACCAAAAAAGGAAATCCGCCTGACGGCTAACGGAGTACTTGTTGTGAAATAATGAACAGTATCAGGAATCTTAGAATCGTGGGGATACTCGAAGGAGTATCCTTTCTTGTGTTGGGCGCGGCTATGGTCGTTAAATATGGTTATGGCATACCGGAGGCAGTGAAATACCCGGGCTGGGCGCACGGGTTATTATTTGTGCTGTACATCATGGCTGTTCCACTTGCACAGAAGGCTATGAGCTGGAACTTCAAATGGCTTGTGATCGCATGGGCTGCAAGTGTAATTCCATTGGGAACATTTTTCCTGGATAAATATCTGGTAAGGCGCGAGAAGGAGTTGCTCGCAAATAAGTCTGCCTAAAAAAAAGAGGCCCGAAAGCCTCTGAATTGCATAACCCCTAACTTCCAAACTATTGGAGGGTAAGTTTTACTTTATAGACAACACCTTCGGTTATCACTTTTATTTTGTCTTCGGAAGGGCTATAAATATGACCCGAAAATGTACCTGAAACCGTGTTTGTCACACTGTCAAATTCGGTTAGCGTAAAAGTTTCAACTTGCGGAAATCCCCAGTGCCAATCTGAATCCCAAGACGACCCGGTCCTTTCGGATTCGTTGAAATTCATCTGCAGTTCTATATTCTCGGTTGTTGCCGGTAAGCCCATTTTGTAGTTGTCAAGGATGATCCATAACGACTCATAATAACCGTCATCAAGCATTTTCCGGCCAGTCAGTACAAAGAAGCCTGTTGATTCGTTGTAAATCGCTTGTTCAATATAAGTCGCTCTCCAGAGCAGTCCATCGAGTTTTAACTGAACGCTATTAGCAAGAAGACTATCTTGCGGATGGATAACATTAAAGCCAAAACTAACGTAACCGTAACTTTCTGGTGACTGATCATCCGTAACTTCCAGGACTTCAGGAACAACAAATGTGCTGCCTTCTTCCGTAATTGAAAAAGGAAGTGGTAGTAATTGGGTTACAAACCGTGCTTGCTCGCTGCCTTCAAAAGGTGCAGCATATAACACGTGGTTATCGGAATCCACCACTAAAAACTCCACTAATTCATAGTTACCAACACTAAGCTGGACCGATTCGCTGACGTATCCGCTTCCAAAAGAAAACAAGGCAAGCTTTAAATGGTCAAAAACAATTGTGTTGCCTTTCCGCACTGACACAACAATTGCAGCCGGTTCGCGGTCAAGAGTATCCAATAATTTTGCACCTGTTCTTTCTGTAATACCATACCTAAATTGAATAAATCCCTGATTCTGATTAGATTCAGAAACATCTTCACAGGCTGTTACAATCAACAGTAATAACCCTATCCATGATAAGCGAAAAAAGCTCTTCATTCGATATTTAATCAATTGTATTACTTCTTCTTTTTAGCAGCTTTCTTCACCACTTTCTTAGCCGACTTTTTAGTCGCCTTAGCTTTCACCGGTTTGCGGGTAGCTTTCTTAGCAACCTTCTTCGCTGCCTTTTTAACCGCCTTCTTGGCTGTCTTTTTGGTTAACGCTTTCTTAATCTTTTTAGCTACCGCCTTAATCTTCTTGCCTAAGGTTTTCTTGGCAGGAGCCTTTGGTGTTGATGCAAGTTCTTTCGCCATCAGGTTCAAGGCAGAACCCGCTTTAAACCATTCGATCTGACCTGCATTGTACGTGTGATTAACCTTAATTGTATCGCTTGTTCCGTTCTTGTGGTGCAGTACGAGAGTCAATTGTTTTTCAGGAGCGAACGATGTCAGGTCAACAATATCGATTGTATCGTCTTCCTGGAAGCGATCGTAGTCGCCTTCATTAGCGAACGTTAACCCAAGCATTCCCTGCTTCTTCAGGTTTGTTTCGTGGATACGGGCGAATGATTTCACCAGGATCACACGGATACCCAAATGACGCGGCTGCATCGCTGCATGCTCGCGCGATGAACCTTCACCATAGTTATGGTCACCCACCACGATAGTAGGAATGCCAGCAGCTTTGTACGCCCGCTGGGTAGCCGGTACCGGACCGTATTCTCCGGTCAGTTGATTTTTAACACTGTCGGTTTTGTCGTTGAAATAGTTCAGCGCACCGGTCAATGTATTGTTAGCGATGTTATCGAGGTGACCGCGGAATCTCAGCCATGGACCAGCCATTGAGATGTGGTCGGTTGTACATTTTCCTTTTGCTTTGATCAGCAGTTTCATGCCCATCAGATTCTTGCCATCCCATGGAGCAAACGGAGCCAAAGCCTGCAAGCGGTTTGAATCAGGTTTGATCTTCACCACAACTCTGCTGCCGTCTTTGGCAGGAGCAAGGTAGCCCGCATCTTTCACAGCAAAGCCTTTCGGAGGAAGTTCAACACCTTTTGGTTCATCAAGCTTAACCGCCTGACCATCTTCATTGATCAGTGAGTCTTTCAGCGGGTTGAATGTCAGATCACCTGCGATTGCAAATGCGGTTGTAATTTCAGGAGAAGCCACGAACGCGTGCGTGTTCGGATTACCATCGTTACGCTTGGCAAAGTTCCGGTTGAAGGATGTAATGATCGAGTTAGCACGGTTAGGATCGTTAGTATGACGTGACCACTGACCGATACATGGTCCGCAGGCATTCGCCAGAACAACTCCACCCATTTTATCGAACACGCCCAGGAAGCCATCACGCTCAACAGTGTAACGCACCTGCTCCGAACCCGGAGTGATCGTGAATTCTGCTTTCGCTTTTAATTTTTTGTCGACTGCTTGCTTCGCCAGGGATGCCGAACGGGAGATATCTTCGTATGAAGAGTTGGTACACGATCCGATCAGACCAACTTCAAGGCGCTGAGGCCAGTTGTTTTTCTTTACTTCTTCTGCGAATTGTGAAATCGGAATGGCACGGTCTGGCGTGAAGGGTCCGTTTACGTGCGGCTCCAGTGTTGAAAGGTCAATCTCAATTACCTGATCGAAATATTTTTCAGGGTTCGCATAAACTTCCGGATCGCCCTGTAAGTGTTCTTTTACTTTATCGGCCAGTTCGGCAACTTCTTTGCGGCCGGTGCCACGCAGGTACTGCGACATCTTTTCATCGTACCCGAATGTTGATGTGGTTGCACCAATTTCAGCGCCCATGTTACAAATGGTTCCTTTACCGGTACATGACAATGAATCAGCGCCCGGTCCGAAGTATTCAACGATTGCTCCGGTTCCGCCTTTAACGGTAAGAATTCCGGCAACTTTCAGGATAACATCTTTTGAGGAAGTCCAGCCACTTAACTTACCGGTAAGCTTGATACCGATCAGCTTCGGCCACTTCAATTCCCAGGGCATTCCGGCCATAACATCCACCGCATCAGCACCACCCACACCGATCGCGATCATCCCAATACCACCGGCATTCACCGTGTGAGAGTCGGTTCCGATCATCATACCGCCCGGGAAGCCATAGTTTTCAATTACCACCTGGTGAATGATACCCGCGCCCGGTTTCCAGAAGCCGATGCCGTATTTATTCGATACAGATTCCAGGAAGTTGAACACTTCACCGCTTGCCGAGATGGAATCCGCGAGGTCTTTTTTAGCACCGTCTTTTGCAAGGATCAGGTGATCGCAATGCACGGTAGACGGAACCTGTACTTTCGGCATACCGGCCGACATAAACTGAAGCAGCGCCATCTGCGCGGTTGCATCCTGCATGGCCACGCGGTCGGGTGAGAAGTTTACGTACGACTTCCCGCGACCGAAATTCTCCATCGCCTGGTCTTTGTGAAGGTGCGAGTAGAGTATCTTTTCCGATAAGGTGAGGGGTTTACCAACCACCTTGCGCGCTTGTGCAATTTTTGCTGGCAGATTTTTATACACTGCCTTAATCATGTCTAAATCAAAGATCATAAGCCGGGTTATGTTTTAAAGGTTCTAAGCTAATAATTTATTTGCTTTTTCGGGAATTTGGCCCGTTTTAAACGATTATAAATAAAAAAGCCCTCTTTCGCGGGAGGGCTTTTGAATGGGAAATAGGATTGAAAATCATCCTGTTACTTGGCGTTCACGTAGTTCAGGAACTCGGTCTTTACGTTCTGGTCTTTGAATTTTCCGGAAAAATATGCGGTGCCTGTTTTACTGTTGGTATCGCTTACCCCGCGCGATGCCACGCACATGTGGTTAGCATCCACCACCACGGCAATGTGTTCGGTCTGAAGAATGCGCGCGAGCTCTTTGCCAATCTGCACAGTTAAACGTTCCTGCACTTGCGGGCGCTTGGCGAAATATTGAACGATGCGATTGATCTTGGAAAGGCCAATTACCTTACCGGAAGAAAAATACGCTACATGTGCCTTTCCATAGATCGGAACAAAGTGATGCTCGCAGTGTGAATAAAAAGTGATGTCTTTCTCGACCAGCATCTGGTCGTAATTGTATTTATTCTCGAACAGCTTCGCGGTAGGACGGTTCTTCGGATTCAGTCCGCTGAACACTTCCTTCACATACATCTTGGCAACGCGGTGCGGAGTACCGCTTAAACTGTCGTCCTGTAAATCAAGACCGAGAATGGTCATGATCTCACGAAAGTGACCTTCAATCTTTCTTACCTTTTCGTCATCCGGCATATCGAATGCATCCGGACGCATCGGGGTTTCGGCCGAACCACCAACGTGATCATCATCCGGATCGCTGTCGGTGTTAAGCGGCCGGATATTCAACGAAATTTCTTTCGGTTTCATACAGTACTACTTTTAGGTCAAGGGATGGATCTATCTTATCCCGCAAAATCTTCCAGATCACCATCACAATGTTTTCAGCAGTGGGATTGAGGTCTTTGAAATATTCTGTGTCGAGATTTAAATTTTTGTGATCGAATTTTTTCGTTACGTGTTCTTTAATAAGGTCACTCAGAACCTTCATATCATATACGTAGCCGGTGTCCGGATTGGTTTCTCCCGTTAGGCTAACAATTAGCTCGTAGTTATGGCCATGATAATTGGGGTAGCTGCATTTACCAAATACCGCTAAATTCTTTTCATCGGACCAGGCAGGGTTAAAAAGCCTGTGGGCTGCATTAAAATGCTCTTTCCGAGATACTTTTACCTTCATTCAGTAAAAATAACAGGGATTGGACGAAAAGGTTCAAAAACCCGGAGTTGAAACAGGGAAATATTATCTTTTGAGTGAAAGATAACCGGTGTACGTCTTGCCGCTTGTTTCGATTTGATAATAGTACGTTCCGGTTGGCAGGTCTTTACCATTGGTATTTTTTCCCTCGAACCGATGAGTATCGTTATTGTAATCCGATACTTCGAACACTTTATCACCCCAGCGGTTGAGGATGGTTACTTTATTGCCGGACGCGAGCCCTTCAATCCGCAAATAATCGTTTTTGTCATCGATCAGGCCCGGAGATAGTGCATTGTACACAACCAATCCTGGCTCACCGGTGAGGTTGAGTGAGATAACCGATACAACAGAAACAATTGTATTGGTAAAGTCTGTATCACGAACGCTGAAGGTTACATTTTTGTCTGACGGAGGAATGCCGCGTGCTGAAATCCGTGCCGAAGTAACATCGCCTGTAGCGATATAGGTTACCGAGCGGAGAATAGTTTCATATTCTGCAATTGTTGCTTTTCCGCGAATGGTCAGTTCTCCGTCTTCAAAACTTCCGGTAACACCTGCGCTTGGTGTGAAGCTCAGTTCTTCGTTTCCGGCAACATAGTTGCTGATCTTAACGGATGCCTGAACGATGTCATCGTTATCCGAATCATCGATGGCAACATCAGGATCAAGTACCACAGGGGTGTTGTACGCAACACTGACGAACGACTTCGTTACTTCAGTGACAGGAGCAGGGTTTTGATTCTCGAAATAGGCTACAGTTCCGGCCTCAATTCCCCCCGCATGGCTGTCACCATACCCAACCAACAAATCGAGGTCTCCGTCCTCATCAATGTCAGACATGCTAAAGAAACTGTATTTCGATACAAAATCGGTGATGGGAGAAGGAGTAATTTCGCTGAAGGTTGCGTTACCCGAGTTTTCAAATATTCTGAGGTTGGTATGGTAGCCGGAGTTTTCTGAACTTTCGCTAACCATAAGGTCCAGGTCTCCATCATGATCAATATCAACCGCTGCTAATTTGGTGGTGTAATCGAATCTGAATCCCTCAAAAGGTATGGGGGCATTTGCGGCTGTAAAAACCGGATTTTGATCGTTACCGGTATTGTTAAAGAACTCAATTTCGTAGGAGGATAGATTGGATACCATCGCGTCCAGGTCACCATCGTTATCAACATCTATAAACGCAAGTGACGGTCTGTTGAAACCGGTTAATGTTATGGGAGACGTTTCAGAAACAAATTCTCCGTTGTTGTTTTCAAAATATAAAATGCTGCTTCCTGTGGTAACAAATAAATCTTTATCGTCATCGGCATCAATGTCGACAAAAACCGGCTGAGTTGTGTCGAACACCTCCAGATCTGATATAGGATTTTCCGGATCATACACCAGGAATCCATCCGTGTTTTTATAAACAGTGAGCTGAAAATTATACTTGCCGCCCAATATGGCATCAATATCTCCGTCATTATCGATGTCGATAAATGTTTGGGTTGCTTCCCGCGTAACGTCTACGCCATCAAACGGAGCTACGTTCAATCCATTTTTTAACTCAAAGGCAAAGTCTCCGGTGTTTTCGAAATAGCGGATCGGGAGGGTATTCTGTGCTGAAGAATAATTGTACCCGGTTCCCACCAGAAGATCAAGGTCTCCGTCACTGTCCATGTCGGCCAGATTCATCCATACGTTGCTGGACAGGTAGGTGCCATTTAATGGATTACCCGTATGAGTTGTAGGGTTCCACGCACCGTATTGTTCGGAAAACCCTTCGCCATTATTGAAGAAAGCCCGAACGCTGACATTTTCGCTACCCGCAAGGACATCGATGTCATCATCGCCGTCAAGGTCTACGAATGTCAGGGTTCTTCTGGAGCCATAGTTTAAATCGCCAAAAATGCCGCTGTTACCCGGTGTGAATGTGCCGGCATTATTATAAAAAACCTGAACGGCCGGAGCGTAGCTGTATTTAGAGTCATACAGATAGCTGCTTCCGACAATCAGATCCAAATCAGAGTCGTTATCTATATCAGCAAATGTCGGGAGCGCAGGGCCCCGACTCCCGTAGGGCGTAACGGCCCCGGAAACTCCATCAAACGGATTGGAGGCTCCGGTCTGCTCTTCAAACTGTGGTGTCGAATTTGTTCCGGTATTCCGGAAGAAGTGCGTGTCTCCCAAATACGTTCCGGCAAGCAAATCAAAGTCCCCATCATTGTCGACATCCATAAATGCAGGCGACAGCAAATTATCCAGGGCAACGAAGCCGAGCGGGTTATTTTCCTCATCCTCCCGAAGCCTTCGAACAACGTCCTTTCCGCCTACATTTCGGAAGAAGTGAATGTTGCCGTATTTGTCGCCCACAAAAACATCCAGGTCACCATCATGATCGATATCAACGGTAGCTGGTTTCGGTAACGCGATGCGTGCCGGTGGTGGTAACGGATTTTTGGAATCTTCTTTTGAAAACGGTCCAAGTTCCTGAGCGTCTGCCGGAGACGAAGCCATTGCGAGCGCAATAGCCGCTCCAATGCCGCTTAATCGTAATTGATTCTGGAATGACTTTACCTGTTCCCAGAGGCGATTGAGCCGCTGAACGAGTGAGTGTTGTTTGCGTTTTGAAAACGTATAAAAACGGCCCGATTGCCTCGCCTTATCCAGGCGCTTTTTAAGCTTCAGGTATTTTCCGGAAGCGGAGGTGTAAAGTGTTCTAAGTAAGGATCCGTTTTGGCTCATCCGATCTAGGGGTATATAAATGTAGATTAAATGCGTAATTTTTCCAAGCGAAGGTTCAATCATGCTGGATTTCAAAAATGTCTATCAGAATATGCCCGAACAAATAGCTGAAGGGATCAAATCTCTTTGGGCAGACGAGGGCGCGTTGTCGGACGCTGAGTCGATGCAAAAGCGGTTACAGGAAGTTGTTTATGTTGCTGTTGATCCGGCAACGGGAAGTGTTGCGGCCGTTTCCACCGCGATCAAGAAAAAGGTACATGCGCTCAATGGTAAATTCCTGTATGAGTTTCGCTGCTATATCGGGGAAGCATTTCGTATCGCAGGCCTTGATGTCAAGCTTTCGCGGCTCACATTTGATTTTCTGGAACAGCTCGCATCCGCGGATGTGGACCAGCCAATCGGAATTTTTGCAATTCTCGGAAACGACTACCTGAAAGATCAGCCGTTATGGAGGCGGGCCGTATGGCCGGAAATAGAAATGTATTTTATTGGCTATAACAAAAACGGTGACCCCATCCGGGTACATTACTTCACCGGTGCACGCATTTAAGATTGCTGAAGAATGGATTTACAAAACAATCGTAACGTTGGATTCTCCCAGAAAATGATCGGACTGATTGATATTCCGAGCCGGTCTTCAAGCTCGTCCAGCAACTGCATGGCGTGGATTGAATTGAGCCGCAGATCTTCAAAGTTTGCATCAATGCCGATGGATTCGGGTGCAATGCCCATCATCATGCCAAGCTCTTCGCGACAAAAGTTAATCAGCTGTTCTTCAGTAAACGATTTAGCCATATGAGTCAGCGCAGGGAAGGTACAAAACCGCAGTTGGTTTTTGAAAACGTTTGGAAAAAGAATGATCCGGTTTGGCATTCGAAAGTGCAACAACTCTGGAAGAAAAACTTTCCGGCCATGCCGCAGCAAACGTTAACGCAACGCGTTCACGAGGTTGTGTTTGCGATAACAACTACCGAAGGAGAGGTGGTTGCTGTTTCGACCGCATACAAGACTTATGTTGAACAACTTAAGAATCACTTGTATGGATTCCGGTGCTTCGTAGATCCAGCGTACCGGGTTCCAGGCCTGACGACTAAAATACTCGTGGAAACGCGTAACTGGCTTGAGGAGATACATCAGACTGATGGAACAGAAACTGATCGCTGCATTGGTGTGATAACCATGGTGGAGAATGAGCGGCTGGCGAAGTATCGCAACGAGGCAATCTGGCGTGGTTCAGGAATGGTTTATATCGGAAATACTCCGCAAGGCAAGCATCTGCGGGTGTACTATTTTAAGAAAGCACTTATCGGATAGACACCGGCAATTGAGTAAGGCACCGTATTGCCAGGTTGTTGTTCCAGTGCGGAGCGACATCTTTCATCTCGATAGTTTGATAACGCTCGAGCAACGACCGGATCATCATTTCAGTTTGAATGCGGGCGAGCCAATCGCCAAGACAGTAATGTGCGCCACCTCCAAAACCAAGGTGCTTATTAGGCTCACGCTGCATGATAAATTCATCGGCATGGTCGAACACTTCCGGGTCACGGTTTGCAGAACCAAGACAGATCGTTAATGTATCGCCTTGTTTGATGGTCTTTCCGCTTATCTCACAATCCTTACCGGCAATGCGACCAACAATCTGTACCGGAGCATCGTAGCGTAATAGTTCTTCAATGGCTGTTGCAATCTTTTCAGGATTCTTCCGAAGAATTTCCCATTCATCCTGACGGGAGATTAAATGATATAGTCCGGTGCTCATCAGACTAACCGATGTTTCTTCTCCCGCAATAAACAACAAGATGCAGGTTGAGGTAAGCTCTTCACCATCAAGAATGTTTTCCTGAGCGTTCAGTTCGATCAACCGGCTGATGATGCCGTTGTCCGGGTTTTTCTTTTTCTGCTCAATGACCTTTTGAAAGTATGCAATGAAATTGCCGGCAGCCTCATTCACGCGCATGATGTCTTTGAAGGAAATATACAGATCAAGCGCTTTGATCATTACGGTGCCCTGTTCTTTGAGGTATAAATAATCTTCTTCCGGCAACCCAAGAATTTTACCAATGGTCATCGCAGGTAATGGTTTACCAAGATCCTTGACGAGATCGAAAGAATCGGCCCGTGCCGGGAGGAGGGTATCAAGATTTTGCTGAATGATTGCGGCTACATCTCGTGAGTTCCATACCTGGTGAATGAACTTCCGGATGCGAGTGTGATGCGGTGGATTCAGGAACAAAATGAATCCCTTCATGGCGGCCTCGATGTTGGTGAAGTCGAGGTCTTTGTATTTGAAATAACCAATGCCCTTTTTGAGCCACTCAAACCTGTTCCCGACAAGAAAATCGCTGCTTCTCAGAATGTTACGGGTGTCTTCGTAGCGGGTGATGATCCATTCACCGGTTTGTGAAAAATGAACCGGGTCTTCTTCCCGCAACTTTCTGTACATCGCATAGGGGTTCGCGATATGGGCCCGATCGAACGGCTTCCAGAGATGATCAGTTGCCATGAGAAATCACGTTTTCCAGTAAGAAGTCTGCATACGTGTCGATGGACGGATAGTCAAAGAAGTACAAGGGGTTCAACTCGACCTTGAGAATCTTTTCAACTTTATCCATCAGAAAAATGCAACTCACCGAATCAAGACCAAGATTAAAAAATGTATCCGTGTCGGCAATCTCGGCTACCGCGATTCCAGTCTCGTCAGCAATTACCGACTTGAGTATGATGATCAGCTCAGGCCTTGTCATTTGGATTGATTTGGCCCCAGAAAGTTTTTTCAGGTGTTGATACCGCTGTGCGGAAGTCGGACTTTTCGTGATTCAGAATTCCCGGGCGCAACATGTCGGGCAGCACTTTCACATCATAAATTTCCTCCACAGAGTTTTCGTACCGGATGAAGCCGGCAATACTTGCCGTTGGCAAATGCATTACAACAACTCCGCAAAAGACTGAGCGTTTCGCAATTGGTAAGTCCGCGAATGCGGTACTGGTTTGACGCAGCTTCGATAATCCGATGAAGATGTAATCTCCAATGCGGTCCATCCCGCGTGCAAACCCGTCCAGCTGTTTGATGATCGTAACGGTTTTCGTGTTGACATTGATCTCGGCAAGTTGTCCGCTCCCGGATAACAGTATTAATAACCGGCCATCGTATAACCTTGGTGAATGGGGCATCGGAAGGTTGTCGGCAACAACATCATCTGTCTCGATATCGATAACACAACCACCGGTTGCTTTTGTCGCACGCCAGCCTTGCATGGTATCCGTTTTGCCCAGCACGGTAACGTATCGCGGCTTTTCATTTTCTATCGCCACACCATTCAGATGACAGCGGTCTTCGGCGTTTAAAGAGGAGATGAATTTCGGTTTCCAGAAAGGCGTGAAGCTGTATGAATCATCCAGGTATGCAAGGCAGGAAAACCTTGTGTTAACGGCAAGCAATCCTTGCTCAGTCCAGTGAAGATCATGAATATCTGATTCACCAGTGTAGTAGACCGACCGGGGTAAAAACAAGCCGTCATAAACACCTGGTTGTTTCGGATAGGTACGTGCGAGCTCGTTGTTGTTGGCCAGTACGATCACTTCATTGATGGTCGCGAGGGCCATCTTGTTGCCCTGCAACGCCATGCCCATGGGTTTCGCGAATTGCCGTGGCAATTGAATCAGGTGGTCACGGTCTTTCGGGCTTATGAAAATAACCTTGCCCGCCTGGTAGGTCGTGATGGCGAGCGAACACTTCAACTTTTGCAGCAGCTCTGGAATTTGAGGCGAGAAGGTACAGGAAAAAGGTGCTAGTGCATCCATGAACCGGTGTTAGGCAGCTAAAAATAAAGGAAGGAACTATATAAATCTAACTTTATGTTTGTAAAATCGTGGTTTAAACCCGATCGTGTGACATTCGAAGAAATCAAAAGCAGTCTTAACAATTACAAAGCACAGGGTAAACTCATGTTTACCAGTTCTTCGTTTCAGTCGCACAGCCTGGTGATGCTTCACATTATCAGTAGGGTGGATAATTCAATCCCGGTTTACTTCATCAATACGGGCTATCATTTTCCGGAAACCATTCTGTTCCGGGATCAGGTGACGGACATGTTTAAGCTGAACACAATCGATCTCAAGCCTGAAGTACCCAAGCACATGCAGATGGATTCGGAAGGCCGGCTTCTGTTTACATCAGATCCTGACCATTGCTGCTATCTCAACAAAACTCAGCCGATGGATGGCATTCTCCGCTCGTTCGATGTATGGATTAACGGGGTAAGGGCTGATCAAAGTGCGGTACGTGCCGCGATGAAAGTAGAACAACCGGCACCGTACAACACGGTAAGATTTCACCCGATGCTCGACTGGAATTCAAAAATGATCTGGCAATACCAGAAAGAGTTTAACCTGCCGAAGCATCCGCTGGAAGAGAAAGGGTACGTGAGTATCGGTTGTGAGCCTTGCACGCGCAGGCTTGATCCGGGCATGCAGGAACGGGAAGCGCGCTGGTACGGTCTTAAAAAAGTTGAGTGCGGACTTCATACCGAACTCGTAACGAAATAACATGAACATTTTAATCACAGGAGGAGCAGGGTACATCGGTACCGGGCTGGTCGGCAAGCTTGCCGCTGATGAGGCTGTCAACAAGATCATCATCTACGATAATTTAAGCCGGCCGAACTACGGACTGTTCCTGGGCGGACGTAAACCCGGGTCTGAAAAGATCAGTTTTCACAAAGGCGA
This sequence comes from Cyclobacteriaceae bacterium, assembly GCA_016786585.1. Lineage (GTDB taxonomy): Bacteria > Bacteroidota > Bacteroidia > Cytophagales > Cyclobacteriaceae > UBA2336. The sequence continues at coordinate 321,263 of JAEUUI010000008.1, forward strand.
ATTGCTGGATTCCCGCCACCTGAAGATGGCCTTGAAAGATATTGATGTAGTATATCACCTGGCTGCCAAGGTCACAACTCCGTTCGCCAATGCCGATGGGCATTTGTATGAACAGGTCAACCATTGGGGTACAGCCGAACTGATTTATGCTGTTGAAGAAAGTAATGTAAGAAAGTTCGTATACACCAGTAGCTCAGGTGTTTATGGCGGATCAACGGAAGCAGTAGACGAGCAGTTTTTACCTGCTCCGAAGTCGTTTTATGCGATCTCCAAGCTGAGGGGTGAAGAACATGTGAAGCGTCTGATGAACAAGAAAGACACGTTCATCTTCCGGTGCGGAAACGTGTATGGATATAACCGCGGAATGCGATTCGATGCGGTCATTAACAAGTTTGTCTTCGAAGCGAATTTTCAGAAACGTATCACCGTTAACGGAAATGGAAATCAGTCGCGGGCCTTTATTCATATCGACTCGCTATCGACTGCACTGGCGAATGTACTGAAGTCGGATTTACCGGGCGGAGTTTATAACCTGGTGGAGCGGAATATCAAAGTGATCGACATTGTAGACGAGCTTAAGCAGTTGATTCCGGATATGGAGTTTATCTTTATTAATCAGCATCTTACACTTCATGAACTCAATGTAAAGTGTAACGACCTGGTGAATCAAAAACTGGGAATTGCTGACCTCAAGCCCTTGCAACAGGAGCTTCGCGAATTCATAAATCGGTTCAGCTTTTAGAAGCTGTTCACCCGCTGGATATCGTGGAAATCGAACACGGCCACGTTCAGGCCGAGTGTAACTTCGTGTGAGGTGAAGTTCGAGCCGACAGAACTTCCGGTTGGCAATTCAAATGCATAGGCAAACCGGAACGATTGACCAATCTTCGCCTGAGCAAGAAACCCGTATGTGTTAAAGTTGCGGGTAAATGCTCCGACTCCGTAACGTTCATCGATGTTCAACACTGCGTTCACATCTACCGAAAGGGGATTGCCCTGAACATATTTTAGCAGCGTGGCTGGTTTAAGGCGGAGGCGTTCGTTAATGAAGATGATATAGGCAGCCATTCCGTAAAAGTGCTGCGTGTAAACATCTCCTTCCACCGAGCCACTAGTACCCTGGTAGGTGCCTTTGGTTTTCAACATCCGGGGAACCGAAAGTCCGAGGAATAAATTATCGTTGGTTAAGATAATCCCTGCACCAAACAATGGTTTGGTGGTGTTCATGTTTTTCAAAAAGTATGTGTCGTTATCGTCCCGGATATTAAGTTCCGAGTTATCGCCCCGGTAATTCACAACACCCGCCTGCAATCCAAAGGAGATAAATGTTCTGTCCATCTGAATCTTGTAACTGTACGTTCCGATGGCCATCGTGTTTTTGTATTCACCAATCTGATCGCTTACCAGGATCAGCCCGGCACCCATCTTATTATCAAACAAACTTGTGTGAACTGTTGCGTTAAAGGTGGTAGGGCTTCCGTCAAAACCGGCCCACTGTTTCCGGAAACTTACAGACGCGTTTAACTCTTTATTAAGACCAGTATAAGCCGGGTTAATTACCAGAGGGTTGTTCAGATACTGGGCATACAGCGGATCAATTTGAGCCTGGGCAGGAACAAATGCTGACAACGCGAGGAGAAGGCAAAGAGTTTGGTAAAATCTTCTCATGTGGGGTTTGCAGACTTTTAACGATGTAGGAAAAATAGCGATTAGGTTTTAAATTTCCTATCCTTGAAGTTTGATCGAAGCCCCGAATGCATACCATTGAAGTAATCCTCCTCTTACTGGCTGTTGTTACCATCCTGGCAGAGGTTGCGAATAAAATAAAGGTTCCTCATCCCATTTTGCTGGTGCTGGTCGGCATTGTAATCGGTCTCATACCATGGCTGCCTGATTTTGCGCTTTCACCCGAGGTGGTTTTCCTGATATTCCTTCCGCCTGTTTTGTATGCCGCTGCATGGTACACGTCATGGCCCGATTTTAAAGCTGCACGCAGACCGATCGGCCTTCTTGCGATCGGTTGTGTAATCTTTACAACCTGTATCGTGGCGTGGGTAACCCACACCTTCATCCCTGGATTTGGCTGGGCGGAAGCATTTGTTCTGGGTGCCATCATTTCACCACCCGATGCAGTCGCGGCAACTGCCGCAACCAAAGGCTTGGGTGTACCAAGGCGTGTAATTACCATTCTGGAAGGTGAGAGCCTGGTGAATGATGCCACGGGTCTGATTGCATATAAGTACGCTGTTGGTGCTGTAACGATTGGAAGCTTCGTGCTGTGGCAGGCGGGACTACAGTTTCTTTGGGTTGCCATAGCCGGCATCGGTGTTGGGTTGATCATCGGCCAGATTTTTCTGTGGGTCCACAAGATTACCCCGAACAATCCGACCACAGATACAACGCTCACGTTCATTGCGCCATACGTTTCATACTTGCTCGCGGAAGAGTTTCATTTATCAGGTGTTCTGGCAGTAGTTACTTCGGGATTATTTCTGGCGTGGCATTCATCCGAAGTGTTTTCACAGCAAACGCGATTGCAGGCATACGGAACCTGGAACACGATACTTTTTATTTTGAATGGGATCATCTTCATCCTGATTGGCTTGCAGTTACCGGTAATCCTTCGAAATATCAATGATGTACCATTCTCAACGTTGCTGGGTTACGGAGCGATTGTCAGTATCACCGTAATTGTCGTCAGGATTATCTGGGTCTTTCCCGGAACATACCTTCCACGGATCAATAAGCGAATCCGCAAAGCAGAGCCAAAGCCCGATCTTCGACTGGTATCGGTTGTAGCCTGGTCGGGTATGCGGGGGATTGTATCGCTTGCTGCAGCCCTGGCGCTTCCGCTGATGGTTAACAGCACGATGCCATTCCCCAACCGGAACATGATCATTTTCCTTACCTTCTGTGTGATCTTTTCAACGCTGGTCGTTCAGGGATTAACCTTGCCGGGATTGATCAAAATGCTGGGCATTAAAACCGATGGAGCAGAGGAGGAGGAAGAACACCAGGCACGTATAAAAATTACGTCTGCCGTAATTGAACACATTGAAGAGAATTACTCGCTGCTCAACGATGAGTTGCTAAATCAGATCAAAACAAAATATGAGATTCGTATTCAACGGTTAAGGAAAGATGTTGATAACCAGCGCCTGAATGACGATCAGTATAAAGAACTCCTTAAAATCCGGCAGGATTTATTGAACAGGGAACGAGCCTTCATTCTTGACATGCGGAACAAAGGCGGTCTTAACCTGGAAATTCTGCGGAGGCTGGAGAACGAACTCGACCTGGAGGAAACCCGGCTTATTCTTGAGCGGGAAGCAAAATAAAAAGTCCCGCTTTGGGCGGGACTTCAATCTTAACGCGAAATCAATTAACAATATTCGTCAAACACCTCCACGAGATGCTGGCCGATCATCTGGGCATTTCTGCCTTCGATGTGATGACGTTCTACAAAATGCACCAGTTCCCCGTCTTTAAACAAGGCGATAGCCGGTGAAGAAGGCGGGTAAGGCAATGTGAACTCTCTTGCTTTTGCTACAGCTTCTTTGTCGACACCGGCAAAAACCGTAGTCAGGTGATCAGGCTTTTTAGCGCTGTTCTGCAACGCCCATTTGATGCCCGGGCGGGCAGCACCTGCCGCGCATCCGCAAACGGAGTTGATTACCACCAGCGTTGTGCCTTTCTGATCTTTCAGCGTGGTTTCAACCTCCGCTGCAGTTTTCAGTTCCTGAAACCCTGCTGTCGTTAAATCCGTGCGCATAGGCGCTACTAATTGTTCGGGATACATATTTTAAATTGTTAGTTATCTGTTTTCAAGTACATTAAAGAAACAAAATTACATAAATCCTAGTTCCAGCCGGGCCGCTTCGCTCATCATTTCCTGGCTGTAAGGCGGGTCAAAGGTAATCTCGACTTTTACATCGTTCACACCTTCGATGGCCTTTATTTTTTGCTCCACTTCACCCGGAATTGTCTCCGCCGAAGGGCAGGAGGGCGAAGTAAGGGTCATTAATACGAATACATTATTTACCGGGTAAACACTGATCTCGTAAATCAGGCCGAGCTCATAAATATCAACTGGAATTTCAGGATCGTAAACCGTTTTGATTGCAGCCAGCACCTTGTCTTTCAGATCAGGCATGGATACGCCCGTGGTCTCTGGTTCAATATTGGTCGTTTGTTCGCTCATGATTTTACGTCCTGCTTTGTTTTGAATGCCAGCGCATACAATTTCATTTGCTTGATCATCGCGGCAAAGCCATTGGAACGCTGCGTGCCGATAAAGCGTTCCATTCCTATTTTTTGCATGAACGAAAGGTCTGCATTCAGAATTGCCTCGGGCGACTGCCCATTGAAAATACGCACGAGCAGGCTAACAAGGCCTTTGGTAATCGCAGTGTTACTATCCGCTTCGAAGTAAACGTTATCGTTTTCGAGTTTTGCAGCAAGCCAAACTTTCGATTGGCATCCCTTCACTACATTATCTTCCGTTTTGTTGGCTTCATTCATGGCAGGCAACTTTTGACCGAGTTCCATGATGTAGAAGACAGTCATTTCCATGTCGCCATCGAGCAACGAGAACTCTTGGATGATTTCCTGCTGAATATCGGTGATGGATTTACTCACTTCAAGAATTTGATGATTCTGTCAAGTCCTTCAATGAATTGATCAACTTCCTGCTTCGTGTTGTACACACTAAACGAAGCGCGTACCGTGCCTTCCACCCCGAGGCGCTCCATCAGGGGCTCCGTGCAATGATGTCCGGTGCGGACCGCAATGCCGCGTGCGTCAAGCATCTGGCCAATGTCGAACGGATGAATGCCATCAATTGAAAAAGACAGCACCCCAACTTTTTCTTTTGCTTCACCAATCACGCGTACGTGCGGAAGTGTTTTGATTCTTTCCGTTGCATATACGAGCAGTTCATGTTCGTGTGCAGCAATAGCTTCTTTGCCGATGGAGTTGATAAATTCGATCGCCTTTCCGAACGCAATCACATCAGCAATGTTAGGCGTTCCTGCTTCGAACTTGTATGGCAGATCGTTGTACGTTGTTTTCTCAAACGAAACGCTTTTAATCATCTCACCGCCACCCTGATACGGAGGCATAAGTTCCATTAAATTCTTTTTGCCGTAAAGAATTCCGGTGCCTGTCGGGCCAAACATCTTGTGCGATGAGAGGCAATAGAAATCACAGTTTAGTGCCTGGACATCAATCGGTAAATGTGCTCCCGCCTGCGCACCATCAATCAATACAACGGCATGGTTTGCATGTGCGAGATCTATGATTTGTTTGATCGGGTTGATCGTTCCCAGGCTATTGGAAGCATGATTAACGGCAACCAGCTTTGTTTTGGAGGATATCAGCGTTTTAAACTGTTCGAGATCAAGCTCGCCATTATCTTTTACGTTGATAACCTTCAGGACAGCTTTGCGATCCTGGCAAACAAACTGCCACGGCACGATGTTCGAATGGTGTTCGAGTCCGGAGATGATTATTTCATCGCCTTCGCGGATGAACGCTTTTCCATACGATGCCGCCACGAGGTTAATCGCTTCGGTAACACCGCGAACAAAAATGATCTCCTGTTCGGAAGCTGCGTTGATAAATTCTTTTGCAAGTGCACGGGTCTGCTCGTATGCCTTGGTTGCTTTTTCAGCCAGCGTATGAATTCCGCGATGAATATTTGCGTTGTAGTTGCTGTAATAATCAACCAATGAGTTGATTACCGCATCGGGCTTCTGGTTGGTTGCAGCGTTATCGAAGTATACGAGGTCTCGTCCGTTTACCTTTTGATGCAGAACCGGGAACTGCTTCCGGATATTTTCAACATCAAGTGAAGTTCGGGTTGCCACGCTCATCGCCTAGAAATTTTTGTGAAGCCGTTCGCTGATCAGCGAATCGACATATTCTTTTACAACTTCGTTTGAAATTGTGTTCAATGTTTCAGCGGTAAATGCATACAGCATCATGCCCTGGGCAGTCGACTTATCAATACCCCGGCTCTGTAAATAGAACATCGCCTCTTCATCAAGCTGGCCGATCGTACAGCCGTGCGAGCACTTCACATCGTCAGCCCAGATTTCGAGCTGCGGCTTCGTGTTAATGGTTGAACTGGGAGAGAGTGCGATATTCCGGTTCGACTGGAACGCATTGGTTTTCTGTGCCTGCGGGCGAACGAAAATCTTTCCGTTGAAAACGCCTTTCGAATTACCATCCAATACACCCTTGTACATTTCGTTACTGAACGAGTTCGGCTTCTGATGATCAACTACCGTATGATTGTCAGCCAGTGTATTGCCATTGAGCATATACAGCCCATTGAAATGTGATTCGCATTTTTCTCCGGCAATCGTGATCGCGAAATTATTGCGAATGATTTGTCCGCCGAGCGTCAGCGTAAACGTATCTACGCGGCTTGAATCCGCCTGCCGGATGTTCGTGTTGATGACCTGGTATGCTTTGCCTGTATCATTTTGAACTTTACAATATTCAAGCGCTGCATTTTCTTTTACTTCAATTTCTTCTGTGAACGTATGTAACGATGCCTGTTCACCAGTCGTGTGAAACTTTTCAATTACGCTGAGTTTGCTTCCTGTTTCCAGGATTATCAAAAGTCGCGTATGGGCAATTACCTGATGTTGAATGGCATCATTCAGGTGAAGAATAACTATTGGCTTCTCCACGCGGGTGCTTGCAGGAACATGGACAAACAAACCATCTTGCCAGAACGCTGTATTCAACGCGGCAAATGAATCTGCCTCAGGATTTACGAGTGTATTGAAATTCGTGTTGACAGCTTCGATGTTTGAGTTAAATGCTTCGCGCAACGATTTTATTGAAACTTCGCTTTCAGGACTTACGATTCTCGATAGCGATTCAGAATATTTACCGTTAACAAAAACAATTACGTTTGCATCAAGACCTTCAATCAGAAACGGATCAATAGAAGTAATTGAAGAAGGCGCGGATTCTGTTTTCCAGGTGAAAACATTTTCGATCGCCCGGGTAATGGGAGTGAAGCGATACTCTTCGTTTTTACCGGCCGGCAGACCTTTGGTTTCCAGAATTTCGACCGCGTGCTTGCGACTGTCCAGTGCTTCGTTGAAGGTTGCAGATGAAAAGCTGCCGATAATTTCGCTTAAACTCTTGCTGGTGGTTACTGTGCTCATCGTTATGCTACTGCTACTTCGTCTTTAATCCAGTCGTAACCTTTTGCTTCCAGTTCAAGCGCAAGTTCTTTGCCGCCTGACTTAACAATCTTTCCTTTATACAGCACGTGAACAAAGTCAGGCACAATGTATTCGAGCAAACGCTGATAGTGTGTTACCACGATGGTGGCGTTATTGCTGTTTCGGAGTTTATTCACGCCACTGGATACAATCTTCAATGCATCGATGTCCAACCCTGAATCAGTTTCATCCAGAATGGAAAGCTTCGGTTCGAGCATGGCCATTTGAAAAATCTCGTTGCGTTTCTTTTCACCGCCCGAAAAGCCTTCGTTCAATGAGCGGTTTAACAATGATTGATCAATCTCCACCAGCTTCATCTTTTCCTTCATTAATCCGAGAAAAGAAACCGCATCAAGTGTTTCCTGGCCGCGGTACTTGCGGATCTGGTTAACAGCGGTTTTCATGAAGTTAATTGTGCTTACCCCCGGAATCTCAACCGGATATTGGAATGCAAGAAACACGCCTTCACGCGCACGGTCTTCCGGAGAAAACTCGAGCAAGTCTTTACCATTATAAGTCACTTCACCGCCCGTAATCTCATATTCTTCGCGACCGGCTAACACCGAGGCGAGTGTGCTCTTACCGGAGCCGTTCGGTCCCATGATCGCGTGTACTTCTCCCGGCTTAACTTCGAGGTTAATCCCGTTCAGAATTTGTTTGTCGCCTATTTTGGCCTGGAGATTTGTTATACTTAACATTATGAATTTCGAATTATGAATCTTGACTTATGAGTATTGAAAGGTTTAACCGACACTTCCTTCAAGTGTAAGCGCTAATAATTTTTGAGCTTCTACTGCAAACTCCATCGGGAGCTGGTTTAATACTTCTTTGGCATAACCGTTAACGATCAATGCTACTGCTGATTCTTCATCAATGCCGCGCTGCTGACAGTAGAAAATCTGATCTTCACCGATCTTCGAAGTGGTGGCTTCGTGCTCAACTTTCGAGGTGCTGTTTTCCACATCGATGTACGGAAATGTATGTGCACCGCACTGGTCGCCCATCAGCAAGGAATCGCACTGTGAGAAATTGCGTGAGCCCTCGGCACGTTTCATGATGTGAACCTGTCCGCGGTAACTGTTTTGCGAGCGGCCGGCAGAAATACCTTTCGATACAATGCGTGACTTCGTGTTCTTGCCGATGTGGATCATCTTCGTTCCGGTATCGGCCTGCTGAAGATTGTTGGTAACAGCAACCGAGTAGAATTCTCCGGAGGAGTTGTCGCCTTTCAAAACACAGGAAGGATACTTCCACGTGATTGCTGAACCGGTTTCAACCTGTGTCCACGACACTTTTGAATTATCGCCAGCACACAATGCACGTTTTGTTACGAAGTTGTAGATACCGCCTTTGCCTTCCTTATCGCCCGGATACCAGTTCTGTACGGTTGAATATTTTACATGCGCATCTTTCATTGCATAGATCTCCACCACAGCAGCATGCAGCTGGTTTTCATCGCGCATCGGAGCGGTACAGCCTTCGAGGTAACTTACGTACGAACCTTCTTCCGCAACGATCAGCGTTCTCTCAAACTGACCTGTGTTTGCGGCATTAATTCTGAAATAAGTTGATAATTCCATCGGACAACGAACGCCTTTTGGAATGTAGCAGAACGATCCATCGCTGAATACAGCCGAGTTAAGCGCTGCAAAGTAGTTATCACTCATCGGCACAACTGAGCCGAGGTATTTTTTAATCAGGTCAGGGTGTTCCCGGACAGCTTCGCTGAATGAGCAGAAGATAATGCCAAGCTCGCCAAGCTTTTCTTTAAAGGTTGTCGCCACCGACACGCTGTCGATTACCGCATCTACGGCAACACCGGTTAACCGCTTCTGTTCGGTCAGGGAAATGCCAAGCTTTTCGAACGTTTTGATCAATTCCGGATCAACATCTTCGAGGTTTTTTGGCTTCGCACTTTGCTTGGGAGCAGAGTAGTAAATAATGTCCTGGTAATTGATGGCAGGGTAGGTGACGTTCGGCCATTTTGGCTCCGTCATCTTCGACCACAGTCTGAAAGCCTTCAGTCGCCACTCAAGCATCCATTCCGGCTCGTTTTTCCGTTCGGAAATGAACCTCACAATGTCTTCATTCAGGCCCTTGGGGGCAGAATCGGTCTCAAGCGCAACATTCCAGCCGTGCTCATATTCTCTTGAGGTAAGTTCTTCCAGCAGTTGGTTGTCTTTGCTCATTGCGCCTTCTTTAGACTAATTTCAAATAACCCGTAAATATAACAGAAGCGGGGCGAAATGGTTCTTTTTCGGCACAACTTTCCCGTCAGGAAAGGTTCAGATTCCGATCGAGGCTCTCCTCCAGAGAGATCATCGTCTCGGTTCGCTCAATCCCATCAACTTGCTGCATCTTGTCGTGAAGCACCTCTTTTAGGTGATTGGTATCCCGGCAGTGGATTTTAACAAACATGGAGTAGTTGCCGGTTGTATAGTGAATACTCGTAATCTCCTGAATCTCCTTGAGCTTGGCCACTACTTTGTCGTACAACGCGCTCTTTTCCAGGAAGATGCCTATGAACGCGGTAATGTCGTAGCCTAGCTTCGCGTAATTGAGCTTTAATGTGGTTTTTTCGACAATTCCGGCTTCCTCTAGTTTGGTCATCCTTACGTGTACGGTTCCCTGTGAAACATTTACCCTGCGGGCAACCTCCGTATACGGTTTTTTAGCGTCATCCCTCAAAATCTCCAGGATTTTCAGGTCAGTATTGTCAATTTCATAATTTTTGGCCATTTCCCGATACTTTTTTTGAGCTTTTGATGATTGAAAGCCAATAATATTAAATAATATTCAAATTTTAATGACATTACTTGAAATGTATAGCAGTCATACGTTTACTTTGTTGAAGTTATTATAATGTAAGGTGTTGAAACTGGCAGACAAGCCCTCCTGTCTCGGGGGTGGAGAGTCAAGGATAAACGCAGAATAAGCCCCCGACTTGTCGGGGACTGGGGTTGACCACCACAGTATGTTCTGTAGCTAACTTCTCCGTGGAGGTTCGAAGCCTTCCCTTACAGCAAGTTTAGGTTAGTACAGTTAAAAAAAGTGCAAAGTCATCCCTACCGGAGGGATGACTTTTTGTTTTTCCGAAAAACAGTAATGAACAATCGTTTGTTATCTTCACACCTTAAGAGTTCTAATTATCTGTGTGATGGCAAACTATCCCTGGATCAAAAATTATCCTGAAGGCATTCCTGCCGAGATCAAGCTATATGAATACGAGTCAGTTGCTGACCTGTTCGAAAAAAGCTGTGCGAGATTCAAAGACCGGGTAGCGTTTGAAAACATGGGCGTTACCATGACGTACGCGGAAGTTGACCGGCTCTCGCGAGACTTTGCAGCATACTTGCAAAGCATCGGCATGAAGAAAGGTGATCGCATAGCCATTCAAATGCCTAACCTGTTGCAGTTTCCGGTTGCTTTTTTCGGAGCCCTGCGCGCAGGATTAACGGTTGTGAACACTAATCCGCTTTACACTCCACGAGAGATGGAGCACCAATTTAAAGACAGTGGTGCAAAAGCAATTGTGATCGTAGAAAACTTTGCGAACAGTCTCGAGAAGATTATTAAGCATACTGCAATCGAACATATCATCGTTACAAAAATCGGTGATATGATTCCTGGTCTGAAAGGCTGGATCACAAACTTTGTTGTTAAGAATATCAAAAAGATGGTGCCTGCATATCATCTCGAAAAAACAATTTCCTTTAACGACACACTGACGAAAGGCGCTACACTGAAATTTACAAAGCCGGTCATCGCCCTGGAGGATAATGCTGTCCTGCAATACACGGGCGGAACAACCGGTATCGCGAAGGGAGCCCAGCTCTCACACGCAAACATTGTAGCGCATAACTCCATGATTACGCAATGGTTTAAGCCGTACCTGAAGCAGCAGGTTTCGGAAGAGATTATAATTACCGCCATTCCGATGTACCACATTTTTGCACTCACGGTAAATGGTGTGTTGATGTTTTCGGTGGGAGCAAAAAGTGTATTGATTACAAACCCGCGTGATATTCCGGGATTCTGCAAAGAATTGAAGAAGCATAAGTTCACGATCATCACCGGGGTGAATACATTGTTTAACGGATTGATGAACAATGATTCGTTCGCAAAACTCGACTTCTCCAACTTAAAGGGAGCCGTGGGTGGCGGTATGGCCGTTCAGGACGTTGTCGCAAAAAAATGGGAACAAGTTACGGGCAAACCGTTGGTGGAAGGTTACGGATTAAGTGAGACCTCGCCCGTGTTGTGTTGTAATCCGCTTGACGGAACACACCGCCTGGGAACGATCGGACTACCGATGCCGAGTACGGAAGTTGCCATCTTCGATGATGCCGGTAATCAATTGCCGCAAGGCGAACGCGGTGAGATTTGCGCACGCGGTCCGCAGGTGATGAAGGGCTATTGGGAAAAAGATAACGAAGGTGTGTTTTTTGAAGGCGGCTGGTTTAAAACCGGTGACATTGGTATGATGGATACTGATGGCTTCTTTAAGATCGTTGACCGGAAGAAGGACATGATTAAAGTTTCGGGCTTCAATGTGTTCCCGAATGAAATCGAGAACGTAGCGGCCGGTCATCCGAAGGTACTTGAAGTAGCGGCCATCGGGGTGCCCGATGAAAAATCAGGTGAGGCGATCAAGCTGTTTGTAATCAAGCGTGATCAATCCCTTACGGAGGATGAATTGAAAAAATACCTCCATGAGAATCTGACAAATTATAAAGTACCTAAATACGTAGTGTTCCGTACCGAATTACCGAAAACAAACGTAGGAAAAATCCTCAGGCGTGCTTTGAAAGAAGAAGAGGTGAAGTGATCTTTGCGGTTCATTTCAAAACCCAATTACCATGCGTTTTTTATGTGCTGTTTTGCTGATCGTTGTTGTTCAGTCGATGGCTTCTGCCCAAATGAAATCGGGTGCCGACTCGTTGCTGTATGAAAAGGAGAAGCACCTCAAAAATATTAAACAATTAACCTTCGCGGCAGACAATGCTGAAGCGTACTGGAGTTTCAACAGCAAAATGCTGACGTTCCAGTCGAACAACAAAGCATGGGGAAACCAGTGCGATCAGATTTATTACCTCGATGTAAAAAAGTCGAATCTCCGGAAGAAGCAGCCGCAGCGAATCAGTAACGGTGAAGGAAGAACAACATGTTCATTCTTCATGCCAGGCAACAAAACAATTCTTTATGCATCTACGCACTTGGGCGGAAAAGAATGTCCGAAAGATGCTGAGCGCATGCCAGGCGGAAAATACCTGTGGCCGATCTATGACACTTACGATATTTTTATCGCTGACCTGAAAGGCAATATCAAAAAGCAATTAACCAGCACTCCGGGTTACGATGCGGAGGCAACTGTATCCCCGAAAGGAGACAAGATTGTATTCACATCCACGCGAAACGGTGACCTGGATCTTTACACGATGGATATTGACGGATCGAACGTAAAACAGATCACGCATGAAATCGGATATGATGGCGGAGCATTCTTTTCACCGGATGGAAAGAAAATTGTTTTCCGTGCTTCCCGTTTTACAACCGATGAGGAGAAGAAGGAATATCTTGATTATTTGAAGCAAGGGCTTGTTGCGCCAACCAAGATGGAAATCTTTACCTGCAACGTTGATGGCTCAGACCTGAAACAGATAACGCATTTGGGTAAAGCCAACTGGGCACCTTTTTATACACCTGATGGAAAGAAAATTATTTTCTCTTCCAACCACCACGGTAATCGCGGATTCCAATTCAACTTGTTCATGGTAAACGAAGATGGCTCTGGTCTTGAACAAATTACCTTTGATGGTGTATTCGATTCATTCCCGATGTTCTCACCAGACGGGAAGAAACTGGTATTTTCTTCAAACAGAAACAACAAAGGCACCCGTGACACAAACCTGTTTGTGGCTGAATGGGTTGATTGAGATCAATAAACCGAATTATAAAAGCCCTGAATTTATCGGGGCTTTTTTTATTGGCTGACGCGTATATTTGTTCTTCCGTAACGCCACATACGTATGTCTCGAAAGTTCTTCATTCATTTTATAATTTCCTTTGGTTCGGCAGTGCTCATTCTGGGTTGCTCACAAACGCCTGAAAAGAAAAGTCTCACCACCGAACAGAAAATCGATTCTTTGTTGTCGCTCATGACACTCGAAGAAAAGGTTTCGATGATTCATGCCAGTTCTTCATTTACATCGGGGGCTGTGCCACGATTGGGTATACCGGAATGGACAATGTCAGACGGCCCGCATGGCGTTCGAAAAGAACATGGGCGTGGTTGGGTTGGCAGTGAAAGCCCGGAATACTTCGCCACCTATTTGCCGGTTGGGGTTTCGCTCGCTTCAACCTGGAATCCTGAATTGGGGTATGCGTTTGGGAAAGTGCTTGGCGAAGAAGCAAAGTATCGCGGTAAAGACGTAATTCTTGGTCCGGGAATCAACATCCTCAGAACTCCGCTGAACGGGCGCAACTTTGAATATCTGAGCGAAGACCCGTACCTGGTTTCTAAAATGGTTGTCGGATACATTCAGGGTGTGCAGGATCAAAACGTGGCAGCGTGTGTGAAACATTATCTCGCCAACAATCAGGAAACGGATCGTAATACGGTAAGCGTTGAAATGAGTGAACGCACACTTCGTGAAATTTATCTTCCGGGGTTTGCTGCTGCCGTAAAAGAGGGTGGTGTGTATACATTAATGGGTGCTTACAATAAATTCCGGGGCCAGTACTGCACGCATCATGAGTATTTGATTAATAAAGTATTGAAAGAAGAGTTGGGCTTCGATGGTGCAGTAATCAGCGACTGGGGTGCGGTTCACAGCACAATGGAGGCGCTGAAATTTGGAACAGATGTGGAGATGGGTACTGACCTTTCGCAAGGACCGGTAAAGGATTATGGCAAGTTCTTCATGGGTGATACGGTAATCAGTTTGGTGAAGTCCGGAGTGGTGAATGAATCTTTAATCGATGATAAAGTCAGACGTATTCTTAGAATAATGTATCGAACAAAAGTGATTGGCGGAGGTGATCGGGGAGCAGGGTCGTTTAATACTCTCGAGCATCAGTCAGCAGCCTTGAAAATTGCAGAAGAAGCAATTGTGTTACTGAAGAACGAAGGCAATTTGCTGCCGCTGAATAAGTCGGCCGTCAAAAACGTTGCGATTATCGGTGCGAATGCTTCACGCAAACAGGGTGGAGGCGGAGGAAGCTCCCAGGTAAACGCGAAATATGAGATCACTCCGCTGCAAGGGATTGAGAAAATGTTGTTCGAGAATGTTCAGGTGACCTATTCGGAAGGCTATGAAGTAGCGAAAGACAGTAAGCCGAATGCTGATAAAATCAAAGAAGCCGTTGAGGCTGCAAGGAAAGCCGATGCATCAATTCTGGTGTGCGGATGGATTCACGGCTACACTGATCTATGGGAAGGGAATGCGTACGATGCCGAGAGTGTTGATAAGCCGAACATGTTTTTGCCGTTCGGGCAAGATGAACTCATCAGCGCTGTGTTAAAAGCAAATCCAAACACGGTTATCGTAATCATGGGTGGCGGCCCTGTCGACATGACGAAATGGATAGACAAAGCGAAGGCAGTTTTGTTTGCCGGCTATCCCGGGATGGAAGGGGGCAATGCAATTGGTAAGATCATTTTCGGTGAAGTGAATCCGTCCGGAAAGCTAACGATGACGTTCCCGAAGAAGCTGGAGGACAGTCCAGCACATGCGATTGGCGAATATCCCGGAAAGGACAATGTTGTTCACTACAATGAGGGAATCATGGTTGGATACCGCTACTTCGATACAAAAAAAGTAGAACCTCAATTTGCGTTCGGTCATGGACTTTCATACACGACTTTTTTATACGAAAACCTTCAGTTAACAAAAGGTGATAATCAATCGGTTGTTGTAACGGTTACCGTGCGTAATACCGGCAATCGTGCGGGCGGAGAAGTGGTTCAGCTTTACGTGAAGGATATGGAAAGCTCAGTAGAACGGCCTGCGCAGGAACTCAAGGGTTTTCAAAAGGTTTTTCTTCAGCCCGGTGAAAGCAAAGATATTATTGTGACACTCGGTGTTGATGCGTTCCGGTTCTTTGACGAGAAGAAAATGGAATGGGTTCTGGAGCCTGGTAAATTTCAAATCATGGCAGGCAGTTCGTCAAGAGACATCCGCCAGACCAAAGACATCGAACTTTAACTAGTGAACGCTCCGCTCAATTAGTTGCGTGCGGTAATTATTGAAGATCACCGATTTTGAGATGAATCCTGCATAGATTCCGTTCGAAACAACGGGGAGGTTCCAGGCATGTGTTTCATCGAACTTCTGCATCACGCTTTCCATTGACTCGTTTACGGAGATTACAGCGGAAGGCCGTTGCATCAATTCCTTGATCAGCACTTTGTCATACAATTCCTGGTGAAACATAATTTCACGAATCGAATCCAGTTGTATGAGGCCGACCAGTCTGTTATCGTCTGTTACTACCGGGTAAATGTTCCGGTGCGATTTTTCGATGATGGAAATCAACTCGCGAAGACGCGCCTTTTCATTGATCGACTGGAAATCTTTCTCCAGAATGCCTTCAAGCGTGATGTAGGAGAGAATCTTTTTGTCGCGATCGTGTGTAATCAACTCACCTTTCTTCGCCAGCTTTTTGGTATCGATCGAATCAGGGTCAAAAATTTTCACCAGAACATAAGCCACCGAAGACACGATCATTAACGGGATCATTAACCCGTATCCTCCGGTGATTTCTGCGATAAGAAATATTGCGGTGAGCGGTGCATGCATGACTCCTGTCATTACCCCGGCCATGGCAACAAGTGTAAAATTACTTTCCGGAAGTTTCGCGATGCCAGTCAGGTTAACTGCACGGGCAAACACAAATCCTGAAAACGCTCCAATCATCAGCGAAGGGGCAAAGTTACCCCCATTGCCGCCACCACTTAATGTAGCAGCGGTTGCAATGGCCTTCATGAAAATCATCGCCCCGATAAACAGAAGCACGTACCAGTCGTTGGTTAACAAGTCTTTAAAGGCACTGTTGGCCAGAAGCCCCTGGGTTTTTGATTCGGAAAGCGAGATGATGCTGGAGTATCCTTCACCAAAAAGCGGAGGAAACAAAAAGATCAACCCCATCAGCAGCAAGCCGCCCGCGATTGCTTTTACATAAGGTCGCTTGAGATTATCAAACGCAGCATCGATCTTCATGAATGTTCGGGAGTGATAGATCGACACAAATCCGGCAAAGATGCCAAGCAGAATATAAAAGTGAGTATTGCCGAAGTTGAATGCCTGTTGCGTGGTAAACGACATGAGAATGCCCTGCTTGAGCACAACCTTTGAGCACAGCGTGCCGATGGCGGCTGCAATGATGAGTGGAATAAATGCCGTTGCGCTGATGTCGATCAGCAGAACTTCAATCGCAAACAATACACCCGCGATCGGAGCATTAAACGCGGCAGCAATGCCAGCAGCCGCTCCACACGATAACAGCAGTGTTCGGTTCTTGTAGTTAAGATGATACGTCCGGGAAAAATTCGAGCCGATGCCCGCTCCGGTAACTGCGATGGGTGCTTCCAGTCCTGAAGATCCTCCAAACCCTATGGTAATCCCGCTGGTGATAACATGGGCAAACATGTGAACGGGCGCCAGCAGGCTCGACTTGCGTGAAATAGAATACAGGATAAACGCAGTTCCTTTTTCCAGTTTGCCCTGATGAAAACGGTTAACATACGTCACCACCAGCACTAACCCAATCAGGGGGAAGAAAGGATACAGGTAATATTCCGAGATGAAGGTGGTATTGTCGGTCAGTGCCTCATCGATGTAGTGCACAAACGATTTCAAAATTACCGCGGCAAGGCCGGCCGTAAAGCCGATCATCGCGCTTGAGAGGATGAGGAACTGTCGTTCACTCAGTCGCTTTTGTGTCCAGTTAAGAAAAAATGTATGCCATCGTACCCACACCTTCATGCGCCTCAAATTAGACCGATAAACCTAAAATGCCAAAAATTGGTTATAGTATGGGTTACTTTTACAACCTGGTGCGATTATATCCGTAAGGTTTTGAGAGGACCCTTAAATTCAATTATTTAGCTTCATGAAGCAGCATTTGGAGAAAGACGAATTCCGCAAACTCACCACGCAGGAAAAAGCGCTTCGTATCAACCTACGACAGGATGTTTACGGTTCGTTCGCTGAAATAGGTGCGGGCCAGGAAGTTGCCGCCAACTTCTTCAAGGCGGGCGGTGCATCAGGCACCATTGCCAAGACCATATCGGCATACGATATGAAATTCAGCGATGCCATTTACGGCTATTGCGACCGGTATGTGTGTGAAGCCCGGCTCGAAAAAATGCTGGATCATGAGTACGAACTGTTAAGTGAACGCTTGCCGCATCGCATTGATAATACGCGGTTCTTCGCTTTCGCGGATACGGTTGAAGTGCTGAACTTCGACCGCTCGAACCAGGCACATGGCTGGATTGGTTTAAGATTTCAGCTTAACCCGCATTCTCAGCCCAACGATTGTGTGATCCATGTGAAGATGCACGACAATGATCCGCTGCAGCAACAGGTTGCACTCGGCATTGTGGGGGTGAACATGATTTATGCGTGTTCGTTTCTTTCCGACCCGGAAGAAATACTCATGTCGCTGGTAGATGGACTTACTGCTAGAAGGATTGAGATTGATATGTTCCGGCTTTCCGGTCCGGATTTCCGGCATGTCGATAACCGCCTGATGGCCATGAAACTGGTTAAGAACGGGCTTACCAAGGCAGCCATGTTCGGGCCTGATGGCCAGGTAATGCTCCCTTCCGATGAACTTTATAAAAAGAATGTTCTGGTGTTGCGAGGACGTTTCCGCCCGGTAACGCATGTGAACGTGGATATGCTGCTTGCTTCCCGCAGGCATTTCAGAAGAGAAGCCGATGTTGATCGTTCCAACATCGTGGTGCTTACCGAGCTTACGCTGAACGATTTGAGCGCTGACGGAAACATTGATGAAAAAGATTTTCTGCACCGGGTGAACATCATCTGCTCACTTGGACAAACCGTAATGATCTCCAATTACTTCGAATATTACCGATTGGTGGAATACCTTTCCAAGATCACGAAAGGGAAGAAGATCGGGATCATCATGGGTATCTTCGCGTTGCAAAAAGTGTTCGATGAGACAACATACTCCAATATTCGCGGGGGAATTCTCGAGTGTTTTGCATCACTCTTCGGATCAAATGTAAAACTGTATATCTATCCGGCCAGCCGGAATAATCCGCCTGAATTATTTACGCTGAAGGATTTTGAAGCAGAGTTGCCGGCCAATCTTAAGAGTTTGTTCCGTTACCTGATGGAAAACAACAAGCTCGAAGACATCAACGATGCGAACATTCAAAACTTGCACATTATTTCCGATAACGTGCTGGCGATGATCAAAAAAGGTGAACAGGGATGGGAAAAATATGTTCCGCACAAAGTTGAGGATGCCATTAAGGAGCACGGCTTGTTCGACTATCCTGTTAAAAATGAAGCGGCCGAACTTGATGCGGCTGCGTCTGCGGTAGCGAAATAATTACAACTTCATCCGGGCAAAATAACCTTTTGCTTCCGACATAACTTTCGGTGCCAGCGCAAACGTAGAGAGCATCGTTGGTATTGCCATGAGCGCAAATGCAATATCAATCACATCCAGTACAAAATTCATGGACACCAGCGCGCCCATCATAATCGCCAGCAGGTAAAAGTAGTCGTACCATTTACTTTTGTTTACACCCACCAGGTAGGCGAGAGCCTTGCGCCCGTAATAGCTGTACGAGAACAACGCACTGATCGCAAAAATGAATGTACACAGCAACAAAATGTAATCTCCCGCAAATGGAAGTGCAGCTTTATATGCCAGGGATGTTAGCGTGATACCGCTGGCTTCTTCATTTTTCCAAACTCCGGTAACGAGAATCGCAAAAGCTGTTAATGAACATGATATGATCGTATCGATAACTGGACTTAGCATCGAAACAAGTCCTTCGCGCACAGGCTCATTACTTTTGGCAGCGCTCATCGCCATCGGTGCCGTTCCGATACCGGCCTCGTTTGAAAACGTTGCCCTTCGCACCCCGAGCATGATAATTCCTCCGGTTACACCACCTAAAAACGGATTGCCCCTGAAATGGTCCGGGGAAAATGCATCGGTAAAAATCAAACCAAAATAATACGGAACCTGATCGGCATAAACGATCAGAATATACATCACAGACACAAAGTGCAACACGATCATTAACGGCACCAGGCTTCCAGCCCAGTTGCCGATGCGTTTAATGCCTCCGATAATTACGATGGTGCAAATGATGCAGATCACCAGCCCGATGATAAACTTGGTCAGACTTATCGTAATACTTCCGAGTTGAATAAACTTTTCATCAAATCCATTTGGCTTTAACCCGATATCAACCAATGCCTGTGTGAGCTGGTTGGCCTGAAAAATTGGCAACGCACCCACCATACAGCAAATACAGAATAACACAGCCAGCGGTTGCCATCCTTTCCCCAGCGCTTCACGGATTACGTACATGGGTCCGCCCTGTAACTGACCTTCTGAATCTTTTCCGCGAAACATGCTGGCCAGCGTGCTCGAGAAAAAGTTTGTTGACATGCCCACCCATGATGTTACCCACATCCAGAACAGTGCACCGGGTCCGCCAATCGCGATCGCAGCAGCAACCCCTGCCAGGTTGCCCATGCCAACCGTTGATGCCAGCGCAGTTGATAAGGCTTTGTATGAACTGATTTGTCCGGGCGCGTTTGGGTCATCATACTTACCGCGCAACACATTGATAGCATGCAGGAAGTATTTGTATTGAATGAATCGCGAGTAAACCAGAAAGAAAACTCCGCCACCGATAATCAGAAAAAGAATTGGCCACCAAATGTATCCGGCAAGCGTTGAAACAAATTGATTGAAAGACTGCACCTCGTTCTAACTATTCAGGTACGTAAGATAGTTTTTTATTTGAAACCGCCATCCAGTTGCAGAGTTGCCAGAGCACCCGCGCGCCTACGCTTGCATCCCAGTCGGTTGAACCGGGTGTCACTTCACACAAATCAAACCCGATGATCCGTTTGTTTGCAAGAACAAGTTTACGGATCAGGTGAATAATCTGAGGCAATGAGTACCCGCCCGGAACCGGTGTGCCTGTTGAAGGTGAAAGTTTAGGATCAAGGCCATCAATGTCAAAACTGATGTACACCAATTCTGGCAACGGCTTTATTATCTCCTCACAGATTTCATCCCATGTATTTCCCTGGTACTCCCACGACTTAATATCTTCATCAAAAAACGTGACTACACGACCCATCGATCGCTTGATCACGTCCATTTCTTCCTGACAGAAATCGCGGATGCCGAGTTGAACCAGTCTGCCCACAGCAGGAAGTTTTAATGCATTGTACATAATTGAAGCGTGCGAATACGTAAAACCTTCATACGCTTTTCGCAGATCGGCATGCGCATCTATCTGTAATATCCCGAACCGGTCATACCGTTCCGATAATGCGCGGAGGAAGCCAAGCGGGGTACTGTGATCACCTCCGATAAGCCCGACCAGTTTACCTTCTTTCAGCCAGCGCTGTGTGGTTGCCTTGGTGTAGATGTTCAGATTTTCACACGCTTCGTTAATACTGGTGAGTAACGGATCATTTGCGTCTACCGGTTTTCCCGACTCAACGGCCTGAATATGCTTAGCGGCCAGTTCGCGAAGTTTGTTGCTTTCCTGCAGGATACTATCAGGCACCGGTAACATACTCATTCCGAGTTTCCATGCGTCCGGGATATCCTTTTGAAATACATCAACCTGCGAGGAAGCACTGAGAACTGCATGAGGTGCCCGGGCAGTGCCGGCATGATACGACACGGTAACTTCCCACGGTACAGGCACAATCACGAGTTCGGAAGTATCTTCTGAAAAGGGTAGTCCGAAAAGTTTGCCCGCTATTCCGGGTCCGTTCGGATCAAATGTGTGAATGATTTCTTCTTTCGTCAATGCTTAAAGCGTTTCAGGCGTAATAACTTTTATAAACTTTCCCGATCCTTCGCCAATTTTTTGCCAAAGCAGGATATCGAATTGAATAACTACCAGTCCGCCCGGAGGAAGATCACCGATTTCAGCCTTTGTCAGGTATTCTGCGAGATAAGAAATGGTTGGATTGTGTCCGACACAGACTACGCGATTTAACGAGTCCTCTAGTTGGGTAATTTCTTGCAGAAATGTGCGAACGGACGCATCATAAAGCTCTTCATTTAATCGCAGCATCTCGGGCATCAACTTCAATGTGTCGATCAGCAGGCCGGCAGTTGATTTTGCCCGTATCGCGGTACTTGAGACGACCGCATCAGGATTTATTTTTTCATTCATTAACCAGGCTCCAACCTTAATGGAATCACGCAGGCCCTGAACAGTTAACTCGCGCTCTTTGTCGGTCTGACCGGGTTGTTTATCAGCGCTTTGTGCGTGCCGCATTAAATAAAGAAAACGCTCCATTGGAAATGAAAAAGTGGTTGCAGCAATAACGTAAACAATCACTCAATATTAATGTGTCGAATTTGATTTTTTAAAAATTTACAGATATTTGAAACTTTTGACAGATTTAAAATGGCAAAAAACCTAGTAATTGTAGAATCTCCCGCGAAAGCGAAGACGATAGAAGGCTACCTTGGAAAAGATTTCAAGGTCTCATCCAGCATGGGCCACATCCGCGATTTACCAAAAGGCGGTGATGCGATTGATGTTGAAAACAACTACGAGCCTACCTATGAAGTCAGTCCGGATAAGAAAGAAGTAATCGCAAAACTTAAACAGTTAGCAGAGGATGCCGAGATGGTGTACCTCGCAAGCGATGAAGACCGTGAGGGAGAAGCTATTTCCTGGCACCTGAAAGAAGTTCTGGATCTGAACGATAAGAAGACACGCAGAATTGTTTTTACTGAGATTACGAAAAAGGCAATCCTGAACGCACTTGAAAGCCCGCGTGGTATTGATGTCGATCTCGTAAACGCACAGCAGGCGCGCAGGGTACTCGACAGGCTTGTGGGCTATGAGCTTTCTCCTATATTATGGAAGAAAATCAAAACCGGTCTCTCTGCGGGTCGCGTACAATCTGTTGCTGTTCGATTGATTGTTGACCGAGAGCGTGCTATTAACGAATTCCAAAGCAAGTCAGCGTACAAAGTAAAAGCACTGTTCATCCTCGAGGGCAAGAAGCATTTGATTGCTGAACTTCCGAAGAAGTTTGAATCGGAAGAAGAGGCGATGAAATTCTTGGAGGCGTGCAAAGGCGCCACGTACACCGTAAAGAATCTCGAGAAGAAACCTTCGAAAAGAAGCCCATCGGCTCCGTTTACAACCTCAACGTTACAGCAGGAAGCCAGTCTAAAACTCGGGTATTCAGTTATCCGGACGATGACCGTGGCTCAGAAACTATACGAAGCCGGTAAGATCTCATATATGCGTACCGACTCGGTTAACCTTTCGGAAGATGCCATTAAAGCTGCAGCTGATCAGATTGCGAAGAACTACGGTCAGCAGTATGTGCATGAAAGACGTTTTCAAACTAAGTCGTCCGGAGCACAGGAAGCACACGAAGCAATCCGGCCAACGGATTTCTCGGTAACGAGTGTTGGAGCAGACGAAGGCCAGCAGCGACTCTACGACCTGATCTGGAAACGTGCGATTGCTTCGCAGATGGCGAATGCTGAAATCGAGAAGACAGTTGCCACCATCGGTATTTCAACAACGCCTGAAACACTAACAGCATCGGGTGAAGTAATTACGTTCGATGGATTTTTGAAGGTTTATATGGAATCGTCAGACGAAGATGATGACGAGGATGCAAAAAATATGCTGCCGCCAATTTCCGTAGGACAGGTGCTTAACCTTGGCGACATGAAAGCGCGTCAGGAGTTTTCACGACCGCCATCGCGCTACACGGAAGCCAGTCTTGTTAAAAAACTCGAAGAACTTGGTATTGGTCGTCCGTCAACGTACGCGCCAACCATTACTACGATTCAGAAACGTGAATATGTAGTGAAGGAAATCCGCGAAGGAAAGGAACGCAACTATAAAGTTCTGACCCTGAAGGACGATAACATTTCTCAGGAACTGTTAACAGAAATAACCGGTGCGGAGAAAAACAAACTGTTCCCGACTAACACCGCGATGGTGGTGAACGATTTCCTGGTTGAACATTTCCCGGACATCACCGACTTCTCATTTACGTCAGAAATTGAACAGGAGTTTGATGAGATCGCTACCGGTAAGCTGGAGTGGAAGAAGATGATCGACAACTTCTACCGGCCGTTTCATAAAAAGGTGTTGGTAACGGAACAGGTTGAACGTTCAGCTGCGGGTAAGAATCGCGAGTTGGGTGTTGATCCTAAAACCGGAAAGAATGTTTACGTGAAGCTCGGCAAGTTCGGAGCGTATGTGCAGGTAGGTGAGAACCCGGATGACAATGGTGGTGAGAAGCCAAAGTTTGCAAGTCTTCGTCCCGGACAGTTTATCGAAAACATTTCGCTCGAAGACGCGCTTGAACTGATGAAGCTTCCGCGCCAGATGGGCGATTTTGAAGAGAAGCCGGTTGTTGTTGCAATCGGTCGTTTCGGACCGTACGTCTCACACGACAAGAAGTTTGTGTCGATTCCAAAAGAATTTGACCCGTACACGATCACGTACGAAAAAACAGTCGAGCTGATTCAGAATAAGCGTATCGCGGATGCTAATCGAACTATCAAATTGTTCCCTGAAAATCCTGATATTCAGGTGCTTAATGGACGCTTTGGTCCGTATATCAAAGCGGGTACCAAGAACGTGAAGATTCCGAAAGACAAAGATCCGAAGGAACTCACCTTAGAAGAATGTGTTGAACTGGCTGCCAATGCACCCGAACGCAAAGGACGATTCGGAAGATTTGCTGCGAAGAAAACAGAAGCACCGGCAGCAGAGAAAAAAGCTCCTGCAAAGAAGACGGCTGCGAAGAAAACAGCAGCCAAGAAAACTCCGGCTAAAAAGACCGCTGCAAAAAAGAAAAAAGCAGAATAAAACTTCATTAATCTGAATGAAGAAGAAACTCGTTGTGCTTACGGGTGCCGGCATCAGTGCCGAAAGCGGATTGGCAACGTTCCGCGATTCAGGCGGACTGTGGGAGGGCCATCGCGTGGAAGATGTGGCAACTCCGGAAGCATGGCATCGCGATCCAGCGCAGGTCCTTGAGTTTTATAATCAACGCAGAAAGAAAGCGCTGGATGTTTCTCCTAACCGCGGGCACCAAATCCTGAAAGAACTGGAAGATGATTTTGATGTAACGGTCATCACGCAAAACGTAGATGACCTTCATGAGCGCGCGGGTTCATCGAACGTACTTCACCTTCACGGCAGCCTGTTTGAATCACGCAGCACAATCGATGAGGACCTGGTGTATAAAATAAATGGATGGGAACTTAAGCTTGGCGATCGGTGTGAACGCGGTTCGCAGCTTCGGCCGAACATCGTGTGGTTTGGTGAAATGGTGCCGATGATTGAAGTTGCAGCCCGCATTGCGGCTGATGCCGACATCTTTTTAGTTGTTGGAACTTCGCTTGTGGTATACCCTGCCGCAGGGTTAATTCATTATGTAAGGCGGGAGGCTCCAAAATTTGTGGTTGATCCAAATCTGCCGGATGTAGGGTCGATTCCATACACTACCATGATCGCGGAGAAAGCCAGTGTTGGAATGGAGATTGTAAAACAAAAGCTTGCGGAATATATATGATGCTTGCAGTAGATATCGGTAACACCGACATTACGCTCGGTCTTTACAAAGACAGTAATTGGACATACATCTGGCGACTCTCGTCTGCACAGAATCACCCGGAATTGTTTTACGGAATCAAACTGCGTGAATTCTTTTTCGAAGCCGGACTTAATACCGGTAATGTAAACAAAATTGTTATCAGCAGCGTGGTTCCTGACCTTACTGATCGGATCATTAACGTGGTTCAGACATTGTTTGAACGTCATCCAATCGTTCTGGGGCCAGACGTGTATGCGAAACTCCCGATCGAAGTGCTGAATCCGTATGAAATCGGGTCTGACCTGGTGTCGAATGCGTTAGCCGCATACATGCGATTCAAATCGAATTGTATTGTTGTTGATTTTGGTACCGCGCTTACATTTACAACGATCGATTCAAAAGGAAAGGTCATTGGTGTTGCAATTGCTCCCGGTCTGAAAACTGCGATTCGTTCGCTGTCGCAGAATACAGCCAAACTTTTTGATGTACCGCTGGAGCTGCCGGATTCTGTGCTTGGAAAAAATACGGTTCACGCCATTCAGGCCGGTATCCTGATCGGATACGAAGGACTGGTGACCACGATGATCAAAAAAATAAAAGACGAACTGAACGATCCGAAGTGTGCGGTCATTGCAACCGGAGGGTTGTCTTCCATCCTTACGACCATAAAAGATCAGTTCTCCGAAGTAGATAAACATCTGACACTGGATGGTCTGCGGCTAACGGGCGATCTTAACCTGTAGTAGGGTTACTTTTGGCCTGGTAATTGAATCATTTTAGCAAAAGCACTTTTTTATTACTTTGCATGTGCCTTTGCCCCTAAAAACAATGCCTAAATCACGGTTTTTACCTCTGTTTATTCTTTTTTCTACCGTTGCAATTATTCCTGCACTGGGTCAGAAAGTAAAGTATAAAGACATCTTCGCTTTGCTTAACACCAAGCAATACGATCAGGCCGAACCTTTTTTGAAAGCCTATCTGAAGGAGAATGCCGACAACTCCAACGCATTCCTGTTCATGGGTACGATTTATCAGGATAAAGTCGGCAATGACGACATCCTGATTCAAACCGATCGCGCCATCCAGCACATGGACTCCGCCATTCTGTATTACGATAAAACGCTCAAGCTTCTTACCGAGAAAGAACTCCGTAAGAACAAGGAATATTACGAAAGCTATAACAAACGGGACTTGAGTACCGGTGAATTTGGTGTGAAGCTTGACTATGTGCAGTTTGATCTTGAGAAACGCATCAGTGGATTGAAAGAGCAGATCGACAAAATTAAAATGGTGAAGTACTACTTCACACAAACTGAAAATCTGTACAAAAGATCTCAGGAGCTTTTTCTGACCGTTCAGACCGCCTATCCCGGGTATCGTGAAATGTACCTTCGGGCAGATGAGAATACGATTAAAAACTTGTCGGCATTATCTCACAGGTTCGATTCGTGCGTAAAAGCGTTTGATAACTATAAAACCAGTTTGAGCAACTACGGGAAAAACAAATACAACCAGCGCTGGGATCTTCGCAGTATTGATAATTTTAAAAATGATGGCAAAGAAACTGCTGATTTTTACAAGAGCGAAATACTAATTTGGAATTACAAGACTTTTTCTGACGAAGCGCTGAATATTATTGAAAAGGATGTCGCGCCTTTGCAACAAAGCCTGGTCAAATTTGATGTGGAGATCAACAAGCTGAAAACCAAACTTGAGACGGATTCTGTGTCTGTTAAAAGCGACCTTCATAAACTCGCGCAGACGATGCCGGGCGAACAGTTGAAAAAATTTGATCCGGCACCAATGCCGGCTGACGTGTTTGCGGTTAAGATTGCGGACCTGGAATACAAGTCAGTTATGGTTGAAAACAAGAAAGCCCACGCCAGTGATGATCTCAAGGTTCGGCTGGA
Source organism: Cyclobacteriaceae bacterium (assembly GCA_016786585.1). Lineage (GTDB taxonomy): Bacteria > Bacteroidota > Bacteroidia > Cytophagales > Cyclobacteriaceae > UBA2336. The sequence goes on from JAEUUI010000008.1 coordinate 348,251, forward strand.
AGCTCTTAAAGGTGAACTTAGTCAGCTAAACAAAATTGATAGCGCAGCGCAGAAACTATTGGCCCGAAACCTTGACGAGGATATTGTTAACTATCAGCAGTTTGTAACGAATACCTTTACAAAAGGTGACATTCTTAAGAGTTATGCGCACTCAGTGAAAGAGCATATTTCAAACGAGAAGGAAAAGAAAACGGCAGAACTTGCTTTTCGTACAGAATCCATGAACTGGCTCATAAACGGTACGGATTCGATCCCGTTGTTTACGGATCACGTGAAAGCCAATAACAAGTTTCATCCCCTGGTAGTAACGCCTGATAAGTTTACCAGCGGAATTATGTTTACTGATTCGGTATCCGGAACCGGTTATTTCTACTCAATTACGCCATCGCATAAGCCCGACATCAAAGTCAGTTTCCCGATTGATAAGGTTAACATGCGTGAAAAGCGATTGTCGGCTATTCATGCGCTGGCGATTGCAGACCCAAACGGCCAGATATTCTTCTCGTTGCTTTATTCCGATCGCAAAGACAAAGCCGGAAAGTATCCGGTAACCGTAGCGAAGATTTACCGTTCAGACGGTCTCTCGTGGAGCAGCAACCTGGTGCTTGACTTCATCCCGACCGAGATTAATTTTATACCTGATACGGGTGAGTTGATTGTAAAGAGCGACAGCGGAACCACTGCACGTGTCGACAAGAACGGAAAACTGATGGCGAATTAAGCCTTTAGTGGAAGAACAAGTATCCGGCAAGAATCCCTGCAATAATTCCGAACAAGTCGGCTATTAGTGCGCCCTGCACTGCATAGCGGGTTTTGCGAATATTCACTGATCCGAAGTACAAAGCCATGATATAAAAGGTTGTTTCTGCCGCACCCCGGAAGATCGCAGCCATATTTCCGACAAATGAATCCGGGCCAAAACCTGTCTTGGCATCAGAGAGTGTGATCATCATTGCGCGGGCTCCCTGACCGCTCATCGGTTTCAGGAATGCAACGGGTAATGCGGGAACAAAGTCGGTGTTTACCCCAACCGCTGCGAGGCACCATCCAATTCCATCGGTCAGATAATTCAGCGTGCCGGACTCGCGGAACACGGCAATGGCTACAAGAATTCCGACCAGGTACGGGATAATCTTCACGGCAGTTTCAAAGCCTTCTTTCGCACCCTCGATGAACGTTTCGAACACTGGAATTTTTCGGTAAACTCCCATGGAGATAAATGCGATGATCAGGCTGATGATAATGACGCTTGTCATCAACAACGATTGGGTTTGCAAATCTTCCTGCGAGAGCCCCGTGAAGTAGTAAACTCCAAGTGCAATCAATCCGGTCATTCCGGCCAGGTAAGCAAGCAAGACGGGATCGAAGAGATTTATCCGTTGCCGGATTGATACGTAGATCAGCCCGGCAAGAGTTGCGCAGGAATGAGCAATCAATACTGGAACGAAAATGCTGGTAGGGTGTAGTGAACCCATTGTCACGCGGTCGGCAATGATCGCGATCGGAATAATGGTTAACCCCGATGCGTTTAGTACCAGGAACATGATCTGCGCGTTTGAGGCAACTTCTTTATTCGGATTGATCTCCTGAAGTTCTTTCATCGCTTTAAGGCCAAGCGGAGTTGCGGCATTGTCAAGTCCGAGGATATTTGCACTGAAGTTCATGATAATCGCGCCATTGGCCGGATGATCTTTCGGAACGTCAGGAAACAGCCGTGAAAAAAACGGACCGAACAACCGAGCGATAATTGTAACCATGCCTCCGCGCTCACCAATCTTCATCAGGCCAAGCCATAAAGTCATCACACCCGTGAGGCCGATAGAAAGTTCGAAGCCGGTCTTGGCCATCTGAAAGGTAGCCTCCATCATGTTTGGGAAAACCGTGGCATCCTGAAAGAACACCAATTTGATTAAGGCAACTACAAATGCAAAGAGGAAGAATCCAATCCAGATGTAACTCAGCATGCTACAAGTTAATCAAGTTGAGGGTATGGCAAGCAACAAGCCCTGCGGTTTCCGTGCGTAGCCGCGATGGACCAAGCGCCACTTTTTTAAAACCGGTTTCGATCGCAAGACCAAGTTCAGCAGGAGAGAAGTCGCCCTCAGGGCCGATCAATACAAGATAATCTCCGGAAGGATTTGCCACTCGTGCCAGTTGATCGGGATTACTTTGATCCACGTACGCAATGTATTTTTCTGCTGCTGTTACAGTTTTAATAAAATCACCTAACTGTTTGATTGAGTTGATCTTAGCCGAACTAAACTTGAGCGATTGTTTCATTGCACTTACGGCAAGCTTTTTGATGCGTTCGAGCTTTATCGACGTACGCTCGGAGTTATCGCATTCGATGAACGAGATTTCATCGATGCCTACTTCAATTGCTTTTTCAACAAACCATTCGATCCGGTCGGGGTTCTTGGTTGGCGCAATGGCTATGTGAATGCGAAAGCTCTTTTTTGCTTCCTGCTCGATGGACTGAATGGTGAAGGCACACTTGTCGGGCCGGGGTTCGGTAATTGAGCAGGTGTACAAATTGCCCTTTCCGTCAGTCACGTGAATCGTATCTCCGGTCTTCTTCCGCAATACTTTTGCCGCATGACGGGATTCTTCCGGGTCCAGGTAATGAACTCCGGATTCAATGGCTGGCTGATAGAACAGGTTCTTCACCTATTTGTATTCCGCGTATAACCGGTCCATCAAGGCAACGTACTCCTTCATGGCATCTTCTTTCGATTTACCTTTCCGGTCAGCCCAGGCATCATACTTGGCAATACCTTTAAAGTCAAATCCGCCCGGACGATCGCCCGTCACATCGCCTTCCGATGCCTGTTTGAATAAAGCATAGAGATCGAGCAATTCTTCGTTGGTTGGACGTTTGGTAAGCTCTTTTGAGCGGGCTACAGCGCTTTCAAATTGTTGTTGTAATTCCATGAATCAATAATAAAAAGAAAGGCTGAAAGTAATCTTCCAGCCTTTATAAATTTTGATAAATACGACTTAATGAATTAAAGCAAAAAGCCACTGCCCGAAAGCGTATCCGGATTTCGCAAGGATGATGATACCCCAAACCAGTACAATGGGAATCATAATTTTCAAAAGTAGTTCGTTCGTTTTCTTTTTCATACGGATCAGGCTTTACGCGATGCGATCGCTGTGTACGGCTTTAGTTTAGAGCCGGTGTAAATCTGGCGCGGGCGACCGATTGGTTCGTTGTTAGCACGCAATTCTCTCCATTGTGCAATCCATCCCGGGAGGCGGCCCATCGCAAACATAACGGTAAACATGTCAACCGGAATACCCAGTGCCCGGTAAATGATACCGGAGTAGAAGTCAACGTTCGGGTAAAGCTTGCGTTCCACGAAATACGGATCTTTCAATGCGATTTCTTCCAGCTTCTGAGCGATTTCCAGCACCGGGTCGTTGATGCCCAGTTTGCCAAGCACATCGTCAGCAGCCTTCTTGATAATCTTGGCACGCGGATCGAAGTTCTTGTACACGCGGTGTCCGAAGCCCATCAGGCGGAACGGATCGTTTTTATCTTTTGCTTTCGCAATCCACTTGTCGATGTTTCCACCATCATTTTTAATGGCCTCCAGCATCACAATTACTTCCTGGTTTGCACCTCCGTGAAGCGGACCCCAGAGCGCGTTGATACCGGCTGAAATAGAGGAGTAGATGCTCGCTTTTGAAGAACCTACAATGCGCACCGTAGAGGTTGAGCAGTTTTGTTCGTGGTCGGCATGGAGAATCAACAATTTATCAAGTGCATCGGCAATCACCGGATCTGTTTCATAATCCTCGGCTGGCAATGCGAACATCATTTTCATGAAGCGTGCGCAGTAGTCAAGCTTGTTATCCGGGTAGTTCACCGGGTGACCTACATTATTTTTGTACGACCACGCTGCGAAGGTTGGCATCTTTGCCATCGAACGAACGATGCTCAGGTAAACGCCATCGGCAGGCCGGTTCGGATTTAATGATTCAGGATAGAAGGCAGTTTGAGCACAGAACAGTGACGACAGGACGCCCATTGGATGTGCGGATGACGGAAAACCGTCCAGTATCTTCTTAACGTCTTCATGCACCAGCGTGTGTGTGGTGATGTCGTGCGTGAACTTCGCAAGTTGTTCCTGTGTCGGCAGTTCACCGAAGATCAGCAGGTACGAAACTTCGAGGAAGTTCGACTTTTCAGCAAGTTCTTCAATTGCGTAGCCGCGATACCGCAGAATGCCGGTTTCCCCGTCAAGGAACGTAATGGCACTTTTTGTCGAGCCGGTATTTTTATACCCGATATCCATCGTAATATATCCGGTTTGATCACGAAGATCACTGATATCGATTGCCATTTCATTTTCGGAGCCTTCAATGACAGGCAGCGTGTACGACTTGCCCTCAATTATTAATTCTACGGTCTTCGCCATGTTACGTAATACAGTTTAGATGCTTTTAAAGATAGTGGGTTGGGGTTGAGAAAAAAAAGCCCGTGAGCGATTAATTCCCGCCCAAAATCATCGGCAGGCCGTCTTTTCCGGAGCCTACCACAATCACTTTGGAGTTAGGTGATTTCGCAAGTTCCAGCGTGGCTTCTATACCCCTCATTTTCAGTAGTTTGTCAGTCAAGCTGTTGTTAATGATGTTATTGGCCCGGCTTTCACCTTCGGCAGCAATTCGCTTCCGTTCTGCCTCGCTTTTCTCTTTGTCCAGACGGTACTGGTAGGCCAGCGCTTCCTGTTCCTGTTGGAGCTTGTTCTGGATGGATGCACGAATCTGATCAGGCAAAACAATCGAGCGGATCAACACAGCTTTAGCTTCAACAAAATTCGCGTTCAGAATTTTTTCCGTTTCTGATTTTACCATGTTTTCTACTTCCGCACGTTTGGTCGAGTAAATCTCTTCGGCAGTGTAGCGGGCCAGCACCTGGCGGGTCATTGAGCGGACTTCGGGAATAACTAAGCGACTGGCGTAGTCGGTTCTGAACTTCTCATACAGGTATCCGATCTTATCGGTAAAAGGAGTATATCGAACTGTAACATCAACGTGAATCTGTAACCCGTTCTTATCGTTGATATCCATAGGTTCATCGGCAGTCACCTCCGACACATCGAACACAATGAGATCGTTCCATGGAGCTTTGGTGTGAAAGCCAGGTTGAAGGATTGTTTCTTTGTCGAGACCGGTGTCACCAAACTTGTAGAAGATTACGGCACGTTCGGTTGCCTCCAGTGTAAAGAATAAACTGGAAGAGATTCCGAAGAGCACAAACAAAGCGATAACGCCCACAATGATAAAGGGCACAATTCTGCGGTTATTCATAAAGGTTCAGGTATTTACGATTTAGGGTTGTCTTCAGGTTTTGGGAGACCTAGCAATTTACCAATAATCAGCACAGTAAACAGCGTACTCCACACAGCTTCCAGTACACTGATATTCCGGAGGATTTTTGTAGCATCAGGCTGATTGGTTTCAACACCCCCGATCACACAAAAACTATAGTTAACACATTCCGAATAGGTAGGGAAACCCAGTTCCAGGCCGGGATTCAGACTGCCCGGTTTTATTGTGCAGATCAGGTCGTACAAGCTTCCGAAGGATATCCCCACCATCAGAAACACCGCGGCAGCACCCCAGAGCTTATCGGGAGTAAAGTAATCGTCCATGAAAATGTCACGAATGGCAAATGCAATGATGGTAATCTCGATCGGGAACAAAGAGCCGTGGATAATGAGGAGAACAGTGCGCCTGTCCATTTCAATGAACTTGTAATATGGAAATTCGGTGAGCGTACCAAAGATGATCATCCCCACCAGGACGCAAAAGATCACGATGATTAAGATTCTGCTCTTGGTGAAGTTTCGCAGCAAATCCCATAATAGAAAATTATAAACCGTTCCGAAACCAAAGAATATCAGAATAATGAATTTCGAGAGCGGGGAAGAGCTGTTTTCAAGAACCGGCCCGGATAACGTAAGCCCTAGCGTTACAATAAGAATCTGCGTGATCACCACATTGCGGTAATCGTGCTGCTTTTCCTTTTGCAGGTCGGTTAGTGAGCGCAGTATACGGGTCTTAAACATAGGGGTACAGGCATGAAAGTTACCGCTTTGGCGGATGCAAAAAGCGCCCGCAGAAAGTTTTTTTGCAGGATTTTAGGGTACTCGGCCTTTTGTTTTACTTTTGGCCATATCATGCTGAAACTGTTTCATAATCATAGCTTTGCAATCGACCTGGGGAATAACAACACCATCATCTCCGATCAGTCGGGGCCGTTGCTGGCCCAGCCATCCTACATCGTGTTCAATGCTGCCCACAACGTGAAGGCTGTTGGCGATCATGCGTATGCCATGTTCGAGAAAACACATGAAGAACTGAAACCGGTTAAACCGTTGAAGGGTGGAGTAATTGCAGACTACGAATCGGCCACGCGGATGATTCAGGAGATGGTAAAACAGGTTTACCGCAAGCGGAATTTTCTATCGGGTTTTGGTCATGTGATCTCTGGAGTTCCGTACTCAACTACCGAAGTTGAGCGCAGGGCTTTGCGCGATGCGCTCGAGCAGGTTAACTCCAAAAAATCGCATTTGGTTTTTGAACCGTTAGCCGCAGCGCTAGGGATGGGTTTGAACATTCAACAACCTGAAGGCAAACTTGTGATAGACATTGGCGGAGGCATCACAGAGATCGTGGTGATTTCGCTTTCAGGTATAGCAGCGTTTCAATCGATCAAAGTTGCGGGTGATACATTCGATGAAACCATCCAGGATCATTTCCGGAAAGCGTACAACATGGCAATTGGCCTGAAGACTGCCGAGCAGGTTAAGATTCAGGTAGGGGCAGTGTCTGATAAACTTCCCGTTGCACCGGAGCCGATGATGGTGAAAGGAAAAGACATGATCACCGGCATTCCGGTAACCCGGAAGATAGGGTATGCCGAGGTGGCCCGGGTATTGGAACGCTCAATCGCCCAGATTGAAACTGCCATCATTCAAACCCTCGAGACGTGTCCGCCTGAACTCGCGGCCGACATCTCGGAAACTGGCATTCACCTTACCGGTGGCGGGTCAATGTTCCGCGGTATCAAAGAACGGTTTGAACGAAACATCAAGTTGCCGGTTCACCTCGATTCAACGCCCCTGAAGTCGGTAAGTAAAGGGATCTCACAAGCCCTCGCTGCACCGCAAAACTTCCGGAGTATTTTGATTTGACAAGTCGGAAATATCAGCCTTATTTGCTTTACTCAGGTTAAAAATATTGGCTCATGCTGCGGTTTGTAAGCAAAGTTATTTTAAGGGCAATAGGCTGGAAGTCGGTTGGTTTGTTCCCTTCTGATCTCAAAAAGTTTGTGGTAATCGTGGCTCCGCACACCAGCGGGTGGGACTTTGTGATCGGCCTTTTGTTCCGTAAGGCGCTGCGTTTGGAACATGTAAAATACCTCGGTAAGCAGGAGTTATTCCGGCCGCCATTCGGATTCTTTTTTAAGTGGGTAGGCGGGTATCCGGTTGACCGGACTTCACGGCATAACCTGGTAGAGCAAGTAGTAAAAATCTTCAACGCGCACGATGAGTTTTCAATCGCGCTGTCACCGGAAGGTACACGGCAGCGGGTTGATAAACTGAAAACCGGTTTCTATAACATTGCCCGGGCAGCAGGGGTACCATTGATTATGGTTGCACTGAATTACAAAACGAAATGCCTCTCGATCTCTGAACCATTGGTATTGACGGGCGATCAGTCGATTGACTTTGAAAAGATTCTCACCTTTTTCAGACCGGTAGAGGGGAAGTACCCCGAAAACGGTTTGATGCATTTATGATCCTGAACAGATCAACGCCTTTGCAAGGTTGATCATCCCCGTCCCGGCAGAGCCGGGATCAGGGGGACGTCAGAATATTAGTTACTGCCTGAGAACAGATTGTCGCGAACTTCAACCGCTTTGTTCTCCACAGCTTCTTTAATCTCGGAAGCTTTTTCTACCACAGCATTTTTAGCGTTCGTTACGTTCGCAGCCACTACGCCAACGGCAGCCTCAGCGGTTAAGCGAGCTTTCTTTGCTACTCTTTTCAGCGAAGGTTTGGTTCTTCTCACCACCTTTTTCGCAGCTGCTTTGGTTTTTCTCACGACCTTGCGCGCTGCACTTCTGCCTTTGGTTGCAGCTTTCTTCGCAGTTGCCTTGCCTTTCTTCGCGACTTTCTTTGCTGCAGTTTTACCTTTCCGCGCAGCCTTACGGGTTGTCTTTTTCGCTGCAGCAGAAGCTTTCTTCGCAGCCTTTTTCATTGTTTTCTTAGCCATAGCACGTTTGTGTTTATGTTGTTCTTCCGCCAAGGCAATTATGAAACCAGTTAGATCGGGTGGCATGGCCAGGCGTTGATGAAAATTCGAGGCTGACAATCATAGATGGCCTAAAAATCAAAAAGCCCCGTAAAAACGAGGCTTTTTTGTAACAACATATCGTGTTAAGCTTAGTTGCTGGCAGGATAATCTCCGAAAAGAGACGGCATCGGAGGCACCGGCTGTTGAACATTTTCCACAGCGGGAGTTGCCGGCTTCGAAGGCTTCGTTACTTTCTTCTTCGCTTTGGTAGCAACCTTCTTCACAGCTTTAGTTGCTTTCTTAGCTGCCTTCTTTGCTTTCTTAACTACTTTTTTTGCGGCCTTCTTCACCGACTTCTTTGCAGCCTTCACAGTCTTCTTAGCTGCCTTTTTTACTTTCTTTGCCATAAGTGGGTTTATAATTGTGGCCGAAAATTAATGAATCTCTAGTGATTCACTAACAACTGCTTACAGAGTTTTTGATTGATTAATAGCGTTTGCGTTTCTTCTCGAAGTTACCCGGACGATAGCCACTACCTGAACTGCCTGCCCCGCGGTTACTACGTCCGTCACGATCGCGCGATTCTTTACCACGCTGACCACTTACGCTGCGCTCCCGACTTCCGCCTTCACGGTTTCCGCGCTCACGGCCACCTTCACTTTTGTTGCTGCGATCCCAGCCACGGCTTCGCCCACTACTGCCACCGCTCTTCTGATCGGTAAGTTCAACGCGAACAACCCGGCCCGCAAATTCCATCCCTTCAAAGCCCTTAATCACGTCACCGCTCTTTTCCTTATCCACTTCAAAGAATGAATATGCGCCTTTCAGGTCGATCTTGCCCACGTTCTTTTTGGTGATCCCGCAGCAGTCGTCCAATAACTCCAGGAGCGTAGCAACATCGAGGTCATCCATCTTACCGAGGTTGATGAAAAAGCGATCACCTGTTGAGTAACGTTCAGCCCCGCCACGCTCGGCATTGTTGCCTTTGCTGTCGGCATTCAAATCCGGAGCATTCCGGTAGTATTCAAGAAACCGGTTAAATTCGATCGAAGCGAAACGCTTGATAAGTTCGTTTTTGTTCAGATCTTTAAGCTCTTCATAAACGGCTGGCAGAAATTCTTCGATTTCGGCCTCATTTACTTTTACTTCATGCACCTTGCGCATGAGCGCCAGCAATTGCTTCTGGCAAACTTCCGGGCCAGTAGGCACAGGAAGCTTCACAAATGTGGTCTTCAGAATCTTCTCGATCTGCTTCAGTTTACCGGTTTCGCGGTTGTTAACCATGGCAATTGAAATACCTTTTCGTCCTGCCCGCGCAGTACGGCCGCTGCGGTGAGTGTAGAATTCCATCTCATCAGGAATGTTCAGGTGAATCACGTGTGTGATGTTGTCGACATCAATTCCGCGGGCTGCAACATCGGTTGCGACCAGAATCTGTAATGTCCGGTTTCTGAACTTCATCATCACCCGGTCGCGCTGCGCTTGGTTCAAATCCCCGTGAAGGGCATCGGCATTGTAGCCGTCTTTCATCAGGCTCTCTGCAATTCGTTGCGTGTCGATCCGGGTACGGCAGAAGATGAGTCCGAAGATTTCCGGGTTATAATCGAGGATGCGTTTCAGCGCGCTGTATTTGTCGCGCTCCTGCGTAACCACGTATTGGTGTTCAATGTTCGCATTGCCGGTGTTCTTCTCGCCCACGGTTAGTTCTTCCGGGTCGCTCATATAGTTCTTCGCGATCGCCCGGACTTCTTTTGGCATCGTAGCGGAGAAGAGCCAGGTGATTTTAGTGTCGGGTGTCGTAGATAGAATCTCATCGATATCTTCCTTAAAGCCCATGTTCAGCATCTCATCGGCTTCATCCAGCACGACGTATTTAATAGTTGTCAGATTAACTGCCTTTTTGCCGAGGAGGTCTATCAGACGACCGGGCGTTGCCACGATGATCTGTGCACCGCGTTTCACCTTACGGATTTGCTCGCTGATGCTGGCGCCACCGTACACGGCAACAATGTTAAGTTTCTTAAAGCGTTCACTGAAGTTTTCCAGGTCGCTTACAATTTGTAATCCCAGTTCACGCGTGGGGGCAAGAACAAGGGCCTGGGTTTCTTTTGAGTTATCGTCAACGAGTTCGAGTAAGGGAAGACCGAACGCTGCTGTTTTACCGGTTCCGGTTTGTGCGAGACCGATAAAGTCGCGGTTTCCGGTTAATAACATTGGAATAGCTTTTTCCTGGATAGGCGTAGGGGTCTCGAAACCGATTAGCTGAACAGCATCGGCCAGCCCCTTGGACAATCCAAGGGATTGAAATGTTTTCATAGTATGATTTAAAAAATTAAGAGTTACAGGAGCAACGTCATTGCGAGGAGATCCCTGGACACTGAACCCCCGAAGACATCGGGACGGTTACTAGGGATGACGTTGCACTGTCGTATTTCCAAAGTGCAAAAGTACCATTAATAATCCGTAATGCCTTGATTGATGTAGAATTAGAGGAGGAATATGGGCAATGCGTCAATTGACAGAATAAACTTGTGATATTTCGTGTTCTAAGCCTGATTATCCTGTGCTTTAACCTGTTAGTTTTACACATGCTTCACACAAATGCCGTCCGGAGAGTTGCCATTGTTGGTTATAACCGGATACCCTTCGCGCGTCAAAACACGGCTTATGCAAAGTCGAGTAACCAGGATATGCTAGTAGCAGCACTCAATGGATTGATTGTCCGCTACAACCTGAAAGGCGAGTTGCTGGGTGAAGTTGCTGGTGGAGCAGTAATCAAACACAGTTGGGAATTTAACCTTACCCGTGAAAGTGTGATGAGCACTTCACTTGATCCGCGAACACCTGCGTGTGATCTGCAGCAGGCGTGTGACACCGGTATTGAAACGGCCGTTTACATTGCCAATAAAATCGCACTCGGACAGATTGAAGCCGGGATTGCCGGGGGTGTTGATTCAACGAGTAACGTGCCATTGGTATTAGGGGAGAAGGCGCGAAAGATTTTACTTGCCGCGAACCGGGCAAAGACGTTTGGTGGTAAAGTGCGTGAGTTTCTGAAAATGCGGCCTGGTTATCTTGCGCCCGTGGCTCCGGCTAATCTTGAGCCGAGAACAGGTTTGTCCATGGGTGGACACACTGAGATCACAGCAAAACACTACGGCATTTCCAGGCAGGATCAGGATGCGTTTGCATTGGAAAGTCATCAGAAGATGGCGCGCGCATACGAGTCAGGCTTCTTTTCGGACATGATCACGCCGTACGAAGGGTTAAGCCGCGACAATAACCTCCGCACCGACAGCAGTTTGGAAAAGTTAGCGAAGCTTAAACCCGCGTTTGATAAGCAGCATGGATCGTTAACAGCAGGAAACTCATCGCCACTGACTGATGGAGCATCGTGCATTTTACTGGCGTCAGAGGAGTGGGCTCGTGAACGTCAGCTCCCTGTGCTTGCCTACCTGACGTTTGCAGAACTGGCGGCCATCGAATACGTTGAGACTAAACACAACTTGTTGCTTGCGCCTGTGTATGCTTCTAACCGGATGTTGAAGAAAGCCAATCTGAAACTACAAGACTTTGACTTCTACGAAATCCACGAAGCATTTGCGGCACAAGTTTTGGCAACACTGAAGATCTGGGAAAGTGACCAGCTTAGTCAATTGTTTGGCGTAGACGCCCTGGGTAGTATCGATCGGAGTAAGTTAAATGTGAATGGAAGCAGTTTGGCGGCAGGCCATCCGTTCGCGGCAACCGGTGGTCGCGTGCTGGCCACAATGGCTAAGCTTTTACATCAGAAAGGCTCTGGCCGCGGATTCATTTCTGTTTGTGCAGCAGGAGGTCAGGGTATCACAGCGATTCTGGAAAAATAGAAGCATGGAAAGTAAGTCGAACGCAAAGCTTTATTACTTGTTCTCCATCATCTGCGGAACATGGTTTCTGATTACCGGGTGGATCTGGCCATACTTTTTCTGTTTGGTTGCTTCGTACCCGGTTGCACTATTAGGAATTTTTCTATGGAGCCGTGGCCGGAAACTCAATCCGGGCAGCCGGGCAAATCCCATCGCGTTATGGCTGCATGTTACGGCCCTTGTCATCTCGTTGATCGCGCTGGGCATTCTTGTTTTCTACAACTGACCCTGCTTACGTAACCCAAATGTTGCCCGATTTTCTATTTTTGGCAGCAGTTAGCCTTCAGACGAAGCAATTAGTTTTAGTCTTTTGACAATAGAAAGTTGGGAAGTTGTCACGCTTCCTGTACAGTATGAACAAATCTTTTGCAGGGTGGCTTTTGCTGGTTGCCAGTGCTGCGGTTGCGCAGCAAAACTTTATTAATGTTCCTTCCGGGGAGGTGACCAAAGCCGGAAAATTCTTCTTTCAGCAACAACTCAACTTCAATGAAATCATCCAGTCCAATACCACGATTGACTATGGACTGGGAAAAGACTTTGAAATCGGACTGAATGTTCTCGGGGTGGATTATGCTGAGAAATCCAATTCATTATTTCTTAACGACCGGAATGACCGTGACCCATACGATCCCTTGTTAACGGTGAATGGGCTTAAGCAATTCGAATTGAGTGAAACGTTTTCTCTTTCCATTGGCACACAGATCGGGGTTAATGTTGATTTCGACAGACGCTACCGGCCGGCTAACCTTACGTACCTCAATGCGCGTTTGCAAGATTGGTTATGGGAGAACTTTCTGCTGGTAACCGGAGCTTATTATAATTCAAAACATTATGGTGGTGCAGGCAATCGCATGGGAGGCTGGGCGGCTGCCGAACTTCCTGTAACCGAAAAGTGGCGCGTCATGGGTGAAAGTGTATTTGGCAACAACGCGATAAGTTATACCTCGTTTGGCATTATTTTCCTCCCCAGGCCACACATTCCGCTTACCCTTGGATTGCAAATTCCGAATACACCGAGCAATGCCTATGCACTTGTGTTTGAGCTGACAATAACTCCGCGATAGTGCTTGAAGTTTGGCCAGGGAGTTGCTACTTTACCAGCGTAAAACAAATCTATTTATGCTGGTTGAAGTAAACACCGATCGGAATATCCAAAACAGCGAACGTCTGATCTCGTATTGCAAATCTACTATCGAAGCCGAGCTTGCCCGGTTCGATGAACATATCACACGCGTGGAAGTACACCTGAGCGATGAAAATGGCGCAAAAGGCGGTGATGATGACAAGCGTTGCCTGATTGAAACAAAACTGAAAGGAAAGAGCCCTGTGGCCGTGAAGAATACTGCATCGAATATTGATGATGCGATCAGCGGTGCGATTGACAAGATCACCAAGGTGCTTGAAACATCAGTCGAAAAAATGAGAAACCACTAACGGTTTCTACCGCGCGTTACTTTTAGGAAACATCACCCGGTCCGGTTCTTTAAGCAATTCGCTTACCGTTCGTTTAACGATCCGGGTACGGGTGTCTGTTGCTTTTTTTGGTTTTACAAGATACGTCACCATCGCTTCAACCCACGTATTGGCGTTGGTGCGGAATGACACGAATGGATACTCTTTGATATCAACATCCCCGATGGGTGTATTTTTCATGTATTCCTTGAGGTCTTCAATCTTTTCGTCCATATCCTGATCGAGTTCTTCCTTGGTTATCCGCTTGATGGTCTCCTCCACGTATTTCATATCGCTTTCGTAAGCAATGTGAAACGGAATTTCATTCCACAGGTAAGGAAACCGTGACCACGAATAGTTAAATACTGCTGACTGAAGTACCAGGCTGTTTGGAAAGCGGATAAGCCGGCCTGTAGGCAGATCATTTGTAAGATAATCCCCTTTAAACTCCCACAGCGTGGTATCGAGATAATTGATCTCTACAATGTCACCGTTAAAAGTATCAATCTGAATGCGATCGCCTACCCGGTAGGGTGTGCGAATCACGATATAGAGCCAGCCGATCAGTGACGTGATCGGGGTTTGTAATGCAAAGCCCACCAGCAGCGAGATTAATCCCAGTGACACTGCAGCTGTGTACCAGTTTTCGAAGAGGATGGAAGCACCTGCCATAATAATGATGAGCACTGCGAGCAGCCGGATTAGTCGAATGAGGTTGTAGCGCGCAGCAAGCGTTTCATTTTTTCGGGTGATGGTGCGTTCAACAAACCGGGAGATCATCAGGATGATGCATCCTACTCCGGCAACCAGCGAAATATTTTTCGAATGCTTTACAAGCTCAGGATAATTATCAAGTGCGTGGATGTAGCTGTGATGGAGTAAAAAGTGGAGGAGGAAGAAGCCAAACGCCAGGAAGATATACGTTCCGATCCAAACCGAATGACGCGCATTTGTCTGCCGGACTTCCTGCTGATATTCACGCGGACTTAAAATATTCATGCGAGCTTTTAGAACCCTGTCCAAAAAACCATGCCAGCGCAAAAAAATGAAGAATCTAAACGGGACAGGCCGTTACTGAAACAGCGAAAGCTGTACTTCCAGGAAGTGAACGGGCGGCCGTACCGCCTTACTGCGAAGACCGAGATTGTTCTCAATTAAATACAGGGACGATTCGCGGTCGCGCGACATCACCGCAATGTGAGTCGAATGCGCTATGCCACTAAACACTTCTTCCACAATGTCGGGAGAGTTGTTGTTTTGCGACAGGTGTGACAAGAACAAGTGTGTCATGAAGGCCGGGCGGTAATCAAGAAACAACTTTAATGCTTGCCGGTTAGACAGGTGACCTTTGCCGCCCCGGATGCGGTTCTTCAATTGATAAGGATACGATCCGAACTCGAGCATGTGCTCGTCATAATTACTTTCCAGGAATGCGGCATGACATTGCGCAAAATGCTGCGTTACATGATAGCACGGAAATCCGATATCGGTAAATATTCCAACCGTCACCGAATCGCTTGCAACAATAAAGTTATGCGGATCATTCGCATCATGGGTAATGGGGAAGGCCGTCACGGAGATATTGCCGATCTTTACTGACTGATACGGTCTGAATACATTGATCCGCTCTCGCTCGATCTCGTTCCCCAAATTTCCATACAGGATTGTTCCTTCGGTTGTGAAAACCGGGAGCTTATGCTTTTTGGTAAATGCCGGTACTCCGTGAATGTGATCGTTATGTTCGTGCGTGATAAATACCGCTTTGATCCGGCTAACCGGGATGTCCAGTCTTTTTAGTCGCTTTTCAACTTCACGGCAGGAGATACCCACATCGATCAGCACACCTTCCTCTTCGTTACCGAGGTAGTAGCAATTTCCATTGCTGCCGGAATTCAGTGAAGCGACAAATAACGACATTTCACAAAGATAAACGGCAAGGCTGACAGATTCTGTCGCAATGTGTTAAAAAAAAATCGCCCGCTGATGGTTATCAGACGGGCGATTCCCAACGCGGATAAACAACTCTGTTTAACTCGCTTTTATCGTTTTATTGTAGCCGTTCGAAAACTCGTTGAACGGCAACTCTACTACAAGTTCATTGTCCTCATAGTGTGCCTGAATACCGTTAATCTCTATGAAATAGGGTATCGCATTGTTGTAAATGATCTGCGGAAGCTGAACAGCCTTACCATCCGACTCCATCGGAATCATGTAGAAAATGATCAATTCGTTATTATGGACTTCTGCCTGAAGCGTTTCTTTATTAATTCCGGGAACGCGAACCCGCACTTCATGACGGTCAGCTTCCTCGCGGATTGAGACAAACGGTTCGCTTACTCCGCCACTGAGCGTATTAAGAATGTCAACCGAGGTTAACAGGTCTTTAAATTTTTTATTTTTCTTCATCACTTAGCTCTCCTTTCGCTTCTGAGATCAATCCATATACCAACTTTCACTTCAGCCAAATCGGCTGTTTTTGACCACGAATCGGCCTTTTATCTTTAAAAAGTCGGCTAAAATGTCTGGTATCACTCTTTTGAATCACCTTCGTCCTGGAAAACAGGCTCTTGTTTACCGCTCACCCAGTCGATCGCTTCATTCAGCAGTTCCGGTTTAAAACCTTTGAACTCTCCCGGCATAACCTTGCCAAACAGGTTGGTAAAAGAATTAATGCCATCCGAGTCGCTTACGATCGCGCAACGATTCCATTTGTTGAGGTTGTTCAACCCCAGGAGGGCATCTTTAATCCACGCGCTCAGCGTAAAGTTTTTTAGTGGTGTGTCAAGGATTAGAAGGTAGTTAAGCTCATCCGTGCGTTGCACGAGTTCCGCCACAGCGGGCAGAACAACCTGGTCGAAGTCTTCGCGGGTTACTTCACCGCTAGCGCGGAAGCCAACCATGGTGTTCGGTATCTCTTTCAGTTGTGTAATCATAGTTTCTATTTCCTTCTTCTTCTGTTAAAAGCATGCCGGGATTTTTCTAACCAGGACGTTTCATTGTTGAATTCCTGCACTCCTCAGCTACACACTTCTGTGCTATAAAATCTACACCGTCACCGTGATTTTTTGGGTTTTTGATGATTTGGAGGATTGTGGTTTTGAATTGGAACGATTTTTACTTCTGCATGCGTATCGATGGACCTAATGTGAAGTTGAGGCTATTATGAAACGAATGTTAATGAAGAGTTGGATGGGGGTTGGATCAGTTGTATTGATCTCAGTTGCCTGTTCTCCCGATATACAAGCACAAGGAAAGACGTACCAGCAGATTCTGTATGGTAATGCGGTGGTAAACACCGTAGTAGTGAACAATCAGCGCCCGGCTGAAGTCAATGAACCCGGCACGACTGAAAAATCTCACGCGCGGAAGAAGGGTGAACCTGTTCGGGTGGATACCATGACACTGGCTACACGGCCAACGCGCGAATTTTTTACTGACGCATATTACGGTTCACGCATTGCTGAAAAGTGCGATGTGTTTTATCGCACCAATGGACTACAAACCAAGTGGCTTTATGATTCTGAGCCTTCACCGTTGTATTACTCATTGATTCAAACCCTCAAGAATGCTGATATGTACGGCCTTAACCCGGACGATTACCATGTTGATTTGCTTGAGAAGGGCGTGCTGGCATTGTACGAAGGTGACCCGGCTGAGCAGGAAGTGATGTCGTTCGATGTCAGGATCAGTGAACTCTATTTTTTGTTTACAACCCATCTCCACGAAGGCAAAATTCGCAATGCAGGGTATGCCGATAAACTCTGGCTTCGCGAACAACGCGCAGCGTCAAACCCGGACGCTTTGGCTCTTGCGGAAGCAAAATCCCCAAAAGACCTTAATAAAATCTTCGAATCTATTCAGCCTGATTCTGAGCAGTATCGAAAACTTCAGGAAGCATTTATCGTGTATCGCGACCTTGATCGTCATGCGGTTGAGAAATTACCTGCCATTAATGTAAGCGGAAAGATTGATCCGTTAAGCCGTAACAGGGCTATTCCGTTAATCCGGAAACGGTTGTCGCAGTTTGATCTGCATGTTTATCCAACAACACTTGACTCGGTTACCGGACAATGGGATACACTGTTGTATGATAAAGGACTTGCGCAAGGTATTATGAACTTCCAGGCAATGCATGGCCTTGAACCGGATGGCGTTATCGGGCCGATGACCGTTACTTACCTAAATAAAACCCTTCAAAGCCGGGTGGAGGCTATTGCGGTAAACCTGGATCGGATGCGCTGGTCAGAACCAACACAAAATGACGGTGAATACATTGTTGTGAACATTCCGGATTATAAACTGCGCATTTATGATGGTAAGAAGGAAGTATTCAGGATGCGGGTAATTGTTGGGGCGGTTGAAAACCCGACTCCAGTTTTCCGCGATCGCGTAGAACATGTAGTGTTCAGCCCGACATGGACTGTACCGGTGAGCATTATCAAGAATGAGATTATTCCAAGATTGAAATCCAATCCGGATTACTACACGGAAAAAAATTATGTGTTCTATAAAAACGGGGCGCAGATAGACCCGTCAAGCGAGGCGTGGGGCTCAACCAATCCGGGTAACTATCGCATCGTACAACAGTCGGGTGGCGACAACTCGCTTGGCCGGGTGAAATTTGGAATGAACAATTCGATGAGAATTTATCTGCACGACACGCCCAGCCAGCGCTTGTTTGCAAAAGACTACCGTGCCCTTAGCCATGGATGTATCCGTCTGGATGAGCCGGCCGAATTTGCTGAGTTCCTGCTGCGCGACAATAGCGGATGGGATAAGGAAAAGATTAAAAAACAGATGTTCAGCGGAAACGCATCAACGGTTATTCTTAGAAAATCCTATCCGGTACAAATTCAATACTGTACCGCGTGGGTGGATGATGATGGTCGCATGAACTTCCGTGACGATATTTACGGGCATGACCGTATGCAATTGCAGGAACTCAATCGTCCGGCATCAAAGGTATCGGAAACTATTGCAGGCTTGTAATGGAGGCCATCGGAGTCTGATGAATGATAGCTTCAAGCTTTAGATGAGTCGAAGATCCCAAAAACGTTTCATTCTCAGCGTATGCAAAGATCATCGTATGATTCTTGATGGAGTCAATCACCTTTTTTGATATTTCTTTTGGTAACGCAGGGCAACCCTGGCTGCGACCGAGGCGGCCATATTTTTTAATCCAGCCTTCGCTCACGTAGTCTGCTTCATGCATCACTACTGCACGTTCGCGCATGTTGTTATTATAACCCATATCTTGTCCGTCAAGCTTAAGGCTGTAGCCTTTACTTCCCACGTACGTTTCAGCCGTGACATAAAATCCTAAACTGCTTTGGTTGGAATGAACAACATTGGAGAAGGACGTTACCGAATTCCAGCCGGAATTTTTACCGTGGCTCACATACGTGTGAAACTTTACCGTTTGATGTTCCAGGTCGATTGTGTAGAAACGCTTCTCGCTGCTCGGTTTGGTAAAGTCGATGATGGAAATGAGTTTTTTCGATCCAAGCTTACCATCCTGTAACAGGTTGAAATATCCAATCATGCTATAGCGGAATGCTTTATATGACAGGCCGTATTCTTCGAGCTTAATGGCAGTATAAAGAGTGTGAACAGAGTCTTCGAATAGCACTGCGTCTGAAAAGATTGCGAGTTCGGTCGAATCGTTTGCGGGTGCAGAAAAAGTTGCGGCTGTGGGGGTTGAAAACGAATTCAACACCAGCAGGAGAGAAGTGAAAAACGTCATTCAGGTTTCAGGTAAAACATTGATACAAAGCTCGTATCAGGTTGTAAATATAAAGTATCAAACAGTATCGAAACGGTACATGTGTGAATAAAGTATGTGACGCTGAACTAATTCCCTGAAATTTCGTTTGCAGAAATATACCAATCGGTATAATTTTGCGTCCATGCTTTCAAAAAGCGAAAAAACGAAGCAATTCATCCTGACAAAGACTGCCCCTTTGTTCAATACCAAAGGGTTTGAGGGTACTTCGATGGCAGACCTTACAAGTACCACCGGTTTAACGAAAGGTGCGCTCTATGGCAATTTTTATAACAAGGAGGATCTGGCTATGGAAGCGTTTAAATACGCAGTTAAAAAGGTAAAGGATCTGGTGAAAACCCGCGTAGCCGGGGAAACAACTTACAAAAAGCAGTTGCGGGCTATGCTCGATTTCTTTGCGGAATACGTCTTTCATCCGCCCGTGCCGGGTGGCTGCCCCTTGTTGAATACAGCCGTGCAAGCCGATGATCAATTGCCGGGCATGCGGAGAATTGTGGTAAAGGAACTTATGAGCACCGTGATGTTCATTTATAATTTAATCAACAAAGGAATCAAGGCAGGCGAATTCCGGAAGGATGTTAATGCACGCGAACTGGCCTACACGATTTTTTGCTCGGTAGAAGGAGCGATCATGTTTTCGCGGGTTGAACGATCGGAAGAACCCATGAAGATTATTGTTAAACATTGTAAGAAACTTTTAAACGAAATCAGTATTTAATATGCAGCGAAGAGTAGTCGTTACAGGCCTGGGTGCGCTTGCACCCCTCGGCAACACCGTACCGGAATTTTGGAATAACCTGATTGATGGCAGAAGCGGAGCTGCGCCTATTACGCGCTTTGATACTTCGAAATTTAAGACGCGATTTGCATGTGAGATCAAGAATTATGATCCGCTCAACTATTTTGAAAAGGCTGAGGTTCGCAAGTACGATCCGTTTACGCAGTATGCGCTGGTGAGTACGCATGAGGCATTGCTGGATTCGGGATTGAACCTCGATACGATCGATAAAACGCGCGTTGGTGTTATCTGGGGATCCGGTAACGGAGGGTTTCAAACCTTTCAGAACGAAGTGATCGACTTTGCGAAGGGTGACGGCACTCCGCGTCTCAATCCATTCTTCATCCCGAAAGTAATTGTTGACATTGCCTCGGGTTGGATTTCAATCAAATACGGTTTTATGGGGCCGAACTTTACAACGGTATCCGCATGCGCCACATCGACAACCGCCATTATTGATGCGATGAACTATATCCGGTGGGGGAAAGCGGATGTTATCGTAACGGGCGGATCGGAAGCTGCGATTAATGAAGCCGGTATCGGGGGATTTAATGCACTCAAAGCCTTGTCGACCCGCAACGATGATCCGGCAACTGCATCAAGGCCGTTCGATGTTGATCGTGATGGGTTTGTGATGGGCGAAGGCTCCGGCACGTTGATCCTGGAAGAGTATGAATATGCAAAACGAAGAGGCGCAAAAATCTATGCAGAGGTTGCCGGGGGTGGAATGTCGGCCGATGCATTTCACATCACCGCCACACATCCGGAAGGAAAAGGAGCACAGCTGGGCATGAAGTGGGCGCTTGAAGATGCGGGCCTGCAGATAGAAGATGTTGACTACCTGAATCCGCATGCGACTTCAACTCCCAAAGGTGATGAAAGTGAGATGAAAGCGGTTGCTTCGTTGTTTGGATCACATACCAAAAATCTTTTGATCAGCGCAACCAAGTCGGCAGTGGGGCATATGCTGGGAGCAGCCGGAGCGATTGAGGCTATCATCTGCATCCAGGCGATTAAGGAAGGGGTTATTCCGCCAACGATCAATACAAAAAATCTGGATCCCGATCTACCGGCAGGATTGAACATTGTTACTGGTTCGAGCGTGCGGAAAGATATTCGCGTGGCGATGAGTAATACATTTGGCTTCGGAGGGCATAATGCTACCGCTGTATTCAGAAAGGTTTCAGAAAACTGACTTTACCGTTGATCAGTTTTGTTTACCGCATCTGACGGTAGCCGAGAGGCTGTTAATCCGGGGATAATATTCCCTGGGTTAGCGAATCTTTGATTGATCGCAAAAGGATTTGAATTTTCGGAAAAGTCGGTAGCTTTGTATAATCAACAACGTGTAGCATATTCTATGGCGGAGACCTGGAGTAAAAAAGAGAACGAAGACCGTAAGGCGAAAAAGAAAAAGGAAAAAGAGCAGCGCAAGGAAGAGCGCAAGGCTAGTTCAAAATCAAACAAATCCTTTGAAGACATGATCATGTATGTCGATGAGGATGGTAATTTCACAACTACTCCGCCTGATCCCACCAAGAAAAAAGCCATTAAAGAGGAGGACATCCAAATCGGCGTGGCGCGCCAAACCAACGTTAAAACCGATACTACCCGTAAGGGAATTGTTTCGTTTTTTAACGATTCAAAGGGTTACGGTTTCATCAAAGATTCTGATAACGGTGAGAGCATCTTTGTGCACGTGAATGGCACCACTGAACCCATCAAGGAAGGCAACAAGGTTACGTTTGAAGTAGAGATGGGCATGAAGGGCCCGAATGCAGTGCGCGTGAAAATTGCGCGGTAAACGAATCTGTTGTTTCATTTCCCGTTAAGTCCCAAATTCAGATTATCATATTTTCAGGTGATAATTTGATTTATCATTTTTTTATGTGATATATTTGTTTGGACTCAAAACCCCGCACATGGTCAGTATTCTAACCGGTGACATTGTTCAGTCGCGCAGAAGCAAACCTTCGGTTTGGCTGAAAGCGTTGAAGAAAGAACTTGATAAAATCGGTCCAAGCCCCAAGAAATGGGAAATCTTCCGGGGCGACAGCTTTCAGGTGGAACTCACCCAGCCGGAGGATTCCTTCCTCACGGTGATGAAAATTAAAGCCTTGCTGAAAGCAAAATCCATTGACGTGCGGATTGCTATCGGAGTCGGTACGAAAGAACATGCGGGCGTAAGTATCACTGAATCCAACGGACAGGCGTTTATCCTTTCCGGGGAGAAATTTGAATCGCTTAAGAAAGAGAAGCAATCGTTGGCCATTAAAACACCTTCGCCCGAATTTGATGCTGACATGAACCTGATCTTAAAGCTTGCCTCTATCGCCATGAGCAAGTGGACCGCCAACTCGGCTGAGGCAATTAAGATCGCGCTTGAAAAGCCCGACCTGATCCAGGTGGATCTGGGGAAGAAACTGGGAATTAAGCAGAATGCCGTTAGCGGAAGATTAAAACGCGCGTATTTTGATGAGCTGACAGAAGTTGACGCACTCTTCCGGAAAAAAATCAGGACCTTGGTGTCATGATTCTCTTTGTTAAACTTCTTCTGGCTCACCTCATCGGAGATTTTATCCTGCAGCCGCGTGCGTGGGTTACTGCAAAAGAAACCTGGAAACTTAAAGCCTGGCAATTATACGCTCACGTGCTGATCCATGCGGTGCTGGTTACCGTGATTGTGTGGGATGTTTATTTCTGGCCGTGGGCGTTACTCATTGCCGGAACACACTTTGTTATCGATGCGCTTAAAATCACGTTACAGAAAGAGAGAACAAAACGGGTCTTGTTTTTTGTGGATCAGGCCTTGCACATCGGTGTTCTCTTTGTTGTTGCATGCGCGTATCAAGACTACGTACCCGAACTAATTATTCTCGGTGATCCGCGTATCCTGCTGTTCATTACGTGTATCGTTTTTTTAACTACCCCTGCTTCGGCAAGTATTCGGTTTTTCATCGCACGCTGGACACCTCATCTGCCGGAAGGAGATGATGAGTCGTTACAAAGTGCCGGGAAATATATCGGTATACTGGAACGGTTGTTTGTGTTTGCATTCTTTGCTTCGGGTCATCCGGAAGGAGTTGGTTTCCTGATTGCAGCCAAGTCGGTATTTCGCTTTGGCGATTTGAAAGAAGCGAAGAGCCGAAAGCTTACCGAATACGTATTAATCGGAACCCTGATTAGTTTTGGTATTGCGATGCTGACGGGAATTGTCTTCGCGCGGTTGATCTCCTGATATCACACCTTTCCGTGATAGTTCACATTATCGCGCTTTGGCGTGATTATCCTTCACGTTCCTTTTCTTTTTTAGGAGCCTCACTTGCGCTCACCGGTGTGGTGAATTTGAAGATGGAATGAAACACATAAGTAATTAGCAAACCCAGTAAACATCCTGAAACCACGGCAACGATTCGGCTGAGTGCGGAGTCCCACAGATGTGCTCCGCCCGTTGATCCTTCCTGGTGAAGCAGAATGATAATCATCGCGGCAAGCGTTGACCGCGCTCCGGCATTCAGGTTGAGCCGGTCGCAGATAAACAAGGATATGATCGCGCCTGCAGCCAGATTCCAGGGACTTGGAAGATGAAGTAATAAAATCAGCACGCCCGTTCCTGCACCGATGAAGTTTGCCTTAATCCGCGTAAGCGCCAGATCAAGTGCGTCTTTTCCTTCGGGCGATAACACCAGGATTACCGAGATTAAACTCCAGGTATAATCTACCCATGCGTTCAGGAACATGTATATCGGAAAACACAGCAGAACTCCGGCAACACATTTCGCAGCATAAATGGCCAGCGTTTTGTTTCTTGCACTTAACTTCATTCAAAGGGATTTGTACCTTCGAAATTACTAAAATGCAATCACGAAAATTAACGTCAGCTATTCTTCTACCCGAACTTGTATTCAGCGCTTCACGCAGCAGCGGTCCGGGAGGTCAGAATGTTAACAAAGTCAACTCGCGCATCACACTGAGATTTTCAATTCGCGAATCGAACATTCTTACAGAAGACGAGAAAGCCATTTTGCTATCAAAGCTTTCGTCACGCCTTACGGATGCCGGAGAGCTAATGGTGCATGCGCAGGACAAACGCTCACAAATCCAAAACAAGGAAGAAGCCATGCACAAGCTGGATGCAATCCTGGCAAAAGCATTTAAAAAAAAGAAGCCGAGAAAAGCCACAAAGCCTTCCAAAACGGCGGTTCAGAAACGCATCAACAGCAAGAAGAGGAATTCTGAAAAAAAACAGTGGCGTCAGAAGCCCGACTAGGGTGTCCTCGGCACTTACGTTCAGTTTGGTATATTTGTGCCCGATTAGCTTACCGTCATGAGACTTGGACAATTAGCCCGCAAACTTTCACTCAGGCCTTCGCAACTGGTTGATTTTCTCGCTGCGCATAATATCGAAACCGCAGAAGGTTCCAACAGCCGGTTAGAAGATGATCATACACGAATGATCATCAATCATTTCGCACCTGAAAGTCTGGAGGAAATTATGAAGCCTGCGGTTGAAACTGAGACGCAACCGGAAATTGAGCAACCCGCTGAGTCGTTGCAGTTGGAGCCTGTGGCAGATGCTGAACCCGAATTGAAATCCGAAATTCCCGTAACACTAGATGACGAAACTTCTCAGGAACCTCAAGGCGAACCGGAAGTCATCCGCGTTCAGCGTATTGAGTTGTCCGGATTAAAAGTTCTGGGCAAGATTGATCTTCCGGAACCTAAGAAAAAAGAACCAAAGGCAGACGGTGAGGGTAATGAAGAATTAAGGCAGGAGCGGAGAGGCAAAGCCAAGCATCCGAAGCACGAACGCGATACCCGCAACTGGCGTAACCCGGTTGAAGTTCAGCGTCAGCGGGAAGCGAGAGAACTGGAAGAGAAACGCAAGGCTGAAATTGAGCGCGAAAAAGAAAAGCGCAAGCAGCATTATCAGACAAAGGTAAAGCAGGTAAAGGCAGTTAAGCGCACGAAGACTGACAAGGAAACTGTTATTGCTAAAAAGCCGATTAATACCCGTCCGGCACCGAAAACATGGATCGGAAAATTCTTCCGTTGGTGGACTACCTGACGCGTTAAACAAATCGTGCGGACCTTTGTTAAACGACTGGCAGGCACGGACTTTGTGTCGGCATAATTCTATGACAAAGAGTAATATTCTAAAGTTGGCTATTTCCCTTGCGGTACCTCTTGGTGTGGGTTTCGCAGGTAGTATTTACACCCGCGATTCTATTCAGGACGGCTGGTATAGCTCATTAAATCAACCTTCCTTTAATCCACCCAACTGGGTGTTCGGCCCTGTGTGGACGGTACTTTACATTCTCATGGGCATCTCACTATACATGGTGTGGAAACAGGTTCCCGGCAGGAAGCGGGAGAATGCACTGGGAATTTTCGCGCTCCAACTACTGCTTAATTTTTTATGGAGCTTATTCTTTTTTTACTTCAAAGACATTGAGATCGCACTGATAGACATCGTTGCACTTTGGTTTACGATTGTTTTAATGATCGGCATGTTTCACCGCGTTAACCCGCTCGCTGCCAAGCTTAATATTCCTTATTTGTTGTGGGTAACGTTTGCTGCGACACTCAATACTGCGTATTACGTACTAAACTAGTCTTCCAGAATTTCTATTTCAATTCTGTCATTCAATTTCGCACCCGGACTTGTTTCCGCAACAAGCATATTTGAACCGCCCCAGGCAAATGTTTCCATGCGGTTGGCAGCGATGCCATGCTCGGTGAGGTAATCCAGCACTGCTTGTGCGCGCAGCTTTGAAAGCTCTTTTGTTGTACCGTTCTTTTGTTTGGATCCTTTGATATCGAAGTAGCTCTTTACTTTACCGAGCACAATCATCTTCGTTTTTCCGTTTCCATTGGCATGTCCGTGAATGCGGATTTTATAATTCGGATTCGAGGACATCATGTTCACCAGTTCATCCAGCTCTTCCTGCGACCTGGGTAGCATGATCACGGCGTCTTTATAAAACGATACATCGTACATGACGGACACATCACCTTTCTTCAATCTTTCCAGTTTAAATGGAATAGTCCATATACCATTTTCATCCTGTACGGCACCGGTTGTAATTCCCGGATTGGCATAATCCACCAGTTGCGTTACTTCTTTGTATCCAAAAATCCCACACACAATTGTCATTGGTTCATCGCGGGTGGATGACGAAGGGCGTGGCACATCGCTGTATTCGTTGCTGCTGTATGATGCGATATCGCGGCCCTGCTTTAAATCAACATGATGAACCTTTCCGGCGAACGGTTCGCCCGAGGGCCCTACGATGGAGAACTTCATGAATTTTCCTTTTGCTTTGCGCGCGACAGGCTCGTTGGCGACTTTAACTTCGGGTTCTTTTTCCGGGGTAATTGGCACAGCAGGTGTAACCGTGGTGTTGATGGCAGAATCGGTTGCTGGTTGTGGAATTTCGGGTTCGGTTTTTTTCGTTTCCTCAACCGGTTGACTGATGGTCACGGCAGGTGTTGCGATCGTATTGCCGAGTGATCCGGTGAATACCCAACAATCCCTGAACATTTCTTCCTTCCGGAGAATCAGTGCCTGATCGACTGCTTCCTTTTTCGCATCGCTTTTAATGACGTATACATAAAAGAGATTTCTTGCCGGATTCAGTTCGTAAGTAGCCTGGAAGAATCGGCTCCGCGCAAAACCGCTGAATTTTTTGGCATTGCTCTCTTTCGCAAATGCACCGATAACAACGTAATAGTGAGTGGCTTGTGTGTAAGCGGCTGTTGTGCAGCAAAGCAGGCTTGCCAACAGAACCAGGCGGAGTGAGGCGGTCATAACGTGGGGATTGATAAAGTCAAGTTAGCGAATATGCTGAATGAATTCCAATCCATCCGGTGCGGTAACCCCGAAACGAGGGATTATGACCGACCGAGTGTCACCTCCATGCGTTTGGTGCGGCTTGATTGTGCCCGTTCGATCAGATCTTTATACAGGCTAATGAGCTGTTTACGGATGGTTTCTTTTTCGAACTGGGTGAGTAGTTGCCGTGATGCCTGTACACATTGCTCGTAGAAGGATTTATCGGATTGCAATCGCGCGATCCAGGCAGCAAAATCGTCATATGTGTTGCCCTTGAAATATTCGTTGCGATAGAGCATCCTGTATTCACGAAGATCACGATACATGACCGGCATCCCTGAGGCTGCTGCTTCGATGGGCGCCAGCGGTGAATTCTCCTGGTAGGATAAGAATACAAATGCATCGGCTGCTGCGTACAGTGCAGGCATTTCATCCAGCGAGAACAAGCCTGCAAACATTACATTGTCGGGCGCTTCTTCAATTTTCTTATTCAGTCGATTCACGCCTTCGGTTATGGCTCCGAAAGGGCGACCACCAATCCAGCGAAATTGAATATGCGGGAGCTTACGCGCGATGTCAACAAAATCTTCGGGTCCTTTGCGGGACTGAAGCTGACCTACATCCATCACGCAGAATTCACCCTCTTTCAGGTTCAGAATTTCGCGACCTTTTTTACGCAACGCTTCGGTACGTTTCCATTTATCGAGTTGTACCGGGTTTGCCATCCTAACAATGCGGGTGGTTACACCTAAGTCACGAATAGCTTCCTCAACCATCGGACTTATCGCAATCAACACATCCGCAAATGAGTATACCTGCTTAAAGTACCAACGCACAAACGGCATTAACTGTTTTGCAAAGGGGAGGGATCCTTTTATAGAATCCGGGATGACATGGACTGTTAATATTTTACGCCTCGGATAAAACAATCCTTTTAGGAAAAAATACGGGCCATATGTGTGACTGTGCATCACATCGCCATGGCCACGACTGTTGATTATGACTTCAACGTCTGTTTGTTCCTGAAGCAGTTCAGCGCATTCTACAAACGCGGTATTAACACCTTCCCCGCGCATGTTGAGAATGGCAGTTTCAGAGCATACATTGATTTTTAACGGATTGTAAGACTCGGTTGACGTAGCGTAGAGCTGCATGTTGTCGGATTGTGGTGTTGTCATGCAAAGCTATCGTGCAAAAATCCTGCGCGTGTTACTGATTTGTGATGATATAAGACGATCGTATTAAATCGACTATCGGTTAAAGGGAAAAGGCAATATTCCGGTAATAATTTTCTTATCTGACGTTAATTTCTTTTCCAAAGAAGTTACCCAGACTTCGATCTGCACAGAAATGCCAGTTAGTGAGCAAGATTCTCCCCACGATCTCACACAAATTTTTGCTCATGGTTGTTTTTAGCTGCAGTATCCGAGCGCCATCCAGATCAGGAAAAACACCAGGATTGTTCCGAGGCAACCGCCACCCCATTTATACGCGCCATAACCGGCTAAAAGACCTCTGAATAAATTGTTCATGCGTGCTTACGTTTAAAATAAATTGTGAGAACTCCACTTATAAAATTGATGATCAGAGCAAAAATGTTTGCAATGATGATGATCCAGTCTGTTTTCATAAAACCATACCAAACCCAAAGCGCCAGCCCGGTGAACAGCACCGCCAGCATGGCAATGGAGATGTCATTGGCCTTCTTCTCGCGAATGATTTTGATAAGCTGCGGCAGCAGCGCGGTTGATGTGAAAACACTCGCTGCAATGCCTATAATCGCTTCGAAGCCCATACGGTTTTACTAAATTCCTTCAACACTGTTTCAGCATAATACTCCTGGGCTTCCCGGATTTCGAGCCGCGGTGCCTTGAGTTTCCGGCTAACTGTTTTCTGTCCGCGGTGTGCAAACGCACAGTAGGCATGCAATTCGTTTATATCTAATTCAGGAACGTGCGCTGCGTAACCGGTTATTCCAATGCCCCAATCGCTGCTGAACAATTCACAGACCTGTTCGGCCATTTCAACCGCAACCTGTTCAGAAACACAATTGCATAACTCTCCATGGATCGGGTTGATTTTCAGGTGACGTGCTTTCTGACCGAGATTATATGCGGTAATGCCGCCCTGGAAAAAACTGGTAGCATCTTCTGCAAGAGAGAATGCAGCTTGCAAATTGCCCGATGTTACGCTTTCCGCAACTGCGAGTGTCTCATGGCGCGCAAGCATGTATTTTTTTATACGTTCCAGCGGACGTTCAACATTCATAGTTCCTTACGATTCAAGCCGATCGATGCATTTGCGCAGATCGTTTTTATCCGTAAGGACGTTGGCAAAAAGGTCGCCAACTTTATCGAGCCGTTTGTGAATAGTTTTGATGGTGAAATCAAGCGGGCTTAATCCCCGTTTTACTTCGCTCCACTTCAGGGGCGTGGACACGCTTGCACCCGGAACGGGGCGGATACTGTATACAGACGACAGCGTTTGCCCGCGTCTGTTTTGCAAAAAATCGATATAGATGCGGCCTTTCCGCTGATTTAACGGTCGCTCAACTGTTGTAAAATCAGACAGTTGTTCCTGCGCGAGATTCGCAATGATCTCCGAAAACGGGCGTGCCTGATCGTAGGTATAACGCCCCTGTAACGGAATGTAAATGTGCATGCCGGTTGCTCCGGATGTTTTGCAATAGCATGTACAGCCGGCTTTGTCAAGTATTTCTTTGATAACCAGTGCAACATCGACCACCTGGTTAAATGTATTTTTTTCTGATGGATCGATATCCATAATTAGGTAATCCGGGTTGTCGGGCTTTTGCACACGCGAGTTCCATGGATTTATTTCAATGCAGCCAAGGTTATTCAGATAAAGCAATGTTGCCTTGTTATTGCACAGGATATAGTCGATCGTTTTGTTTCCGCTTTCGGAATAAATTTCCACGCTCTTTACCCAATGTGGTGCCTTGTCGCCTGCATCTTTGTGGTAGAAGCCTTTATCTTCAATGCCCTGTGGATTGCGCTTTAATGATTGAGGCCGATCAATCAAATAGGGGAGAAGGTAATCGGAAACTTTATTATAGTAGGCAATCACATCGCCCTTGGTGTATTTTTCTTCTGGCCAGAAGATTTTATTCTGATTGGTAAGTTTGAGTTGGTGTCCGTCAACCGTAACAATCCGTTCGTTCTCTTTGCTGGTACCGATATCGTTCGATTTTGAGCCTGACTTCTTAGCGGTTGTTTTTTTAACGGCCGTTTTGACAACCGTTTTTTTAGATGATGTTTTTTTAGCAGCTGTTTTGGCTTTTGTTTTCACGGATTCATCGACATGGTCTACCTCTTCCGGTTCCTTATCAATTCTCAGGCCCATAAATACGGGATGGCGCATAATGCCATCATCTGTCAGTTCGCTGAATTTCACATTGCAAACCAGTTCAGGTTCAACCCACGTCACCGCAGCGTTTACCGGTACCTTCTCATCAAACGGTGATTCATCCATTACCAGGGGCTGAAGTTTCGTGTAAAGCTCTTTCAGCATTTTGTCGGTAAAGCCCGTACCGCTGTGACCGATGTAGCGAAGTTTCTTTTTGTCGTATACCCCCAATATAAGAGCGCCAAAGTACTTTCGGCTTTCACGCGGAGCCGTGTAGCCCGCGATAATCGCTTCCTGTGTGTTAACGAGTTTGATCTTCAGCCACGATCGTGTTCTGCGCCCTTCATCATACGTACTGTCGGCGCGCTTTGCCATCATGCCTTCCAGACCTTCGATCTTGATAATCTCGCTGAAAAACTTTTCACCCTGTTCTTCGAGATGGTCGGAGTACAAGATTACGTTACTCTTGGGAATCGCTTTTTGTGCATACTTTTTTCGTTCCAGCAGTGGGAGGTCGGTAATGTCCTTGCCATCATACGAAAGGCAATCAAACACATAGTATAAGATCGGCAGGCCGCGATTATCATCAAATTGCTGAAGCTTCTGAAAACTGGGCTTACCTTCCTCATTCAGCACCACAATCTCACCATCGAGCACACAGTCTTTTTTAATCTTTGTTAGCTCATCGGCAACTTCCGGATACAGTTCGTTGAAGGTTAGTCCATTGCGCGAGTAAAACTTGATATTCTTTCCTTTCTTTTCGGTGATTGCCCGATAGCCATCCCACTTGATTTCGAATACCCAGTCTTTATCATTGAAGGGCACCTCGCTCGGTGTAGCCAGCATCGGCTTGATGTAGTGTGTGAGCTTATGCGATTTACCGCGGACACTGCGTGCAGCTGCAGCGTTCTTCTGGCGTGAGTTCGGACGGTTCGATTGCCATGTTTTGTCAGTATTATGTGATTTGATAGGAGCAACCTCTTCGCTGTCGTATTCATCTACCGCATATTTATCCCGATGTTTGATCAACAACCAGTTCTTTTCATCGCGCAGACGAACTAATGCGAACGATCCTTTCAAATGCGTTCCGTTCATCACGAACTTCAGCTGACCTTTCTCGAGCATCTTGCGGAGCTCAGCTTTTTCATTCTTGGTTTTGGCGTGGTCGGGATCAACAGTGTATGTTCCTTCATCCCAAATGTCAACTGTTCCGGCACCGTAATTTCCTTTCGGGATTACTCCATGGAACTTGTTGTATTCCATCGGATGATCCTCCACCGCTACGGCTAGTCGCTTGTCATGTGGATTTAGGGAAGGACCTTTCGGAACGGCCCAGCTTTTCATAACGCCATCGAGTTCCAGGCGAAGGTCATAATGCAGACGCGATGCATCATGCCGCTGAATTACGAAGCGAAGTTTGTTGCTGGACGCCTTAACTTTACCCTCAGGCTCGGGTGTATTCTTGAAATTCCGCTTTTTGTTGTAAAGCTTTAATCCCATTTACGATGCCTTTTTCAGACTGGCTTTCAGCTGTGCCATCAAATCGGTTGTCTTGCGGTGGGTAACTTTCAATACAGGCTGCTTGATCTTCTTGCCTTTTGATTTGGCTTTGATCAGTTTCATCAGCTCGGATGAGTATGTGTCCTTAAACTTATCGATGTTAAACTTGGTCGTGAGCTGATCAATCAGCGAAAGCGCCATCTTCACCTCTTCGGGTTTTGCTTTCGTTTTCGGAATATTCAGTTCGCTCAAATCACGGATCTCTTCTGCAAAGCGAATTTTATTCAATAATATGATCCCGTTGTAGGGCTTCAGGATACAGAGATTCTCTTTATTACGCAGTACAAAACTTCCCAAACCGGCTTTGCCACTCTTTTGCAGTGCATCGTGTAACAGCACGTATGCTTTCTCGCCAGACTTATCGGGCTCCAGAAAGTAGGGCGTTTCGAAGTATACACTTTCAACTTCCGCTTCCTTTATGAACGAACTGATCGTGATGATCTTGCTTTTCTCCGGACTTGCTGCCTGGAAATCCTTATCATCCAATACTACATAGTCGCCATCGAGGTTGTAGCCTTTCACGATGTTTTTCCATTCCACCACCTTGCCGGTAGTTTCATTGATGCGCTGGTAGCGGATGCGGGCATGGTCTTTTTTATCGAGCATGTCCATACTAATGTTGCTTTCCTGCGATGCGCTGTAAAGCTTTACCGGAATGTTTACAAGGCCGAAGCCGATAGCGCCTGTCCAGATCGATCTCATAGTTTATAATTAAAGGTGATCAAGTTTAACCGTTCTTAAATCATGTTAGGCGTTAAATTTATTTTATAACCTGCTCATTTGCAAGCTGTTTTCTACGGTTAATTACATAGTTAATATAACCTAATTATTGTCCCATTCGCCCGGCCGGTCTTCCCGGATCAGGAACGTAATTCCCTCATTTTTAAATGCTTCCATGATCTTCAGGTTAATCTCCTGCTGTACGTCCATGTATTTATTGTAGTCGGCAACAGTTACAAAATAGACTACTTCAAACGCAAGGCCGTAGTCTGTAAACCGGGCAAAATGGGCGCGGTCGAAGCGGGTTGGCCCTGCAGCCTCAATGATTGTTTTGACTATGCCTGGAATCTTTTTTAGTTTATCCGGGTCATTCTGGTAACGCACATTCAGCGTGAATGCGATTCTTCGCGTTTCCTGCCGCTTATAATTATGAACTGGCGATTTGGTCAGATCGCTATTCGAGATAATGATTTGTTCGCCCGTCAGGCTTCGGAGCCGCGTGGTTTTTAACCCGATATATTCGATTGTTCCGTTCTTGTCGTTGACGTTAATCGCATCGCCTACTTCAAACGGTTTGTCGAAAAAGATTACGAAGTAGTTGAACAAGTCGCCAACAATGTTTTGAGCCGCCAGGGCAATCGCGATACCACCAATACCAACACCGGTGAGAATGGTGGTAACATTATACCCCAGATTATCGAGCAGAAACACCA
Organism: Cyclobacteriaceae bacterium; assembly: GCA_016786585.1. Lineage (GTDB taxonomy): Bacteria > Bacteroidota > Bacteroidia > Cytophagales > Cyclobacteriaceae > UBA2336. Next base: position 381,669 of record JAEUUI010000008.1, read on the forward strand.
GCCCCAAAATCCAGATAACCATGTTAATGATGATCATTAGCCCACCAATCTGCTTGATCTTCGTCTCGCCATTTTCCTGGCGCCTTACGCCTGAGGAGATCAGGTTTTGGATGATGGCGGAAATCAACCGAATGACGAAGTACGCAATCACTACCGATGTAGCTACGGTAAGAACCTTTTCCACTTTTGCGGAAAGTGAAAGAGAATTGATGGCCCAGTAAATGATGGCGAAGGAGAGTATCGGCAAACCGAATCGTTCGAGTCCTCGAACGATCATATCGTCAACCTTTGTGTGGCTGTTGGCAGTCCACGTGCGGATACGGTTCAGCATCATCCGCTTGAAAATCATAATAATGATTAATCCGGCTAAAATAACTCCTAAGGCAACGAGATAATCCTGAACCGTATTACCCCAATATTCGCGTAACAAAAAGTCCTGTGTTGAATTCATGCGTGTACCGCATGACAGAACTGTACCAAGTTAACGGCAGTAGAGATATTTTTGAAAATCAGCCGTTTGGAGGCTAGAAGCGCGCTAGCCTGTGTGGCACAAATTCCTCAATCCGGTTATGCTTTGTCGGTCCGGATATAATTTACAATCACGAATGTTGCCATGAAGCCCGAGAAAATACCCTCCAGCCATACGCTAAACGAAGCGATGTAAGGATCGAGGTATTCGCCTAAAGGGGCATGCTCGCGAATCGTTTGCATCATGTTGGGATCGATGTACAAGTAGATAAACAGGAACAGCACGAACGTTGACGTAGCGATAAAGGACGTGCCTACCCCGACAGACATAGCCCGTAAATAATTCAGTTCACCCTCATGTGTTCTGCGATATTGTTTGAGTGCTAGGTAGATGCCGGCAACCTGTATGAACAGATTTATTACCCGCAGCTCTGTTACATAAATAAATCCGATCGCGTAGATAAGAAAGAAGTATAGAATGAGTGCGATTGTTACCAGCGTTCCGTAAATCTGCGGAATACGCGTTGGGTATTTGGCCATTTTTCGAACGAATGTTGTCATTTCCATATTCAAAGCTTATTAATGGGCGCGTTTCAAAATTGTTGCCAATGTGAAAACATAACGTAGCGCACGGAAGCTCATTCGTTTTGTTGTAGACGTGAGCGGTTTGCCCACAACAGTGTGGATTAATAAAGTTCCTGGCATGTCGGGCAATAAAATGTTCTTCGGGACGCTACGCCGAGGTAATGCTTTTTAATTTTAGTGCCATCCCGCGGGCAGATTTTTTTAGTGTACACGAGCCAGTGTTTTCGAAGTGTGCCTGCTTCACGCCATTCTTTGAATTGAAAACTGTAATGAACAGTTTCCTTAATCATCTTTCGCAGCACCGGCAGCGGAATACTTCCGATTTTGCTTTTCGGATGGATTTTTACCCGGAACAAGACTTCATTCTTTATAATGTTTCCCGATCCGGCAAAGATTGTTTGATCGAGCAAGGCATCCGTTGCCGTCATTTTGGGATGATGCGAGAGTCGTTCGATAGTCTTTTTAACCGTAAACGCGGGATTCATCACATCGGCAGACCAATCATAAAGGTCGTCCAATGATTGGGTGAGCATAACAATAGAACATGCATAAAAGGATAGCGTTTGTCCATCGGCAAAACGTAGCCTTAGTTTTGGATTGCGGTCTTTCTTATCGTTGTTGATGCGGTAGCTGCCAAACATCAACAGATGAATTCGAATGGTGAAATCAGGAAAACACAGTAATAAATGTTTCCCAAAAGTTTTGATGTCTTTTAGCTTGGTGCCGTGAAGCCTTCCATAGGCCAAACCTTTTCCGTAACCATCCGCCTCAAGAATCTTTTTCCCCCTGAACGAATCGATGGCCTCTTTCAAGATCACTATGGAAGGACCTTCCGGCATGTAGTCGGTACTGTTTATTTTCCGGACTTCTTGCCACTACCGAATTTCTTCGCAGGGGTTTTCCGGTTCTTTTCGTACGCTACTTCGTACTTCTGACTTTTATTTACGTAGTCTTTGTCCTTCGGTCCTGATTTTTTAGCTACAGTTGCCATAGCGTTAATTGGTTTAAATAGAAAATTAATCTTTCGGAATATTGCCTGATGTTGCCGTTGTTGAGCTGTACGGTGCCGTGCTGAATTTTCCCTGGCCATCGGCCCAAACAGTTGATGGTGTTCCGCTTTTATCACGGAGTTCCAGGTAATAACCTGATTTACCGGCATCAGTCACCGACCAGTATCCTGTTACCGTTTGATCTTTATACGGACTTTGCCCGTACGCATTAATGAGCGTAGCAGGCACATTCGCCCGGTTCCATTCGGTGCGTCTTAACATTTCCACATAGTTCCCCTGCTGATCATATCGGGCCATGTATTGTGCTGAGCCGATCGTGTAATTGCCGGTGTATCCGTAGTTAGTTTCGTACCACTTGATTGTCTGTGTTTCGGTTGCAGGGTTACGCCCGTTAAGATCACGCGCGAGTCGTTCGCTCACCATTGGGTCACTAACGGGTTGCTGTGCGGGTGGCTTTACTCCGGTTGCCTGCACCGGAAGCGGGGTGGGAGTGGTTTGCTCCTGACTTTGTGCATATGTCGTAACTCCGCAAATGAGTAAGGCCACAGCGACAAGGCAAAATTGGATGTATTTCATATAGTTTCGTGTTATTCGATTCATGTTATTCGATCGATTGCGCCACTCAAAATATTGTGCCACTGTTTTAAGGTGGACTTAATCCGTCATGAACGGTGATTGTTTTGAATCTCCTTAAGGTGTTGCGTTTGCATGACGGGCTTCGGCCTCATTCTGCGGAATAAACCTTACGGAAGAATGTGATACCCGAACCATGCACCAATGCCGAAAATCACATGGCTGAAAAAAATCGGTATGTAAAAATCTCTCAGATCAATCCTGGGTGGAGCAGGATGAAGTTTGAAAACCACGGTCCAGGCGATGAGCCAAATGATGCCAGTGGCAGCACCCAACTCACACGCGCTTAAAAATGTCGAGCCGTAGTAGTTGTTTTCCCAGATAAAATGATATGCGGTAACGAACAGCACTCCGAAAAAGAAGTGAAGGGCCCATCCACCCAGGAACAATTTTTCGTTCCGGATCTTAAGAAACCGGATGGGCTTTAAAAGATGGTTGATGATTTCAGGTTCCCTGAAATCCTTTTTCCGGATGAAGCTAACGCCATACGTAAAAATAGTCATTAGCACAGTCGCGGTGACTTTGGCAATGAAAACTTTTAGAAATGCGTACCAGTCCAACCGTGCCGGGCAATTTATAGGTATGATTACGCAGCGACAGTCAACGTCATGCGTCTGTTATCGAGGGCTTCTTTTGCAAGGGCAATAAGCTGTTCCATGGTTTCGGTCGACATCAGCAACTGGTCGAGATCCTGTTCAATCATGTCAAGTTCTGTTGTAGTGAAATTTTCCCGGAGTGTGGAGAAAACTTGTTTGATAGAGAGATCTTGTAGCGTTTTCATAGTCTTTTTCGGTTTTTGATTGATTTGTTTCAGATCGTTGCCGTCTGTTTCGGGTAATCATGACAAGTCAAGTGCCAGCCATACAGAATTTGTAAACTTTTTTTACCGGACGATTACATGAGCGGATTGATCGCGCGGTATCGGCCGGCTAGCTTGCGTTTGTAAATCGATTATGAACAAGTTTATCCTACTTTTTGCGGTGATGCTGATTAGCGCAACCGCTTATAGCCAGTCTTCAGACCCGGCTTCAACCGAGGAACTGATTGAAAAAATGTACAACACGTATAAGGGTGTTTGGTACGAGGCAATAACGTTTCAGCAACAGACTGAATTTTTCAAAGATGGCGTCAAACAGCGGGAGGAAACTTGGTATGAGGCGATGGACATGAAATCAGGCGCGCTGGTAATCAAGTTTAACTCAATGGATAGCGGTAGTGGAATGATATTCCGCAACGACAGCCTGTTAAGTTATGCCGACAACCAGCTGAAAAGCAAGACGTACCGTATTCATGAATTGATTGTATTGGGCTTTAGCGTTTATACCAACCCGCCAAAGTCGACCCTTGAAAAGATTAAAGCTTCAGGCTTCGACACGCACATCTTCGGGCAGGAAATGTATGACTCGAGAATGCACTATGTAGTAGGGGATCCGGAAAAAGCCCAGTTCTGGATTGATGCAAAAACACTTGTTTTCACCAAGATGAAGCGTGTGTCGCAAGGCCGCACCCAGGAAATTGAGTTCAAAGGGTATCAAAAACTTGGAAAAGGATGGGTTGAAACAGAAGTTCTTTTTGTTGTGAACGGTCAACTGTTTATGCGCGAAGTGTACAGTAACATTCAGGCACCTAAGGCGCTTCCGGCCAGTTTTTACAAGCAATATGTGTTTAACCAAATAATTTGGTAAGCCATATATTCGTTTGCGCGAGTAAATAAATATTTTAAAAAATACTTCCGGGACATAGGAGTTACTCCTAGTGTACTTGACATTTTATAGTTCGTTGATGTAGATTCGTTGCGCGGCGATAAACCCCTGATTACCGCGACAACCACGAAGTAATGCCCGTAAAACTTCAAATCACCTGCATCGATCGAACGGATTCATCTGATCCGCATCATCGCATTCTTTCGATTGGCGGTGGAAGTTCCGTTCACCGATGGACGGTTAGCCAGGAAGATGCCATTCGCGGCATTGAGCGTAACGATTGGGAATTTTATATCTACCGGCAGGGGAAAATTATGAACATTGTTGTGGCAGAACGTGATGGTGAAAAGTATTTGAAAGCTACGTGTGATGCCGATCAACCCGAGATGTTGCTTACACTCCCCCAGGTAAAATAAAAAAGGCCACCCGAAGGCAGCCTTTCATTCTCATTTGAATATTTTATTTCTGGTTGAAATTGAATGACACGTAAACCTGTGCATTCGAATTTTTTGAGTCACCCAGAATGCCATCGGCTAAGTCTGAATCTGCAATTTTCTGCAGACCGTAGTTGTAACGAGCGCCTAACTGAACCGGGCCAACATTAAAACCTACACCTGCTGAAATACCGTAGTCCCAAGACTTAAAGTTATCGCGGTCGATGTCATCGCTTCCGTCAACGTCACCGTCAACATCCACATTAGCGTTTAACAAATAACCGAAATACGGACCAACATGAATCTCAGCGGCATCTCCGAGCTTAAAAACAGCCAATACCGGGATGTCGATATAATTCAGGTTAAAATCCAGCGTTGCGTCATATAAGTCGCTGTTGTCTTCGATGCGTGTACCTTTGGTTGAGTACAGAATTTCTGGCTGAATAGCGAATACATCCGATTGGAAGAGTTGTGTATAAACACCTAAATGAAATCCATAACGCGGGTTTTCATCATCCACATCATCAACATACAGATTGGTTACGTTCAGACCACCCTTGATCCCAACACGAAGACCATTGTCGGAGTCCTGCGCAACTGCTACACTGGTTGCTGATATTAATAAAAATCCGAGGAAAAGGCTTGCTAAAAATTTTGACTTAAAGTGCATAACGTTTGTTTTTTGGTTTGTCGGTACTTCTTTAAATATCAGGCCAAGAAAAAAAGCGTGGATATCAACAGATTGGACAATCTGAATGCACTTGGCTGAATGAATCTCCCTGAATTGTAGACGGGCTTCTACAAATTTGAACGGTCGTTATCACCCGGATTTATCGAAACCGGCAATTCCCCGGAACCGAAGGGTATATTATTGGGCGAAAAAACTATCTTTGACTCTACAACTCCACGCATGTCCAAATCCATTCTGCTTGTTGAAGATGACGCAGACGACCGAATGTTGTTCACGGAAGCTTTGTATGAGCTTACGACTGACATCCGGTTAACAACCGCCAGTCATTGCGATGACGGGATCGATTCGCTCATCCGGCCGAATGACGAATTGCCTGACCTGGTAGTGATGGACATTAATATGCCTGGCAAGAACGGACTTGAATGTCTTGAAGATATTCGTAATCACTCCAGGCTCAACACGTTACCCGTGGTAATCCTTTCCACGGATACCGATGAAAGCGTAATCCGCGATGCTTACAGACGCGGGGCAAATTTTTATATTTCCAAACCTAATTCGTTTCAGGCCTTGAAACGTGAAGTTCATAAGCTGATTACCACCGATTGGCGGTCATATCCGAAAGGCCATTCTTCATCCCTTTAATCTCCGTTGAAAATCCGCACCCGTGGAAAGTAATTCCACAAAATGGCGTTGATACTCGTCACGAAGGGTTTACGAGCTCACCTTTTTTAATGGCATTGTTTTTCAGGTTATCCTCAACAGACCCTGCTTGAAGCAGGTAAACTGTAAACATTTTAAACCAATTAGGAATTAACTATGAAAGCGTTAAAAATCGCAGCGATGATGCTGCTGACAGCAGGTTTCGTTCAGGCCCAGGATGTGGTTGTGAAAGGAAACACGAAAGTAAACACCGATTTCAGTAAGTATAAAACATTTGCGTGGGCACAAATGGATGAAACCGCCCAGCCTGAAAGCGGATACTACATCTACACATACACCGAACAAAAGGCGTTGCCACCGGCTACTAAAACAACCCGTACCACAAAGTCGGCTAACAAAACAACGACTACCACCACCACAACCGTTACGGCTCCATATGTTTATTCATACAATGTGATCATTCCATCGACCAACCTGATGGTGAATACAGCGGTGAAAGGTGCTGTTTCTGAAGAACTTGTGGCTCGCGGCTACCGCGAGAATCAGGTTCGTCCGGATTTGATTGTCGCTTATCGCGTGCTGGAAAGACAAGCAAAAATGAAAGGTTATGTGAACGATGTTCCTACGATGGTAACAGGCGGCAAAGAAGTTCGCACGCCAAGTGATACAACTACACATGTACTGTTGCCAGGTACATTGATCATTTCATTGATCGACAGCAAAACTTCCGAGGTTGTATGGGATGGCTTTGCATCTGGCCTGGTTCGTGATAACGCGTTTATCACAGAAGAGACTAAAATCAAGGAAGCTGTTCACTTGATTATGAACGAGTTTAAATATCGGGGCGATAAAGTGAACAAGGTAGATTAAATCGAATTATTAATCAGAATACGAAAGGGGGCGAAAGCCCTTTTTCTTTAACCAGCGGGTTATGAAAGAATACATTGTAAAACAAGAGATCGTAATTAATAGCTCCGCCGAAAATGTGTGGCGGGCGCTAACAGATCCTGAATATACGCAGCGATGTTTTTTCGGCTGCCGTGTATACTCCAACTGGAACACAGGCGATTCGATTACTTTCAAGCGGATGATTTTATGGATCTTCCCGTTCGAGTTAAAAGGTAAGATTTTACGAATCAATCGTGGATCGCTGTTAAACTACTCACTTAAAAATTCGAAGTCTGAAACCGAATCTATCGTAATCATTCAGCTAACAGAAAAGAATGGCAACACAATTGTATCCATCTCGGATGATGTAGGGCAGGGCGAAGGCGCTCAGGCACGATATAACCGCTCTGTAAAAGGATGGAATAAAGTGCTTACCGGCCTGAAGAGGACTGTGGAAAATGACTTTGCACAATGATGTTTACAAAAACCAAAACGAGCCAGCCCGCACTTTCGCATGATGTGCCCCGCACATTGTTGCTGATCGCGCATGCGCATGTATTTACCTTTATTGAAGGATGGAATGAACTCCGCGATGAGAAGGAAATATTTCCATTTGCAGAACATGCTTTTAATTTCGACTACCTGTTGCATCTGAGTGGAATCAATTACCTGATTCATCCGGAAGATGTTGCTCAAATTATCCAGATGATTCAACAAGGTGTTTCTGAATTGGTAGAATTTAAGTTCAGATTCATTAACCGGGCGGGAGAGATTAAAACGTTACTGGGGCTGGCACGATTGGTGCCGAAAGTTTAACCAAAAATCTGACAGTTATGAAAAAGCATAAGAAAGATAAACTCCGTCATAAAGAAGGTTTTATTTTGCGTAACAAAATTGTGCTGGCAACGGTTGCAGGTGCACTTACAGGCTTAGCAGTGACATACTTACTGGAATCTGAAAAAGGCAGAAGCATGCTCGCGCAACTCGGAACATCGGTGAAGAATCTGGCAGGAAACATCAGCTTGCCTTCGCTGCTCCGGTCGTAATTACTTCAGGGAGTTATATGCACGTTGTAATAACGGCAATTGTCCCGGGTTGATCATGACAGATGCCTTGTCGTACGACATCCATTCCGCACGATCAGCCTCCGGTATTGATATTGTTTTACCCGAGCGTGGCGGCCATTCGATGTTGATGTAATTTGATTTTATGCCTCTTTCCGGATTCCACTCACCTTTAAACGCCCATGCGTAAACCGTTTTTCCACTTTTCATTTTTGCGGAGCCAAGCGATTGATAAGGGCCATTTGGGATAATACTGGTTTCTTCTTCAAACTCGCGGATAGCCGTAGCAAGCGGTTCTTCATCAGTATTGCCAATGCCTTTTGGAATACTCCATGCGCCCTCATTTTTCTTTGCCCAAAACGGTCCTCCCGGATGGATCAGAAAAAATTCTGGTTCGCTCTTTTCAATACGATACATGATCAGGCCGGCTGATTGTTGAGGCATGCAGCAAGATGCAAAAATCAGTGACGCTTAATCGGATTCTTGTTTTGTTTTTTGTTCAGCCGTAGCCTCACGCTTTTCACGCACTTTTTGCGGGGTGGAAGTTTGGCTGTTATCGGTGTCATATGACGTGAACTTGCTGTCGTCATGTTCACGACCCTTCGTTGCAGGTGTTTTACGTTTGTGATTGTTTGGATTTTCGGGTTTATCAGCTTGTTCGTTTTTCATAGCAGTTGTTTTCCGAATAACCCTAAATTCTGCGCCAATTAAAATTTGTGCAAATGCTTGAATTGCGTAGGACGCTGTGGAATGATTTATGAAGCGTGTGGATTAATTCCGTCAAGACAGCGTACAGAATCAACAAAGTGATGGAAAATTACGGCACGATTGTTCGATTGATGCAGAAAACAATGCATATGAATTCTAATAAAAATAACGAGGAAAAGGATAACCGGACTGAGAAAGTTAAATCCCCGGATAAGGTCGAGACGCCTCCGCCACCCCAACACATAGATCCCTCTAAAAAACCGGAACCACCCGAGCAGGAGAGAAGCGATAAAAAGCGGCAATAAAAAGGGCCGCCTCCGCGACCCTTGTTAAGCCTTTATCTACGAGGATTTTTTCCGGGAAGACTTCTTTCGCGCAGTCTTTTTCCGCGAAGTCTTCTTTCGTGCAGTTTTCTTCTTCGGCACTTTAGCGCCTTCTTTGCGGGCTTCCGACAAACCGATTGCGATTGCCTGCTTCCGGCTCGTAACCTTTTTACCACTTCCGCTGCGCAACGTTCCGCGCTTCTTCTCGCGTATTACTGTCTCAACTTTCCTGGATGCTTTTTTTGAATACTTTGCCATAGCATGTTTGTTTTGAGTGTTGATAAATTATCCGTTTACAATTTCACCTCCGTTCGGGTGAAGAAATTGTCCTGTCATATAAGCCGAATCGCTGCTCGCCAGGAATAAGTAACTTGGGGCAACTTCATTTGGCTGTCCTGCGCGACCCATCGGCACATCGCTTCCGAACTTGGCAACTTTCTCCGGTTTAAAGGAAGATGCAATCAGCGGAGTCCAGATCGGCCCCGGTGCAACCCCGTTAACACGAATACCTTTTTTTGCCAGGTTAGCTGATAAACTTCTGGTGAACGACACAATCGCGCCTTTCGTTGATGCGTAATCAATTAGCGAGTCACTTCCGCGATAAGCGGTTACCGATGACGTATTGATAATGCAGCTTCCTTTTTTAAGATGTTCGAGTGCTGCTTTCGTAACCCAGAAATAGGGCATCACATTGTTGTGGAGTGTTTTTTCGAACTGTTCAGTGGAAATATCTTCGAGCGACTTGCTTTCCCAATGCAGAGCAGCATTGTTTACCAGGATGTCCAGCTGACCGAATTTCTTTACGGTCTTATCAACAATGGTTTTGCATTGCTTTTCTTTACCCAGGTCGCCTGCGAGGATCAGGCATTCGGTAAATTCATCAACCATACGTTTTGTTTCGCGTGCATCGTCATCCTCATTCAAATAGGCAATGGCAACTTTTGCACCTTGCTGCGCAAACAGAACAGCGACAGCACGACCAATACCACTATCACCTCCGGTTATTAAGGCTACTTTGCCCGTAAGCTTTCCTGCAGGTTGTTCCTTTGGTTCCGACTCAGGCTTCGGGGTCATCTTACTTTCTTTTCCGGGCCGTGGCTGTGCCTGCGGTTTGCGTACCGGTTTTGCTTCTCCTCCTTTTTGCATGATCAAGTTTTTCATGCAGTCGGTAAAAAAATGTGCCAATCTGAAATGCGGTATCCTATAACGAAACATTTCAGTAATGTGTCGATCGTTAGATACGTTGGGAAAGATTATACCCTAACCAATCCTTCGCGTGCTGTTACGAATGATCAATTCGGTTTGCAGCGTTTCCATACGCGGTTTGAAAGAAGACGGATTCTCGACCTGATCGATAAACATGCGTGCTGCTGCTTCACCCATTTGATACGCAGGTTGAGCTACCGTAGTAATCGATGGTTCGATGTAACGTGATACAGGTTCGTTCGTGAATCCAACCACGGAGATTTCATCCGGCACGGCAATTTTTCGTTGCTTCAACACTTGGAGTGTCAGGATCGCCACAGGATCATTCATGCAGAAGATGGCGTCTGGCAGTTCTGGAAGATCAAGCAGTTGCCGGGTGGCGACAATCGGCTCGTCATGAAATTCATTGCAGAACACCATCAGTTCCTCGCGCACCGGGATGTTGTTGGCTTTCAATGCATCGAGATAACCCTTCATGCGCTGGTTGCTGATGGAGAGTGTGAGTGATCCCCCGATGTAGGCAATGCGCTTGCAGCCGGTTTTGATGAGATAGTCTACTGCTTTGAATGCGCCATCATGATCATCGACTACCACCTTTGGTACATCGAGCGAATCGGCGACACGATCGAATAATACAACGGGAATTTTTTTCTCAACCAGTTTTTCAAGATGCTGATATTCTCGTGTTTCACTGGCCACAGAGATTAATAATCCATCCACGCGGTTCGATACCAGCATTTGAACATTTGCCTTTTCCGTTTCAAATGATTCGAGCGACTGGCAGATCATAATGCTGTATCCATGTTTGGATGTATAGTGCTGAATGCCGCTGATTACGGAAGCGAAAAAGTGTATGGCGATTTCCGGTACAACAATCCCAATGGTATTTGTTTTCTTAATGCGAAGGCTCTGGGCAACCTTGTTGGGTTCATAATTCATCAGCGCTGCCATTTCAAGTACAGCTTTTTTTGTTTCAGGGTTTACATCCTGCGCTCCGCGCAAGGCTCGTGAAACAGTAGAAATAGATATGTTCAGCTTGAGTGCAAGATCCCGAATAGTGGCCTGAGTATTTTTCATGAGGTGCGGACAAATGTAAACGCTTTTGACTGAAACTTGTCGCAATGCAACCGTTTGAAACGGGTGTTCACCGAAATCGATTGGAGTTGAACTGCCGAGAACGTTACCGGTAACGTTATTTCGTTTCGGTCATCGATTTGAGCGAACAAATGGGGTTTTTCTCTGATACATTCGGGCAACTACAATGCTCACCTATCCAAATTATGCTATGAAAGAACCTCTACTCACCGTAAAAAGGCTCTTGCTTTGTACAGCGCTGTTAAGCGTATTGTATTTAAACGAGGGCTTTGCACAGGGAACCGAGATTACGGTTTCCGGAATCGTGACAGACAGTACGGATAACTCACCGTTACCCGGAGTTAGCGTGATCCTGAAAGGTACTTCAACAGGAACACAAACGAATGCCGATGGTCGTTACACGTTAACGGTACCTTCAGATGGCACACTTGTTTTCTCTTTTCTGGGTTATATGTCGCAGCAGGTTTCCGTGGCCTCGCAAACTTCGATCAGCATCGTGCTTCGTACGGACACCGAAACACTTGATGAAGTTGTTATCATCGGTTACCAATCCGTTAGTAAAGCTGATCTTACAGGCGCAGCAAGTGTAGTGAACACGCAAAATACACAGCGTCTTGCTCCGCGGTCACTACCCGAACAATTGCAGGGTCTTGCAGCAGGTGTATCGGTTCGTACTGGGGGAGCACCCGGTCAGGAAGCGGTAGTAAACATTCGTGGCTTGAGTACATTCTCAGGCGCAGGCAGCCCATTGTATGTGATAGATGGGATGTTCAGCGACCCGAACACTACGATCAACCCAAATGATGTCGAAACGATCCAAATATTAAAAGATGCTTCGGCTGCAGCGATCTACGGATCACGTGCGGCTAACGGGGTAATTATCATAACAACAAAAAAAGGAAAGCAGGGGCCGGTGGTAATCAACGCTTCAGCCAAATACAGCATCACGTCAGTGCCGCATACTTACGATATGGTAAATGGCGCTGAGTACGTACGACTTAACACACTTGCTTACCAAAATGCAGGCTATGCACTTCAGCCTTCGGTTGCAAATTATAATGGCACCAACACGAACTGGCGGGATAAGGCACTTAATACCGGTTCCATTCAGGATTATAATCTGACCTTATCAGGCGGAAGTGAAACAGCCAAGATCCTGGTGTCGGGTGGTTACATGCGTGATAAAGGCACATTGCTCGGACATAGTTTCGAGCGCGCCTCACTGCGGGTAAACTCTGAAGTTTCCCGCGGCCGCATCAAATTGTCGGAGAACCTGATGTTATCAAGTTCAACGCGTCAAAGCCCGGTGCAGGGGAACTTCGAGGTTGGAAATCCGTGGTACGATATGTTTAACAATCTTCCGATTCTTCCTGTACGCGGAGATGAGTTTGTATCAGCCGCCAATCCGAAAGGTTATTCGCTCGGAAGCATGGATGCGCGGACATTCTCACGCAACCCGGTGGCTATTGCCGATTTATGGAATACCAAATCGAATTTCATTAAGGTATTGGGTAACATCTATGGCGATGTGGAAATCACCGATTTCCTGAAATACCGGATTAACCTGGCTGGTGAAACGAGTCTTGACAAACATTCAACGGTTCGTGAAGTTGGTATCTGGTATCAGAATCAGGCTGAAAAACCAAGTTCAATTGATGACGCCCGTTCACAATATTTAAGTGGTATGATTGAACATACGCTGAACTTCGACAAGACTTTTGGTAAAAACGGACTATCTGCTGTACTTGGATATTCGAACCAGGTTATCCGCGATGACGGAAACCTTGCAAGCCGCACAAACCTGTCGATCTATGGTGGAAGCTATTTCACAACAATTAACTCAGCATCGGGTTCAGCAGGAGCGAGCGGTACCTATAGCAAAACGTTTATCAATTCGTTCTTCGGCCGGGTAAACTATAACTTCTCTGAAAAGTATCTGGCATCCTTCACATTCCGGAGCGACAAAAACTCATTGTTCTCTCCGGCCAATCGCAGAGGATTTTTCCCTTCCGGTGCCGTTGCCTGGAAGATTGATCAGGAAGAATTCTTTCAATCCGATGTTGTTTCAGATCTTAAGTTGCGTGTGTCGTATGGTGTGCTGGGCGTAGCCGGATTTCCTCAAGGATTAGGTGGCCGCTATCAGTTCACAGGATTTTTGAATCAGGCCCCGCGTGCGGTATTCGGAAGCGATCAGGCACTGTACGTAGGAGCCACTCAAGGAAGACTTGTTTACGAAGATTTGAAGTGGGAAGAAAAACGCACACTTAACATCGGCTTGGATGCAGGATTTTTCAACAGTACGTTCCTCGCCACGGTGGAAGTGTTCCGTTCAGTAACGGATGGTGTTCTTACCGGTCAGCCGATTCCAACGTATCTGGGTGGCGATGGTGTAGAACCAATCGTTAACATCGGTGAAATTGAAAACAAAGGAATTGAATTAGAGCTCGCCTATCGGCCGGTTTCAAAGGGCGACTGGAAATGGAATGTGGCGGCTAACGTAAGTGTAATTCGCAACGAGGTATTAAGCCTCGGAAACCTCGGGGTTGACCCGGTAACGGGTGACGCGCGCAACTATATCCAGTCGGGTAACAGTCGCACACAGGTTGGCCATGCCATTGGAGAATACTACGTTCTGCGTACCGATGGAATTTTCCAGTCACAGGAAGAGATCGACCAACACGGTGCACAGGCTGACTATGCCAAGCCGGGCGATATCCGTTATAAAAACCTTGTTGATGGAGGAACAGGCGATGACATCACCGATCGTGATCGGGAATTTGCAGGATCTCCGTGGCCGAAGTTCACCACAGGTATTCAGGGTAACGTGTCGTTCAAAGCTTTCTCGCTTAACGTTCAGTTCTACGGAGCGTTCGGCCAGAAGCTGTATAACGATGTGAGACGCGACCTCGATGGAATGGGCTACAGCAACTACCGTGACGGGCTCAACTACTGGACGCCCACCAACACAAACACCAATACGCCACGATTGGGTGTTTCGTATGCAACCGGTGTACCGGGCGATCCTGCTGTCGATCGGGGTATCGTATCCAATGCACGCGGTAACTCAGATCGTTGGATCGAGAATGGTTCGTTCTTCCGGATCAGAAGCATCGAACTCGGATATAATGTTCCCGCAGCATGGCTTCAGAAAGTCAGCATCACCAGTGCCCGCGTTTTTGTAAGCGGACAGAATCTGCTCACGTTCACAAAATACAGCGGACTTGATCCGGATGTGGTGGGAGCAAATGTAAACCTCGAACCGGGCGTTGACAATGGAAACTATCCATCGTCCAGGATTGTGTCATTCGGATTAAACGTTGGTTTCTAACACCTAAAAGAAATTGAAGATGAAAAAGATAATAATCATACTCGGAGTCATGGCGCTGGTTACGTCATGCGATATGAATTTTGATGAACCGAATCCAAATGCTCCGACCATTCAGAGTTTTTGGAAAACCAGTGATGATGCTGTGAAAGGTGTAAATGCTGTATACAGTATCTTTCACCGCGGCTATGCCGGATATTCCCGTGCAATGTATTTCCACGGTATGCTGAAAAGCGATGAAGGTTATGGTTCCGGTGGTGATGGCGGGTTAAATACGCTGATGAGTTTCTCGATGAACGATACCAACTTCGGACTCACTGCTGATACATGGGCTAACCTCTATCAGGGAATTTACCGGGCCAACCAGGTGATCGCGTATGTTCCCGGAATCGACATGGATGAGACGCTGAAAAAACGCGTGGTCGCGGAAGCAACATTTTTAAGAGGCTTCTTCTACTTTAACCTGACGTTGTATTTCGGAAGGCCGGTTATTATTACTGAACCTTCGCAGCCAACCATGCGTCCGGTTAACGCCACACCCGAAGAAGCGTGGGCGCAGGCCGAAGCTGACTTCATTGCAGCAGCAGCCGACCTTCCTGCAACCTATGGCGGAAACGACTTGGGTCGCGTAACAAAAGGTGCGGCTTACGCCATGCTTGGGAAAACATACCTCCAGCAGCATAAGTACCCGGAAGCGATTGACGCTTTCGCATACATTGTAGAGGGTCCGGGGGCAATTTATGAACTCACGGCCGACTATGCCGATAACTTCCACATCGATACCGAGAATAACATTGAGTCGGTGTTCGAACTTCAGTTCGCATTCCGCGAGGATGAAAACAGCGACAACGACCTCGATGAAGGTGCGCGGCCTAATCCCGGTGCATCAATCGCGAAGTTTTATGCTCCCGGTGGGGGCCCTGGTTTCCAGGACGGTGGTGCCAGACGCTGGGTTGTTGATGAATTCCTCGAAGAGCAAACTGCACTTGGTGAAAGAGATCCTCGCTTGCCGGTTACATTCTTGTTCGATTACACAGACGAACTAGGCCCTGATTTCACGATGATCTATGGTGAAACTTTTACATCACGTTACGGAACCGGGCCGGATTCACAGCGTGTGTGGTATCGCAAGTTATTGAATGACCACTGGAGAAACTTTGAAAGCTTCAACTCACCGAATAACTACCGCGTAATCCGGTATGCAGACGTTCTGTTGATGTATGCTGAAGCCCTGAATGGTGATGGCCGGACAGCCGAAGCGTATGAGTATGTCGACATGGTTCGTGAACGCGCAGGAATGGAACCACTTACAACTGCGATGCCTGGATTGGACGAAGATGCTTTCCTCGAACAATTGAAACACGAACGCATTGTTGAACTAAGCGGTGAAGGCTGGCGATTCGCTGACCTGGCACGCTGGGGTGATTTAGGCCCTGCGCTGGCGGCACGCGATCCTGAGTTCGCAAACTTCGTGGTGGGCAAGCATGAGTGGTACCCGATTCCGCAACGCGACATCGATCTCACTCCGGGCCTCACGCAAAACCCATTGTATTAATGAATATGATTTCCTTATAGTTAGATTAGGTTGAGTGCAGGTGAGATGCAGTAACATGCATCTCCCTGTTTTTTAAAATGGACATGAAGAACGTTTTACAGATAGCACGTTACGCGGGGATTTACCTGATAGTATGTTTATGTGGTTGTGGCGATTCCGGTAGCGGCAACGACCCTGACCCGCAACCGGTTGACAATACTGTCTTTACAAATCCTGTTCTAACGGCAGGTCCTGATCCGTGGATCATGCGGCACACCGACAATAACTATTACCTCACGCATACAACCGGTAACTCGCTTAAGCTCTACCGCACTGCGAATCCGTCACAGGCAGGCAGTGCATTTAGCAATATCGTATGGACGGCTCCTGCAACCGGCATGAACTCACGTAACATCTGGGCGCCCGAACTGCATTTTATTAACAACAAGTGGTACTTCTATTATGCTGCAGATGATGGTGACAACGCAAACCATCGCATGTGGGTGCTTGAGAATTCAAATGCAAATCCGTATGGCGGAACGTGGGTTGATAAAGGCAAGCTCGCGCTGCCCGATGATAAATGGGCCATCGATGGAAGCATCTTCGAACACAGCGGGCAGTTGTATTTTATCTGGTCAGGGTGGGAAGGCAACACCGATGGTCAGCAGAATATCTATATCGTAAAAATGTCGGACCCTGTAACTCCGGTAGGAGCGCGGGTTAAAATTTCATCACCTGACCTTGCATGGGAACGCAATGGCGGACCTGCCTATGTCAACGAAGGCCCGCAGTTTTTAAAACACGGTGAAAAAGTATTTATCATTTACTCGGCCAGCGGGTGCTGGACGGACGACTATGCGTTGGGAATGCTTTCGGCTGATAGCGATGCAGATTTAACAGATCCAGGGTCGTGGACGAAATCGTCACAACCTGTATTCCAGAAGAACGCAGCTTCAAAAGCATTTGGTCCGGGTCACAACAGTTTCTTTCAATCGCCCGATGGAACCGAAGACTGGATAATCTATCACGCCAATCCTACGAGCGGCCAGGGGTGTGGAAATAACCGTTCCATCCGAATGCAGCCGTTCACCTGGAACGAAGATGATTCTCCGAACTTCGGTGTACCGGTTGAACTTTATAAAAAAATCAAAAAACCATCCGGAGAGCAAACGGAATAAATAATGGTATGGTAATATTGGGTGTATGAGAGGAAAGCTTGCTATTCTATTTTTGTTCCTGAGTGTTCTTGCCTGCCGGCAGAAGGCAGATCCCGAAACCTTCACGAATCCGTTGCTTCCATCGGGTGCCGATCCGTGGAGCATCTATAAAGACGGCTACTATTATTACACCAATACGTTGGGAAACAGGCTCGCCATCTGGAAAACAAAAAGTCTTGCTGACCTGAAGCATGCCGAAAAGAAAGTGATCTGGAATGCCGTTCCCGGATCGAACTACGCTAGTGGAATTTGGGCGCCTGAACTTCACTTCATCGAGAATAAGTGGTACATGTATTTTGCCGGTGACAACGGAAAGAATGAAAATCATCGGTTGTATGTGCTGGAGAATTCTTCCGTTGACCCGATGCAGGGTGAATGGATTCTGAAAGGAAAGATCAGCGACCCGTCTGATAAATGGGCGATAGACGGAACCGTGTTTATGCATAACGGTCAGCGGTATATGGCATGGTCAGGTTGGGAAGGTGACGTAAACAAACGGCAGGACATCTACCTCGCAAAGATGAAGAACCCCTGGACAATTGAGGGGAAACGCGTAATGCTTTCGAAACCTGAGTTTGATTGGGAAACACATGGCGACCTGAACGATCCGGATAATCCACCGCATGTGGATGTGAACGAGGGTCCGCAGTTTCTTGCGCACGAAGGGAAGGTGTTTATCATCTATTCTGCGAGTGGCTGCTGGACAGATTTTTATGCGCTCGGAATGCTCTCGGCACCGGCTTCCAGTGATTTAATGGACTCCACCGCATGGACTAAATCAGAAAAGCCCGTATTTTTCCAAACTCCTGAAAATGGAGTATATGCCCCCGGACACAACTCTTTTTTTAAATCACCTGACGGTGCGGAAGACTGGATTCTGTATCACGCCAATGACGAGCCCGGCCAGGGGTGCGGTGAGCATCGTTCGCCCCGGGCGCAAAAGTTTACCTGGCGTGCCGACGGTACTCCCGATTTCGGTACCCCGGCTAAAGCGGGTGTTCCACTTGAAGTTCCATCTCATTAACCTATCGTAAAACAGAAAGAGCATGAAGCGTTTATCGTATCTATTTTTAAGTCTTGTTTGGATCATGGCCGTGTCGTGCGGAAAGAAAGAATCCGCAGAAACGGAGGCAACCAAACCCGACACAACACAAACTGTTCGTGAAGCCTGGCCGGAAGACCAAGCCAATGAATGGTACAAGCAATGGGGCTGGCTGCGCGGTTCGGATTTTATCCCAAGCACGGCAATCAACCAGCTTGAAATGTGGCAGGCGGAAACATTCGATACCGCAACAATCAATCGTGAACTCGGGTGGGCTGAATCAATTGGTTTGAATTCGATGCGGGTGTATCTGCATCATTCCGCATGGGAAATCGATCATGAAGGTTTTAAAGATCGCGTTAACCAATATCTGACCATCGCTGACAAGCATGGTATCTCTACTATTTTTGTATTCTTTGACGATTGCTGGAATCCAACCTACCAAACCGGGAAACAGCCCGACCCGAAAGTGGGCATTCATAACTCCGGCTGGATTCGCGACCCGGGCGATCTCATTCACCAGGATTCAACACTCATTAATACACTTGAAGCGTATGTAAAAGATGTGCTGAAGCGGTTCTCTGGCGATAAACGTATTGTTCTTTGGGATTTGTACAACGAACCCGGCAATTCCGGCTATCAGAATAAATCAATGCCACTGTTGCAGCAGGCATTCCGCTGGGGACGTGAAGTAAACCCGTCTCAGCCATTGTCAGCAGGAGTGTGGAGCAAAGACCTTGTTGACCTCAATAATTACCAGCTCGCAAACTCGGACGTGATTACGTATCATAACTATTCCGATCCGGAAGAACATCAGCAATGGATCGACAGTTTGCGCACGTATGGCGGTCCGCTGATCTGCACCGAGTACATGGCGCGCACGCGCAACAGCCGGTTCGATAACATCATGCCGTTGCTCAAGAAAGAAAACATTGGTGCATACAACTGGGGACTGGTATCCGGCAAGACGAACACCATCTACGCATGGGACACACCAATGCCGGATGGAAAAGAACCGAAAGTATGGTTTCACGACATCTTCCGTAAAGACGGTACGCCTTACAAAAAAGAAGAGGTTAAGCTTATCAAAGAGCTTACCGGTAAGAAATAATCTGGACACGATGGACTTTTTGCCTCAGGACGTAGCCGTCAAGTTCCGCGAACGGTTCAGTGCAGAACCGTTGCTCGTGCGCGCGCCCGGCCGGATCAACCTGATCGGGGAGCATACCGACTACAACGATGGTTTTGTAATGCCGGCCGCGATTGACTACGGTACGTACTTCGCGCTCGCACCGGCCACCGATGGTGTTACGGAAATTTTTTCACTGAAGTTTAATGAAACCTTCGGGCTTGATTTAGACGGGGAGATCATCCCGGTTAAAAATCCATCATGGGTTAACTACCTGCTGGGTGTAATTCACCAGTTAAAACAGCACGGCAGATTAAAGCCATTCAAGTGCGTGTTTGGCGGCAACATTCCGATCGGATCGGGACTTTCTTCTTCCGCCTCAGTAGAGTGCGGATTCGCCTTTGCATTAAATGAACTGAATAAACTTAACATCGACCGTCAAAAACTTGTGCTGATCGCGCAATGGTCAGAACATAATTTTGTGGGTGTTAAATGCGGCATCATGGATCAGTTTGCGAGCATGATGAGCAAAAAGGGGCATGTAATTTTGCTCGATTGCCGGTCCCTCGCGTATTCGTATTCTCCTTTTCAATTGTCGGAGCATTCTCTTGTACTTTGTGACACCCGTGTGAAGCATGCGCTGGTGGATTCCGATTACAACACGAGGCGGCAGGAATGTGAGCGGGGAGTAGCGCGTTTACAGAAACACTACCCCGAAGTGCGAAGCCTGCGCGATGTGGATGAACAAATGCTCCGCAATCATGAAGGCGAGTTTGAGGGAAAAGAATTTAACCGCTGTTTATACGTAGTTCAGGAGATCGCACGTGTGCAGTCGGCCAACCATGATTTAAAGAACAACAACCTCGCAGCTTTTGGAAAGAAAATGTTTGAAACACACCGAGGACTTTCTGAACTTTATCAAGTGAGCTGTGAGGAGCTTGACTTTTTTGTTGATATCGCTCAAAAGCATACAGGAGTAATTGGTGCGCGGATGATGGGCGGTGGATTTGGCGGCTGTACCATCAATCTGGTACGGAACGAAGCGATCGATGAGTTTATCACGGCACTCACAAAATCATATCAGTCGTCATTTGGGAAAGAGGCCGGAATTTATCGCGTTGCGCTGGAAAATGGAGTGAGCATTGTTCGGGAACATGACCTTAATATGATTTTATGATTAGAAACTATATAGCAATCGGCTGTTTGTACCTGGTAGTGTTGGGATCGTGCAAGCCCGGGCAAAAGGAAACTGAATCCACTCAACAATCGGACGTTATGTCAACCCCATCCACGAAACCATTCGGTGCCACAACTGACGGTCAGGCGGTAACCGAGTACACGCTCACCAACAAAAATGGCATCAGCATGAGTGTCATTAATTATGGCGGCATCATTACCAAACTTACGGCACCCGATCGCAACGGAAAGCTGGAAGACATTGTTCTCGGCTACGATTCGCTTGCAGGATATATAAAAGAAACGCCCTACTTCGGGGCTATCGTAGGCCGGTACGGCAACCGCATTGCCAACGGGAAGTTTACGCTTGACGGCCAAATCTATTCGCTTGCGCAGAACAACAATGGCCAGAGTCTGCACGGAGGTGTGAAAGGCTTCGACAAGGTATTCTGGAATATCGAAAAAGCAGCTGATAATAAACTCAGGCTGACGTATCTAAGCAAAGATCTCGAAGAAGGATATCCCGGAAATCTGAACGTTGAAGTAACCTACGAGCTTACCGATGATAATGAACTGAAGATTGCTTACACCGCAACAACCGATAAAAAGACGGTAGTTAACATTACCCAGCATTCCTATTTTAACCTGACCGGGAATGTAAAGCGCGATATCCTCGATCATGAGGTTACCCTGTATGCCGATCAGTTTATTCCTGTTAACAACGTCCTGATCCCAACGGGGCAGATTAAAGATGTAACAGGAACACCTTTCGATTTCAGAAAGCCGACTGCGATTGGCCTGCGTACAAATGATAAAGATCAACAGCTGGAATTCGGCCGCGGTTACGACCACTGCTGGGTATTGTCTTCAAAAGATTCAGTGAAGCATGCCGCAAGCGTGTATGAACCGTCATCCGGTCGAACGCTTGATGTTTATACAACCGAACCCGGAATACAATTTTATGCAGGAAACTTTCTGGATGGTTCTCTCACCGGAAAACAGGGTGTTGTTTACAAGCATCGCTTCGGCTTGTGCCTGGAAACGGAACACTTCCCGGATTCACCCAATCAAAAGAACTTCCCTTCAACTGAGTTGAAGCCGGGCGAAGTGTATAAAACCTATACCACCTATAAATTCGGGGTGCGATAAGTTATTTTCTGCGGGTCATGCGCACGATCAGGAAAATGATCAGCACAATCACGAAGATCACGATGAACATTCCGGTATAAACTCCGGCACCGAAAATATCTCCGACAACTTCACATCCGCTTAACAGGAGGAGCAGGGTGAATACAACCATCATACTGAGCGGAGCAACTACTGAGTTTTTCATAGTACTTCTTTTTCCGGGTATGATTCAATAATCAGACCTGCAAGAATGGCCTGAAAAGAAGGTTTTTAGAGGGCGATTGGGGAAAAAAGTCAACACGCGTTGTTGTACGCCAGCTTCATATACTTTTTAACTTCTGCATTTACATCATCCGTTTCCTGTAGGCGCAGGTGATGATTGAATTGCTGCTGACCGGGAACCTGTGCAATTTTCTGAAAGCAAAGATTATCCGGGTAAGGTTTGGTAAACGGGAACGTGACGTCAACAAAGTTCTTTCCCAAACGGGTTATGTAAACCATCCGCGTTTTTGCCGCGACAGCGATCATCGATTTTGTCGGATGAATAGTCACTTTCCCGATCGGCTTGAACGAATCAATAAAATGCCAGAACAGCTCAATCGTGTGTTCACTTTTTCCATGCAGGAAATCGTCAAGCACTTTATCACCGCACGAATGCGACTGGTTGTTTTTGATAAACTTCTGTTTGCAGTGCGGGCACGTCCACATCGTTCTGTCAATTTATGTAAATTCACCAAATGAAGAAATTTCTTACTGGACTTTGTTTTATAATCGGTGCTTTGGGCTGCGCACGCATCAATCAGCAACAGGCGTCATACTCCCCGCGGTTCCCCGCAGAAGAACTGAATATTATTCAGGACGAAAAGTTGTTCAATGAAGCCCGGGAAGTGATTGAAAATGGGATTTATGAATTACCTGGAACTACCGAACCGTGGAACGGACCTTGCGAGGAAAATCCGGTGTTCAACAATCGGTTTCAATCGGGGTATTCTTTCGCCAGCAATGATCTTTTCAAGATTGTAAACCACAAGCTGATTTTAAATATCTCCCACGGAGGTGGGTGCGGGTGTACACAAAAAATGATGATCTGGGATGGTAAGCTCACCCGCGATGATCAAGGCAATCAGGTTGCGCAACTTGTTTTTTCATTTAAGAATCACGATGCCTGCAAGGCATTAAAATATACAACGTTAATGTTTGATCTGAAGTCAATAAATTTTGGTGCCGCGGAAGAGGTTCTTATTCGGATCAATCGCCTGCCTGAATCAGAGATGTATCGCCCTTTAGAAAATTGAATTTGTTTTCAGGACCTGGCATCACGTTATTGCGGTTGTGAATCGACCGTTGACTTTTATACCGCGCAACAGACTTTTAATAGCATTTATTGTTTCAGTTGCATCCATAGGAACTGCAATCGGACAGGATGCCGATACCCTTAAGCAAAAGCTGAACGAAGTTGTTATCACCGGCTATCTCTCGCGTCAGCCCATAGCACAAGTACCTGCATCTGTTGCCGTACTAAGTTCGCAGGCGCTGGCAACCGGGTCGCAACAATCATTACTGCCCGTGATCAACACAGTTCCGGGTGTGAGAATGGAAGAGCGTTCACCCGGAAGCTACAGGCTATCCATTCGCGGAAGCTTGCTGCGCTCGCCCTTCGGCATCAGGAATGTAAAGATCTACCTCAACGATCTTCCCTTTACGGATGCAAGCGGCAACACGTATCTCAACCTGGTTGATCCGGTGTTCATTACCCGTGCGGAAATTTTGAAAGGCCCGGATGGAAGTTTGTTTGGTGCGAACTCCGGGGGCGTTGTGTTATTCGATACGCGACCCGACTCGTCTGGAATTGCCGGAAGCATCTCCGGTGGCTCGTACGGGTTGTTGCGCCAGCATGCGCGGGTAGGAGGTAACTCAAAAAAGTTTAGCTGGAATATCGGGGAAGCGTATCAGCGATCAGATGGATATCGCGAGCAATCAGCCATGAAGCGATTGAATCTTCTGGGATTGGCAACGATGCGGTACGGAACGTCAAACAGTCTTTCGGTAACAGCCATGTTTTCCGACTTGCATTACGAAACACCCGGTGGATTGAATGAAGCGCAGTTCAAAGAAAACCCCGAACAGGCCCGGCCGGCTGCAGGACCTTCGGCCGGGGCGAAAACCCAGCATGCGGGTATTTATAATTCGACATTTTTTGGCGGACTTACGAATGAATTCATCTTCACTCCGTCACTCCGGCATGTGATCTCTGTGTTTGGAACATTTACCGATTATAAAAATCCATTCATCACCAACTACGAATTGCGAAATGAGAAGAATGGAGGCGTGCGATCATTCTTCGAATATACCTACAACACGTCATCACTTACCGTAAAGGCTTATGCCGGAATCGAGGGGCAGATTGGCTATCAGCAGATTTCAAATTATGAAAACATCGAAGGTAAAAAGGGCCCATTGTTGTCGGACGATGATGCACACATTCGCCAGGGTGTTTACTTTTCAAAAGTTACACTTGATCTCTCCAGCCGGTTCACTGCGGAAGCAGCGCTAAGTCTTAACCAATACCGGTACAGCTTTAATGAAGGTGATGCACAACTCGAAAATGAGTGGATGCCGCGGGTAGGCTTAACCTACCGCATTTTGAATGACGTATCGGTTCGGGCTTCTGTAAGCAAAGGATATTCACCGCCCACCATTGCCGAAATCCGGCCATCGGGTAACGAAATCAATACGAATCTAAAGGCTGAATCAGGTTGGAATAAAGAGATCGGGTTAAGGCTCGGCATCTGGAACGGAAGAGTGCAACTCGATGGATCGATATTCCGGTATGACCTCACAAATGCCATTGTGCGCAGAACGACTGACGACACCGACTACTTCCTGAACGCGGGCGGTACAACGCAAACCGGTGCCGAGTTGCTGTTGAATGCAACCTTGCTGCCGAAAAAGACAACCGGCTTTGTAACAGGGGTAAACCTGATGCTGAGCTATACCCGCAGTCATTTCAGGTTTGATACGTATACCGTGGATGTGAACGATTATTCCGGCAATCGCCTGACCGGTGTTCCTGCATCTAATGTTGTCTGTGCTCTTTCTGCAGACTTGGTTAACCGGCTTACGCTGTTTATACAGTCAACAAATGTGTCACGCCTTCCGCTGAACGATGCCAACTCCGCGTATGCCGGGAATTATCAGTTGCTCCAGGCAAAGCTCACGTGGAATAACATCAGGCTGTGGAATGCAAATATGAACTTCTTTGCCGGGGCGGATAATTTATTGAACCAGAAATACAGCCTCGGCAACGACATCAACGCCTTTGGCGGCCGTTACTACAATGCTGCCCCCCTCCGGAATTTTTATGGCGGGGTTACGGTAATGTTAAGGTAAACCGCAAGCCTTAACTTCTTGGGTCTTTGTCTCACGTCTTAAGTCCAAATTCTGCCTATATTAGCTGTGCAGGTAATTCCTGCGAAGTTGAAGTATTATCAAATCAACCAATAGCTAACAATCAATATGACACTCACTCAAAGATTCTTAAGAGCGAAGCACTGGCAACTTTTCCTTCTGACATTTGGGATACCAATGATATTTCAGTTTGTTATGATGGGAACAATGTTTGCAAATATCGGTAACCAAACTCAGCCTGACCCCACTGCGTTCCTATTCATTTTTCCGCTGATGATGATTGTTTTTACCGGGACCTTTTTTGGATGGTTCTGGTCGATTGCAATGGGTCTTCAATATAAAGTTCCGGCCAATGTAAAAATGAAAACCGGTAAGTTTAAGGTATTCTTTTTTACCCCGTTAGTGTACATGCTGTTAATCTTTATTGGCATGGGGATAATGATGGCGGGTTTATCAAATACACTAGAGGGTGGACAACAACCTGATCCGGGAATTGTGTTCGGTTCAATTGCTGTGATTCTTCCGCTACATTTATTCTCAATGTTTTGCATGTTCTATTGCTTGTACTTTGTTGCAAAGACATTTAAGACAGTGGAGTTACAACGGGAGGTAACATTTTCAGATTTTGCCGGAGAGTTTTTTATGATATGGTTTTTCCCGATCGGAATTTGGATCATCCAACCAAAAGTTAATAAAATGGTTGACGGTTCTCCGGGTTTATTGATAGATCAACCCGCGAATTAAGTACACAATGTCTTATAGGCACACACATTTGGCTTATGTGATCACGACAAAAAAGGAGATTGATCAATGACAAGAGTAATTATCGCAGTACTGTTTATAATAGTCTCCAAGACAATCGTATTTGGTCAAAATTCTCCTTTTGACGAAAAGACCATCTATTCAAGGGTTATTAGTGCATTCCTAAGAAACCTAAATACAGAAGAGCAAATACTTGTAATACAAAGAGAATTGGATAAGATGGATCTATCCGAAATAGCATTTATTGATTCTGCAGTACTAAGGTCTCTGCTTCCGTTGACCTCTTTTAATGCAAACAGACAGATTCTAGATAATCTGGTTTTAGCTGATTATAAGTTAATCTTCGCATCCCGCAAGGAATTGGGTGAAATGTTTAAAAAGAAGAGTCTGGATAGCTGGAAAGACTTCTATAAAAAGTACCCTAAATCAGGGGGATTGTTGAAAACATCTCAAATATATTTGAACTCAAGTAAGACAAAGGGGTTGATTTATATATCTATACTAAAAGGCAGTCTTGGTGGAGCTGGTTACGTTATCTATTTTGATATGACTGCGCCAGAAATTATAAAGTTAACGCAAGAGATTTGGGTTTCGTGAAGAATTACCAATGCTTGTTTTTATAGAAAAAGCCGTTGCAAGCTTTGAAAGCATAATAAATGTCAACACAAATTTGTCCGAAGTGCAAGAGTGACTCCTTTACATGGTCCTATGATGAGGATCGGACTCCGACAACGTACTGGGGTTGTGGAACTTGTGGCTATGGAGCATTAGAAGATGAATCGTTTGAGAGAACTTGTAATACTTGCGGGACGAAAACGGAAATAAGACTTAAAGATGACGCAGAAACCTATTGGTGGTGTAGTCAATGTAATAAGGTCACACAAATTGAACTGAAAAGCTTAAAATAATAGGAACTCTTCTTGTCATGACAAAGAAGGCCTGGGACAAAATAGCGGAGAGTCAAAAGGAAAAGGAATAACAGCCTGCAACAAGGGTTCGGAATTTATTTTTCATAATAACATAAAATCAGAATCAAACTGAACTGGATTAACAAAGTAAAAGAGTTGCTATCAACGCAGGATAAATCACCTGAGTTGTTAAAAGGAGAGGTAAAACAAATTCTCATTCGTACAGCAAGTGAAATTTTGCCTGACTTTGGGTTTTTGGCATATAAAGACAAGTGTTATTCATTTAAACGGGAAAGACAAGTAAATAATATTAAGGTTTACGAATTACTCTATTTAGTCTTTAACGATAAAGACAAAAGTATTTCCTGTTCAATTGCTTCAATATTAAATCCAGAGTATATTTTTTCGGATCAGTACGACACGGGACTAATAAATCCGCATCAGGACTTGAAAGTATTGAAGCATAATTCCGGTGCTTTTAATTTTCATGACGCCTACTATTTTCACAATGGAAAAGTTCAGACGACAATAGAGACGGTGAAGCAATTTTTTGGCGACTTTAAAAAGTACGGACTGCCTTTTCTTGATAGGCAACTTGAAAGACTAAAATCGAATTCAATAGTTAAACGTGGTTTTGACTACATAGATGATTTACAAACTGACAAACAAAAGTTAAAAACGGAATTAACCCAAGAGCTCGGCAAAGGAGGGTTTTTGATTTCGGATATCAAACACCCGATCTATGTTGATCTAAAAGAAAAGTTGCAATCGGTAAGCGGACAAAGTAAAGAAGACAGGCAACTAATACCGAAAACCGCACACGAATTGCTAGAACTGTACTGCGCGAGATAAAGTCACAAACTAGGGCTTTAGCTCCTAAGCGCACTACGGTCGAGTCTTAAAGTAAACCCTAAGTATCAAAGAATGATGCAGGAGAATGATGAGAGAAATCGAACCTCTAAAGCAGAGTTAGAGAAAGATGAAAAAGAACTGGTTGAGGAGATACGAAACAATGGAATTGAAATCGACTCCGTTTACGACTTAGTCAATAATTTTGAAAATGCTAAGTACTCTTTGCTTAAAAATAAGTTTACTGGTAAGTACCACAAGGTCTATCCGATTCTTGTTGACCACTTGGATAAACCCCATCATCCGAGAATAAGAGAAGGAATTATTAGGGCGCTGACAGAAAAAGATGCAAGAGATATAGCGAAGGATAAATTGCTGGAGCATTTTTATAAGGAGACTGACAGGATTTTGTTGTGGGTTTTGGCAAACGCGTTAACAACTTTGTTAACCGCGGCTGAGAAGAAAAAGAACCCCGACATTGGGCGTGTAAAGAGCGGATTAATGTAGGGTTATGGTCTAAATCGCAATTCTAACTTCTAACTTCTACATTCTACATTCTACATTCCACCTTCCACATTCGTTATTCGCAACTCCTA
Source organism: Cyclobacteriaceae bacterium (assembly GCA_016786585.1). GTDB lineage: Bacteria > Bacteroidota > Bacteroidia > Cytophagales > Cyclobacteriaceae > UBA2336. Next base: position 410,211 of record JAEUUI010000008.1, read on the forward strand.
ATCCCTAATCCCTAATCCCTAATCCTAAACCCTCTCCAGCTTCACAGGGTAAGTTTTATTCGCATTCCACTGGCACACATAAAGGTTCTTGTCGTTGTCAACGCACACATCATGACAATGGTTGAACACCGGAGTTTCCTGGATCATCAGCTGTAATGTGTTATCGCGGTACACAGGTTTTGTGCCTCCGGGATTGGAAACAACTTTGTTACTCTTGTCGAGAATGGTTACAAAACCTGAGTTGTCGGTTTGGTTAAGATACTTCAACCGCGACCAGCATACACCGGAATACAAAGTCTGATCGTCAATCACAGGCCGGCATACAAATGCTCCCGGTAAAAAGATGGTTGAGAGATACTGTCCATCCAGCGTAAATCGCTTGAATGAATTATGCGCGCGCGAAGTGCAAATCAGGGTAGGGTGGTTCTTGTCGCGGGCATCGATACACACACCATGCACGGTGCTGAAGTTTTCATCACCGTCTCCCGGGCCGCCAAACTTGCGAATGAATTCTCCTTTCGAATTAAACTGAAGCACATATTGCGATCCGTACCCGTCAGCCACATAAATATCACCGTTCGGAGCAACTGTTGTCTCAGTGGGGTGATAACCTTGTTCGGCTGTATAAACATTAATGCTTTTCGGATTGGGCAGCTCCATCAGTATCTTTCCGTCAAGTGAAGTTTTTACAACCCGGCCCGTTTCGTAGTCGCAGATCCACAGCACTTCTTCACCGCCTTCATCAAACAACGTTAGGCCGTGCCCGCCCGGAAACTCATGGCCCCATGAAGTAATTAGCTTCCCGGACTTATCGTATACAAGAATGTTATTTTTTGTTTCATCGGTAATCATGATCAGGCGACCCTTCTTATCCATCACCATTTCATGACAGTTCTTCACCGGAGTTGTATCCGGATTAAGATTCCCCCAGTTTTTGTGTACGCGGTACCGGTAGTCGCCATGACCGATAACGGTATCTTCCAGCGCAGGCCTGCTGATGATGTTAAACACCGGCAGCGTAATGGCTGCACCGGTTAAGGCGGTCACTTTCAGGAACTGTCTGCGCGAAGTGGACTTACTCATAGGGTTTAATTTTAATCAACTTACTCAATTCGAAAATCAACGCCTAAAAATTACACAAACGATTTCGCCCTTGCGACCGGAATTAATAACTTTCACTTCATATGGGGATAAAAGGCCTTTCTAAACCTGCCTGGACCAAAATCGTGATCACCGTTGCTGTTGCCGCTGCTGCGGTAGCGGGCACAATGTGGTGGTCGAACAAAACCGATCGTGTTGCAGGTAACGCAATGCCCGAAGTGGTTGATTACAACTTTCACATCCGCCCGATCTTTTCCGATCGCTGCTTTAAATGTCATGGGCCCGATGCCAACCATCGCAAGGCGAACCTTCGCCTTGATACCGAAGAGGGATTGTTCGCAGCTTTAAAAGATGCACCCGATCAACATGTAATCGTTCCGGGCGACCCGGAAAATTCCGAACTCTACCGAAGACTTGTTGAATCCGACACCGCACAAGTGATGCCACCGCCTGATGCTAACCTGGCCGTAAGTGAGTTTGAAGTTAAGCTCATCAAAAAATGGATTGCACAAGGCGCCAAATATCAAAAGCACTGGGCGTTTGTTAAGCCACAAAGTAAAGAGGTACCCGATCCCGATCCTGACTGGACCATAAACGAGATCGACAAGTTTGTGCTCACAAAAATGAATGAGCAGGGACTTGAACCGAACCAGCCTGCCGACAAGGCGCGCCTGCTCAAGCGCGTATCGATGGATCTCACCGGACTTCCTCCAACACTTCAGCAGCAGGAGAGTTTCTTGTCAGACGAAAGCCCTGATGCCTACGAGAAAGCCGTTGATCAATTGCTGATGAGCAAACACTACGGTGAACGCATGGCTGTACCGTGGCTTGATGCTGCGCGGTATGCCGATTCGCACGGGTACCAGGATGATGGCCTGCGTACAATGTGGCCATGGCGCGATTGGGTTATCCATGCATTCAATGAAAACTACCCGTTCGATAAGTTTGCGCTCTGGCAACTGGCGGGCGACTTGCTTCCGAACCCGAACAAGGAAATGATTCTTGCCACAGGTTTCAACCGCAATCACAAAATCACACAGGAGGGAGGCGTAATTGACGAAGAGTATCGCATCGAATATGTAACAGATCGCACCAACACCTTTGGTAAAGCATTTCTGGCGTTAACCTTTGAATGCGCCAAATGTCACGATCACAAATACGATCCGATCAGTCAGAAGGAATACTTCAGCACGTTCGCATTCTTCAACCAGATAAATGAAAAAGGCTTACTGGGCGATATTCAGCTCGCATCATTGGCTGACCGGCCGAATATTCGAATTACCCGGGATGATATTGAAGGCATCCTCAGCTTCATCAACAAAAAACAAGAAGACGAGGTGTCGGTTATGGTCATGCGCGACAGCGCAGTCGTGCGGCCAACCTATGTGCTTACCCGCGGAGTATACGATGCGCATGGCGAAGAAGTAACCTTCGATGTGCCGAAAGCCATCTATCCGTTTGATGTGAAGGTGTACGAAAAGAACCGCCTCGGTTTGGCGAAATGGTTAATCAGCAAAGACAATCCATTAACAGCACGGGTGTTTGTGAATCGCATCTGGCAGGAGTTTTTCGGACGCGGCATTGTTAAAACCTCCGGAGATTTTGGAATGCAGGGCGAATTGCCAACCCACCCGGAATTGCTCGATTGGCTCGCAGTGGATTTTATGAATCACGGCTGGGATGTAAAGCGACTGGTGAAACAAATCGTCATGACAAACACCTACCGGCAGTCGGCTGAAATTTCAAAAGATAAACTCGCTGCCGATCCGGATAATATTTATTTGTCGCGTGCACCCCGACTGCGACTGTCGTCTGAACTGGTACGGGATCTTGTATTGGCATCCAGCGGCTTGCTGGTGCCTGAGATTGGCGGGCCTAGTGTAAAAACCTATCAGCCAAAAGGCATCTGGGAAGCAGCAACCTCCGGGCGCGGAGTGCTCGCCCGATACAACCAGGATCATAACGATGACCTGTATCGCAGAGGCATGTACAATTTCTTCAAGCGAACCGTGCCGCCACCAAACATGCTCATGTTCGATGCCAGCAGCCGCGATCAGTGCGAAGTAAAACGTATGCGCACCAACACTCCGCTGCAGGCACTCGTGATGATGAACGACCCCACTGTGCTCGAGGCCTCGCGTGTACTGGCCGAGCGGCTTATGCTTGAATCATCAGGTCCTCAGGAAAAAATCAGTAAAGCTTTTCAGTTGATTATCTGCCGGAAGGCAACCGATAAAGAACGAACCGTACTGGAAAAATTCTATGCCGAAGAGAAAACCCGGTTCGAAAAAGATGCCGCTGCTGCAAAAGCATTTATCAAAGTAGGAGAGTTCCGGCACGAGCAGGTTAACGATGTAGCCGCACTGGCCGCAACGATGCAAATCGTACACACGATCTACAATATGGATGAGGCAATAACCAAATAAGCAACCATGGCGAACGAGTTATTTGAAAATCAGTTGAACGTAAACCGCAGGCACTTCCTTGGAAAGCTGAGTCTGGGGCTCGGAAGCGTTGCGCTGGGTTCGTTACTGATTCCGGGTTTGTTCACGCGGCCCGAAGATGAGACGCTCGCAACACTTGGTCTGCCGCACTTCGCACCAAAGGCAAAACGCGTTATCTACTTGTTTCAAAACGGTGCCCCGTCACAACTCGAAAGCTTCGACTACAAACCGCTGCTAAACAAAATGCACGGCACCGATTTGCCTGAATCCATTCGGCAAGGCCAGCGGTTAACCGGAATGACATCCGGACAAAGCAAATTCCCATTGGTGGGTTCGTACTTCAAATTCCAGCAGTATGGAAAATCAGGCGCCTGGGTGAGTGAATTGTTTCCGCAGATCGCAAGCATTGCCGATGAACTCTGCTTCATCAAAACCATGCACACCGAAGCCATCAATCACGACCCCGCGCTAACCTTTATGCAAACCGGTGCGCAGCAAGGCAACCGGCCCAGCATGGGGGCATGGTTGAGTTATGGATTAGGAAGCGAGAATAAAAATTTACCTGCTTATTGCGTACTGCTTTCACGCGGACGCGGAAACGGTCAGGGCGTTTACTCGCGCCTCTGGACCAATGGCTTTCTCGACAGCATTCACCAGGGTGTTCAGTTCAGCAACAGCGAAGAAGCCGTGTTATATTTGAATAACCCTGCGGGCAGTGATAAAACAAGCCGTAGAAAAATGCTCGACAACCTCGCGGAGTTGAACTCCATGAGCTACGAACAATTTGGCGATCCTGAAATTCAAACACGCATTCAGCAATACGAAATGGCGTACCGCATGCAAACGGCCGTTCCGGAACTCACCGACTTATCGAAAGAGTCTGATCATATCGTAAAAATGTACGGGCCCGAGTGTTTGATACCCGGTACCTATGCCGCCAACTGTTTGCTGGCCCGCAAACTTTCCGAATCGGGGGTGCGGTTTGTTCAGCTCTATCACCAGGGTTGGGATCAGCACGGAAACCTTACTGGTGAAATGCCACTGCAGGCGCAGGATGTCGACCGTGCATCAGCCGCATTGATCCGCGATCTCAAACAACGCGGCTTGCTCGATGAAACACTGGTGATCTGGGGTGGCGAATTCGGAAGAACAAACTATTGTCAGGGCGATTTAAGCGACAAGAATTACGGCCGCGATCATCATCCGCGTGCATACACCATCTGGATGGCCGGGGGCGGAATCAAGAAAGGAATTACCTACGGTGAAACCGATGAGTTTGGCTACAACGTGGTGAAGAACCCGGTACACGTAAACGACTTTCATGCCACCGTACTGAATGTGCTCGGACTCGATCATGAAAAACTTACCTATAAACACCTTGGCCGCCGGTATCGCTTAACCGATGTAGCCGGCAAAGTTGTCAATGATCTGATCGCCTGAACATGAAGCGCGTAAACCGAATCCTGGCAAATGCCACATGGGCAAGCGTGGTCTTGTTAACCTTCCTGCTGTTTGTTGAACACCGCATTCACGTACCCGTATGGCTGCAGGCCTTTGGCCGGATGCACCCGTTGCTGCTTCACCTCCCGATAGGATTACTGCTCATCACCACACTGCTTGTATTCGTGCAGAAACAATTTAACGGAAAGGGTTTTGAACAGCTCATTCCCTTTCTGCTTCACCTTACAGCGATCACCGCATCACTGAGCGCATTAATGGGTATGTTCCTTTCCCGCGAAGGCGGTTATGACGAACTCGACCTTCAGCTTCACAAATGGTTTGGCGTAGCAACAAGCTACCTAACCGCAGCCGTGTTGGCGATCAACACAAACGGCAGGTTCTTCAGGCCGGTGCTTGCTATTGGTGCTGTTGTGCTCATTGCCGCCGGGCATTTCGGATCCGTACTCACGCACGGTGATGCGTTCGTACTAGCACCCTTTCAGGAAGCAAACGCAAAAACTTCCGCAGGGCCCGATGCCCCGGTATTCGAAGCCGTTGTTCAGCCGATCTTTGATCGCAAGTGTACCAGTTGTCACAACGAAACAAAGGCTAAGGGAAAACTCATTCTTACTTCCTACGAGCATATTATTAAAGGGGGGAAGAGCGGTGCGCTGTGGAATGATACCGGTCAAAACAGTCTGCTTGTAAAACGGATTCACCTTCCGCTCACCGACAAGAAGCACATGCCTCCGAAAGACAAGCCACAGTTAACTCCCGAAGAGTTGGATTTTCTTTCGCAGTGGATAGCACAGGGCGCGGATGCAAAAAAGAAACTCTCGGACTATGCCGAAACCGATTCGCTGAAGCTAATCGCGTCAAAACTAATCGCATCTAACCAGCAGAGTACTCAGCATACAGCAACGTATCATTTTGATTTTGTTTCCACAGATATGATTCAGGCGTTGAACAATCCGTACCGGGCAGTATTCCAGATCGCGCAAAACGAACCTGCCTTGCACGTTGACTTTTTTGTTCGGCAGGCATTCGATAAAAAGAACCTCGCAGAACTCAGTTCCGTGCAGGAACAGGTAGTGTCTCTTAACCTGTCGAAGATGCCCGTTACCGATGCTGACCTCGCCTTGTTGAAAGGATTTAAAAACCTCGAAACGTTAAACCTGAATCAGACCGATATCGCAGGCGCGGGGCTAACCGAACTTCAGTCGCTCGGTCATCTTCAATCCCTTTCGTTATCCGGAACAAAAATTACCCGCAGTGCCATCGATGCAATTAAGGCACTCAAAAGCCTGAAGAAAGTTTTCATCTGGAACACCGGAATCACATCCGCGGAAGCGGAAGAACTGAAAAAACAGTACCCCGAAATTACCTGGGAGCTTGGGTATGAAATCGATCATCGCGAGATGCTCAAACTCAGCGCGCCTTTGCTGATAAGTGAAAACGTAGTTCAGGCAGGAGAGAAGATCAGGCTCAAATCGAGCATGCCCGGCACCACCATCCGGTACACCACCGATGGCACCGAACCCGACAGCCTTACAGCAGCCGTGTATACCGATGGCATCGCCGCAATATCCTACCAGACTGTAAAAGCCATTGCCGTTAAACAAGGCTGGCGAAAAAGCGAAGTGGCAACCTTTGTGATCTTCCAGTCGGGATTGAAACCCTCGCGTGCCGAATTAAAATCATTGCCCGACCGCCAATATCCGGGCGAGGGTGTGGCCACCTTTACCAACAACAAGAAAGGCTCACCGGAATTCTTTAACGATCCGGTGTGGATTGCCTGGCGCGACCGCACGCTTGAGGCCGTATTCTGGTTTGACGACATGCCCGAGATGCATTCCGTAACGCTGAGCTATGCCGAGAGCACCTACGCGATGACGTGGGCTCCCGCGCGGTGGGAGATCTGGGGCGGAGAAGATGAAGCGCATTTAAAACTGCTGCAGCGCGGAACGCCATCACATCCAACAGCCCTGGGCATTTCCAACGTAAAAGGCATTGAGCTTACGTTTCCGCCGGTGCGCTACAAATGTTACAAACTGATTGCTGAACCGTTGAACAAACAACCTGCCTTCCGGAAAACAAAAGAAAAAGGCTGGCTGATGGTAGATGAGATATTTTTTAATTGATTGCGCGTGGTCTCACATTCTGAAAAGCAAATGAAAAGACTAAGTTTCATCATATTGGCCGTTTGTTTCACAGGATGTTCGATGACCGGGAGGTATTACATCAGAAATCTCTCCGATCAGCCGGCAACGGTAACGCTTATCTTTAATGACAGTGCGGCATCGGGCACGCGTGATACCGTGACCTTGAAGTACGACAACCAGATTAGCGACATAAAGTTTGAAACCGTTAGGTCCCTTAAGAAAAACCTGGTACTCAATCAAATTGACTCGAAGACGCTGGAATTTATTATTCCCCCCGGATCAACTGTGTTTATGGGGGTAGGAATGAATACTCGTTTTATCGGAGGGATTCAGCACGCAAAAATTAAAGTCGGCAGCACGGAGCAAAAAACTGTGGCATTCAACAGGAGTGAAGATTTGAACTTTAAAATACGAGGCCTCGGAAAATACACAGCTCACTATGACATCAAGTTATGAATCAAAAATCAAAAGTGGAATCTAAAGAGTACTGATTGAAGCGCCAAAAGCCCCGAAGAGGCGTAATACCATAACGATGGGCATAGCCCATCGAAAACATAAGTAGCGAATCAGTAAGCCCCGAAGGGGCGTAATATCATAACGATGGGCATAGCCCATCGAAAACATAAGTAGCGAATCAGTAAGCCCTGAAAGGGCGTAATATCATAGCGAGGTGGCAACACCCTTGCACGGTAGATAGCAAGCATCATCAGCCCCGAAGGGGCGTAATAACATAAAGATGGGCATAGCCCATCGAAAACTAATTTCTAATTATATTAGTGATGAACAAGACGTTAGTTGCGAGCATCGTAAACAACTATTGTTAAAGAGAAATGAAAGAACGAATACAATACTTTGAGGGTAAGGACAAATTGACCATTTTGATTTTACCATTAATGAAGCCAATTGTAAGAACTGGACTAGCGTTTATAGGACTAATTGTTTGTGGATTGTCAATAGTCTTTGCCGGTGTGGTGCTTAATAGTTTGGTTGATATGGGATTTATGGCTTTAGTATTTGGAAGTTTTGCCATCTTCGGTTTTTATCTGGGTACCAAGTACATTAATAGAGCATTTAACAAAGAGATGGTTGAGATTACTCGGGGCAGTATTACCATTACAGACAAATATTTGTGGAACAAAAAAGCAAACACTTTTGCCATTCACGAGATAGTGGGCCTCGATTTCGTAGGGCGAAATAAATTTACTCCACATCCGTTGGCAGGTAATTCAATTGACTATACAGGTTTTGGGGTTTCCGAGACTGAGTTACAATTTATAATTGAAGATGGGTCTATAGAGATCGCAAGTAAACACGAAAAAAGACGGTTTGGTAAAAACGTTCCCTCTTGGGATGCGGAGATAATAGTAGAGCGACTGACAAAATTTATAAACGGAAGAACTGAAGAAAAGAATCATGTAAATTGAAATGCCAGCAGCTAACATGAGATATAATTCATTTGCCTTTGTTTGTTCTTAAATTTAAGGAGAGACAAGTATCTTATATCAAAAAGTTATGTGCAAACCTTGTGTGTAAGTTTAAATGTGACAAATGATACCATGAAACTATCGGACGATTTCAAACATTGCCTGAGGCACTTTGTATACTACTATACGAACGGAACACTTCCTTACGTGATTGGAGATGAAAGTATCTTAATGGACATCGATTATAGAGAAATGCTGAAAACTGAGGCGAGCTTGGTCGAACAAGCATTTGCTATTTATGCGAACAACATTGAGATGGACAATCAAGGCAAAGTTCTTAACGACACTCATGCGATGAAAAGAGCTGCACAGTGGATACGACTCGTATGTAGAAATGAAGGTGAGAATTATGAAGTAAAACCAGAATTTGAAGACTGGGAGACATATCTGCATTGAGGAGAAATTTAAAATGCAGACTTCATGACAGGTGCCTAGGTAAAATTGCGATTTGGACCGCCTGCAAACGGAGTTAAAGAAATTGAGTTGACTCTCGGTAAAAGTTAGCCTCCGAAAGGGCGTAATATCATAGCGAGGCAGAAAATATTCTAAAACACTAACGTTCAGTAAATAAACATCATCGTAAGTAATATAATAAATATGCGATCCTTAAAAGCAATTATGCAGACTTCATTAGATGGTTTTGTGGCCGGGGCCGATTCGGGATTCGATAACTTTGTTGGAGGAGAAGAAAATTTAGAGTTTATCTGTAGCCAGACAGACACCGCCGATCTTGCCATGTTTGGGCGGGTATCCTTTCAGCTTCTTCACGCTGATTGGCCAACGGCGGGAACCAGACCAGGAGCAACAGAAAATACGATCAAATATTCAAATTGGTATAACACAGTATCAAAAGTTGTCTTTTCCAGAACCTTATCGGACAACCATACAAAGAACACGATTGTTATGAACGATATTCACATGGCCGAAATCCAAAAATTGAAACAGCAGCCGGGAAGAGACATGTTGATTTTTGGAAGCCCCACGGTGGTTCATGAATTGATCGAACGAAACGTTTTGGATGCGATCTGGTTGATAGTACATCCTGTTCTTTTCGGCGATGGCATTCCACTTTTCAGAAAGCGAAATCAGGTTGATAAACTGTCTCTTTTACACTCACATTCATTAAGTAACGGCACGCTATGCAATCGATACGCCTGGCAAAAGTAACAACGCCACACCCAGCCCTAAGGGGCGTAATATCTCTGACGAGCCCGTGACACCCCCTGCACAGCCAGCATCCGAATGGATATGGATGCCATGCCGACACGAGTGACAAAATTTTTATCTATCCTCTTTTGTGGAAGATGTGGGTATTTTGCGTCGTAGGTAGACAAGTTCTAAAATTACATGAGATTATTTGCACTGATATTTCTCGTTTACTTACCGATCACTGTGTTAGGACAGACGGATGCAGCCGACACGTTGACATTAAACGCAATAATATTTATTGGTGATTCCAGAAAACAAATAGATTCAATCGAACTTATACCAAGCAATGGACCAATCATTTCATTCTCTACAAACCGATCGGGAAGATTTCTGGTAAAGAATCTCAGTGAAGGCGGCTACAGGCTTTATATCAAAGAATTTAACTATGACACCGTCATTAATCTTAAGGCGGGGGAGAGAAAGGAATTATGGATTTTCATCCCTGTAGCATGTGAAGTAAGTGAGGATGTTGCCAGACTCGATATTCAACAAGGAAATCCCCGGCTACTGCTAATAGGTGGTATTGCACCGTCACATGTGGTTTGTCAGGAAAAGTTTGAAAGAAAATTCCACGTCAAATACTACGACTTTGGTTGTACTCCACCGGGTTATGCGTGCGTGCTCGCGTACAATAAAGTAATATTTAACTACCTCGACAGCATGTATGGCGCAAAGTGGAGAAAGAAAGTCCGGACAGACGTTATCGGATATAACTAGCTGCGTCACCCAGCCCCGAAGGGGCGTAATACCATAACGATGGGCATAGCCCATCGAAAACATGAGCAGCGAATCAGCAAGCCCCGAAGGGGCGTAATATCAATAGCGGCGGCAACGCCCCTCGCGCAAATAACGGCTCGCTTCTCACACACCGGAACCCAACATCGTGTGTAGTCCTGCCAACTGTAAAAACCAGCAAGCTAAAGTATAAAACTCCGTCCCGTTACTTCATAACATGCTCCCACATGGATAATTATGGCACCCTCTACAAGAAAACTCGCGACCTAATGTGTATACCCCACGACCACGCAGGGGAATCTTGCACCCACGCACCCATAACTCGCGGCCACGCGGAGAAAATAGAGAAGCGCAACTGTAGAACTGCCGACCACGCGGAGAAATCCTGCGACCAGATGTGTATAACTTGCAACCTCATGTGTATAACTCGCGTGGTTACTGATGGAACTCGCAGCTGTCAGTATGGAACTCGCGGCTGTCAGTATGGAACTCGCGATGTCACTGATGGAACTCGCGTTGTTACTGATGGAACTCGCGATGTAAATGTTAAAACTCGCGTGGTTGCTGCCGGAATTCCCGATTTGGGTCTACTTACCAGGCAACCATACATTGATAGTATTATTCCGGGCCACGAGAATAACCTTGTAAAACCCCGGTGAAGGGGAGGGAAGCTCAAATTCAAAAGATCCTTTTTTGACGGGAACGGTCCCCAGGCCCTGGTAAACATCGGATTGCCCGGTTTTGAAGTTATTGGTCCCGGATAGTTTGATTTCCGCTTTACCGGAGCCATCCAGTACGTTCCAGGTCAGCCGTACGTTGTTGCCCTTGCGAACTCCTTTCAGGTTACTTACCGATACCTTGCCAACGAACGGCACGCCATCCATTTCATTTCGTACGTTTTCCGGAAGTGGAACTTTCATAAAGCTTAATAACGATGGGGCAATGTCCACTGCGCCCGGTGTTTCCCGGAAATGTGCATTCAGGTCGCTCACATTGGTTACGATCCACGTAGTTCTTTCCCGGTCGCTTTGACCACCGTGGTTATGCCCCTTTGCTGCATCGCGGCCGTGATCAGTTGTGATCACAATCATCCACTCTTCTCCAAATTGTTTCTCCCGTTCCTGGATTGCCTTCCAGATTCTTCCAATCTGCGCGTCCGCCTTTTCGATAGCAGCCCGGGTTTGCGGACTGTCGCCATACCGGTGCCCCATATCGTCCGTGTATTCCAGGTAAACCCACGACAAGTCAGGTCCGTTTTCTGAAATATATCGGCCGGCTTCGGTGGATACGGCTTCATCGATCTTGAACATATAGAGCCCGGCTTTATCATGCGGGAAGCGCACCGTATCCAATTCAAGACCATCATAAGAATAGTCAAGCTTAATACTTCCGGCAGCGGGGAGACTTTCAGCCGCAAGCTTAGTTCGGTTATCAATCCACGAAGAGAAGATTGCAGTCTTTAAGTTAGGATTGTATTCCTTCGCAATCCTGAAAACGTTCCGGTAGTTATAATTCGGTTCGGCTATGTCGTTGTCCCAAACATTGTGCTTGTTCGTCCATGTTCCCGTAAGCACGTGGTTATATCCCACAGCCGATATCGTAGGCGATTGACTGTAACCGCCTTTTTCGCCACCTACATACGCGCGCGTGTACCCGCCCTTTGCTTTGATCTGGTTGATAAAAGGAGTGGACACATTTTCGATCACATCGGCAGGAATTCCATCTACAATGATAAATACCGCTTTACGCTGTGCCTGAAGATCCGTGAAAAAGAGCAGGGATAAAATTGCAGCACAAAGCCTGAAGGACCGAACGTTCATAGAATTTCTGATTGAAACGAAAGATAGCAGAAATTCAAGAACAGATTAAGATGTACCGGGCTCCTGCCTTTTGATTGAGCGGGGTTGTGTTTTGATTACTTTACGGTCGAAGTGCTCACCGCCATCCAGCGCGATAGTTATTTTCTTAACGATCGCATCCAGGTCGTCACAGGCAACCTTTAAGTGATGCATCATTTCTTTTGGATCGCCATGCTGATCGACTTCCAGCAGGTTGATGAGGCCAAGAATTTTCGAAACCGGACTGCGAAGCAAGTGGGAGTTGATGAACGCGTACTCGGTAAGCTGTTCATTCCGGTTTTGCAGCTCAACCGTACGTTCTTTCACGCGTTGTTCCAGCAACTCGTTCATCCGGGCAATCTCCTTGGCTTGTTGCCGCAGTCTTTTTTCGTAATCTCTTCTTTGCGCGCTCCGGTAGGCAAGCGAGGTAATGTCGGCAACCGAACTCGCAAAAATGATGTCCTCCATTTTCCAGGTACGGGCTGCATGCTGATGCTCACAGCAGATTAACCCGTTCAATTCTCCGTCAAGCGAGAACGTTATATCAAGCATGGAGTAAATATTGAGCGGCTTCAGGTACGTCTCCGTGAATTCGAATGTCTGATGATGGGTGCGGGCATCCGGAGCATCGATTATCCGGGTTGTATTCAACGCTTTCTCGTAGTGCGGGAACAGCGACAGATCAAGCGTAACCTTGTCGAGAAACTTTTTACTCGCCAGGTCATAACACTCGACCGATTCCAGTATCCGCGCTTGTTTGTTGAACGTCCAGATGCTCACGCGGCTTACGTTGAGGGTGCGAGCTGTTAATCGTGTAATGTCTTTAACGGCCTGTTCGGTTGTTCCAAAATTTACAACCTTGCTCTTTGAAAACTCAAGCAGCGTGGCCACGTGATGTTGAAGTGTGTTGTTCCGTTCGGTTGTTTCATGTACCAGGTTTTGTAACCGGGAGTTGATCGATTCGATTTCGGCTTTTTGTTCCGCGAGTTTTTGGTTGGCTGTCTTTTTCCGTCGGGCATTTCGCCACTGAAAGTAGAGCAAGCCCAGGGCGAGCAGGGTAATAATTCCCAGGCCGATGCCTTGCTGGTATTGATGTTTAATGATCGAATCGCTTTTCGCCTGGTTGGCTTTCAGCAATTCATTTTCCTGTTGCTTACGTTCAATCTCCAGCTGAAACTGAAATTTGGCAATGCGGTCAGTCAGGTTAATGTCATTAACCGAGTCTTTTAGTACCAGGTATTCGTTGGAGTGAATAAGTTCCTCTTCACGATTGCCCATCTGTTCTGCTGTTTTCCACAGATGGTAGTGTGCGCGCATGCTGCTCTCCATGTATTTCATCTGACGCGACAGGTTCAACGCGATTGTGAAGAATTTCCGCGCTGCACTGTAATCCTTATCCTGAAAAGCAATTTCTCCCAGCACCAGGTAGGCCCGGGGCAGCAACTTTACATTCTTGAAGTTAAGGATATAACTTAGCCCTTCCAGGCACAAGGGTTTAGCCGTTGCTGTGTTGCCTTTTCCCAACTCATATTCGGCCATGAGTATTTTTATTTCAGCGTGTGCGAGCGCATCACTGATATGCTGACTTACAGAATCAGCTTTCTGAAAATACCGGAGGGCATCATCAAATTGCCGGATGTCAACATAAAGTTTCCCCAGCAAAACAAACGCGGAAACAATGTCGCGCGGATTCTTTAACTGCTTGCGGATTTCGAGCGCCTGGCGGTACCGCTGCTCAGAGCGCACAAAGTCTTTTTCCTGTTTATATAAGTTTGCAAAGCTTTGATATACGTAGGCAAGCCCCGATGAATCTTGTACATACTGAAACAACGATTCGGCACGAACAAAATATGGATAGGATTGTGTGAGCATACCTTGTTCCGAGAAAAGCCGCCCAATGTTATTCTGGGCATACGCAAGTTCGGTGGAATCTCCGGTGGTGCGGGCTTGTTTTCCTGCCTGCTCGTAATATTCATAGGCGCGTACCAGGTTGCCTTTATAATAGTGCGCGAGACCAAGATAGTTGAGCGTCTTGCTGTTACTTTTCCCGAGTGTACCGGAAAGATCAAGCGCACGTTGAGCATACCGAATGGTGGAGTCAGGGTAAGCTGAGCGGCATTCCCACGCAAGGTCATTTAATATTGCCAGTTTCCGTTCGCCAGTTGCCGTGCGAAGTGCTGTGCGGAGAGAATCAATTTTCGAAAGATTTTGACCAACCGCGGCTGATGTAACCAGCCATACCAGAATAAACGCTACGTACGTGCGCGTGCTGCACAAGAACCTGCAGGAAGACATACGTTCGACAACATTCATCCGGACGGGGGAGTAACCTAAAAGTAATGAAGATAATGATTTTTACTCTTCTTTACGTAGGTTAATCGGCCCGGGTATAAAAACCAATGCTTAAAAATAGGAGTAACTCCTATGAGGATGCCATTCCGGCCTCGTCTGGCACGGTGTCAGAAGTTTCTATTGCACGTACCTTTTTTGATAACGCGGGTAAATTTACTGATGGTTACAGATTAACGCTGGACGTTCACCACTGCGGTCATGGTTACGTTAGCTTTAACCGAATTTGAGATCAGGCAGTTAGCCTCCGATTTTTGCAAAACCCGGAGTGCGCGGTCGCGGTCTTTCTCATCGCGAATCGTTACAACCGGTTCAAGCATAACTTCCGACATCATGAATTTGCCCTCAATCTGTTCTAGCTTTCCTTTCGCTCCGCATTCAAACGAGATGAAATCCAGTTTTGAATTTTCCGCTACCGCGAGAAAGGTTGTCATCAGGCAACTGCTTACCGCTGCTGTGAACAAATGTTCCGGCGACCAGATGCCCGGCATACCTTTCGGGAACTCCGGCGGCGTGGCTACCTCAATACACCCATCGCCCGCATTAACGTTCTTCAATTCAGGTGAACACATAATGCCTTTGCGATCGTTACGCCAGGCGATGTTAACAGTGTAAAGATGAGCATCCATAGTGTGAAATTTAGATTTTGTTCGTCAGGCTGATCCAGCCACCGCCATTATAAACAGCCTGGTATCCGTTGCCGGTCAGCAATGTCTTGGCCATGCCGCTGCGCATTCCGGAAGCACAGCACGTAATGATCGGTTTATTTTTATCAGGCAACCGGCTGAGATTATTCTTCAATTGATCTACCGGAATGTTGATCGATCCCTTGATGTGACCACCACTGTATTCGCCTTTTGAGCGAACATCCAGGATAATTGCACCGTCTTTTACAAGTTGAGCGTAGTCAACCGATTTAATGCCGAGCATTCTTTTAATTACATCGATCATGCAGAAAGTTATTTTTTGTCGGTAAGTTTTTTGCGAAGCGTATTCAGCCCGAAAGGCAGATAAAGAGGGCAGAAGCTGATGAGACTGGTAAGCAGAAATATAACCGATGCAACAATCAGAATAATTCCAAGTGTACCGGTTATTGTTCCTGTGGCATACAAGGCAATCATTGCAAGGGCCAAAATAGTGCGGATTACGCGATCGGCAGTTCCCATGTTCTTTTTCATAGCTATTGTTTTTTGTGTAAAGTTGAATCTGGCGGCTCCGATATTCTGTAACCAAAGTCACCAATGTCAGAAATAGATCGTTAACAAAGCTAACCCTTCGTTTTTTGAGCGATCCTGATGAAAATCAGGCTTGAATTTGACTTTTCAGCAACTTTCGCCCTCTTCAACTCCTGCCTTTTCGAGGATTGTTTCCAGCGGACAAAATCTTGTAATCGATGATTGTAACAGGTTAACGGCAACGAAAGCCGCCACGAGAAGCCAGGCTATGTCGATAAAATAAGCCAGTAAGATGCTTGTCAGAACCAGCGTTCCCGCAACTCCTCTGATAATTCGTTCTCTCATATTTTATGTTGTTTGGGTGTATTTCCTTCGATAGAATTTTTTACGGCAGAATGCCGTTTGTTTTTGCTCATGGCAAACTTCATCAAGTACACGTTGAGCACGATTGAACAACAGGATGTACTGCTCTGCATTGATTTGTTGTTGATTCGTCATACTTCATTGCTTGATTTTTCAACCGGTAACATAAAAGCCCGTATGGGGAACCCGGTTGCCTGTGCATCGTTGTAATCGCGGATCAATTGCAGGGCACGGGTAGCATTCAACTCGGTGGTGAAGCTGAACAGAAAGACAGAATTATACTCATCCCGTGAATGCGCAAACCAGCTGGTGAGCAAGTTTTCATCGCGGGTGTTTTTGAATCCTGTAGTTTCTGTTGCACTGAATACCGTGATGCCAGCCTGTTCCAATATCCTGGCAACGTCCGCCTGATGTTCCTTCAGGCTGGTAACAAATAGAAGTTTCATGGCTTAGAGTTTGTTTTTTGATTACGCATCATTCTGAAATAGATCAAGGGTACCACCAGCAGGGTCAGGAATGTGGATGTAATAGTTCCGCCCATCAGTGAGATGGCAAGACCCTGGAAGATTGGATCGAACAGAATAATCACGGCACCTAATACCACAGCGCCTGCTGTTAACAGAATAGGAGTGGTGCGTACGGCGCCTGCTTCAATAATTGCCTGCTTGATCGGAATACCTTCCTCAAGACGAATGTTAATAAAGTCGATCAGCAAAACAGAGTTTCGTACCATCACCCCGGCCAATGCAATAAACCCGATCATGGAGGTGGCGGTAAAGTATGCACCGAGCATCCAATGGCCGAGAACAATTCCAATCAGCGAAAGCGGAATTGCGGCAAGCATGACAATAGGAACACTGAAATTTTGGAACCACCCTACGATGAGAATGTAGATCAGCACAATCACCACCGCAAAGGCAATTCCGAGATCGCGAAAAACTTCATACGTTATTTGCCATTCTCCATCCCATTTTAGCGTAAAGTTGTCTTCAAACTCGGGTTGATGATTAAATGATTCTTCGAGTGTATATCCTGCTGGCAAGGAAATCTCTTTCAGCCTGTCTGATATATCAAAGATTGCGTAAGCCGGGCTCTCCAGATCTCCGGCCAGGTCGGCCAAAACAAATACAACGCGTTTTTGATTTTTGCGATAGATGCTTTTCTCCTTAATGCCTTTGTGGATTGTTACCAAATCGCCAACAGCCACCGGGTTACCGAGCCTATTCATCACATGCACATTCCGCAATTCCCCGAGGGTCGATTTTTCATCATCACTCAGCCGCAGTACAATATTTATCGGGTCAAAAGACACCGGATTATGAAGGATGCCTGCTGGCATATTCGATAGCGCAGCCTGAAGTACAGCCGTTACCTGCGCAGGAGCAACGCCCAGGCGCAGTGCTTTATCTTTGTCAATTTCAAATGTATACTCGGTTTGATCGGCTTCTGCCATCCAGTCGACATCAACTACACCTTCAGTTTTGGCAATGAGTGTTTTTACCTGATCGGCAATGGCCAGCTGCTGCTGATAGTCCGGTCCGTAAATTTCAGCTACCAGCGTTGAAAGCACGGGTGGTCCCGGTGGGACTTCTACCAGCTTTACATTTGCATGGTATTTTGTAGCAATCTCCTGAATGCGGGGTCGTAACTGCTTGGCGATGTCGTGACTTTGCAGACTCCTGTCTTTTTTATGAACAAGATTAACCTGAATGTCGGCAACATGTTCACCGGAACGCAGATCATAGTGCCTTACGAGGCCATTGAAACTGATGGGGCCTGCAGTACCTACGTAGCCTTGGTAATTGCGAATCAAAGCCTGTGTTGCCAGGTATTGTGATATCTCGCGTGTAACGACTGCCGTACGTTCGAGAGAAGTACCTTCGGGCATGTCGATCACTACCTGGAGTTCATTTTTGTTGTCGAACGGAAGCATTTTTACTGCCACCCACTTGGTATAGAAAAATGATACGGAGATCAGCAGAATGACAACCGTTCCGAGAATAAATGTCCAGCGCTTCCAGCGAGTTTCAAGCATCGGGTTGATAAAGGCTTTATAGATTTTATAAATCTTCGATTCTTCCAGGGTGGGATGACCTTTTTCACCGTGTGATTCTTTTTCCCGCAGAAAGAGATATCCCAGGTAGGGGGTAAGCGTGAGCGCAACAACAAGCGAAAGCAACATGGCAATACTTGCACCAATCGGCATGGGACTCATGTATGGACCCATCATTCCGGAAACAAAAGCCATCGGAAGCACTGCTGCGATAACGGTAAACGTAGCGAGTATGGTTGGATTGCCAACTTCATTGATTGCAAATATGGCAGCTTGTAAAAACGGTAACCGTTTCATTCTAAAATGGCGGTGCATGTTTTCAGCAATGATGATTGAATCATCCACCACGATACCTGTAATGAAAACCAGGGCGAATAGCGTAATGCGGTTAAGCGTATAATCGAGAAAATAGTAACTGAACAACGTTAGTGCGAACGTAACCGGGACGGAAAGGAACACAACGAGCCCTCCGCGCCACCCCATGGCAAGCATCACGAACGCAGTTACCGCCAGGATTGCCACAAATAGATGAAGCAGGAGCTCCGATACTTTTTCTGATGCTGTTTCACCATAATTACGTGTTTCTGAAACCTGTACCTCGGCCGGAATAATTTCTGTTTTCAGATGTTCAACTTTCTCGAGAATCCGGCGCGAAAGTTTCATAGCGTCAGCACCTTTCTTCTTGGCGATTGATAGTGTCACAGCAGGATATTCAGAAGGAAAGTCGTTGTGTCTGCCATCTTCTTTACCATATCCAAAGAATACGTATTGAACAGGGGTTTCCGGACCATCTTCCACCTGGGCAATTTGTTTCAGGTACACGGGTTGATCGTTGTTAGCGCCCACAATTGCATCACTTAAATCTTCAGATGATGCGAAGTAGCTTCCGGTCTCTACCGAGAAGGCCGAATCCCTGGAAATGAAACGTCCTGCATGCAGTTGTGCATTGCCGCCTTGCAGTTGCTCATAGATCGAAAGAAAGTCGACATGATTTTGAGTCATTTTATTCTTGTCAAGCGTAACACTAACCTGCCTGCTTCGGCCTCCGATGATGCTGACGGTCGCCACATCGGGAATTTTCTTAATCTCGTTGGTAAGCGTTTGCCCGAGTTGCTTCAAATCGTAGTCATTATAAACTCCGCTCCACAAGGTTAGTCCGAGAACAGGCACGTCATCGATAGCGCGTGTTTTCACCAAAGGCATCATCACCCCGGCTGGCATCTTGTCCATATTTTTCATCAGCTCGTTATAGAGCTTCACCAGCGATCGTTCAATATCTTCTCCAACATAGAATTGTACGATAATCATCGCCTGACCCTGCAGGGAGGTTGAGTATACATATTCAACACCCTTAATGTTTGAGATGATTTTCTCCAGCGGTTGCGATACGCGGGCTTCTACTTCTTTTGGTGATGCGCCCGGATACCGAAGGAAGATGTCGGCCATGGGTACATCAATTTGGGGTTCTTCTTCGCGCGGAATGAGCAGCGTGCTGTACCCGCCAATCAGCAGGAAGCCAATCATTAGCAGGATCGTAAGCTTTGAGTTGATGAATGCTTTTGCAATATTTCCTGACAAACCTTCTTTCATAATTCTTTCGTTATTGATTAAAGGTTAGTTCGTTTTTGGGTGCACCGGAACACCATTATAAAGTTTACTGTCGGCCTTCAGGATAAATTTCTCCTGTCCGCTAAGCCCCGAGAGAATTTCGATCTTTTCGTCATGTGTTTTTCCGGTCCGAACCCAGCGCAGCAAGGCCGTGTTGCTTTCGCTTACCGTGTAAACACCCACAAGCTGATCTTTGTAAACCAGGGCCGACACGGGAATGAGTGTTGTTTCGGCTGCCGTTACCGGGACGGCAAAAGCAACTGTTGCTGCCATACCGCCATAAAGATTCTTAGCTTCGGTCATCTGAAGCGCAACCTTCACTCCATACCGTCCTCCGCTGTAACTTGAAGACGGACTGATCTCCGATACCTTACCGTTTAAACGTTGCCCGTTTGACTTTAGAAAGATGACTGCAGGCATTCCTACTGTCAGGCTGTTAACATCTGACTCCGCCACCGAAGTGGCTATTTCGAACGTTCCTTTTTTCTCCAGGATCAGCAACGGCATTCCGGGGTTGGCCATAGTTCCTTCGCTTGCCATCTTTTGTGTTATCACACCTTCGAACGGTGCTGTGATTCGGGTGTACGCGAGCATTGCTTCTGCCTCGCGTTGCATTTGTTTTGCGGCTTCTGCCTTCGCTTCAATGGAATGGTGGCGCAGTGTCATGTTTTCGAGTTCTTTCTGCGATGCGCTTTGCTGCTTATATAATTCCTGGTATCGGACCAGGTCTTTCTTCGCATCGGCAAGGGCAGCTTCTGCCTCGGAGACCATCGCTTCGGCTTGTGCTTTTTTAGCGAGGATGTCGTTGCTATTGACCGATATTAAAAGCTGTCCCTTTTTAACAGCTTCACCGGGTTTTACATGCACGGCCTGTATAAAGCCCATAACACGTGTGCTCAGTATTGCTGTTTCACTTGCACTTACCTGGCCGCTTGCAGTTATGCCCGTTGTCTTGCTTAAGACAGGAGTTGCCAACGTTACCGGCACCGAGGCTTGCGAATGTTGTTGAACAGGTTTCTCCTCAGAACAGGAAGCACCCCACACAGTGGTCAGAATTAAAGCGATATAGAAATGGTATGATTTCATAAATAATAGTTACAGATTTGTGGTAGCAGTTAAGAAATTCAGATAGGCGCGTGTTACGGTCAGTTGAAAAACCGCCTGAGCATGGCCAAGCTTTTGTTGAGACACATTAGTCTGCGCTTGTAATAAGTCAGTTGTTGTGACAAGACCTTGTTCGTGACGGTTCTGTATCAACCGAAGTGCTTCCTGTGCATGCGCTGTTGTTAATGCTTGTTGATTAACCAAATTTTGCGCATCACGTTCCTGACGTATAGTCTTGTCAAGTTCTAATTGCGCCTGTTCTTTTTGATAATGTAATTCCTGGGTGGCTTTGTCGCGTTCGATTCTCGCTGTCGCGATCTTGTTTTTGGTTGCGGTTCCGTTGAAAATTCTCCAGGATAGTTGCGCACCCACCAGGTAAGCGTTTGATCCGAAGCCAAAAGCTTCTGAATCGTTAAACATATATTCTCCGAATGCATTCAGTTTCGGAACATACGCCATCGTGCTGGACTTTACCACATTGTTGTGTGCCTCAACAACTGCGGCCATCGCGGCAAAGTCTGCCCGATTTTCGGGAAGAACTGCGTCTGAAATCAACGGCAAGTCTTGATTGAGTGTATCTGTTGCGTAAATAACGCCAGGCGGTACACCCATTAAGAGACTTAGGTAATCGGAAGCATTTTTTACATTGCTTTTAGCTTCGTCAAGCTTGGTTTCCATATTTGCAACAAAAACTTTTACCTGGAGTACATCTGATTTCTGCAGATACCCCTGATCAAACCTATTTTGCGCAGCGGCAGATACGGCTTTAGCTGTAACAACAGCTTCTTCCATTACCGTTTCAGCCCGGTGCGCGAGTTGCAATTGTGCGTAGGCTTTTTCGACTTCTAAACCGATGTATTGTTTCGTTCGCTCATGTTTCAGTTGAAACGCTTCTGCTTGATTTCCTGCAGCTTCGCGCTGATAAATCATATCCATATTGAAGATGGGTTGTAACAGTTCAACTTTAGTCATGAAATTTTGTGTTGCGGAAGGATCGTTGAGTAGGGCAGGATTAAAGTCGGTCTCGGTAATCGCCTGTTGCTGGAGTTTAAACCCGAATGCATTGAGCGGGTTGTTGGTGCTCAGCGCTGTATAACTCAGATTTATCTGAGGCAGGAACACCGCTTGTGTCTGTCTGACTTTTGCCTTTGAAACTTCGGCATCCAGTTGTGATAGTTTGATTGACCGATTTTGCTGCTGTGCGGCATTTAATGCCTCGTGTAGCGTGAGGGGTGTTGTCTGGGCGTTTGCCCAGGCAGGGATGAATAATATCAGAATACTTTTTATCAGGGTGTTCATGTGCCGGAAATAATGTGCACAAAAGTATTAGCCATGGCAGGCTGATACTGTGACTACGGTCACGCTGATGAAAAAGAATAAAAAAAAGACAGTGGTTTCACTGTCTTGAAAAATATAACTCCTGAATTTTATTATCGCTTGTCAAAGGATGGATCGTAACGTACAAAAAAGTTGAGGTAAATTACACGTGATAGCCGCAGGGTAACGGGAAACAATCCGATAACCGCTGCGATGATGGAATACATATATACATCCATGTCCGGATCAAGGAGTACACGCAACGCCACATACACTGTAGTGAAAATCGCGACCTGCAGCGCATAGCTTACATACATCGCTCCGGAATAAAAAGACGGCTCAAGTTCGAAACGCTGACCGCAGTGACTGCACTTCTCCGGCATTTTCGTAAAGTTCTTCAGATCGTACGCACCTGAAACGAATAACGGGCCGGTTTGACATCGCGGACAGGTTTGGTGCACGATGCTGAATAGTTTATTTCCTCTCGGAAGCATCGCGTTTGGATGTGAAAAGATTGGCAGTTAAAAGTCCCATCAAGCCACCATACAATGTGCTGTTGACAGGGGAGGATGTAATGGCGCAGGTTCCGGAGACACATCCTATATAGTTCCAATATTCATAGCCGGCCAAAGCGCCAATCAATATCCCTGCAGCCCACAAATACCATGTTTTCATTTTCATGGTGTTACGATTTTTCCGGGCCAGGAACTGATACCGCCAGCCAGATTAAGTACGGTAAATCCCGCATCCGCCATGCTCAGGCAAGCCTGCATGCTTCGGCCACCGCTGCGGCAGTAAACAAAATAAGTTTTTGATTTATCGAGTTCAGCAATTTCGTCATAAAAACTGTTGCTCATCACATCGATATTGATCGCATCGGGAATGAAGCCGGAATTAAACTCGCTTGACGTTCGTACATCAAGCAACACTGCCTGGGGTGTGGTACTCAGCCGGGCCTGAAAATCGGCCGCAGTGAGGTTATCGTAATTGCCTATGTCTTCCATGATTTTTGCTTTTTTTGCAAAGTTGTCCGGTGGACAACATGCGTACAGTGACTTTAGTCACTATGCCATGGTAATACGGATTATTTCATTTCGGGATACAGAAATGACTTTTCTGGCCTCCAGTTTCTTAAGTAAGCGGGATATCACTTCGCGTGACGAATTCAGATCGTCAGCAATCTGCTGGTGGGTGATGGTAATCGTATTTGATTGTATGGAATCAAACTGGCGCCTCAGATAAAATTCAAGTTTTTCGTCCATCGACCGGAAAGCTACCTGATCAATCACCTCCAGCAGTTCCTCAAAGCGGCTGCGGTATGTTTCGAGCACAAAATAGTACCAGCTTTTGTAGTCTTTCATTAAACTGTCCATGTGCTGGATAGGTATCGCGAGTGCTTTAACCGGAGTTACGGCAATTGCCTTTACCGCACTGGCTTCGTTTTTTGTAGCACAGATCATTGATAATGCGCAAGCGTTTCCTTTTTCGAGAAAGTAAAGAAAGAATTCTTCACCGTCATCCCCTTCGCGATAAAGTTTAACACGGCCCTCCAGAATCAGCAGGGAGCTTTTAAAGTACTGCCCCGGGCGCATCATGTTTTCGCCTTCAGGGAATTCAACGACCTGCCCGATTTTTTCGAGATGGCTGATGAGTTCAGGGTTGAATGTGGGAAAAAGATCGTGAAGTGATGAATGGATGGCTGTGCTTTCTGTTGGCATAAACGAATTTACGGAATGAATTTGATACGATTGCTGATACTTACCCGAACTTTGACCCATGGAACGCAGATTGAGGCTTCAATCCCGGGCGAAATGTTAAATATTTACTTGTGTAAGATTTTGATACAGTTTGTAACTGTTTTTCCATAGCGCTCCCGGTATCTTCATGGCGGCTTTAATTTACCCCTATGAAAACTGCAACATATAAAAAAGGCGTTCAGGAAATCGTTTCCCGTGCACAGGAAATCAACCCGCAGATCGGTAGCTACCAGGACCACCGGCCGTCAGGTCCCGACCATTTCCAGATTACGCTGTCAAACGGAACGTTAATCTTGCCACGACTTGTTGCCCAGAATCAGCAGGAATTCCCCGACCAGGTTTCGCGCGACTGGGTTGCCGAGATCGCGAATACGTTTGAGAAAGGTGCCAGCGAAGCACGTCAGCAAACTGTTTTTGAACGATTCTTAAACCGGTTCAAATCCGGAAAGTAGTTAATCGCACTACTGGTTTGTAAACTGTTAGTTTTAGCCGGATGATTCCTCATCACTAAATACTATTTTCGTGTCGGGCCATCTAATGAAACAGGAATAGCCGGAAAAAAACGGGTTCTTTCTGCTGAATAGATGGAAGCCGGCCTTAAAAAGTAGTGTACAACCAATTATCCCAATCAGATCGGACAATGAAAATTCATCTGTCATTAGTGCGTTGCGCTCGCATGGTTATCATTATTTCTGCGCTGGCGATAATAACGGAAACATTCGCTCAAAACACGATCATCATTAATACAGATAAGCCTGGTGTGGTTATCAGTAAACACCTCTACGGTCATTTCGCAGAGCATTTGGGCAGGTGTATTTATGATGGGATGTATATCGGTGAGCAAAATAACCAGATCAGCCATACCGATGGAGTTCGCAACGATGTTATTGAAGCGCTCCGGAAGTTAAAGGTTCCAAATCTTCGCTGGCCGGGAGGATGTTTTGCAGACACGTATCAGTGGAAAGATGGCATTGGCGATAAGGCTAAACGACCGAAAATTGTAAACGTGTGGTGGGGCGGAGTTACTGAAGATAACAGTTTTGGCACGCACGACTTTTTGAATTTATGTGAACGCATCGGGGCCGAACCGTATCTGGCAGCCAATGTTGGAAGCGGAACAGTGAAAGATTTTTCAGACTGGGTTCAATACGTGAACTTTTCAGGAGTGAGTCCGATGTCCGATTTGCGGCAAAAGAACGGTCGCGAAAAACCCTGGAATGTAACGTACTGGGGTGTAGGCAACGAAGCCTGGGGATGTGGCGGAAATATGAAGCCTGAATATTACGCAAACCTGTACAGGCAGTATGCAACATTTATGACGGGAAGCAATCTGTTTCGCATTGCTTCCGGTGCTAACTCGTCCGATTATAACTGGACGGAAGTATTGATGCGCGAAATTCCGTTACACCTGCTGGAAGGAGTCGCACTGCATCACTATTCGGTAATTGATTGGAATAAAAAGGGATCGGCAACTGACTTTAGCGAAGAGCAATATTTCAAAACCATGCAGCGTGCCATGCAGATGGGAGAACTTGTTACAAAGCATGCTGCGATCATGGATAAATATGATCCGCAACGCAAGGTAGCCCTTGTGGTGGATGAATGGGGTGGGTGGTACGATGTCGAAAAGGGAACCAATCCCGGATTTCTTTACCAGCAGAACACGATGCGTGATGCAATGATTGCAGGAGTGACGCTGAATATTTTTCAGAATCATGCAGACCGGGTACGGATGGCCAACCTTGCACAGGTAGTGAATGTTCTTCAGGCCGTGATCCTCACCGATAAAGAGAAAATTCTGCTCACGCCAACATACCATGTTATGGAAATGTACAATGTGCACCAGGAGGCTACGCAATTACCGGTAACAGTAGAGTCAGTTATGTATTCCAATGGCAATGAGAAACTGCCTGCACTTTCTGTTTCCGCTTCAGTAACAACCGGAGGAATTGTTCATATTTCTATTGCCAATATTGATTCTCATAATGAACTTCCGGTAGAAATCCAGTTGGGTGCTAAACACTTTAAAACGGTTTCAGGCCGAGTGCTTACGTCCGAAAAAGTAAACGACCACAACACCTTTGAAGCCCCCAATAAGATTATCCCGAAAGACTTTGCCAAGGCCAGGTTCAAAGGAGAAACGCTCGTAGCGGCTATTTCGCCTTGTAGTGTTGTCGTATTGGAGGTTCGGCCCTAACCTCATTTTATACATCACATTTGATTGGAGTATAAAAAGAGTGACCTGCCCAGATTTGCTGTGAAAGAAGAATCAGTGGCTACTTCCCAATACAAAACTTACTGAAAATATTGTCCAGCAGATCATCGGTTGAAATGGCGCCGGTGATTTCACCCAGGTAATGCAATGCCTGGCGGATGTCCATCGCTAGAAAATCTCCGGTAACACCTTCGCTCATTCCATTCAGTACACGGTCCAGGGATTGATGTGTTTGCAGTAAATTCTGGTAGTGCCGTAAGCTCGTTACCAGAACATCACCCGATTTAACAGTACTTACATGAAAGAAGGAGAGAAGCTTATCCTTCAGCTGTTGGATATTCTCATGCTTTGATGCAGAGATCAGAACAAAGTCCTGGTCTTTAAGGGAAGTTAACAATGCCGGGTCAGCTTTATCAATCTTGTTGCCCACCTTGATAAAAGGAATTCCAAGTTGTTTTAATTCTTCAGTCTGTTGGTGAATCTCTGCCAGCGTAGCAGAAGATAAATCAAATAAATAAAGGATAACGGAAGCTTTTCGCATGCGATCGCGCGTGCGCTCAACTCCGATTGCTTCAATAACGTCCTGCGTTTCGCGCAAGCCTGCTGTATCAATGAAACGGAAGTTAATGCCCCCCAGGATCATTTCATCTTCGATCACATCACGCGTGGTGCCGGCAATTTCAGAAACGATTGCTCTCTCTTCGTTAAGCAATAAATTCAACAGCGTAGATTTGCCTGCATTCGGCTTCCCTGCAATTACTGTGGGTACACCGTTCTTGATCACATTCCCTTGATCGAACGATTGAATCAACGAACTCAGGTACGACTGAATTTTTAAAATCAGTTTTCTCAGATCATCGCGCTTGGCAAACTCTACATCTTCTTCGCCAAAATCCAGTTCCAGTTCAATCAGTGAAGCAAAGTGGATGAGTTCTTCCCGCAGGGTGTTAATCTCTTTCGAGAAACCTCCCCGCATCTGGTTTAAGGCAGCCTGTCGCGCATTGTCGGTTTCGGCATTAATCAGGTCGGCAACAGCCTCTGCCTGCGCGAGATCCATCCGCCCGTTTAAAAAGGCGCGTTTGGTAAACTCACCGGGCTCCGCCAGGCGGGCACCGTTCGCAAGCAATGCCTTTACAATTTCTTTAACAATTACCGGTGACCCATGACACGATATCTCTATTGCATTCTCACGTGTGAAGGAGCGGGGTTCTTTAAATACGGTAACCAGCACTTCGTCAATCAGCTTTCCGTTGTAGTGCAGCGTTCCGAAATGAGCCGTATGTGTGTCTGCCGTGAGCAGATTTCTCCCGTTAAATATCTTCTGAGTGATTGAAATACAATCACTCCCGGACAAGCGTATCACAGCTATTGCACTGATTCCCTGTGCGGTGGCAAGCGCAACTATGGTGTCGTGTTGATTCAAGGCTGCAAGGTATCAATTACCAGTTGCATAAAAAAAGAACAGCGCCCGGGAAAACAGAATTGCTACCTCGTTTCATTTCACATAGGTGGGGCAAATTTATGTCGATGCTTTTGAGCGGTTCAGATCTTCTATTCGATAGAATAACGGTGTTTGGATATCTAAATTTTACTAATTTATCACTTTCAATTATTCAAGAATAGACCTGAATGACTCAATTAATGAGAATATTGATTGTAGCACTTTTGATTCAAGTCTCATGCCATGAGAAAAAAATAGAGTCTGATCCGGACTTGAACAAGGCAAACAGCCTACTTTCAAAATACCTTATTACAGGTGATAGGGAGTACTTAGTAAGAAGTTACGATGTAATTAAGTCACGTAAGAATTCTGATCGCCAAGTAATGGCCAAGTCACAATTTGTACTAGTCTCCTCTATCTTGATGTACTTGCGCAAATATCCTGATTTGAAAGTTTTGGTGAATCAGAATGGGGCGTTTGTTCGAGATAAACAACTTACTTTAAACCTCATTGAAGCGCTTCAGGTTTGGCCGCAGGACTCGGGGAAAGCTCTTAGATACATCGATTCGAATATTGCGCAAATAGATAAACAGATAAATGATAAGCCGACAGATTCGCTTTTGTATGTGGACTACTTTATCATGCGGTTATACCGTTTTGGTCGACCAGAGGTTCTTGCTGAGTTAGACAGCTTTAAAACTAAGGACACTATCTTCTCATTTGTTTTTCATGATCAGGTCTTACGTGATGTGATTGAAGAGTATCCTGACGACTTTCTTTTTCCTGCAAAATGATATCGTGAACTCTGAGGTGTATTTTAGTAAAAAAACGCATCCTTGGTAATTACGTTCTCGTCAGTACACAGATAGTACAAGTTGTTTTTACCTTAGGATACACTGCAACCTATCAATTGCCAGTTGCATAAAAAAAGAACAGCGCCCGGGCAACAGGCACTGTTCGCACTTTAACCCAAAATAAAAATCTTTATTCGTACACGCGTACGTAGTCAACAATCATTTGCTGGGGCCAGATTGATTCGTCAACGCCTTCCTTGCCACCCCAGTTACCACCCACCGCAATGTTCATCAGCAAGTGAAACTTTTGATCGAATGGCCAGCCTTTATAATCATCTTTCGGATCACGGGTAACGCTGTGATATACTTTATTATCGACTAAAAAATCCATTTTGTTTTCCCGCCACTCTACGGCATAAATGTGAAAATCATCCTGCGCTCCGGGAACGGTAACTTTGCCTTCTTTTTGTGTTTGCTTGACGTGGTTGTATGCCTCCGTGTGAATCGTGCCATGCACAACTTCCGGATCGTATCCTACGTGTTCCATGATGTCAATCTCACCGCTTGCCGGCCAATCTCCGTACTTCCAGTCAGTCGATAGCATCCAGATTGCCGGCCATGTTCCTTTTCCCTTGGGGAGCTTTGCGCGCACTTCAATGCGTCCGTAAAGCCAGTCTCCCTTGTGCTTTGAAACAATCCGGCTTGAAGTGTAGGCTTTATTGTCAAAAGAATCTTTGCGCGCTTCAATAACAAGATTGCCGTTTTCAACACGCACGTTCTGCATATCTTTTGTATAATACTGCAATTCATTATTACCCCATCCGTGACCACCTATGTCGTAATTCCACTTTGTTGTATCGGGTGTTCCGGTATAGTTAAATTCATCGCTCCAGATGAGATTTGGCGCAGGCTTTTGCATGCAGCCCTGAGCTATGAACAATGAGATGATACCCAGTAAACGTGTAATGTTGTTCTTCATGATGAATGTCATTCAACCAGGAGTTTATAAACCCGTGCAGTGCGTTTACTGGCAAGCTTCAGGAAATACACCCCCGGAATGTGATCACGCATGGAAACCGTTATCGTTTTGTCGCCGGTTTCGGTAGTGAAGTTGAGCGGACGACCCTGCAGGTCATACAGATCGATGCGTTCAAAATGTTGATCGGGTAAAGTAATGGTGAATTTTCCTTTTGATGGATTTGGATAAAGCGAAACGCTGGCAAGTTCATCTTCCGTGGCCGTTACCACAGCAATGGCTTCTACCGCAGCACTTTGCGCTGATTCGCCCGTTGAGTTCACCCCGGTGACCTTGTAGTAATTAATAGACGTTGTCGGGAAAATTACGTGAGGATTATCGTCCGCACGCACGTTGGATTCCACGCGTGTGTAGGTACCGTTTTCCGTTGCGCTTCTATAGATATGAAAAGTTGTTGCATTACTCAGGTCATTCCATGATAATTTAACTTCACTGCCATTAATATCTGCGGCAAGGCCTGTCGGGGCTGCCGGCACGGTTTTACTATTATAGAGGTACAGGTCACCCAAAGAGAAACTCGCTGTTCCGGGAAACATATAAATCCGAACATACTTGATATAATTTGGATTTACATCAGGATTGTTCTGATCCCACTTGCCGTCAAAATTGTATGAGAATAATCGAGTCTGACCATCCTTTTCACTTGCGTCCAATTCGTAACGGGTAGCCGTAGTTTCGTTTCCATCACCATCCACAAACACCATGAGCAAATCCGGCACACTGGCAGATGAAGCAGGAATAGTGATCGGAAGTTTTACAATGGAATAATCCTGAACATCAACCGCCCGGGGAAGTTCCAGTTGAATATAGCGCAGGGCTGCCAGGCTATAATTGACGCTAAGTTTATCGGAAACGTTTTGCATCGTTACAGATGCTCCTCCGTTGGAGGTCCATCCCGTTAGCTGACTTGTACTGAAACTGTGTGCAAGATACTTGTCGCCCGTAGGTTCGATGATCGTGGTTACGTTTACCGATGTTGAGTTTGATGGGCACCCTGTATTTCCGTCAATATCAAGTTGCAGTTCGCCATCAGCATTACCCCAGTCTACCGATATCTGCCGGGTGCCCTGTCCGGAAACAAGCGTAGCACCTTCCGGCAGTGTCCAGTTGTAGGTAATACCTCCGCCGTAATCTGGGGCGGTGTACGAAAGACTTGTTTGATTCTCGAATACGAACTTAGGTCCGGTGATAGAAGGCTCGGATTTTTCTTCATACACGCGAACGTATTCAACCTCCATTCTTGCTGATGTGAGGTTGGGGTCGATGGTGGGTCCTCCAAAGTTTCCACCCATGGCAATGTTCATGATCAAAAACTGCGGCCCGGTGAAAGGCCACGTGTTTGCGTTTTTTGTTGAAGGATTGTATGTATAGTACACAACATTGTCGACCGAGAACGCAATGCGTTGTTCATTCCAGGAAACAGCATAGTCGTGAAATTCGGTGCTGACGGTTGGAACAGAAGTAGCGCCCTTATTAACTGTATTTCCATTGCTGGAAGGGGTGTGAAGGGCTGCCTGAACAACGCCCTGATTCTTCCCAACGTGTTCCATCACATCAATTTCACCACAAGCCGGCCAACCTACCGATGTGATGTTTTGTCCAAGCATCCAAAGCGCGGGCCATGTGCCAACTCCGGTGGGTAGTTTAGCTCTGAAGACAATCTTGCCATAGGTAAAAGTTTTCTTTCCCTGGGTTTTGATACGGCCGGAAGTCCAGTTACTGCCAAACTTAACAGCGTCAATAATTAGTTTACCGTTTTCCTGACGAACATTGGTGGTGCTGTTGGTGTAGGTTTGAACCTCGTTGTTTCCCCATCCGCCTGCTCCAAGGTCATAGCTCCAAAAAGTAGAATTAGGCGCTCCGGTTCCTTCAAATTCATCGCTCCATACAAGTACTTCGCATTGACTGAAAGCATTTGAAAACAACATCAAACCAAACAGAAGTGTTAAACAGTATTTCGCGCGCATCATCATCACCGGTTAGTTAAATAGTTAATAGGGAAGGCCTTCGCGAGCTGTTGTTCGCGAAAGCACTACCCGTTGCAAGTTAAGTATGATTTGCCAACTTATTGAAAAAGAGATTGATCAGGGTGAGGGGTTAACTTACCTCCGGTCAAGTCAACGTCACGTTGCGGTATCGGCAGGAATAAGTCGTCCGTGCTGAAATTTCCATTTCTTGGATTAGCAGGAGAAAACACATTCGCATTTGCTCTGCCGGAACGTACCAGGTCAAACCAGCGATCGCCTTCACCGGCCAACTCTGCTCTTCGTTCATACCAGATCGCTTCCAGCAATGTCCAGCCTTCATCGGTCATCAGTTCCGCAGTAGTTCTGAAACTGCCGGTATTGTCTCCTGGGCCTGCTGCACGTTCACGAACCATGTCGACATAAGTCATGGCCTCTGACGAAGATCCGTTTCCGCGTTCGAGCGCTTCAGCATACATCAACAATACATCAGCGTAGCGGATTACCGGCTGATTAGCATCTTTTAGTACGTTGATTTCACCACCATTTGGAACCGTGTATCCCCGATAGTTTGCATACTTCTTTTGCCAGTAGCCTTCGAAATCAATAGGATTTTGTGCCGCTGCTGAAACTGCGCAACCACCAAGCGTCAAAGCGGTTTGCGAAATAATAGTCGCGTCTCTGCGAATCAAATCATCGGGTAAGAAGGAATCATATAAATTGTCTGTCAGTAACATGAAGCCCCAGCCTTCAACATAATCAGGATGATTGGCACACAATCCGCGGATCCCGCAAAGTTGAACCATCATGTTCCCATTGATGAACTGATAGGGGGTACCGAAATCT
The DNA here is from genome assembly GCA_016786585.1 of Cyclobacteriaceae bacterium. GTDB lineage: Bacteria > Bacteroidota > Bacteroidia > Cytophagales > Cyclobacteriaceae > UBA2336. Next base: position 442,646 of record JAEUUI010000008.1, read on the forward strand.
GCAGGTACTTCGTTTGTATACTGAATCTCAAAAACGGATTCGGAATCATTCGCCTGTCCAAAGGCAAATAACTGGTTATAGTCATCAACAAGCTGATACTGATTGGATGTAATCACATCAGATAATTGCTCGGCCGCTTTGTCGAATGTAGCCGCATTGTCGTTGTCCAGATCTGCCCAGTACAAATATGCTTTTCCAAGCAGAGCCTGTGCCGCACCCTTCGTTGCACGGCCGCTGAATTCGGCAGAATAGGAAAGAGGCAAAAGCGGTATCGCTTCCAGAAGATCTTTTTCTATTTGCGTAAATACTTCCGACATGGTAGCCCGTGAGAAGTTTTTGTCTTCCGGTGAAGGTTGAGACAGGATAATCGGTATCGGCCCATATGTGCGGAAAAGTTCGAACATATAGTAAGCACGGAGAAACTTTGCTTCTGCCTGGTATGAATCAATTACTTCACCTTCCAGTTTGACATTGTTCAACACCTGGTTGGCACGGTTGATACCGGCATAGTATTTAATCCAGAATGCCCGTGCTTCAGCCGTAAGGGTCGTGGATTTAAGATCATCTATTTCCTGCCAGCCGGGTTGATCAAAATCCGTTGGATCTCCGCCAGCATTGGCGTTATCGCTCCAGATTTCTCCCAGCATAACAGACGATGTCCATTTACCGGTTACGAATGTCCACTGGAGTGGATCATATGCAGCAATTAACCCTTTGAAAACCTGATCCTCAGAAATATAGAAGTTAACAGACAGGTATTTGTTCTGAGGTTCAGTTTCCAGGAAATCGTCACATCCTGCTGTAAGAAGCGTTGTGAGCAGAAGTGCTTTTATAAGTTTGGAATTATTGAATTTCATGGACGTAATGTTTTAAGTTTTAGAATTGAACTCTGAGACCGAATCCCATCGTCTTTAACTGAGGATAAAATCCTTTATCGATACCGGTATCCAGTATCCAGCCACTGTTACCAATTTCCGGATCGAAACCTGAATAGCCTGTGAGCGTCCATAGGTTATCGAATGTTACATATGCGCGCATCTTGGTAACCTTGATTTTTTCCAGAATACTGCTCGGTAACGAATAACCAATCTGGAGAGACTTAAGCCTTACGTATGATCCATTCTCAACGTAAAAATCAGATGCACGGGAGTTGTTGTTAGGATCTGAAACGGTCAGTCTCGGGTATGATGCGGTTGGATTTTCCGGGGTCCACCGGTCGAGCCATTCTGTTGTGTAATTGTTGTTAATGACATCCTGACGTTCATAGGAACGATAAATGTCGTTACCTACACTTGATGTAAAGAGCAGGCGGATGTCAAATCCTTTGTATGATGCATTCAGATTCAAACCAATCTGGGCTTTTGCCCACGGACTTCCGATTTCAGTAATGTCCTTGCTATCGATCACACCATCCTTGTTAACGTCAACAAATTTGATATCACCTGCCTGGGCATTTGGCTGAAGGCGTTGTCCGCTGGAGTTAATATGACTGAATACTTCATCCTGGCTATTGAAAATTCCGGCTGTTTTATAACCTCTGAAAAAGCCGATGGGTTTGCCTACTTCCATGCGGGTGATCACTGTATTTCTAACAGGCCAGGTGTAGCCGTCAATGTACCCGTTATCGGTAACCTTGGTTACTTCGTTATGAAGTGTAGTAACGTTCAGGGATGCACCGAAATTCACTTGTCCGAAATTCTGGCGGTATTTGGCCTCAAACTCAAATCCACGGTTTACAACTTCACCCACGTTGGCAATTGGCGGTCCGTTAAAACCATCGAGATCAAGCGTAGTTGCTTCCATCAGCAAACCCGAGGTCTTCTTAATGTAATAGTCCATCTCCAGCGTGATGCGGTCGTTTAAAAGACCCACCTCGAATCCTGCATCAAATTGTTTGCTCTCTTCCCATTTTATATCCGGATTGTCGGCAAACAAACTCGATAAGCCGTTGTAGATTGTTTGACTTCCCGGCTTACCAAAAGGGTATGAGCCTGTATTTCCAATCACCGATGCATAACGAAGCGTTCCAATACGGTCGTTACCATTGACACCATAACTCAATTTGGCTTTCAGGAAATTAACGGTTTCAAAATTCCAGAAGGCTTCCCGCGAAACAACCCAGCCCAATGAAACAGAAGGGAAAATACCATACCGATTATTTGGACCGAAAACTGAGCTGCCATCTCTGCGCAATGTTGCCGTAACAAGATATTTCTGATCATATCCGTAAATGGCACGACCGAAAACACTGACTAATGATACCTTTTCAGGTGCGCTGCTATTCGATCGTCTGAGTGAATCAGGAGTATTGTCGATGTATTGAAAGTTTGGATCGAATTGAACTTCTTCCGGGATCCCTGACGATGAAGCACCAAACGAACTTCCCTTAAACTGACGCATCGTGGTTCCGATCGTTCCCTGGATAGAGTGCTTACCAAAATCTTTGGTGTAAGTCGCAAAATTCTCCCATTGCCAGATAAAATTTTTGCTCGAGTACTCATAGATATCGTTTAGCTCATTAACGAGATTGAGCTGGTTGCCATTTGTATCGTAGAACTTATACGATGGTGTAAAACCTTTTCCGGTATAATACTGATAGTCGATACCCATGCTTGTATTGATTACAAGGCCCTTTACCGGAGTAATCTTCAGGAAGGTGTTTCCGATAATCCCGTTCTGCATGCTTGAATTGTTGGTGATGAAAATCTGACTCAGCGGGTTCAGATATTCCTTTTGCACATATGGTGATTGCGCAAATCCGAAAGTTCCATTTGGATCGTAGTACGGTGTAAGAGGATCGTATACCAAGGCTTCGCTAAGCGGAGAACCGAAGACGTTATTTTCTCCAATGCGTTCATTCGTGGCATGTACAAACTGTGCGCTTTGCCCGAAGAAGAATAAATCATTAACCTTTTGTTCTGCGGCAAACCGGCCGGTCACCCTGCGTGCATTTGATTTTTTTGGGGCGATTATACCGTCTTGCGCGAAATATGAAAGCGAAGCATTAATGGATCCGTTTTCAGTACCCTTGCTGAGTGATATTCCATGTCTTTGCGTGGGAGCTGCTTGAACAAGCTTGTTTATCCAGTCTGAATTGTGCGGGATTGTTTCCTGAGTAGGAAAGCCTGCAGGCAAGGACAGACCACTGTTCGCATATTTTTCTGAAATGAGCTCTACATATTGCGATGCGTTCAGCACTTTTGGCATACTCCACGGACGCTGCATTCCATAAAAACCTTCGTAAACAAGGCTGGCTTCTCCTGCCTTCGCTTTTTTTGTTTTCACGAAAACAACACCATTCGCACCCCGGGCACCATAAATTGCGGTCGATGCTGCATCTTTCATTATTTCGATTGACTCAATGTCTTCCGGGTTTAATGCCGAGAGTGCGCCATCGTTAGCACTCATTCCGTCAATGATAATCAGCGGGCTATTGTCTCCGTTTGTTCCAATACCGCGGATCAATATGTTGAATCCGGATCCGGGTTGTCCGGAAGATGGCTTGATTGTTACACCGGCAACCTGGCCTTGCAACATTTGCTCCAGGCGCTGATTGCTGAAATTGGATAACTGTTTGCTATCTACCCTTGAAATAGCTGCTGTGTTCAGACTTTTCTTTTGTTCTCCATAACCGATCACCACTACTTCTTCAAGAGCGGTCAGATCTTCTTCCAGCGTTACGTTAATGGATGTTCTTCCGCCAACTTTTACTTCTGCGGTTTTAAATCCAATGAAGCTGAAGACCAGGGCACCATCAAACGGGGCGCTGATTGAATAGTTACCATCGGCATCGCTGATGACACCGGTTGACGTGCCCTTCAGGGCGATACTGACACCGGGTAGGCCATCACCTTTGCTATCGGTGACTTTACCCGTTATGGTTGATTGGGCAAACGCTGAAGTTGCCAACAACACAACGAGGAGCAGGGAGTAGAGTTTTCTCATTCGAGCAGTGGGTTTAGGTTGTGCAATAGTTTGCAAAACACTGGTTTATGCAAACGTTTACAAATTTTCCAAAATGCAGCACATAACGCAAGGAAAAAGGTGCATCAATCCTACTTCAAATACCGAAATTCAGTACATCAAAAATACATCAAACCTAAGTGATGTGGCATTTTTGAGCTGATTTTGAGGCTTTTGTGTTTCTCAGCTTAAAATTAAATACTACATTGATCGAAGTTTGATGCATCATGACCCCGGCCAGAGTCGCCTTTTTATTACTCCTGCTTGTTTTTCCCTCAAAAAGCCCTGCTCAGTCGGGTTTGGCAGGGGTTCCGTTTGTCAGAAACTTCTCAACCCAGGAGTACGGGGCCGGAATCCAGAACTGGGATATCGTTCAGGACAAACGCGGGCTTATCTATATCGCCAACAACTTCGGACTCCTGGAGTTTGATGGTAATCGCTGGCAGATTTATCGTGTAAAGAATGGTTCAAAAATGCGCAGCGTAGCAGTTGACGATACGGGGAAAATCTTCGTAGGCTGCCAGGGCGATTTCGGATACTTCTTTCCTAACAAACAAGGTCAGCTTCAGTACACATCCCTGGCTGATAGTCTGGCCCCCGCGTATCGCAACTTCGATGAAACGTGGAATGTGTTTCTGGATGAAGGCCGCGTCTATTTCTGTACGTTTTCCAACATCTTCATTTACGATCATAACAAGTTCACCGTAGTGAAGCCTGCGCATGCGCTTGAGTTGTCATTTTTTGTAAACCGGGAGCTCTATGTCGATGAACGCGAACGTGGAATCACGCAATTGAATGTCGATAACCTGACAACCATTGAAGGCAGTGAATTTTTCAGGAATAAAGGCATCTCATCCATTTTGCCATATTCATCTAACCGAATGATCATCAGCACCTTTCAGCAGGGTGTGTTTGAGTTTAACAAGGGAATGATAAAACCGTGGCGGCCCGCCTTGCAGGATTATTTCAGGGAAGCGATTGTTAATGTGATGGTAAGATTAAAGAATGGAAACTTTGCTGTGGGAACACAGAACCATGGCTTGTTGATCATTAACGATAGTGGTGAGATTCTTACCCAGCTTACCAGCGGCAAAGGGTTACAGAACCGAACCGTACTCAGCATCTTTGAAGATGACCTTCAGAACTTATGGGTCGGTCAGAATAATGGTCTGGCCTATGTCGAACTTGGATCACCGTTCACCTTTATCAACGAGCAGATGGATTTGCCGGGAACAGGATACTGCGCTTACCTGGATAATCATACATTATACCTCGGAACAAATACGGGTCTTTATGTCAAAGATATTGCCTCGCCCGCTTCATCGTTCAAGCTGGTTGAAAACAGTCGCGGTCAGGTTTATCATGTCGGCCGGTACGGAAACGATTTGCTGATGGGCCACCATAGCGGCGCGTTCAGAATCGATAACGATAAGAGTATCCGCATATCGTCTGAGCCGGGGGGATGGATATTCCTGCAACTCCGGCAGAAGCCGGGCCTGTTGGTAGAAGGATCGTACAATGGCCTGCAATTGCTTGCAAAAGGTTCGGGAAATCATTGGAGTACCCGAACAAGTCTTGACGGGTTTCGCGAATCATCCCGTGTAATGGAGCAAGACCGTGATGGTGTGTTGTGGATTACCCATGGATATAAAGGTGTCTATAAAATCGTGCTCAACGACTCCGCAACGCAAATCAAGTCGGTCAGGTTTTATGGGTCCAATGAAGGTTTCCCATCCAATGTGCTGATCAACGTTTTCAACATCCGGAATGAACTGGTCTTTACCTCGGAAGATGGTGTTTACAAATACGACAAGGCTTCTGATCGTTTTATTCGCGAGCCATTCTTTACCGGCTTGCTGGGTGAGCATGCACAGCTTTGGCACTTGCGCGAAGATGCCTTCGGAAACATTTATTTTACCGGTCAGCATCAGATTGGTGTGCTGCGAAAAAACACCATCGGAAACTATACCCTTGAAGCGAATACATTTAATAAGATCCGTGGATTCTTAAACGATGATCTCGAGAACATGACGGTGCTCGAGAATAACGAGGTGATGTTTGGCGCGAAGGAGGGATTTGTTCACTATAACCCCAATAAGCGACTGGCAACTGAAACGCGGTTCAAGACGTTAATCCGGAGGTTTTCAACCACTGCCGAGGGCGATTCGTTGTTGTTTTATGGCAATCATGTTCACGATAACCAGGTAACAGAAAATCAAACCAGTGCGGAAGTTATTTCGCTTCCGTACAAAGCGAACTCGGTTAATTTCACCTTTGCCGCAACTTCGTTTGAAGGCAATGGCGAAGTCATGCACCAGTATTACCTTGAACGCTTTGACAAAACATGGTCGGAGTGGACACCGCAAACCCAGAAGGAATATACCAACCTTCGGGAAGGTAAATATGCATTTCATGTCCGGTCGCGTAATGTATATGGTGAGATTAGTAAGGAGGTTACGTATGAATTTGTTGTTCAGGCACCGTGGTATCGAACGGTTTGGGCATACATCGTTTACGGAGTAACGGTAGTCGGATTATTGTACACCGGCTTCGGTTTGCTTGACCGGAAACACAAGCATGAAAAGCGCCTGATGAACATTCAGCAGCAAAAAGAACTTATCCGCCGGGATAACGAGATGGAATTACTGGCGCAGAAAACCCAGGAGGAAATCACGCGGCTAAAGAATGAAAAGCTTGAGGCTGAACTCATGCACATGAATAAAGAACTTGGCACCTCAACGGTGCTGATCCTCAACAAGAATGAGTTCATTACCGGTGTAAAAGATCATTTGAAGAGTCTTTCAAAAAAGAGTTCGCTGGAAGTATCAAAAGAGCTCACGCAGATTGTTCACGACATCGAAGGAAACTTGTCGTCCGATCAGGATTGGGAGCACTTCCAGCAACATTTCGATAATGTTCATGGTGATTTTTCAAGGCGGTTCCGGTTGGCTTACCCGGAACTGAGCCCGCAAGACATGAAACTGAGCGCCTACTTACGAATGAATCTTTCAACCAAAGAAATTGCCAACTTGCTGAACATCTCGGTGAGAGGAGTGGAGATTAGTCGTTACAGGCTGCGGAAGAAACTAAAGTTGGAGCGCAAACTGAACCTGCAGGAGTTTATTCTGGGATTTTGATTTGAAATCAGCCCCGATAACTTAACCCTTCCTAACGGGGCTTTGCTTGTAGTTGTGATCCGATGATTTAGCCTTACGGGAATTACTTAGCGTTCAATTTTTTCTTTTGATCAATTACTGCTTGCAGTCGCGGCCACGTGACGAAACAGAACCGACACGTTTTGTTTTCCTGTTTACAAACTTGTAAAAACAAGTAATCTGAATTATGAAACAGGCTCCCGCAACTTCAGAGGGAGCACGGTTACTGAGAAATCCCGCGAGGTAATTGTTGGAACTCGCTTGGTAATTGTTAAAACTCGCGTGGTGACTGAGAAATCTCGCGTGGTTACTGTTAAAACTCGCGTGGTTACTGTTAAAACTCGCGTGGTGATTGTTAAAACTCGCGTGGTAACTGTTGGAACTCGCGATGTTACTGTTGGAACTCGTGTGGTAAATGTTGGAACTCGCGTGGTGACTGTTAGAACTCGCGATGTTACTGTTAGAACTCGCAGTTTAAATGTTGGAACTCCGGGTGTAAGTGTTGGAACTCGCGATGTTATGGTCAAAAAGCGCAGATTACCGCTTGGTTAGGGCTTCCGAATCAGAAATTCTTAAACGCGGTACTCTCATTTTACCGGAGTTGGCAGAAATTAACGCATCCCTCTTGGTCGTTACCGCCTTCGCAAGAACTTAAGCTGGAACGTAAGTTTAATCTGCAGGAGTTTATTTTGGATTTTTAGATAGCACTTCAGTATCATTACTCCAATCAGGATCAGAATTTGATTTTCTTCTTGCAAGCAAACTCATACCAAAGTTGAAAAGCGAGGCGAAAAACAACAACAACGGTGACTTCCATCGATCCCGAAACGAATCAATAACAACATCATCAGCTTGTAGCGGGTTTATCCAATGCTAACTTTTTCACCGATCTCATAATCCGGTGATCGAGTGCTGAGAGTATTTTGGTGAAAATATGCCTTGCCCTGAAACTCGTATTTAAATATCGTACTGTAGCTTTTGACTTGTGAATGGTTATCGTCAGTTGTCTCATATACATAAAAATCCGCCACAACTGCAGTCACGCGTACTCCGTTACGCAATTTGAGGTAATCGCTGGCAATCAGATATAACGCACTCAATAGAAACAAAGAGCCAATGAGAAAAAAAGGGGTCACCCACCTACGGTCTATTTTATACTTGATATCCATTTATTAACAGAGACGTTAGCGAGAACTCGGCAGCGTAAAATAGAACGTAGATCCTTTTCCTTCTTCGCTGTGTACTCCTATACTTCCGTTGTTCTTTTCAACGAAGTCTTTGCAGAGCACAAGACCCAGCCCGGTACCTTTTTCATCAGCGGTGCCTTTCGTGGAGTGCTTCGCATCAATCCTAAAAATCTTGTCGATAACCTCCTTACTCATCCCAACACCCGTATCCGCTATGGAAACAAGGGCTTCATCGCTGCTTTTCTTGACGGATACAGTTATGGTTCCGCCTGTTGGCGTAAACTTAATTGAGTTGCTGATCAGGTTGCGGATAACAGTTGTAACGGAATTTTTGTGAGCCATTACCGGAGTTGGTGTGGGATCTTCATACTCCAGTTTGATAGTCTTCGCTGCAGCCTGCGCACTCAACAGATCGATGTTCTCCTGAACCAGTTCTGAAAGGTCGAATGCTGCAGGTTTAAATTCAATAGCGCCCGTTTGCGACCGCGACCACTCCAGCAGGTTTTCGAGTAACGCAAAGAGATTCTTTAACGATTTATCGAGGTCTTTCGCGAGCGTTTGAATTTCCTCTTTGCTTAAACTGTCGAAGTAGTTAATCAGCAATCCCGAAAAGGAGGTAAGCGAATTCAATGGCCCTTTCAAATCATGACTGATGATTGAGAAAAATTTGTCCTTTGTTGCATTTAGCTGCTGCAGCTGAGCGTTCTGCTGCATAATCTTTTCGTTTGCTGCCTGCAACACCAGGTTTGTTTTCTGCTTGTTGCGATACAGGGAGAATATCAATCCCGCAACAACCGCGGTAAGACCGATCAGTGCAAACAGGAAATACCGCGTGCGTCTTTCCTCCTGCAATTGTTTTTCATGCGCTAACCGTTTCGCTTCAAGTTTGTCAATGGCCTGCTCTTTGGCCTCAAGAACGGAACTGTTCTCCAGTTCCAGCAGCTTGCGCTCATCTTTTTCACGCTGGATCATCGACTCAATTTCAATGCTTTGCTCACGATACTGAAGTGACTTCTGGAATTCCCCTGTCTCTTTATAGCACTGGCTGATGTAGTCGGTACTGACTTTCATCTGGTCAAGACTTCGCGCCTGTTGCGCCTTTTGAAAACCCAGTTCGAAGTTTGATAGCGCCCGCGAAAAGTTCTTCTGATGAAAGTATAACCTGCCGGCATTGTTGTATGAAATTGCAATCGCGTGGTCGTCTTTCAGTGCCTGGCTGATTTCCAGTGCAGCAACATAGTTAGCCAGCGCCCGGTCTTCATTTTTCATCTGGAGATATAAATCGCCAATTGTATTCAAAGAAGTAACTTCTCCCGCTTTATCTTGTAACGTTCGTTTTAGTTTAAGAGATTCTTTATGAAGTGCGAGTGCAGAGTCATATTTGGTTTCGCGCGCGCTGATCACCCCCAAATAAAACAGCGCATCAGCTTCCCGTTTTTCCTGTTTGGAGTCGCGCGACAAACGCAATAACGTGGTGTAAGTTGAGCGTGCTTCCCCGGTACTGTCTGCCTGCGTATAAACGCGCCCCAGTTCGTGGAGAATCAGTAAGCTCAGGGGATTATCTGCTTTCAGATCGATTGTCTGGGCCTTGCTTAGCAACTCAATGCTCTTGGCGTGATTGCCAGCCTCTTCGAATACGCGTGCCATGGCGAGGTAGGCCAATACTTGTTCGGCTTTCAGGTTTAATGTGTCGGCCTGCGCTTTCGCGGAAATAAAATACTCAAGCGCCAATTCGTATTTCGATTCTTCCTGTTCACGCGGATGGGTGAGCGTGATTAAACCCATTTTTATCTTGCTGCGAACCTGTGCGGCACGGTCTTCCTGTTCCTGCGCATCCTGACTTTCATCGTTGAATTTTTCTTTCCACTCACTGAGCGAACCCGATGGCTTCCGGGTGAAGAATTGCTCGAACCATTCTACATCTTTCTGACTGGCATTGTCCTGGGCCAGCAGCGGCTGCAACAGCGCAAGGCAAACCATCCATGCAAAAAATACTTTCAAACGAGTTACAATTAATGGTTATCCTTCAAAAGTCCTGAAAAGATTTACCAGATGAAAACGAATGTGCCGAAAAATATTACTTCAGTAACCGGCTTAGTGGGCTACTTGCCGAAGTTTTTTGAAGAACAGTCCGTGTGTGGGGGAGAAGACCATCGCTAACCCGAAGATAATCCCGCTCATCGCGGCAATCGCACCGGCAATTGAGCCATCGAGCCAAACAGCAAGGTAATATCCCGTAAGTGAGGCCAGTACACCGGAAGCACAAGCCAGCACGAGCATCCATTTAAAATTGTCGGTAAGCAGGTAGGCAGTCGCTGCAGGTGCGATCAGTAATGCCACTACCAGTATGGCGCCTACCGATTCAAATGATGAAACCGTTGTTACCGATACCGCGCTCATCAACAAGTAATGCCAGAGTGAAGTTGAAATTCCGATCGCACTCGCATACGCGGGATCAAACGTGGTGAGAAATAACTCCTTGTATCCGGTTACGATGAAAATGATAATCAGCGTCAGCACGAAGCCCATAACGTAAATTGCTTTGGGTCCTAGGTTCGCACCGGAAGGAGAGATGATCAGATCAAGCGGAACGTAAGCAATCTCTCCATACAACACGCAATCCTGGTCAAGGTCAACCTTGCCGGCAAAAATGGAAATCAGCACAACGCCCACCGCAAACAACCACGTGAACGTTACTCCGATTGCTGCATCCGTCTGAAGGCGTGCCTTTTTGTGAAAGAACTCAATGAGAAACGTTGTGAAAACTCCGATCAACCCTGCACCAATCAGCATCGTAACCGAATCACGCGATCCTGAAAACAAGAATGCGAGCACGATACCCGGCAACACGGCATGTGAAATAGCATCGCCCACCATCGCCATCTTCCGCAAGATCAGGAAGCAGCCCAGCAAGGCGCAGCTTGAAGCGACCAGTGAAGCCGTGAGGATGATATAAAAATCATTCATGGTATGGAATGTTGGTTTGGTGCGGATCAAGCTTGGCGTACCCTAGTTGCTTTTCGAGTTCAGCCTCAAGTTCCGGTGTTAACAAATGTTCGATGGTTTCTGCATCTTCATGAACATGATCGGGTGCAATCTTCATGTACGTGGTCAGGTACAACTCCCATAACCGGTGAATTTTTACCACGCGCTGAGCTTTATTTTTCCCTGCGTCAGAAAGGCTCCAGAGGTTTCCGGTTTGCTCAACATATCCCTGGTTCAACAATCTGCGAAGGATCGATTGCAGTGTGCTCTTTTCATATTTGCGTCTGCGGATGATTTCATCAAGATGTCGCGGAATAAAGAAGTTTTTGTTTTCTTCACCCAGTTGATACAATACTTTTAAAACGTTTTCATTATTGATTGTTTGCCGGATATTATTCTGACGAATCAATCGATATACAACACCCCGCTTGGGCGCCAGGAAGAATGAAATAAACGCGATCGTGGAAATGACAATCACAATCCAAGGCCCGGTGGGCATGGCAGGCGCTACAAATGAAATGTAAGCACCGGCAAGTCCGCTGAACGCTCCGAATGCTGAAGCGAGAAACACCATGATCACAACTTTGTCGGTCCAGAACCGGGCTGCAGCCGCGGGCGTAATGAGAATGGCTGCCATTAAAACAACACCAACTGCCTGAATACCAATTACCACGGCTAGCACAATCAGCGAAGTGAGGATCAGCTCTAAGGTTCTTACCGGGTAGCCGATCGACTTCGCGTAAGCTTTGTCGAACGCCAGCAAGGCGAACTCCTTAAACATCATATACACAACTATTAACAGAATGCCTGCAACAATCAGGAAGGCAATCAGGTCGCTACCGACCAGTGCTGCTGCTTTTCCAAACAGAAAGTGATCAAGGCCCGATTGTGATGCATTGCCCGACTTCTGAATAACGGTAAGCATCAATATCCCGATCCCAAAAAACACTGACAGTACTAAACCGATTGCCGTGTCTTCTTTAATCCGCGTTTTGCGGGTAATGTATTCAACCACAATCAGCGAAAGCCAGCCGGTAATGAATGCGCCAATGATTAAGACTAACGGATTCTTCGTTCCTGCCACAATAAATCCAAGACAAATACCCGGCAATACGGCATGGGCGATTGCGTCTCCGATCAATGAGCGTTTGTTTAGGAATGTAAATGTTCCAACGATAGCCGAACTCGCAGTAAGCAAAACCGAACCGAGAACAACATACCGGATGTTCGGATCTGAAAACGAAAAGAATTCAATCAGCGGGTTCATACTCGTTTCTCGCGTTGCGGATAATTTTCCCTGCGGATGAGATCACTTACATCAGCCAGCAAGGTGAGCTTGCCGCCATATGTTTCCTGGAGATTGTCTTGCGTAAACGTTTCGGTTGTCGGGCCGCTCGCGATCAATCGTGTATTGAGCATGATTACCCAATCGAAGTAGTTCACCACCGATTGTAGATCATGGTGCACAACAATAACAGTTTTGCCGGATTGGGCCATCGAACGCAACAGGGATATAATTGTCTTTTCGGTAGCGGCATCAACGCCTGCAAATGGTTCGTCCATGAAATAAACATCCGCCTGCTGCGCCAGAGCACGCGCCAGAAACGTCCGTTGCTGCTGTCCACCCGAAAGCTGCGAGATTTGCCGGTTGGCAAACGCCTCCATGCCGACTTTCTTCAAACAATCAAGCGCCACATCGCGATCTGCTTTTCGTGGCCGCTTGAACAACCCGAGTTTCGAGTAACGACCCATCAGCACAACATCCATGACCGATGCCGGAAAATCCCAGTCGACCGACTCGCGCTGCGGAACATAACTTATCTTGTTTCGAACCTCGTTCAAGGGCTTGTCAAACAGCTTTGAATAGCCACTGCTCAGCGGGAGCAAACCCATAATTGATTTGATGAGTGTGGATTTGCCGGCACCATTCGGACCGACAATTCCAACAATCTTTCCTTGTGGAATCTGGAGATCGATATTCCAGAGAACCGGCTTGCGATCGAACGCGACTGTCAGGTCATGAACTTCCAGTGCGGGTACGTTATTTTCAGGTGCCATATTTCATTGGCTTAAAAACATTTGAAAGATCATTCAGTGTCAGGTTCGTAAAGTCGGCTGCGGTAAGATCAGACTTCGAAAGTTCCGCATCGGAGTGTGTTGTTGTAATGCCAATCACTTTGCAGCCTGCACGCTTGCCAGCTTCAACTCCCGACAGGGAATCTTCGATCACAATACAATCTGCCGGATCAAAATTCAGTGCCTTTGCGGCTTTCAGATAAATTTCCGGGTCGGGCTTACCAACCGTCACTGCGCGTTCGTCAAGTACTGCATCAAAGTATCTCTCAATGCCGGTATGCTTGAAAACGAAATCAACATTTGCGCGCGGAGCGGATGTTCCGATGGCCATCGGAACATTGTTGCTTTTGAGTAACTCCAAAAACTTATCAAGTCCCTTGAGCAATTTGATATCCGGTTCGTAAATCGTACGGAACAAAAGCTCCTTTTCATCAGCATACACGCGTAAGTCTGCATCCGGTAAATCTTCTCCGAACAAATGCCGGATCCATTCCTTGTTGGTTCGGCCCCAGATGTAACGCTTCATCTCATCATCGGAGAGGTGCTTATCATACTTATTGCAAAATTGAACGATCGCTTTTTTGTGCGCAGGGTTGCTGTCGATGATCACCCCGTCCATATCAAATAAAACTGCAAACTTCTTCATCCTTACTTCAATGCGGTTACAATTGTGTTCACGTTCGCGCTTACCATGCCCAGGTAATTTCCGGAAGGTGTTCCGGCTGCGCCCATGGCATCGGAGTACAAACTTCCACCGATTTTTACCTGCCAGCCCTTTTGGTTGCAACCTTCTACCACTGCGTTAATGGATTTTTGTGAAACCGAAGTTTCAACGAAAATGGCTTTGATCTTTCGGGAGATGATAAAGTTGACTAGGTCCGTCACATCTTTTAATCCAAATTCCGATACAGTTGAAATTCCCTGCAGACCGCGCACCTCAATTCCGTATGCATCACCAAAGTATCCGAATGCATCGTGTGCAGTGATCAACACACGCTGTGTTTCTGGTATTTGCTGAAGCTGAGTTTTCACGGATGCGTGGAGCGAATCCATCTCGTGCAGATATGCCAGAGCATTCTTCTCATAAAGCTTGGCAGATGCTGAATCATACTGTACCATAAACCCGCGGACGGCCTTTACGGCTTCTTCCCAAAGCTTCACATCAAACCAGATGTGCGGATCGTGCGTGCCTGCAAAGCCGGGTATCGTTCTCAAACGTTCTTCCGGTATATCTTTTGAAACGGCTATCACAGGTTTTAATCGTCCAAGCTTTTCAAATACTTCGCCCATTTTTCCTTCCAGGTGCAAACCATTGTAGAACACGATATCCGCTGATGTCAGTTTTTCGAGATCGCCTTGTGTGGCCTTGTACAAATGCGGATCAACACCCGGCCCCATCAGCGCAATCACTTCGGCTTTATCGCCTGTTACATGTTCAACGGCATCTTTGATCATGCCGGTTGTTGTGACGATCCGGATCTTCCGGTTTCCGATGGGAGTATCTTTCTTTCCCGAACAGGAAATGACAAGTACTGCCGCTAGTAAGATTATGAATGACTTTATAGTATGTTTTATCATGGGGTAACTAAAATGTTTTGAGATGCTTCTTTCGAAACAAATACTTTCTTTTTCCCATCGATCATAATCTCGATGGAGCCATCAAACTCGGCTTTGTCGAGGATGGCAAGTTTGGCACCGATGTACACGCCAATCTTGCTGAGGTACTGAAGAAACGATGAGCTTTCTTTAACATTCACGGCCAGTACGGTTACAGTCTTTTTGCCCGGTACCTCGCACAAGGGTATTTGTTGGCCGGTGTGAATTTTACCGTTCTTATCCGGAATAGGATGCCCGTGCGGATCGGCAACGGGAAAGTTCAAAAACTCATCGAGCTTTTCAATCAGAAGGGGAGACTGAATGTGCTCCAGTTGCTCGGCCACTTCATGCACTTGGTCCCAATGGAAATTCAGTTTCTGTACAAGAAATGTTTCCCAAAGTCTGTGCTTGCGAATGATATTGAGCGCATCTGTTTTACCTTGTTTGGTAATGGTAACGCCATAATACTTTTCGTACGTAATCAGCTTTTTTGCTGAAAGCTTTTTCACCATGTCAGTCACCGAAGCAGGCTTGGTGCTCATCGCATCGGCTACTTCATTGGTCAGCACCGACTTTGATCCGCCATCCGACAAATGGTAGATGGCTTTCAGGTAATTTTCCTCGGTCAGACTTAGCATACAGATTCGAAACGTCTGCCAAAGATAAAAAGTTTAGACGAGTCTAAAAAATTATTTAAAGGGATAAGTCATACTTTCAAAGCCTCTGTCAGACGGCTGGCATCGTACTCCCAAAAGATGCTTCTGTCGTAATCGAATGCAAACGAGCTGTTTGCGAGGACTTCGTTGACAGTGGCTGCGCTCATCCCTGGTTCAAGTACAATTCCGGAACGGGAGGTTTTGATCAGTTCATGCGTTTCCGGTGTATGAGAGATAATCACCGGCAGTTTCAAGGCCAGGTACTCGTAGAGTTTTGTCGGGATAGAACTCTCCGTTCCAGGATTTGAAGGGTAAATGATCAAACCTGTACCGGCTGTGCTTATTTCATGAAGAATCCGTTCGTGCGAAACAAGTTGGTCGCCCCCAATCAACTGAATGAATGATGCTGAAGTGATCTCCTGTTTAATCTTTTCTAGAATATCCTGCCGCGCTGCATAGCCAACAATCGTAAGGGTATAATTGGCGTTTACTTGATGAAGCTTTTTCGCAAGATTAATCGCTTCGAAAATTCCGGTTGAAGGAGCGAGCGTTCCCGTGAACAGGAGTGATGTATAGGGCCTTCGCTTCGATGAAACGAACCGGTTCGCAATGCTTTCAGGTAGCTTGTTCTCGAGAATGATCGGCTTCTTAACGAATCCCAGTTCCTTCGCGTACCCTTTTTCGGCCAGCAAAAACTCATCAACGAAAGGCGAAAAGATAATCTCTGTTATCCTTACGCATGCAGCTAACACATGTCGTATTACCGGGGGATAAGTATCCGTGTACCGAATTGTGCGGTAATAGTTCTCCAGTACATCGTATACAAGTTTTCGCCTGAATAAGATCTTCTGAAGTGCTCCAACAAATAACAGCTCGGGCGTATTGATGATAAGGATATCGGGTCTTATTGCGTTGATTTTCCGGAAAATTCGCCAGGGAGCCAATAGCCTGCTGAAACTGATTCTGCGAAATTCAGGAACGGAAAACAATGTGATGCCTGACGTCACGACCGGATTAGTGCCTGAACTACCGGCTACAATGCTGACATCAAAGCCCGCCTTTGCTAACGTTGGCCCGATCTTCTCGACCATACGCGTGTCATCCACGGGCTTGAGCACCGAAGCAAGAAGAACTCTTCTTTTTATTTCGTTCGACAAATGCGATTTTTACAGCCTTTAAGCTAAGCACTAAATGGAATTAAAACTACTGATTGAAAGGGCATGGGAGGATCGCTCTCTGCTTCAGCAAAAGGAAACAACCGATGCCATCCGCGAAGTTGTCGATCACCTCGACAAGGGAAAGCTCCGTGTGGCCGAGCCGGATGGAAATGGCTGGAAAGTTAACGAGTGGATCAAAAAAGCTGTGATTCTGTATTTCCCGATCCAGCAAATGGAAACTATTGAAGTCGGGCCGTTTGAGTTCCATGACAAGATTGCGCTCAAGAAAAATTATAAGGCACTGGGAGTGAGGGTAGTTCCGCACGCTATCGCACGGCACGGTTCGTACATCAGCAAAGGCGTTATCCTGATGCCTTCGTACGTTAACATCGGTGCGTATGTGGACGAAGGTACCATGGTTGATACCTGGGCTACTGTTGGAAGTTGTGCACAGATTGGCAAAAACGTTCACCTGAGTGGCGGTGTTGGCATCGGGGGTGTGCTTGAACCGGTACAGGCTGCCCCTGTGGTGATCGAGGATAATGCGTTTATCGGTTCACGGTGCATCGTGGTAGAAGGTGTTCGGGTAGGCAGGGAAGCCGTGCTTGGCGCGAATGTAGTGCTTACGGCAAGTTCAAAAATCATCGATGTAACGGGCGACAAACCTGTTGAATATCAGGGATATGTACCCGAGCGGTCGGTAGTAATTCCGGGATCCTTCCCTAAAAAGTTTGCCGCGGGTGAATATTCGGTCTCATGCGCACTCATTATCGGTAAACGAAAGGAAAGTACTGACAAGAAGACGTCTCTTAACGATGCGTTGCGGGAAAACAGCGTATCTGTTTAAATTAGGGCATTTTACCAAATTGGCATTTACTTTGACAAACTAGTTTTAGAGGCGTTACGACCTTTCTGGTAGATTATGAAGAAACTGGCGTTTGGATTTTGTATAGTGATCGGCTTGTCGGCCTTTACGGCTGATAGCAGACAAGAGGTTTATCCCCGTGTGAAGAACGACAGCTTTACTAAAGGTGAGGTGTTAGACTATCGGATGAGCTACGGAATTTTTACCGTAGGCCGGGGAACAACGAAGATTGACAGCAAATACTTTAAGCTTAACAACCGCGATTGTTTCAAAGTCGAGGTTACGGGTAAAACGGTCGGCATGGTTGATTGGGTTGCCGATGTTGACGACCAGTGGGGCGCATATATCGATACCGCGGCATTGGTGCCGCACATGACGTATCGCAAGATCCGGGAAGGTAAATACAAGAAAGACGAGGTTGTTAACTTTGATCACGTTCGCGGAAAAATTGAAGCAAAAGTTTTCAGTCACAAAACGGGTAAGTTTAAAACACCGGTTTATCATGAGGCTCCGAAGCATGTACGCGACCTGATTTCCGGGTTCATGTATCTCCGTACGCAGGATTTGAGCAAAGTGCGCATTAATGATACTGTTATCGTGTCCGGATTTTTTGAAGACTCCGTGTATAACCTGAAGGTTGTATTCAAGGGCCGCGAAACCTTGAAAACAAAAGCGGGGAAATTCCGGGCGCTGGTATTCAAGCCTTCCATGCCTAAAAACTCCCTGTTTGATGGTAAAGATTCCATTACAGCCTGGTTTTCTGACGACAAAAACCGGATCGTTCTAAAGGTGGAAGCCGACATGTTCATCGGTAGTGCGGGCGTTGAACTCACGGGATACAAAGGCGTGAAAAATCCCCTAAACATCGTCAGATGATGTTAATAATCCAGTAACTTTAGTCAGGTAAACCTGAAACTATGTTAAAAGAATTTAAAGCTTTCGCCATCCGGGGAAACGTAATCGATCTCGCGATAGGTGTTGTTATCGGTGCTGCATTTAACAAAATCGTAAGCTCACTGATTGATGATGTAATTACTCCCCTAATCCTTAAACCGGCTCTTGAAGCAGCGCATTTAAGCCGGTTAGAAGAACTTACTGTTTTCGGTACGGTGAAATACGGAGTATTCCTCTCAGCAATCCTCAACTTTATCATCGTAGCGTTTGTGCTGTTTTTGGTTGTGAAAGGAATCAATGCCGCCAGAAAGAAAGAGGAGGCAAAAGCTTCTACAGCGCCACCACCACCACCGGAAGACATCAAATTGTTAACAGAAATCAGAGATCTCTTAAAGAAATAACAATCTCAATCCCGAAAAAAAAGACCCGAATTAAGCGTTCGGGTTTTTTATTGTCAGTTTACGATAAGCGCGTTCATTCAGCCACCACATCAGCAGCCCGAATCCAAAAAATCCCATGATAACCCACACGACAAAACTGGTAACGAGCTGCCCGACTTCAAAGACATGATCATCCTTAAAAACAACATGTACCAGCTGAAGAATCACAAACACGGGTATCGCCCAAAGCAGAACACCCTGCACAAGACAAAACTTCCATTTGCCCATCTTGCGCTTTGTCTTCCAATGCGCAACAAATTTTTTCTCCCGCTCGGTCGGCATATTATTTCTTAAAGCGCGAGGCAACCACTAGATCTTTGCTGCCTGCTGAGTATTGATAAAATCCCGAACCTGACTTAACGCCTTTATGGCCAGCCTGCACCATGTTCACCAGCAGGGGACAAGGCGCATATTTCGGATTGCCGAAACCATCATGTAACACGTTGAGAATGAATAAACAAACGTCCAGTCCGATAAAGTCCGCCAGTTGTAATGGGCCCATCGGGTGTGCCATTCCGAGCTTCATTACCGTATCGATTTCTTCTACTCCCGCAACACCTTCGTGCAGCGTGTAAATCGCCTCGTTAATCATTGGCATTAATATACGGTTCGCTACAAACCCGGGATAATCATTTACTTCAACCGGAATTTTCTCCAGCATTTTTGAAAGACTCATGATCGTTGATGTGACTGAGTCGCTAGTGTTATAGCCCCGGATAACCTCTACGAGTTTCATCACCGGCACGGGGTTCATAAAATGCATTCCAATTACTTTATCCGGACGTTTGGTTGCGGCCGCAATTTTTGTGATAGAGATGGATGAGGTATTGGATGCCAGGATGGTTTCCGGTTTGCAAAAACCATCAAGGTCCTTGAATATTTTGAGCTTCAACTCGGCATTTTCAGTAGCTGCCTCGATAACAAGATCGGCTTGCTTAACGCCCTGCTCAATCGAAGTAAAAGTTTTAATGTTTTCGAGCGAAAGCTTTTTCGCATCCGCGGTGATTAGTTGCTTGCTTACCTGGCGGTCGAGGTTTTTCTCGATCGTAGCGACAGCCTTTTTCAGAGCATCTTCAGAGATATCAATAAGCGATACAGCGTAGCCATACTGTGCAAATACGTGTGCAATGCCGTTGCCCATAGTACCTGAACCGATTACCGCAATATTTTTCATAGTGTAAAGTTTAACCGGCCAAATATAGCGCAGATTCCATGACCTCTGAAACGCGTATTCGCAATTTATCTATGTGATGTATTGGCTAACGATAGTGCTGCTGCACTGCGATGAGCCAATAAAAAAGCCACCCGGTTTGGATGGCTTTCTATCGTAATGTCTTTAGAAACTATTTGGTTGTATCACTTGCTGGTTTTTCAACCGGTGCGCTTGGAAGCGGAGCCGACTGAACAGGAGCTGCATCTTCACCTGCACGCTCAAGAAGCTCGTTGGATGAACCTGAGTTAGGTGTTACAAAGTTGGTGGACAGTGACAATACCATAATCGCTACGATAAAGCCCCATGTCAATTTCTCTAAAAGATCACCGGTTTTCTTAACCCCAATGATGTTGCTCGCGCTCGAACCACCTGCGAGGTTTGAAAGTCCGCCTCCTTTTGAGTTCTGTGCTAATACCACTAAAACCAGTAAAACGGCAATAAAAATGATGGCTCCGACAATAACAGTAAACATAACTACTTCTTCAGGTCTTCAATTTGAGCCGCAAAGTAAGTCTTTTTTTGCGGAAACTTCCAAATCAGCTTTTTAAGAACCTCAATTGCCTTTTCTTTTTTACCCTGTCGGATCAGGATTTCCACCAGCGTTTCAGAGATCACATTGTCGGCAAACTCCCCGTTTTTAATCTCGGTAAGATCGCCTGCAACCGTCATTTCCGAGCGCGACTTGGCTGTAATGGTGGGCTGTGCTTTAATGAACTGATCGATTATCTCGATTTGCTCGCGGGTCTTTTCATTTTCGGGAGCGATTTTTTTCTTGGTTGTTTTAATCTCTTCGATCAGCGGGTCAGCCTTTACCTCCACAGCTTTTTTAGGTCTTCCGATTGGTTTGCGGGCAGGTTTCTTTTCTTCTTCGACATCCGGTATGCCGATCTCCATCACGCTCACCATTTTCTCAAAATTGTGCTTGAGTTCGTGAAGGCGTTTTAAATCGGCAATCACTTCATCTGCATAATCGATACCGTCCGACTCCTGTGGTGTAACCGTTACGCTAACTTCTTCGGCTGCCGCAGAAGCAACCTGGGTGAATTCAACAACCGTGGTGCGAACAACAGTCGCTGTGTGAACAACGGTTGTAGTGACCGGCACCTGTTCTTCGGTCATGATTTGTTTTAATACCGAACGGTCCGTGCTGTAAACGGCTGCGGATTGCAAAATATGCTGCTGGTTCTCCAGATTGTGATCTTTGCTTACACGGGCTGCAAGGGCGTGTAAGAACTGGCTATACGGGTATTGATCGCACAGTGAAATTACTTCCGTTGCCTCTTCTGTTGAAGAAGCTGTGTAGTGACTTAGCAGATCAGTAAGTTGTTGTTTGTCCACACCGGAGGATTTTGACCTTAGTAAAAATAGGATTTTTTTACCAATTGGCAACCGAGGCGTTGAAGATGTCCAGGCTGATCTGGTCAAAGATTTGTTTGATCAGCGACTCTTCAATGTCGGCCAGATTCTGGTCGTTTCCGAAATCTTTAAAGAATGAAAAGCTCTTGTCTTTAAAACTCATCGTCTCGTCAAGCGTGTTGATGTAGTTTGCTTTTACCGTGATCGTAAGGCGTGTAGATGACGCTGAGTTGATTGGGCTGTCGGTATTGGCTACCGGTGCAATCGGGGTAACACGATAGTCAGTGATTACACCTTCAAGCGTAAGTTCTCCATTACCCTGAACAATGCTGATGTTTGTGTTCTGAATAAAATAATCTTTTAACCGGTTGGTAAACGTTTGGCCCAGGTTGGCGGGACCAAGATCGGTGTTGTTATAAAACTCCTCAATCACCAGCGTCTTGGCAGTTGTTGATGTGCCCTGAAAAGAATAGTTAACCTTGCATGACGTAGTAACAAACAGCAACGCAATGGTAAGTGGAAAAAATAATCGGCTACTCTTCAAGGTCATATTGTTTGATTTTGCGGTACAGGGTGCGTTCCGAAATACCCAAATCACGTGCCGCATTTTTTCGTCTGTTGTTGTTTTTTTGAAGTGCCCGGACAATCAATTCCTTTTCTTTCTTTTCGATGGAAAGTGAATCGTCTTCCGTTTCATGACTGATGTCGTGAACTTCTTCTCCTGTCGTTTCTTCGTGAACGTTTGGTACAACGGTATTGTAATCGAGCAGTTGTGACTCCGTTGCCGGGATGCTATCGAGGCCTTCAAACAATTCCGGATGTTCCTTAATCATTTGGGTTGCATTGCCGCCCTCACTAAACGCACGCAGCACAAGTTTCTTTAGATCGACCATGTCTTTCTTCATGTCGAACAGAACTTTGTAAAGGATGTCGCGCTCCGAAAAAGAATCGGATGAACCCGAGCCATTTCGGTACAAAGCCGGCAGGTTGCTTTCCTGCGGAAGGTATTGCAACAAACGCTCAGCGTTAATTTCCTTGTTATCGGTTGACAGTACCGACATCTGTTCCACCAGGTTCTTCAGCTGACGGATGTTTCCGGGGAAACGGTATTTCAACAATGTTTCTTTGGCATCTTCTGTTAACGCGATCGGCTTTACCTTGTATTTCTCGGCAAAATCCCCCGCGAATTTGCGGAACAGCAACTCAGCATCCTTTCCGCGTTCCCGCAAAGGCGGAACGTAAATCGGAACAGTGCTTAAACGATAGTAAAGGTCTTCACGGAACTTGCCTTCTTCAACCTTCAGCATCAGGTTAACGTTGGTGGCCGCAACAACACGAACATCTGTTTTAATAACCTTCGATGATCCTACTTTTATAAACTCACCGTTCTCCAGCACGCGCAGTAAACGCGCCTGGGTTCCCAGTGGCATTTCACCGATTTCATCGAGAAAGATTGTACCGCCATTCGTTACTTCGAAATATCCTTTACGGGCTTCATGCGCACCGGTAAACGATCCTTTCTCATGACCGAATAACTCGGAGTCAATTGTTCCTTCCGGAATTGAGCCACAGTTGATGGCAATGAACTGTCCATGCTTGCGCGAACTCAGGTTATGAATGATTTTTGAAAAGGATTCTTTACCGCTTCCGCTTTCCCCGGTGATCAGCACCGACATGTCAGTCGGGGCAACCTGCATCGCTACGCGTACGGCATTATTCAAAATAGGGGACGCCCCGATAATGCCGAACCGTTGTTTGACACTTTGTATTTCTGAATCGCTAATGTTCATGTTATTCAACAGCTTTACCAATCAACGTTCCGCGGGTGGAACGTTCTACCAAAACATTTACGTATTGTCCTTTTTTGAAGTTTTCCTTCGGGAATACGATCACCTTGTTATCGGTGTTCCTTCCCTGCAGAAAGTCGTCCGAACGCCTTGAGAAACCTTCCACGAGTACGCGCTGAACTTTGCCTACCATACGCTCATTCCGGAACGTTGAGTGTTCGTTCTGAAGCGCAATAATTTCCTCCAGCCTTCGCTTTTTAACGTCTTCGGGGATATCATCCTGATACTTCTTCGCGGCAAGCGTTCCGGGCCGTTCCGAATAAAAGAACATGTAGGCGTAGTCGTAAACAATCTCCCGCATCACAGATAATGTTTCCTGATGCTCTTCTTCCGTTTCGGTGCAGAATCCTGCAATCATGTCGGATGAAATGCCGCAATCTTCTCCCAGAATTTCGCGAACGCGTTTTGCTTTCGCGGTGTACCATTCGCGTGAGTAGCCCCGGTTCATCAAGTCGAGTATGCGTGTGCTTCCGCTTTGCATCGGCAGGTGAATATTCTTGCAGATGTTTTCATGCCTTGCCATCGCAAACAACACTTCATCGGTAATGTCTTTCGGGTGTGAAGTCGAAAATCTTACCCTCAGGTCAGGATGAATCTGTGCAACAAGTTCCAGCAGGTTCGCAAAGTTCACCACCTGGTCGGCTCCGCTTTTTTCAAGCCGCGCTTTATTGTTTTCTGATTCACTCCACTTGTATGAATCTACGTTCTGCCCAAGCAGTGTTACCTCACGATAGCCCTGTTCGAACAACGCTTTTGCT
This sequence comes from Cyclobacteriaceae bacterium, assembly GCA_016786585.1. Taxonomy (GTDB): domain Bacteria; phylum Bacteroidota; class Bacteroidia; order Cytophagales; family Cyclobacteriaceae; genus UBA2336. The sequence continues at coordinate 466,794 of JAEUUI010000008.1, forward strand.
TCCGCAACAATTGAGTGCGGGTCACGACTGCGTTCGCGACCACGTGTAAACGGCACTACGCAGAACGAACACATGTTGTCACATCCGCGCATGATCGACACGAATGCCGTAACACCGTTTGAGTTCAGTCGAACCGGATTGATGTCGGCATAGGTTTCTTCGCGCGATAAAAATGTATTGATTGCTTTGTCGCCTTCGTCAACCTGTGCGATTAGCTTCGGCAAGTCGCGGTAAGCATCCGGACCGGCTACCAGGTCGACAATCTTTTCTTCTTCGAGTAATTTCGTTTTAAGGCGTTCGGCCATACAGCCGAGAATACCCACCAGCAATTCAGGTTTCCTTTTCTTAAAACCATTAATATGGTTGAGCCTGTTGCGAACGGTTTGTTCCGCCTTCTCGCGGATTGAACACGTATTCAGAAAGACAACGTCAGCTTCGTTAATATCAGAGGTGGTGTCGAAGCCGTCCTTCTGTAAAACCGAGGCTACGATTTCGCTGTCGGAAAAATTCATCTGGCAGCCATAGCTCTCGATGTACAGCTTGCGGCTTTTGCCCGTGTTCGAATCCTTTGAGGTCTGGTATGTCTCACAACCCTCGGCTCCGTCCAGAATACCCAAATCGTCAATTAATTCCTTCATTATTCCTGATAAGGACGCAAAAATACAAATTTTAGTGCGTTATTGTGACATCTTGTCAGTACGAATTTCGACCGCATGCCAGCCATAATTAAGTCAGTTCGGGGGTTCACTCCCGAGTTTGGAGCCAATTGTTTTTTCGCGGATAACGCGGTGATTGTCGGGGAAGTCCGGATGGGCGACAACTGTACGGTATGGTTTAACGCTGTCGTACGGGGCGATGTACATTCGATCACGATCGGCAACAACACCAACATTCAGGATTGTGCGGTTATCCATTGCACCTACCAGAAGGCGAAGACAGTAATCGGTAATAACGTATCAATTGCGCATCATGCCATCGTGCACGGCTGCACCGTTCATGATAACGTACTGATCGGAATGGGTGCGATTGTAATGGATAATGCCGAAATAGGCGAGAACTCGGTAATCGCTGCAGGTGCCGTGGTGCTTCCCGGAACCAAAGTTGAGCCAGGAAGTATGTATGCAGGTATGCCTGCAAAACGTATGAAAGATACAGGCGATGAAATGCGCGAAGTTATTCAGCGCACGGCCCGTAACTACCCGATGTATGCCGAATGGTTTAAAGACTCCTGACCATTAAGGGATAAATGAGGTCTTTCAAAGACGCGATTTACATTTTATCTGAAAGGATGCAGTGATTTTTAGGTACAAAACGTTAAATTCAGGATTGATCAGTACGAGTTATGAAAACAACCGGTAATAGAGGCTATGACCCTCAGGTAATAGCTGAATACAGAAAGCAAATGCAGGCGAAAGGACAGCGTTACATTGTTGAAGAAGCTGACGATGATAACAATGAAGAGTATTTGCATTTTTATTTCATCGGTAAAGATGATGATGGGGTTGAACTCGTATATGATGCGGTGATGTACACCCTGCGGATGCAACACGAAAGCGAATTATTCGAGATTGCTGAGCACAAGGCCGCACAACATTTTCCGGATTATAGGAAAATCGCATACGAAGAAGATGAGAACGGAGACCTGTCAACGCTCGACAGTCGCCAGGAAGAAATTGGTCTGTACATGGCCGAAGTAATTCTTGACCTTGAAGAGGAGGAGGCGGTAAAAGTTCAGGAACATGTTGATATGGACAAGCATGTTGATTTTGGAATTGCGTTGGATATCGGCTTACACGTTGAAGCGATTACCCCGGAGGTGATCGCGAAGTTTATTGACGACTTTAACAGCGACAACCTTCAGTTGGACGATACCTTGTATTCGTTCCAGACCACCGAGGAAGAAGCTGATCATTAAGAGACAGCCCGCCCGGCATTTCGATCGCAAACCCCGAATTCCGGGGCATGGTGCACAATCAAGGCATATCCTTATATTTGTAGCCTTAAATTACAATACACCCTCGAAATGAAGAATTTGTCGCTTATCCTGAACGCTGTACTGCTTGTTGCAGTTGGCGTATTATTTTATCTCCACTTTTCATCTTCAAAACCCGGTGTTAGCCATACATCTGCACCTGTTGGTGATATTACGATTGCGTATATCAATTCCGACAGCATTGTGAAGCGTTATACGTTTATGGACGATACAAAAGCTGTTCTTGAAGCCAAGGCAAAAAAACTTGATGCTGATCTGAACAACCGGGCTAACAGTTTGCGCGGAGAAATTGCTGCGTACCAGCGTAACCAGTCGAGCATGACCATCGGTCAGGCCCAGGCCTTGGAAGCAGACCTTGGTAAGAAGCAGCAAAACCTTCAACTGTACCAGCAGTCGCTGAGTCAGCAGTTGGCGGAGGAAGAAGCTAAGCTTAACAAAGAACTTTATGATCGCATTACGGCCTTCCTGAAAACATACAGTGAAGCAAACAACATCCAGGTTGTTATGAAATTTGATCCAACAAGCGATGTGTTGTATGGTCAATCTGCCCTTGATATCACGAAACCGGTGATCGATGGCCTGAATGAAGCTTACACAGCTGAGAAGAGCGGCAAGAAAACACCAGCCGACACAACGGCGAAGAAATAACATCAGCACTGCCTGATGATGAGAGCGGCCTCCGGGTAGGGGAGCCGCTTTTTTATTTTATATTTGCTTTGCTATGGCTGGCGTTCCCGAGTTTCTAAAGTTCAAGACTACGCAGCAGCGCCAGGTCGCGCTCATGCTCGCGATCGGTTTCTTCATGGGTGTGTTCATGGCCACCTACCAGGTAACAGCCGATTCGATATTCCTGAACAAGCTAGGCCAGTATCTCGACAAAGCGTTCCTTGCAGCGGGTATTTTAGGGATCGTCACTACCGGCTTATTCTCTTATTTTCAGTCAGTTATAAGATTTTCAACGCTTACACAGGTCAGTGTTGGCCTTATCCTGATCTTCACTGTTGGCGTGCATGTTTTACTGCATTATGGCGATCCCGCATGGCATAATACAGTAATCTTTACCATGTATTGCGGCACCGGCCCGATGATCGCAGTATTGCTGCTGTCGTACTGGGGAACGTTTGGCCGGTTGTTCAACTTCCGCCAGACTAAAAGCATTATCGGTTGGATCGATACGGGCCAGCTGGTGGCCGCAATCGTGGCTTCGTTCGTCATCCCGCTTACCGCGACACTGGTTCCCGACACAACCGATTACCTGCTGCTCTGTGCAGTAAGTATGTTCATTGTGGGCGGTCTTCTGTTTATTATCTCCCGGTCATTCTCGCTATCTAAAAACGACCCGTCAGAATTCGATGAGAACGTAAAAAAGGAAACCAGTATTACGCGGATGTTTTCCGATAAGTATATCGTGATCATGTCGCTGATGCTTCTCGTCTCCATGACTGCCTTTGTACTGAATCAGTATCAGTTCCAGCAAATGGTTCAGGTTCAGTATCCTGATCAGCGTGAGCTTACCAACTTCAACGCGTTTTTCATGGGCGCAGTGTACGTACTGAGTCTCGTAATGCAAACGTTCATCAACAACCGGATTATCGGAACCTATGGACTTCGGATTTCACTGCTAATCCTGCCTTTTGTGTTGGCCGTGTTTTCGGTAGGTGCTGTTGTGGCAGGCTTTATTTTCGGCTACGACAAGGTAGCCTCACCAAGCGGATTCATTTACTTCTTTCTGTTCGTTGCGATGAGTCGTCTGTTCAACTGGACGTTGCGCGACTCGCTGGAAAATCCGGTGTTCAAGCTGCTGTTCATTCCGCTGGATGGCCGGCTGCGGTTTAATATCCAGGCACGGGTTGAGGGTATCGTGAACGAAAGCGCCCGGTTCGTGGGCGGGCTGCTCATATTCGCGCTGGCGTTCATTCCGTTTTTCAAGATCATCCATATTTCCATCTTCCTGGTGGGGTTGGTTGTGGCTTATTACTTTGTCGTAAACCGGCTTTACGGAGGTTATAGAAACAAGATCAGACTTAAGCTTGAAAACGCTGATTATCAGCAAGATAAACTCGAAAAGGGATTCACTCAGGTAACCCGGAAACTGGAGACTATGCTCACCGAGCCCGATCCCCGAAAGGCAGTGTTTTCCTTTAAGCTTCTGGAGAAAATCAACGCGAGTCAGATCTCGGTTTGGGTAAACAATTTGATCCGTAACCAGGATGATGCAGTTAACTCATATGCCCAGGAGCGTTTGAATGAAATCAAAGGGCTCTCGGTTTCTGACAAGTACGTTATCACGATGGACTCCAGTCGTGTTGAATCTGGTTCGAAGAACATACTCAGCAAGTCTGACCTTGAACTGATTATCCAGAACGGGGGCGACATCACCAAAACGCGTATTCAGCGCTTAACGCGATCGGCCGACCCGGATGATCGCCAATACGCAGCGGAACTACTGCTTCATACCTCTGCAGAGGAATGCGTATCCTTTCTGATTGAATTGCTGAACGATTCCGAGCCGAAAGTCAGGAATACAGCAATTCGTTCATCGGTTAAGAAATGGAACACAGAAGTGATCTATTCACTGATTGAAAACCTGGGCAATCCGGTGTACAGCAATCAGGCGATGAACACGTTGATTCTCATTGGCGGTAAAACGCTTCCGATGCTTGACAGTGCTTTTTACCGGAGCAATCAGAGCACGCAGGTTATGCTTCGACTGATTCAGGTTATGGGAAGGATCGGTGGCCAGCGCGCGAAAGATATTCTCTGGAACAAGATTGATTATCCAAACAAGGTTATTGTATCGCAGGTATTATTGTCGCTGGGTGAGTGCGGATTCAAAGCCGGCGTGTCGCAAATCACTCGTATCAAGTATGCAATCGAGACCGATATTGCTGATATTCGCTGGAATCTGAGCGCTATTCAAGAAGTTGGAGAAGAAGGATTTAATAGTCAGATAGTCAATTCATTACGGGGTGAAATCAAAAATGACATTGAACATATTTACATGTTGTTGGCGATGTTGTATGACACCCGTTCGATTCAGCTTGTGAAAGAGAACATCGACAGCGCGACATCGGAAGGCATCACCTATGCGGTTGAGTTGTTGGATGTATTCCTGTCCGACCAGTTGAAGCAACGGGTAATTCCAATTCTTGACGACATACCCGATTCAGACCGTATCAATAAACTCGATATTTACTTCCCGCGTGTAAGGCTCGACTCAAGGCTCGCATTGAAGTTTATGATCAATCGAGATTTCACGCAGTCAAATCGTTGGACAAAGGCTTGCATCCTCTATCAAATTGGTTTGTCGAAGCAGAGCGAATTCAAACTTGATCTCATCGCCCAGATGTTTAACCCTGACAACCTGGTAAGCGAAGTGGCAGGGTGGGCACTACATCAAATCAGCGAAAAAGAGTACCTGAAGAACGTTACGCGCCTGCCTGAAGAACAGCGAAAGCGGCTAAACGAAATCATTCTCGAAAAACGCAGGCTCAGCAACCTTGAAGAGGTATTATTCTTCCAGCAGATCGACCTTCTGGAGGGCATTCCCGGAATTACGCTTTCATACCTGGCTGACATCAGTGAAGAGATTCAGTTGAAAGAGGGTGCGACCATGATTTTGGATGAAACCGTTAACAACGATTTCTATGTACTCATCAGCGGATCGGTCGATTTCTACCAAAAAGGGGTTTTTGTTGCAGAATTTGGCCGTGGCCAGTTTATCGGTGAGATGTTGGCCAAATCTAACTACCTGAATACTAACCTGATATTGGCAAAATCCAATGCTAACATCATCAAATTCAATAAGGACAAGTTCTATGAACTCCTCGCTGACAACGTAAAACTGGCCGACAAGGTGCTTCAGTATGCCTAGATGTTTGGTTTTTACTGGTATTTTGCCTTATTTGAGTTCACATTTTTTTAAACTGACTGATTATTTTGACTTTTTAACCTAAACCTGAAGTTGACAGGCAGCATTTCCAAGCTAAATGCTTAACTTTCAGGTTGTCTGTGGTGTATGCTAACAAATCCTTCGCAATCTGAGGAAATAGCCGTTCATCCCGAGGAACAGCAATCGTTTGCTCCGGGGACAGCGAACCCGTTTCCGGGACTCAGACCGTTCACCGTGGACGAGTGTCATCTCTTTTTCGGCCGCGAAGGCCAGGTAGATGATATCCTGCTAAAGCTTTCTCAGAATCGATTTGTTTGTGTGATGGGTTATTCCGGAAGCGGTAAATCCTCACTCATGTATTGCGGACTTGTACCCGTACTGTATGGTGGATTTGTAACGCATTCCGGCCCGAATTGGCATATTATTGTAACCCGTCCGGGAACTTCACCTATTCAAAACCTCGCTGAGTCGGTTGTCGACTATCTGATTGCTCAAAATCGTGTAGCAGCAGCAGACCGCGCAATTCATAAGGCAATTATCCTGTCGGTTTTGCGGAGTGGATCTCACGGTTTGGTTGAAGTGTCGCGATACCTTCAGAAGCAACATGACGAAAACGTTTTCTTCATGATCGATCAGTTCGAAGAACTGTTCCGGTTGAACGAAGAGATCGTTGAAGAAGACGCGATAAATGAATCACAGCAATACGTAAACCTCGTTCTTACTGCGGTCGAGCAACGTGATGTTCCGATCTATTCGGCCATTACCATGCGCTCTGACTTTATCGCAAGCTGTTCGGTATTTCCGCACCTGACAGACGAAATCAATAAAAGCAATTACCTCGTACCACAGATGTCGCGCGAACAGCGCAAGATGGTTATTGAAGGGCCAATTGCCGTGGGAGGCGGAAAAATTTCCCAGCGTTTAGTTAAGCGGTTGTTGACTGACATGGGTAAAAACCAGGATCAGTTGCCGATCCTTCAGCATGCGCTGATGCGTACCTGGGATTATTGGCTTGAGAACCGCGAGGAAGGTGAGCCGATGGACCTGCGCCACTACAATGCAGTGGGTAAAGTTTCACAGGCGCTATCGCAACACGCAAACGAATTATACGAATCATTATCTACCCGCGAAAAGGAAATCGCAGAGGTAATGTTCAAAAGCATTACCGAGAAAACGGCCGATAATAAAGGCATGCGCAGGCCAAGCAAGCTTAGTTTGCTTTGTGAGCTGGCTGATGCAAGTGAGGAAGAAGTAATTAGGGTAGTAGAGCATTTCCGTAAACCGGGCCGTTCGTTCTTGATGCCTGCACACTACATTCCGCTGAATGCGGATTCAGTAATTGAGCTTTCGCACGAAAGCTTGATGCGAATCTGGAACAAGCTTAACGAGTGGGTGGAGGAGGAGTTTGAATCCGCACAAATGTATAAACGTTTGTCGGATGCAGCCGCGATGTATCAAATCGGAAAGACCGGTTTGTGGCGTCCGCCCGATTTGCAACTTGCATTAAACTGGCAGAAGAAGCAACGCCCTACGCGTGAGTGGGCGCAACGATACGATGAAGCGTTTGAGCGTGCGGTAGTATTCCTCGACACGAGCCGTATTACGTATGAAGCTGAATTAAAAAATCAGGAGATGCTGCAGAAGCGCGTGCTTCGCAGAGCTCGTGTAACAGCGATTGTGTTGGGTATTGCGGCATTGGTTGCGATTGCGTTGTTCTTGTTTGCACAGATTCAAACTATTGCAGCAAACAAAAACCTTGAAGATGCTACCCTCGCTAAAGAAGCTGCAAATAACCAGCGACTTGAGGCGGAAAGACAAAGCGATTTAGCAGAAAAGCAACGTAAAGAAGCTGTTGAAGCACGGGAGAAAGCCGAAAAACTTGCTGTTCAACTGACAGAAGCATTAGATGAAGTTAATAAGCAAGTGCTTATCGCAAAGCAAGCACTCACAAAAGCTCAACAGGAAGAGGAGAAGGCCATTAAAGCCGGGAAATTGGAAAAGGATGCCAGGATAGAAGCAGAGAAACAAACTGCTTTGGCAGAAGCAAACTATAATGATAAAACAAAAGCCCTGATGCTTGCCAAAGCACAGGCTCTTGCGGCTAAGTCGGTTCAGGAAGATGATGATAAAAATCTGGCCGGCCTTCAGGCAATGCAGGCGTTCCGCTACCATAAGCGGTATGAAGGTAAACCGTATGATCCTTATATCTACACGGGATTGTATCATGCATTGAAACAATTGTCAGGCACCACATACAATGCAATAAAAGTTCAGGGCCCTGCGCGAAACCGAATGAATTCGGTAGCCGTCTCAAAAAACACAACTCAGTTCTTCGCTGCTGCTGCAGACGGAAGAATATTCTCGGGCGATTATCAGTCGCTTAACGGGAAACCAACCGGATTTGAAAATCCATTCCCTAACCGGGTAGTTGCTTTGAGTATTGACGAAAACTATCTCGTAAATGGAACTGATTCTGCCAACGTTCAGATATTTAATCTTACGAACGGAAAATCAAAACCTGTAATCGTTGCGGGCCTGAAGGGTGGAACAAACGATGTGGAATTTCTACCGAATAATACAGGTTTCGCTGTTAGTAAGACAGATAAGTCAGTTTCGATTGTTAATCACATAACCGGAAAGATCGCGTCAACAAAATTGTTGCCGTTCGAAATAAAAGCAATGTCAATAAATCCTCAGGGTACTCAAATTGCGGGTGGTACATGGGCAGGTGAACTAGTGATGATCGACATCGAAACACTAAACTATAAAGTCATTCTTCGCGATTCAGGTGCCCAAATACTTTCTGTAAAATTTAGTCCTGACGGTAAGAAAATTGCATACGGCACATTTGAAATAAAATCCAAACGCGGGCTGGTTAAAATGTATGACGTGAATTTGCAAAAGCGTGATGACAGACAGTTTACGGGTCACCGTGCAGGCGTGTATGATGTTGAATTTAGCCCTGACGGAAAATTGTTGGCAAGCGCTGGGTCCGACAAACGTGTACAGATGTGGGTACTGGATTTTCCGGAAGACCTTCCCATCGTGATGGATAACAACAATGGTTTTATCTGGGACATCGCCTTTACCAAAGGGTCTGAGTATTTGATTGCGGCATGTCATGAATCCGAGATAAGAGTTTGGCCAACAAGTCCTGATCTGTTGGCAAATGAGGTTTGTCCAAAATTGACACGCAATATGACGTTAGATGAGTGGAACAAGTACGTTGGAAGTGAAACGGACTTTGAATACGAGTCGACATGTTCAAACCTGCTGATAAAGCCGTATTAATTTGATGAGATTCTACAAAGCTATTCTTGTCGGCCTTCTGATAGTATGTGCAATCCATGCGGGTGTGTTCGCGCAGACAACCTCGTGTGAAGAACAGCTCAGTGCGGCAGCGGCAGAATTCGAAGCCGGAAGATTTTACGGAATTCCAAGCATGCTCAAGCCTTGCATTGACAACGGTTTTACCCGTGAGCAGCGTCAACGGGCTTTTTTATTGCTTACACAAGCTTATCTTTTGTTAGACGATCCGATCGGTGCTGACAACAGTTACCTGGAAGTCCTTCGTGCCAATCCGGAATTTTTAGCAGACACCGCGCGTGATCAGATTGACGTGGTTTACCTAAGCAAGCGATTTACTGCTGCTCCGATATTTTCAATTTCCGGAAGACTGGGAGGTAATTTTTCTCCCATTTCGGTTATAAGCACAATCAATTCGTCAGGCGAACAAGGTGTTGATAATAAGTACAGGCTTCGGTTTGGCTGGCAGGCAGCAGTAGGGGTTGACTGGCATCTTTCCGAGCGAATTGCGGTTACCGCCGAATTGAACTATGCATTTACTTCATACAAAAAGGATCAGGTGAAGTTTAATAAAGACCTGGAGCAATTTATCGACAAACAAAACTGGTTGTCAGTTCCGCTGGGTGTAAAGTATTCGTTTTTCGTAAGGGAGAAAATCAGGCCATATGTTTTTGGAGGCTATGCGTTTAATTTCCTGTTTAGCGATAAGGGGCAAATCCAAATTTCAAAACGTGATCAAGGAGAAGGATCGCTGGATGAATCTTCACCGGACCTTAGTTTCAATGCGTATCGTACGAAGTTAAATACCTCTCTTTTTTTGGGATTGGGGGCTAAGTACAAGGTAGGTATAGATTTTTTGTTTGCAGAGATGCGGTATAACGCAGGTCTTACAAACATGGTAAAGCCAACTTCAACGTATGGTTCGTCAAGTCCTGCTGTTGAGTATGGTCACGTAGATGATTATTTCAGAATCAATAACTTTTCAATTTCAGTCGGGTACGTTAAACCGTTGTATAAACCAAGAAAGGTAAAACGTGTCAAAACAAAATCAGTATTAAAGGGGATCAAACAGCAGGAGAAATGATGAAGGTAAGGAGACTTTATGTGTGGCTGTTTGTGACAACGTTAGTGACGTGTGCTTCCTGCGAAACGGATGGCCCGGATGACTATAAAAACTATTTTATTAAGTACTATGGTGGAGATGGTAACCAGGAAGCAAAGGACTTTGTGGTTAACGATGATGGTACCATTATTATGTTAGGCACTTCTTTTGAGACTTTTGAGAACCAGGAATTCACGCGACTTTACTTAGTTAAAACAGATGCGGAGGGGAATCAATTGTGGGCAAAGAAACTCGGAACAACGTTAGAGCAGGCTCAGGATGTTGAGCTGATTACTGCAGGTCCTGATGCTGGCAAACTTGTCATCCTTTCTAATGTGAAGAAAAATTCCTCAGATTCGATCGCAATTAGACTTATGGTCGTGAGTCAGGACGGTGACAGTATCAAAAGTAAACTTTTTAATCAGTTGGAAAGCCAGCGGGCAAGATCGATAACATCACTAGCTGACGGTGGATATTACGTGGTTGGAAACACGACAGATACGGATGCTGCCTTAAATACCGATCTCCCGCTCGGTGTTGTTGATGTTGACGATGAACTTGTTATCAAGTTTGAAAGCGATTGGAATAACAATTCGTTTTACCAAATCGGCCGCTCATCTATCGCGTCCGGAATGAAAATCTTTCAAGTTGGAGGAGAATTTTACTATGCCGGATATTGGGATGCAATAGAGCTACCTGGGGGTATAAATGAGTCAAATTTTTTTTTCAGGAAGTTTACAAACGATCCAAGCTCGGTCTCCACGCTTTATGTTGGTAATAAAAGTGAAAATGAGTTCTTGACATCTATTGTAAAGAGTTTCGCCGGCGGCTATTTGGCGGTAGGAACTAAAGTAGCAACATCAAAAAGTATCGTTGCAGCCAAGATTAATAGTAGTTTTTCAGCGGCCGGATCGATGCAAAACGTACTGCAAGATGCAGAAAGCATCAATGTGGCCTCATCTGGTTCGGGAGGTTACTGGATCGTCGGTAATCAAATTGGCGTTGGGAATGTAAGGGATATAGTTTTGATTAGTATTGATGCCGATGGAAACGTAAACTCAAGTAGAGCTATAGTGAAGTTTGGAGCGACAAACAATGATGATGTTGCGAGTAGTGTATATGAATTGCCAACCGGGGACGTATTGATCCTCGGCACGATGGAACTAGTGAATCAGAGAAAAATGGCACTCATTAAAGTTAAGTCAAATGGCAGTTTTTAGAGCAGAAAATTGCCTTTTGAGGTTACTTTTGCCTGATTAATATAATTCATATTCTAAGAGTTGGCTCACGGATCGCTTATGCAAAGACTTTACAGTGTAGGTAGTAAACTGCTGGTTTTAAGTGCATTGTTTATTGCCCTTGGGATGGCATTTCCCGTGGTCGCTCAAACAACGGTTACGCCTGCAGCTGGTCCTGGGTACACCTTTTGTACGGGCGGCAATTACGCTGCCATCGGTACAATTCAGATTTCAGAAAACACCGCAAACTCCTTTCCGGTATCAGGCGGGTTAACATATTTCAGACTAAGTCTGCCGGCAGGATTTGTTTTCAATTCTTCAGTAACGCCTGCAGTTACGGCTCCGGCTGGTGATTTCGGTACGGCCCCGGTTTTCGAGGGTTATTTTAACGGAGATAGTGAAATCGAGATCAGTTATGAGATTACCGGCTCTGTTTCTGCTGACTTAATTTCAATTGCAGGATTGCAAGTTCGGGCAACTGGAGTTGCCTCGGGAAATATTACCCGCGTAGCATCAACCGGCCCTGAGGCCGACCAACCTGGAAATAATATCGGAGATAATATCTCCCACGGAGCATTAACAAGTGCAAATTTTACGGTTTCGTTATCCAGTTCAGATCCTGATAATCAGGTTTGTGCCGGACAACTTGTTACGTTTACGGCTACACCAACCATTGTTTCCGGTTCAAACACCTATGAGTTTTTTAAGAATGGAGTTTCTGTTCAGGGCCCGGGCACATTTCCACAATACACATCAGCCCTGAATGATAATGACGAGATAACGGTTTCAGCAACCTATACACCTAATGGGTGTACTAACACGATCACTGCTGGAAACGGCATTACCACGGACGTATTGCCTTTGCCTTCGGTAACTGCAGCGGCAGGACCATTTACTATTTGTGGTAATGACTTTGCAGATTTGACGGGAACTGTTTTTTCAAATTCTTCTGGTGTTGCATGGGCCTCGTCAGGGGATGGAAGTTTTCAGCCTAACGCGTTTACTGTTAATGCAAAATATTATCCTGGCCCCAATGATATTGTAAACGGGACGGTTACCCTTACAATTACTACCACAGGTTCTGCTTGTACGGCTGCTTCAGATAATGTAACCGTAACGATCAACCCGTTACCAACACCCTCGATCACCGGACTGAATGCGGTATGTGAAAACCAAACCAATGTTATCTACAGCACCCCAAATGTTGTAGGCAATACGTATTCATGGTCCATCACAGGTGGTACGATTACAGCAGGAGCAGGCACCAGCAGCATCACGGTAACGTGGGGTGCAGCGGGCACGGGCACCTTGCAGCTGACCGAGACGATCACCGCGAGTACGTGTGCAGTAACGACCTCGGTTTACAATGTTACCAAGAATGCAAACCCGACCCCTGTCATCAGTGGCCCGGCTACGGTATGTGCTGCTCAGGCAGCAAATGTTTATTCCACGGCTAACGTTGGCGGACACAGTTATTCATGGACAGTAAGTGGCGGCACGATTACCGCCGGCGCCGGTACGGCAAGCATCACGGTAACGTGGGGCAGCGGCGCAAGCGGCACGGTTCAGTTAACCGAGACGATCACGGCTACGGGCTGCGCAACCACGACAGCAAATTACCCGGTAACGATCAACCCGTTACCGACACCCTCGATCACGGGTCTGAACGCGGTATGTGAAAACCAAACCAATGTTATCTACAGCACCCCGAATGTTGTAGGCAACACCTACAGCTGGAACATCACAGGTGGTACGATTACAGCAGGAACAGGCACCAGCAGCATCACGGTAACATGGGGTTCAGCGGGCACGGGCACCTTGCAACTTACTGAGACGATCACCGCGAGCACATGTGCAGTAACTACAGCAGTTTACAATGTTACCAAGAATGCAAACCCGACCCCGGTCATCAGTGGCCCGGCTACGGTATGTGCTGCTCAGGCAGCAAATGTTTATTCCACGACTAACGTTGGCGGACACAGTTATTCATGGACAGTAAGTGGCGGAACGATTACGGCCGGAGCAGGCACGAGCAGCATCACGGTAACGTGGGGCAGCGGCGCAAGCGGCACGGTTCAGTTAACCGAGACGATCACGGCT
>JAEUUI010000026.1 GCA_016786585.1 Cyclobacteriaceae bacterium
ACGACAGCACGCGCGGTTATTCCATGAAGATTGATACCGTAGCACGAACGTTGTACCTGAAACAGCGCCTGGATACTACGAATAAAAGTTTGCTGGCGTATCAAATGGTGGATGAGAAGAATATGCTGCTGAGGGGAACGATTAAAAATGATTCGGTGTCGATCCTGCTGAAGCGCAAAACGGAAAAAGACTTTCTGCTGATGAAGCGTGGCTTCCGCTGGATCAACGAATACCCGTTTAACCGGTAAGGGTTATCCTTTCGGTTTTTTGTTTCTCGGTCCCGGCCATGGGTACTTGTGCTTGGTCGGCCGGCTCGCAACACGTTTCTTTTTCTTCGCTTCCTTCTCGCGGTGTTCGATCGTAAGCGTTCGTGCAATACCGAATGTTAACGACAGGAAAAGATCTCTCCGGTTTCCGTAGATGTCGTAAAGCGCTTCAAAGTTTTTAACGCGTTTGGTGTAGTCGGACGTGCGCGGCTCAAGAATACCGATGTTTCCGCGAAGATCGAACGATGCGCGCCAGTTCTCGCTGAAGTCCCAGTCGGAGCGGAAGCCGATACTTCCGAACAATTGAAACTTCTGAAAGTCTTTTGTTTCGGAGAGTTTGGTGTTAACGTTTTTAACAATTACGCCATCGTATTCAACTTCTTCCACGAAAGCAGAATACTTTGTTTCGAATTCATCGTTTTGTGCAGAAGGGAACGGGCCAGTAAGTTCAACCGGGAACTTGAGTTTGCCATCGGTATGACGTACCGTTTCTTTTCCATTCAATAAAAATCCCACGCCCACAGAAGCAACAAAGCTTACTTTAAAGAACGACATGTCGATGATATGAAGCTTGATGCCTGCGGGAATCTGAATGTAGGTGAGATCGATTTTACGTTCACCAATTTCACCGCCCGTAGAGTTGATCACGTTAAAGTTCTGCCCGATGTGAATGATGCTCGGGTCGAACATGAAGCCGTGACCTTCGCGGTCAATGCCGTAGTGAACGCCTATCGGGCTGTACTTGATGTCGAAGCGCGTGCGGTAGCGGGAGTCCTGATTAATGCCTCCGTCCCAGGTGTAGGGTACAGCAATGCCGGTGAAAAGACCCAGCGAATGTACCTCCTGTGCCTCGGTTGAAGCCACTGCCAAAAGCCAAAAAAATAGGAATAGACACGCTGGTAAAGGTTTTTTGGTCATGCACGACACTAATCAGACAGCCAAAATAATGATAAAATTTAATACTACATTATTATTCATGCATCTGCTTTACAGCTTATTGACCCATGTTTGTTCAATCGCTTCTTTTAGAACAACTTTGCACTTCGATGGGCATCCACTCTTCACGATTTTTTAAAGGTCTTCAGCTTGAGGGCAACGTTTACTGGGCGTTGTTTCTCCGCCTGCTGTTAGCGATGTTTCTGTTCATGCTCTGCCGGGTTGGGTTTTACCTGTACAACCTTAGCTACTTCCCGGAAATGACGACCTGGAACTTCATGCGCATTCTATGGGGCGGATTCTGGTTCGATCTTACTGCGGTGCTATACATCAATGTTATCATTCTTATTCTTTCGATTATTCCGGTTGATTTACGCTTCAGGGCAGGCTACCAGACCACGATAAAAATCTTCTACTATGTGTTGAACGGTGCTGCGCTGGCCGTGAACGTGATGGATTTTATCTACTACAAATTCACGTTGCGAAGAACTACGGCTGATGTGTTCGACCAGTTTGAAAATGAAACCAATTTATTCTCGCTCTTCTTCCGTTTCCTGATCGATTACTGGTATGCCGTTGTGTTTTGGCTGCTGCTGATGTGGATCATGGTGAAGCTGTATAATAAAATTAAAGTTCAGGGGCCGTTGATGCAGCATCGCATCGCGTATTATGTTGCCGGTGTACTGGCCGTTCCATTGATAGTCGGGTTATTTATTGGCGCGGTTCGCGGAGGTTTTCGCCACAGTACGCGACCAATCACGCTAAGCAATGCCGGAGAATACGTTGAGCATCCGAACGAAGTAAGCCTTGTGTTGAATACACCATTCGCGATTCTGAGAACGCTTGGCAAAACAAAAATTCAGAAGATCAAATACTACACTGACGAACAGGAACTGAATAAGATTTATTCTCCGGTTCATGTGCCCGCAGACTCGGCAGCGTTTAAAGCTGACAATGTTGTGGTGATCATCCTGGAAAGTTTTTCAAAAGAATTCTTCGGAACATTTAATCACGACAAACCGGGCTACAAGGGTTATACACCTTTTCTGGATTCACTGATTCAGCACAGCGAGTCGTTCGATTATTCATTCGCGAATGGAAGAAAATCGATTGATGGATTGCCATCCGTGCTGGCCAGCATTCCGTCTTTAGGCGTTCCCTATGTGCTTACACCTTTTGCCAACAACCGGATCAACAGTTTAGGAAACCTGCTTCGCGATAAAGGCTATCATACTTCGTTCTTTCATGGCGCTCCGAACGGATCGATGGGCTTTAGCTCGTTCACCAACCTCGCAGGCATTGATCATTACTATGGCAAGACTGAATATGGCAACGATGCAGACTTCGATGGCATGTGGGGAATCTGGGACGACAAGTTTTTTGGCTTTTATGCCGACAAGCTGAATGAGTTTCCGCAACCGTTCATGTCGGCTATTTTTTCTGTGAGCTCGCACCACCCCTTTGTAGTGCCCGAAGAATTTGAAGGAAAATTCAAAGGCGGGGAGGAGCCGATCCTGAAATGTATTGAGTATACCGACTATGCGCTTCGGAAGTTCTTCGCGAAAGCATCAACCATGCCGTGGTATAAGAATACGCTGTTTGTTATCACAGCCGATCACGTATCGTCAAACATTGTATTCCCGGAATCGCATACCACGTGGGGATTATTTTCGGTGCCGATCATTTTCTTTAAACCCGATAACAGCCTTGCGCAACGCAGTCCGGCTATCGCGCAGCAGATTGACATCATGCCATCGGTACTGGGATATTTAAAGTACGATAAACCGTATGTCGGCTTCGGGCATAATATTTTTGATTCAACCGCTATTTCGTTTGCGTTCAACTATCGCGATGACGTGTATAATTTGTACGAAGGCGAGTACCTGCTGATGTTTGACGGCAAGCGGACAATCAGCCTGTATAATTTTGTCAACGATAAAATGCTTCAGCAGGACCTGAAAAAGACTAACCGGGATATCGTTAGCCGGATGGAATCAAAAATCAAGGCGATCATCCAGCAATACAACAACCGGATGGTAGAGGACAAGCTGACTGCGCAGTAATCAGATATTCTTTTTGTATTTGATGATGGTGGCCTTCACCTGCTGACCTTTCGAGTACTTTGTTTTGGTGGTAAACAATCCGAAAAAAATGCGCTTCCGGCCCGCACCGGCACCTGCGCCACCCGATGTGCTTCCGGTATTGGTGAGCGATACATCATCGAAGATGATTGCATCAGCACCTTTCTTTTTCACATACTCGGTAAGCTTTGCCTGGACTTTATCAGATGCTTTCTTGGCCGTTACTTCGTACGTAAGCTTTCCCATAATTTCATTTGGCTCGCTGATATCGCCTTCGCGGAAATACAAGTCAACATTCTGTGTTGGCTGATACGACCGGCCATAGTAAATAATCTTGTTTCCACAGGCGGAAAGCACAAGCAACAAAAGGAAAAAAACAGGTTTTGAAAATATCATCTTCACCGGGTTCGAGTATTAAATATAACGGGTCTGTTGTAAATTGTATGCTTAACAAACAATCCTTATGCCGCGTTCCGTCAGGCTTTTGGTGTTGTGCATGCTGATTGCTTCTGCCGGGTTCGCGCAGGAGCAGGAAATCCGCATGAGCATTTACTTTGGCGGGGGCGATTATCGTGTGGATACCTTACAGTCGATGGAGCTGCATCATTGGCTGGATTCGATTCCTAATCTCGAGAAGTATGAAATCCACCTGATCAGTCATACCGATCCGATCGGAGGCCGGCAATACAACGAATGGCTTTCGCAGATGCGCAGCGAAACGGTTAAACAGCTGATCCTGCAAAAGCAGATTCCTGAAAACAAGATCAGCATCAAAGACTGGGGTCTCGACAATGCCGTGTACTCGAACCGGACGCGGGGCGGCATGCGAATGAACCGCAGGGTGGACGTGATCCTGTTTCCGATCGTTCTGTAACGCACTGTCCGATTTAGGACGGCATTTTGCAAATCCGGACGAAAGAATCCCCTAAAATAACCGATATTTCGCCTTTCAGGCACGTTTAGGTGCTTGGCATATTATTAGCAATTCAGCCCGAAATCTTATGATCAAACTACGCGACATTGATAAGTACGTTGATTCCCGCTTCCAACGCACCTTCATTTTAAAAGGAATTAACCTGGATGTAAACCAAGGCGAGTTCCTTACCATTATGGGACCCAGCGGTGCCGGCAAGTCATCCCTGATGAACATTATCGGTTTGCTGGATGAACCTTCGGCAGGAGAGTACTTCTTTTTCGATGAGCCCGTTCACAAGCTTCGCGAGAAGCAGAAGTCGGAAATGCATAAGAACTACATCGGCTTCATTTTCCAGGCCTATCACCTGATTGATGAGCTAACCGTTTACGAGAATATTGAAACCCCGTTACTTTATAAAGGCGTTGCGGCCAGTCAGCGTAAAAGCATGGTTGCCGAATTGCTCGACAGGTTTAACATGGTTGCCAAGAAAGACCTGTTCCCGGAGCAATTGAGCGGTGGCCAGCAACAGCTGGTAGGCATTGCACGTGCGATTATCGGTCAGCCGAAGTTATTGCTGGCGGATGAACCTACCGGTAACCTGCATTCCGAGCAGGGTAAACAAATCATGGAGATCTTCCGGAAGCTCAATGACGAAGGGATTACTATTATCCAGGTAACCCACTCGGAAGAGAACGCACGGTATGGAAAACGAATCGTTACCGTAGCAGACGGAGTAGTTCAGTCGGATGTACAAGTTGAAAAAAGAAATTAAGCAAAGGATGAAGATTGTTGTGAGTTTTTGCCTGGTGATTCTGTCGTTTGGTGTATTCGCCCAGACGGATTCTACCAACATGCGGGTGTTAACGTTTGAAGAAGCTGTTAGGATTGCGTTGGAGAACAGCGTAACGGTTAATACCCAACGGAACAATCTTCAGTTGAGCGAGGCGCAGCGGATTGGTGCCTATGCAGGTCTTGCACCTACTGTAAATGCAAGTGCATCGGCCGCGCGTAACGATGGTAACTTTTTTAACTCGAATGCGGGCCAGGTTGTAAACGGTGTTACTGACAACGTTTCGGGTTCACTTTCCATTAACCTGAATCTCTTCAGCGGATTTAATCAGATCAATACGATTCGTCAGTTTTCCAGCCAGTTGCAGGCGCAGAACTATTTGGTTCATCGTACAGCACAGGATGCCATCAATACAGTATCCACGCAATACCTGACCGTGATGCTCGACAAACAATTGCTGATCATCGCCAAAGAAAATTACGAGGCACTCGACAAACAGTATCAACAGGTAAAAGAACAAGTAGCGCTTGGGGCAAAATCGCCTGTGGATGAATACAACCAGGAAGCGCAGGCGCGTGCCGCCGAACTTCGTGCCATCCAGGCGGAGATCAAACTGAACAACGATAAGGCTCTTCTCGCGCAAACGCTTCTGATCGATCCGTTTGAAGTGTTCGATGTGGAGCGTCCGGGTTGGGATGTGAATACGTTCGATACCGATGCACTGAATCCCGAAGAGCTTGCCGAACGTGCGAAAAAATCCAGAGGTGATTACTTAAGTGCAGTAAAAACAGCCGATGCGCAACGATACAGCATGTACGCGGCACGCGGATTGTTTTTTCCCAACCTGAGTGCTTTTTTCAATGTTCGCTCAGCATATAACAAACCACACGGTATACCCGATTCCGTAGAAAATTTCAGAACGGTAATCGTTGCAGATGCAGCAGAGGCATCCGGCTACCGCCTGGGCAGTGAATCGCTGGGCGTAGGTGCGAATCCCGAAGTTCCGCGGCCATTTGACGAGCAGTTCAGAACGAATAACCTCCAAAAGACATTCGGATTTCAATTGACAATCCCGATTTTCAATGGTCTTCAAACCCGCACCAACTACGTACAGCGTAAAATTCAATACAGGAATGCACAGCTCACCCGGAATAATCTTGAATTCCAGGTACGCAACGATGTAATCCGCGCGATCCGCAACTACGAAGGCTCCAGAAGGGCTTTTACCGTAACTTCCGATCAATTAAAGGCGGCAGAACTTGCCTTCCGGTATGAAACCGAGCGCTACAATCTGGGAGTGACAAACTTTGTGGAGTATGCAAATGCTAACCGCGTGTATGTTCAGGCGCAAACCGACAAGGCCCAGGCCGAATACACACTCGTGTTTCAAAAAATTGTGCTGGAATATGCGGTCGGAACGCTCAAAACCGAGAGTGCATCCATGCAAAATTAACGATCCGGCAACTCCGGCAGACTTCCTTAATTCTTCGAAAATCCATACATTTGCAGCCCTGTTCGTTTGAGCAGGGCTCTTTTTATGTTAAAAGAGCTTAGTTAAACCAAAATTGCAGCATTCCGGCCCGGATGCGGCATGTATTGAAGGGCAAGTTCATTTTATGGCTAAAGAAAAAGCAAAACCTGCTTCCGCTGACGAAGAATCGAAAGCGGTTAAGAAAAAAGCTGTTGAAAACACAGCAGACCTCGATGAAGTAGATCCGCTCGCAGAGGTTAAAGCACTCCAGAAAGAAGAAATTGATTCAGAAGCAATTCCGGTTACCGAACTGAGAAAGGCGGTGAAGGCGAAAGCTGTGCCGGGCGAGTTCGACTGGGATGCGTATGATCGCAAAGGCTTTGGCGAAGGTTACTCCGCGAAAGACCGTGAGAAAATGGAGAAAATGTACGAGGGAACTGTTACTACAATTGACAGTGGCGAACTCGTAGAAGGTGTTGTGGTTGGTATTAACGACCGTGACGTTATTTTGAATATCGGATTTAAGTCTGACGGTCTTGTACCGCTGGCTGAATTCAAAGACATGCAGAACCTGAAGATCGGTGACAAGGTTGACTTGTTTATCGAGGAGCGTGAAGACCTTATGGGTCAACTCGTTCTCAGCCGCAGAAAAGCGAAGCTGGTGAAAGGATGGGAAAACATCCAGAAGTCACTTGATAACGATGCGGTAATCGAAGGTTTCGTGAAGCGCAGAACAAAAGGTGGTTTGATTGTCGATGTGTTTGGAATCGAGGCTTTCTTGCCTGGTTCACAAATCGATGTGAAGCCTATCCGCGACTTCGATGTGTATGTTAATAAGTCGATGGAAGTGAAAGTTGTGAAAATCAACTACACCAACGACAACGTAGTGGTATCGCACAAAGTGTTGATCGAGAAAGATCTCGAGCAGCAGAAGGTGGCAATCCTCAGCAACCTCGAGAAAGGTCAGGTACTGGAAGGTACGATCAAGAACATGACCAACTTCGGTGTGTTCATCGACCTCGGTGGTGTGGATGGCTTGTTGCACATTACGGATATTTCATGGGGCCGCATCAATCACCCGGAAGAGCTGCTTAAGCTTGATCAGGTGGTTAAAGTTGTTGTGCTTGATTTCGATGGTGAGAAGAAGCGTATCAGCCTTGGTATGAAACAACTCACTCCTCATCCTTGGGCTGGCTTGTCTGACGAAGTTCAGATTGGCTCTAAGGTGAAAGGTAAGATTGTTAACGTAGCGGATTACGGTGCGTTCCTCGAACTTCAGCCGGGTGTTGAAGGTCTGATCCACGTATCGGAAATGAGCTGGTCACAGCACCTGCGCAATCCTCAGGATTTCATGAAGGTTGGAGATGAAGTTGAAGCTGTTGTGTTGACGATCGACCGCGAAGAGCGCAAGATGTCACTCGGCATCAAGCAACTGACCGAAGATCCTTGGACCCGTCAGGATGTGTTGAGCAAGTACGCTGTAGGTACGCGTCATAAAGGTATCGTTCGTAACCTCACAAACTTCGGCTTGTTTATCGAGCTGGAAGAAGGTATCGATGGCCTCGTGCACGTATCTGACTTAAGCTGGACGAAGAAGATCAAGCATCCTTCTGAGTTCGTGAAAGTAGGCGAGCAAATGGAAGTTGTTGTGCTGGAGCTTGACGCGGCTAACCGCAGACTGGCCCTTAGTCACAAGCATATCGAAGAGAACCCTTGGGATACATTTGAAAACGTGTTCACCGTTGGATCTGTTCACAAGTGTACCGTAACCAGCAAGAACGACAAAGGTGCAACGCTTGAGCTTCCTTACGGAATCGAAGGCTTCTGCTCTGCGAAGAACCTGGTGAAAGAAGACGGTAGCAAAGTTGAAACCGGTGAGAGCCTGGATTTCAAAGTGCTCGAGTTCTCGAAGGAAGACCGCAGAATCGTTCTTTCACACAAAGCGATGTACTCTGCTGAAGAAGCTCCGGTAGCGAAGAAAGCTCCTGCAGGAAAAGCTCCAAGCAAAGGCAAGACGATCGAAAAGATCAACCAGGAAGTTGAGAAATCAACCCTTGGCGATCTTGAGGCGTTGAGCGCGCTGAAGGACAAGATGAATACAAAAGGAGAGTAATTTCTTTTTGAAGGATACGCAAAAGGTGGTTTCGGCCACCTTTTGTTTTTTACGGACGTTGCAATCCGCAGTGATTTTTTTAGTTTTGTGCTGTCGAATTTCGACAGCTTCCTGATCACCGAATCAGGACGTTTTTTTTATGGTCTCATGGCCGAGTGGCTAGGCAGAGCTCTGCAAAAGCTCCTACAGCGGTTCGAATCCGCTTGAGACCTCAACCGATCAAGCCCTTTGACGTTGTCAAAGGGCTTTTGTTTTTTAGAGCAATGCAAGCTTGCTTGCGTGAGCGATAAAAAAACAAAAGCACAGCTTGCGCAGCAGGCGGGCTTGATAAGGTTGAAGCGCCCCCCTTCAGGATCAGCGCAGCTAATCCGCTTGAGACCTCAAAAAAAGCTTGCTGTTGGTTGTAATTTAATCTAAGCAGAATGAAAATTTGCAATGCAAACCTATGCACCCGCCTAGTTTTCTTAACGCGATAGTATGTAGTGTTCACTGATAAGTGTCGATTCTCACTTCGATTTTTGGCTTACTGGTGCAGCCGCCGGAAGATAGGTTTAGTTGAAGGATGCAGAATGCGGCGTAACTAAATATTTAAAAGAGATATTCCGTACCTTATAACCGAAAGGCTCGAAAAACAATAAACATGAAGGCAATACTAAAAATGTCAGGATTAGTAATCCTGCTCGTATCGGCAAGTTGTAATCGCTTCCAGAAACAAAGTAACATCGATAACCCGGCTGATGCCATCTACTTTGGCGGCAGCATTGTTACGATGGAGGGAGACAGTGCATCCTATGTTGAAGCGATCGCTGTAAATGATGGAAAACTTGTTTTCGTAGGAAGTAAAGTTGATGCTGAAAAAATGAAAGGCGATAGTACCGTGATGATCGACCTGAGCGGCAAAACACTTTTCCCGGGTTTTATTGACGGCCACGCGCATTTCGGCGGATTTCCGGTACAAGCCATTGGTGCCAAAATTTTACCACCGCCCGATGCTGGCGTTTCTAATATACCACAGTTGCAGGAGACCTTGAAAGCATGGGCTACTCCTGAAAATTTAGCCCTTACCGGATGGATCTTTGGAATGGGGTATGACGATTCTGTACTCGATGAAAAGCGACATCCCACAAAACAGGATTTAGACAAAGTATCTACTGAACATCCGGTTATCATTATCCATATCTCCGGACATTTCTGTGCCATGAACTCCAAAGGGCTTGAAATGATGGGCATTACCGCAAAATCGAAAGACCCTGCAGGTGGTGTCATCCGAAGAATGCCAGGCTCGAAAGAGCCTAACGGTGTGCTGGAAGAACTGGCTGCAATTCCGCTTTGTGTAAGAGCACTTACCCCAAAAACTGCGGAAGCTGCAATCAAATTTATCGATGCTGGCCAGAACATGGCGGTAAGCTATGGATACACGACAGTGCAGGAAGGAAGAGCAATGGATGAGTTTCTGGCAGGTTTCGCGGACAAGAAAATATTCAAACTGGATGTTGTTTCGTATGTAGACTATAGTCGGCCCGAAATTTTAGAAACTAGTTGGTATAGTAAGGATTACGTCAATCACTATCGAATAGCCGGAATGAAGTTAACGTTGGATGGATCGCCGCAAGGCCGAACCGCATGGCGTACCAAACCGTATTTGTTGCCCCCGCCCGGTGAGGAGAAATCGTACTTAGGTTATCCGGCCATTCCCAAGGATAAAGATGTGGAAGCTATTTATATGATGGCTTTTAAAAACAATTGGCAAATACTCACCCATGGAAACGGTGACGCTGCAATCGACCAGATGATCCGATGCATAAAACCCGCCATAGCAGCATACGGGAATATAGACAGGCGAAACACATTGATCCATGGACAATACGTAAGAGCGGATCAGCTGGATTCATTAAAGAAGCTGGATATCATCGCATCACTTTTCCCCCTGCATACATTTTATTGGGGCGACTGGCATAAACAGCTTATAGGCGATTCTTTGGGGGATAAAATAAGCCCGACCAGAACAGCGTTGAATAAAGGCTTGCACCTGACAATTCACACAGACGCCCCAGTGGCTTTGCCCAACCTGATGCGAATGGTATGGACATCCGTAAACAGAACCTCTCGATCCGGTAAAGTCATTGGAGAAGAGGAGCGACTAAGTCCTTATGAAGCGATGAAATGTTTAACAGAGTGGTCGGCGTACCAGCACTTTGAAGAAGATAAAAAGGGCACGCTTACAAAAGGTAAACTGGCCGATCTGGTCATACTTGATAAGAACCCTCTAACGGTTGCACCAGATGATATCAAGGATATCGTGGTACTGGAAACCATTAAAGAGGGCAGATCCATCTACAAAAAGCAATAATGGTGGGTATGGTAGAAACCGACAATGAGTTCCCAGTTGAAACCTGGATGTCAAACCGAATTTCAATTTCAAAGACCGGGTAGGCGCAAAATTGATGACGATGTGATTTTTTTAAGACGAACTCAAGGATGCTTTCGCGAAGACTTAATGAATTAACTGCCCCCATCCAGGAACTGAGCAAGAGCAGTGCAACTAATCCGCTTGCTCTTGTCAAAAAAGAGCATCAACCTGATTCGGGTATTGACACAAAAAAAGTCCCGCTACTGCGGGACTTTTTAAACAACCTCACTTGCCTACTTCACTATTAAATTCTTACTGAGGAAGCAACACGCGATCGATCACGTGAATAACTCCGTTTGTAGCTGCTACGTTTGCCAAAGCAACGGTAGACGGTTCAGAAGCTGCGCCGTCAACGGTTACAGACGAACCCAGCGCAATAGTCACTTGGTTAGGTGCGTTGGCCTTCAGGGTGGTGATCGTTTGGTTATTCGTTAAGTTGATTGAGAAAGCAGCAGCATTAGGAACCACGTGGTATTGCAATACATTGGTAAGCTCGTCCAGATTCAACGGGTCGGAAGTTGCTGTGATTGCGTTGATCGCATCAATACCCTGGGCTTCCGTTAAGTTTGCGTTCGCAGTGAGTGTACGGAGCAATGCCAGGAAAGCATCATCATTTGGTGCGAATACGGTAAACGGACCGGCTCCCTGCAGGGCAGTAACCAGGTTAGCTTTTGTGAGGGCTGTTGCCAACAAGTTAAAGCTTTCGGCTGTAGCGCCTGTAGTTGCAATCGACACAATGTTTCCGGCTGGTGGAGCCAGTACAGCATCAATGATGTGAATTACGCCATTCGATGCATCCACATTGGCTGTCGTTACACGTGCGTTGTTGATGGTTACGTTAGCACCCGATTTGGTTACGAACGCCTTGTTATTCGAAGCACGTGCGGTAGTAACGGTTGTAGTTCCCGCAGCGATATCTTCTGCTTTGATTTCAGAACCTGCGATTACGTGGAAGGTCAACAGGTCGGCCGCAGCGGAAGGGCTTAATCCATTAACCGCTGTAAGCGCTGCTGCTTCGTTCGCTACGTCCAGGTACGCTACAAAAGCTGCATCGGTTGGAGCAAATACTGTAATTTGAGTAGAACCACCCAGTACGTTTAGAACGTCTGTACCTGCTTTTCTCGCAGCAGCTTCCAATACGTCAAAGTCAGAATTCGCAACGGCAATCTCCAATACGGTCTGCTGTGGGGCTGGTGAGTTGTCATCGTCATCGCTGCAGCTAATGGCTACTGCCGAGAACGTGAAGGTCAGCAACAACATTTTTGCGCTGAGTAATAAAGGATTTGATTTTCTTAGTTTCATAAAGAATTTGCGTTTGATTGCTAATAGAACCGCGCTTGTTCTGATTGGTTGTGGGGATCGGAGTGAGCAGGGGGTTTAGTGGTGTGGCGGGCAGGTAAAAGGGAGTGGGTCGGAATGCCGGTGTGGCGAAGGCAATTTTTTGTTACCCGGATGGGTACAGCACGCGAAATTGAAGCATTTTTGGCCTTTGGCCGTGAATAAGCCGATAAACTACCCGGACTACAAACCGTTGCCCGAACTTAAGAGAAGCACCTAAATGCAGGTTAGGGGGCGATCTGATCAATCTGTATAAGCAGATTGCGAGTCGTGACGTCACCGCGCCTACCTGCGAATGCGTGTGAGAATTCGGATATGTATTAGGCCCGGGCCGGGTTATGCCCGCAAAATCTTTTCCATCGCCTTTCCTTTCGCCAGTTCATCGATGAGCTTATCGAGGTAGCGAACTTTCTGCATGAGCTTGTCTTCGATTTCTTCCACGCGATAGCCACAGATTACCCCGGTAATTTTAGCTGCATTTGGGTTGAGTTGCGGAGCCTGGGCAAAGAAGGTTTCAAAGTCAGTCTTCTTATCGATATGCTGCTTCAATGTTTTTGCATTGTAACCCGTCAGCCAGAAAATAATCTCGTCAACCTCGGCTTTCGTGCGGCCCTTCTTTTCGGCCTTTGCAATGTAATGTGGGTAAACGCTCGCAAACGACATTCGGTAAATGCGGGTATTATCACTCTTCATGCGTATGGTGGTTGAGATAATTACTTTTTCCTTCCGGTAAAACGAATTACCGAACCTGTGCCGCTGTGTTTTGGGCCTTCGTTCAATTCAATAACCTGTTCCGATAGCTCCAGTATTTCGTAGTCGGAAAAGTCCGATTTAAGTTCTGCTATCGAAAACAGCATATTAACATCTTTGGGGCCACCAACCTTTTCACCGTTTGAATTGTATTGGATATGGTTCTTGCTGAATGCTTCAAAAATGAGTGTGCCGCCTTTTTTAAGATAGGAATTCAGAATACCGTGATAGGCAGACTTCACCGCTGCCGGAAAGTGTGCGAAGATTAATGCCACCACATCAAATTGTGCATGTGTATACGGTAATCGCTGGATGTCTTCCACGGTGTAATTAATAACAACCCCGTTCTTTTCTGCCAGTCGCAGGGCCTTCTTTTGACCTTCGATACTGATGTCGAAGGCTGAAACAGTCCAGCCGGTTTTGGCTGCGTACACAGCGTTGCGCCCTTCACCTTCTGCCGGAAACAAGATCTTTCCGGGAGGAAGTTTGTCAAGTTGTGCTTTCAGGTATTCGTTGGGTAATTCGCCATAAACAAATTCAGGGTTGCTGAATCGGTCGTTCCAGAGTTGCGTCCATGCATCGCTCATATCCAAAAGTTATGCTGGAAAGATAAAGCATAAATTTCGCAAGAGGTAATTCAAATAAGTTTCTTTCCGGGCAGTAACTCTTTAATATGATCCCGGCCAAGATGGACTTTGTGTGCAATGCAGCGCAGGTTGCCCATACCGCTCGAAAATATCGTTATTCCTTTATCAAAGCGGATGTTTTCCATCAGGTCGAACATCTCAAGCGGAAAGCTTCTTGGAATTTCGATGAACGGACGGTGTAATTTTTCACAATAGTTGGTCAGTTCCCGCGGATGCGGTTTGATATATACCTCGTGATCGTCTGCATGCGCTTCGATCATTTCGGCATATAAAGAAACTTTATATTGCTCGGTAACAAAATTATCCTCGGATAACGGTTGAGTAATGATCAGTATTTTTTTCTGATCGTTAAGCTGTACCGTTTCTCCATTCATGAAAACATTCAGAATCCGCTGATTGTCGCGTGCGGAAAGATTATCCTGCATTTGCCGGAGTTCCAGTCGTGTGCCTTTGTGCCTCAATCGTTTATCAAGCTGTTCGGGAAATTGCAGATTGATCTCTCTGACACGTTCATCAAACCCGTCACCGATGTACGTTCGTAGCAGATATTTTCGTTTCAGTAGTTTCGCGTGACTGATCCGGATGATGTAGTTACGGGCGCCATCTTCAATGATTCGAAGATAACTGTTGGGAAAACGCATCACGAAATAAGCAGTCGGATATCCCCACAGGTAAAATGAATTGATCTCACTTGCTTCGATAAAACTCTTCGATTTCAGAATATCTGAATGTTGTTCGACAGCCCGTACCATAGCGCGGTTCCGGAACAAGGTTCTTGAAAGGAAGGAGCCATTTGATTTTTCAGCTGATTCAATCTTGCGAAAGGGCACTAAAATCACATCATCAACGAACCCGTTTTCGAGAAGGGCTGGAATAAGCTTTTCAATTCCGGGTGTATGATCATTTAAGATTAATAGGCTTTTGCTGGTCGGGTCGTTATGCTGAAGCTGTTTCAGCATACTCACGTATACATGAAAATATGTTCCGCAAATATAAACCTGGTTCATACGGGCCGGGAAGATTTAGCTGCCGCGATCACGTTGAATAACGTTGTGATTTGACGCTGTTGATCATACTGTTCAACAACATGTTTTCGAGCAGCTTCGCGCATGGCTGAAACAAGTGCTGGATTTTCAATCAACCGGATCATACTGTTTGCCATGGCGGAAACGTCACGTTCCTTCACAAGCAGTCCGGTAACTCCATCACGTACAGCTTGCGGAATGCCGCCATGAATTGTACTAACCACCGGTAGCCCGGCAGCGGCAGCTTCTAATATGCCAACGGGAGTTCCTTCGGTGTCGCCATTCGGAGCAGTGACGGAATGTTGAACGAAAGCAAATGATTTATTCATCCACTGCGCTACCGCGTCATGCGTAAGAATTCCCGGAAATGAAACCGCCTCGTGCATGTCGAGGGATTCGGTTAATTGCTTGCATTTCTTATAGAATCCGCTGTGCGCTCCGGCCATAACCAATCGTGCGTGCGGATACTTTTTCCAGACCTCATGAAATGCGCGGATGGTGTACAAGGGCCCTTTCTTTTCTACAAAGCGTGCAACGGATAGAAATATTTTATCCTTTGTTTGAGGTGCCGGAGTAAATTTCTGTGTATCCACTCCGCAGGAGATTACCGTTACTTTTTCAGGGTTGGCACCAAGTGCGATAAGTTTGTTACGGATATCGTGTGAAACCGCAACAATCGCAGATGCATACGAAAACAGTTGTTGATACCGGCTGCGGTATGCACGGACCAACGTTTTATCGCCTGCATCATGCCCATGAAAAATAACTACTACCGGAATGTTTAAGATTCTGCATACAGGCATGAGATGCGCTGCGGTAAGCCCGTAGTTGGCCAGCACTACATCGATTTTATTTGTGGTCAGAAATTTTTTTAAGCCATAATGACTGAAGAAGTTGTTCCGTATTCCGGTAACGGATTTTACAAGTTTGTGCAGAAGCCAAAATGCCAAGGGCGACAAGCGCGTACCATCTTCGGCCCGTTCGGGCAAACGGCTGGTATGAATGGAATAAACTTCAGCCAGCTTTGAGAGGCCGGTTAGTTGATCGCGAATGAAAGTCTCTGAGTATGAATTACGCTCCGACCGGGCAATACAAATCTTCACGCTGCCTTCAGAGTTGAATTGATGATTCCGTAGCGTGTCCAAACTTTGCGCTGGTGCCGGGTTTGCTGCCGGATAGTTCTGTTTTTGCGTATCGACTCCGGTGTGTTGTATCCACGCTTGTGATCGAGGTGTACGCACACTGCACTGTAGCGGATTTGCTTTCCTTTAATCCCAAAGTTTACGAGCCGTTCGCCCAACTCACGATCCTGTCCGCCATACTGCATCTCTTCGTTATACCCGTTTACGGCTACAATGTCCTTTTTCCAGCCAGACGATCCGTGGCCATTCCACGTAGGTTTGGTTGGCGTAAATCGGTTCAGTAAAAATTGCTGCAAGCCACGGCTTACGAGCTTCAATTCTTTGTACGTTTTCTTTAAACCATGTTCGTGAAGCCAGTTCACGTTAAACGCATTCCCGTTTATGATGTCTTCGCGGGTAATGGCCTTGCTGGTCTCCATCGGCAACTTAAAATATCCGCCAGAAAGGAAGTATCCCGGTTTTGCATTGCGTACATGTGTTTCGACAAAATCCTTGCGTGGAATGCAGTCTCCGTCTGAAAACAAGAGATAACCGGTTGTTGCTGCGGCCGTTGCTTTGTTTAGGATGGCCGACTTCTGAAAACCCTTGTCGGGATGCCATACGTGCACGATTTTCATGCGCGAAGTTTTTTGGTAACGGCCAATCAGCGAACGTGTTTCTTCGCCTGAACCATCATCGGCAATAATGAATTCAAAATCCGAATGAGTTTGGTTTTCATAACCCCAAATCACTTTTTCGAGCCAGGCTGGGTTGTTGTATGTGCTGATGATAACTGAAATTCGCATTGTCACGTAAGTTGAAAATCAGTTCAAAGCTACCCCTGTAGTGTTTTCTGGCGTGTGCTTCCAGGTTAAGAATCAATGAATCGATTGTTATCCCGGAAACATCCGGTTAACATTCTGGTCACGGCTTCTACCGCGCCATGGCAGATAACATTTCCGTTTGATTTGTGCGTGCAGGTTGAAGGTTAGGTAACGTAAGCGTAAATACCGTTCCAACGCCTGCGGTCGATTCTACCAGTACCGAGCCATTCATTTTACGAATTGTTTCCTGGAGTATGAATAATCCCAGCCCGGTGCCCTTCGAGTCGTCATGTGCGCGGTAGAACATGTCAAAAATTTTATCAAGGTGCTGCTGCGCAATCCCGATGCCGTTATCCGAAAATTTGATGATGATTTCGTTCCGCCAAACTGTAACATGCGCTTTAATAAATGAAACCGATTTTGTTGGATCGGAGTACCGGATGGCATTCGAGATCAGGTTATTGAACAGTACAAGCATGCGGTTATAATCGGAGTAGATACCCGCTTTTTGCGGATTGTCGATTACAATCTCTTTTTTAATACGTTCGGCGCCAGCCATGTATAAATGATGCTCGAATGTTTCGTTGAAAATTTTCTCTACGTCAAGGGGTTCTGGTCTTATTTTGAGGATTTTGTTTTTCGAGAAGCTCGCGATCTGTTCAATAAAATCTTCCTGTCGCGAAATGCTCTTCTCCATTTTATCAAAGTAATGCGCCATTTCAGGAGCTTTGTTTTCGATGCGCATCAGGTTTACAAGTCCCGCCAGCGAGGTGAGGGGTGACCGTAAATCGTGGGCAGTGCTGTACAGGAAATGATCCTGCTCTTTGTTCAGCTTCCGGAGTTGTTTGTTTTTTGACTTTAACTCTTTCGACTTTAGCTTGATCTCCCGCATCTGATCTTCGGTTTTACTCATCAGGCGCGTAAACGATGCGGTTAACGTGATGATTTCATGCGCGGCATTCTTCAGATTGAGGTCTACCGCGAGGTTAGTTTTTCCCTGCGAACTATTCACGAGTCGCGAGAGTTTTGTAATCGGTTCCGACAAGCGCCTCGAAATCCAGTAGCCCGTTAATATTGAAATGAGAATACCGAAGCAAAGTGCGGAGATGTAAACAATGCGTGCATGATTTTGCGCTTCGGAGGATTGGCGATAAGCATATTCTGACAATGAAAAGAACCGGTCGCTCAGGTGCTGGGTCAGTTGATTAAGTTCACTGCGCAAGCCCGCCCCGCTGCTCAGGCCGACCACAATTTGAATTTCGGCCAGCTCCAGAAACAGCCGCTCGTATTCGCGAATGTGAAAAATGGCCTCCTGGTTGCGATCGGGGTGTGTATTCAGTTCAGTAACCAATGCGGCAGCGCGTTTTTTAAATGAAGCGAGGTAGGTTGTATCGTGCCGGAGAAAAAAGTCTTTCTCGTGCCTGCGAAGAAAAAGAATTTTTGCGATGTCAATTCCCAAGTCGGCTTCTTCCAGCTTATGTGCATGCTCACGCATTCTTCCTTCCAAGCCGTAATCTTTAAAGCCTTTTTTAAAAAGCAGGGTTTCAAGGGAATTAAACTTTTGATTGTAGCGTGAAACGGTGCTGTCGATGGAGCGAAGGGTTTGATCGATTGTATAGGTTTTATTGGCACCCTGTTTTTGCAGGTCGGATATCTTTGTATGAATCTGACGATTAAGGCTGTCTCTTCTTTTTAGAAAAACACTTGAATGGGTTTCAAAATATTGCTTGTTAATCATTTCCACATTGAAAAAATCGTTGTCGGACTTGATCAGGTTTAATGTAAAAATTTCGAGCTGGTTTACGTCTGTGTTGATGCGTGCAATCTGAAGGGTTCGATCAAGTGTATAGAGCGATACAATCGCCAGTACCAGGATAAGCGAAGTAAGAAACAAAAAACTGGCTACCATCCGGCTGCGGATGGAGTTGATTTCAAACAGCTTGAACATAGCGAACAGGTTTGCTAAGAGGCTGCAAATTTCGGTGCTTGTATTTAATCGGCCCTGATGGGCTTGTTACCTTATTGTTATAAGCGCACGAAGCAGTGTACGGATTTGATAATACGGCATGTAAGATTACTGCTTGTCTTTCTTTTTCCGGGTGCGATCTTTTTTCTTGTCGTTCTTGACGTCTTTTTCATCCTTCTTCCCGAAGATTTTTTGAAGGAAGGTTTTCTTTTCCTTTTTCTTCTTCTCGACTGATCCTATGTTGATGTCGTTGTCGATTGATGGCTGCAGTGCATTGATGAATGCGTTTTGCAACACATTGGCAATGGTTACCCAGATGTTTGCCTTCGGATCGTCAAGTCGGCCTTCGAACGGAATTTTTGTTGCAAACTGATCTTTCGGCTGATTCTCCAGCACTTCACTGGCACCCCCGGCAAGTCCTTCCCAGATTTTTCTGAAAATGTTGTCTTTTTTGTCTTCCGGGCCATACACATCTAATCCCTGTACAATTGGCTTCACATATCCCGTAAACGCTCCTTGCTTGGCTGCTACTTCGGTGTACATGCCAAAGGTTCCTTTGTTTACATCGATGTTTGCATAGGCTTTGAAAAAATCGTTTAACAAAACCAGGTTTGTGTTCTTCAGTTCGGCATTCATATCAAATGTTGGTTTATCGGCCAACGGATTGAGTTTGAGGTTGAAGTCGAGCGTACCTTCATAAATGTCAGCATCCGCGCGAACGGTTGCCGGCAGCAGCACGGTGGAATCGTAACTGTTTTTAAGGTTGAGGGCGAGTACGTTTACATCGGTCATGTTTACATCAACTTTTGGCGAAGAGAACTGGTCGATGTACTGAATTTTTCCGTGATTGATCTCGAACCGGTTTACTTGCAGCGGCATGAAATCGTCAAGGAGCTTGCGAAAATCTGTTGAGTCGTTCCGTAAATCCTTGGGTTCTACTTTGTCTTTCGAAAATCGCAGAGTAGGTTTTTCAAATACAAGTTCACCTACGATGGAGCCATGAAAAAGTGCTTTCCATTCAACCGAAAGATCGATTTCCTGTGCCGAGAAGAAATGCGTTTGCTTTTTGGTAACGGTATCGACTTTATTCAGGTAGATGCTGTCAATCACGTACGCGCCCCGGATAATTGCCAGGTCGATGTCTTCGATGTGGCCGTAATAACCGTTCATATTCGCCAACGTCTTGTTCGCGTATCGCAATACAACGTATGGAAGAATGAGTCTCACAATAATCAAGACCCCTAACACGATCAGCAGAATTTTTACGGGTTTCCGGAGGAAGAACTTCTTTTTAGCGCGCGCCATAGCTTAACAATCCCAAGTTTTTTGCGAGTGTGTTCTAAAGCTGTGCCAGCACAGAATCCGCTTCATCCGATCTGTCAGGGCTCCAGGTGGGGAGATTAGTACTCAATCCCACCAAAAACTTCCTGCCGGGTAGGATTTTGAAAAACAACGGTATGCCGCCTGTATTGCAGACTTGGCCACAACTGTAAATCCTGTTTTTTTCTGCCGATAATCCGGTAACTCGAATAGTCAAACGCTATCAAAATCTCCGGTTATGAACAATTTTTTAAAGCCCGCCATCCGGCATCTTTTCAATAATAAGATTCATGCGTTGATTAACCTGTTCGGTCTGAGTCTCGGGTTAACGGTGAGCATTTTCATTTACCTGTTTGTTCAGGACGAGGTTTCGTATGATTCATACATCCCCGGCTATGAAAACGTCATCAGGCTCCAGACTGACGATGTGCAAGGAGATAAAGTTCAAACATGGGCTTCCAGCGAAGGCTATCTTGTTCCAACAATTTTGGGGTTGTACCCGGAAATAGTCGCGGGCACGCGGATGATGCCCATTAACAATGACGTGTTGCTGAAATCCGATACGCTTCAGTTTTCGGAAAATAAAGTTTGGGCAGTTGATACAACCTATTTCGATGTTTTCCCCATCCCGTTTGTGTATGGCGATGCTGCTACAGCGCTTGATGGCCCGGAAGCCATGGTAGTTTCGGAGTCGCTTGCCATTAAATTTTTTGGAACGGTCAATCCGTTAGGAAAAATTCTGACTACAGGTGAAAATACGTATCGAATCACCGGAGTAATGAAAGACATGCCAGCAACCAGTCATTTTCATGCAAACGCAGTGATGTCATTAAAGCGAACCTGGCCTAAGGTTGATGAGTCGCGTAATATCCTGCCGCTATACTCGTACGTTCGTGCAGCAGAAGGGCAGGCGGAAGCGCTTGCTGCCAAACTTCGGGCAGATTCTCCGAAGATCACAGGTTATGAACGCTCAACCAATCCGAATGATACGCGCATTGATATTAGTACTATTCCGTTATCCGCTATCCATCTGCTGAGCCACGCTGAAAAGGAAATTGAGGCAAACGGAAACCAGCAGGTGGTATATATTTTTATTGGTGCGGCAATTCTCATTTTACTGATAGCCTCGATCAATTACATCAACCTTTCGAATGCGTTGGCTATTAAGCGTGCCAAGGAAATTGCCGTACGAAAGACGATTGGTGCTACGCGTGGTGCGCTGTTCGGTAAATTTCTACTTGAGTCGTATCTATTCGGGCTGGTGGCTTTCGCGCTCAGCCTGCTTACGGTAGCCGTGTCCATGCCTTGGTTTAACTCGTTGACCGGAAAATTTTTGAACGTAAGCGTTCTTGCTGCACCTTCATTTTTGCTGGTTGTGTTTGCAGGATGGTTATTACTTGGATTTTTATCCGGATTGTATCCAGCTACATTATTGTCGTCTTTCAATCCGGTAAAGGCATTGAAGTCGGGATTTAATGAACGCTCAGGAAAAACTTCGCTGTACCTCAGGCGTACGTTTATCGTATTCCAGTTTGCGGTCTCTGCGATGATGATTGTGTGTACGCTAACCATTCAGCGGCAAATGAACTACATCGATGATCTCGACATAGGATTTAAAAAAGAGAATGTGGTAGCGTTGGCCTTATCGGGCGATGTTTTCGGAAAGCTTGATCCGTTGCGGCAGGAACTGGAAAAACTGAGCGAGGTTAAATCAGCTTCGGCTATGTCGGCCGTGCCCGGAAAACGGGTTGTTGTGCTCACTGTTCGAATCCCGGAACTTGCCGGAACCAAACCTACTACGGAAGGAGAGGATGATGGCACACGCGAGATACGCGTTTTGTCGGTGGACCCGCATGTGGTAAGTACGTTGGGGTTACAGATCAAGGATGGTCGTGATTTTTCGGACATTGGAAATGCTGACAGTGCGCATGCGTTTATTCTGAACGAAGCTGCAGTTAAGGCCTTTGAGCTTAAGGATCCCGTAGGAAAACCTTTTGAATATAACTTTGGGGTGGAGGTGCCGAAAAAGGGCCAGGTAATTGCGGTTGTAAAGGATTTTAACTTCGCTTCAGTCCATAATGAAGTAGAACCGCTAATGATGCATATATCACCCTGGTATTCCGTGATGTGCGTGAGGATTGAAAGTACTAACACCGAACAAACACTTACTGCAATTGAGAATGCGTGGGACCGCGTTACATCTGCTCCTTTTAATTATTCATTCCTCGACTCAACCTATGATGCGTTATATAAGGCCGACAAAGCTACTGGTAAGATTGTTTCCTACTTTACGATTCTGGCGATTGTTATTGCTTGTCTGGGGTTGTTCGGGGTAGTTTCGTTCTTTGCGCGTCAGCGCGTGAAAGAAGTTGGCGTACGGAAAATTTTCGGAGCGTCAACCGGTTCACTGCTAACGCATCTTTCAAAGGAGTATGTGATCATGGTGATCCTCGGAAACCTGCTGGCGATCTATCCGGCCTGGATGCTGGTGGAACGCTGGCTCAAGCAGTTTGCCTATCGCATCGACTTTGAACCGCAAGTGTTTTTATTAACGCTCGTGGGCAGCGCTATCCTGGCGTTCGCATCCATGGTATATGTCATCTGGAAAGTGACCCAGTCAAATCCGGCAGTTGTGCTGAAAAGCGAATAGGTGTTACGCGCGCTCTGAAAATCGCAGGTACGTCTCGATGCAAACATCGATCAGTGACTTTTTGTCCAATTGTTGTTCAGTAACGAAGTGAACAAGTGTGTCGTCATCATTGTATAGCGAGTACATCCGGTTCCCTCCAATATCAACCGCTTTGGCTTTGAAGCGGTCGCCTTTATAGTATACGTACTCCATAAAAAAATAAATAGTGGTTGTATAACACGGTTATAAAATTCTGTGCCAAAAATTTTCATGCATGTCATGTGTGATTTTAAACCAGAACATGTGATATAACAGCTCCAAAGGTTTGTGATAAATGAAAATGTGTAGAATATTTTACACACTAAGAAAATGTTCGTTTTTCCATCAATTTGGCCACTTTTTAACCGTAAATGCCTAAATTGGATGCTTTTAAAAGCGAAGCATTGGTGCCATGATCCTGATTGTCGATGACAACGCTCAAAATATTTTTTCACTCCAACAGTTGCTCGAACTTCATAAGTTCAGGGTCGATTCTGCGCCCTCTGGTCAGGAGGCATTAAAAAAAATTCTACAGAACGAATACTCGCTCATTATTCTGGATGTTCAGATGCCGGACATGGATGGCTTTGAAGTCGCAGAAGCAATTTCGGGCTACAGCAAGTCGAAAGATATCCCGATCATCTTCCTTTCCGCCATCAACACCCACAAGAAATACATTACAAAGGGCTATGGTTCAGGGGGTGTGGATTATGTGACAAAGCCTTTCGATCCGGATATTCTGCTATTAAAAGTTAAAACATTCTATAAGCTTTCAGAGCAGCATCGCAAACTGAATGAAATGGATAAAATTCTGCGCGCAGAGATTGAGGTGCGGAAGAAAGTTGAAAGCGATCTGCATGACCGGGTTGAGGAATTGAAGTCGACTCTCGAATCTATTCCGCAGATGGCGTTTAATACGGATGAAACCGGTAAGATTGAATTTGTAAATGAACGCTGGGCAGATTACAGTGCCGACCGGAAGAATTTCCCGGAAACGGAAGGTATTACAATTTCACAATGCATTGAGGAGGCAATACGTTCTAAGAATCAATTCAAGCAGGAGGTGAGGATCAAGCCGTTTGGAAGCAATGAATTCCGTTACCACCTGCTGTACATTACTCCGGTAAAAAAGGATAGCGGTTTTCTAAAGTGGGTCGGCATTTTAACCGATATCCATGAACAAAAAATGGCCTCAGAAGTGCTTGAGCAAAAAGTTCAGCATCGAACTCAGCTTTTGAAGGAAACAAACAAACGACTGGAAGACAGTAACAATGAGTTGCAGCAATTTGCATTTGTTGCCTCGCACGATTTACAGGAACCCCTGAGGAAGATTCAGGTCTTCAGTGCCATGGTTCGGGATGGCGCAACACCTGACAAACCCGAGTTTAAAATTTACCTGAATAAAATTTCGGCCGCGGCAGAGCGCATGCGGAAAATGATTACCGACTTGCTCGATTTCGCCCGTCCGCCTGAACTGGATGTGTTTCAACGGGCAAATCTGAACAATATTATTGAAGAAGTTCTCAGTGACCTGGAGGTGAAAGTTAAAGCACTTAATGCCAGCATTGAGGTGGGTAAACTGGCTGACCTTGACATGGTGCCGGGGCAGATGAAGCAACTCTTCCAGAATCTTATTCTGAATTCACTAAAGTTTACACGCCCCGACACTGCACCTGAAATAAAAATTACCGGAGAGTTTATCGATAGTAACTCCTTTACTGCTCCTGCCGGCGATACAGGGGCATACTACCGCATTTCTGTTTGTGATAATGGTATCGGGTTCGATGAAATCTATGCTGAACGAATCTTCGAAATCTTTCAGCGCCTGAATCAGAAAGATGCTTTTGAAGGATCCGGTATCGGATTGTCAATTGTAAAGAAAATTATTGACCGGCATCACGGCCAGATTAGGGCAACCGGGAAAAGAGGAGAGGGCGCTTGCTTTACCTGCATCTTCCCGGTAACGCATGTGAAACCATAATTGTGCTATAACCAGATTCTAAACCATGAGTAAGAATTACAAACGTAACCTGAGAATCGGCTTTGGAGTTTCACTCCTCATTTTGCTGATTACTTCGGTGGCTTCGTTCATCAGCATTCGGAGTTTGCTTAACAGTGCAGACCTCGTGGATCATACGAATGAAGTTATTATTCAACTGAATAGTATTGAGGCGGGATTACGCGATGCAGAAGCGGCACAAAGAGGATATCTTCTCACGAAAGATCCGGAATTTCTGCTTCCATACGAAAAGGCAAAGAAGCGAACTGTGGAAAGCCAGGCTTCTGCGAAGCGGCTCACGACCGATAATTCGCAACAGCAGGCCACCATCGATGAATTAAAACGGCTCATCGACAATCGCCTGGAGGTGATGCGCAATGTTGTCGCAATATTCGATTCTACTGGCACGATCAGTCTGGTGAACGTTCAGCGTGGTAAAGATTTTACAGATTCAATTCGATTGAATATTGAACTCATGAAGTCGCGTGAACAGCAACTGATGCTGGCCCGTACCGAACGCATGAACGTGTTTGCCATGTACACACCCGTATTGATTGTGGCGGGCGCAATCATCGCTTTAATCATTACCGTTTCGTTCTACTCGCGGGTATCCAGTGATTTCGAAGAGAAATCAAGACTGCAAACCGAGTTGCAGGAGAAAGACCGTGTTATCACCCAGCGGATTGATATTATTCGCAGTATTGCCGATAAAATCTCCGGAGGGAATTATGCCGTCCGCGTAACAGATGATCAGAGCGATGCTTTGGGAAATGTAGCCGGTGCGTTAAATAAAATGGCCACTTCTCTGCAAACGTCCTTCACGCTGTTGTCGGACAACGAATGGTTACAAACCGGTGTGAACCAGCTGAACGAAGTTATTATCGGGGAGAAGCCATTGAACAAACTTTGCCAGGATATCCTCGAGTTTGTTTGCACATATACAAATAGCCAGACAGGAGCATTTTATGTGTCAGAGCATGACGATCTGGTGCTTCAGGCCGGGTACGCTTACATGCCGGGCGCTTCAAGCCGGGTGTTTAAAATCGGAGAGGGCTTTATCGGTCAGGCGGTTGTCTCTGGTAAGTTAATGGAGTTGAAGGAAATTCCGGAAGAGAGTATTTACATCAGCTTTACATCGGCCAATGCAAAACCAAAGCATATTGTGGCCATTCCGTTGTTTGACGGGTACTCGATCCGGGGCGGAATTGAACTGGCTTCTCTTGGAATATTCTCAGGACGAGAGCTTGAATTTATGAAAGCTGCAGCCCGCAATATTTCCATTGCAATTACCGTGGCGCAAAACCGCAAGCGCATGCAGGAATTGTTGGAAGAAACGCAATCGCAATCGGAAGAGCTGCAGGCGCAACACAGCGAACTTGAGAATATGAACAGCGAGCTGGAAGTTCAGGCTGAGAAGCTCCAGGCATCGGAAGAAGAGTTGAGGGTTCAGCAGGAGGAACTGAAGCAGGCTAACCAGGAACTCGAAGAACGAAGCCGGTTGCTGGAAGAACGTAACCAGGTGATCACGGAACGGAATTTTGAAATTCAGGCAAAGGCAAAAGAGCTGGAGCTGACTACCAAGTATAAATCGGAATTCCTGGCAAATATGTCGCACGAGCTTCGTACGCCATTGAACTCAATTTTGTTATTGTCGCGACTGATGGGAGAGAACACCGAAAAAAATCTGTCATCCGATCAGGTTGAATATGCCCGCGTGATACAAAGTTCCGGACAGGGATTGCTTTCGTTGATTGATGAAATACTCGATCTGTCTAAGATTGAATCAGGCAAAATGGAACTGGAGTATATGCCGGTTTCCATGAAGGATATCGGCAAGGAGATGCAGGCGCTGTTTAACCCGGTAGCGGTTGATAAAGGGATTGAGCTCCGCGTTAAGATTGATAGT
Organism: Cyclobacteriaceae bacterium; assembly: GCA_016786585.1. Lineage (GTDB taxonomy): Bacteria > Bacteroidota > Bacteroidia > Cytophagales > Cyclobacteriaceae > UBA2336. The sequence goes on from JAEUUI010000026.1 coordinate 26,548, forward strand.
ACGGTACCGGAGAAAATAGAAACCGATAAGTTACGGTTGGAACAGGTCATCCGAAACCTGCTCTCAAATGCAATCAAGTTTACAGCTAGCGGTTACGTTTCCCTTGATATAAAATTATCGGATCAGTATCGTGATCATCTTGAGATACTGGTAAAAGATACGGGCATCGGTATTCCGGAAGAAAAGCAGAAGCTTGTGTTTGAGGCGTTCCAGCAGGCCGATGGGTCGACCCGGAGAAAATACGGTGGCACAGGACTGGGGCTTTCAATAAGCCGGGAGCTGATAAAATTGCTGGGTGGCGAAATTGAACTGAAGAGTGTTGTTGGGGAAGGAAGCGAGTTTACACTGCATTTGCCAATTCAGAGAATAGGTTCTCAAAAGCGAATTTTAACTCACAATCCGCTGGAAGACATAATTGAAGAATCTGCAGATGAAATTATACCGGTTCAAAAAGTAAGCGCGAAATACATCAGCAGCGATATTCCTGAAAATATTCCGGATGATCGGGGGTCTGTTAAGCCAGGTGATAACGTTATGCTGATAATTGAAGATGATATCAATTTCGCAAAGTCGTTGCTCGAGTTTACCCGCAAGCGCGGATACAAGGGTGTGGTGGCTGTGCGTGGCGATGAGGGTCTTGAGCTTGCACATCAGTTGTTGCCGATAGGTATCCTGCTCGACATTCAATTGCCCGTGATGAGCGGATGGGAAGTAATGGATGAGTTGAAGAGCAGCCCGGAAACGCGGCACATTCCGGTGCATATCATGTCATCGTATGAACTAAAAAGCGAAAGCCTTGTAAAGGGTGCAGTCGACTTCATCAATAAGCCGATGGCGTTCGATAAGATGCAAAATATCTTCGAGAAGATTGAGTACGTGCTTACACATCATCCGAAAAAAGTACTGATCGTGGAGGAAAACACCAAGCACGCAAAAGCGTTGGCCTACTTCCTTGAGACATACGATATTAACCTGGAGGTAAAAACAGGCGTAGCGGATGCGGTGAGTTCACTGAAGCAGGAAAACATCGACTGTGTGATCCTGGATATGGGTATCCCGGATCAAAAATCGTACGACACGCTGGAAGAGGTTAAGAAGATTCCGGGTCTTGAAAATCTGCCGATCATCATCTTTACCGGCAAGAGCCTTTCTAAAACCGAAGAGGTGCGAATTAAGAAATATGCGGATTCAATTGTGATCAAAACTGCGCATTCGTACAAGCGTATCCTGGACGAAGTTTCGTTGTTCCTTCACCTGGTAGAAAATAAGGATAAGAAAAACGAAAGCTCAACTAACTATAATAAGCTCGGAGCGCTGAATGAAGTTCTTAAAAACAAAACGGTACTGATTGCAGATGATGACATGCGGAATATTTTCTCGCTCACCAAAGCACTTGAAAGCTATAAGATGAATGTGATCACAGCTGTAGACGGTAAGGATGCGCTCAAGCAGCTTCGTGCGAATCAGAAGGTTGATATTGTATTGATGGATATGATGATGCCTGAAATGGATGGCTATGAATCCACCCGCGAAATCCGCAAAGACCGTAAGCTGAAAGATATCCCGGTGATAGCCGTTACCGCCAAGGCCATGATGGGCGACCGCGCCAAATGCATCAGTGCAGGCGCGTCTGACTATATCACTAAACCGGTAGATATCGACCAGTTGTTGTCGCTGCTGCGGGTATGGTTGTACGAAAGTGGAAACAGAAAGTAGATGAAGTCCATGAGAAAGAAAGTCCTCATCGTTGACGATGATATGCGCAACATTTTTGCGCTTACCGCTGTTTTAAAATCAAAAGGCTATCCGTGCGTTTCTTCCCCCGGCTCGCTGGAGGCCCTGAAATTGCTAAGCAGTAATCATGATGTAGGAATTGTACTGCTGGATATGATGATGCCGGAGATGGATGGATACGAGATGCTGGCAACCCTGCGAAAGGGGTCAAGTGCTGATTTGCCCGTGATAGCCGTTACAGCCCAGGCCATGGTAGGAGACCGCGAGAAGTGTCTTGCCGCCGGAGCGGATGATTATGTGTCGAAACCTGTTGATGTTGATAAGTTAACTGATATTCTGGATAAGTATCTTTAAAAATGAGTGCTGATCTTAACCTGACCGATGAACAAATCGCGATCATCCTTTCTGATCTCATTGAACATTATGGGTACGATTTCACCAATTATTCTGCTGCTTCGCTGAAAAGGCGCATACAGCGCTTACTGACGATGGATAAGGTGGTGAGCTTTGCAGAGTTTAGGCACCGCATTCAGCGTGATGCCGATTACTTCAAACGGTTTGTGGAGCAGGTTACCGTAAACGTGACGGAGATGTTTCGCGATGCGCATTTCTACCGCACATTGCGCGAACAGGTTATTCCGGAACTAGCAACAAGGCCGTTAATCCGTATCTGGCATGCCGGCTGTTCTACGGGCGAAGAAGTTTACTCGATGGCCATCCTGCTGCAGGAAGCAAACCTGCTGCACAAGTCATTACTCTATGCAACCGATATCAACCCGGCCGTGCTGGAAAAAGTGCGGCTTGGAATGTTTCCGATGAGCCAGATGAAGCAGTATTCTGAAAATTATATTCATTCGGGCGGACGAAACGATTTCTCGAAATACTATATCGCACAGTATGATACCGCCAAGTTCGATGAGTCGTTCAAGAGCCGCATTATTTTGGCTACACACAATCTTGTTTCGGATACGTCTTTTAACGAGTTTCAGCTTATCCTTTGCAGGAACGTGATGATCTATTTCGACAAAGAATTGCAGGACCGCGCGTTGGAACTGTTCGACAACAGTCTTGAAAAACTTGGCTTTCTGGCACTTGGATCGAAAGAGACACTTAAGTTTTCTTCGGTTATGAGTCGTTACAAACAACTAGACAATAAGGAAAAAATCTGGAGGAAAGTTAGCTAGAGCATATGCGGCCCGACTTTAACATTGTAGTTATCGGTGGTTCTGCGGGAAGTTTAAGCCGTGTACTCCGCCTCTTACCTCATCTGACAAAGAAGCTTAACATCAGCGTGATTCTCATTTTCCATCGGAGAGAAGATGAAGATTCTGTGCTTCATGATGTACTTGCCTACAAATCAGAATTTATTGTGAAGGAAGTGGAAGATAAAGATTCCATCATGCGGCATCATATTTACATTGCGCCGGCTGACTATCATCTTTTGCTGGAGAAGAACCTGACGTTTTCGCTTGATATCTCTGAAAAGGTAAACTTTAGCCGTCCGAGTATTGATGTAACGTTCGAATCGGCAGCAGATGCATTTGGCGAGTCGGTAACGGGGTTGTTGCTTTCGGGCGCTAATGCTGACGGTGTAGTTGGCCTTGAGGCGATTCGTAAACACGGAGGTAAGATTGCCGTTCAGGATCCCCGAAGCGCGGAGGTGTCTTATATGCCTCAACAGGCAGTGGACAGGCTAGCAATCGATTTATTGCTTACCGAGTTTAACATCGAAGATTTCCTGAATCTGGTAAACCGTAAATAGTTAAAGCTGTTTATTTACCGTAGCCAGCACCGCTGCAAATTCGACAATGGTGGAAGGCTTCACAATAAAATCACGTGCGCCGAGTTCCTTAATCTTCCCGATAATTTTGGGATCCGAAGAAGTAGAGCACATGTAGATGGGAACGTTCTCAAGCTTGTCAAACTTACGCAGCGCTTCCAGGCATTCAATGCCGTTCATGCGGGGCATATTCACGTCAAGAAAAATGCATTCGGGCTTCAGGGAATTTTCATTGCGCAGCCTTTCCAGCGCGTGCACTCCATCGTTGGCAAACGTGCACTCAATGTTCGGGTCAACCTTTTCCACGGCCATGACAAATATCTCCTGGTCGTCCAGATCGTCATCAATTACAAACCATAGCTTTCGGTTGGAAGCGGTATTCATTACGGGTAAAGTACTTAAGCGTTTACGACAAATTGTGATTTCTGTGGAAAATACATCGTTCTTTTCCAGTCGATGGCAAGAATGCGTTCGAGAATGCTTTTCAGATCGCTGATTGAGTTCGGTTTAATAACAAATAGGTTTGAGCCTTCCCGATAACAATACTCAACACTGTTCAGATCGTTAAGGGACGAGTATACGATAATCGGCAGACTATCATACTTCTTATTTGCCCGGATTTCTTTCAGGCATTGTTTTCCATCGGTACACGGCATCAATAGATCAAGAAACAGGATATCCGGAAGTTCATCGTTCAGACTCTTCAGGAGTATTTCCCCATTTTCGGCCCGTTTCAATACATAGGTGAAAGATGTTTCTTTTATCGCAATCGAAAAGATCAAATAGTCATCATCATCATCTTCCGCAATCAGAATGTTAACAGGAGTATTTGAAGTAAGATTCATAAGTATAGAAAAAGGGGTTAGTAATTATTTTAATTAATAGTCGTATGATTTAACCACACTGTTAGTTTTCAAAAAATCGTTCAACTGATCAAGTTTTTCCCTGCGACCGGCAAATTCGCAAATCAATACCTGATGGGTTTCGTTTTTTAGATCACGTTCGAACCGGTATCGTACGTTCAACCGGGAAGCCTCTTCGGTTAATACCTGACGAAATAATTCCTGATTTTGTAACGTGATGCGATAGGTGCGTACCTGATGATAATTTTCAATCAGGAGTTTTACCCGTTCAAATGCTGTGAGCACAATTAGTACAACCACCGAACTCACCACGGCAATCATGTATTCACCGGCACCGACCGCCATGCCCAATGCTGCGGAAATCCAGATGGTGGTAGCGGTTGTGATTCCACTTATGGTCAGTCCGTCTTTAAAAATTACACCTGCACCCAAAAAACCAATCCCGGTAATGATGTTCGAAGCAATCCGGTCAGGGGAATTTCCCCCGATGCTGATCGAAATTTCGGTAAAGATGGTTGAGCCCAGACAGATTACAATCATCGTTCGAAGGCCCGCAGCCTTGCTCCGGTATTCACGCTCAATGCCCAGTGCAGTGCCAATCATAAATGACAATACCAGGCGAAATGCAATTTCTAAATCAAAATCCATACTACATCAGGGTTGCGTATCGGGCTTTACCTAAAAGGGTAAATTCGATAACAATGTTGTTTTGATTAAAGTTGGAATACAAGAGTTTGATTAAATCCATGTTCTGCATGGTATTAGCCAGATCAAAGCCGTCCTGAAATTTATGCTGATCCCATCCGAGTGCTTCCATTACATTTCCGAATCCACGCATACCGAGTTTTTTGATCACTGTATCCATCAATTCCTGCTGTTCCATACTGTAATGATCAACAACAAAGATGACAATTGCGAATTCAGACGATTGTTTTTCAATATTGGAACTAAATTTGATAATTGTACATTATTTAGCATATGAGTCGCGCATTTATCAAGGAAGGGGATGATCAATGGCTGGAAGATATTGCACCAACGATGTCGGCCCTGATCAGTTTTCTGACACGTGAAAACAATGGTATTCGGGTTTATGAAACAGGTACTCATAAAAGTGATGATGGTTCAGAGATCGTTACGATGAGTAACGGCCTTTCGTATTCAAAATCGACCGGACGCTGGAAAGTCATTTAACGGGAAATGAAATTATAAACGTTGAACCCTGATTCACCAGGCTGCGGGCCGAGATGAATCCCTGATGCTGCTCGACAATTTTTTTACAAAGCGCTAACCCGATCCCCGTGCCTTCAAACTCACCGTTGTTGTGCAGCCTGCGAAACATTCCGAAAATATCCTCGGCATACTTTTGCTCGAACCCGATTCCGTTATCTTCCACATAAATTCTCACATAGCGATTAATCGCTGAAGTCTCGTTCATTGTATCGGATCGAATGCTGATTAATGGCTTAACATCCGGCTTCTTGTATTTGAGTGCATTTGAGATCAGGTTTTGAAATAACGGACGCATTAATCTTGCGCTGGCATACAAGGTTGGTAAATTATCGATTGTGATCTTCGCGTCTTTTTCACGGATTTCGTCCGCCAGATCAGAAAGCAAGTCCCGAAGTGTATCGTTTAGATTAACAGATGTGAAGTCGGCCGGCTCGGCTGTAAGTTTTGAAAAGGCGAGAATATCGGCAATCAACGTTTGTGTTCGTTCCGCTGCGCGCTGAATTCGTGTGATGAGGTCAATATCATCCTGCGATTCTTTATGACGCTGATATAACCGATCGCTGAACATCCGGATTTTACGCAACGGCTCCTGTAAATCGTGTGACGCCATGAATGCAAAACGTTCCAGATTCTTGTTTGCGTTTTCCAGATCGGCAATGTTGGTCAGGAGCTTCCGGTTAAGTGAATTAACTTTCTCTTCCGAGAGCATCCGGTCTTTGATTTCAATCTCCAGGCTTTTGTTAATGGCCACAAGCTTTTGTTCCTGTTCCACCAGCAGCCGGTTCTTTTTATACAGATCAATCAGCACTCCAACCTTTGCCCGGAGAATGTCGGGATTGATTGGCTTGAAGATGTAATCGATCGCACCCGACTGGTATCCCTTGTACATGTTATCATCGCCATAATTGTTGGCTGTAATGAAAATGATCGGAATATGCTTCAGCTTTTCACGTTCATAGATCAGCGATGCGGTTTCAAAGCCATTCAGGTTAGGCATCTTCACGTCCATGAGAATCATGGCAAAGTCAAACTCGGTCAGGAGGATTTTTAATGCCTCCCGGCCGGAATGCGCTTTCACAAACCGGTAGCCGCTCGGTTCGAGAATTGTCTCAATCGAGAGCAGGTTGTCTTCCCGGTCGTCAACTAACAGAATCTTAGGCTGCATATTACTTACAGAACCACAGACGCATCAACGATAACAACTGATCTATCTTAACGGGCTTCGTGATATAATCCGAAGCTCCGGCTTCAATACATTTCTGCCGGTCGCCCTTCATTGCTTTTGCTGTTACAGCAATGATCGGCAGTGTACTGTTTTTATGTTCGCGCCTGATCTTCTGCGTAGTTTCATAACCATCCATCTCCGGCATCATGATGTCCATCAAAACCATCTCAATTTTCGGATTTTCATTCAGCAATTGAATCGCTTCTTTTCCGGATTCCGCTGTTATCACGTTGATGTTGAATCGCTCGAACACCGTTGTTAATGCGAAGAGGTTCCGAACGTCATCATCCACTACGAGAATGTTCTTACCCGTAAGAATATCTTCTTTGTTTCGGATGTTTTCAATGATCCGCTGTTTTTCAGGAGCGATATCCTTGTGATTGATGTGCAGGTGGGAGATTGTCTCTTCCAGCAGGTACTCAATCGAGTTTGCGCTCTTGGTAATCAGCGAACTGGAATTCAGGTTGATATTGCTCAACTCCGTTTTGTTAAAATCCTTCGCGGAATAAACAATCAGGGGCGTCAGCTTCTTTTTCAACTTGTTGATTTGATGGATCAGGTCAAGTCCGGTAACATCCGGTAATGTGTAATCAAGAATTACACAATCGTATACCTCATCTTTCATCAGTTTAATCGCCTTCTTGCCGTTATCGGCTATTGTTACGTTCAGCTTTTCATCCTGTAACATTTTCGCAATTTGTGATGAATCAATCTCATTATCTTCTATCACCAGTACGTTACGAACTGACTTATTGTGGTACGAAACGATATCGTTAAACAAGTCGTTGAGTATATCGTTATTCAAAGGCTTCAACAGGAAGCTTCGCGCACCACGCTTGAGCGCCAGCGTACGATTTTCTTCCCCTGAAATCACGTGAATCGGAATGTGCCGGTAATTCATATCGTTACGGAGCAACTCGATCACTTTCCAGCCACTTGTTTCCGGCAATTTTACATCCAGTGTAATGGCAATAGGAGAGAAGCGGTTGATAAAGTCAAACACTTCAAGGTAGTTCGTTGCCATTACAGCCTTCAGTCCGTTCTCGTGCGCTTTCTCCAGGATAATTTTGCCAAAGCGAAGATCATCTTCTACCACCAGCACTACCTGGTCGTTGGCCTGGATGTGATCGCGGTCATCGCCCGTTTCGTTGAGCATTTCATTCACCACCTCTTTACGCGAATCAAGTGCTGCAGTGGCGGTGCGAATCTCTGCACCCGGAACGTCTGTTTGGTATTGCTGAATAACTTTCAAACTTTCCGGTGTGTTGCGCGGAGTGGTATCAGCAATACCTTCCATCGGCAGATACAAGGTAAACGTACTTCCGATGCCGGCCTGGCTGTCGAGTTCGATCGTACCGCCTAACAATTCGGCAAGACCGCGGCTGATCGATAGCCCCAATCCGGTACCACCATACTTCCGGCTGGTTGAACCCTCTGCCTGCTGGAACGCTTCGAAGATGATCTGCTGTTTCTCCTGCGGGATACCGATACCGGTATCGCTGATGGAGAAGCCGATAACTTTGGCTGCATTGTCGAGGTTTTGGTTGCCAGGCTTCCAGCTTTTGTTCGCCACGAATACGTTGAGCTTAACTTCGCCTTTTTCCGTGAACTTGAACGCGTTCGACAACAGGTTTTTCAAAATCTGGTTGAGACGCTGAATATCGGTTTCTATTGAACCGGGCAATGAGATGTCGGTTTCGATTTTGAACCGCAGACTTCTTGCTTCGGAGATCGGCTTGAAGGTAGTTTCCACAAACGAAGCGATTTCCGAAATCCGAACCGTTGAAATATTAGCCGAAATAAATCCGGATTCGATTTTTGAAAGGTCAAGGATGTCGTTAATCAACTGAATCAAGTCGTCACCGCACGAGTGAATAGTTTTTGCATACCGAACCTGTTTATCGTTCAGGTTACCTTCGGCATTTTCATACAATTGCTGCGCGAGGATTAACAAGCTGTTAAGCGGAGTTCTTAATTCGTGCGACATGTTCGCAAGGAACTCAGATTTATATTTGGAGGTCAGCGTAAGCTGCTCGGCTTTTTCTTCGAGCGACCTGCGGGCTTCTTCCACTTCCTTGTTTTTCGCTTCAACTTCATCTTTCTGCTTTACCAGCAGGAGGGCCTTGTCCTGAAGCTCATCGTTTGTACGTCTCAATTCTTCCTGCTGGGTTTTCAATTCGCCCGCCAGCGACTGCGACTGTTCCAGAAGTTCTTCTGTACGTGTGTTTGTTTCAATCGTGTTCAACACGATACCGATACTTTCTGTAAGCTGATCGAGGAAGTCAAGGTGTGTTGCGCTGAACTGATCGAGGGAGGCAAGTTCAATAACCGCTTTCACGTTGTTTTCGAACAACACCGGAAGGATAACAAGGTTCGAAGGCTTTGCTTTACCCAACCCTGAATTAATCTTCACGTAACCAGCGGGTACGTTCGTTAACAGGATCCGTTCTTTTTCAAACGCGCACTGGCCTACCAATCCTTCGCCAATGGCAAATTCTGTCGGGATATTTTTCTCTTCTTTATATGCATAGGCCGCAAAGAGTTTCAGTTTCTTGATCTGTGCGGTATCATCCTGACCTAAGATATAGAACGCTCCATAGTGTGCACTCACAACTTCCGCAAGTTCAGAAAGGATACGTTTCGTTACCGTGTTTAAGTCTTTCTGACCCTGCAACATCTGTGTAAACTTCGCAAGGTTCGACTTCAGCCAGTCTTGTTCCTGCGTACGCAACGTTGTTTCACGCAGGTTTGTGATCATTTGGTTGATCGTATCTTTCAATGCTTCCAATTCACCCTTCGCATCCACGCGGATCGCCCGGGTCAAATCACCTTTCGTTACCGCAGACGCTACTTCAGAAATGGAACGTACCTGGGTTGTCAGGTTAGCCGCAAGCTGGTTTACGTTTTCAGTTAAGTCTTTCCATGTACCTGATGCACCCGGTACGCTCGCCTGACCACCCAATCGACCTTCTACACCCACCTCACGGGCAACCGTTGTTACCTGGTCGGCAAACACCGCAAGCGTATCGATCATTTCATTGATCGTATCCGTTAACTGCGCCAACTCACCAAGTGCGTTGATCGACAGTTTTTGTTTCAAATTTCCTTTCGCTACCGAAGTCACAACTTTCGCGATACCGCGAACCTGGCCTGTCAGGTTGGATGCCATCTGGTTCACCGAGTCCGTCAAGTCTTTCCATGTTCCGGCAACGCCTCGTACCTCGGCCTGACCACCCAGCTTACCTTCGGTACCTACTTCGCGTGCCACACGCGTTACCTCGAATGCGAACGAGTTAAGCTGTTCCACCATCGTGTTGATCGTGTTTTTCAACTCAAGCATTTCCCCCCGCACGTCCACCGTAATCTTCTTCGACAAATCACCATTCGCCACAGCAGTTGTTACCGAGGCAACGTTACGCACCTGATCGGTAAGGTTACCCGCCATCTGGTTCACGGAGTCGGTCAAGTCTTTCCACGTACCCGCAACACCCGGCACGAACGCCTGACCACCGAGTTTACCATCTGTACCCACCTCACGCGCAACACGTGTTACTTCCGATGCGAAACCGCGCAGCTGGTCCACCATCGTGTTCAATGTATCTTTCAGCTGGAGAATTTCTCCGCGCACGTCTACCGTGATTTTTTGTGACAAGTCACCGTTTGCAACGGCAATCGCCACGTTCGCAATGTTACGAATCTGTGCCGTCAGGTTACCCGCCATCTGGTTTACGGAGTCAGTCAAACCTTTCCATACACCACCAACACCTTTTACCGTTGCCTGACCACCGAGCTTACCCTCCGAACCCACCTCGTTGGCCACACGTGTTACTTCCGATGCGAACGAGTTGAGCTGATCCACCATCGTGTTGATCGTGTCTTTTAACTCGAGCATTTCACCCTTCACGTCAACCGTAATCTTCTTCGACAAGTCGCCTTTCGCCACGGCCGTTGTTACATCGGCAATGTTACGTACCTGGTTCGTGAGGTTATCGGCCATTTTATTTACCGAATCGGTTAAATCTTTCCACGTACCGCCTACACCGGGTACATCGGCCTGGCCACCCAGCTGACCTTCCGAACCCACTTCGCGTGCCACACGGGTTACTTCCGAACCGAACGAGTTCAACTGGTCAACCATCGTATTGATGGTGTTCTTCAACTCGAGCATCTCTCCGCGTACGTCTACCGCAATCTTCTTCGACAAGTCACCTTTCGCTACGGCAGTTGTTACTTCCGCGATGTTACGAACCTGGTTTGTCAGGTTGGATGCCATCTGGTTTACCGAGTCAGTCAAGTCTTTCCATGTACCACCTACACCCGGCACGTTCGCCTGTCCACCGAGCTGACCTTCCGTACCTACTTCACGTGCCACACGCGTTACTTCCGAAGAGAATGAGTTAAGCTGTTCCACCATCGTGTTGATCGTGTTCTTCAGCTCAAGCAATTCACCCTTCGCATCTACCGTAATCTTTTTCGACAAGTCACCGTTCGCCACAGCCGTTGTTACCCCGGCGATGTTTCGCACCTGACCGGTAAGGTTGGATGCCATCTGGTTTACCGAGTCGGTAAGATCTTTCCATACACCACCAACACCTTTTACCGTTGCCTGTCCACCAAGCTTACCTTCCGTACCCACTTCAAGTGCCACACGCGTTACTTCCGAACCGAAGGAGTTCAACTGGTCCACCATCGTGTTGATCGTATCTTTCAGCTGAAGCATTTCACCTTTCACGTCCACGGTGATCTTCTTCGACAAGTCACCCTTCGCTACAGCAGTTGTTACCTCTGCGATGTTACGCACCTGGTTGGTGAGGTTATCGGCCATCTGGTTTACGGAATCTGTAAGGTTTTTCCAGATGCCGCCCACACCTTGTACGGTTGCCTGACCGCCCAGCTTACCTTCCGTACCCACTTCAAGCGCCACACGCGTTACCTCTGAACCGAATGAGTTCAGCTGATCCACCAGCGTGTTGATCGTATTCTTAAGCTCCAGCATTTCCCCGCGCACGTCAACCGTAATTTTCTTGGAAAGGTTACCGCGGGCAATGGCTGTTGTTACTTCGGCAATGTTACGAACCTGGTTGGTAAGGTTACCGGCCATCAGGTTTACGGAGTCTGTAAGGTCTTTCCACACACCACCAACACCTTTTACTTTTGCCTGACCACCGAGCTTACCTTCGGAACCTACTTCACGCGCCACACGCGTTACTTCCATGGAGAAGAGGTTCAGCTGTTTCACCATGTAGTTTACTTCCTTGGCAATCCGCAGAAATTCACCCTCCAGTTTGTGATCACCGATTTCTTCGGGCATTTCCTGCGAGAGGTTTCCTTTCGCTACCGAACTGATTACGTGGGCAATTTCAATGGTAGGGTGTACGAGGTCGGAGATGAGTACGTTCAGGGAGTTTACACCTTCTTTCCAGGAGCCTTTGTTGCTCGGAACTTCAATGCGCTGGGTGAGCTTACCTTGTTTACCGATGGTGTTCCCGGCTCGGGTAAATTCGTTCATCATCCGCTCGTTCAGCGAGATGATTTCATTGAGTGTGTCACATACTTTTCCGTTGAGACCAACTTCATCGACCGGCATTCGCACTGTGAAATTGCCGTTTTTAACTTCGGTTAATACCCGTAATAACTCGCGTGTATCAAGTGGACCGGATTCGATGTAACGGCTATCACCATTACCGTTTCCATTTCCGTATACGTGGACGGGGACCTTAATTTTTTTTTGAACGGACTTTATCTTGGGGGGTATACCGGATTTTGTTTTCAGGAGGTTCTTTGTACTCATAGCTGGGAGAATTAGGTTTGAGCGTTCAGAATAGTAAAAAGCAAATCAACCAGTAACGTATTTCTGAGGTGTTGTTGATTTGGAAAAATTTAAATCATCAACAGGCCCGGTGATACGGTTACGCATTTATGTCAAGTTGTTAATGTCTGCATGGATAACATTTAATATCGTTCTAATTTATAGTTACAGCTCAGTTCTTTTAAGACGAAAAGCCCAGGCATCGCATGGATGCCGGGCCTTCGCATAACCTAAACCTAACCTACCTAACTGAGTTCTTTCTCAAGAGCATTGATCTTCTTCTGTGCTTCTTCTTTGCCCAGTGAAAGAGAGATCTTATACAACTCAAGTGCTTCACGTAATGCTTCTTTCTTCTTGCGAGGAGCAAAGTTTGTCCGATCGGCAACTTTTTCCATTGCTTTAGCCTGCTCGTAGTACAAATTGGCTGTTGTTACCTTGTTCTGCTCGTTGGTATCTTTCATCAGCGTTTCAAGAGACGCGATGTCTGATTCACGAACTTTGATCACTTCTTCTTTCGCCAACAGGCTTGAGTCTTTCTGCGTGATCGCTTTAGCCATCGTTTCGTTTTCACTTCTCATTTTAGAAACTTCAAGCTGAAGAGCAGCAACTTCCTGCTGCCGGAGTTCTAGGTCAGCTTTCAGTCTTTTGATGGACGAAGCCATACCCGCTGTATTTTTCGATTTTTTCTCCAGCTCAGCAATTTTCATCTGAGAATCCTTGATATACTGATTGATGTCGTTCAAACGCTCTGAGTAGCTGGTATAAGAAGTACCTTCCACCACGTTTGCACGCAACACTCTGCGGCTTGCATCGATCGAATCGATCAGTACGTTAACTTCCTTCAACTGGGAAGCTTCCGCCTGGCTTGCCTGCAGCTCAGTGTTCAACGAATCTATTTTGTATTGGAGTCTTTCCTTTTCTTTTGAATCGCAGCTTACAAGAAGCGCTGCTATACCGAGGGTGAGTATTCCTGCTTTAACTGTTTTCATAGTGTGTTGTAATTGTATTTTCCCCGGAGTGTTTCGATTTTGATGCCAAGCCTGCAGCTGCGCTAAAGACCTTGCGCTTTGAAAGGAATTACACACTAAGTGGCAAAAAACGGCCGGAGAGGTTGGAATTTGACCGATTCTATTGGAGGGATAATGGGGATATTTTTCCCCATAATATCCACAGCGGCAAGGCCCGTTCCACACCGGCCCCGCCTTCTATGGATTTAAAACTTTTTTAGCTGGCTATTTCCTTATGCTGGTCGCGCTGTGTTCTGATCAGGTCGTGCGACATCTTCAGCAGGTTTTTCTGACTGCTGATCATGTGTTTAATGTCAGCCGGAAATTCGTCAGAAGCCTTCAATGAGGTCTGATATGCCTTCTGGGCAGCGTCTTCTCCGAATTCACACGCTTCAAGCGTAGAGCCGGTATCATGGCCGCTGAATGTAGCTTTTACATCCATCCATGTCTGGTAAATTGCTCCCGGAAGTGTTCGTTCATTCGCAGGTTCGCCACCCAATGCAATTACCTGCTCCGATAGTTGACCTTTAATATCCACACTGTCTTCCGAAACCTGGCTGAACAGCGTTTTCAACATTACTTCCGAACTATCGAGGTCGTTAATGGCTTTTTCATAGCCTGTAATGCGGTCAACATTGATTTTAATCAAATCATTTAATACTGCAACTATTTCTTTATTGTCTTTCATATCGTTTATCATTTAGTTGGTTATGGGTTGCTGATGCGCTAAAAACATACCAGCGTATTCTGTGCAGAAAATGCCTGGAATGGTCTGTAAATCAAATCTTAAGACTATCGGTGTATCGACTTTGTAGAGTTGATTGCACATTGCATGGCTGATCGTGCCGATTGCGGATAATAAATTTTGGCAATCGAATTGCAAGGGTGTTTCTAAAACCTTTCAATTATGAAAACTCTTGGAATTATTCTGATCGTAGTCGGTGCAATCATGACCGTATTCACTGGCTTCAATGTGATAACAAAAAAAGAAGTGGCTGATTTAGGCCCAATCGAAATCAACAAAGAAGAAAAGACACCAATCTATTGGTCCCCGGTAACAGGCGGCATTTTGCTGGTCGCTGGTATTGTGATCGTATTGGTAAGCCGGAAGCGGTAGTAAGTAATGGTTAAAGAAAAGAAGGCGTCACAGGACGCCTTTTTTGTTATCGGTCGAACAGTCTTTTGAAGAAACCCTTCTTTTCTGTCTTGCCAAATTCTTTTACCCTTTCTTTTTTCTTGTCGCGTTTCCCGAAGATGCGGGTGAAGATGTTTCCGTCTTCGCGGAACAGGTCGCAATCGATTTGCCGTTCGAGTGAATGAGGCAGCGATGCGAATCGGGCACGCGTGATGGTTCCCAACGATGCATCGTTATTCGCTTCGCGAAGAAAGTCGCCCACAATGGGCATGGCAGTTCGCGCACCCTGGCCAAGCGATGTTGAACGAAACCGGATTCGTGGATTGTCGGCCCCGACCCAGGCACCCATCACGAGGCGTGGAGTGATTCCAATGAACCACCCGTCCGTGTTCGATTGCGTTGTTCCTGTCTTTCCAGCGATGTCGTTATTCAAGCCAAAGCGCGAACGCAATCCTGCTGCTGTACCTTCGTTCACAACACGTTTAAGCATGTGAAGAATTAACTGTGCGCTTTCTGCCGATAAGGCCTGTACCGGCTGGGAGGGTTTAAAGCGTTCGAGTACAATATTTTTATGGTCCGTAATCGATGTTAGCCACTGCGGTTCAGTAAGTTTTCCTTTATTCGCAAAGCAGGTGTAAGCGGTTACCATTTCCATCATGGAAACATCTGCGGTGCCGAGTGCAATGGAAGGAACAGGTTCTATTTCGCTGCTGATGCCCATGCGGTGTGCAAGATTAACAGTGTTTGCAATGCCTGCTTTTTCTAATACCTGAACCGATACTGTATTCACCGAATAAGTGAGGGCGCCGGCCATGGAATATTTTAGTCCATAGTTGTCTTCGGTGTTTTCTGGCGCCCAGCCTTCCATGTTGGTATAGGTTGTTTTTGCTGCGGAGATGTAATCGCACGGGCGAACTCCTTGCTCAAGTGCAGCAGCATAAACAATCGGCTTGAAGGTCGAGCCGACCTGCCGCTTGGTTGTTTCCCGAACATGATCAAACTGAAAATAGTGATGGTCAATTCCTCCGACCCAGGCTTTCACGGTTCCATTGGTGGGATCAATCGCCAAAAATCCTGCATTTAAAAATTTAATGTAGTGTTTGATGGAGTCCACCGGACTCATCGTTACTTCCTGCTCGCCATCCCACTTAAAAATTGTCATGGCGACAGGTTTATTCATAATTGTTTTGATTTCAGCTTCTGATAGGCCTTGTTTCAAAAGACTCTGGTACCGGTTGGATTTTTTGATCGCTTCGTCAATCATTTGCGGATAGGCCTGCCAGGGTTCCCGGTTCTTCCAGTGCGCATCGAACGTGCGTTGCGTTTCTTTCATTTGCCGCGCCATGGCTTCTTCTGCGTAACGCTGTAAGCGCGAATCGATCGTTGTATAAATCTTTAATCCATCCGTATAAAGATTTAGTTCTGTGTTGTTTGCCGTGTTGTACGTTTTGCACCATTCCAGCAATTGCGGGCGAAGGTATTCGCGGAAATAGGAGGCAAGGCCCGAATGATGTGTAATCTTGTTGTATTTCAGCGTAAGCGGTAGTTCTTTTAAAGAATCAGCTTTCTCCGGACCAAGCGAACCATACTTAGCCATCTGCGCAAGTACAACATTTCTGCGGCCAACTGATTGCCTGGGATAAATCCGCGGATTGTATGAATACGTAGCCTTAAGCATGCCCACCAGTACTGCACCCTGATCGACTGTCAAATCCTTCGTATGACATGAAAAAAATCGCTGCGCTGCAGCTTCCATCCCGAATGTATTATCGCCAAATGGAATGGTGTTCAAATACAGTGTAAGGATGTCTTTCTTATCGTATGTCTTTTCAAGGCGCGATGCGATGATCATCTCGCGCATCTTGTTGATAAAAAGTGAAAAGAACCAGTAATCCCTTCGCGGATAGAGGTTTTTGGCCAGTTGTTGTGTGATGGTACTTCCGCCTCCCGATGATTCATTTTGCAACAACAGGCTTTTCACCAGAACACGACCGAGGCTTCGGGTATCGATTCCGTGATGTTCATAAAATCGAACATCTTCCGTGGACAGCAGTGCATCGATAACGTGATGGGGGATATCCGCATACCGAATGTTTGATCGTTCCTGGATAAAGTACCGCCCAAGCAATACACTGTCGGCACTGTAAACTTCCGAAGCGGCCGGATTTTTTATTGTAAGTAATTCCTGCCGGTTGGGAACCGGTCCCAGCATTCCGGAAACGGTTAATAAAAAAAGAATTCCGATGAATACTACGCTACAACTGAATGCCGCGAACGCCAGGACAAAAAATTTTTTAAGCGTAAAGGGCTTGAAATAGCGATAAGCCCGGGTAAACAGAGTTTTAAGTTTCTGCAAAAAGTTATCCGTCATTTTTTTCCATCTTCTGTTTGGCTTCTACACACCAAAGCAACTCTTGTATAAACGCACCGGCGCGTTTTTCCAGCGATTGCTTATCGGCGGGATTGCCCTGCTCATCGAGTAATTCCTGCGCTTTTGGCATCGGGAACATAGCCGGAACCAGCCACGCACGCATTTTGAAAAACGAAAACGCAAGCGAAGTAATTACCTGCGTACCACCAAATACACCATCTGATACTGTTGAAATGGCAATTGGCTTTCTCCGCCATTCGGGGTACAATAAGTCGGTTGCGTTTTTCAAACTCGAGGGATATCCACCATTGTACTCAGGTGTTACAATGATCACGCCATCGGCTTTCTTAATCCGTTCAGAAAAATCCACGGCTGAGGGCAACGGATTCTGCTGATGATTCAGACGTTCATCAAACACCGGAAAATTGTATTCTTTGAGATCGAGAATCTCAGCTGTTCCGAGATTGTTGCCCGTGATATAGTTTTTCAAAAATAGTGCAACACGGTGGCTGACACGTCCGATGCGAACACTGGAGGAAATAATTGCGATGTGGGGCATAAATAAAAATTAAAATGAAGAAGGCGAATTTACGAAATCCACCTTCTTCATTCAGCGTAAGCTGTTAAAGCTTCAGGGAGATCCCGAATTTACCGCCTCCAAAGGCGTTACCACCGCCAAGTTCGAGGTTAACCGCGAACCGGTCATTAAAGTAATACCGGCCACCAATCTGTGCACCTAAGCCTAATCCCGAGCTGCCATCGCCCGGATAATCGTCATTCGGAGTTGACCACACGTAAAATCCGAGGTTCAGACCAGCATAAAAATCCCACTCGCGCGGAATGTCGAGGATGGTATTAAAGTGATAGTTACCGTTTCCGGAAATACCGATGATGTTGTGATTGTAACGATCGCCACGGAAGTTTTCCCGGTATGACCGGAACGATAATTCACCGCCAACGGAAATATCAGGATGCACGCCCACATCAAATCCTACATACACCGGTACGCCCCAGGAGGAGAGGCCGACACCTGCGTTGAGCTGGCTCTCGCCTTTGGAGAGTGCATACTGCGCGAAAGTTAACTGTGATATAAAAAGTAACGCTGCGAAAACAATAATTTTTTTCATGTTGATTGATTGTGATTTAACTTATTTAGACATAAACGAAGAAAGCATCCAATGATGTTTCTCCAATTGGTTAATAAAAACTTTTACCATCTCTTCCGTGCCAGAATCGCTGTGCCGCACGGCCACTTCCACTACGTTAAACATATATTGAAGCAGGATGCGGTAATCGCTCAGCAATTCACGAACCATCAGTTCGGACGAAAGCTGTGAACCGGTTTCTTTAATTTCGGCTGCCTCCAGGTATTCTTTAAGTGTGCTCAACGGTGTTTTTCCGAAAATGCGGATACGTTCGGCAACATCATCAATATTACGGAGCGCTTCGGTGTATTGCTGTTCGAATTGCTCGTGCAGGTCGAAGAAATCAGCTCCTTTTACATTCCAGTGATAATTGCGGAGTTTTTGATAATGAATGCTGTAATTAGCCAGCAAGTCGTTGAGCGCCTGCGTAATCTCTTCCGTTTCTTCCGGTGACCAGCCAAGCTTAACAGGCTTTGCCTTGGCAAGGCGATTGTCAAGCTGCGTTTGCGCAGCTTGTTCAGGATGCTCGGTAGCTTTCATAGTAGTTTTTGCCCGAACACTATTAAATTCATGCCACAGGCATTACAAAACGGAAAAGCAGCCTTAAAGTATGAGAAGTGTGGAAAATTTTTCACACAGCTAATCAAACTTTCGCATTACAGCTTGGGAGCGAGCCAGAGGAATCCGGCCGAGATCAGAAAAAGAATTAAAAAGACAATTCGCGGGATTGGTTGTGAAACAACGGTGGTGGTCGCTGCATCATTTCGACTGACCAGCGTCAGCAGCCTTTTTTGTTGGTGATCAATACGCATCGATTGCCAGTCACTATCCGGGGAAACATAAAAATGGCGAGCACTCGAATCTTGCGCGATGCTAAGTGTATTCCACCCGGTACTTCCGGCCCATATCCGTCCATGCCACACATTCCTGATTAATGGATCTTCCTGTAACGGAACAGTAACGGAATCATATACAACCGTTGGCTGTTCTGCACCCGAAATAACCCGAAATCGTATTGGTTCATTGGAGTGGTAGGGAAGCGAAGATTCAAGTTCTAACTGGTATGCGCTGCGGTCTCTTCGGGCAACTGATGTTATCAGGGCTGACCAGATTGTTGCGTACGTTTCTTCCTGACCTGATAATTGAAGGCTGAAGGTATTAGCTAACAGCTGAAAGCCAGACTTCCCCAAACCTTGTTGAATGTATCCCGATGTAACTCTTCCGGTACTTTCGCGATCGATGGCAGAAAGTTCTTGTTGGGAAGAAATAAATAATGGGGTAGCCGGAAGCTTTACTCGCACGCGATTGATAACCAGCTGAGCAGAATCTGATTTTGCTTTTGCGGACTTCAACTCAAGAAACTCCAATGCAGACTTTGACGGAGCTGTCGCATCGAGTAACGTCACCATGCCAAGACCGAGACCTATTGATCGTTGCAAGGTTTGCTTTTCAGACTGCGAGAGCGAACCTATAGATGAAATATCGGTTACTACCAGGTCGAAATTCTGAAGTGTAGTTTCGGTGAGCCTTGAAAGATTGGTTTCGTTTGTATTCACGAACTCTGTTCTGAACTTATCACGCGACACCCGGTAGCGCAATGCAAGCCTGTGATGCTGGCGTTCGAGATAATTTTTTAAGAACCGGATTTCAGCCGAAGGGTAGTCGCTCAGGAACAAAACGTTAAGTGCTCGTTGAGGCGCCACTTCAATGGGTAATTGAGTTGATGTTAGGATTTTCCCAGAAGAGTCCGCTTCAACAAGGTTATAGAGGAAACGTCCGGAAACTTCTGGTTTGAAATTGAGCGTGAAGGACTTTGTCCCTGGTTCTGTTTTAGTAGAATCTATCGCGATATCTCCGATAAGAAGTTTTAGTGTACGATTATCATGACTTTTATAAACCCCGTCAATCGTATTCATTTCGTTCGCTTTGTAAATTTTTGTATTCAGACGAATAATTCCATCTGGCGCAGGAGTGGGATGAAATTGAATGTTTGCAGTGTCGAGGTCATCAAGCAAGTAATCAGGCAGGCCGTCTCCAAGTATGTGGATGTTGCCGTGCAAGTCTTTCAAATTACGTTCCTGTATCACTGGAAAATTGTCCTTTGTGCCAACCGATTCCAGTTTGTAGAGCTGACTACCCGATTCTGATTTTGTTAAACTGTCCAGTTTCTCGTTGCTGTAGTTTGGCGTAATCAGAATTATGGCTGACGATTTTTCAACGGTGCGCGCGGGATTAAGCACGAGGCAAGCGAGAGAAATTACCGCAAGGAAAACAGCAGGCAGACGTAACGCGAGAAGTTTTTGTTTGCGGATAATTTCCAGCCAACTGAAAACGACAGTCAGCAGCAATGCTGCAACGGCAACCCAAACCGGTGAAAAAAGTGCATTAAAGGTCATGGCTGTCGCAACAGGTTTTGTAAAAGCGCGTTGTCGAGCTCATGAAGCGTTGAACGGTTCTTACCGGCCGCGGAAGGTCGTTCAGGTAACGCAAGCCAGTATGTTTTTCGCAGCGTGATAAGATCATCATCCGAAAACTTTCCGGATGTTACAGTTTTCAATGCTGTCAGGCCTTGTAACAGTGCTGGATTTTCAAGCGCAGCTTGTGCGAGTTCGCTTCCCGATGCCAGTAATTTGTTTTTCTCTCCGGGTGAAAGGGTTTTATTTGACCGGCTTACGATGTCCTCAACGACTTGCAACGCTCTGGAGATGCCCGGAAAGTATTTCTCGTCAGGCGATTCATATGCGTGGCGTGCGGGATTGACTTCATTTAAATCAGCGGTTAATCGCTTTTCTTCCTTGATGGGTGGAGGCTCAAAACCCGTTCGGTGAACATAAATCCGTGAATCGTTGCTGATTTCTTTCAATAATTTTAAAGCTGTGTACTGATATGGTAATGATTTTTCGGGCTCATATAACCGCAGATACAACTCTGCGTCCCACATCTGCGCAAGCGCGGCTTTCAATTTCATTTTCAATGATTGATAAAAGAACGTGGCTGACTCTTCATTATCATGTTCGTGAATGAAACCTTCCAGCAGGTTTTCTTTCTTGCCACCGTCAACGTCTTTTTTGGTTGGATCTTTTTCTTCCACCAGGTTGTGTTCGTTCTCGGTATCATGCTGGTGACCGAATTCTTTCACCATGTCAGCAGCTTTCTTGCTTTCATCATGTTCGTCTTTATCGTCAGCGGCATGAGTTTCTACAGGTCCGACTCCGGACTCGGCTTCTTCACCCAGAAACTGTCCATACCGAAGCCGTAACACTTTTTGATCGTACCCAAGCTCATTGCTTCGTGAACCAAACTCTTTTTTGGTAATCGTTTTCTTTTCACGGATCAGTTTCTCCGTATCGATGATAATCTGACGCTGACTTCGAAAATACTCCGGCATCAGATCAACGCCCAGCCCGCCATCGGCCGTCATTACATCCTGGGCCGTATCCGGGATGGTAATGAAATACGTTTCTGTTCTGGAGCGATTGGCTACCGGTACTTTGTTGTCGATTGCCTCTACATAGAAATAGAGCTCGTCACCGGGTTCAAGACCAAGTTTTTTTAAATCGAGGGTCTGTCGTGCGCTCAATTGCTTTCCACGAATCTCAGCCGGATTTGAAAACCGAATTTTCTCTTCGCGAAATTTTACCGATTCACCACTTCCTTTGCTAACGGTTGCAATGATGTAGGCATCTGTCAGGCCATAATCATCGAGCAGCGTAGGCTTCGCGTCAACCTGTTGTTTCGAATTGTATTCTACTTGCGTAAACTGATCAAGGTCGGCCAGCTTGATTATCGGAGCCTGATCTTTTATGATTTCGATTTTGTAGTAATCACTGCTGTGGTTTGATTCCTCCTGCCAGGCAAGCTGATAAAAACCATTCCGGTCAAGCGTGGTGCTTAATTGCCATTCATCATTTTGGTTCTTTGAAAATGACAAGGTATCACGCGAGGAGGAAACAAATGATGCCTTTTTTATTGCTTCTGAGAATGTCAGCGTCCAGGTAACGCGACTGTTTTCCTGAACATTCAGATTGAGATTGGAGGGATTGTACGCAGCGATGCCGGTGTAGCCCGGTGGCTGAACGAATACTTTTGCTTGTTTGATTTCAGCGGGAAGTGTAGCGGCTGGAATTGCTTTTTCAGCTCGGTTTTCGTCCCCCGTTGCTGGATTGTTTCCGGAAAGACTTAGTTGATTCTTTTGTACAACGATGCAGAGTCCAGCGGCAACAAGTGCAGCGATAAACGCGATAGCAGCATAATTCGGGAATCGGATTTTTTGTGAAGCTGCTGTTAATTTTTTTTCTGTCTGGAACTGTTGAAGCTGAACAAGTTGCGAAAGACGCTGATCGTCCAATAGCAATAGATCCGTGCTCGCTTTTAGTTCAGGGTAGTGTGCATTCAGGTATTTGGCAATTTCGTTCTCGCTGACAGAATTAAGTCGCAGTTGAAAAAACCGGAACAGGAATGTTCCGATGAATCCCGCTGACGCTCCTATAATCTGCAAAATAAATTCTGCTCGTAATATGTAAAATAGGGTGGATAAAATTATCGCAACAGCAACTGATAAAAACAATGTTTCGATCAGCCGCACGAATATATACTTGCGCTTCAATTCGGATAATATCGTGAGCCCGGTTTTCACTGTTTGCGATAGAATGCCAAAACTCTTTCTATTATGAACAGCACAACGATCGAAAGAAGTAAATATTTGTCAATGGAGATGCCTGCCGTTGTAGTGGTGGCAACTTCGGAGGATTCGTTTGTGCTCCACACCAACTCATTTGGCACGGTAACATTGCCCGCCTGAAGTTGTGCACGGATCTGCTGGTTGAAGAACATGGTTGCTAATTCGATAGCGAGATGCTCATCGACTGCGTTCTCTTCGTTCAGACGCTTCGTCAATAGCCAACGGTCTTTATTTTCCTGAGTGATCAGTTGATTTGAAACACCCTGTTTTAAAATCAACACTTTGCCAGATGATGGTGCATGCTTGTCTGATAGCCAGATCAACCACGCATTGTTACCAGGCGCAAAATTATCGACAAGTATTTCGTCCACGGAAATTTTTCCCGGTACAATTGACGTGATTGCCGCAAGTGCTGCTGACATGATTTTTTTGTCGCGAATAAAATCCGGATCGTACGCAAGCGTGACATGTATTGGCTGAAGATTCTCGGCTAAACTTGTTTTGTCGCCTGTGTTGAGGTTCTCAGGGTATGTAATCCATTGAATGTTGGCCGGAAGCCCAGCTCGCTTTCCTTTAAACCCTGTTAATTCGTTACGCGCAAATACAATTGCCCGGACATTCCGTGTCGCCAGATCTTCACTTAATGCGAAGTAGTCCGGGGTGACACCGGTCTGCTGTTGTATTTCAGGAAAGCCGGGTGAAAGTTCCCGTAAGGCGTAACCATTTTTTTGAAGTGAGTCCAGAACGGGTTTTAATGAAGTATTTTGTTCAAGGCCTTGTTCGACAACTGCCCATTTCGCAGCGTCTTTTGAAATCTCTCCCGGCCATAGCATGCCTGCCAGGAACAGTGTCAGCATTAAAATGAGTGTACTCCTGACGATTAGTAATGCTACTTCATTTAACCGAATGCTGCTGAATTTACTGGTAGACGTTTCGCTTAAAAAGCGAATGCTGCCCACGCGGATAACCGGACCTTCTTTCCGGCTCAGCAAGTGGATCGCCACCGGAATCGAGAGCGCGGATAGCCCCCACAGCCATATCGGATTCAGTAAGCTCATCGCAAAAGCTGTTTACGGGCTTTTAAGAAATCGCGTAACGTATTCTCAACCGGACTGTCTAATGTTACGAGTGTATAGCTGATACTTTTTTCAAGCAGCGCGGCACGTACGGTGTTGATCCAGTCATCAACCAGTCTTACATATTCTTTCTGTTTCACGGCTGTGTCAACCTTAACGCGCGCACCGGTCTCGAGATCCTCAAACGTATAGGCGCCTTCGTAGGAGAGATCATGTTCCGATTTTCCCATCAAGTGGAAAACAATCACTTCATTACGTGATGTTTTCAGTCGTGAGATAAATGAAAGTAAATCTTTGTCACGGTCATACAGATCGGTAACAAAAACGATCATTTCCTTACCGGTATGATCGATCAGTGCTTCCGTTTTTTGACCCCACTGGCCTTCACTTTTTAACTGAATCAATGCGTTCACAAACCGCATGAACTGCTGATTCTCAAAACGTGCTTGCACAACTTCCGGATGCAGGTCATTAATTCCATACAGCCCGATGGCGTCCGATTGTTTTCGGGCGAGATACGCAAGCGCAGCTGTCATTACTTTAGCGTAGTGAAGCTTGCTCAATCCATTTTCAGAATAGCTCATCGAATGACTCGCGTCTACAATGAACTTGATCGTGATATTGGTTTCAATCTCCGATAGCTTCACAAAGTAGCGTTCGCTTCGCGCATACATTTTCCAGTCGAGCAGCCGAAGGTCGTCACCCGGTTCATATCCGCGATACTGACTGAATTCCTGACCGATCCCAATGGATTGACTACGATTGTTTCCGCTGATAAATCCTTCCACTATAATACGCGCGATCAGTTCAAGACCATTTACGGTATTGATCACTTCAGGCTTGAACAGATCTTTCAGTTGTGGATTCAAGGCATTTGCTTGGTTGATGCTTTGATGTTTTCCAGCAGGTGTGTAACCACATTCGGTGCTTTAATGCCTTCGGCTTCTGCACGGAAGTTCGTGAGAATGCGGTGACGCAACACGGGCATCGCTACCGCACGGATATCATCGACTGTAACGGAGAAGTTTCCGTTCATGAATGCGCGGGCCTTTGCCGTAAGAATCATAGCCTGGCCGGCACGCGGCCCCGATCCCCAGCTGACCCAATCCTTCACATAGTTTACATCGGTTTGCTCCGGTCGGGTAGAACGCACTAAACGGCTCACGTAGTCGACTAAATCTTCATTGATATGAACATCCCGCACAAGCTTCTGCGCAGCAAGCAGCTGATTGCCATCAATCACTTTGCTGATCTTTTCTTTCTTGCTGCCGGTTGTGCTGGATAAAATGGTTCGCTCATGTTCGGCAGTAGGGTAGCTGATCTTGATGTACAACAGGAAACGGTCGAGCTGTGCTTCCGGTAACGGAAACGTTCCTGCTTGTTCGATCGGATTTTGTGTTGCAAGAATGAAGAATGGCCGGTCGAGTGTGTGGGTAACACCGCCATATGTCACTTCAAATTCCTGCATGGCTTCCAGTAAAGCCGATTGTGTTTTGGGTGATGTGCGGTTGATCTCATCCGCAAGAATTATATTCGAGAAAATCGGGCCTTTGTTGAATTTGAAAAACCGTTTCCCGGTCGAATGATCTTCTTCCAGAATTTCAGTTCCGATGATGTCGGATGGCATCAAATCGGGTGTGAACTGAATTCGTCTGAATTTTAAGTCCACGGCCTCGGCAAGTGTCCGGATCATCAGCGTTTTCGCAAGACCGGGAACACCTTCCAGCAACGCGTGGCCGCCTGCCAGAAATGTAATAAGCAGTTGCTCGATGGTTTCATCCTGGCCAACAATCACTTTGCCGATCTCTCTTTTCAGATCCGCCAGCTGGCTGATGATCTGCTGCACCGATTGTTCTGTTTTCTGTAGTTCGTTGTTCATAAAAATTTATCAGGCGGTTAGTGCATACATAATGATGTTTACACTGAACCGCGTATTATCAATTCTGTAAAACCGTTTATTTCTGAAATCGTAATCCCATTCGCATCCGTAATCTTTGTTGCTGTACAGTACTGCTATTTTTCCGTTGATCTCGATTGCTTTCAGATAGTCGTGGATCAGGTCGTCACCCCAGCCGTTAAGCTCTTGTGAGGTTGCGGGAGGGCCATCGAACTTGAAGAACGTTGAATAGATCGGATGAGTCTTTGGGATTTTTTTCAACGCCCCGGAACCGAAACATCGTTCCATCTGGGCTTCGAACGACTTGGCAAACAATCCGTCAATATCATGGTTGCAGTCGTCTACAAAAACGAACCCGCCATTATTCACATACTTCTCGAAGTTGGTCCTTTCCTGCGCGGTAAACTCCACCAGCTTATGACCGCTCAGGTAACAAAACGGGCAACTGAAAATTGCATCGGAACTGAGCGACACAATGTTTTCCTGGGTATCGACCGGCAGGGTAGTGTACTCAACCAGGGAATTCAACACATTCGAGGGCATCCGCTGGTCAACATCCCAGTCACCCGACTCGTACTGCAGGCGGGTGAAGAAAAATTTATTCTGGCGGGCGTCCATAAAAATCCGATGACAAGGTGAGGGTTTTGGTTTGCCCCAACCAGTAAATTTATACAGGCGGATTTGATTAAAACAGCAAAACAGCCGTTGTGTAAAATAAAAAATCGGGACTTGGTGAATAGTCGTGCCAACGTTATCCGCTGTTGTGATTATAGTACCGTTCACACCTGATTTTGGTCATGTTGCAGGCAGAATCGGGCAAGTAACTTTCGTTCACAAGTTCGACATTTCCATGCTTCAGTTACTGAGTGAATCGCCTTTACTTTTGCTTTTTCTGGTGTTGGCTATCGGTGCACCCCTTGGGAAAATAAAGCTTGCGGGCGTTAACATCGGTATCACGGCTATTCTGTTTACGGGTCTCGCATTTGGAGCCTTGTCGCCCGACATTAAACTACCGGCCATCGTATATGAAATAGGCCTTGTGCTGTTTATCTATTGCATCGGTATTTCAAGTGGAGAGCAATTCTTCGGGAATTTGAAACGGAAAGGTTTGCGTGAAAACGGGCTGGCATTGGGTTCGGTTATTTTGGCGTGCTCGCTTATCTTATTGGTTTCCGTAATCTTTTCGTTTAAGGCTTCTTATCTCGTTGGAATTTTTTCCGGTAGTCTCACGAACACGCCCTCACTCGCTGCCTCGCTGGAGTTTATTAAAGCAACTACTCCCGTGAACCTGATTGAGCGGGCACTGGCAGAGCCGGTCGTTGCGTACTCTGTATGTTATCCGATGGGTGTTATCGGAATGATTCTCGCTATTCTTTTATTCCAGCGACTGTTCAAAACTTCACTAAAGGCAAGTGTTCAGGTTCAGGATGCCGACAAGCTAACGAATGCAACCGTTGTTGTTTTGAATGAACAACTGGCCGGCAGGGAAGTAGGTGAAATCATCACGGCCAATCGCCTCAATGTTGTTTTCGGAAGGATTAGCCGTGGTGGCAAGTCTTTCATTGCACAAACTCATACGCGGCTCGAAAAGGGTGACCTGATGACGATAGTTGGTAAGCCCGCTCAAATCGAGCATGCCACGAACGTGTTGGGTGAGCGCAGCAACGTCAGCCTCGAGATCGATCACCAGCAACTCGATGTACGAAGGATTTTTGTTTCCAATCATGATCTGGTCGGCCAAACACTCAAAGACCTGAACCTGCCGCATACGATGGGGATCATCATTACCCGCATCCGCAGAGGCGACAGCGATATTCTTCCAAATGCTGAAACAACGCTGCAGTTCGGTGATCGCGTTCGCGTACTGACGGCACGTAATGAAATGATCTCGGCCAGCAAATTTTTTGGCGACAGTTATGCCGCGCAAAGTGAGGTTGATATTCTAACGCTCGGGCTTGGAGTAGCAATCGGTTTTTTTCTGGGTATGATACCCATCCCGTTACCGGGCGGACTTGTACTCAAACTCGGTATTGCAGGCGGACCGTTGATTGTAGCGTTAATCCTTGGGTCAGTCAATCGGGTTGGTAAACTGGTTTTTGTGATGCCTTACAGTGCGAACAATACAATCCGCCAATTCGGACTTGTACTATTTTTGGCGGGAATTGGTACCCGGTCAGGCTTCGCTTTTCGCGAAACAATCGCTCACAGTGATCAGGGCATAAATTTCTTTTTGATCGGTTCGCTGATCACGGTATTTATCGGATTCTTCTTTCTGTTTGTCGGGCATCGCGTGTTAAAAATTTCGTTTCCGCGACTGGCCGGAATGTTGGCCGGATTGCAAACTCAGCCTGCGGTACTGGCGTTTGTAAACGATCAGGCAAAAAGTGAGCAACCCAATATTGGTTACTCTTCTGTTTTTCCGATCGCGACCTTATCAAAAATTATTCTTGCGCAGATTCTGCTTACGCTGCTCGCATAATTATCTGATGCTTTCTTCTCTTGTTTTTGACCGTTGACCAAACTGTTAACCTGATTCTTGTCAGGTTTTGATAACAGCTATTTTATGCAAACGATTTTATGATATAAAATTGAAGCTTCGAAAGTCGACTATGTTCCTGATGGTGTATGACGAAACTCATATTAACTCATCGCATGCGCATGTATGTTTACAGAAACTATCACGGATATGAAAACCAATCATCAGGAACTAAAAAATTGGGTAGCGGAGATCAAGGATCTTACAACTCCCGAAGAAGTAATTTGGTGTGATGGTTCCCAGGAACAATATGACGATTTGTGTGCTCAGCTGGTTGCGAAAGGAACTTTTATCAAGCTAAATGAAACGAAACGACCAAATTCATTCGCTTGTTTTTCCGACCCAAGCGATGTGGCACGGGT
Source organism: Cyclobacteriaceae bacterium (assembly GCA_016786585.1). Classification (GTDB taxonomy): domain Bacteria; phylum Bacteroidota; class Bacteroidia; order Cytophagales; family Cyclobacteriaceae; genus UBA2336. The sequence goes on from JAEUUI010000026.1 coordinate 55,399, forward strand.
GGAAGACCGCACGTTCATCTGCAGTCGTAAAAAGGAAAATGCCGGCCCTACCAACAACTGGAAAGATCCACGCGAAATGAAAGCCGAGCTCGAGCCGGTGCTGCGCGGCAGCATGAAGGGAAGGAAGATGTATGTGATTCCTTTCAGTATGGGCCCCGTGGGTTCACCCATGTCACAGATCGGTGTGCAGATAACGGATTCTGAATACTGCGTTGTTAACATGTTCATCATGACGCGTGCGGGCGACCGTGTGCTGAAGGTGTTAGGGGATAAAGGGAGCTTTGTGAAATGTTTGCATACCGTTGGCGCGCCACTGCAACCCGGACAGCAGGATGTAAAATGGCCATGCAACCCAACCTTGAAATACATTGTTCATTATCCTGAAGAGCGGTCTATCGTTAGCTACGGCTCCGGGTACGGTGGTAACGCGTTGCTCGGTAAGAAATGTTTTGCGTTACGCATCGCATCCACGATGGCGCAGGAAGAGGGCTGGCTTGCTGAACACATGCTGATCATGGGCGTGGAAGATCCGCAGGGAGAAAAAACATATCTCGCAGCGGCATTCCCAAGCGCATGCGGTAAAACAAACTTTGCGATGCTTATTCCACCCAAAGAGTTCAACGACTGGAAAATCACAACAATTGGTGACGACATTGCCTGGATAAGACCCGGAAAAGACGGTCAGCTCTTTGCCATTAATCCGGAAGCAGGATACTTCGGAGTCGCTCCGGGAACAAATGAAACAACAAACCCGAATGCCATCCGGTCAATCGCGCGCAACACAATTTTTACCAATGTTGGTGTTACACCCGATGGCGATGTGTGGTGGGAAGGTCTCACCAAAGAAGTACCAAAAGATATCATCGGATGGAACGGTAAGAAATGGGATCCTGCCAGCGGTAAACCTGTTGCGCACCCGAATTCACGATTCACAGCTCCGGCCAGTCAGAACCCTTGTCTTGATGATCAGGTTGAGAACCCTAATGGCGTTCCGATCAGTGCATTTATTTTTGGGGGAAGAAGAAGCACAACTGTTCCGCTGGTTTATCAGGCCATCAACTGGAGCTATGGCATCTATGCAGCTTCTACCATGGGTTCTGAAACGACTGCTGCGGCCTTCGGTGAACAGGGAAAGGTGAGAAGAGACCCGTTTGCCATGTTGCCGTTCTGTGGCTATCACATGGCAGATTACTTCAATCACTGGTTGCAATTCGGGCGTGACCTGCCTGCACCTCCGCGCATCTTCAACGTGAACTGGTTCCGTAAAGATGAAAAAGGAAACTTCCTGTGGCCGGGATTTGGCGACAACATGCGGATTCTGAAATGGATCATTCAGCGTGTTAAAGGAAAAGCTTCCGCGGTGGAGAGCCCGATCGGGTGGATGCCGCACTACAGCGACATCGACTGGAGTGGACTTGACACGTTTTCCAAGAAACAGTTTGACGACATCATGATGATTGATCGCGAAGCATGGAAACAGGAGTTGCTGTCTCATGCTGAACTGTTCGAACGGATGTACGACAAACTGCCGAAGGAGTACATTTTTATGCGTGAGTTGATGCTCTCAGGCTTGTGGCGTTCCAAAGAGCAATGGAAACTTGAACCCGAAGCGGAATACGCTTGATCATAAAAAGGACTGCTTCTCAATGAGGCAGTCCTTCTTATTTTTGATAAACACAATTTAAACAGCGTCCGACAAGCTGGTAAATGTAAAGTCACGGATTTTCATCGGTGGCAACAAATAGTTTGCGTTCGATTCAACGCTTACCGTCCGTTCTACCTTTCCGAGTTCTTCCAGGTTATTTAGCATGATCACCGGGCTTTCATTAAACCGGAAGTTTTTGATCGGGTACTGGATCTTTCCGTTCTCAATGTAAAATGTGCCGTCACGCGTCAAGCCAGTTAACAGCAATGATTGCGGATCAACATCGCGGATGTACCAGAGGCGAGTTACCAGAACACCTTTCTTGGTTCCCTTAATCAATTCTTCCAGTGACTTTGTTCCCCCTTCCATGATGATTCCATCCGGAAACGGGGTAGCTTTAACGCCTTTCTTCTCGGCCCAATAGCGTGAGTAGGTAAGATTTTTCACAACACCTTTTTCAATCCACATGGTTTTTTCCTGTGGACGACCATCACCGGTCCACGGACTGGTTGGCAGATCAGCATTCCACGGATCGGAATAAATGTTCACGCGTTCATCAACCATCTTTTCACCTAGGCGTGTAGCGCCACCAGGTTTGCTGAGGAAACTACGGCCTTCATCTGCAGTGCGCGCATCAAGCCCGAAGATAATTCGTTCGAGCAATACCGCTGCCGCAGCCGGTTCAAGAATAACGGTGTATTTGCCGGGTTCGATTGCCTTTGCCGTCACAGAAGACGTTGCTTTCTGTGTGGCGATTTGCGTAGCAGTTTTTGTGTCGAGCTTCGTGATGTCGTTATAGCCACGTGTTGCATAGCCGGAACCTTTTCCATCTTCCGTTCGAACCGTAACTGAAAAGTTAGTTCCGGTTGCAGTGTTGTAAGCGAACAAGCCTTTTGAGTTCATCATGGCGGAGTAACCTACGCTGTCTTCGAGGAAACCTGCAGCAACAGCTTTGCCTTCTTTAGCAACCTGTAAGCTTTGTGCGACCAGGTCAGCCCGCATCTTCGGTGTAATAGCTGCTGTGGCCGGTACAAAGTTTTTAGCTTCCTGGTAGGTTTGAGGACCGAGGAACGAAACGAATTCAGGATTCTCGGGTGCAAGTTGTGCCAGTTCTTCCGAACGTCTTACAACTTTCTCCAGCGATGCATCATCAAACTCGTTTATCGTTGCCGTACCGACTTTCTTTCCATACGCTGAAGAGATCACCAGACTGTTCTGGCTAATCACTCCGCTGGTTGACACGGAATTGCGTGCGTACCGGATATTTGCGCTGTCGCCACCGCCAATGTTAACTTCGCATTCATCAGCCTTTGAGTAGCTGATAACTTTTTTCAATAAAGCATATGCTTCATCTTTCGTCAGGATAGGCATAGATCAAATATTACGGGCTGTGTTAATGACATTAATTCCTTTAAATAGCGCGGTTGACGAACCGTGTGAAACTGCACTTGACTGTGAAGGCTGGCCTTTACCATCGAAGAACGATCCGCCCAGGCGGTAATCACTTTCATCGGCAATACCGGAACATGCATTCCAGAAATCCTGGCTGTTCGCCTGATACGCCACATCGCGCACCATGTTGGTGATCTTTCCTTCTTTGATCTCATAGTAAAGCTGACCGCCAAACTGGAAGTTATAGCGCTGCTGATCGATTGAGAAAGAACCATCTCCAATAATGTAAATACCCTTCTCAACATTTTTAATCAGGTCGTCAATTGTCTTCTTTTCTTTTCCGGGCTGAAGCGATACGTTCGGCATACGCTGGAATTGTACGCTGCTCCAGTTATCGGCATAGCAGCAACCTTGCGATGACTTCAGGCCCAGAATATGCGCCTGATCGCGAATGGTTTGATAATTAACAAGAATACCGTCTTTTATGATGTCCCACTTGCCGCACTGCACGCCTTCGTCATCATACCCAACGGCACCAAGCGATCCTGTTTGTGTCTTGTCGCCAACGATATTAACGAGCTTGCTGCCGAAGTTGAATTTGCCTGACTGCCATTTATCGAGCGTCAGGAAGCTCGTTCCGGCAAAGTTTGCTTCATACCCCAACACACGGTCAAGCTCAGTAGGGTGCCCAACCGATTCGTGAATCGTAAGCCACAAGTGCGATGGATCAAGCACGAGATCATACTTGCCCGGTTCGATGGATTTTGCTTTTAGTTTTTCACCCGCTTGTGCACCCGCTGCACGTGCATCGCCAACCATGTCGTAACGACCCTTATAAAGCGTAGTGATGCCATTGATTTTATCCTGCGGACGGGCGTTGAGATATTCGTAACCCATTCCCATAGGCGCGCTTAACGCATTGCGTGTTTCGAATTTACCGGTGGCGGCATCAATCTTTGTTGCAAAGAATGTTGGCCAGATGCGGTGAATATCCTGGTCGATATACGAACCATCGGTCGAGGCAAAATACTTTTGTTCGTTTACCAGAAAGAGGATAGAGGTAATGTAATCAGCGCCCGCTTTCATGGCTTCGCTGTTTACATTCATCAGCAGATCAACTTTTTCCTTGATCGGAACTTCAAATGAATTTTTTTCGATCGGTGCCTTCCAGCTCACTTCGCCATAACCTTTTTGTGGCGCAAGCTGAACCGGCTCAGATAAGAGGCGTGAGTTTTCTTTTGCAGTTGCAACGGCAAGTTCTGCTGCGCGCGCGATACTGTCTTTATCAAGCTTGTCGACTGCGGCAAAGCCCCATGCACCATTCGCCACCACGCGAATTCCCATACCATAAGATTCGGTATTCACGATGTTCTGCACTTTGTCTTCGCGTGTTACAACAAACTGATTCAGGTAACGGCCGATGCGTACATCGGTGTACGTGGCGCCTTTGCTGCGTGCCGCATTCAGGGCCACGTCAGCCATTTGCTTTTTTAAAGCAGGATCAATGCGCTCCAATGCCTTTTCCGGGCTAATCGGATTGCCGAAAACAGGAATACCGGGCAGCAGCGTAGCAGCTGTACCCAACCCTGTGAGGTAAATAAAGTCTCTGCGTTTCAAATGAAAGTAGGTTAAAGTTGTTGAAAATAGCGTACGAATATTACCGGATTAGTTTCAATTCGGCAATTAATTGTTCGGAATCGAACTGATGAAACAAGGGTTTCTTTTTAATTATTTGATGGAAAATAAAAATCCCCGCATGAGCGGGGATTTGAATGTTTTAAACTGCGTCTGACAAGCTGGTGAAGGTGAAGTCTCTGATCTTCATCGAAGGGATGAAGGCGTTTGGACTTCCCTCGCTGGTAACTGCCCGTTCCTGTTTACCAAGCGTTTCCAGGTTATTCAGCATGATAATCGGACTTTCATTGAACCGGAAATTTTTGATCGGATGTTTGATCTTTCCGTTCTCAATGTAGAATGTGCCATCGCGCGTAAGACCGGTGTACAATAAGGTTTGCGGATCAACCGGACGGATGTACCAGAAACGTGTTACGAGAATACCTTTCTTGGTGTCTTTAATCATATCTTCTACTGAAGCGGTGCCACCTTCCATGATGGTGTTACCGCCAAACGGGAGCGGAGCAACATTTTTCTGGGATGCCCAGTAACGATCGTAGAACAGGTTGGCAACAACGCCATTCTTGATGATGTCTACTTTCTTGCGGGGCTGACCATCACCGGCCCAAACGGCAGCGGGCACATCGTCATTCCATGGGTCCGTGTAAATGTTCACGCGCTCATCCACGAGCTTTTCACCTAGCTTGGTGCCGCCACCTTTTTTTGAAAGGAAGCTGCGGCCTTCATCGGCTGTGCGTGCGTTCATGCCAAGCATCAAACGAACCAGGTCAGCGGAAGCAGATGCTTCCAATACTACCGTGTATTTACCTGGCTCAATTGCTTTCGCTTCGCGCGACAGAACAGCCTTGTCGATTGCGCGCTTCGAAATGATGGCCGGATTGATTTTGCTTACATCGTTATGTGTCGCGGCTGCCCATCCTGAACCGGTGCCATCGTTTGTACGCATGGTTACCGTAAAATCAACACCGGTCGATTTGTTGTATGCAAACAAACCTTTGCTGTTGGCGATCGCAAAGAAACCTTTGCTGTCTTCGAGGTAGCCCGCTGCGGTAACATCTTTTGCGGCAGCAGGGTTAATGCTGTCGGCTGCAACCTGTGCACGATATTCGGGTTTAATGTTAGCGGTTGATTCAGAGAATGTTTTTGAATCCGGTCCGTACGTTTGCGGGCCAAGCGGTTCCATAAACTCAGGATTTTCCGGAGCCAGTTGAGCAACTTCTTCCGCGCGTCTTACTACTTTTTCAAGCGAGGCATCGTCAAACTCGTTGATGCTGGCTGCGCCTGATTTTTTGCCGTAGTAACACTGCACCGACAGGGATGTATTACTGTCTTCACCGGAAGTGTTTACGGTGTTCCGCGCATAGCGGATATTGCCGCGGTCCTGCCCGCCAAGACTGGCCGAGCATCCGTCTGCTTTCGAGAGGGCTACTACTTTTTCAAGTATCCTCTTCGCTTCTTCTTTTGAAAGTATTGCCATAAGATGATTTTCTATTTAGTGAGTTGGTTGATTATATCGTTCTTCCGGTGTTGATCACATTCACTCCGTTGAATCGCGCTGTAGCTGAGCCGTGCGATACCGCGTTCGATTGTCCCGGCTGACCTTTTCCGTCATTGAAGGCACCACCTAATCGGTAATCGCGCTTATCGCAGATTGCAGCGCAGGAATTCCAGAAGTCCTGCGTGTTTGCCTGGTAAGCAACATCTTTCAGCATGCCTGCGATTTTTCCTTCCTTAATTTCGAAGAACAGCACGCCACCAAACTGGAAGTTGTACCGCTGCTGGTCGATGGAGAACGAAGAGTCTTTAACGATATAAATGCCTTTTTCAACACCTGCGATCATTTGAGCAGGAGTGAGGTCGTTCTTTCCAGGCTGTAAGGAAATGTTAGCCATGCGCTGGAACTGAACATCTGCCCAGCTTTGTGAGTAACAGCATCCGTGCGATTCCTTCTGACCGATAATGCCAACCTGATCGCGAATTGCCTGGTAGTTCACCAGAACACCGTCTTTAATGATATCCCATTGCTTGCACTTCACGCCTTCGTCATCGTAACCAACAGCACCTAACGAACCAACCTCAGTTTTGTCGGCTTTGATGTTTACGATCTCGCTTCCGAACTTAAAGTTTTTAGATTGCCACTTGTCGAGTGTCAGGAAGCTTGTTCCTGCATAGTTCGCTTCGTACCCCAGCACACGGTCAAGCTCAGTCGGGTGACCAACCGATTCATGAATCGTTAACCACAAGTGTGACGGTTCGAGTACAAGATCATATTTACCAGGCTCAACCGATTTTGCTGCGAGAATTTGTTTCGCCTGCTCGGCTGCCATGCCGGCATCTTCGATGATATCGTACGACTTATTATAGAGAATGATATCTCCGGGCGACTGGATTTTATCCTCCGGACGCGCATCCAGGTATTCGTAACCCATACCAACCGGAGAACTGAATGACGACCGGTTTTTGAATGTACCCGATGCTTTATCAGTTACGGTTACATTGAAACCCGGAAGAATCCGATAAATATCCTGGTCGATGTAAGAACCTTCAGACGATGCAAAATATTTTTGCTCATTCACCATGAAGATCTGGCTGTTGATAAACGAAGCGCCTTTTTCAAGTGCGCGTGCGTTGGTTGCCATCAGCAGATCAACCTTCTCTTTCACCGGAACTTCAAAGCCGTTTTTTTTGATTGGTGTTTTCCAGCTTACTTCACCGTATGCAGGAGTGGGCGCAAGCTGAACCGGTTGCTTCTGGAATTTGGAATTTGCTTTTGCAATGGCAACCGCCCGTTCGGCAGTCTTCTTCATGCCATCAGCTGTTACGTTGTTCGTTGCTGCAAAACCCCAGGTGCCGTTAACGATCACCCGGATACCCACGCCAAACGATTCCGTGTTGGCAATTCCCTGCACCTTTTTCTCGCGGGTGCTTACGAACTGGTTAAGGTACCGGCCGATGCGAACATCGGTGTAGGTGGCGCCCAGCGATTTGGTCGTGTTGAGTGCGATGTCGGCAAGCTTTTTCTTTTCCGCGGTGTCCATCAGCGGATCGAGAAGCCGCATCGGGTCAACCGATTCACCGAACGAGGTGAAAGGCAAGATCATCGCCCCAGCGCTCATTCCGGCAATCTGTATAAAGTCGCGTCTTTTCATTGTGGTTAGTTATAGTTAAAAGGTGGTGTTTTAGTGTTAGATCGTCCGGCCTGTGTTGATCACGTTAACTCCGTTGAAACGGGAAGTTGCACTTCCGTGCGATACTGCGGATACCTGTGACGGCTGACCTTTTCCATCGAAGAAAGAGCCAAACAACCTGTAATCTTTTTCATCGCAAATCTTAACACAGTTATTCCAGAACTCCTGCGTGTTTGATTGATACGCCACATCATTCAGCATGCCCGCAATCTGACCGTTTTTGATTTCGTAGAATACCGTACCGCCAAACTGGAAGTTGTAACGCTGCTGATCGATTGAGAACGATCCGCGTCCGGCAATGTAGATTCCCTTCTCAACGTCTTTAATCATCTGCTCGCTTGAATACGATTCGGTCCCCGGGGCAAGTGAAATATTTGGCATCCGCTGAAATTGAACATCGTTCCAGCTTTGTGCATAGCAACATCCGTGAGATTCTTTTTCGCCCAGGATGTGTGCCTGATCGCGAATCGCCTGGCTGTTAACAAAGATTCCGTTTTTAATGATATCCCAACGCTTGCATTTCACGCCTTCATCATCATAGCCAACGGCTCCCAGTGATCCGGGCTGAACTTTATCAGCGAAGATGTTCACAATGTTACTGCCGTATTTGAAATTGCCTGACTTTAATTTATCAAGCGTGGCAAAACTTGTTCCTGCATAATTGGCCTCGTATCCGAGAATACGGTCGAGCTCCGTAGGGTGGCCCACCGATTCGTGGATCGTCAACCCAAGGTGGTTTGGTTCAAGAACCATGTCGTACTTCCCTGGTTCAACTGATTTAGCAGATAACATTTCTTTCGCTTGTTGTGCGGCTATCGTTGCGTCTTCAACCATGTCGTAGTTGTTGCGGTAAAGATTCATGCCGCCCGGAGCTTTCAGTTTTTCAGCATCGTTAGGAGTGAGGTATTCGTACCCCAGGCCCATCGGTGCACTCAATGCATCACGCGACTTGAATTTACCGGACGTGCGATCGATCGCCTGAACGGTAAAGGTTGGCCAAATACGGTGAATGTCCTGATCGATATAAGAGCCATCTGTTGACGCAAAATATTTCTGCTCGTTGATCTGGAACAGATTCGAACTAACGAAACTTGCCCCATTTTTTAACGCAGCCGCGTTCACACGCAACAGCAAATCCGCTTTGTCGGATACCTTAACCTCAAAAGCATTTTGTTTGATTGGAGTTTTCCAGCTTACCTCGCCATAACTTTGAACAGCAGCAAGTTTGACCGGCTCTTTCTGAAATTTTGAATTTGCTTTCGCGATGGCCACGGCACGTTCGGTCGCTTTCTTGATACCATCTGCAGTTATATTGTTCGTGGATGCGAAGCCCCAAGTGCCATTCGCAATCACGCGGACACCGATCCCGAAGGATTCGGTGTTGGCAATATTTTGAACCTTGTTCTCGCGTGTGCTGATGAACTGGTTCAGGTAACGGCCAATCCGCACATCGGCATACGATGCACCCAGCGATTTTGCGGTGTTGAGGGCGACATCGGCCAGTTCTTTCTTTTGCGAAACAAGGAGGGGGAAATCGAGTAATGCTTCTTCTGCAACCGGGTTTCCGAAACCAGACAGCGGTAATAACATTCCGCCAAGTCCTAATCCCGCCAGTTGTACAAAATCTCTTCTCTTCATAGTGGTTGGTTACAACAATACGATGAGTAAAGTACACAGAAGGACTTACATTTTCCTGCTTTTCGGAGAAGTGGATATAAGGTTATGCGAATGGTTTTTTGATAGGGTGTAAAAGCGAAAATCCCCTCGAAAGGGGATTTTAAAACTATACACATTGGGTGTATCGGCAATCTGCTACCAGAATGCTGAGTACAGGGCTACAAGCATTGTGATGATGATCAGCGCTCCAACCGCAAAGGATGTAGATACTTTAAACATGCTGGCGTCAACGTCCAGTCCTTTGGCAACAACACCTCGTTTGGTTTCATACATGCTGATCAGGTACATCCCGATAATACAGATGGCAAAAATAATCAGCATACGATCCATAAACGGAATTTCATAAACTCCGTTTGAATTCTGAATTGCCCAGCCGTAATCATACAGTGACGAAAGATCAACCCACTGCGGCAGCAGTTTCAGGATTACTGCAATGATGAACCCACCGATGGTTGCAAAGAGTGCAGCATTTGACGTAGTCTTTTTCCAGAAGAAACCGAGGATGAACATCGCAAAAATACCAGGTGACACGAAGCCGCTGTACTCCTGGATGTACTGAAAACCTTGTTTACCTTCTCCCATCAATGCTTCGCCGAGAATCAGCGATAGCACTACTGCCATTAACATCGACACAACTACGGTAATGCGACCGATGTTTACCAGGCGTGTTTCGCTGGCGTTCGTGTTGAAGGCTTTTTTGTAGATATCAAGCGTGAAGATAGTAGCGATACTGTTAGCCTTACCGGCAAGTGATGCAACAATAGCAGCTGTCAACGCGGCAAACGATAGTCCTTTCAATCCTATTGGCAGAAGACTTAATAAAGCAGGGTAGGCTTTGTTTGGATCCTGCACCCCCGACATGGTTAACATGTTGCTGGCGCTGATGCCCGGAATTTGTTCTTTGATAATGTAGTACACGGCAATCCCCGGGATAACTACGATCACAGGCATTAACATCTTCAGGAACGCTGCGAACAAAAGTCCCGAGCGCGCAACCGGAAGCGATGCACCCAACGCACGCTGGGTGATATACTGGTTACAGCCCCAGTAACTCAAATTGGCAATCCACATTCCGCCAATGAGAACGCTTAATCCTGGAAGGTCTATGTAGTTCGGATTCTTCTTATCAAAGATTAGATGGAAATGTTCGGAAGCTCCCTGCGTGAGCATTGAGAAACCATGCATCGCACCCTGACCGTCAGAGATTAAATCCAATGCAATGTAGGTGGCAACAAGTCCGCCAAGCACGAGGAAGAATACCTGTATGACATCTGTGTATCCGATAACTTTCATCCCGCCTAACGTAATGACAATTGCAAAAAGTGCAAGCCCTAGAATACAAACCAAAATACTTAACCCGGATATTCCGCTTATAGCAAGTGCACCGAGGTACAGGATCGACATCAGGTTAACAATGATGTATAACGCAAGCCAGAACACGGCCATGATCAACGCTACACGCTCATTGTAACGCGTACTTAAAAACTGCGGCATCGTGAAGATGTTGTTCTTCAGATACACGGGCATGAAAAATATCGCTACGATAATCAACGTAGCGGCTGCCATCCACTCATACGCAGAAATAGCCAAGCCGAGTTTGAAACCCGATGCGCTCATTCCGATCATCTGTTCTGCAGAAATGTTCGATGCAATCAAAGACGCACCGATCGCCCACCACGTGAGCGAACCTTCTGCTAAAAAGAAATCCTTTGAATCGAGCTGCGCTTTTTTCTTGCGGTTATAAATCCAGTATCCGTAAATCGCGACTACAAAAAAGTAAACGAGAAATACAATGTAATCAGGTGATTGAAGACCTTTCGCCATAAAACAGTTTTACGTTAAGGGGTTTAAGACTACGCTACTTTCACTACTTCACTACAAATTCTGCCTGCTTGACATCCCTTGAGTTTCCGCCAACAAAAACATGGAACTTGCCCGGCTCATATCCAAAGCTCAGGTCGCCTTTATAGAACGAAAGATCCTTGGTGGTTACTGTAAATGTAACGGTTTTCTTTTCACCAGCTTTCAATGTTACTTTTTCGAACGCTTTGAGTTCTTTCACCGGCCGTGTTACAGAACCCACCAAGTCACGAATGTAAAGCTGAACCACTTCGCTGCCATCGCGTGAACCGGTGTTCGATACCTCGACCGAAACTTTCAGCCCGTCTTTTTCGGTTACTTCAGTTTTATTAAGCGTGATGTCGCTGTAGTTGAAAGATGTATAACTTAAACCGTATCCGAATGGATACACAGCTTCATTTGAAACATCAAGATAATTCGAACGAAACTTCTGGAACCATTGTCCCTGCAACGGGCGACCAGTACTTTTCTGACCGTAATACATCGGTAGTTGTCCAACGCTTTGCGGAAAGGTTGTTGTTAATTTTCCTGACGGATTTACGTCACCGAACAATACATCGGCAATCGCATCACCAGCTTCGCTTCCACCAAACCAAACGTTCAGAATAGCAGGAACATTTTCAGACTCCCATTTGATCGCCAGCGGACGACCTGTAAACAATACCAGCACAACCGGTTTTCCAGTCGCCACGAGCGCCTTCAACAGATCTTTTTGTGTTGCCGGGATTTCAATGTTACTCCGGCTTGACGACTCGCCACTCATTTCTGATGCTTCACCCAGTGCTGCTACGATCACATCTGCACTGCGCGCAATCCGTAACGCTTCTTCCCGGATTGCAGTAGCGGAACGTTTGTCGCGCCCTGCTGCCTTTCCGAACATGGTTGCGTGTTGTTCGAAGATTGAATCTTCATCGATGTTCGCGCCTTTTGCATAAACAATCTTCGCACTTCCACCCAATGCTTTTTCAAGACCTGCACGCAGGGAGATAGCCTGATCGAATTTTGCTGCAACACTCCAGGTTCCCGGCATATTTTCTTTCGCATCAGCCAATGGTCCGACCAATGCAATCGTACCTGATTTTTTCAGGGGCAGAACGTTTTTGTCGTTCTTCAATAATACGAAGCTTTGTGCCGCGATGTCGCGTGCTTCCTTACGATTGGCAGAGGTGAAAACTTCTGCTTTTGCGCGTGCTTCATCACAATATTTGTAGGGATTGGCGAACAACCCAAGTTCAAATTTCGCTTTCAGAATTCTTCCGCATGCCAGGTTGATATCCGCTTCGGTAATCTTTCCTTCCTGCAATGACTTTTCAAGAGTTTTCAAAAACCCTTCTGCGACCATATCCATGTCAAGTCCGGCTTTCAACGCTTTCGCGGATACATCCTGAAGATCCTCACCATATCCGTGATCGATCATTTCGAGGATACCGGTATAATCCGAAACCACAAAGCCATTGAAACCCCATTGATCGCGCAATACTTCGGTTAACAACCAGTGGTTGGCGGTTGCAGGCACACCATCGATTTCATTGAAGGATGCCATCATGCTTCCTGCACCGGCTTCGACAGCTGCTTTGTAAGGAGGAAGATACTCGTTATACATGCGTACACGGCTCATGTCGGTAGTGTTGTAGTCGCGACCAGCCTCGGCTGCTCCATACAAGGCATAGTGTTTCACGCACGCCATGATTGAACTGTTGGAAGAAAAATCTTTTCCCTGATAGCCACGCACCATCGCCTGTGCAATCATACTTCCGAGGTATGGGTCTTCTCCGCTGCCTTCCGCAATACGGCCCCAGCGTGCATCACGTGCAATGTCAACCATCGGAGAGAAGGTCCAGCAGATACCATCTGCGCTGGCTTCTTGCGCAGCAATGCGTGCACTGCGCTCAATGAGGTTCATGTCCCACGTACAACTTAAGCCCAATGGAATCGGGAACACGGTCTCGTATCCGTGGATTACGTCCATTCCAAAGATCAACGGAATCTTCAGGCGGCTTTTTTCAACCGCTATGCGCTGAACTTCTTTGATCTTGGCAACCGACTTGATATTGAATAATCCGCCAACTTGGCCTTGTTCAATTTTCTTGGCGATGTCGGTGTTCTGGGCCTGACCGGTTACAAAGTCACCAGCTCCCGGCAGGTTAAGCTGACCGATTTTTTCCTGCAACGTCATGATGCTCAACAGCGAATCCACTTTGGCTGCGTACGGATCGTTTGCACTTCGTTTGTCTTTGGTTGAGCACGCGGCTACCATCACAAGCAACAGAAGAACGACTGTATTTCGGAGAGTTTTCATAGTAGAATTATTATAGCGTAAAGGTTTGGGTTTTTTTATGAGGTTTTGGGATTTCAAATTACAGGATATTTAAATGTCGATACGAGGTTTATCTTTTTTCCGGTCGCACCGGATTCACGTGCAGCTTCAATGATTTCGAGGACATGCAGTGCATGCTCTGCTGCGATCAACGGCTCGGTATTTTCAACAAGGGCGCGTGAAATTACGCTTGCACCTTGCTGCCAAACGTATTCACCGGGATCCGGAACGAACCGCTGTGCCTGCTCATGATCGAGCGTAGCCAGATCGACTCCGTAAGGCGCCCAGTCGTATCCGACAAGCCCCATGTTTCCATGCGTACCCCAGATAGTGATTGTGTATTTTTCCTGGCCTTTGCCTTCGTGACCATACGGATCGAAGTAGTTGAACCCGCACTGAACGTGCGATATCACACCGTTACCATGATCCATCAGCACCATGGCATTGTCTTCAGCTTCAACTTTTATCTTGCCTTTGTTGTCGACAGTGCGCTCCGGTGTTACGATGCTTGTCATTGCCATCACGGATTTTGCAGGACCTAATAATCCGGTAAGTGTTGCCAGGTTATAGACACCGAGATCGGGCAAGCTGCCGCCACCTTTTTCGTAAAAGAAAGCCGACCATGTTGGCCCGAGGTGACCGTAGTGCGCATGCGCGGATGAAACTTTTCCAAGCTTGCCTTCGCGGATTGACTTTGACATGAACGCGAACTGCGGACTATTCACAACGGCAGGAGCACCCCAGATGCGAAGCTTCTTGCTTTTCGCAAGATCAAGCAATTCGCGCCCGGCCTTGTATGAATTTGCCATTGGCTTTTCACTCCATACATGATGGTTGGTGTCGAGCGCCATTTTGTTCAGCCGCTCGTGCTCCTGCATGTCAGTAAGATTTACAAACAGATCGAACGGAGCACCTGCCAGCATCTTGTCAACAGACGGATAATGATTGGGAATTTTAAATTCAGCTGCACGGCTTTTTGCACGTTCATACACGATATCGCAGGCACTTACCAGTTCAACGAATGGTGACTTCGATAAATGCGGCAGGTATTGTCCTGAAACGCTTCCGCAGCCAATAATTCCAATCCGGATTTTCTTTTCGGGTGCGTGGATAGCAAATGCTTCAAGTGAGGTTAGTAGGTACGCTGCGCCTGCGGCAGCAGTAGTTTTTAAAAATTCTTCGCGGGTGATGCTCATAACGTCAGAATTTTAAAGGTTACTCTTTTATGTAAGGACTCTTAAAACCAAGCTTCTTAAGCCCGTTCTGTACGTCCGGAATTTTCATGAACAGATTCCAGATCAATCCTGAACGATAGTTTTCAATCATCACCACAATTGGCCCCTGGTCGATCGCCAAATGTGATTTTGCATACCAGTCGTGTGTTTCACTGAATCCATCGACAAAGCCATACTCACTCCAGATTTTATCGCCATGATCATAATAGAAATGACGCAACGCCTGCATCGAGTATTCCGGAGTATACGGGAAGGAGGAGAGTGCTGCAGTTGGCTGGATTACACCAAAATCTTCGGTCGGGCTGTGCGCCACATAACCTTTAAAGCTGTCGCCTGCAGTTAAGCCCCAGCATTTTTCGCTGTAGCCTTTATAACCTTTCGGATTGCGAACACAATGCTCGCGGTTAATGAGTGTATGGTTTTTATTTTGTTCAAAGTAGTCGGTCGACCAGTCCTTTAACCCTCTTGGATCAATTCCCATAAATGTGTAGTGCGCGAAAAACAACGGACCCCCGTATTCAAATCCCAGCGGAAGGTTAATTCCGTAGTATGATTTTCCATTGCGATACGTTGCACTGTTTACCCAGCCATTGTTGTACACATCCCACGCGATGCCTTTATTCGGAGAAGAGGCCGACATGATGTACGTGATCAAACACTCATTCCAGCCACGAACAGGGAAGTTCATATCCCAATCGTTCACCGGGCTCCAGTGCCAGTATAACATGTTGTTCTCGCCTTTCGAATGCCAGTTCCAGTTAGCAGTGTACCACAGCTGGTTTACACGGTTTCGAAAGTATTTTTCCTGATCGGTATCATTATTAAAGTATTCGCGTGCCGTTAACAGGCCCATGAACAGGTACGATGTTTCAACGATGTCCGCACCGTCATCTAACCGGCCGAAGGCAATCGTCTTCCCGGTTTCACCATTCATGAAGTGTGGAAATATTCCGTGGTAGCTGTCGGCATGCAATAAAAAGTCTACCATCTTGATAAGACGTTTCACTGCTGCATCACGGCTGATCCATTTGCGTTCTACTGCAACAACAGTCGCCATAATACCGAACCCGGTTCCGCCAATTGCACATGCTTCGGGGCCATACGTTCCTTTGCTTAGGTTGGGCGAACCGTACGCTTCATCCGCATAATCCCAGAAATATTCTCCGCGAATCGTATTACTGCGCTCACGCGCCAGACCGCTAACCGGATGGCCGTAATGCCAGAAGTACCGGAACGTTTGACGCTGTACAACATCCAGTAAAGCTGAATCCGAAAGATTCGGAATTATTCCAACAGGCTCAATAAAATCCGGCTGAGGTTTAGCCTGTGCTTTACTTTTTTGTGCTTCAGACTGAAGGCTGACCAACAGCGCAATGGAAATAAAAATTAACAAAACCTTCTTCATATTATTTCGTGATTTCGAATCCAAGTTTCTTTAAGCCGTCCTGAACTTCAGGCGCCTGCATGAATAATTTCCAGAGCATTCCCGTTCTGTAATTTTCGATCATCACCGGGATTGGCCCCTGATCAATCGCGAGGTAACGCGGTAAGTACCATTCTTTGGAAAAGCTAAAGGCATCATACGGTCCGTATGTTCCAACGAGGCTGTCGCGCGAAGGTGCGTAGATGAATTTCAAAAACTGCATGCTTTCGGTTGGTGTGTACGGGAAAGAAGAGAGCGCAGCCGTTGGTGATATTACGCCAAGGTCTTCAGAAGGAGAATGGCCCGCGTAACCAACCGTTGAATAGCTTGACGTTAAGCCCCAGCAATTTGGCCCATAGCCTTCGTAGCCTTTCGGATTATCGACACAATACCGGTATTGAATCAACGCGTGATTCTGATTGAGCTTCCAGTAATCTGCATAGCGGTCTTTCAAGTGACGCGGATCAAGGCCGAGATAGGAATAGTGTGCCCAGAATAAGGGACCAACAGGATCATTGTTTCCTTCGAAGTGATCGAGTACCGTTGGGAGATCATAAAATACGCGCTCGGTCTTAATACTGTCGTTACGTGCCCAGCCCTGGTGATATACTTCCGGCTTAATAGAATGTGTAGGAGAGGAGGCCGCCATCACATAGGTAATCAAACATTCATTATAGCCGCCAACTGGAAAATTCATTTCCCAGTTATACTCCGGCGACCAATGCCAGTACAAAACGTTCTGGCCGTGTGTGTACCAGTTCCAGTCGATTTCCCGCCAGAGTTTATCAATCTTCGCTGCGAGTGCTTTTTCCTGTTCGTTGCCGTCTTTGAAATATTCACGCACGGTAATCAATCCTTGCATCATGAATGATGTCTCTACCAGATCACCACCATTGTCCTTTTTTCCGAAAGGCTTCACTCTTCCCGTTGTGCCTTCAATCCAGTGGGGCCAGGCCCCATGAAAGCGATCGGCAGTATCAAGAAAGTTTACAATTTTGGTATATCGCTCGAGAGCCTGTTCGCGGGTGATGAAGCCACGTTCAATCCCAACCAAAATGGCCATGATTCCGAAACCGGATCCTCCGGTTGTAACTACGGTTTGATCATTTTCCGGGTAGATATTGTCCATGTGCGTCCGCTCCTTGCCAAGACCTGATGTTTTCTCGGCATTATCCCAGAAGTACTGGAAGGTTTGATACTGTACAAGTGTCAGCAGCGAATCTTCACTGACCGCGAGCGTGTCGTTTGCGTTGATCGCAATTTCCTGCTTTGGTTGCTTCGTGCACGATGCACCAATCAACACAATCAGAACAAAAAGGAACGTATACCTCATCGTTTAGGTGTTTTGGTTTAAGTAATCTGTAGTGTCCGTTACTGACTTTTCAAACTCATCCGATAGCCAACTGCTACCGGACGGAGCTGATTTTTTTTACAGCACCCTGAACTTCAGGGTTTGCCATAAAAAGATCCCACAACAAATTGCTGCGGTAATTTTCAATCATTACGGTAATGGGAGCCTGATTCAAACCCATGTATATAGGAGAGCACCAGTTGTTGTCGAGGTCGATGGCATCGCGGAATCCGTAATAGCCATACAAATATTTTCCGTAGGTACGATAGTAGTTTTTCAATGCCTGCATGGAAGCTTCCGGCGTGTACGGGAACGATGCCAGTGCCCCGGTTGCAGTAAGCTTTCCTTTATCCCCTTTTACGTTTGGCTCATCGGCGGTATAGTAGGAGACACCATCACTCGCGGTGAGTCCCCAGAAATCGCCACCATAGCCTTTGTGCTTAAGCGGGTTTTCAATACAGTAACGCAGGTTGATTTCGGCAATGCGTTTATTGTTTTCGAAGTAGTTTACATACTTGTCGTTGAACTGATGAGGGTTTAATCCCAGGAATGAATAGTGTACAAAGAAGAGCGGACCGCCATTCGATACACCCACCGGAAGTTCTATGCCATGGTAGGTGTTTCCATTGATATAACTGGCGCCATCGGTAGTTTGGCCCCAGTTAGCACGATAGATTGCTGCTTCCGCAGATTGGCTAGCCCATCCCGAATAATACATCGAGGCTGGAACACTGTGTGTCGGTGATGCGATCGCCAGGAAGTATGTGATCATCGTTTCATTCCAGCCTATGAGTTTATGATTGATTACCCAAGCCTGATCGGGCGACCAGTGCCAGAACAGAAAGTCAGAATCTTTTGTACGTCTGTACCAGTCCCACTCAACTTCGTTCCACAGCTTAGTGATCGTATTTCTGATTTGGGTTTCATTGGTATCCTTGCCGTTGAAGTATTGCCGGGCAGCGAGAAGACCCTGCATTAAGAAAGACGTTTCAACCAAGTCTCCTCCGTTATCACGATTACCAAAAAACGGAACGACCTTGCCGGTTGTGCCATCCAGGAAATGAGGGAACACACCATGAAACCTGTCTGCTTTTGAAAGAAAATCGGTGATGCGTAAAAACCGTTCGACTGCCTGTTCACGAGAAATAAATCCGCGCTTTGCTGCGGTAATGATTGCCATAATTCCGAATCCCGATGCACCGGTTGCGATCATGGTCGTTCTGCCAGGAATGTTTTCAAGCGCAAGACCACTGTTGGGCTCGCAGCCGTCCCAGTAGTATCGGAAGTTCGACTGCTGAATCATGTCAAGCAATTCATCGTCTGTCATCGCATGCGTGTTGGCCGACATGACCTCTGAGAAATTCGTTTCATGATAATTCTGATCGATGTACGTAAGCTTATAGCTTACAGGAGCTGATTGAGGTCCCGTGAAATCAGTATAACCTGAAAGTTGAGGATATTGAATCCCGACAGGAATAAAATCTTTCCCATTTAACGAGCGGTAGATTTTGATGTACTTAACGAATGAGTTTGTTTCTTTCTGCCAGGTAACATCTACGTGCTGTTCGTACCCTTTGGCTGATGTGAGTTGAGGAACTTTTTCAAGGGCCATCATGATACTCGCTCCCGGAACAAATTCGACCTGATCGATCAGTAAACGCACTTCATTCTTAAAAGCTGTACCCTGGGAAAAAATAACTGCTTCAACTTTAGCGATGTCTTTATTTCTTTCCTTAAATAAGGCAGATAGCGGAATGCGCACGCGCGTCCAAGTCTTCGGGCTTGCGTTCGAAATATAATCGGCAAGCTTTACACTTTCGAATTTGAATGACTCCGATAATGATAAACTTACGAGCGGCAACGCATCTGACGGTATAGCGCCATCGAGGTAAATCCAGAACGAAAGGTCGTCTGCCTCTTTGAACGCATCCCTTCCACGAAGTTCATGATATTGTATTGCGGCCGACCAGAACCCTTCTTCGGATGATTTGTAGTTCAATTCTAGTGAATTGCCTGGTGTAAACGCAGTTTCAGCTACAGGCAGTTTGCCTTGTACGTTTTTGAGCCAGCTAGTGCCCCGATACTCAGCTTGGCTGTAATAGTAATTTCCATCCATCAGGCTATTCTCGAAAAATATCTTGTCGTGCAGTTCCTGGGCAGAAACTGCAGCAATTGAGAACACCAACGCAGCAGCAAGCAGCTTTAGCTTCAACAAGGCATATCGTTCAACATCAATAATCAAATCCAAGTTTGGTTAAGCCGCCTTGTACTTCCGGTGCCGACATGAATAATTCCCATAATAATCCGGTGCGGTAGTTTTCAATCATCACCACGATCGGACCCTGGTCGATTGCCAGGTATGAGTCGGCATACCAGTTTTCGGAAGGATTAAATGCATCATAAAATCCATACGTACCCCACAGCCGGTCGCCCATGGTATAATAGAAGAATTTTAATGCACGCATAGATTCCTCCGGAGTGTATGGAAATGACGATAACGCAGCTGTTGGCGTAATTACCCCGAGATCGTTAGTAGGAGAGTGCGCGTTATACCCGGATTGGTTGTCGCTTGCGGTTAACCCCCAGCAGTTCTCGCTGTATCCGGCAAATGCCTTTGGATTACGAACACAGTATTTGTAATTAATGATTGAGTGATTTACGTTTTGTGTCCAGTAATTGGCATACACATCACTCAAATTGCGCGGATCGAGTCCAAGGAAAGAATAGTGCGCGAAGAACAATGGTCCACCCCAGGCTGAACCAAGCGGAAGCGTTACACCTTCGTACGAACTTCCATTTTTCATTCCGCCATTGCTTGCCCAGCCCGCATCGTACACAACTTTAGGAATTGTATTATTTGCCGGGGCTGAAGCCGCTAACACGTATGTAATGAGACATTCATTCCAGCCCTTGATCTGATGATTCATGATCCAGCCTTTATCAGTCGACCAATGCCAGTACAATACATTTTGGTTGTCTTGCCGGTACCAATCCCATTCAACGGCTTCCCAGATTGCATTGATGCGATTTACTATGTCGTAGCTGTTTGAAATGGCGTTGTTGGTAATGTATTGTCTGAAGGTGATAAGACCCTCAATCAGGTAAGCGGTCTCCACAAGGTCTCCGCCATTGTCGTTTGTGCTGAAAGGTATTACGTCACCGGTATTCCCATTGATCCAGTGTGAGTAGGCACCATGGAATCTATCGGCACTTTCAAGATAGTCAAGTATTTTATCCATTCGATCAAGCCCCTGACTTTGTGTAATGAAATTCCGCTCCATTCCCACGATCAGTGCCATGATTCCGAAGCCCGAGCCACCACTCGTGACAAGGTCACCCGATGTATTCCGTTCGCGCGACATCCCGCTTGCCGGCTGTGCGAAATCGTAGAAATATTTAAACGTTTGTTTCTGTACGACCGACAGCAGGTCGTTGGTGTTGTCATTATCGTTGTCTTCATCGTTTGGAAGCAACGGCATTTTAGGGGTGAAGTCGATTTCTGAATATAATGTCTTTGAGATTGCGGAGAATGATTGACCGTCAGCTCCTTTCAGGGATGCTGAAACAGAAAACGTGTACTTGCTTAAGTATTCAATAGGAGCAGCAGAGGTAACAGTTACTGTTTTATTGTCGTTTGAAAGTGCAACTTGTAAGGTAGGAGATCCCGGTCCGGAAAGTTTGACGGCTGACGAAACAGTTGTCGGGTTGAGCGGGACTGAAAAGTTTATCACGGCCGAAAAGTCGAGAGGTACATCCGAAACCTTGTTCAAGTTTGTAACATCTGTGTCTCCGATTAGCACGGATGTAAGGGTAAGGTTACCCGGAGTAGTTTTAAAAGAGATCGTTTGAGCTGTCAGTTTTTTACCGGATGAAGATTGCAGTGCATCCGATACTTCAATTGTGTAAACGGTGCCGTTTTCCAAGCTTCCTTCCGGGAAAATAATTACTGTTTTGTTTCCTGAGGATAATGTTTTGTTGGTTGTTACCTCAATGCCTTCTTTTCTCAGAGAGATACCAGCAGCCACCGAACCAGGCTTTAACGCATCAGAAAAGGTGAGGGAAATACTTTGATCAACCGGCAAGCCAGTCGGCATGGGTTCACTCGGGTCAATCTCGGTAGTACCAATAAATATTGTTTGTAACGTGATGTTGCCGGAAGTTTCATCTTCTCCGCAACCTGATAAGAAAAAGCCAGCCAGTAGTACAAAAAAGGGTATCGCGCGAAATATCATGATGTAGAAAAAAAAGACCCCAGACCGTGTCCGGGGTCTTTGATGAGAAATTTAATTATTACTTCCAGTCGTTATAGATGGTTGTTACATCCGACTGTGAAAGTGCTCTGTTGAAAATACGAACTTCGTCTAACTGACCGGTCAGGTAGCTAGCCCATGGCTGTGAACCTGAACCTGTTGTTTGGCTTGGGTTTGTCATAAAGTGAACTGCACCCAAAACGATCTTGCCGCTTCCGGTGAAATTCAGGTCATTTGAACCCCATGCTGCATCAGCGGTTTTCACCAACGTGCCGTTGATATAATACTTAAACTTGTGCGTCGTATTATCATAGCTCAATACGTGATGTGACCATTGACCGAAGAAGGTCATTAATCCCTGAAAGCCTGCTCCGGTGATCCAGCTTTCGCTGTTGCCTTCGCTAACCACGTGTACCTTAAGCTCTGCGCCGGCTGTTGGATTGCTTCCATTTTCGATAAACATGTCGATGTTACCCCAGAAGTTGCTGGTGTGAGAAAGGTTTACCAAACCTAAAATTCCATCGATACCTCCATCGGTGTTTGCGTCAATGAACTCCGGATGTACCCAGAAAGAAAGCGAGAATTCATCTTGCTTTGCGAGTGTGTCGCCAGGATATAAGATATAGCTCTGCGAAGAAGCAGTTAAGTTAACAGCTTTTCCGCCTTTTAAACCGTCAACAAACGTTGTTGTTCCGGCAGGCGTACCGTCTTTCAGAGTAATCAAATCCGCGTAGTCTCCATCAAACGGGAAATAAATGATTTCTCCCGGATAGGTAGGCGTGTATGGCTCTGCTTTTACAAAGTTCACGGTCTTTGAGGTTGTTTTACCTGTAGCATCCGTTGCAACAACAGTCAAAACGTGATCACCGTTTTCAAGTTGATTGTATTGAAACACGTTTGTTGATTTACGGTAGTCGATGAAGTCGGTGTATTCAACCAATTCATCTCCATCAAGACTAATCTTAACCGATTTAATCTCGATATCATCTGCTGTAGTAACGTTGATGTTGATTGTAGCAACGTCTTCCACTACACGAACCTTAGCGCCTTCAAAAGGATAGTTGACGGTTACGGTTGGAGCTGTTACGTCAGTGCCCTGCGGTGCGCCTTTGATGTCATCAATATAGCCATCCTTGCACCCGAATGCTGCTGCCAGCATTCCGACCAAAAGCAATTGTCTTAATTTCATTTTCTTACAGTTTATAGGTTAACTATCGTAATTGTGATAAAATATCGGCCTGTGCTGTTGGATAAGGGAGAAATCTGTCTTCCGCGTCATTATATGTTCTGCGTATGTCATTCAATTCTGAAGTTTTTCCGTGACGGACCATATCTTCAAAACGAGTTCCCCATTCCATGGCTAATTCAGCATACTTCTCGTCCAGAACATCATCAATGTCTACATCCGGAAGAGAAGATAAACCTGCACGGCTTCTAACAAGATTGACTGCTGCTGTGGAAGTCATTGCTGAGCTGGTTGCTCCGCTTTCAAGCGCTTCTGCATGCATTAACAGAATTTGTGCATAGCGGATCGCCCGGAAGTTGTTTCCGGAACCGTAACCGGTACGACCCGGTGTAATCTGATCGGATGGCAGGTAGTGTTTACCGCTTGAGAATAATGCTCTTGCTTCCTGCGCACCTGCACCTACGTTACCGATGATATCTCCGCTTTGAGTTGTGTTAGACACATATCCTGGCAACGCTCCATACACTTCCTCCAGACTGTCAATACCCGCTTGTGTAAACAACACGGAAGTTGTGAGGCGCTTCTGATCATTACGATCAAGCATAAATTCGATGTACTTGAAAGTAGGTTCCCAGAAACCCCAGCCACCGCCTTTACCAGAAACGGCAGGAGTGTATACGTTCGGACCGAAGAAATCCCACAGGTAATTGTAAGAAGTTCCTGAGCCCTGACCGAGATCCGAATATTGTAATTCAAGGAGGTTCTCATTATTAAGTTTTCCGGGGATCTTGAATAAGTTGTAATAATCAGATTCCAGTGAGAAAAGTCCTGAGCTGATAATAGCTCCGGTTGCATCTGCAACACCCTGATAGTTTTCCATTTCCAGGTTAGCCCAGGCTTTTACAGCAAGTGCAGTTGGACGGGTAACGCCACCAACAATATCGGTGCGCTGATTCGGGCGAACATTTGGTAACAAGGGAATTGCTTCATCCATTAAATCCGAGATGTACTGCATCACTTCATCATGGGATGACAGCGGCTCGTTATATAATCGTTCCGAGAAGGAGCTTTTTGGAATAATAAGCGCTCCGAACAAACGTGACAATTGAAGCATTTCAAATCCGTGCATCACCTTAATTTCGGCAATGTACTGATCAGCTACGGCCGGGTTTGGTGCAAATTCCTTATACTTTTGAATTTGCTCAATGGCACCCAGAAAAGTATACAGGTCACCATACAAGTTTAGCCAGGCCGAGTTTGGCATCCAGTCTGATGCAACGTATTTATATTCATCCGTTGCAATTAAAGGTGCCTGGTCGCCAGATGCGTTTACATCATCGCCACGAACCGCAATGATTGGAAAAGTTTCCCATTGCAAATCGTAAAATGTCGCATAAGCGCCAATGCGATATGCGTCCATGTCTTCGGTTTTTGTATAGTCGATATCATCCGCCAGAATTTCATTTTCCAACGGCTCATTCAACATGCCATCGCATGCTGTCAGTAAGAGAAATGCCATCCACACGGGAAGGATTTTTTTACTCATTTTTATGATTTTCATAGTCGTTAAGTATTTTTTAGAATTTCACGTTCAATCCAAGCGTATACACTGCAGGTATTGGGTAAGTCTGCGTATCCACACCGTTCGCAACCTCTGGATTAAATCCATTGTACTGGAAAACGGTAAGCGGGCGTTCTGCTGTAAATGTGACTTTTGTAGTAGGCACTTTTATACCCAGCAGTTCTTTACCAATGATGTTGTATGACAACCGAACGTTCTGAATACGGAAATAATTACCGCTTTCAACAAAATGATCGCTCATTTTCAGGTTCCATGATTTGCGTAAACCCAATGCTGAAGGGTATTTATTTCCTGAGCCTTCTCCATCCCACAGGTGGGTAGACAGGTCAGCGTCAATGTTGGCATCCGGGTTAAAAATTAACTGACCACGCTTGCGGTTCAGAATGCTATTGCCGCTGATACCCTGGAAGTTTGCGGTAAGTTCGAAGCCTTTCCAGGTTACACCGAGGTTAAATCCGTACATGAAGCTTGGAAGAATTTTGCCTAAAACAACGCGGTCATTGGCATCAATAATTCCATCACCATTTTGGTCTTTATAATGGAAGTCTCCTGGTACTATATTATTATCGCTGATAAACTGGGCGGTGTAACCGCTTGAGTTGATTTGTTCAGAAGATTGGAATACGCCTTCTACTTCAAATCCATAGAATGCGTTAATTGAATTTCCAACAATCGAGCGTTGTAAGAACTCAGCTTGTCCAGCATCCAGGTAGCGTTGGCCTTTCAGGTTCGTCACTTCGTTTTTCAGCGTTGTAAAGTTTGCGCCTACCGTAAAGTTGATGTCTGAAGTAATTTTTCCGGAATAGCTTAACGCTGCTTCCAGACCTGAGTTTTTGATCTCGCCACCGTTTCTGCGGATGATCTCACGCTGTGCAGGCAGTACAATTGTCAACACAGCATCCTGTGTATTTCTTACGTAATAATCGAGATCAATCGAAAGTGCATTTTTTAACACTCTTGCACTAAAGCCCACGTTTGTTTCAACAACAGTCTCCCATCTGTTTACCAGATCGTATGCATTATCGATAACGAAACCGTTTTTCTCAGCTTCATTAATAGCTGTTGTGATTGGATCAACTGTCGGTTGCCCTACAGCAGATGCTACGCCGTCATTACCGAGCTGGCCCCAGCTTCCACGAATTTTCAGGTAATCAATGGCTGGAACGTCAAAGAAATCCTCTTCCGTTACAACCCAGCCTCCACCGATGGTGAAGAAGTTACCCCACTTATCGCCCTTACGGAATTTGTTGGTGCCATCGCGTCTTAACGTGCTGTAAACCAAATACCGATCATCATAATTATAGGATACACGACCGAAGTATGATGAGCCATAAAGCTTCGAGCCGAAATCACCCGACTGGTTTGAAACAATCGTTCCGGTAGGAATATACCAGGTAGCTTCGTTTTTTGGATCGAGTGTAGCAATGTTGGCGCCTTGCACATAGTTTCCTTCGTTGATCTCGCTACGGAATGTGTAACCCGCTACAGCGGTGATGTTATGATCTCCGAAATCTTCTGTGTAGGTCAACACGTTGTCGATGATTTGATTGTACTGCGTAGAACCTTTCTTATAAATTCCGTTTTGTGAATCGGTGAATCCGTTATTGTTGGCAAAATCCACGTTACGGGTATTGATGTTTTCGAAACTGTAGTTGTAGGTCATTTTGAACGACAGCTTATTTGGAATCAATTGATAATCCCAGAACAAATTGCCCAGTATTTTTCCTACGTTATTGCGATCATTGTTATAGTACAGGTTGAAGAATGGGTTTTGCGGATCGCGGTATCCTAAACTTTTTGCATTAGCAAGCTTCACCGGAGTTGCAGTTGTGTTGTTCGGGTCAAATACCGGCATGATTGGAACAGCGAAATAAGCGTTGTCCCATGCTCCGTTATCCGCTACATATTGCCGTGCATTGCTGATATTGAAATTGACGCCCACTGTCAGACGATCCGTTGCTTTGAAGTCAACTTTGGTGCGGAAGTTTAATCTTCTGTATTCGTTTTTAGCTACGTTCAGAAGACCTTCCTGGTTAAAGTAACTTCCGCCAACTGAATAGCGAACGTTATCTTTTCCACCGTTTATGCTCACGGAGTGATTTTGAATGGAGGCTGTGCGAAGAACTTTGTCATACCAGTCAGTATTAGGAAGCGGCACATTCGGGTTAACTCGGCTACGACCGTACCGCGCAAAAGCTGCATCAATATAGGTTGCATCAGCTGTTACGCCGGTAGCTAACGCGTACTGTGTGAATTGTTGCGAGTTAGACATTTGTACAACATTCTGAGCTCGCTGAACGCCATAGTATCCATCGTATACAATCTCTGTTTTCTGGTTATAAGAACCTGATTTGGTTGTAATCAGCACAACACCGTTCGCTGCGCGTACCCCATAAATTGCAGCAGCAGATGCGTCTTTCAATAAAGAGATCGTTGCGATATCATTTGGGTTGAGGAAGTCGATGTTGGTAAAGAACATACCATCCACCACGTATAATGGATCAGAGTTACCTTGACCGGGCATTGAACCGATACCGCGAATGCGCACGGTTGGGCTTGCACCCGGTGCACCGCTGCTTACAATCTGAACACCCGGAACTTTGCCCTGAAGAGCCTGCATTGGCTGGCTGGTAGGGGTTTTTGTCAGTTCTTCCGTTTTAACGGTGGTGATGGCGGATGTCAGGTCTTTTTCCTGCATAGTACCGTAACCCACAATCACCACTTCGTCAAGTGATTGCGTGTCAGTTTCCAGCGCTACGTCAACAACATTGCGGTTGGCAACGTCCACTGTAACCGTTTTGTACCCGATGAACGAAAAGGTGAGGGAAGTTTCCGTTGAAGTTAGTTCCAGCGTGTACTTTCCATCGCCATCGGTGGTAGCGCCCTTGTTCGAGCCAACTACCAGAACACTTACACCCGGCATTGGCCCATCTTCCGATGTAACCGTACCGGTGACTGTACGTGTTTGAGCGAACGCCCCGCTTCCTAGGAGAAGAAGCAGGATCGCCAGTGAGAGAAAACGTAAATTTTTGCCCATAGATATTTTAGGTTTAAGTGACTAATTTCATAAAATCCAAAAACGAAGTAAATTTTTTCAGGCTTTTACCTCGATTTTAGGGTTATAAAACCGAGGTCTATGACGAGATTTTTTACCTGAAAAAAACACGGATTTCAAACGTTATTCCAACATGTTTGCGGCAAGCTATCAAGAATTTAACTTGAAAAAAACAATTTGTCGGAAACGTTTCCAAAAGGGGGTCATTTGGAATCGTTTGCAGTAGCTACCTTTGTTTTTGTTCGAATTTGCGGGTTTTCGAGGATAACTTCCTCCCACTTTGAAGCCACTGGCCGGTACCCCTTCTGTTCAAGTGCTTTCATGCGTTCCTGAACCTTGGCACGAAACGACCAAACCGTATTTGTGCCCAAATCCATCTGGTACGCAAGCTCCTCGAGTGTACTTTCCCGCTTGCCCGTCACGGCTAAGTAAGCCAGGTAAAAGGCCTTTTCTATCGGGAATTTAATGCTGTGAAAAATGGTAAAGGCGGTTACGGATTCATTGTAGCCACACCGGGTGCAGCGCCTCGAAAACTTCTGGGAACCTTCAAAATACTTCTGATTTCCGCATTTTCGGCACTGAAAACCATGATCCCACTTCAGATTCTCGATAAACCGGTAGCAGGAAAGGGAGTCGGGATAGAGGGTCTTGAACTGACCATAATCCATGGTTTTCTCCATCAAATGATCGGTCAGGACCTCTTTCAGGCGGTTTTTAAGCTTCCAGTTGTCGAGGTCAAGCATGGAATTGATCTGGTTGATTTCGAGTGCCTGTTGCTCCAGTTTAAGGTTCGACTCCTCAAACTCGTGGTTTTTGCGGTTTAACTCTTCTGTCCGCTCGCGGACTTTCTCTTCCAGCTCCTTATTCACCATGTCTTTCAACTGCATGTTGAATTCATGCTGGTGAATGATGCGTTTGAGCGCCCGGTCGCGATTGTCTTTCAGAATCCGGATTCTATCACCCAACGCAAACGTCAGGAATAGCATTTCAAGCGTAAAACTCAGGTGTAAGCTATAGTGTGAGATAATCGTGAATGGCAGGACATTGAGGTATACCAGCATCCGGATGAAAAATCCGAAGAATAGAATTCCGTATGCAATCACAAAGAAGCGTGCCGGACGGTAACCTTTGTACCAAACCACAATCCCGGTATAAAAAATCAGCGAGAGCGGAATGATCTCCAGGTTTCGGTACGAGAATAACGCGTGGTTGAATAAAAGGGCAAAAACGAAAAAAAGTGTGCGGACAACAATTGTCCACTTCAAAAGTTTGTCAAGAAACGATGCGTTGGCTTTTGAACTTAAAAACCGCCTCGTAAAAACAAGTGCCCACAGAATGAGCGAGTAGAGTGCAACGCCTACCGTTATATTATTCCACTCTGGATGCTCAGGCCAGATGTACTGGAAGCCAATACCATCCAGACTCATCGCGTACAAGGCAACGCTCAGCATGTAGAAAATGTAGTAGATGTATTTCATCTCGCGGATCGCGAGAAAAACCAGGAAGTTATAAAGGATGATAATGAGCACCATTCCGTAGAACGTGCCGTATAAAAAGTATTCGTTGAGAACGTAGTAAACAAACCGGTCAACGGTACGAAATGCAATGCGAATGTCTGCAAAATCGTGGGAGCGAACCTTGAAGTAATAGTAAACAGTTGTATCGCCATGGTTTGGAATCTGCACTTCGAAGTTCTTGTGCATAAACATCCGTTGCCGGAAAGGGTATTGATCACCTGTTATAACTTGCCGATAACCCCCTTGCGACTGCGGGACATACGCTTCCAGGTGGTCAATCGTTTGATCGTAAAATTCAAAGATCCAGGTGTTTTGGGTTGTGGAACTGTAGCGAACGGGCATACGAATCCAGTATGCAGCACCCGACTGGAAATCGGCATTCAGGTACGAATCATGACGTAAAAAGCTCCTGGCAAACGTGGGAGCGGAGGCGGTGGTAATATCCAGCGTATCGTGCGGATCAATTAAATAGCTGAGTTCTGTAAGGGTAAAAATGTGCTCGTTTACCTGGTCGTCAACTACGGCTACTTGAGCGAAAGAGCTTGTGCAGCAATACAACAGCAGGAGGGAAAGTGCCAGAGATTTCATTACCCATCAACCGGATTAGGAGAGGAAATATACGAAAACGCGGAGGTTAGGGCAGTCGGTAGGGGCCAGTGGGTTGCGTTAAATTCGGCCAACTCTGGTAAAATGAAGGTACCGGGTGTGGAAATTTCTGTTTCAGGAGCGATAATGGGGCCGCAATCTGCGTTTTTCGGTCGTAACATCGCGGGATTTCCCAGCGTGGTCGTGAATTCCAACAGTAACATCGCAGGTTCCATGAGTAACATTGCGAATTCTATGAGTAACATCACGAATTCCATGGGTAACATCTCGAATTCCATGGGTAACATCGCGAATTCCATGAGTAACATCACGAGTTCCATGAGTAACATTGTGAATTCCATGAATGACATCGTGAATTCCATGGATAACATAGCGGGATTTCTCCGCGTGGTTGCGAGTTATATACATTGAGTCGGGAGTTATACACATTAAGTTGCCTGCTTTCTCCGCAACACTGCTTGTTTCCTCATTACGGGAGCTTAAATTCTCTTCCGGGGTGCTTGAATTCTTTTTCCGGTTGCCCAAATTCCTTATGCGGAAGGGTATTGTGAAGTTGCGGTAATCGGCTTCTTACTTTAGGTTACTGATTTTACACGTTAGTTAAAGGAAAAACAAAAACTGGTCTGCTTTTCTTCATCACATGCCTTCCAAGCCACCAGGCCAAAAGCAGAAAACTTAATCTCTTATCATGCAGTTCATTCAAAACGTTCTGATTATTCACGATCCACTGCTGGTTTACTTTTTAGACTGTTTCGAATAGCCGGGAAGATCAAAACAACTGTAATTGCTGTTGCGGATATGCCGTGATACAAAGTGAAAACATATATCTCTGTATAATTTTTTAAGAAGATTAGCAGAGATATTAAAAGGCAAATTTTTGCCATGAAAAGCATATTTACTTCAATAAGTATAAAGGAAAGTATGAATAAACCAATCGAATTTATATTCAGTATTCGGCCTATTAAATAAATTATTGAAAAAGTTATTGAATAGCAAAGAATACCTGACGTGACCAAATAGCTAAATACCTCGTAATCTTCGTTTTTTGGAATGAGTAGATACTTAACAATGCCAAAAACAAGTAGCGTTGAAGTTGCAATGAGGTAAATCGGCAGAATGGGTATCCGTTTCTTCATTAACAATATGAAACAAAAGACTATTTGGTACTTATTATGACGATCTTTAAACCTCTTGATTACGCGATGTTAACAATTAGTTGCAGATAATAGCCGATTTTTTTGTTTTTTTTGAATCCGTTACTATGCTCTCGAACATCAACACCCTCATCTTCGACCTCGGTGGCGTTATAGTTGACCTTGATCCGGAGCGAACGCTAGAAGAATTTGCCAACCTGTCCGGGCTTCCGGAAAAAGATGTAGTCGATGTATACGTTCGTCACCCCGCTTTTCATGCGTATGAAACCGGGAAACTAGGAGAGGAGGCTTTTCGGAATTCAATCCGTGAAATGTTCAACCTTCAATCAACTGATGCGGAGATTGATCATTGCTGGAATGCAATGCTTCTCGGAATTCCCGATGAAAAGCTCAGGCTATTGAATAACTTAAAAAAACACTTTACAACTTTGGCGTTAAGCAATACAAATTCTATTCACCTGCGCTGTATCAACGAAGTGATGCTGAACGGAAAAGTGCTTGATACGTATTTTCATCGGGCACACTATTCTCATCAAATCGGTTTGCGCAAACCCGACCCTGAGATATATCGTTGTGTCCTGAATTCCGAAAATCTTACTCCGGAGAAAACACTTTTTTTAGACGATAACCCTGATAATATTGCAGCCGCAAAAGCTTTGGGGATTCAGGCAGAGCTTATAGCACACCCGGACAGGGTTATGGAGATATTCAGAAATTATGCATAGCGAACAGAAGCGGATTTTACTTCAGATTTTACTTTTCGTAACAACGTTTTTTACAACTACCCTGGCCGGTGCCGAGTGGTGCTACGGAAAACTGTTCATTTCTATTTTTCCGTTCTTCTACAACCCGGAGTTTACCTGGGCTGACTTCATTCTCGGAATGCAGTTTTCTGTACCGTTTTTATTGATTCTTACGGTGCATGAATTTGGCCATTACTTCACCGCACTGTATCATAAGATCAAGTCATCATTACCTTATTACATTCCGGTGCCGCCTTTGTTGCTGTCGCTCGGGACGTTGGGTGCAGTGATCAGGCTTCGCAGTAAGGTACCTTCCACCCGGAAGAATTTTGATATCGGCATTGCCGGCCCGTTGGCAGGGTTCGTTATGGCGCTGGCCATTCTGTATTATGGATTCGCCACTCTTCCGCCTGCTGAACACATTTTTACAATTCATCCCGAATACAAGCAGTATGGATTGGATTATGCGGATCATGTTTACAACCCGAATGACACGACCATTCTAAACATCAGCCTCGGTAAAAACCTGTTATTCACATTTTTTGAACATGTAGTTGCTGATCCTGAACGTGTGCCCAACGTTCACGAAATGATGCATTACCCGTTTTTGTTTGCAGGCTTTCTCGCGTTGGTGTTTACCAGTTTGAATCTGTTACCGATTGGTCAGCTGGATGGTGGCCATGTGTTGTATGGCTTTGTTGGTTTTAAAAAACATCGAATCGTTGCTTCGGTATTTTTTGTAGCATTTATTTTTTATGCCGGGCTCGGGTTTGAGATGATTCGACCAACAAATTCCGCTGACACATTGATCTTTTGGATACCCGTCTATGGATTAATCTTGTATTCCTGTTTCATGGGGCTTGGTCTCTCCAGACGGGATACGCTCATGTACACGGTTGTTGTTTTTGCTGCACAGTATCTGATCATGTTCTTATTCCCGGCCGTAACAGGCTATTCCGGATGGTTATTGTTCGGATTTGTGATCGGCAGGTTTGTTGGTATACCGCATCCCCCAACGGAACTTGAACAGCCGCTTGATACAAAGCGAAAGATTCTGGGTTGGATCGCGTTGCTGATTTTTATCGTAAGCTTTACGCCCCAACCGATTAATTTCCCGTAACCAGGATTTTGCCAGTAAGAACTTTTGAACCAATACGATACCGGATCACGTAAATACCCGGGTGTACATTCTGCAGGACAATCTTTTTCTCTTCCCCGGATTGCTCGGAATAAAAACCAATCGATTGGCCGGTGAGTGAAATAACCTGGATGTTTTCCGCGCGCCCCTTAATATAAAACTCACCTCTGTTTGGATTCGGATAGATGGCAGCCCGTTCGATTTTATCTTCTGTTCCGGTAATCACGGTAGCTGGTCCAAACCTCGGCCGGATCATCAGGCTCCCTTTCAGATCGGTATTCTGGATCCACGGATGATAAACCGTATTCCGGTAATACATCTGGTTGCCCGTATCATGACTGGCATCCAGGCCAATGCGAATCCGATCGGATTTTCCGGTTATCGTTTCTTCGTAGCCGATATAGAATGTATCTTTTACAATAACCCCTTCTGTAAAATCGATTTCGGTAAACAGGTTATTGTCGTTGCGTGTAACGGGAACGGTCAGACTGTATGTAAACGCACTGTCGGGTTTACCAGCATCATCTTCAAACACAAAAATCCGTACGGATTCAGGTACTGTTCCGCCTGCAAACGGGAAATAGAAATAAACTCCATTAAGCGTGTCTTTACCGACACCGCTGTCCATCACGAACCGGTAGGCGAATTGGTTTCCTTGTGCAGCCAGTGCGGCTGAGTATTCTGCTACACCGTCATCGTAGGCGTAGTAGTTGGATAATATGAATGTATGCTCAAGTGTGTCATTAAGTTTAAAGTTGATTGGTGCATAACGGGCGTAATAATCTTTTCCAGGTTCGTTATCTCCGCCTTCAATGGCGATCCGTGTATAAATGTATGTTGAATCAGCGGGAGCTCTTAGAAGAGAGCTGTCAGGTAAAGCGCGAATTGGCGCTGTTACATGCGTGAGTGGTGGAAGTGCGGGGAAAGAAATCACACCGTCAGCATCATTCGGATAGGTTAGTATTCCATCAAAGGGTGTGTTCGCGGTTCCTGATGTAAAGTGAGTAATTGTAAAATAGGACGAGTAACTGATTGGTTGATCAAAACTTACATATTTTAAGCTGTAGAGAGATAACAGCGGCTTGGTAAGGTCCTTTTTTTCGTTGAAGTGAGTCCGGGGTATTGAAAAGTATCCGTTTTTAAAAATTGTTGTAAACGGATTGCTCGTAGTTCGGTCTGAAATGTTCGTGTTCTTATCGTTTTCGTTAACTTGATCTGAATCTGAATTATTAATGACTTCCTCGTTATCATTAACTCTGCGATTCAGATATACGTAATCCAGATGCCATGCATCATACGATCCGGAAAGACGACCAAATGATGTAAACCGAAACTGGAATTGATTATGAAAATACTCGCGTTCGCCCGGAAGCGTTGCTACCGGGATTTGAATGGCGGTGTCATAGAATACGGAAGGGTCTGCATTGGACTTAATCGTGAACCGGTGAATCTCAACCCAACCGGTAGTGCTTTTAAATTCAAGTTTTAAAAAGTCGGAAGGGTTTGGCATTTCGCTGTTACCGCCAGCCTGATAAAAGAAGCTCAGGTAAATTTTGTCACGATCCGGAACGGGTACATTGCCCAGTAAAATTGGTTGCGACTCCAGTGTGTCGCCATACCCGGTTTCCAATGCCACGGTCGAGTAGGGCCTGCCATTCGCATTGTACCCGTCAAATGTTGCCACGTTGATGCTGGGCGGGTTGATTGCCTGGCCGTTATTAACAAATACTTTGTCGTTATTTATCCACAGGAGCGAATCGGCATGCGTTCCTTTAGCAAAGGAAAAATCGTCCCAGAAGGGTAATGCTACGGGATTAACCGCGTGTCGTTTAGCGTTAGTGAAAGGAGCGACCTTTGCAGGTGCTTTTCGGGCGGGGCCGTATTGTTTGATTTGTGAAAACGCGATAACAGGCAAACACAACAGTAGCAGTAAGTAGTAAACTTTCCGGTCGCGCATCAATCAGTTGATTTAATAATCGTCTTCTACCGGGGTTCCGGCAGCGCCTATCCAGATAGTAACGATGTCGCCTATTAAAATCATTTCTCCGGCTTCCGGTTTTTGTTTCAGAACCACAGATACTATACTTGTTGTATCGCCTACAACTTTGATTTCAAGATTAAGGTCAGACCCAATTACCTGGAACTCAGCATCCCTCCATTCTTTTCCGAACAAATCGGGTGTCGGAAAGTCCTTAACCCCTCCATCCATCACCACGAGGTCGATAACAGATCCTTTCGGAACGCGTTCGCCCGGCTCAATCGGATGGCCTTTGTATTTCATACCGGTTACAATCTGAAACGGTCCGCGCACGAGTTCAATCTTTCCTCTTTTGAGTTCATTGCTTCTCAATACGGCATCGGCATCAATAAGTGACCCGTCAATCAGATTCGGAACGGGTACGTTGGGTGGCATGCGCTGATTGAGGGAAATATAAATGACCCTGTTCTCTTTCACTTTTGCGCCTGCGGCAGGGTATTGTTTCATCACCGTAAGGGGAGGCTGGTTGCCGGAGTAGGTTGAATCACTTACCTCATACCGAAGATCAAGGTTGCCGAGAAAATCCTCCAGCTCTGCATAATTCATTCCGACTGCATTGGGTACCGTAATGGTCTCGCCATGATTGGTTACCTGCGGAAGATACACATAGAAGTACAGGATCATGATGATGAACAGACTGCTCACTGCCAACAAAATGCTCATGAGTATGCCTCCGAGTGTTGATGAATATTTTTTGAGTTTAAATGCCATTTCCCGGGACGGATTAAATCACAATAATCAGAATTTTAACGAAGATTGAAAATCGTGTTCAACGCGTTTATTGGCAGCATACCGTTCTCCGGCCAGTGTAAGTAATCGCGTAATGAGTGCTGAAAACGAAACTCCGCGTTCTTTCCACATCATCGGATACATGCTTGAGTTGGTAAAGCCGGGAATGGTGTTTATTTCGTTCACATAGATTTTGCCTCTTTTTGTCAGGAATAAATCAACGCGCGAAAAATCTTCGCAGTGCAATGCACGGTAGGCCTGAAGCGAAACTTCGCGAATCAACTTAATCGATTTCTTGTCAAGTTTGGCAGGCACTTTAATTTCTACCGCTTCAGCGTCCACATACTTGGCATCGAACGTATAGAATTCATACTTTTTGCTGATCACAATTTCTCCCGGATTAGATGCCTCAGCAGGCTGGTTACCAAGAATGGCACATTCGATCTCACGGCCTTCAATGAATTGCTCAATCAGTATTTCCTGATCGTATTTGAATGATTCAGCAAGCGCATTTTTGAAATCGCTTTTGCGGCTCACCTTAGTGACTCCTACAGATGATCCCAAACTTGCGGACTTTACCATGAAGGGAAGTCCCAGGCTTTTCTTTATCGCTTCGAACTTGATCTTCTTCTGATCGTCAAAATGGAAGGCAATGAATTTCGTTACGGGAATACCAGCTTCCTGCAGCAGTCGCTTGGCGATAATCTTATTCATGGAGATCGCAGAACCCAATACACCGGTTCCGACCATGGGCAGATCAATCGCCTTAATCAATCCCTGAATGCTTCCGTCTTCACCATCCGTACCATGGAGTACCGGAAAGATGATATCAATCTTTAACCGATCACCACTGGCCATTAAAATGAAGCCTGGCTTTTCGGGGTCAAGAATTAATCCTAATGGCTGTCCCTGATCAATGTTCTTGTCAACACCTTTTGTGAGGAACCATTTTCCTTTTGGATTAATGCCGATGGCGATCGGCTCAAATTTTTCCTTGTCGATGTACTCAAAAATGTTTCGTGCGGAATTGATGGAAACGCCATGTTCCACCGACCGACCTCCGTATAAAATCGCAACAATCTTCTTCGATTCCATTAAAAAATTATCAGCACGAAAGGTACAAAAAGAAGTGCGTTTTCAGGGCTGTAGATACACCTTTCTTGTGTAGAAGGTTGCGCCCAGTTGCACCCGAACAACGTATGCTCCGGGTTTGATGCTGATCGGAATTGTTTGATTGGTCGCCTCCGGTATAGCAACCCCCGAAACCTCCTGACCGATCGTACTCAGCACGCTTACGCGGGCATAAGTCGGTTTTGACAGGTCGAACGTGATGGTTGACTGACCCGATGCGTCTGTGTATAAAATGAATGGCTGACACTCATTATCAATGAGGTTTACCGTGAGAGTTTTAGTATTGTTTTGCGGTGTCTGATCGCACCCGGCAAAAACGGAAAGTACAAGTTTATTTTCTCCCAACACCAAACCATTTAACGCAGTGATGTCAAATTGAGTGGTGCTTCCTGTGAACGTTACGGGAATCGTAAACACCTCGTTGGGGCCATCATTGGCTGAAATGTTGAATGACACTTGAGCGATATTGGCATTATTCCCATTGCTCACAGTAATCGTGAGGGGAGTACGGCCCGTCCGATTTTCTGCACAGGTAATACTTCCGGGTAATTCTGCTGATGTGAGCGCAACATCAACAAGAGTTTGATCGGGAACCTCCAGCCCATGTGATGTTAGCAGACTTGCCCTGCGCGGACTGTTCTCAAGCACGGTAATCATCCGGTCAACCTGATCCTGCGTGAACAGATTCAGCATCACGTCATCCGTATAGTCCATGTAGTTTTGAAACATGATGGACGAAGAGCAATTGTCAGCCAACGGGTAATCGGGTGTGTCGTACGTTTCTTCGCCCTGATTGGGTGTGTCGTCAACGTAATCACTGGCGGAACACCCTACATCATCGCCCCAGATATGACGAAGTCCCAGAAAGTGACCTACTTCATGCGTGGTACTCCGGCCTTTGTTGTATTGCGGATCAAGGTTGAAGGGCCCGTCATCGTCCGAGCCAAAAACCCGATAGTCGACAATTACTCCGTCCGTTAGCCTGTTCGTGTTTTCGTCTTCAAGTCCCGGCAATCCCGATGAAATCGGAAACTGCGCATATCCTAAAAATCCCTGAAACTTGATTACCCAGATGTTCAGGTAGTCTTCGGCAGGCCAGTAACTCAGTGCTTTGAATTCGGACTCGCGACCAAGCGACCATTGATCCCGTTCACCATTAACACGCACAATTCCGTTGGTACAATTCCCGATAGGGTCTTGCTTAGCCAGTACGAATTCAACATTCAGGTTTGAAGCAACTGATAAAAACTCAGCGGGTGTGTTTGATGCATCGGTATTTAACCTGTTGTAGTCTTTATTCAGAACTTCGATTTGAGAAATGATTTGCTCGTCCGAAATATTTCTGCCCACACCAACAGCTTCACCGTTGTGGATCACATGAACAACAACCGGAATACGATAGGGGATGCCTGTTGTCAGCTTATTGAGTTTGTTCTTTTTGCGTTCCCGGATTTTATCGGCCAGCACCTGTTCGAACTGCTCATCGGATTCTAAAACTTTTCCGGTTTGTCTTTTTAAGTCCTGGTATTCAACCGCAGCACATTTGCGTTGCGCCAACAGGCTTGTGCAAACGAGTAGCAAAACAAGTGCGAGAACAGGTTGCAAGAATCTCATAGCCCGGTAATTCGGTTCAAAACGGAAACACGGACTATTTTAGTATGCATGCTGCAGATCAATGCAGCGCAACCGGTCCAAAGACTAATTCGCATGGAGGTTGATTACCTCAATTTTGGTGATTTCGGGAACGGCTTTTTTGATAGCTTCTTCGACTCCTGCCTTAAACGTCATGGTGCTCATCGGGCATGTGCCGCACGCTCCGAGGAATTCAAGCTTAACAACCTTATCGCTGGTGATTTGTGAAATCTTGACATTACCACCGTCCGCCTCCAGGTACGGCCGGATAGAATCCAGGGAAGCTTCAACACGCTGGGTAAGATCTTCAACGATAGTATTCATGTCCAATCAGCTTAAAAATTCAGGCAACGCAAATGTAATGGTTAAGAAGGTAACTTTAAAGTATACCCTTGATTATGATCCTGTTAGGCGTGCAACACAGTTTTCTGGGTTTGTGGTTCCGCGTTACGGATAGCTATCTGGCGAGCTAGTGTTTCCGCCAGTTCCATAAATGCGACTTGCATCGGGCCTTCTTTTAAAACTACCGGCAAACCAGAGTCACCGCTTTCGCGGATGGATTGTACCAACGGAATCTCTCCAAGTATGGCAACACCATGTTTTTCTGCAAGCTTTTTCCCGCCATCCTTTCCAAAAATGTAATACTTGTTTTCCGGGAGTTCTTCCGGAGTAAAGTACGCCATGTTCTCAACCACGCCAAGCACCGGAACGTTGATAGCCGGTTGCCTGAACATCAATAAGCCTTTGTTGGCATCCGCAAGCGCAACTTTCTGAGGTGTTGTAACAATCACAGCCCCGGTAACGGGAACAGTCTGCACAAGCGTTAGGTGTATATCTCCGGTTCCGGGAGGAAGATCAATCAGTAAATAATCCAGGTCACCCCATAACGCATCGCTGAAGAATTGTTTCAACGCGGAGCTTGCCATCGGACCGCGCCAGATCATGGCACTGTCAGGCGGAGCCAGAAATCCGATCGACAAAAGCTTGACGCCATACTGCTCAAGCGGCACAATCATGTTCTTACCATTGATTTGCTCAACGGCAGGCTGTTCATGCTCACAGTTAAACATCGTAGGCACAGAAGGCCCGTAAATATCTGCATCAATTAACCCGACTTTGGCACCGGTCTTCGCGAGGGCCACAGCCAGGTTTGCCGTTACGGTCGACTTTCCAACGCCTCCTTTACCGGAAGCAATTGCGATAATATTTTTTACATCCGGCAGAAGCGGGGCGTTTGACCGCGAAGTAGTTACGGAGGAGGTCATCGTAATGTTGATTTCCATACTTTCTCCTACAACCGCCTCAACGGCATCGTAACAATCCTGCCGGATCTTGTCTTTAAGCGGACAGGCAGGCGTGGTAAGCACCACGGTAAAACTTACGCTGGCCGGTTCTACTTTTACGTCCCGGATCATGTTCAGACTTACCAGGTCGCGTTTCAAATCGGGGTCTTCAACCTTCGAAAGAGCCTGTAAAATGTCCTTTTCGGTGAAATTCATGCTGCAAATTATTAGTTGCGGTCCGAAGTTTAAAATTGAAGCCTTCCTTCCGGCAGATGGGTTCGAAATTCAGAGATCGAAATGCCCTGATTTTGAGGATTTCGGTAAAAATCGAACCGCATTCTCGAACCTCTAACCCTGATTCGGTATCTTTGCGTTCCAATTTTTTAACGGCCGCTACACATTATTTTTGACCCTTGATTTCCCGCAACACCATTGATGAAATTAAGAGCCGCATCGACATCGTGGATGTGATCAGCGACTTCATTAACGTGAAGCGGTCGGGGCAGAATTACAAGGCGCTCAGTCCGTTTACCAACGAGAAAACCGCTTCGTTCTACGTGGTACCCAATAAGGGTATTTTTAAAGACTTCAGTAGCGGAAAGGGTGGTGACGCCATTACGTTTGTGATGGAACACGAAGGGATGAGTTACACCGAAGCGCTTCGTTACCTGGCTAAAAAATATGGTGTTGAAATAAAAGAAGAGCTCACACCTGAAAAAGATCAGGCTGCGCAAAGTGAACGCGATAGTTTATACATCGTGATGAACTATGCGAAAGATTATTACAAAGATCTGTTGCATAAAAGTGATGAAGGTCAAAGTATCGGGTTGACTTATTTCCGCGAACGCGGATTCACCGATCGCGACATTGAAAAGTTTGAACTCGGTTACGCGCTGAATGAATGGAATGGTTTCGAAAAGACCGCGCTGAAGGCCGGCTATAGTCCGGAGATTTTAGAGAAAGCAGGGCTCATCGTAAAACGCGAGAATGGAAATACGTACGATCGCTTTCGCGGTCGCGTGATTTTTCCCGTGCATAATCTTTCCGGAAAGGTAATTGCGTTCGGTGCACGGATGCTCGGTAAAGAAAAAGATCAGCCGAAGTATATCAACTCACCTGAAACTGACATCTATCACAAGAGTAATGTGCTGTACGGAATGTTCCAGGCGAAGAACGAAATCCGCAAGCATGAGTTCTGTTACCTCGTTGAGGGTTACACCGATGTGATCTCCCTGCATCAAAGTGGCATTCAAAACGTTGTGGCATCGTCGGGTACAGCGTTAACCGAAGAGCAAATCAAGCTCATGCGCAGGTTCACCGAAAACGTGACGGTGTTGTTCGATGGCGATGCTGCGGGTATCAAGGCCGCTTTGCGCGGAATTGATTTGGTATTGAAAGGCGGATTGAATGTTCGGATTGTATTGCTTCCGGATGGAGAGGATCCCGATAGTTTCTCAAAGAAACGCGGCAGCAGCGAGCTGGTGCAATTCCTGAAAGAGCATACACGCGACTTCATCTCGTTCAAGATTGATCTTTATACAGCGGATGCATCACGCGATCCGATTAAGAAGGCTGAATTGATCCGCGATATCCTCACGTCAATTACCGCGATCCCTGATCCGTTGAAGCGAACCGTGTATCTGCAGGAATGCAGTAAAAAGCTCGAAGTGCCGTTGTCGGTTTTGAGCATTGAAGTAAAAAAGATTCTGCTGGCCGGTAAAACGAATGAGGCAAAATCCGATCGCAATGCTCCACCGCAGCAAGATGGACTCACCTCATCACTGTCTGAAATTCATTCGCTTTCGAAATCATTTCTTACTTCGGAAGAGTCGCTGGCATTATTCGAGCGCGAGTTTATTAAAGTGCTGATAAACCTGGGGCATTACCGCACTGCCGAAGGGGAGCATGCGTATGAATACCTTTTCCGCGAATCGCAGGATGTAGAGTTCCTGAACCCGGTTCACCAGGAGATTGTCGATCAATATAAAATCGAAGTTACCGAAGGGCATTCCGTAAAGCCAAGCGATTTTATGCGGGCACTGTCGCCTGACACAGCGGCATATGTGTCCGGATTTTTGGTGCAGAAATATTTCATAAGCGAGGGCTGGAAAAAGCATCACATCATCATCGGTGATGAGTACAATGTTGAGCAGTCTTCCGAGAAAGTTATCATGCAGTTGAAGTTAGGCATCATTCTTAAAATGCTCGGTGATAATCTGCAGAAAGTAAAAGAACAGAAGACCGTTGAAGAACAAAATGAAATGCTTGAAATCCAGGCTACGCTTGACGGATATAAAAATGACATCGCCAGAGGGTTAGGCAGAATTGTGTTGCCGGGCCTGACATCCGGGCAACCAGGTGTGAAACATTTTCAGAATCAATAATGTTGTGGGTACAGTCCCCAAAAATATGAGTGATAAAATCGTACTGAATACCATTGAAGAGGCCATTGAAGATATCAAGAATGGCAAGGTGATTATTGTGGTGGATGATGAAGACCGCGAGAACGAAGGTGACTTTGTGTGTGCTGCGGAATGCATTACCCCTGAAATTGTAAACTTCATGGCTACGCATGGCCGCGGCCTGATCTGCGCACCGCTGATTGAAGACCGGTGCGAAGAGCTCGGGCTTGAGCTGATGGTCGGCAAGAATACAGCAACGTTTGAAACCCCGTTTACCGTTTCGGTTGATCTGATCGGGCACGGTTGTACAACCGGTATCTCGGCACACGATCGCTTCAAAACCATTCGTGCGCTTGCTGATCCGCTAACCAGGCCGGAAGATCTAGGTCGTCCCGGACATATTTTTCCGCTGAAAGCGAAACGCGGAGGCGTACTTCGCAGAACCGGCCATACCGAAGCGTCAATTGACTTCGCCCGCTTGGCGGGATTTAAACCTGCGGGTGTGTTGGTAGAGATTATGAATGAAGATGGAACCATGGCCCGTTTGCCGG
Source organism: Cyclobacteriaceae bacterium (assembly GCA_016786585.1). GTDB lineage: Bacteria > Bacteroidota > Bacteroidia > Cytophagales > Cyclobacteriaceae > UBA2336. The sequence continues at coordinate 98,119 of JAEUUI010000026.1, forward strand.
ACTTGGTTCTTGTTGCAAAGCGTTTTAACCTCAAGCTTGTATCGATTAAAGACCTTGTGGAATACCGGGTGAAGAAAGAGTCACTTATTAGCAAGGAGATCGAAGTTGACATGCCAACCGAGCACGGTCATTTCAAACTGACTGCATACCAACAAACCAATACACAAGAAACACACTTGGCGCTCGTTAGAGGAACGTGGGACAAAGATGAGCCGGTGCTGGTGCGGGTTCACTCTTCGTGTGTTACAGGTGATATTTTCGGGTCATGCCGGTGTGATTGCGGGCCGCAATTACATCATGCGATGGAAATGGTTGATCGTGAAGGGAAAGGCGTTGTTCTGTACATGAAGCAGGAAGGAAGAGGCATCGGTTTACTTAACAAGTTAAGAGCGTATAAGTTGCAGGAGCAGGGTATGGACACCGTAGAGGCTAATATTCAACTTGGCTTTGACACCGATGAGCGTGATTATGGCGTAGGCGCTCAAATCCTTCGCGACCTGGGCGTAACTAAAATCCGGCTCATGACAAACAATCCTAAGAAACGGGTTGGTTTAATGGGCTATGGCCTGGAAATTGTTGAGAACGTACCGATTGAAGTTGTGCCCAATCCGCACAATGAAACCTATTTACGCACCAAGCGCGATAAGCTTGGACATACTATCTTAAAGTCGTAATGAAGCAGGCTTTCTTTTGTTTTGCGTTATTGATTTTTTCCCTGTCTGCGAAAGCGCAATGGGCCTTTGAGCTTTGGCATGAAGGCAAAATCATACTTTCAACAGGCGATACGTTGCGCGGGCAGGTAAAGTACGATTTGCAGCAGGATATAATTCAGTATACCGACAAACGCGGGACCGTGGAGGCATTCAGTGCACGCAAAGTGTTGTTGTGCGAAATATTTGATAAAACGGTCGATCAGTATCGTCAGTTCTATTCGCTTCCTTATACAGCCACATCGGGTTATCGCACGCCAGTGTTCTTTGAGCTGATTGCGGAGGGTAAGCTTACTGTTTTGTGTCGCGAGAAACTGGAGAATCAGACCACCACTTCGCCATACTATTATGGTAGTTTCTCACGTACGGTGCTCGTGTATAAGTATTACATGCTGAAGGAGAACGGGGATATCGTTGACTTTAGCACACGCAAGAACGATTTTCTGCAACTCATGGGCCGGTATGCCGATATGATGAACGGCTATATGAAAGATAACAAGCTTCAGCTTGACGATAAGAAAGAGCTCGCCCAGATTATTAATTACTACAACTCCCTCTTTAAAAAATAATGAAACGTCCCTTAATTCTTGTTTCCAACGATGATGGCATCACATCGAAAGGCATTCGCACGCTTGTAAACGTAATGAAACGTTTGGGCGATGTACTGGTGGTCGCGCCTGATAGTCCGCAATCCGGGATGGGGCATGCCATTACGGTAGGGGAAACGCTTCGGCTGACGGAGAGTTTTATCTTCGAGGGTGTGAAAGCATACGAATGCTCCGGTACTCCGGCCGACTGTGTAAAGATGGCGCGACATTTTGTGTTGCGCGATAAAGTTCAGCCTGACGTTGTCGTGAGTGGTGTTAATCACGGAAGCAACACCTCAATCAGCGTGTTGTATTCAGGCACGATGTCGGCTGCGATTGAAGGCGCCATTGAAGGAACGCCTGCAATCGGATTTTCGCTCTGTGATTTTTCGCACGATGCTGATTTCTCCCACACGGAAGAGTATATCTATAAAATTACCAAACAAGTTCTTGATAAGGGCCTTCAGAAAGGTGTTGCCCTTAACGTGAATTTCCCGCCTAAGCGGGCAGAGGCTGTGAAAGGTATCCGAATCTGCCGGCAGGCGAATGCAAAATGGGTGGAAGAATTTCTGGAACGCATCGACCCGAACGGCCGCAAATACTACTGGATGACGGGCAACTTCGTAAACTTCGATAAAGGTGAAGATAATGACGAATGGGCTATTGCAAATAACTATGTGTCGGTTGTGCCATGCCAGTTCGATCTTACCGCGTACTCTGCGCTTCCAACGTTGAATGAAGATTGGGAAATTCTCAATCAATGAAACGAAGGCTTCTTGTCGCGGCATTTGTTCTCACGCTAACCGTTACAGGTTATGCTCAAAATGATTTTGCCGCAAAGCTTTCAGATGCTGCGATCACGCTGACGAAGCAAACTGTTGAATACGATCCGCAGTATTTTTCTATCTCATATCCGAATGGTGACGTTCCTGCAGGGAAGGGTGTTTGTACGGATGTGGTGATCCGCGCATACCGTAAAGTTGGCATCGATCTGCAAAAGGAAGTTCATGAAGATATGAAAGCGAATTTCAGTTTGTATCCTAAGAACTGGGGACTTAAAACCACCGATAAGAATATTGACCACAGGCGTGTCCCTAATCTGATGAAGTATTTCAGCCGGTTCGGAACCGTTAAGCCGATCACCAATAATGCTGCTGATTACAAGCCCGGAGATATTGTCGCCTGGAACCTGACTGCTTCTGTTACGCACATTGGAATTGTGGTCAATAAAAAATCACCTGACGGGCAGCGATACATGATTGTTCACAACATCGGTCAAGGTCAGGTGATGGATGATGTGCTCTTCGCGTATACCATCATCGGACATTACAGTTATCCGAAATAACTAAAGCGGATCAACATCGGCAATGATCCTTGCCGCGCGAAATTCCTTTTGTGCAAGCGTAAGATCAATGGATTGAATAATCCGTTGTTTGATTTCCGTTAGATGCCCCGAATCACGCGGAATCTTAAGCAGGATGTTCATCAGGTATTGATTGCGGATTTTTGAAACCATGGGCTCACCCGGGCCAAGCACCCGAACATCCGGCAGGGAGGTGTTAAGCGTATCGGCAAGTTTTTGTGCTGCATCGCGGGAGACTTTTTTATCGATATGCCGCACAACAAGTTCAATTAACCGGGCAAACGGGGGGTACGCGTGTTGCCTGCGATCGGCAACCTCGGTTTTATAAAATTCTTCCTGAGTGTGGTTGAGAATAAAATTCAGAATTGGATGATCCGTGTGCGAAGTCTGGATAATCACCTTACCGGGCTTGTCGCGTCTACCCGCGCGGCCACTCACCTGTGTAATCAATTGAAAGGCACGTTCGTATGACCGGAAATCAGGAAAGTGCATCATACGGTCGGCATTGAATACGCCCACCAGACTTACTTTATCAAAGTCCAGGCCCTTCGTTACCATTTGAGTTCCCACAAGAATGTCGGTTTCCCCGCTTTCGAAATGTTCAATGATCGAATCGTAACCCGATTTAACGCGTGTGGTATCATAATCCATCCGCTGAACGGATGCATCCGGATAATAGAGTTTTAATTCTTCTTCCAACTTCTCGGTACCATATCCAACCGTTAGCAAACGTTTCGAGGAACAAGACGGGCATTCCTGCGGTAAATCTTGCCGGTAACCGCAATAATGACAAACCAACGCGTGCCGGTATTGGTGATAGGTTAAGCTCACCGCGCAGTTAATACATTTTGGCACCCAGCCGCAATCCTGACAGTGCACCATCGGTGAATAACCCCTGCGATTCTGAAAGATGATTACCTGCTCTTTCTGCCCAAGTGTTTCCGTTATGGCCCGCAACAGAACACCGGAGAAATCGCCTTTCAGTGTTTTGTCTTTGCGTTCCTGATTCATATCCGCCAGGATAACTTCGGGCAAACGTGCTTCTCCGTATCGTTTGGCGATGGTCACATATCCATATTTTCCGCTTTGTGCCTGATGATATGACTCAACCGATGGCGTTGCTGAACCCATCAGCACTTTAGCATGGTGGAGTTGCCCGATGACCAACGCAACGTCCCGCGCATGATACCGCGGAGCCGGTTCCTGCTGCTTATAAGATGTGTCGTGCTCCTCATCTACGACTACCAGACCAAGATTATCGAACGGAAGGAATATCGCGGAACGGACACCGACTACAAATTTGAATTTTCCGGAAATGACTCCATTCCATACCTCGACTCGCTCGTTATCGGAGAACCTCGAATGATGGACGCCCATCGATGAGCCAAAGACCTTCTTGAGTCGCTGAACGATTTGCGTGGTTAACGCAATTTCGGGAAGCAGATACAGAACTTGTGAACCGCCTTCAAGAGCCTTGCGAATCAGATCGATATAAATCTCTGTTTTACCGCTGCCGGTAATACCATGTAGCAGAACCGCAGATTGTGTTTCGAACGCCTTGATAATTTCTGCCTGAGCTTGTTGCTGTGCTTCGCTAAGTTTAACATCGCCGATTGCTTGTTCGTCTTCCTCGAACCGGGATACAATGATTTCAAACTCTTCAAAGATTTTATTCTTAACAAGTGTGTGCAGCGATGACTCGGATAACTCATCACCGAGCAGCGTTTTCTTGGCGATGCCTGCCTGGTTGCTTTCAGGATTTTGAATCACGTGAACTTCCTGCAGATATTTGAGCACGATGGCCTCCTGTTTGGGTTTGTTTGCGAGGGATTCAAAAACCTGTTCGAGTGCCTGGTTGGAGGTAAAATCTGCCGTTAACCGGATTCGTTTTTCCGTTTTCGGTTTATACCGCTCTTTCACTTCTTCATAAACAATAACCGCTTCCTTGCTTACCAAAGATTTAAGCAGACTGTATAAATTCTTGAGATTTAGAAGTTTTGATATCTCCGAATAGGGAAGGGGTTCATTCTTTAAATGCCGAAGCAGAATTTCTTCTTTCTGCGAGAATTCGAATAGCGTAGTCTCTTCATCAAAAGCCGGATGAAGCTGAACCATGGATTCACTCGAAAGTTTCAGGCCGGCAGGGAGTGCTGCATTCATCACTTCACCCGCACTGCACAAATAATATTCAGCAATCCAGCTAAAGAGTTTAAGTTGTACATCGTTTACGATTGGCTCATCATCGAGTAGTTCGAGAATGTATTTCGCTTCGTATTCGGATGGTGGTGTTTCGTGAACGGAAACTACGATTCCTGTCAGGATTTTTCGGCCACCGAATGGTACGATTGCGCGGATCCCGGTTCGGATTTTATCGTTCAGTTCGAGCGGAACGCGATAGGTGAAAAGTTTGGCAACCGGAACCGGCAGCAGCAGTTCTGCAAAAAATGTTTTCCGGGAGTCAGACTGATCAAAAATTTCCACTGCGTAAAATACAAATATACTGTCAGGAGAAGGTTATTTGTTAAGGTAAACTGGCCAGCTAAGCTTAAAAGGTCTTCAGTTGTTTGAAGGCCTCGTCTATAGTATTGACTGGAAGCTTGCAGGTCTTGTCGTAGCAAACATAAATCCGGTCCGTGTCAGTTTCTGTCTTGCCTTGCAGTAAGGGCATCCGGCTTGGTTTATCTGATCCCATCACAAGGGTGAACGGCTGATAGTACTTTTTGAATTGATGCTTTAATCCTAACCCTGAAGGTCCGGCAAAAACCACCTCGGCAAGTCCGGCCTGCATTTCTGTTAGCACAATTCCCCAGTTGCTCATGTAATTCGGTTCTTCTGAAATCAGATGACTTAAGCTTTCGGTCATTTCCACCGCCATTGCTTTCCAGTCATCACGATCAAGGATTGTCCCGAGCTGGAATAAATTTTGAACCATGACTCCGTTTGATGCCGGAATTACGTTATCGAAGATTTCCTTTTTGCGTGCGATCAGCTTTTCCGATTGCGAACTTGTGTAAAAGAAAAATGATTCTTTCTTATCGTAGAAATTCTCAAGCACATATTCGGTCAGCACTGTCGCCCGGTCAATCCATTGTTCGTTGAAGTTGGCCTGATACAATTTCAGGTATGCCTGGATCAGATAGGCATAGTCTTCAAGAAACCCTTCTGTCGATCCACGCTTTCCCTTGAATGATCGAAATACCTGGTTTCCATCGACTAAATTCTTTTCCAGAAACCCGATGTTCAAAACAGCAATACCCAGAAATCTTGGCTCTCTGAACGCATGAAACGCATCAAGCAAACCGGTAATCATCATCGCATTCCAGCCCGTGAGAATTTTATCGTCCAATCCCGGTCTGATGCGCGCTTCACGAACCTCCAACAACTTTCGTTTTACCGAATCAAGCAGGCGAGTAAAATCTTCTTTGCTGACGTTGTGCGTAGCGAGTAGTTGATCTAACCGATCGGTTTCAAGCAAAATGTTCTCACCGTTTTCCCAGTTTCCTTCCGGTGTGATTTCGAAATAATCGGCAAAGAGTTTAGCATACTCCGGTACGATCAGGTTCGTCAACTCATCGTAATCCCACACATAGTATTTGCCTTCAACACCTTCGCTGTCGGCATCCAATGCCGAATAAAAGCCGTGATCTTCGCTCATCATTTCGCGTACCAGCCATTCATACGTATCAAAAACAACTGTTTTGAAACGTTCGTCTTTCGAAATCATGTACGCTTCGCTGTACAGACTCATCAACTGGGCGTTGTCGTACAGCATTTTTTCGAAGTGCGGGGCGAACCATTCTCCGTCTACCGAGTACCGCGCAAAGCCTCCGCCTACCTTGTCGTAAATTCCTCCGGCAGCGATTTTCTTCAGTGTGAATAATGTATGGTTAAGCGCAGCTTCGTTTTTGGTAAGATGCCAGTAGCGCAGCAACCAAAGCCAGATGGACGGCATGATAAACTTGGGCGCCCGGTCCAGTCCCCCGGATGTTTTGTCAAATTTCTTTTCAAGTTGACTATACGTTCGGTCCAGCAGCTTGCGAAAATCGGCTTCGGCAGACTTCTTTTGATACTGACTAATCCCCTGACTCGCCAGGTGACTGGTCAGTGAATCAGCGGACGCGAGAATGTCCGCGCGCCTGGATTGGTAAGCGTGGTGAATGTTAGTAAGTACCTGCGTCCATACTTGTGGCGAAAAATACGTGCCTCCAAAAAATGGCTTTTGATCAGGCGTCAAAAAAACGTTTAGCGGCCACCCTCCGTTCACACCCAATGCCTGCACTGCGTCCATGTAAATCTGGTCGATGTCAGGTCGTTCTTCGCGGTCGACTTTAATGCATACAAAGAAGCTGTTCATCACTTCGGCTACCGCTTCCTTCTCAAACGATTCACGCTCCATCACGTGACACCAATGACACGATGAATACCCAATGCTGACAAGTATGGGTTTATTCTCCGCTTTGGCTTTGTCAAGTGCTTCTGCGCCCCATTCGAACCAGTCAACCGGGTTGTGGGCATGTTGCAGCAAATAGGGGCTTGTTGCGTGAATTAACCTGTTCGTGTGCTTGTCATTCATGCAGTTGTGCTTTTACCGATGCTATCTCTGCATCAACATTTACTGTGCCCCGCAAGCCTTGTAAGTCGGTAAGCAGTTTTTGCAGGAACGCCTGATGGGAATCAGAGCTCTTATGAAATGGCTTGTGGTTTAATGCCGCATGAATCTGCTTCCAGTGAGTCAGAAATTCCTGAGTGGGTTTATCGAAGGAGGTCTCTGAGAATTTTTCCCAGATATATTCTTCCGCAACTCCGGTGGGGTGGAGCATGTCGGATTTATAAAACCGGTAATCCCGCAAATCATCCATCATGATTTCATATGCGGGGAAGTAGGTCACTTCCGGGTATTGTTCGGTAATGGTGTGACATGCCGTGCGAAGAATAGCCTTGCTTACTCCGTTTAAGGGAATGGAATCTTTTACGTGCCGCACCGGGCTCACGGTCAGGATAATCTTGCAAGACGGATTAACAGCTTTCAGGTTTTGATAAAATCCGGCAAACGATTCAACGATCTTTTTTTCCGAAAGAAGTTCTTTGGTGAAATTCTGACCTGGGACCTTGTGGCAGTTTGCAACGATATCACCCGTGTCATTTCGTTTGTACACGAACGATGTACCGTACGTGATAATGATCCAGTGCGCGGTTTTCAGGAAGGTGTTCAGTTCACGAATCGTTGATTTAACGCGTTCTTCAATAACCTCTTTTTCAGGGTCCGAGAAGACGGAATGAAAATCGAAATGTGCAAATAAGCCGTTATGCTCAACGTAAGAATGAGAGGCGGGATATGCATTGTTCAGCGCAGCCCGTAGAAGCTTGTGAATTGATACCGGGTTATACGTTGTGCCGAACGGGTTGGTGCGTGCATTGAATTTGTTTTCCACCAGCTTGTTTCCGATCGCATCGGAAAAGCACGAGCCCATCGTCAAAATATCGTGTCTGACGCTGATGAGATATTTTGCTTTTTCAAGTTTGATTTCCGTACGAAACTGCATGTTACTGTTGCTGTTGCATTTCCTGGAATCTTCTGAACGAATTTTGCGAGTATGAAATCTGTGGAGTAGGAACAACGTTATCTTCTTCCTCGCTATTGGTGGTGCCGTCTTCGTACTCAACACTTACGGCAACCTCCAGTGTATGATTGGAAGTTCCGCGGTATGTTCCTTTTACTGGTGAACAGTCTGAAAAATTTTTCCCCACGGCTAGCCGCACATGCGTTTCATTGACCAAAGCATTATTGGTCGGATCAATCCCGAGCCACCCGTAGTCCGGAATGTATGCCTCAACCCATGCATGCGTTGCACCCTCACCCCGCATGCCATTTTTATGCGGACAAATGTATCCGCTTACATACCGGGCCGGGATTTTCATTTTTCTAAGCATCGCTAACAGGATGTGTGCAAAATCCTGACACACTCCCGATTTGATTCTCCAGATTTCCCCAACGGTTGTTTCGACTGTTGTGATACCTTTTTTGTAGGTAAAATTCTGATAGATATATGAGCAAAACTGATTGACCAGTTCAAGCGGGGTTTTATGCTCAAATTCCTGCTGCGCGATAAACTCATCAATCTCCCGCAGGGAGTCGCCTGCCGACATTTTGAGAAAATCGATGTACGGTACCTGGTATCCAATCGAATCGTAAAACTTCCACTGTTCTTCGCGCGAGCGTGCTACTGCGGGCATCGGTTTATTTTTGGTTGATACGAGCAGCTGCGAATCGATAACCAGTTCCTGGTGAGGTTTTGAATGCGTAAATGTTCCCACATCATTCCCGTAGTAATCTTGATGCATCTCCACCACCGGGTTTCCTGTAATTTGAATGGTGTGCTGCAATACATCCTGAAAATTGTCTTTTATCGGATAGAGAATGATTTGATTAGCGCTGTCACGCACAGGAACCTCATATGAATACTTGGTAATGTGCCTGATTTTGAATTTCGACATGAATAAAGAATTACTAACTGTATGCAAAGTAATGCTCATTTAACGCATTACCAATGTTTGTGAGATCGTGGTTCAGTTCAATAAGAAATTTATGCAATCCCTGATCGGAGAGGGTGTGCATATTGGAATACTGAAGCTTGGCACGCAACCGCCCGATCATAAACCGGATTTTGTCATAGTTCGCCCGGTCGCTGCTTTCTTTCAGTCGTTCAAAATACCGGTCAAGCATATTCACCGAATAAATAATTGAGAGCGGGTAGTTGTTATTAAACACAATCAGCTCCACCACGTTCCGGGCTTCAAACCCCGAGCGGTACGTCTTTAAGTAAAGTGCATATCCCGAGATCGACTGAAGCAGGTGTTTCCAATAGGTAACTTCTGCTGTTTTATCCAGGTCGTACGACAAGTCGCTGAACTTCACATCAAGAATGTCCACCGACTGGGTAGCGCGTTCAAGGTATTTACCGATGTTCATGAAATTGAGGCCTTCGCCCCGGAACATCGTTGACTCGGCAATCCCATAATACAACATGGCCCGCGCAATCAGCATGTCGAGCGTGGTAATCGGATCTTTGGTTTGTAACGCCAGCGCAAGTCGTTCGTCACGCACGATGTGATAAAATTCATTCAGCGTTTGCCAGAGTTCATTGGTGATATTGTCCTGAACGGAACGGGCATTTTCACGTGCCTTCGTTACCAGCGTGGCTACGGCATTAGGATTATCCTTTTCAATTATCATGTAGTGCAGCACCATCCGGGTGTTTTTCTCCATCTTGGAAATTTCATCTTCTTCCAGGTAAGTGAAGATCTTCAGTACAGGTCGCCACGTAAAGGCGGCATCATCCTGTGCTGATGCGTAGTTAACTTTCAGCAAGCGTAAAACACTGTCGGTACGTTTTATGTAACGCGACATCCAATATAAAGAATCAGCTACTCGGCTTAACATACGTTTAGTTGGCTAATACCCATGTATCTTTACTTCCGCCTCCCTGCGAAGAGTTCACTACCAGAGAACCTTCCCGTAAGGCAACACGTGTTAATCCGCCCGGAACAATCTCTATCCCGTCAGGGCCGCACAGCGCAAAGGGCCTGAGGTCAACGCGCCTCGGCTGAATTTTTCCGTTGATGTAACATGGCGCTGATGATAGACTGATGGTAGGTTGGGCGATGAACTGTCGCGGATCTTTTAACACCTCTTTTTTGTAGTCTTCGATTTCCTTTTCGGAAGCAGCGTGGCCCATCAGCATCCCATATCCACCGGATTCATTTGTTTTTTTGATTACCATCGTGTGGATGTTAGCAAAAACATGTTCGCGTTCATCGTTTTTTATGAGATGATAGGTCGGCACATTTTTTAAGAGGGGTTCTTCGTTCAGGTAGTAACGAATCATTTCCGGAACATACATATACGTGGCTTTATCGTCTGCCACACCGTTTCCGGGAGCGTTCACAATGGCAACATTCCCTTTTCGGTACGCGGATAAAATGCCGGAGACACCCAACGTGCTTTCAGGATTGAATACAAGCGGATCAAGAAAATCATCATCAACCCTCCGGTAGATTACGTCAACCTGTTGTAAGCCTGAGGTTGTTTTCATGTACACACGCTGATTTTCAACCACCAGGTCGCGTCCTTCAACCAGTTCAACACCCATCAACCGGGCCAATGTGGTGTGTTCGAAGTAGGCAGAATTGTACATGCCGGGAGTCAGTAAAACTACGTTCGGTTCGCTGGTTTGGCGCGGTGAAAGCGAGATTAGATTTTTATGAAGAATGTTGGGGTACTGAGTAACCGGTAAAACATTGTTTTGCGGAATCAGGTCGGGAAATATCCGCTTCGTGATTTCCCGGTTCTCAATCATATACGATACGCCTGAAGGTGTACGCAGATTGTCTTCAAGCACGTAAAATGTTCCGTCATGATCACGGATTAAATCAATTCCCGCGATGTGCACATAGATGTCGTGTGGAACGTTTACGTTTTGCATCTCGCGAATGTAATGCGGACACGAGTAAACCATTTCGAATGGAATAATCCCGTCTTTTAAGATAAACTGTGTGGAGTAGATGTCTTTCAGAAAAAGATTCAGGGCTCGAAGGCGTTGCCGGATTCCTGATTCAATGAAGCTCCATTCTGCACCTGTGATGATGCGTGGAATAATATCGAACGGGAATATTTTTTCAATGCCTTCTCCGCTCGAATACACGGTAAACGTTACTCCCTGACTCATGAAGAGCCTCCGGGCCAATTCTTCGCTTTTGTTGAGTTCCGCGGCCGGGATCGTGGAAATAAACTCGAATACTTTCTTGTACGGATCCCGAACGATTATCTGATCATACATTTCATCCCACGTGTTAGGGCTTGTTGTATAGTTGTCGAACAGGGTAGTGGCCTTCATGCAGGAGGGTTGGCGTTAGGTTACGGATAACCAATATAGCAACCCTGCAACGGTAGTGGTAGCTTTTTTGAAGGAATAATCGCTGCAAACGAGTGCAAAAAAGAAAAGCCCGGATCGCTCCGGGCTTTTGTATGACTTGACGACTTGTTTTTACGTCAGTGTAACCTGCTTATTCAGCAACAACCTTGATCGTTATCGGATGCTTCACTTCCTTGTGAAGGTCAAGCGTAACGGTGTAGGTTCCTAATTGCTTAGGCTGTTCTTTGAAGAGGATTTTCTTACGATCAACTTCAAAACCTTTCGCTTTCAGTGCATCTGCAACCTGGAACGGAGTAACCGCTCCGAAGATCTTGCCTGTCTCACCGGCTTTTGTTCCGATCTCAACAGTCAATTCACCGATCTTCTGTGCCAATGCTTCTGCATCCTGCTTCAGCTTGGCAGCTTTGTGCGCAGCCTGGCGGATGTTTTCATTCATCATTCTCTTGTTCGAATCGTTGGCGATAATCGCTACTCCGTTTGGAATAAGGTAGTTACGGCCGTAACCTGCCTTTACTTTAACAGTGTCGTTTTTATAACCAAGTCCCTGAACGTCTTGTTTCAATATGACTTCCATGTTCGTTTCTCTTTTAAGGGTGGATTACTTTAACGAATCGGCTACGTACGGAAGCAATGCAATGTGGCGGGCACGTTTTACTGCTTGCGATACTTTCTTCTGGAACTTCCAGCTTGTGCCGGTAAGTCTGCGGGGAAGAATCTTGCCCTGCTCGTTAATAAACTTCAGCAGGAAGTCAGGATCTTTATAATCGATATACTTGATACCGTTTTTCTTGAAGCGGCAGTACTTAGCTTTAACCTCTGCCCGCTTGATGGGTTCGTTTACAAGTGTCATTATGCTGGCTCCTCCTCAGTTTTACGTTTACGATTCGTGTCTGCTTTTCCTTTGTTGAATTCGCCTTTGCGTCTGCGTTCGTTGTAAACAACAGCGTGTTTATCAAGAACGGTTGTCAAAAAGCGCATTACTGATTCGTCACGTCTGTACTCGGTTTCGAGTGTGCTAACCAACTCAGGAGATGCCGAAAACTCGATAAGGTTGTAGAAACCGGTCGACTTGTGCTGAACCGGGTAGGCCATCTTGCGAAGACCCCACTGCTCAACGTTGATCACGTCAGCCTTTCCTTTCTTCAAAACCTTCACGAATTTCTCGACAGTATCCTTCATCTGATCATCA
>JAEUUI010000030.1 GCA_016786585.1 Cyclobacteriaceae bacterium
TGAAGAATCTGAGGTTACTCCTGAAGCAAGCTTTACAAACGACCTTGGCGCTGACTCTCTTGATACAGTAGAGTTGATCATGGAGTTTGAAAAGGAATTCAACCTTTCTATTCCTGACGATCAGGCTGAAAACATTTCTACGGTAGGCCAGGCGATTTCTTACCTGGAAGCTAACGTGAAGAAATAATCTTCGAACGACTTTTCTTTTTCATTCCACCCCTTTAAGCATGACTTTAAAGCGAGTTGTAGTCACAGGAATTGGTGCACTCACCCCCATCGGCAATACCGCCCCTGAATATTGGGAAGGTTTAAAAGCCGGTAAAAGCGGTGCCGCGCCAATAACCCGCTTCGATGCCTCGCTCTTCAAAACGAAATTCGCCTGCGAAGTGAAAAACTTCGACATCGGCAATTTTATGGATCGCAAGGAGGCGCGCAAGATGGACCCCTTCGCACAATACGCCATGGTGGTGGCCGATGAAGCCATAAAAGATTCAAACCTTCCGCTGTCAGAACTTAACCCGCACCGCATTGGTGTGATCTGGGGTTCGGGCATCGGAGGGTTGTTTACTTTTCAGGAAGAAGTTAAGTCGTACGCGAAAGGAGACGGTACCCCCCGCTTCAATCCTTTCTTTATCCCTAAAATGATCCCCGATCTTAGTGCGGGTCATATCTCTATCAAGTATGGTTTCCGTGGTCCGAACTTCGTAACCGTTTCGGCCTGCGCATCTTCAACCAACGCGATTTATGATGCATTTACCTACCTGCGTTTAGGCAAGGCGGATGTGATTATTTCTGGCGGATCGGAAGCTGCGGTAACGGAAGCCGGTGTTGGCGGATTTAACGCCATGAAAGCACTTTCTGAACGCAACGATTCACCGGAAACAGCCTCCCGTCCGTACGATAAAGATCGCGATGGTTTTGTACTCGGTGAAGGCGCTGGCGCCCTGGTGCTGGAAGAATACGAGCACGCGAAAAAACGCGGAGCTAAAATTTATGCAGAAGTTATCGGTGGCGGTATGTCGGCCGATGCCTATCACATCACGGCTCCTCACCCTGACGGAGCCGGTATCACGCAGGTAATGATTAACGCATTGGAAGATGCAAACATCAAAGCCTCAGACGTTGACTACGTGAACACACACGGTACCTCTACCCCGCTCGGAGATGTGGGTGAAATCCGTGCCATCGAAAAAGTGTTCGGTGATCACGCTTACAAAATGAACATCAGCTCAACGAAATCAATGACCGGCCACCTGCTAGGTGCTGCCGGAGCCATTGAAGCAATCGCTTGTTTGCTGGCAATAAACGAATCTGTCGTTCCCCCTACGATCAATCACTTCACTGATGATGACGGCCTGGACAAGCGCCTGAATCTGACATTCAACCAAGCGCAGAAACGCGAAGTGAAGGTTGCCTTGAGCAACACATTCGGCTTTGGCGGTCACAATGCGTCAATCATCCTGAAGAAAATCTAGTTCGCTATCCGTTACCGTTATCCGGGCTTCGCTATTCGGCAACTGCACGAAGACGATTAACTAATAACTTTTAGCTAAATTTCGCAGAAACACAAATCAGGCATACGCGTGGTGTGGGACATACTCAAGCTTCCAAAACGTAAACCGGCATCTGACAAAAAGATCATCAGCGCACTGGAGACCATTGCAGGCTTCACTCCTAAAAATCTTGAGCTTTACCGGTTAGCTACACTGCACAGTTCCATCGCCAAAGAAAACCAGAACGGATTTAAAGAAAGCAACGAACGCCTTGAGTACCTGGGCGATGCAATCCTTGGAGCCGCTGTTGCAGACTTCCTGTTCAAAAAGTTTCCATTCAAAGACGAAGGCTTTCTTACCGAAATCCGTTCCCGCATTGTAAACCGCGAGTCGTTGAACCTGCTCGCCAAGAAGATCGGCATTGGCAGCATTGTCCAGTTCGATCAGAAGAACGCACAGCTACAACAGGTTATTCTTGGAAATACGCTTGAGGCGCTGGTAGGCGCTATCTACCTCGATAAAGGCTACCTGAAATGCAAGCATTTCGTAATCAATAAACTTATTGTGCCGCATTATGATCTTGATCAATTGATCAATGTGAGCAGTAACTTCAAGAGCAAGCTGATCGAGTGGGGTCAGCGCGAAGGAAAGGAAGTGCGGTTTGAAATCGTAAGCGTTCAGAAAGGCAAGCTTCACAAAGAGTTTACGGCACAAGTCTTCGTGGCCGATCAGGAAATGAGTACCGGTTTCGGCAACAGCAAGAAAAAAGCAGAGCAGGATGCTGCCTTTAAAACCTGCGAGAAACTGAACATTATTCAGAAAGTTGAGGTTAAGTAGTATGGCGCAACGCTCAGCTTCTCCCCTTCCCGGCACCGTGATCATCGGGGGTGCAACCGTTAATCAAATTCCGATGGATTGGCGGAACAACACGGCCAACATCATCGATGCCATTGAAGAAGCTATTCAAAACGGAGTAAAAATTCTTTGTCTTCCCGAGCTGTGTATTACCGGCTATGGTTGTGAAGACATGTTTCTCAGCGACTGGCTTTCCGAGAAAGCGTGGGAAGAGTTGCTGAAAATCAAACCGCATTGTAACAATGTTACTGTGTCGGTTGGATTGCCCGTAAGGATCAACGGCATTACCTACAACGGTGCGTGTGTTATCAGCAACGGGAAAATTCTGGGAATAACGTTTAAGCAAAATCTCGCGCGCGATGGTGTTCATTACGAGCCCCGATGGTTTGATGCGTGGATTCCGAACAAAATCATCACACTCGAACGCAACGGAGAAACAATTCAGGCGGGCGATCTGATTTATGAAACAAACGGCATTCGGTTCGGGTTTGAAATCTGTGAAGACGCCTGGCGGAAAACGCTACGCCCGGGCTACCGGTTAAAAGAACGTGGTGTTGACCTCATCCTAAATCCAAGTGCGAGTCATTTCGCCATGGGAAAAAGCCTGCTGCGCGAAGAAGAGATTGCACGAATCGGCTCGGAATTGTTTGACTGCGTGTACCTGTATGCGAACCTGCTCGGCAACGAAGCGGGCCGAATGATTTACGATGGCGATGTGGTGATCGCACAAAAGGGAACGTTAGTTGCCGTTAACACGCGACTGATTTTTAAAAAGACTGACCTGCTTTGTCACGAGATTGATTTCAACAACGCAGCAAATACAAAAATAGCCCCCGTAAAAGACAACAAAGAAAAGAACGAAGAACTGGTACGTGCAACATCGCTCGCCCTGTTCGATTATCTGCGCAAGAGTAAATCAAAGGGTTTTGTATTGTCGCTGAGTGGTGGTGCCGATTCTTCTATGTGTGCGGTATTGGTTGCTGAAATGGTAAGGCGCGCTTCTGCGGAACTGGGCTGGGAAATTTTTTGCAAGGAAGTTGGGATCGAACTTGTTTGGGATATCAAATCGGCTGTCAGTAAACTTCTCACTACCGCATACCAGGGAACGGATAACTCTTCATCATCAACATTAAATTCTGCCAAGAAGCTTGCCGAATCGATCGGTGCTGAATTTCATCATTGGAACATCCAGCCGGAAGTTGACAGCTACGTTAACAAAATCGAAACAGCACTTAAGCGTGATACAAGTTGGGAAACAGACGACATCAGCTTACAAAATATTCAGGCCCGTGCACGTTCACCGATTATCTGGCTGCTGGCAAACATTAAGCGCTCCATCCTTTTAACGACATCCAACCGAAGTGAAGGCGATGTGGGGTACGCAACAATGGATGGTGACACAAGCGGTAGCCTCGCTCCCATTTCCGGCATTCACAAAACATTCATCTTACAATGGTTGAGATGGGCTGAGAAAGAACTTGGATATACCGGTTTAAATCCGGTAAACAATCTGCAACCCACCGCAGAGTTACGCCCTTTGGAACGGAATCAAACCGATGAAACTGATCTGATGCCGTACACGGTTCTTGCCGAAATCGAGCGTCTTGGCATTTACGAACGTAACACGCCAGGCGACATCTACCAGAAAATGAAAGCTGATTTCGGGGATCAGCAACACCTTAAAAACTATATCCGGAAATTCTTCAAACTGTGGTCCATTAACCAATGGAAGCGCGAACGGTATGCACCTGCATTCCACCTGGACGACATGAATGTCGATCCGCGTAGCTGGTGTCGCTTCCCGATCCTTTCGTCAGGGTTTACGGAAGAACTCGAAGCGCTCGACAGGCTATAAATCAAGCAACACACGTAGTGTTTTGTGGCTGAGATTCAGGCTCTTAATTTATTGTTAAATGCACCGCCTAATGCCGCGAGCCTGTTATATTTGCGGTTATGACTACCTTAAATTTCATCATCTGGAACGCCAGTCCGGAAATCTTTACGCTTCCCATCCCCTTTATCGATAAAGAATTAACACTTCGCTGGTACGGACTTTTCTTTGCGCTTGGCTTTCTCATCAGTCAGCAAATCCTGTACTATATCTTCAAAAAAGAAGGTAAACCCGAAAAAGACGTGGATACCCTGACCATCTACATGGTGGTGGCAACTGTTATTGGAGCAAGGCTCGGTCATGTATTGTTTTATGAACCCGAAAAATACCTTGCTCATCCAATCGATATCCTGAAAGTTTGGGAAGGTGGTTTGGCAAGTCATGGTGGTGCGATCGGGATTTTGTTTGCTTTGTGGTTATACAGTCGCAAGAAATTCGCTGGCCAAAATTATTTGCAGACGCTGGACCGCATCGTAATACTTGTTGCATTAACAGGCGCGCTGATTCGTTTCGGAAACCTGATGAATTCAGAGATCATCGGAAAGCCAACCGGATCGGACTATGGAGTTGTATTTGCGCGGAACGTAACGGAAGTACTAACAAGTGACGGAACCGTTTCACATGTTCAATATGTAAAAAACGATTCTCTGCCTGCACAAGGTGACTATCAGCCGATTAAAATCTTGCTGGAGTTTGATAAAAACAACAATAACGACTACTCGACCATTGACGACTATTTGCGCAGCTCGGTTGCAACAGAACTACGTGGTAACGGATACGTGGGTGAGCACATCTATCAAACCGGCCCGCTGGACTATAAGCTTGCACAGGATGAAAGCGGAACGTTCTACGCGATCATTAACACGTATGCCATTCCGCGTCATCCGGGACAATTGTATGAGTCTATTTCATGCCTCTTCCTTTTTGCGTTCCTTCTGTGGCTATGGTTCAAACATCAACGCAATCTGCCCGAAGGCCGCCTGTTTGGAATTTTCCTGATCGTTTGTTTTGGTCTGCGGATTGTGTGGGAATTCTTCAAAGAAAACCAGGTTGATTTTGAAAACGGAATGGCATTGAACATGGGTCAATTGCTGAGTATTCCGCTTGTACTGGCAGGTTTCTACTTCCTGATCCGTTCATACCGTAAGCCACAGCCTGAATAAACAGTTCATCTCCGTTGTGCGACACTGCTTAACAATATTTTTTATTGCCTGCAGTGTCGTACTCACGGGTTCTTCCGTGGCTGCGTTCAGCCATTTCCCGGCCGATACTATTCACCGGAGCAAACGTAAAATGATAGTCGACACGAGTCGCTATGTTCAGGTAGATCAGATCATTATTGCCGGCAACAAACGTACGCACAATACGATCATTCTGCGCGAACTGGCGCTCAAGCGGGGAGATTTTGTCCAACTCGGTTATCTTCCGGAAGTTCTTGAAAAAGATAAACGCAAGCTTTTCAACCTTCACCTGTTTCACACCGTTCAGATTTACTCGCTGGATGCCGGTAACGGAAAGATCAATCTTTTAGTTGAAGTAGATGAACGATGGTTTACCTTCCCAGTTCCGATATTCAGACTGTCCGACAGGAACTTTAATGAGTGGTGGGAAAACTATAATCACGACTTCAGCCGCGTTAATTACGGATTGAAGTTGTACCAATATAATTTATGGGGTCGCAATCATACCATGACGTTCACCTCGCAATTTGGTTTCCAGAGACGCTTCGATCTGATGTATCGCATTCCTTACATCAACAAGAAGCAAAAGCAGGGCCTTACATTCGAACTGGATTATATAGAAGCCAAAAATGTTGCCGACAGCACCATCAACCATAAACTTAATTTTATCAAGTACGATCGCGTACTCAGACGTACAAACGGCATCGGACTCACCTATACGTATCGAAACAATTTTTATAACTATCACCGCCTGAAATACGAATTCCGGCAAACCGTTATAGCTGACACACTTCATGAATTAAATCCTAACTACCTGGGCGGTGATCGGGTGCGGCAAAAGTATGACGCGGTAACGTACGAATTCATCTCCGATCACCGTGACGTGATCGCTTATCCGCTTCGGGGTCATATTTTTTCCCTGCACCTTCAGAAGTATGGCGTTGGCCTTCATAACGATCTTAATAAAACAGATGCATCGTTATACTTTGCCCTCTTCCGGGAGGTCAGCAAAGGATTCTTCTTCTCAAACCTGTCGTTTGCCTATGTCAGCACGCCAGATAAACTTCCGTATTTCAACTATGGAGCGATGGGTTATGATAAAATCTTCGTACGGGGCTATGAAGTGTATGTTATTGAAGGCCCGCAATACTTCCTGAATAAAACTACGTTCAAGAAAAGAATCTTTTCCCGCAATTGGGACTTGAACTTCTGGGCAAAAGATCAATTCAATTATTTCCCGCTTGCGATTTATTTAAAAGCTTTCGCTGATGCAGGGTATGTGAATAATTATTCGGCCTATACGAAGTCGGGAGTCAATACGATGTTATCCGATAAGTTTATCAGTGGTGCCGGAGTTGGCCTTGACATTGCCACCGCCTATGACGTAGTTGTACGGTTTGAATACACGTTTACAAGTCAAAATACAAACGGATTTTTTCTGCACATCAAAAAAGAATTCTAAAAGATTATTCTTTATGTTGAGTAAGGTTATCAATCGCTGTGAGACTTTACTTTCTCTGTGCCGTACTATTTTGTTTCACTTCAACACTTGCACAAAGTGTATCCCCCCAGATTGGTTCTCGGGCAAATGGCATCGGCTATGCATCGGCCGCACTTGTTGATGCCTGGGGATTATTCAATAACCCGGCCGCAACTGCTCAGCAGAAACACATTACCACAGGCTTTACATACGATTTGCGTCCCTCGATTTCAGGAGCAAACAGAACCGCTGCGGTAGTTAACATTCCGGTTGGCATTGGTGTGACAGGCATAGGTGCATACCGGTTTGGCGACGACTTGTACAACGAACACATTTTGTCAATCGGATTTGCCAACAAGTTTGGACTCGCTTCATTAGGCGCGCAGGTAAACTATTTACAATACACAGCTACCGGCTTCGGCAATAAAGGAGTTGTCAGCATAAACTTGGGCGGTATAGCCGAACTCACACCCCAGCTTTCCGTGGGCGCTTATGTTGTGAATGTTAATCAGCCGGCGTTAAGCAGTGACGAAAAACTTCCTACCCGACTCGTGGCAGGTGTCGCGTTTAAACCCATTGAAAAAATATTTATTGCGATTGAGGTTGACAAAGATCTTGACTTCGATCCGTTATGGAAATTGGGGTTGGAGTACTTCGTTCACAAAAAATTTGCAGTCCGAACTGGATATAACTTAAATCCAAACACCGGCTTTTTCGGCCTTGGATTTAAGACGCGAAAATAATGATCGACTATGCGTTTCAATACAACGTACTGTTAAAAATGAGTCAACAGGCTTCCGTGTCTTTTCAGTTTGCGAAATAAAATGAAGTACCGGGTTCCCTGCATCATCACCTCACTTTTACTTTCCTGCACACTTGTCTTCGCACAGGAGTTTCCTCAACGGGACGTGGATCTTGAAGTGTTAGCTGATGAAATATTCGGCTTTCAGGATCAGGATTTGAACTACCAGGAATTGTATGAAACCATGGCCCAGCTGCTCGCAAACAAAGTCGACCTGAACACGGCCAGTCCGGAAGAATTGCGGTTCCTGAATCTGCTTACCGAACAGCAGGTTCAGAACTTGGTTGCATATCGGAATGAAACCGGGAAGTTGCTGTCGGTTTATGAACTTCAGGCAGTTCCCGGGTTTGATTCGGAAATCATTCAGAAAATCATTCCATTCGTACGTGTTGATGGAGTTGAACAGGGAAATTTGTTCAGACGCATTCTTTCCGAGCCGAATAACTATCTGATCACCCGGTACGATCGTGCCATACAAACAAAACGCGGATTCAAGTCCTCTGAATCGTCCGACACCAAATTCAAGGGTGACAACAGTGACTTATACATTCGGTTCCGCACGAGTAAGCCCGGAGATTTTAGTATGGGTTTTACGCTAGAAAAAGATGCGGGCGAACAGGTAACATGGAGTCCAGCAGGCAAACAATACGGGTTTGACTTTATGTCGTTTCATGGTCAGGTACTTAATAAGGGCCGGTTAAAAAATCTAATCGTAGGAGATTACCAGACTCAGTTTGGACAGGGCTTACTGCTTGGAGGAAGTTTTGGATTCGGCAAAGGCTCGGAAGCTGTTACAACGGTGCGAAGAAGCAACCTTGGCTTTCTTCCCTACACCTCGGCCAATGAAACAGGATATAAACGCGGAGCAGCACTTACCTATCAAATAATCCGAAATGTTTACTTCTCAGCGTTTTACTCCAATGCGCCCCGCGATGCTACGGTAACCAGCGATTCACTTGAGGACACATCGGTAACGTCATTTCAAACAACGGGTTTACACCGGAACGAAAATGAACTGAGCGGCAGATCCTCACTTCGTGAACAGAACTATGGTGCAGTCGTCAACTTTAAAAAAGGTGCAGTTGACGCTGGCCTCATTTACAATACAATTGATTACAGTATCCCGGTTAACCACGTACCACGCCCGTACAATCAGTTTACGTTTTCCGGAAATTCTCTATCGAATGCCGGAGCATTCATGAATTATACATTGCACAACTTCACTTTTTTCAGTGAGGCAGCACGTACAATAAACAATGGCTATGGTTTTACAGGCGGTGTACTTGGAAGCCTTACACCTAAACTTGACGTAGCGATTCATCTCAGAAACTATCAGCGAAGTTTTCAAAGCCCGTATGCCAACGCATTATCTGAAAACAGCAACGCTCAAAATGAATCTGGCGTTTATTGGGGGTGGAAATACCGCTGGAGTAAAAAGTTAAGTCTATCGGGCTACACCGACTTATTTCAGTTTCCCTGGCTACGGTACAGAAGCTATGCGCCTTCCGAAGGGCATGAATGGTTGTTACGCGTTACCTGTCAACCTTCCCGCAACGTAGTGATTTTCGTACAAGCACGGGAAGAATCGAAAGTCAGAAACCTGAGCGATGCGGAAGCAACTTTGTATCGCACAGCGACCGGGGTAAAACGGAACTATTGCCTGAACTTCGACTACCCGGTTTCTGATAAAATAAAAATGAAAACACGCGCTCAATTCAGCACCTACGAAATCGAAGGTAATTTCACCAAAGGCATGATCATTCTTCACGACATCCATGCCGACTTAGGCAAGCTTGCGTTAACTGCACGGTACGCGATTTTTGATACCCAGGATTTCGATAACCGGCAATACGTTTATGAACGAGATGTTTGGCTCGCTTATTCGCTGCCCGCGTATTACGGAACCGGTTTAAGAAGTTTCATACTTGTCGAATATGCATTCAGCAAACAAGTCACGCTCTGGCTGCGATATGCTCACACGCGATATACCGACCGGGATGCGATCGGATCGGGTGTGGATCAAATCGCAGGGAAAGAAAAAGATGATCTTCGCATTCAGGCAAGGATTAAAATCCTAAATTGAACCTGAAATTATGCACGCTGTTAAATTCATTACGCCCGAAGTTCTGCTGGTCATGTGCATTGGAGGCATAGCCTTTATTGTGATCATGAAACTCATCTTTCGCCAAAAAAGGTGATAAAGGGCCCTGGCAGCAGGTTATAAGCCAAATTTTGCCGGCTAAACGGTTCTGGAAGTATCCTGCAAAAGCACTAATTTTCAGTACTTAAGTAAACAAATCCTCTATGAAAAAGTTAGTCACAAGCTGTGTTGTATTGCTGGTTTCATTAACCGCGTTCGCACAGACCACCAAAAAAACACTTGAACTTGGTGAGTTTAAATCGATTTACAATAACTCCAACTACACCGTATACCTGAAGCAGACCAACAAGCAGGAGGTTAACGTAGAAGCTGAAAGCGACATCTACGCACTTACGTCAATCGTTGTAGAAAACGGAGTTCTGATGATCAATGTCGACCGTAAGCCCGATAATCCAAACAAAAGTGTTTGGGCTAAAATTGATAACATCAAGCTAAATCCGGTTATGAAGGTATATGTGAGCGTAAAAAATATCAACGAACTTCAGGTTAACGGACTGGGTAAAATCATTTCTGAAAATTCTTTGTCTGCACCGGCATTAAACCTTTCGGTTAGCGGAAGCGGCAGCATGGATCTTGATCTTAAGGGAGACTATTTGAAAGCTGAAGTAAGCGGGTCAGGAAAAATTATGCTAAAAGGTTACGCAACATCCATTGATGCATTGGTAAGCGGAAGCGGATCCATCCAGGCATTCAATTGTACGCTGGACAATGCAAAAGTTAAGGTAAGTGGATCGGGGGATTGCGAAGTAAATGTGGCGAATTCGATCGAGGCGCTGGTGCTTGGAAGCGGTAACATCAAGCACAAAGGCAACACGAAAACCACAACGAAGAAAATCTACGGATCAGGTACCGTGGAGCGGGCGTATTAACAATAAAACTGCTTAAACAGCCTGTTTTATAGGTAAATGACGGGTTGTGGAATGATATGAATTTTTATCCTTACATTTAATCTTTATTCAACTTTATTTAATTAGTACAATGAACATTTATGTTGCCAACATTCCTTTCAAATCGACCGAAGCGGAATTGAAAGGATTATTTGAACAATATGGCGAAGTAAGCTCAGCGAAAATTATCCTGGATAAGTTCACTCAGCGCAGTCGCGGATTTGGGTTTGTGGAAATGGCTGATGATTCAGCTGCACAACAGGCGATCAGCTCACTCAACGGGCAGGATTTCATGGGAAAAATTCTTGTGGTAAACGAGGCACGGCCGAAGACAGACGCTCCACGCAGCGGAGGCTTTAACCGTGGTGGTGGCGGTGGTGGTTACAACCGCAGAAGCAACAACGATTATTAATCGGAGTAGCCCGTACAAAGAATCAACCCTGACATAAACCTCAGGGTTTTTTTATGCCCGTTTCAATTCAATGATGGTTAGCTCAGGGGGTATACCAATCCTTCCGGGATATCCGATGTATCCGAAGCCACGGTTGACATATAAGTACTGATTGTCTTGCTGATATAATCCCGCCCATTGCTTGTACGCATATTGTGATGGGCTCCATTTAAAGTCACCAATCTCTACTCCGAATTGAAAGCCGTGGGTATGCCCGGCAAACATCACATCAATATCCGGGTACAGTTTTCTTACCTGCGCATCCCAGTGACTGGGATCGTGCGAAAGTAACAGTTTAACACTCGCTTCGTCTGTTCCGGCATACGCCTGATCGAGCTTTCCGTATTTTGCAAACCTCCCTCCGCCCCAGTTTTCAATTCCAATGATGGCGATTTTTTCTCCACTCTGCTCAAGATATCGGTGTTCGTTCATCAGGATATCGAAACCCATTTGCTTGTGCGCATTTACCAGATTCTTAAAATTCTCCTGCTTTTCCCGTAACGAGCCCCATGCTTTGTAATCGCCATAGTCATGATTCCCGGTAACGGAATAAACACCAAGCGGAGCTTTGAGCTTATCGAAAATATTCAGGTAGTCTTTTACTTCACTTGCTTCGTTGTTTACCAAGTCGCCCGTAAAGAAAATCACATCCGGCTTTTCTTTCAGGAACTCTTCTACCCCACCCTTTACCGCAGTTTTGTTAAAGAAACTTCCGGAATGAATGTCGGATAACTGTCCGATCGTCATGCCGTCAAATGATTTCGGAAGATCAGGAAGATAAAGCGTCTTTCTGCGCACCCGATAGTCGTGGGCACCGGAGATAATTCCGTACGCCATTGCAGTAAACGGAACAGCCGTGGCGATAACCGCAGCCTTTGCTAAAAATTCAGAACGCGTAATTCCCTCGCCGGCCGGTGCACTTTCACCTCCTTTAGTAAACAGACTTGCCAGCCATCGTACGCCACGCTGAATGTCATCTACAAACACAATGAGCACACCAAAAATCTTGGAAAGATAAATGCCCACCAGGCTGACCATAACCCATGAGCGAATGCCCGGTTTATACTTGTAGGGATCGCTCACATTCCACCAGATCAGGGCTGCCATGCTCAGCACGGTTAATGTCCAGTATCCATAGCGAATAATATCTTTTGCCGTTTGACTCCAGCCTTTACTCAGTACCAGGATAGCCTGATACAGGTAATAGTCAACCAGAAGGAAGAAAACGGTGAGAAGTAAAAAGGTCATAACGCGGGATCTCATAAATAAAAAAAGTCGCCTTAACAGGTAAGACGACTTTTTGTAAATTTTAGTTTAGCCTAGTGAGCAATTACCGGACTATCATCGGTTCTAAAACCAGAATCAAGCATTCCTGAATCGGCTGTTCCAGACTTTCTTTCATTCAACTTCTTACCGAAGATACGCGCCTTCAGTTTAGTTGTGAGCAGGTACAATACCGGCACCAACACCAGGGTAAGGAATGTACCGAAGATCAACCCGAAGATCATTGTCCACGACAAAGGTCCCCAGAAGGCAACGTTATCGCCTCCGAAGAAAATATGCGGATTGAATTCTGTAAACATCGTTACGAAGTCGATGTTCAATCCAACTGCCAGCGGAATCAATCCGATGGTTGCAGCGATGGTTGTCAGCAACACAGGCGTCATACGCGTTTTGGCAGCCTCAATGATTGCATCGTACAGCGGCACATTTTGCGAAACCAGCAGGTCCGTGAATTCCACCAACAGAATACCGTTACGCACTACAAGACCGGCAAGCGCCATGATACCTACACCCGTCATGATGATTGAGATTTCCATTCTGAACAACGAGAATCCAATCAACACCCCGATAATACTAAACAGGATTTCTGAAAGAATAATGACCGGCTTTCCAATTGAGTTGAATTGGGTTACCAGGATCATAAAGATTAACGCGAATGCCAGGCTGAACGCAATCGCCAGGAATCTCATAGTCTCTGCCTGCTCTTCCTGTTCACCCGTCATTTTAATTTGCACTCCGTCAGGTGTTTTAAATTCATTCAATTTAGCCTGAATCTGTGCCACCACTTCGTTCGGATTGTAATCGCCGGTTACGTTCGATGAAATCGTTACTACGCGCTTTTGGTCAATTCTTCGAATACCTGCGTAGCTATTGGAGTAATCGATTTTTGCTACAGCTGACAAAGGTACGTGACGAACCTGGCCGCCTGATGCCATATCGCGATAGGTAATTGGCATGTTCATCAGTGCGTTGATGTCGTTACGCTGATTTTGTGCGATACGAAGTTCAATCGGATAGTCATCATTCTCATCGCGGAATTTAGAAACCTCCGCACCATACACGGCTGTGTTTATTGCGAAACCGATCTGGCGGGTTGAAATTCCCTCACGGTTAGCTTTCTCACGATCAATGGTTACAATAATCTCGGGTTTGTTGGCATGAAAATCAGATTTCAATTCTTCAACCCCTGGAATCTGCATCGCATCGAGGTAGCGCTTAACATCTTCGGATGTTTTCGCGAGCACGTCAAAGTCATCGGCAGCAATCTCAATGTTGACAGGCTTACCGGTTGGCGGCCCATTGGCCTCCTGGTTTACGGAAATCTCCGCCCCCTTAATACCTTTAACAGCTTCACGCATTTTGTCGAGATACGGTTTAGTTGACTGGCCGTTTCGCTCTGCGAATTTTACAAAGGCCACCTGAACCTTTCCAAGATGAGGCTGCGCCTGTGTACCGCGTTCGAACTGATCTTCACTTGCTCCAATCGCCACGTTTGAAATAACCGATTCAACAACCGGATTATCTTTTCCAAGCACGTCCATTACACGGCTTTCAACTACCGAAGTAATCGAATCTGTTACACGCTGATCCGTTCCAATCGGCATACGAATGTATGCATATGCAAAGTTCGGATCACCGCTCGGGAAAAACACAACCGGAGGCTTCATGATTGCTGTGAACACCAGCGAGAAAATGAATAACACAATCACGCCTACAAAAACTCCAATCGGTCTGTAACCGGTTAAACACCAGGTTACCAGTCTGCGATAACCCTCCTGAACCTTAGGCCAGGTTGACGTCTGGAACGTAGAGATTACACCGGTAAGTACAAAGTGATACAGTACGTATAACAGGTAAATGAATACTACGAAGTTACCTAAACCGAAATTGATCAAATAGGATACAATAGCAACACTGGCAAAGACAATACTTGATACTTTGAAACCTCGCGAGAATTTAGGCTTCTCATCATGATCATGATCGTGCGGAGTCATAAAGTCGGCCGCAAATACCGGGTTGATGATATAGGCTACCAGCAATGACGCCAGCAGGGCTACGATCAGCGTAATTGGCAGATACATCATAAATTTACCAATCACACCAGGCCAGAAGGCTAATGGAATGAATGGCGCCAGCACCACCATGGTTCCGGAGAACACCGGCATAAATACTTCGCCTGCAGCAATTTTAGCCGCCTTGCGAATAGGAACTTTACCGTTATCAAACACGCGGTGCGTGTTTTCAATTACCACGATCGCGTCATCCACCACAATCCCCAGCGCGAGCAGGAACGAGAACAAGGTCATCATGTTCAGCGTAAAGCCGATACCCGGGAATACCAGGAACGCAATGAAACTGGAGATCGGAACAGAAAGACCTACGAAAATTGCGTTGGTAACACCCATGAAGAACATGAGGATGATTGTTACCAGAATAAAACCAATGATGATCGTGTTAATCAGGTCATGCAAGGTCACGCGTGTATTCTCCGATTGGTCGGCCGTTACGGTAACACCCAGTCCTTTTGGAAGAATGTTTTGCTCATAATCGGCAATGATTGCACGAACGCCATCAGAAGCTTCGATCAGGTTTTCTCCGTTACGCTTCACGATGTTGAGCGTGATTACGTTCTTTTTATCCAGACGGGCGAAACTCTCCTGTTCTTTATGTGAATCGATAACTTCGGCAACATCTTTCAGATAAACTTTTCCGCCCGTTGTTGAGCCGATCACCGTATTACCAATACCTTCTGCGTTTGCATATTCACCTGAAATGCTCAGCGAGCGTTTCATTCCGCCAACGGCCACCTGGCCGCCCGGCACGATAACGTTTTCCGAACTGATCGCACCGCGGATATCATCGAGGCTTACGCCTGCCAATGCCGCTTTATACAGATCCACGTTGATCTGCACTTCGCGATCAAGCGCACCAACAATATCTACCCTGCGGATTTCTTTCAGCGCCTCAAACCTGTCCTGCATATCTTCTGCATACCGCTTAATGGTTTGCAGATCATAGTCACCGGAAAGGTTCACAAACATGATCGGCATCTCAGAAAAGTCAATATCCTGAACGACCGGATCATCCTGCAGATCGGTTGGCAAATCGGGCTTCGCGCGATCGACCGCGTCCTTCACGTCCCGCTTGGCGGACGTGACATCGATCTCCGCTTCAAACTCAATGATTACGTTCGAATAGTCCTGAACGGAATTAGAAGAAATCTTCTTCACTCCGGAAATTGATTTAACCTGTTTCTCAATATGCTTGGTGATCAGGTTTTCAACGTCTTTCGGAGACGCGCCCGGATAAAGTGTACCCACGAATATCTGCGGGAAAACTACTTCCGGGAAGTTCTCTTTCGGAAGTGAGAAGTAGGTTAAAACACCGCCCAGCGTAATGATTACTACCGCAACGTAAATCGCAATCTTATTATCAATGGCCCAACTGGTGGGCTTAAATTCTTTTTCTATGTCTTGCATAACAGCTTTGCTTTTGGAGTCGGAGCTTAGATTTTGATATTCTCACCGTCACTCAGGCTTTGATAACCTACCGTTACCACTTTATCGCCTTTATTCAAACCTTTAACTTCAGCGCCATCGCCAAACACGCCAACCACCTCTACTACCTTCTTGCGGGCAACGGTGTTTTTGCCGTTTGTTTCAGCGATGTAAACGATCTTCTCGTTATTAACAGTTTGCACGAGGTTAACCGGCACAACAATCGCGTTAGGCTCAGTGTGATAGATAACTTTTATCACGGCTGTCATGTTCGGGCGCAGTGCAGGATCACTTGGTAGTTTCACTTCGATCGGAAATGTGCGCGACAGTAAATCAATTGTTTTACCAACAAACGTTACGGTTGCCTTATACGGCTTGGCTAATTCCGCGATTGTGACCTCAACTTTATCTCCTTTTTTAACACCGGAAATAAACGCTTCGGAAATCCCCGCAACCAACTTCAGGTCAGATGTATTCACAATGTGTACAGCAGGCTGCGTAGGGCCTGCACCTTCGCCAACTTTCACGTTAATCTTGTCAATCGTTCCGCTTACAGGTGCTTTGATCCGAGCCATATCGATTTGCTCTTTTAACGCAGCTATTTGCTTCTCCAGGGTTTCTTTATTGGTTTGTGCCTGTAAGAACTGAACCTCTGTTCCGATTTTCTGGTCCCACAGATTTTTCTGACGTTCGTACACGGATGTGGCAAGTTTAAGCTGCGACTCCAAACCCTGAAGATTGCTTACCAGAACGGAATTGTCGATTTGCGCAAGAACCTGTCCTTTGGAAACACTTTGCCCTTCGGTAACATATACTGCCGTAACAACACCCTGTGCTTTCGGGGTAACAAGAATATTATACTCAGCCTCTACATGACCTTGTGTTTGCACATAGTGGTTGAACGCTCGCGGATTCAGCTCAAGCACATCAACTTCTTTCAGTTTTAAAGAATCCTTTTTAACTAACGTTGAGTCCTTTTCAAGTTCTGCAATCTTCGTATCAAGCGCAGCACGTTCTTTTTTCAGTTTTTCAAGCTCCGCTTTTTTATCTCCGCCTCCGCAAGCAGCTACCAGAACCGCCAGCGAAATTCCCAAGATGTAATGTTTGTATGTAATTGATTTCATGTGAATGTATTTCAGGTTGGTTGATTTATTTCTTTTCTGATTGCGGAAGTAGTTTTCCATACGCTTTATCCAAATCTACTTTTGCAATAGCTGCTGCATACAGAGCGTTGTAGTAGTTGGTCTGAGCCTGGCGGAGGTCGTCTTCTGCTTCAACAACTTCCAGGTTAGAGCCTACACCCTGCTCGTATTTGATTTTGGTAACGCGCGCTACTTTCGTTGCGAGTTCAATATTTTGCTCCTGCGCATGCAAATCCTGAACAGAATTCTGATAGGTAGTTGCAGCCTGAGCGATTTGCAAGTCAATATTCGACTTCATCATGGTAAACTGATTATTGATTTTTTGCAAACTAAGCTTCTCCTGCTGCCATTGGTGATGATTTTGGAGACCTGTAAAAATTGGCATCGATAACCGGATTCCGTAGTTAGAATAGTTATACCATTTATCAGGACCCACGCCACCCGCATCGCTGATATCAGATTCAGTCTTAAACAGTCCGGCAATCTTCGCAGACTGAGTTGAATATCCGTAGTTTAAAAACGCATTTAATTGTGGCAATGAGGCCGCACGTTTGTTACGAATGTTTAGCTCCTGAAGTCTTTTGCTGGCTTCGAGCAACTGATAATCCGGGCGTGCCTTATAATCCCAATCGTTGCTGTATGACGAGAGATCAACATTAACCTGAACGTCTTGAATTGTTCCGACAACCTGCAATGCCTGATCCATCGGATAATTCATTTGAAACTTCAGAACTTCAATTCCGAGCTCATTTAACTTCAAAAAGTTATCGCGTTGAACGATCAGGTTATTGAGCGCTACCTGGATTCTGTCAGCATCAATGCTTTCCGCAAATCCGTTTTGATAAAGGGCTTTGGTATTCCGCAACAGCGTATCCAGACGACCGATATTGCTGGTGAAAAGGTCGGCACGTTCCCGGTTAATCAACACAAGATAGAAGGCTTTCGTGACTGCTTCAATCGTCTGCTCTTTTGTCTGATTGGTTGTCTTGTAGGCAAGCTCTTTATATGCTTGTGACGCCTGCAGGCCTACAATATAAGATCCGTTAAAGATGATTTGATTAACAGAAAGACCAACATCACCGCTGCTTTTCAATTGAAAAAAATTCTCAGCAGCAACCACATCACCCGTTTTGATTCCAGGAACCCCGCTAAGATCAATGAAGCCGCCAGAACCGGTATAGGTTGTAAAAAATCTTGGCAATTTTTCGTTATGAACAACCGATGCACTCGCAGTTACCTGCGGAAGCCCGATGCCCACGGTTTCACGAACCTTCGACTCCGCTATCTGCTCGTCAAGTTTTGCATTTTTCGTGAGTACACCGTTCTCTAATGCATAATCTATACACTGCTGCAGTGTAAACGCCTGGCCGGATGCAGTTGACTGATCCTGCGCGAAGGCATGCTGCGCGGAAAGTACCCCCGCTACTATTACTACTATCAGATATAATCTTTTTATCATAAAATGGTTGATGGTTGTTGGTTGTGTTCTTTGTATTTCAAATAAAGTTTTCTTCCTTTTTCAGTAACCAGTCCGAATACGAAGTGATCGAATATCTGGCTCTGTACCTCTACGATGTTGAACTTCTCTCGTGGAAAAATATCCTGATTGAACGCCATCTGCACAAATTCCACCCGAAGAATGCTCATAATCTCTTTGTTCACGGGGCGCATGTAGCCTTGTTCGATTCCCGCATCCAGGTTTTGAACAACCTGATCACGAATGAACTTGTTCTTAAAGTCAACCCACAAGTTCCAGGCTTTTATATGGAACTTCTGTAAATCAAAGAGCATGGTCGGATTTACCTCCTCCATGCTTTTCTTCATCCACAGGGAAACGCGGGCCAGCTCTTCCACCGGGTTATCGCAGCCCTGCCGGATGTCTTCACATTGCTTATAATTCTTTTCGAGTAGTTGGCGTGTTACACTTTCAACAAGGTCATCCTTGTCGGCAAAATGCTGATAGAGTGTTTTCTTGGACACCGACAAATGCCGGGCGATATCATCCATCGAAATGCTGCGTACTCCGTACCGCCTGAACAGTTCCTCCGCCCCTGTAACGATCTTATCTTTTATGTCTGTTTCTTCAATCATGGCAGCAAAACTATGGAAACTTTTAAGATTGCAAAAGTTTCCAACGTTTCCCTGAACGCATAAAACGGCTCAGGGTTGGGGTTTTAAGAATATTTTTTTGTGAATTTTTCCCGGGATTTCGACTTCAACCGTTTGCTGAAGGCTTTTCCTGGTCAGGTCTCGGACACCACTTTTCCCGCATCCTGCGTTTGAGCCGGTCGCGATCCTCTGGTGTCATACTCTCCCACCGGTTCTTCCAGTACGGTCGCCAGGGTCCCCGGTGATGATGACCGCCTTTGCCGACACTCCAGAATAAAATCTTCGTCAGGAGCAGCAAGCCGATCGCCTGCGAAAAGGTCACTACCGGACCATTAAACAACACCGGCACAAGCCAGTTCCAGAGTAACATGGTAACCGTTCCGAACAAGGCAATCATTACTGCCACGAAAACGATTCCTTTTAATATCCACCAACCGCGTTTCATAAATTCAATGTTTTAATGTTTTTAATCAATATGTTTATTTGATAATGTCATCGTAAAAACTTTGCAGGCGTTTGCGAAGTGCCAGAATTGCATACCGTTTGCGGGAGAGTAATGTATTGATCGATACACCGGTTTCCTCGGCAATTTCACGGAAGCTCCGTTCTTCAATTTCATTCTGGATGAAAATTTCCCGCTGATCAGCCGGAAGTTCTTCGAGCGCATCAGTAATCTCATCCCAAATCGCCTCGCGCAACAGCGTTGACTCAGGTGTATTATCGAAATCGGGAAGAATGTCCTGCAACGTTAGTGTTGCATCATCTTCGCTGCCCGTTACCAATTCGAAATCGGTTTTCTTAGGCCTTGCAGCATCCCTTCTGTACCGGTCGATAATCTTGTTGCGCGCCACACTGTACAGCCAGGATGTTACCCGGTCGAGCGATTCAATGGTTTCAAAACCAGCAACAAACTGGTAGAATACATCCTGCAGGATATCTTCCGCCTCTTCGGATGACGACACCCGGTTGCGGATAAACCCCAACAGTTTGTCTTTCTCCTTCAGGAATGTGTTCTGCTTTATTTCTTGCATGGCAAGGTCCATCGCCTGCTTGTTTTGACATGATAGTCGGCAGGATTTGGGAAATATTGTGACAAAGGTGAAAAAATCTGCGGGGAGGGAAAATTTTAAGGCGATCCGAACTTTATCTATGAAAACAGCATCTAAATCAGCACATAACCATTCCTTTATGAAACGACTCTTGCTAACCATCTATCTGTTAACCATTGTATTAGCCAGTCAGGCCCAGGAAATCCGGCCGGAACATTTTATCGAAGTTACCGGCACGGCCGAGCTGGAGATAGTACCGAATGAAATTTACCTTCTCGTGAGGCTCAAGGAATTTGAGGAAGGAAGGGTAAAAACAATACTCGAAACGATAGACAAATCATTTCTGAATGCGCTGAAGGAAGCTGGCATTGATACCAAAAACCTGGAGCTTGCCGATGCAGGCCTTTTGCTTGGCGGAAGAAGAAGAGACCGAAACGTGTTCCGGGAGAAAACCTATCAACTCAAGTTGTCGGCTGCAGCTGAAGTGGAAAAGTTCTTAAGTAAGATTGAAGATGTTAAGGTAGACTTTGTTGACATTGTTCGTATCAGTCACTCCGAACTCGAAAAGATTGAACTGGCCTTAAAAATCAAAGCGCTACAGGCGGCCAAAGTAAAGGCGGATGCATTGTTGAAAGGTGTTGGCGCAGAGTTAGGTAAGGCAATCAAAGTTTATGAGATTGAAATATATTCGACAGACGTGCTCCTTAGAGGAAAAATCAACCCGAAAATGAAATTTGAATCCAATTGGGGTGTTGTATCAGAACCCGAGTCGGCATTGGAGTTTAGAAAATTCAAACTTCAGGCAAAAATATCCGCCCAATTCGAAATAAAATAGCAGGCGAAAAACAGTGGGACGCAAATGCTGCGTCCCTAAGTTTATATAAAAAAAAACAATTAGTGCCTGTCCCAGAACGGAGGCGGCTCAATGCCAAGTGCCCGCAGGTAAACATACGCCTGCGCACGATGATGAATTTCGTTGTCAACGAAATAGAAATAATGCCAGGTTATCGTTCCGTCATATGATCCAAAGGCCTTGTCGATCTGGCTCATGCGGTCCACTGTCATGTGAGGCCACATCGTGTTGATCACCTCGGTCGTGTCATCCCAAAACTTTAACAGCTCAGCTTTGGTAGCGGGCGGCTGCATCGTAAAGTTGATTTCCGGGCGGTTTGGAACAGTCCAGTTTCCGGTGGCTATTCCATACGCTCCAAGTTGAGCAATCGTAATCATCTCCATCACCAGTTGCGAGAATGGTCGCATTCCGCCCACGGAGAAGGTGAAAAGTTTATCTTCGGGATACGCCTCGATTACCCTGCGGGTCAGTCTGCGGTGTTCCTGCCAGTGATCGAGCAATGTCTTCAGGTCGATCGCGGCTTCTTCAGAAATGGTTTCGTTTTTCATGGCTGATTCGGTTTACATTGAATTGATAGTTCAAAGAAAACCGCGGCTTGTGACAGCCTTATGTCAGTACGTTTCGAGAAGTGGTAAATTATTTTGAGGGAAACGGAAAAATTCTCTTTTCGCGCTGAATTTCTTTTTGATAGAAAACTTCCTCGTCAACCACAAGACATGAAAGTCTTAAAACCAATCCGTTTTTCAGAAATATTTTCCAATAAAAGAAATGACCAAATCCGGCCAAGTCCATTCGGTTATCATTTTTCGGTGGGCTGAGCACACATACGATCCGATCAACTTCTGCAAGATTGAATTCCACATTGTCGTGACCGTTTCGGTATCGAAAATTTGTACCTGAGTTGTACACATCGAATCGTACACCCTTGCTGATTGCCAAGTGTCGCCAGGTCAATAAAAAGAACGGTAGCAAATGGACCAAGAAAATCCATATGCATGTCAGTCCAAGAACGAAAACGATTTTGCCCTGACCTACATCAAGCAGAACTAGAGAGGCTACTATAGCGAGAATGAAAGCTGAAATCAGTTTGAACAATGGCCAAAAGATAAATTTCTTTAGTCGGCCGTTTTCAATCTCGTATTCAGACAACATTGCGCTAAGAAAATCTATTTTATCGGACTGGCCTTTACACCCTCGTTGGTGATCACCACCGGCTTGATTAGTCCGTTCGCGTCAAATTCAAGCTTCTCAATGCACACCACCCGTGCGTTCCTGTCTGTTTGATCAAGCGGCCTGCGGTGGTATACGATGTAGTATTCTTCTTTTTTTGGATGCTTGATGACCGAATGATGCCCCGCACCTCTCGCAATGGCGTCATTTTGTTCGAGGATTTTCGCAACGCGTTTAAACGGTCCGAACGGTGAATCGGCAATCGCGTAAGCAACACAATAATCGGGGCCGGTCCAACCACCCTCCGACCACATGAAATAGTATTTACCGTTACGTTTGAACATGAACGGTCCTTCTACATATTGATCGGGCGTTATTTCTTTGAATATCGTACCGTCATCGAACGGTACAATTCCCGTAAAATCATTTTTCAGCTTCACGATGTTGCAATGCCGCCAGCCGCCATAAATCAGGTAATACTGGTCTCCGTCTTTATAGATAAACTGATCGATCGGTTGCGCACCGTTATGGAATTTATCAATCAGCGGTTTACCTAGATAATCTTTAAATGGTCCGGCCGGATTATCTGCCACAGCAATACCAATTCCGCCATACTCGTTATCGTTCTGAATATCGTTCGCACCAAAGAATAAAAAGTACTTACCGTCTTTCTCAATAATCGAAGGGGCCCACACAGCTCGTTTAGCCCACTTCACGTTGGCCGTATCGAGAATATGTTCATGCTTTGTCCAGTTCACGAGGTCAGGCGATGAAAACGCATCGAAGAATACCTGCTTATTGTAGGGCGCTGAATACGTTGGATATATCCAATACATGTTTTTAAATACAATCCCTTCGGGATCGGCATAATATCCTGGAAAAATAGGATTGCCCGATGTAACCAAAGTGCCTTTCTGGGAGTATCCAAAGAAGGATAATGTAGTTAGTAAAAACAGTGCGCCAGCCCTCATGTTGTAAGTCATTTTCGAACGCTAAGGTGTTCAAATTTGAGCAGTCGCGGAACTCTTTTTACTCGATTTTAAAACAAAAAATGAGCTTTTCAGCCCGGCATCTTTGTTGAATAAGGGCACGAACAACCTGATATCGCTAAACCAAACCAGCATGCTTCAAACACACATCAAGTTTTTTATCCGGGTTTTTCTCAAGGATAAATTTTTCTCCGTTCTGAATATTCTCGGCCTTGCGTTGGGAATTGCCGTAAGCATCATTCTGTTGCTGATTCTTCAGCACGATCTTACGTACGACAAGCACTTTGCCAATCATCAAAACATCTATCGGCTCGGGGGTCACTTACAGGCTACGGGAATTGATGTTCGGGTCGCCCGTTCAGCCCGCGAGCTTGGCGCAGTGCTGAAAGAAGAGTTTCCGGAAGTGCAGGCGTTCACCCGGGCTAACGACTGGGACCATGCGCTGGTGAGATACGAGAACAATGGACAGGAGGTATCGTACTACGAAGACGATGTTATCCGCACCGACTCAACATACTTTACTGTGTTCAAACACACCTTTCTTGCAGGCGATGAAAAAACTTGTTTGAATCTCCTCAACTCTGTTGTCATCACCGAGTCGACCGCGAAACGATATTTCGGAAGCGAAGATCCGCTCAACAAAATGTTGCTCATCGATGGACAGAAAGAAGCCTGGAAAGTTACCGGAGTAATTAAAGATTTGCCCGACAACACGCACATGAAATTCGACTTCCTACTCTCGGGGTTGGCGAAGAGCCGCGAGTGGGTACAGGAGGGCGCTCAGATTAAATCAGAGGCTTTCTGGAATCCGGATGTGTTTACTTTCCTGGTGTTCCCCGATAACTACGATCCGAAAAATTTTTACGACAAATTCCCGGATATCTACACCAAGTACTTTAAATCGTTTGGCGACCAGGTAGGCGGTAAATACAGCGCCATTCTTCAACCGCTGGATAAAGTGCATTTCGATTCATCCCTTCAAAGCGATGAACCGACCGGAAACATTGCCTACGTGTATGCATTTACCGGTATCGGAATATTCATTATTCTGCTCGCGTGCATTAACTATATGAATTTGTCAACCGCGAAATCGGTGAAGCGCGCAGCAGAAATCGCCATGAAGAAAACCCTGGGTTCCGGCAAACGCGCACTGATATTCTCGTTCCTGGGCGAATCGGTTTTTCTGGCGTTTATCTCATTAATCGTAGCAATTGGCTTGGTTTTATTGGTAATAAACTTTACATCATTCAATTCACTGATCGATAAAAACCTGACCGCTGATTTCCTCAACAACCCGACATTGTTGCTTGGGTCGCTGGGCATTACGTTATTCATTGGAGTACTTTCCGGCTTGTACCCGGCATTCTACCTGCCGCGCGTGCCAACGCTGAGTGCACTAAAGGGTTCATTCAAAAACAACAAATCAAGTCACTTGTTGCGCAAGGTGCTTATTACAACGCAATTCGCGATCTCTATCTTTGTCGTGGTGTGTACGCTGCTGATGCAGGATCAGATTGACTTTATGCGCAACAAAGATCTTGGCTTCACAAAAGATAACGTGCTCGTTTTACCGATCCAGGATTCGCTGGTACAGAACAATCTTACCGCGATCAAGAATGAATTTGCGCAGAATCCCAAAATCCTCTCAGCCGCAACTTCGTATAGTGTACCCGGTATGGGTGTTGGCGGTCCCGTGATGTGGGCGGAAGGCGAAAATGGCGAGATGAAGCAGCAACAGTTTTCCATGATGGCTGTTGACGACAACTACCTGAAAACGATGGGCATTGATCTGGTTAAAGGACGTGGCTTCCAGCCCGGACCTAAAACCGATGTCGATAACATTTTTATGGTTAATGAAGCTGCCGCGAAATTGATGGGCTGGGGCGATGATGCAGTCGGAAAAAAGATGCGTTGGTTTCACGGTGAAACCGATGGACAGGTCATCGCAGTAGTGAAGGATTTTAACTTCCGTTCGCTGCACAATCCGGTTGAACCGCTGATCCTCGTTAAGTCGCGAGACGAAGGTGGGTATCTTTACCTGAAAGTTGCAGGCCAGAACCTTCCGGAAACTATGGATTACATCCGCAACAAATGGGCGGGCTACGATCCGAACCATCCTTTTGAATACTTCTTTCTCGATCAGCGCTTCAACGAGCAGTACAAAGCAGACGAAACGCAATACAAGTTACTCTCCAACCTTTCGTACATCTGCATTTTCATTTCACTACTCGGACTCCTCGGCCTCTCTGCGTTTACCGCAGCCCAGCGAACAAAAGAAATCGGAATTCGCAAAGTGCACGGAGCCAGCACGGGCCGAATCATTTACCTGCTTTATAAAGATGTCATGTACTTGGTGTTGATAGCAGCCATACTGATTATCCCGGCAGCGTTTTTTATGATCAACAAATGGATGGGTAATTTTGCCTACCAGACATCGATCAACTACATCACCTTTGGTATCGTAACGATTCTGGCATTGATCTTCTCATTCTTCACGGTAGGATTCCATTCGCTTAAAACAGCAAGAACAAACCCGGTTGAATCGCTTAAGCACGAATAGCCGATCTGCTCAAACATAAAGCACGAACTCCTCCACCCCGGAGGAGTTTTTTATTGTCTGAATCACATCATGCTTACGCAGATCGGAATTAATTCTCATTTTTGAGTAAACGAGTAGTGGTGACCAAACATCAATTGCAATCCGAACAGGCAACGCTGCATTACACCAAAACGGGTAACGGTGCACGTATGCTGATTGCTTTTCATGGATTCGGGCAAACCGGTGAAGCTTTTCATGGGTTGGCAAAGGCGCTCTCCGACTCGTATACAATTTATCTTTTCGATATATTTTTTCATGGCGACAGCACGTGGGCACTCGATGAACATCCCCTTGAAAAAGTCACGTGGGCAGCGCTGATGGAAAAATTTTTGACTCAGGAATCAATCAATACGTTTAGTCTTCTTGGGTTTAGCATGGGTGGAAAATTCGTGCTTGCGACATTGGAAGCATTTCCCGAAAAAGTTAATGAGATTTTTTTGCTGGCCCCCGATGGTATCAAAACGAGCATGTGGTACAGCCTGGCAACGTATCCTGTAGCGTTCAGGAAGTTGTTTAAAAGCATGATCGCACATCCCAACAGATTTACAACCATTGCTCGTACAGCACACCGGATCGGCTTAATCGATAAAGGCATCCTGCGCTTCGTGGAATCACAAATGAACACCGAAGAGAAACGGAAACGTGTTTACTATTCATGGGTTGTGTTCCGGCATCTGTCATTCGATATGGATACGACTTCAAAACTGATCAATCAACACAACATCCGGCTGGTGATGATCGTTGGAAAATTTGATAAGGTCATCAGGCCACGCAACATGAACGCGTTGCTTGGCAAAGTGCCAAACGCACACCTGGAAATTCCGCATACCGGCCACAACGGAGTTATTGAAGCAGCCATTCAAATCCTGAAAAATAAAGATTACCTTCACCCAAAACCGAACTAAACATGCGCCAGCTATTCTTTTTGATTTTTATATTAATCTTAACAAGTGTCGCAGTACGTGCCCAGGATAGTAGCGACTTTAAGAAAGAGACATTCGTTTCAAGCACGGGCTTCAACTTACCGTATCGCATCCTGTTTCCTGAGAATTACGATAAAAGCAAAAAGTATCCGGTAATGGTTTTCCTTCATGGCGCAGGTGAACGCGGCAATAATAATGAAAGTCAGCTAGTGCATGGTTCGAAGCTATTCCTTGATCCGGCAAACCGGAAGGCGTATCCGGCCATTGTTATTTTTCCGCAATGTCCGGCAGAAGGATATTGGTCGAGCGTAAAAATTGATCGCGAGAAACTTCCGCTTGAACTCGACTTCGATTATTCGCAACCGATCACTCCTGCCCTGCAGGCGGCTATTGAGCTTGTGAAAAAAGTTACCAAAGACGAAGCAGTTGATAAGAAACGTATTTACATCGCAGGGTTGTCTATGGGCGGTATGGGAACATTCGAAGCCGTGTATCGTTTCGCGAAACTATTTGCCGCAGCCGTGCCGATTTGTGGTGGTGGCGATGTTGACGCCTACGACAAACGCGTGGCAAAAGTACCGTTCCGTGTTTTCCATGGCGCAAAAGATGACGTGGTTGACCCACGATGCTCGCAGGCGATGGTTGAAAAACTCAAAACACTAAAAGTTGCCGTTCAGTACAAGGAATACCCGGAAGCAAACCACAACAGTTGGGACAGCGCCTTTGCTGAGCCTGATTTTTTAAGCTGGATGTTTACAAGAAGTCGGTAAAACTATTCCGCATGATACTGATGAAGGGTGAAGTAGAACTTTGACCCTTCCATCGGCACGCTTTCAACCCACATCCGGCCACCATTCTTTTCAACAAACTCCTGGCTCACCAGCAAACCAAAGCCGGAGCCGCGTTCTCCGCTTGTTCCTTTCGTACTGGTTCGTTTATCCCAATTAAACATTTTACTCACCTGCAACTGGTCCATTCCTACACCGGTATCCGCGATGCAGATTTCCGTCATAGTGTCAACCGCAGCATTGGAAATTGTGATACGGCCATGATTGGTAAACTTGTTGGCGTTCATCAACAGGTTTCGCAATACGGTGCGGAGCATGTGTTCATCAGCAAGCACCTGGCACGTTGTATCAACCAGGTTTTCGACTTCATTATTTTTCTTGTCGAACTGCTGCTGGTTATCGGCAATGATCTGATCCACAACATACCGCAGTGAAATAATTTTACGCTTGATGCCATTATGCTCAAACTGAGATGTTGCCCACTCCAGCAGGTTACCCAGCAAGGAGTTGGCAGCCGTAAATCCTTGTCTGACTTCCGGAAGCTTGGCTTTGAATTCCTCCGGCGGAAGGTCATACTTCTCAGAAAGTTCAAGTAAGCCGTATAATGACGTAAGCGGACTTCTTAAATCATGCCCGATAACCGAAAGCAATTTCCGGTGTGTATCATTAAGCCGTTCGAGTTCGAATACCTTTTTACGAAGCTCCATCTGTTTAATCACTTGCTTCGACAGTACTTGCAATGCAAACAGTTGATGTGGTAACAAATTTTTAGGCTTTGTGTCTATTACGCACAACGTTCCAATGTTATATCCATCTGGCGTAACCAGGGGCATGCCGGCATAAAACCTGATATCCGGATTCCCGGTAACCAGCGGGTTGTCGTGAAAGCGATCATCTTTGCTCGCATCCGGCACAATCATCACCGAGTCCTGATTGATCACGTGTGAACAAAACGCGATATCGCGCGAGGTTTCAGGAGTGTCGAGGCCAACTTTTGCCTTAAACCATTGGCGGGCTTCGTCAATTAGTGTTACGGTTGATATGGAAGTTTCACAAATGATCGATGCTAGCTCAGCAATCTCATCGAAATCGCGTTCAGCAGGTGTGTCGAGTATATGATATTCATTTAAGGCGTTTAGCCGTTCCTGCTCATTCGCAGGTTTCGGAGCTATTTTCATAAGTTTCACGCAAGGGTAAACCAAATAACGCAAGCAAAGCGGTAAACACAAGCAGAGTTCTGCGACTTCTTTAAATCATCGGGATAAATGCAAAAAACACTGTTAAAAAAGGGCAAACCATAGTATTTTTGCTTTTCCGTTTAAGCCACTGCATTTCATGATTCTTTTTTTCCGTTCAAATTCCAACACCGTTTATGCGGTTGGAACGCAACACCCTTTACAATCATCTGACATTGAGAAGCTTACCTGGCTTTTAGGGGGCGCGAAGCAGGTCGCAGAAAGCACGGTACCCGGGTCATTTATCGGGCCGCGCAAAGAGATGATTTCCCCCTGGAGTACCAACGCGGTTGAAATCACCCAGACGATGGGCATTTCCGGTATTTTCCGGATGGAAGAATTCTACGAAGTGACAGACGGTAACGCTGCGTTCGACCGCATGCTGCAGTTTCGCTATAACGGCCTTAATCAGGATTTATACACGATCGTCCACACGCCTGAACCAATTATCGGGATTGACGACATTGCCGCTTATAATCAAAAAGAGGGTCTCGCGCTAAGCCAGGAAGAAGTTGACTATCTAAACGGTGTCAGCAAACAGCTTGGCCGCAAGCTTACGGACAGCGAAGTGTTTGGTTTCTCTCAGGTAAACAGCGAGCACTGCCGCCACAAGATATTCAACGGAACATTTGTGATTGATGGTAAAGAAAAAGAGCTAACACTTTTTCAACTGATCAAAAAGACGTCAAAGGAAAATCCGAACTACATCGTATCTGCATACAAAGACAACGTTGCCTTCATCAAAGGTCCGCGCGTTGAGCAGTTTGCGCCCGAGCGCCAGGATGTACCCGACTGGTTCAAGATCGAAGATTTCGATTCGGTAATTTCAGTAAAAGCCGAGACGCATAACTTCCCAACAACCGTTGAACCTTTCAACGGAGCAGCTACCGGTGGTGGTGGCGAAATCCGCGACAGGCTTGCGGGTGGTAAGGGTTCGATTCCACTTTCCGGAACAGCAGTGTACATCACTTCCTATCCGCGATTGGAAGGTGGCAGACCATGGGAGAAAAAGTTTGCCGAGCGCAAATGGCTTTATCAAACACCCGCAGAGATTTTGATTAAAGCTTCCGATGGCGCCAGCGACTTTGGTAATAAATTCGGTCAGCCTTTGATTGGCGGAAGTGTTTTAACCTTTGAACACTTTGAAGGTGGAAAGAAATTAGGCTTCGACAAAGTGATCATGCTCGCTGGTGGTGTGGGCTACGGAAAAGAGAAGGACAGCAAGAAAGAACACTTAAAAGCCGGTGACAAGATCGTACTGATGGGTGGCGACAATTATCGCATCGGTATGGGTGGCGCAGCGGTGTCATCTGTTACAACCGGTGAATTTGCCAATGCCCTCGAGTTGAATGCAGTTCAGCGATCCAATCCGGAAATGCAGAAGCGCGTAGCGAATGCCATTCGTGCGATGGTTGAATCGGCAGAGAATCCGATTGTATCCATTCACGATCATGGAGCAGGCGGACATCTTAACTGTTTTTCAGAATTATTGGAAGAAACCGGTGGTGTTATCGAGATTGACAAGTTGCCGGTGGGTGACTCTACCCTTTCCGACAAGGAAATTATCAGCAACGAATCACAGGAACGGATGGGTATCGCGATTCATCCAAAAGATATCGATCTGCTCAAACGAATTTCTGAGCGCGAGCGTGCACCGATTTATGTAGTGGGCACTGCCACGGGTGACGGTACGTTCAAATTCATTGACAACATTAAGAAAACAACACCGGTTGATCTGAAAATCAGCAACCTGTTCGGTTCCTCACCTAAGACCATTCTTCAGGATAAAACCATTCCCAATACGTTTGAAGATGTTCACTACGATGCGAACAAGTTTCAGGAATACCTCGAACAACTTCTGCAACTGGAAGCTGTTGCTTGCAAAGATTGGCTGACCAACAAAGTTGACCGGTGTGTTACAGGTCGCGTAGCAACGCAGCAAACGTGTGGTCCGATCCAGCTTCCGCTGAACAACGTGTCGGTAATGGCGCTTGACTTCATCAGCAACAAGGGGATTGCTACCGGTATCGGGCATGCACCCGGTGCAGCGCT
Source organism: Cyclobacteriaceae bacterium (assembly GCA_016786585.1). Classification (GTDB taxonomy): domain Bacteria; phylum Bacteroidota; class Bacteroidia; order Cytophagales; family Cyclobacteriaceae; genus UBA2336. The sequence continues at coordinate 30,892 of JAEUUI010000030.1, forward strand.
GGTTAATCCGGCTGCCGGAAGCAAAATGGCAATCGCAGAAGCATTGCTCAACATCATCTGGGCACCGTTGACGCACGGGTTGAAAGGTGTTTCGCTTAGCGCGAACTGGATGTGGCCTACCAAAACTGCCGGTGAGAATGCACGTTTGTATTCTGCCGTTGAAGCAGTAAGTGACTTTTCCTGCAAGCTTGGCATCAACGTACCAACGGGTAAAGACTCGCTGTCGATGACGCAAAAATACCCGAATGGTGAAACGGTCGATTCTCCGGGCACGGTAATTATCTCCGCTGTTGCGGAATGCAGTGATATTCGTAAGACTGTATCGCCGGATCTCAAGCCGGTAACAGGAACATCATTACTTTATATCGATTTCTCGAACGATACTTTTAAACTTGGCGGAAGCAGCTTTGCGCAGATCGTCAACCAGCTTGGAACAGACGCTCCGACCATTACAGACGAAGCATATTTTATAAAAGCTTTCACAGCGGTACAGGAACTGATTAACAGCGATAAAATTCTATCCGGTCATGATATTTCTTCCGGTGGATTGATCACTACCCTGCTCGAAATGTGCTTCCCGGTTCCGGGCGTTGGGTTAGAGGTTAGCTTGAATGAGCTTTCATCCGATCACACCAGAGCATTGTTCAGTGAAAATGCAGCGATTGTTATCCAGGTTGGCGATACAGCTGCCGTTCAGAGTTTGTTTCAAAAGAGCGGTGTGAAGTCGGTGGTGATTGGAAAGGTAGTCAACGAACGAAAACTCACGTTTACCGGCAGCGAACTGAAGCCGCTCAGTGTTGATGCCCTTCGCGAAAAGTGGTTTCATACATCTTACCTGCTCGACAAACTTCAACGTTCGAAAGGTCATGCTGAAAAACGCAGAGACAACATTTTCAAGCAAACACTTGAATATAAGTTTCAACCGAAGTTTGACGGAAAGCTTTCAACCTACGGACTTGATCCGAAACGCAGAAAGCCAACGGGAATTAAAGCGGCTATCATCCGTGAGAAAGGTGTGAACAGTGATCGTGAGATGGCGTATGCACTGTATATGGCTGGCTTTGACGTAAAAGATGTTCACATGACCGACCTGATGACGGGTCGTGAGGATCTTAGCGAAGTAAACCTGATTGTTTTTGTCGGTGGATTCTCGAACTCTGATGTGCTGGGTTCAGCAAAAGGCTGGGCCGGAGCATTCCTTTACAATCCCAAAGCAAAAGCGGCACTGGATAACTTTTACAAGCGCAACGACACATTAAGTCTCGGTGTCTGCAACGGTTGCCAGCTAATGATGGAAATGGGATTGCTGTATCCCGAGTGGAAAGAAAAGATGCACCACAACGGTTCCGGAAAATTTGAATGCTCATTTGTAAACGTGACGATCCCGAAAAACAACTCGGTGATGCTGAAGACTTATGAAGGCGCACAGATTGGAGTTTGGATGGCGCATGGAGAAGGTCAGTTTGTATTGCCAGCCGACAAATCGAAATATTCGGTAGCTGCCAGCTACACATACGGTGAATACCCGGGCAATCCGAATGATTCAAACTTTGCCGTTGCAGCACTGAGCTCCAAAGATGGCCGGCACCTTGCTATTATGCCGCATATTGAACGCTCGCTATTCCCATGGAACTGGCCGCACTATCCTGCGAATCGCAAGACAGATGAAGTGGGGCCGTGGTTCGAAGCATTTGCGAACGCGCGCGATTGGATCAAATCTGTGAAAGGATTATAAAATCCACTTCGGTTAAACCGCAAGTATCAGGTCGGAAGTATAAAGTCTGCATGCGATTTTTGCTGCGTAATGATCCCGCACACGGAACTAATGCCAGCGCAAATCCGGAAAATGATCCGGAACAAAAACATTACCCTTGCCGGTAACGTTAGGTTAAAGATTTACGGATTACTGAATTGTGCTTCGGGTAAACGGATGAAAACCTCTAACCGGGTTTTCTTTTCATCTGTAAAGGATGCGCACATGAACAACTTTCGTCCGTGCGGACATTGCATGTCAACCGAATATAAACTTTGGAAAAATGAATTTATTCAGCAGCGACAGCAACGTTAACCTCCTCCCCTTTGACGGAATCGTGCGGTACTTCGGGAGCGTGTTTTCACCGGCAGATGCTGATGCTTACTTCGAATGCTTATGGAATACAATCGAATGGCGCAACGATGAAGCCAACAGGTTCGGGCGACATATCATTACAAAGCGTAAAGTAGCTTGGTATGGCGATGCAAATTATCACTACACGTATTCAAATGCCACCAAGCTCGCCTTACCGTGGACAAAAGAACTGCTTGAGTTAAAGAGAGTCAGCGAAGAAAAAACGGGAGCTACCTACAACTCGTGTCTGCTTAATCTTTATCACGATGGCAGCGAAGGAATGGCCTGGCATAGCGATGACGAGAAAATGCTGGCGAAAGATTCAAGCATTGCATCGCTAACCTTTGGCGCAGAACGCAAATTCGCCTTCCGGCATAAAACCGAAGATCAAAAAGTCGAATTGGTCCTTGAGCATGGCAGCTTGCTGGAGATGGCGGGCACCACACAGGCGCGCTGGCTGCACCGGCTTCCGCCTACCAAAAAAGTTACACGTCCACGGATCAATCTCACGTTCAGGAAGATGGATATTAAAGAATCGTTACGCTGAACTTCCCTCCACACACCCTTGTTTAAAAGGCAATAATTTTCAATCCTTATCGTCTTTTAAACCAAAAAAAAATCATGACCTCTTCTAAAATAGCATTGATCACAGGCGGCAGTCGCGGCCTTGGCGAAAATATGGCCATCGCGTTAGCCAAAAAAGGACACGACATCATCATCACGTATAATTCCCAAAAAGAAAAAGCTGACGCTGTAGTAAAACAGGTTGAAGCAACTGGCCGAAAAGCTGCAGCGTTGCAGTTCGATGCGTCTCAGCCGGGATCAATCAAGAAGTTTATCACTGAACTAAAATCAATTTTGACAAAAAGCTTTGGCCGAGACAAGTTTGATTTTCTCATCAACAATGCCGGCATTGGTGCCACCATCCCGTTCGAAAAATCAAGTGAAGCCGACTTTGATAGCTTCATGAACATTCATTTCAAAAGTGTTTACTTCCTCACGCAGCAAGCCTTGCCAGTGATGAACGATGGCGGAAGAATTATCAACATCTCCAGCGGTACAACACGATTTGTCAATCCCGGCTACTCAATCTACGCTTCCATGAAGGGAGCCATTGAAGTGTTAACGCGTTACATCGCGAAAGAGATAGGCTCTCGTAAAATTACCGTTAACGTAGTAGCCCCCGGACCAGTAGAAACCGATTTTAATAATGCGGGCATTCGCAATGCACCTGCTGAACGCAGAAACATGCTAGCCGCAAACACGGCTCTTGGTCGTATTGGTCAGCCCGATGACATCGGTGGTGTCGTTGCATTCCTGTGTTCCGATGAAGCGGGCTGGGTTAACGGTCAGCGGATTGAAGCCTCGGGCGGAATTAACCTGTAAAGGCTTTTAACATTTTCAGCAAAAAACGTGTTAGTAATCTGGCACGTTTTTTTTACTGCCTTCTTACATGGCTGACCTGCTCACGTTCACATCGTCAAGTATATATTGTGCTGCGGCCAATGTACATATCGATCCATGGAAGCCGGTGGACTTTGCCATTATCACCCATGCGCACAGCGATCATGCGAAGCCGGGCTGTAAGCATTACCTCGCCCACAAACATTCCGAAAGCATTTTAAAGCTCCGACTGGGTGAAAATATCTCCCTCCAGACCGTGGAGTATGGCGAGAAATTTTCCATCAACGGGGTTCAGTTTTCATTGCATCCTGCCGGGCATGTCATCGGTTCTGCACAAATCCGGGTTGAGTACAAAGGTGAGGTATGGGTAGCGAGCGGGGATTATAAAGTTCAGGACGATCATTTCTCAGCTGCCTTCGAACCGGTTAAGTGCCATACATTCATTACCGAGTCAACGTTTGGGTTGCCGATTTATAAATGGCGTCCGCAACACGAAGTAATGACTGACATTCGCGAATGGTGGAAAGAAAATCAGATCCTCGGAAAGGCAAGCGTACTCATGGGCTATGCGCTTGGCAAGATGCAGCGCATGGTAAAAAATCTTCAGCCGTTTGACAATAAAGTTTTCGCGCATGGTGCGATCTTCAACGTGAACGAACGTTTACGGGCTGCCGGATTTGATCTGCCATACATTCCGCGCGTTACTGCAGACATCGATAAAAAAGAATATCGCGGTGCATTAATACTCGGAACATCTTCATCACTCAATACTCCATGGTTAAAGAAATTTGAGCCCTACTCCACCGGATACTGTTCAGGCTGGATGGCCGTTCGCGGAGCGAAGAATCGAAGGTCAGTCGACCGCGGGTTTGTATTATCCGATCATGCCGACTGGAATGAGCTTAACTGGGTAATTGCCGAAACAGGTGCAGAGCGGGTATACGTTACCCACGGTTACACCGATACGTTCGCGCGATGGCTGAACGAAAAAGGTATTGAAGCGCACGAGGTAAAAACCAAGTATGGCGATGAAGAAGAAGACGTGTTACCGGAGGAAGTTGCCGCATGAGACGATTCACAAACCTCTTCCTTCAGCTTGACCGCACAACCAAAACCAACGAAAAAGTTGAGTTGCTGAAAGCATATTTTTTATCCGCTCCGGAAGAAGATAAAATCTGGGCGCTCGCACTATTCACCGGAAGACGTCCGCCTCGCCCGGTCAAAAGTTCGCAGGTTCAGGAGTGGGCACTTGAGCAGGCTGGCATTCCGCAATGGCTCTATCGTGAAAGCTACAGCAGCGTGGGCGATATGGCAGAAACAATCTCACTGTTGTTACCCGCATCCGAATCAACATCTGAAAAAACACTGAACGAATGGTTCAGAGATTTCATCGCGGTCGCGAAAAAAACTGATGAAGAAAAGAAGTCATTTCTGATTAACGCCTGGAAAACACTTTCACCCTACGAAATTTTTGTTTTTAATAAGCTGATGATGGGCAGCTTCCGCATCGGTGTATCGCAAACGCTGGTAATTCGTGCAGTAAGCGAAGCAACCAACCAGGAAGCTGCCGTTGTCACACATCGTGTAATGGGAAATTGGGATCCCACCGAAACAACTTTTCAGGAGTTGATTCATGCCGAGAACCTGGCGGATCAGCACTCAAAGCCTTACCCGTTTTATCTCGCGTACGCAATCGAAGATGAGCTTGACGAACTCGGTGAGCCCAACGAATGGTTTGCCGAATGGAAATGGGACGGCATTCGTGCACAGCTTATTTATCGCAACAAAGAACTTTACATCTGGTCGCGGGGTGAAGAACTTGTTACGGATAAATTCCCGGAGCTTCATGCATTCGCGGATTTTTTACCGGACGGCACCGTGATCGATGGAGAGATTCTGTGTTTCAGTAACGAACGTCCACTCCCATTCAATGTTTTACAGACGCGGATTGGAAGAAAAAATGTAACAAAAAAAATTCTGCAGGAAGCACCCGTTGCGCTGATCGCGTACGATTTGCTGGAACTGAATGGAGCCGATATCCGCAAGCAACCGCAGGAATTTCGAAGACGTGAACTTGAGAAACTTTATAACAACACACAGAAACAGGAAGCCTTTCGTTTGTCGCGCCTGATCGACTTTAAACAATGGGACGATCTGAAAACTCTTCACAAGCAGTCGCGCGAAAATGTAGCCGAAGGGTTTATGATCAAACGTAAAGCTGCTGCGTATCAAACAGGCCGAAAAAAAGGTGACTGGTGGAAGTGGAAAGTTGATCCGTTAAGTGTGGACGCGGTATTGATTTATGCGCAGAAAGGCAGTGGCCGCAGAGCTGAACTTTACACCGACTATACATTTGCCGTGTGGGATCAGGGTAAACTTATTCCTTTTGCAAAGGCATACTCCGGCTTGACAGATGCTGAGATCAGGCGGGTGGATCATTTCGTGAAGAACAACACCATCGAAAAATTCGGTCCGGTTCGAACGGTAAAACCCAAACTGGTGTTTGAAATCGGATTTGAGGGGATCAATGCTTCTACCCGGCACAAGTCGGGCATTGCCGTTCGCTTTCCGCGGATGCTCCGCTGGCGCGAGGATAAACCTGTTGAAGAAGCCGATACACTCGACAACCTCCGACAAATTCTGTCGCAATACCGGTAACACAATACGTTATTGTTTTTCGGTACTGCATATTTGTGAACTGTGACACTAACGAAAGGAGAAAAAGTTATTTCAGATTGGATCGCGGCAAATGGCTGGGAACTGGCCGATTTTCAGCGTGATACCATGGCGGCTTACCTGGCAGGCAAAAGCGGGCTGCTCAACGCTCCTACCGGCTCAGGCAAAACGTACGCATTGTTTCTGCCCATCCTCGCAAAATTCATTAACGATAATCCCGATTATCAGAATCAGAAAAAGTCGAAGCTCCGCATTCTCTGGATTACTCCGTTACGCGCACTCACCAAAGACATTCAGCGCAATCTGATCAACGCCTGCACCGGAATGAACATTCCCTGGAAGATTGGCATCCGGACGGGCGACATGAGCGCCAAAGAAAAAAATGCTCAAATCAAGGAAGCACCCGAAGTTCTTCTCATCACACCCGAAAGCCTGCACCTCTTCTTCGCCCAAAAAGATCATGAGGAGATGTTTAAAAATCTCGAAGCTATCGTTGTTGATGAATGGCATGAGCTTCTCAGCACCAAACGCGGTGTGGCCACCGAACTAGGGTTAGCGCATATGCGAACACTTAATCCTGACTTGCTGGTTTGGGGAATCTCCGCAACCATCGGCAATCTGGAGCAGGCGTTGCAAACACTGATCGGCACAAAATTTAACCCCGACAAAGCAGTGATCATCCGCTCGACCATCATCAAAAAAGTCGAAGTCGAATCGATTCTTCCGGATCACATTGAAAAACTTCCGTGGGCGGGATATCTCGGCATCAATCTACTTGATAAGGTGATGCCAATCATCATGAAGAGCAAGACAACCTTGTTATTCACAAATACGCGTTCACAAACAGAAATCTGGTTTCGCTTTGTCTCTGAAAACTATCCGGAACTGGCCGGGCAGGTTGCGTTGCATCATGGCTCGCTTGATCGCGAGATTCGCGCGTGGGTTGAAGAAAATCTGCACCTCGGCAAACTCAAGCTTGTAATCTGCACGTCCAGTCTTGACTTGGGCGTTGACTTCCGTCCGGTTGAAACCGTTATTCAGGTAGGCAGTGCAAAAAGCATCTCACGATTTTTACAGCGGGCAGGACGAAGCGGTCACCGCCCCGGTGCGGTGAGTAAAATTTATTTCGTACCGACACACGCCATCGAACTTATCGAAGGCGTTTGCTTGCGCGATGGTGTGAAACAAAACAAAATCGAAGAGCGGGTACCGATCATTCAGGCATTCGATGTGCTGGTTCAGTACATGGTTACACTGGCCGTTGGCGGTGGTTTCAAAGAAGATGAGTTATTCCGCGAAATCAGGCTGACGTATTCGTATCAGTTGATTAATGATGACGAATGGAAGTGGCTGCTCGGATTTATCACAACCGGGGGTACTACGTTAGACGCTTATGATGAGTTCAACAGAGTAGAACGCGAAGGCGACTTATTCGTTGTAAAAAATAAACGTGTAGCTATGCGGCATCGGCTGAGCATGGGTACAATTGTATCAGACGCATCGTTGAAAGTTCAATACGTGTCCGGCAAATACATTGGTAATGTGGAAGAAAGTTTCATCGCCCGCATGAACCCGGGCGATGTGTTCTCTTTTGCAGGAATGAATCTCGAATTCATTCGGGTACGGGAAATGACAGCACATGTTCGCAAGGCAAGCCCGAAGAAAAAAGGCATCATTCCGCGTTGGGCCGGAGGCCGGATTCCGTTGTCGTCACAACTTTCGGACTTTATCCGCGAACGGTTGTCGGGATCAGGGTATGATGTGCGCGAGCCCGAATTGGCAACCCTTCAGCCGTTGTTTGATTTGCAGCGCGAGCGTTCAGAAATTCCAAATAAAAATCAATTGTTGATCGAACAATGCCGCACCAAAGAAGGGTATCACATTTTTATTTATCCGTTTGAAGGCCGGTTAGTTCATGAAGGCATGGCTGCGCTCATTGCCTATCGCGTAAGCAAAATCAGGCCGATTACGTTTTCGATGGCGATGAACGACTACGGCTTTGAATTACTCACCGATGTGGAGATCGCGCTTGAAGATATGCTCCAGGAACACGCGCTGTTTTCTACAGAAGACTTGCTCCTCGACATCCAGCGAAGCGTGAATGCCACCGAGATGGCAAAACGAAAATTCCGCGAAGTGGCAGCGATCTCCGGGATGATTTTTCAAGGTTACCCGGGGCAGGGAATTAAAGCGCGTCATCTTCAGGCGTCTTCATCACTTTTGTTTGACGTAATCTCCGAGCACGAGCCGAAAAATCTGCTCATCCGTCAGGCATACCAGGAAGCGCTTGATCAGCAGCTGGAGGAACGGAGGTTGCGTATGGCATTGGAGCGCATCCGGACACAAGATGTCATAATCCGATACCCAACTACGCCTTCTCCTTTTGCTTTTCCGATAATGGTGGATAGATTGCGCGAACAATTGTCGTCAGAAAAGCTGGAAGACCGACTTACCAAACTGGTTCGGCAATTTGAGCAGGTGAATGGAGCTACGGATAAGAAATAATACATTTTTATTGCTGCCGCAGAAGGCGATTTACTGGAGGGAAGCAGAAACAATTTTGCTGAGCGATCTTCACATTGGAAAGATTTCGCATTTCCGCAAGGCGGGTATTCCCGTTCCGCAAAACGGTTCAACCGATAACTTCAACCGGCTTGATGAAATCATCGCAGCTACCAATCCAAAGCAAGTGTTGTTTGTCGGAGATCTTTTCCACAGCGATATAAACCGCGAGTGGGATCAATTCTGTGCATGGCGTAAAAAATACCCGTCTGTCAAAATGGATATCGTATTGGGAAATCACGATTACCTGCCGGAAGATTTTTGTTCGAATTACCAGATCGACATCTACCCGACCGAGCTGGTCATCGGCCCTTTTACGTTTGCTCATCATCCGCGGGAAGAATTTAATGGCGATGAATACGTGATTTCGGGTCACGTTCATCCCGTCATTGCGTTAAGCGGCATGGCACGACAATACGTAAAAACTCCCTGCTTTTATTTTGGAGAACAACAAGCCATTCTGCCGAGCTTCGGCTATTTCACCGGTGGCTACGCGATTGACATCCAGGAGAATGATACAGTCATTGCTGTTGCAGAAAAGAAATTATATCCCGTACAATTGAGAATTGCCGTTACCAGTTTGGGTGTTTAAACGAATGCCGATTCGACCCCTTCAGGGTCGTTCATACAATCTGACGTTTTACCCTATCAACATTCGAATCCTTCGGATTCATTAACCCTCAAATATTACCCACCGTGTTAATACTTACAGCCATCCGAACTTATAGAGTATTTATAAAACACAGGTTATTTTAATGCACGACCATCCCAAAGGGATGGCATCTTTGTAGCCGATATGGGATAGAAACCTACGACCCCCAAGGGGTCGAATACCAATCAGCGATAACGATTCAATTATCTCTATCATCAAAAACATAACCTCCCGAAGGGATGGCATGTTTATAGGCGATACGCCAGGTTCGAATTGCGACCCCGAAGGGGCCGAATAACAATCAGTGATAACAATTCAATAATCCCAGAAATATGCACGTTAACCGAAACGCAAGATTGTGCAAATTAATCAAATCGAATCCAACTCATGATCACATACCACCATTCCGAAGGAATGGCATGTTTATAGGCGAAACCCACGTTCGAATTACGACCCGGAAAGGGTCGAATACCAGGCTATCGACTCAATTTTGAATCTGAGTGTGTAGCCAAATCCCCACCCGGTTCTACAGCGAAACACCCAAAATAACCCGAATTCTGCCCTGAGTAATCCTTTAAAGCCGTAACGAAGCGGCATTTTTTTTGATCAGGGATTACAAATCTTTAAAACCAAGCATCATGAAACCACTTAAAAATTTGATTCCTGTAGTGCTCATGCTTTTCCTGGCAGTTCCCGGTTTTTCAAATGACGCAAGACCTGCTAACACTACACCTGTTACCGAAACAAATGCCCGCGCGGAAGTTTTGGTTAACCGGTTAGAAGAAATCAAGGCCATGGACCACAGCTCTATGACAAGAAAAGAAAAGCGTGCACTCCGCAAGGAAGTAAAATCAATTGAAAAGGAACTGAAGCAAATTGATGAAGGTGGTGTATATATCTCCGTTGGCGGTATTATCATCATCCTTCTATTGTTGATTCTGTTACTTTAATAGCATACCGTTCTGATGAAGAACATAAAAGGCGTCTTTTGACGCCTTTTTTTGTTACGCAGAATTTCGTGCAGCGTTGATAATTCCAAACATACACCGAATAATCAGCTTGCGATAACGTGTTTCATCTTCCGCACTCAGGTTGTTTGAAGTCCGTAAACTCATCAGCGCAAATTGCTGGATCGCGATCAGTGGCAACACAATTCGCTCCCGTAATTTCACCGAGTCTTTTATCAACGGATTATTCCCCATCAACTCCGATAATCCTGAAACTTCCAATGCCTCTTTCTTGGAGAGTTCATACTCCGCAAACATTTTTTTCCAGAAGTCTCCGAATTCAGGATCAGAACTCAGATACGTAGTAGCTTTATAGGTCGTCTTCGTCATCGACATCATGCTATTACTCATCAGTGTGCGGAAGAACAGCGACCCTTTATACAAATTTTTTAACTGCTCACCTTTTCCGCGTTCGATCAGTTTGCTTATAGCAGACCCCACCCCATAAAATCCCGGGATATTTTGCTTCATCTGAGCCCACGCTCCTACAAACGGAATTGCGCGCAGATCTTCAAACTTGAGCGCATCAGATGCATTACGTTTCACCGGACGTGAACCGATATTGCTATCACCAAAAAATGAGAGCGGTGTAACCTTTTCCAGGTAAGGAACAAACTTCGGATCGTGCTTGAGTTTCAGGTATGCCTGATAACCTTCTTCTGCAAGCTCATCCAGCAGCTTTTTATCTGTATCCGTTAACGGATTGTCCGAATGCTTAAATACATCCCCGATCACTCCGGCCGACAACAGTTGCTCAAGATTGTATTTACTGGACGACTCTTTTCCAAAATTTGAACTGATCGTTTGACCCTGGATGGTTATCTGAACTTCTTCATTCTCGATGGTGTCACCCAGTGAAGCATAGAAGTCATGCGTGTTCCCGCCACCCCGTGCCGGTGGACCTCCTCGCCCATCAAAAAACAACGCCTTGATATTGTTCTTACGTGACACTGCGGTGAGTTCTTCTTTCGCACGGAAGATCGACCAGTTCGCGCGCAGATAGCCGCCATCTTTCGTACCATCCGAAAATCCGAGCATAATCGTTTGCTTGTTCTTTCTTCGGGTCAAATGTTCGCGGTAAACCGGAATCGCATACAACGACTCCATAATCCCGGGTGCATGCGCGAGATCGTCAATCGTTTCAAATAATGGCACGACATCCAGGATAAAAGAATCATCCTTACCCATGAGCAGTTTGCCCAGCATAAACACTTCGATGATGTGCAATGCATGCTGGCAATTGCTAATTACATACCGATGACTCCCTCTCCTTCCGTTTGCCTGTTGAATTGTGGCGATAGCCTTTACACTATTAATCGTATCTGTAACCAGCGCATCATCAAACTTAAGTGATCCGATATCGGCCTTCAGCGAAAGCAAATGATTGATCTTTTCGGGGTCGGAAAGTTTGCTGTACGACTCGAACGAAATTCCATTCTGTTCAGCATGAAGTTTTTCAAGGATTGCTTTCCATACTGCATCATGCTTGCGACTGTCTTGCCGGATATCGAGGCTGGCGAAATAGAAGCCAAAAATTCTGACTTTAAGAATAAAGCTGTCGAGCAGATCAACGAACAATCCATCGTGGTCCTGCACCAGCGTTTTTCGGATCTCCTGAAGCTCACCCAGCAGCTCGTCAACTGTATTGTAAGCTTGTGCACGCCCGGCCACCATGTCGCCCAACTTCTGTTCGATGTCAACCATCGGCTTATCAACTCCCCGGAATGTTAACCTTCTTCTTAAAAAGCGTGCATCGCGCGCATAGCATTTCAAAATGCCTTCGCGCAGCCGTGCAGCAACTTTCAACGTGATGTCACTGGTAACAAATGGATTACCATCCCGATCGCCTCCCGGCCAAAATCCGATAACAATCAGGCGGTCATTCTTCCATTCTGAAATCGGGAGCTGCAAACCATTCAGCAAAGCCGAAATAATTCTGGGTATCGAATGATAAAATACATTCTCCAGGTACCAGCTCAGGCTAACGGCCTCATCATAAGGTGTAGGCTTTTCTTTATTGATGAACCCGGTTTTTCCAAGTTGCTGTAACAACAAGTTGATTTGATCGAGATCGTTCTCACGGATTGACCGTTCAAGGTCCGTTAAAATTCCCAACACGTGACCGGGATAAAATTGCGTGGGGTGTGCGGTAAGCACAATGCGCAGACTAAACTTCTGCAGTTTAGCTTTTAGATCTTCTACCTTATCCTCAAGCCTGGCCTGGAGTAATAGAGACGAAATACTTCCTTTCCCCCGAACATCATTGATCTGCAAGAATTCAGAGTCCTCAATGGAATCAAACAACGCCACTTGCCGCTCAACATATTGAATGAAGTTGAACAACAGATCGAATTGCTCCTTTTGTGAAGCATGAGGTGCGAAGTCAGTAAAAAACTGTTGAATAATATCGCGTGCCGATTCGCCACGGTCAAAACCAGCTTCGCAATACTGCTGCATGAGTGGCAACAATGTGCCGGTTCGGAGAATGTTATCGAACGGCAGGTTCAAAAACAAACTGTTATAGATGTGATACCGGGCCCCTACTATCTGATCGTATTTTGCTGACATATCAATGGAAAAAACTGCTGAATTTACTGCCATTGAAGCAAATAACACGGGCTAAAAGCGATTTAAAATCAATCACTTGGTCGGGCGTGCGCAGAAGTGTATCTTCAATTTCGCGTTAAATTCTTGTGTATGGGGAAGAACTACGTCTATGCAATCGTTTTAGTAGTGTGCACGTCATGTTTGGGGTATAAGGAAATGCCTGTCGAGTACGACTACAGCTACAAAGGGAATTTTAAAAAATATAAAACGTTCGACATCATGAAACCGGTTGGCACGGCCGATTCCAGCATGATCAATGCAACGATCGAACGTTCTATCCTCTCACGGATGAAGTTTTTGGGTTATAAGCAAACCGATAATAAACCGCATTTACTGGTGAGTTTTAAAATGTTCGAAGACAGCATGCGCTTTAACGGGTACAACCAGCCTGAAATCGAGCAATGGGTTGCCGGAGGTAAGGAAGATGCGTCTTATGATCAGAAAAAACTGCAGCTCAAAACCGGGACGTTGCTCATTCAGCTGTACGACCGCAAACAGAACCGATCGATCTGGCAGGGCTATTCAACCGATTTGTACGGTGCAATTGATTTTCACGATCACCGGACCCTGCGCAATGCAGTGATTTCCATCCTTGATAAATACCGGTTCTGGGCAGAAGGATTCATCGAAAAAGGAAACCCCGAACAGGCGGCAATGGTCAACTGAAACTAAACTCCATAGAAACCAGTTATTTAGGGCCAATTTGGCCAGAATTTTAGGATTCGGAGGTCGGTTTTTCTGAAAAATATCCTACTTTTGCAGACCCAAAAATTGGGTTTTCGGGAAACCGGAACGGATTGTCCGATGGTGTAATGGTAACACTGCAGATTTTGGTTCTGCCTTTCAAGGTTCGAATCCTTGTCGGACAACATAAAAAGCTCGAAATCCCGTCTAATTGACGGGATTTTAGTTAAATCTTGAACCTATGGCTGTTAAGATTTTCAGCGGACGCGCAACGACCTACCTGGCAGAGAAAATTGCTCATGCATATGGCGAATCGTTGGGTGAAGTGAACTACCAGCAATTCAGCGATGGCGAAATGTCGCCTTTCCTGATGAGCTCAGTCCGCGGCCACGAGGTTTTCATTATCCAGTCGACCATCCCTCCTTCTGATAACCTGATGGAGCTTTTATTGATGGTAGACGCAGCCAAACGTGCCAGCGCATCAAGCGTAAACGTGGTAATTCCGTATTTCGGCTACGCCCGGCAGGATAGAAAAGACAAGCCCCGGGTAGCGATAGCTGCCAAGCTGATTGCCAATTTGCTTTCAGCAGCGGGTACCGACAGGATTATGACCTGCGATTTACACGCAGATCAGATTCAGGGGTTCTTTGACTTTCCGGTAGACCATCTTGATGGCGCCTACATTTTCGTTCCGTATCTCAAATCATTGGGATTGCAGAATATCATGTTCGCTTCGCCTGACGTGGGTGGTATTAAACGTGCCCGCAGCTTCGCGAAATTCTTCGATGCTGAACTGGCCGTGTGTGATAAGTACCGCAAGGAAGCCAACAAGATAGAATCGATGCGACTGATCGGTGACGTGGAAGGCAAGGATGTGATCCTGGTAGACGACCTGGTAGATACAGCCGGTACGATTTGCAAGGCTGCCGCTTTGTTGAAAGAAAAAGGCGCTAATTCGGTGAGAGCGGTGTGTACACACCCGGTACTTTCCGGAAAAGCGTATGAAAATATCGACTCTTCAGTGTTAGAGGAAATTGCTGTTACCGACACAATTCCATTGAAGCAAAAGAGTCCGAAGATTAAAGTGCTGACCGTTTCCGACCTGTTTGCGAAAGCAATCCGGAAGATTCACGATCATGAGTCGATCAGTTCACTTTTTATTAAACTGTAATTTTTAACTAAACAATAAGTACCATGAAAACAATCGAGATTGTAGGGTATAAAAGAGCGAATCTCGGCAAGTCTGAATCTCAGCGTTTGAGAAATGAAGGCTATGTTCCCTGCGTAGTGTATGGCGGAAATGAACAAGTGCATTTTTATGCACCGATGATTCTCTTCCGCGACCTGGTGTACACCAATGAAGCGCACTTTGTTCACCTGAATGTTGAAGGTGAAGAAAGCAAAGCGATCCTTCAGGAAGTACAATTCCACCCGGTAAGTGAAATCATCCTCCATGCCGATTTCCTGAAAATCGCGGATGACCGTAAGATCAAGATGAGCATTCCGGTGCGTCTGGTAGGCAAAGCAAAAGGTGTTGACAAAGGCGGTGCACTGGTAAGAAAAAGAGCTGCCTTGAAAGTCGCAGGTTTTGCGAAAGACATGCCTGATCACATTGATGTAGACGTTTCAGACCTGGATTTCCACCACGCGGTTAAAGTTGGTGATATGAAAATGAATGGCCTTGAGTTCCTGGATCCAAAACAAGCAGCAATTGCTGCAGTTGAAGTTCCTCGTGCTGCCAAGCTTGCTGCTGAAGATGCCGCTGCCGCCGCTGCAACGCCTGCTGAAGGTGCTGCGCCTGCTGCCGGTGCTGCTGCGCCTGCTGCTGATGCTAAGAAAGAAGCTCCCAAGAAGGACGAAGGCAAAAAGTAATTTCACGATTGTTGAATTTAACAATCCGGAATTAACCTTTAATAGAATAAAAAGACCCTCTGATTTTGGAGGGTTTTTTTTTATGCTTAAACAATACAACTTAAAATCAACACATCGTTAAATTGTTAAATTAAGCACATGAAATATCTGATTGCCGGACTGGGAAACGTTGGACCTGAGTATGAACTGACACGTCATAACGCAGGCTTTTTGGTCCTCGACAGACTGGCCGATGTGCATAAGGTATCGTTCGACCTTGAGCGTCACGCAGAAAAAGCCGAACTCAGGTATAAAGGCAAGCTGTTACATTTGATCAAGCCTACCACGTACATGAACCTGAGCGGTAAGGCCATAGCATACTGGCTGCAGGAACTTGGCATTCCAAAAGAAAACCTGCTGGTTGTGGTGGATGAAATCGCACTCCCGTTTGGAACGTTACGCATGCGTGCAAAGGGCAGCTCAGCCGGCCATAACGGATTAAAAAATATCGAGTTATTACTCCATGGGCAAGACTACAGCCGGTTGCGTTTTGGTGTCGGTAATGATTTTCACAAAGGCCAGCAAGCGAACTTCGTACTCAGTAATTTTTCAAAGCAGGAGTTTGAAGAGCTTCCGCTAATTATGGACAAAGCCTGCGAAATGATTCTGTCATTTACTACGATTGGAGTTGATCGCACGATGAGTCTTTTTAACACTTAAAAGTTAGGCTTGGCAGTTTGAATCCTGCCTAATACCTAACATTAACTAACAGTTGATCCCGGATTCACCACCTCGTTCGGCTGAAGCAATCTCAGCTTCCCATTCGAATCTTCTGCCATCAAAATCATGCCTTGCGATTCGATTCCCATCATCTTACGGGGCGCGAGATTTGCAATCAACGTAACTTGTTTGCCAACCATTTCTTCAGGAGTATAATGCTTCGCAATTCCGCTCAATACAGTTCTTTGATCCACGCCTGTATCTACGGTCAGCTTTAGCAATTTATCAGACTTCTCCATTTTTTCTGCAGCAAGTACTTTACCTACACGAATGTCAAGCTTCGAAAAGTCATCGATCGTTACCTGTGCTTTCAATGGCTTAATTGCCGACTCACCTTTTTGTTCTTCCACTGCTTTTGGTTTTTTAAGTTTAGCAACCTGCCTGTCAATTTCTTCATCTTCGATATTGCGAAATAACAGTTCAGCCTTTCCCAACTGGTGATTTTGCGGAACAGGTTCAAGCAATTGTTGCTTTTTCCAAAACTCACCCCAGGTCTTATCGATCGTTGAGCTATTGAGTTGTGTTTTGATGTTCCTGGCTGTATCCGGAAGGAATGGCTCGCACGCAATTGCGATGTTTCCCACAACTGTTAATGCGTAATTCAGAATGCAACCCACTGCTTCCATGTCGTCTTTCGCAAGTTTCCATGGTTCCGTGTCTGCCAGAAATTTATTTCCAATCCGGCACAAATTCATCATATGAAACTGGGCCTCGCGGAACCTGAAATCGTCAAGCGCGGCAATCATGTCTTTAACAGAAGCATTCAGATCGCTATGAGCCTGATTATACTTTTCCAGAACTTTCTTTCTGCGATCATCTGTGCCGGGCAATTCATGTGCAGACGGCACTTTACCATCAAAATACTTCCAGGTAAGCACCATCACCCGGTTTACAAAGTTTCCAAGGATCGCTACCAGTTCGCTGTTGACTTTGCTTTGATAGTCTTTCCAGGTAAAGTCAGCATCTTTTGTTTCCGGCGAGATAGACGTGAGCATGTAGCGCAACTCATCGCGCCTTCCGGGAAAGTCCTGCAGATATTCGTGCAGCCACACCGCATGATTTCGTGAAGTTGAAATCTTATCACCTTCCAGATTCAGGAACTCGTTAGCAGGAACATTGTCTGGTAATACATATCCCCCGGCAGCTTTCAGTATGGAAGGAAAAATCACGCAGTGAAAAACAATATTATCCTTCCCGATGAAATGAATCAATCTTGAATTTTCGTCTTTCCAGTACTTTTGCCAATCGTTTGGCTTAAGTTCTTTGGTGGCTGAGATGTATCCAATCGGCGCATCAAACCACACATATAAAACTTTTCCTTTACCATCTTCCAATGGAACCGGAACACCCCATTCCAGATCGCGTGTAATCGAACGCGGTTGGAGCCCCTGATCAATCCATGACTTGCATTGCCCGTACACGTTCGTCTTCCAGTCGTCTTTATGACCTTCAACAATCCATTCCTTCAGCCAGCTTTCATATTTATCAAGCGGGAAGTACCAATGCTTGGTGGGTTTCAATACAGGCGTTTTCCCGGAAACAGTAGAACGCGGATTAATTAGTTCACGCGGACTTAAACTCGTACCGCATTTCTCACACTGATCACCATACGCATTCGGATTTCCGCATTTCGGACAAGTTCCAACAATATATCGGTCAGCCAGAAAGATCTTCTCCTGTTCGTCATAATACTGATCAGATGTTTCTTCCAGGAAGATTCCCTTATCGTAAATGTTTTTGAAAAACTCCTGGGCGGTTTCGTAGTGTACCGGATTTGACGTGCGCGAGTAAATATCAAACCCTATTCCAAAATCTTCAAAGGCCTTTTTCATCAGGCCGTGATATTTATCAACAAAAGCTTTCGGGGTTACACCTTCCTTTTTCGCGCCAAGCGTAATCGCTACACCATGTTCGTCAGAGCCGCAGATAAATACAACATCCTCTCCCTTCAGTCGTAGATAACGTACGTAAGTGTCGGCCGGGAGGTATGCACCCGCGATGTGACCGATGTGCAAAGGTCCGTTCGCATAAGGCAAAGCAGCCGTAATGGTATGGCGTTTAAAAGTCTTCATAAAAATCAGGGTGTAAAGATGGTAATTGGCGGGCAGCTAAAAAAGTTCAGGCGATTTAAGAAGCCTGCATTTTTAGCGGGAAAGAGACATAAAATTCTGTGTATCCTTCGGCCGTGCTGCGCAGGTTGATCTGGCCGCCAAGCTTCTCCGTGGCAAGCTTTGAAAGATAAAGGCCGATACCGCCTGTGCCCGACCGCTCGGAAGCACGTGAAAACATCTGGAAGATTTTGTCGGGCTTCGCTTCCGCGATTCCAATTCCATTGTCGATAACGCTCACAACTACATCCTCATTGTTTTGTACGGCAATTTTGATGTGAACAAACGGCTTAATGCGTTCGGAGTCGTTATAAAATTTGATCGAATTGTCGATAAGATTTTCAAGGATAATCCTTACAAGATCCTTGTCGGATTGGAAGTTAATCTCAGCATCAATTTCTCTTCTAATTTCCAGGCGTTCAGGCAACCCCTTCTTTTTTTCGAGAAGGAGAACATCGTCAACAATGCCATTGAAGTCTATGTGTTCGCGCCCGACAATTGCATGATTGATTTGGTTAACAATCAGCAACCGTGTCAGAATAACATTCAGCCGGCCGGATGACACATCTAGTTTGGTGAGATAGTCGAGTGCCAACGGGTCTTTCACGTCCATGAGCGCAACACTACAAATACCTTTTAAGCTTGCCAGCGGCCCGCGAATATCGTGTGAGGTTTTATAAATGAAATTATCGAGCTCATCATTCACGCGAACAAGCGCCTTATTGGCCTTATCGAGATCTTCATTTGCCTTTTGCAGGTCGGCCGTCTTTTCCTTTACCTTGGCATCCAGTTCCCGGTTGATATTCTGCAGGCGATGGTTCTGCGTTTCAATAACACCTTTAGCATCAGAGAGTGCACTGTTTACTTTTCGGGTTATTGAATTACTTCGATAAAGAACAAACACCAGTAATCCCGCGAGCACAGCAATCAATCCGATAGCAATATTCAGATTGCGCTGACGAACAAGATCTTCTTCTTTAAGCTTGATAATATTTAAGTTATCCCGCTCTTCATAATTTGTTTGGATCCGGGAAACATTCTTAACAAGTTCTTCGCCTATCAGGCTATCTTTTAACGTAATGTATTTGTTTTGATAGATTGAACCGTTCTCAAAATCCCTGATTTGATTATATAACAAATAGAATTGTTTGTACGTATCCATCAGCAACTGGTTGTATCCACCCTGATGGGCAATATCTTCTGATAACTGGAGGTATTTCTTTGCTGCTAGGCTATCGTTCTCTTTTATAGCAATTCTTCCCAGGTACACATAGTTCTCTGCCTGGAATCTCCTGTTCCCGGATTTAATGGCAACCCGCAACGATTCGTTAAAACGATCTTTAGCAGAGTCGTACTTAATTTCATTGTAGCATGCTACGCCTAGTCCAAACTGACCCTCGATAATAATCTGATAATCGCAATTTTTCCCGCATTGCGCGAGGCCTTTTCTGATGTATTCGTTTGCTTTGTTAAAATTATGCAGATGAACATTTGACAGACCTATGTTAATCAGCAGTCGATCAAGATCATAGGTGTCATTAGTCTCATTTTTCAACTGCAATGACCTATAGTAGTAATCAAGAGCTTTTTCATAATTCTTCATCTTAAAATAGACGAAGCCAATATTGTTGAGCGAGATGCTTATTTGGGGCTTATCCCCGTCCTCTTCTCTTAAAATCAAAGACTGCAAATGAATATCAAGTGCCTTGTCATATTCAGCTTGAATTGTATACGCCAATGCAAGGCCATTCAAAATAACCTTATAATCATTTCTCAAATTATTTCTTTTGGCAATGGGCGCCATGCGTTTTAAAATATCAATCGCATCACGATTTTCCATTCGATTGAAAAGCTGGCCGATCAAACGGCCTGACTTTACAATTTTTGCAGTGTCTCCCATCTGGTACGCCACCGCGTTCGCACGTTGAGCAAACTTCAACGCCTCCGAGTTATTCTGTTCGGAACCGTATTGAATTACAAGACCGATCAGCGAGTTATATTCTATTGAATCAATATCACTTCCGAGTGTAGACTTTAGTGAGTCAATTTTGGCATTCTGAGCCAACGAAATATTTAATCCCAAAAGGCATACAACCAGGAAAACGTATGCTGATTTTATTGGGAGCATAGATATTTCGTACACAGGTAATTAAAACAAAGTGTTCACAAAAAATAAACCTAACGGAGCCTTCATCTTTGTGCTACAATTTAAAACTAAAACATCAAAAATCTAATCCATCCAAAAATGAAAAAGCTACTCTACATTACTCTTTTTGCTCTTGTTTGCGCAGGTTCATTTACAGCTTGCACGGAAGAAGAAGTTACCCCAACAACCGAACTTGACAACGGTGGTGGTGGTGGAAGTGTTGACCCGCTTAAGCCTTAATTTACAAACATTAAACATACAGTTTATGAAAACTAAACTAATCGTGTTAGTAGCACTATGTGCTGCCGTAACATTGTCCTTCACATTCGTTTCAGCAAAAAAAACTGAGACAAAGGAAGCCCATCAAACATCGTCTACAGGAAGTGAGCCCGCTGGAGGTTTCACATCAGAAGACAAATTCTAGTCAAAACGACTGAATTCAAAGCATTTAAGCATCAATCTGTCCATCAACAGGTTGATGCTATTGCGCTTTTGCACCTGCTTTGCAGGTAAAAATCTGATATAACTCGTTCGACTTTGTCGGATGGTTACATCGTAGTCTTTTTATAGTGTTCACGATGTCTATGGAAGAGTCGTCCGTCTGACAAACTCCATTTACGAAGATGAGCAAGAGCGCGCACAAGGTTATGTTAATTCCGGTCGGGATGTTACCTGCGGGTACCCTACCCGGATAAAGTTATAAATACAGTTCAATGTACCTAACGAACGAGGCGAGATGATGAACGAATAGCAGGCCTGGCGGGCCGGGAATGATCAATACCGCATACCCGGCCACACGAATCCTGCTGAAGAACGAACGATATTGAAATTTGGTAACCAGCAGCGGTTGCTACCCCTCTCATATACAGTGTAATGCCACTACCGAAAGTGCGCATAATGGATTCTTTTTTTCAAAATTTTGCATAAATCTTACATCGATTTTAGGCGGGTTTTGGAAAATTATCATGCATAAAAAAGGGCGATTAAATCGCCCTGTAAATTCTGATAAACTACGTGATATTGTTGCTGTTAAGCGAGTTGCTCCTTATGAGCCTTCCGTGACTTTAGCTGCAGCACCTGAAACATTTCCTGATCTTTCACTACTCCCGGATTAGGTGTTGTTAAAAGCTTATCACCAGCGAAAATACTGTTCGCACCCGCCATAAAACATAACGCCTGCTCTTCAAGCGACATTCGAACACGACCAGCGCTTAACCGTACCATTGCCTTCGGCATGATAATTCGGGCTGTGGCGATCATCCTAACCATCTCCCAAACAGAAACCTTTTCCTGATCCTCGAGCGGAGTTCCTTCAACCGGCACCAGGGCGTTTACCGGTACCGACTCGGGGTGTTCCGGAAGCGTAGCCAACGTATGAAGCATACCGATGCGGTCGCTCTCGTTTTCGCCCATTCCGATGATTCCACCGGCACATACTGATATTTTAGCCTTCCGTACATTCTCGATTGTATCCAGCCGGTCTTTGTAGTTGCGCGTGGTAATGATGTCGTTATAAAATTCCTCGCTTGTATCGAGGTTATGGTTGTACGCGTACAATCCTGCGGCTTTCAATTTCTCAGCCTGTTCGGGCGTAAGCATGCCAAGCGTGCAACAAACCTCCATATCCATGGCATTCACACCTTTCACCATCTCAATAACTTTATCGAAGTCGCGGTTATCGCGCACCTCCCGCCACGCAGCACCCATGCAGAACCGTGTACTACCAGAGTCTTTCGCTTCTTGCGCTTTCTCCAACACTTCATCCACCTCCATCAGCTTATGGACTTTCACATTCGTGTGATATCGTGCCGCTTGCGGACAGTACGCGCAGTCTTCCGGGCATCCTCCCGTTTTCACGGAAAGCAGGGTACAAACCTGAACTTCCTGCGGATCGTGATGTTCGCGATGCGCGGTTGCTGCACGGTAGATAAGTTCAAGAACAGGTGAGTTAAAGATTTCGGAAATCTCTTCACGGGTCCAGTCGGTTCGGATCATAGGGGTTCTCTTGAGAATTACTGAATAACTAGTTCAAAAGGCATGCGTGCCTGTACTCCATTGCATTTCTTAACCTCCTGCCAATATTGGTAGTAGATATAGTTGCTTCCCAGTTCTTCTTTCATGGCCGATACACGCGAATTTTCTTCAATATCTTCCATGAATTGCTGGAAGAACGGTTTCTGGTACGGGTAAAGCCGAACTTTGTAATCGTCCTCAATACCGGCTGCTTTGGCAGCAATTTCAATCGCATCATTGTAGTCTCCGAGCACATCCACCAATTTTTTCTCTTTGGCCTGAGTGCCTGTCCACACCCGACCGGAAGCAACCAGTTTAATATCATCTTGCGACATTCCCCTGCCCTCTGCGGCCTTGCGGGTAAACGTGTCGTAGATTTCCTCGGTTCGCGTCTGCCAAACGTTCTTTTCAGCATCCGTAAGCGGGCGGCTCATCGTTACCATTTCTCCATACTCACCGGTTTTAACATCATCGAATGTGATACCGAGTTTGTTGTTCAATAAACCACTGGCATCAAACAACACGCTGAAAATACCGATCGACCCCGTGATTGTATGAGGTTGCGCGACAATGGTATCGCAGGCCATGGCGAGGTAGTAACCTCCTGACGCTGCATAGTCTGACATGGAAGCAATAACCGGTTTCTTTTCGGTTGCCAGTTTAACTTCACGCCACATCATATCGGATGCAACAAAGCTTCCGCCCGGAGAATTAATTCGGATAACAATCGCTTTTACTTTATCGTTTTCACGCGCTTTTCTGATTTCAGCTGCAAATGCATCACCTCCGATCACGCCCCGGTCTCCGGTTCCCATCATAATCGTTCCATCGGCAACGATCACCGCAACTTCATTTGAAGAAACGGCAGTCGATTCTGTGTAGCTTTTACGATACTTGTTGTACTTGATGAACTTCACCTTCCCGTCTTCCTTCAAATCCAGTTTGCCACGAAGTTCCGCCAACACCTGGTCGTAGTATAAAAGCGAGTCTACAAGCCCGTGCTCGACACTAAGTTTAGCATTTCGAACAAGCATCTTGTCAGAAATTTCTTTCAGCCTTGATTTTTCAATACCCCGCGAATCTGAAACACGCGTCAGTACATAATCATAAATCGAATTGATCATTTCGGTAAGCTGAAGTTTATTCTCGGGGCTCATTTTCTCGAGCATAAAAGGCTCTACTGCACTCTTGAACTGACCTACTCTGAAAATCTCAGGTTTGATCTCAAGCTTATCAAACATCTTTTTGAAGAACGTAACCTCGACCGCCAGCCCGTTAAATTCCACATCGCCTTCCGGGTTGAGATACACTTTATCGGCAGCAGATGCCAGGTAATAAGCACCTTCTGACATCGCATCTGCGTAAGCAATCACCCATTTGCCGCTCTCGCGGAAATCAAGAATGGATTGCCGGATTTCTTCAAGGGTTGCGAAACCGGTCATCGGGTAACTTACATTGAGAAATATTCCTTCGATTTTGGGATCGTCCTTCGCTTTGCTGATCGCTTGTTTCAGCGGAAGCAAGCCTACGGTAGCCGATTCCGCTCCAGGAAATGGAAGTCCTGCAAAAGGATTCTCAGCCTGCTGTTCTGTTATCTGCACATTAAGGTCAAGTTGCAAAACTGATTTATCGCTCACAATTACCTGCTCATCCGCACCGCCTGTGAGACCAGCAACAACGCCAACGGTAAGCATAATCATGATGAAGAAAAGCGCGATCAGCGCAACCAGTGAACCCAGACAGGAAGCCAGGAATGTTTTGAAGAAATTCATATTTAAAATACTATTAAGCTTTAAAATTACGGAATACTAACGCTGCAAAAAACATAAATTTGAGCCATGAGCCGGGCGTTTCTATTGTTAGGCAGTAACCTGGGCGACAGGCAATCTGCGCTTGATGAAGCCCGGAACCAGATCAGTCGCACAGCCGGTAAAATCATTACAATTTCATCGGTGTTCCAGACAGCGGCATGGGGCGATAAACCTCAACCGGAATTTTACAACCAGGCTCTTGAGATTCAGCCATTTGCAAATCCCCTGGAAACCCTCCACGCACTGCTGGATATTGAGAGGAGTATGGGCCGGGAGCGCATCGAAAAATGGGGCACAAGATTGATTGATATCGACATCCTGCTGTGGGATGATCAGATCATCCGGCAAGCGGATCTTAGCGTGCCTCATCCCTACCTGCACGTGAGAAGGTTTGCCCTTACACCACTGGCAGAAATTGCACCGGACGTTATCCATCCTGCATTTAATAAAACGATTGCCGAACTTCTTCGGGATTGCTCTGACGCGCTACCGGTAAACCAGTTGAAATTATAGGCTACTTGCCTCCACTTCGGGCGCAATCTTTTTAACCAATCCCTGCAATACTTTTCCGGGACCACATTCAACAAATGTTTTGGCACCATCCTTAACCATGTTTTGCACTGACTGTGTCCACCGAACCGGTGCTGTAAGTTGAGCAATCAGATTTTTCTTAATCTGCGCTACATCGGTAGAAGGTAAAGCATTTACGTTTTGATAGACCGGGCAAACGGGCTGGCTGAATTTGGTGCTTTCAATTGCTGCAGCAAGTTCTTCGCTTGCAGGCTCCATGAGCGGAGAATGGAAAGCTCCGCCTACAGGCAATGGCAACGCACGTTTCGCCCCGGCGGCTTTTAATTTTTCGCAGGCAATTTCGATGCCTCTGTTTGATCCAGAAATTACAAGTTGACCGGGGCAATTATAATTGGCAGCAACCACCACCTCATCGATTGACGCACACACCTCTTCAACAACTTTATCGTCCAGGCCTAAAATCGCAGCCATTGCAGACGGATTGATTTCGCAGGCGCGCTGCATGGCAAGAGCACGTTTGTAAACCAAGTTCAGTGCATCGGCATATGCCAGTGTTTTATTCGCAACAAGCGCTGAAAATTCACCCAGCGAATGCCCGGCAACCATATCCGGCTTGAAGGTATCATTGGATAACGCAAGTGCTACGGAATGAATAAAAATTGCGGGTTGCGTAACCTTGGTTTGCTTAAGCTCATCGGCCGTGCCGGTAAACATGATGTCGGTAATCCGGAAACCGAGTATATCGTTCGCCTGATCTAACAGGGCTTTTGCCCTCGGGTTAGATTCGTAAATATCCTTCGCCATACCGGTGAATTGCGAACCCTGGCCGGGGAATACATATGCCTTCATAGGTTTGTTTTTATACCCGGCAAGATAAAAGAAAGAATTAATCTTTAAACCTGGATTTTAGTTCCGGAGTCGGTATCCAGCAAGCTTCCTTTTTGCCGAAAAGCTTGTAACGGTTTCTGCCAATCAAATTATAAATGCCATCGCGAATAAATCGCGGTACGATGATGAAGGCGTAAAATAAAGGCCATCCCCCATTCAGCTGACGGGCAATGCGAAGCGCTGCATCGCTGCGCTCATAAAACTTATCTCCCTGTATGAGTATGATGCTGTGAAGGGAATGAGGGTCTAAACCGAATTGTTTCAGTAGTTGCTGACCAAATTCTGACTGAAGGGAGGCGAATTTAAATTTTGCAGCGGGATCGCGTTTGATAACAAATTGCACAGCCCCGCTGCATAAGTTACATACTCCGTCAAACAGGATGATGGACTCGTGTTCGGTTAGCGCACCAGATGCACCCATCCTTTAAATGTTTTAACACTCTTTCCCCCAGGCGCAGTAGAACTGAATGTAACATCCGCGGAATAGAAATAAATTCCGGTAGCAAGTTCCTTGCCCGACTTATCTCGTCCATCCCAGTTTATATAAATTGAGTTCTCGTTACCACGCTGACCAATATAGTCGTATACTTCGCGGCCCCAACGGTTAAATACTTTGAAATCAACCCGGTCGACAAAACGCGCGCATTTTTGCACATAATCCGGAGCAGTTGGAGTTGCGCAGTTGCCTGCAGCGCCATCAGGGTCTTCCGGAGATTCGAACTCAACGCCAAATGCACTGAAGTAGTCATTACACTTATCTCCATTGGGTGTGAATACGTTCGGCAATTCATAATACGGGCAATTCTCACTGCAAACCCTGGCGCTGAATGAACTTGCGTTACCCGACCGGTCAATCGCTTTGATACGGTAGCAGTAAGCTAATGACGCCAGGTTGTTAATAACAGCAAAAGTATCTGGGGCTTGTACTACGGCAACGAGGTCGTAGTCGTCAGGCGCAACATTACTGGTTGAGGCCTGCCATACTTCGAACCGACTGATTCTGCTGGCACAATTTTCAGGCATTGACCACCGAACAACGGTACTGAATACCGATGCCGTACAACTGTACAACGAGAAATAGTCCTTGCAAGGGTCTGCAAATGCAGCAATAACCGGTGCGCATGGAGGTTCAACAATCGTAGGTGTTGCACAGTTAATCTGCGATGTATTTTCAAGCGGTTCTTCTGCGAGTACAAGCGGATCGTCATTACCATAACTGCCCCGTGTTACCACGGCATAGCAATATGTTTTGGTTGAATCGAGACCTGTATCGGAATATTTCAGACCTTCTGTCGTGACATCTATTTCGAGCGGTGGCCTTGAAGTCAGATCAGCCAGAGTTGTTGCGCCTTGCTCGCCAAAATAAACGAGGTGTTTAAAAGCTGCGCCTTCAATCTGATTGGACCACGGCACAGTTGCCCGCCAATTTAAATTGATCACCTTATTGGATGTAGTAAGCGCCAGCCAGACGGATGATGCTATGGACGAACTATCCACCGGATTGGGATTTCCGTCTACGTACAACATGACGCGATACGAATATTGCGTAGAGAAGGTATTTAAACCATCGTCTACAAACGATAATGCGCTACCTGTCATGTCAAGCTTGGGAGTTAGGTCAGTGAACCCTGAACCATTTACACGCTGTAACACATATTGATAATCAGCCAATGGAAACTGAGGATTCAAAGGAGGTATCCAGCGCACCGTAATCTCACCATCACTTTCTCCTGTCTTATCTACTGTTACACGTGTAATCAATGGAGCGGCAATATCGATCGGATCAATGCAAACTTCATTCGATACCGGGCTCTCGGCTCCCCGATCGGGGAAGATGGCTACAAGCCGGTAGCAATATTTAACACCGCGCTCGAGCCCTGCACCACCATTGGTATCGGTATACTGAATATCCGTTAACGGAACTGTTGCAAGGAGTGTAAACCCAAGTGATTCCGGCATTCCGGTTTCACAAATGCCCGGCATATAACTCGTTTCATCCACCCGTCTCCAGATTTGCATCTTGGTATTTACGTTCGCTACCGATGAACAATCGTAATTGGTCCAGTCCAGTTTCACATACCGTTCAGGAATCTGAACCGTTGTGGTATTCAAAACCGGTGGTGGTGCAACCACTTTTATTTTCCATGTTTTAAATGTTACCAGGGAAGGTCCTGTTCCCCGGAAGTCTGAGATTTTAAAAACAACGTCATACGGCTGACCCCGAATATGGTCGCACGTTGTATTCCAATCAAATTCAATGGAAGCTGGTGAAGGCTGAAAGTCAACATTGCCATCGCGCAAAACCGGTGTGCGTGTAGCCGGTGACTTCGATGGAGGGAATTCGAAAATCTGCGAGAAAGCCTGAATCTTAATCGGGTCAGGTGGATTTCCGCCCGAAACCTGATCTTCACCGCGAATTGTTTTATGAATGTTGGCGCCCGCTACAACGCATGTGTCTGCCGGGGTTTCCAGTATCGGTCGTTCATTTTCGCAATCTCCGTTAACAATAATCTGCATGTCCCTTCGCACATACCCAATCCGCTTCCAGATGCCGCCCGTGTTACGCCACTCGACAACATTAAATGCTACGTTATATTCTCCGGGTCGACTGGGTGCATCCCAAACCATGGTGCCGTCAATCGGATTAATGGTAAAGGTCGGTGAGCCGCCAAGTTCACTTTCATCACTCATGTTCTCGGGAGAAATGTAGCCATTCACCGGTGTGCCACGATCGCGGAAAGGAACAACCAATTCATACGAAAGACTATCCGCTGCCCCAACAGGGTTAATATCAAACGCGCCCGGGTTATGATAGAATGCAACACCCGTACATGCCTGATCGATTGGTGGAATTCTCAATTGAGGACTGTTGTTACAACCTAATGCTGCAAGGTCAAACAGTGTTTCGAGGTAAAATGTAGTAAAGAATGAGTCGCTCATGTTCAAAACGCCTCCGTTACGGTTTGGCTCAACATAACTGATCAGGTAACTACCAACACCCGCATATGTATGACGAACGGTAAACGTTGCGATACCGATGTTGGTGCCTAATTGCGGTTGAGGCACGTTATCGATACCAGGAACTATCATGTTAGTTCCGTCACCAAAATCCAGTATCCCATCCTCACCAAACTTTACTACAGAGGCAGTGTTCGTATATACCGTAATTGTAATCAACACCTCGCGGGAAGTACAGGAGTTACGAACAATCGTAATCTGGCCCGCACGAAGATGCGATGCTTGTGCACAGGTTATGGCTATAAAAAAGAGAATAAAGCTCGCCAGCAACTTCACCTTGTTCAGGCTAAAATTTTCAATCATACACTCAGGACTATCGGCTTACAATATAGAGTTCAAACAAGAACCCCGGAAATTCACTTTAAAGTAACGTAAAAAATAGCTTTTTAGTCTGTTTTTAAAACTTTTAGCCCGGATTTAATACCTTTCGCGCCCATATGCGAATTATTGGAGAAATACCTCACCCAGATTGCAGGATAACGCTATTCGCCTGGAACAATCGCTACATCATTAAACTGGAAAAAGGATACCTCGAACAAACTTTTAAAATCGACCAGTTTGACCTGTCATCCGAAAAAGACCTGAATGACCTTGTTAACGAAGGATTTATCAGGCAAGCGATGGAGCGCTTCGAAGCCATGCAGGTTTCCCTGCGAAACACGTTAGACAATCTTTGAGAATCAGCCCGTTCAGCAGAAAACGCAGAATTATAGTATTTTGTAGCCGTGGAAGTCATTGAAAAAAAGAACAAGAACAAGCGTTATAAGCCCATACTCGATAAAATCCCGGATTGGCCGGTTTATCAGCTGAGTAAAAATCGCAAGGAATTTATTGAAGACGTGGCCGAACACGCCTTCAGACGCATTAAGGAAATGCGGCCTACGCGAAAACAGCTGGTGGATGAACTGGAGGCCACGGTTTATCGCGAGCAGCAGCGCATGAAGCGCAATCGCTGGCGGGTTGACCCACAGGACGAGCCGAAATTCTGGGCAAAGGTGAAGGAAGATTTGATCGAGCTTACTGCCCGACCGCTTGATGACAACGCCACAGACCGCAAAGAAGATGAGATTTTAAAGCGCATCGTTCATCGCTATGCAGGCGAGATTGCCGGTAACTTTAAACCAAGTTCATACCGCTTTGCGCGGGAAATTATCCAGTTCTGGTTTGCGCGATTACTGAATGCAACGCGTGTAAAAAAATTCGGGGCGATTTTCAGAAATCAGTATACCCTTCGCGATAAAATCCAGATCGTAGGCAAAGTAAAGCAACTGCGTAACCTCGCCAAGAAAGGAACCATTGTGATGGTGCCTACACACTCGAGTAACCTCGATTCGATTTTGATCGGATGGGTGATTCATGCATTGGGCTTACCCGCATTTATTTACGGTGCCGGCCTGAATCTTTTCAACATCAAGATCATAGCCTACTTCATGAACAGTTTAGGCGCCTTTAAGGTTGATCGCAGGAAGAAGAATCTCCCCTACCTCGAAACACTAAAAATGTATTCGGGTCTGGCTATTGAAAAGGGTGCGCATAGCTTGTTCTTTCCTGGCGGAACCCGTTCACGTTCCGGAACGATCGAGAAGATGCTGAAACTCGGATTGCTCTCCACCGCCACCGAAGCACAGCGAAACATCTATCTGAACACGGCAGAAGGTGAAACTCCGCGAAAGATTTTTGTGGTTCCTGTGACACTGAATTATCATTTTGTACTGGAAGCACCTGAATTGATTGACGACTACCTGTCTATTAAAGGTCAGGATCGATACCTGCCGGAAGATGATAAATACGGCAGTGTTCAACTGATTCAGTTCTTATTCAAGTTTTTCACGAAAGGCTCAAATATTTCTGTTTCGATTGGACGGGGCCTTGACATCATGGGCAATTATGTTGACGAAGAAGGCAACAGCCTTGATGCTCAGGGGCGCATCATCGACACGCGTGATTATTTCTTGTCAAACGGTCAGATTACAATCGATAAGCAGCGGGAGGATGAATACACCCGCATGCTTAGTCAGCGCATTGTAGCGGAGTATCATAAAATCCACCGCACATTTGCCAGCCATCTGGTTGCCTTTGTGGCATTTGAGATGTGGCAGAAACAACATCCGAAGCTTGATCTTTTCGGATTGCTGCGATTGCCGGAAGAAGAATTATCGCTTGACTACCCCGAGTTCCGCAAGACCTGCAAACGCGTACGTAAACAGATTTACAATCTGAAAAAAGAAGGCAAAGCAAATCACGCTACGCACTTAAAAGGAAAGATTGACCTGGTAATCCGTCACGGACTTGAGAACGTTGGTAACTTCCATTTGAAACGGCCGCTGTTGATGGACAAGAAGGGGAACATCATTACAAAAGATCTCAACACACTGTACTTTTATCATAACCGGCTGGTAGGCTATGACCTCGAAAAGTTTATCTGACCTTCCTCCCGTTGGTGTTATAGGGTCAGGTAATTTTGGCACCACGGTGGCGAATCTGCTGGCCAGACATCGCAACGTATTTCTTTACGTACGCGATGAAAACACAATTGAACATATTCTCAGCAAGCGAGAAATCCGCGGACATAAACTCAACAAGCACATCACCCCGATTAACGATCTGGCGGAACTGGCGCGGCAATGCGACATCATCTTCCCGATTGTGCCCTCGGCTCACTTCCGTGAGATGATGCGGAAGCTTTCTCCGTATCTTCATCCGTATCACGTACTGATCCATGGGTCAAAAGGATTGGACATCAGCCTGCCGAAAGGCCAGACACTCGAAACGGTAACCAAACTCAGTCGCTTGCAGGTAAAAACCATGAGCGAAGTTATCCGCGAAGAGAGTGTTGTGGTGCGTGTAGGGTGTTTAGCCGGGCCAAATCTGTCGAAAGAGTTATCTGCCCGACAGCCTGCAGCAACGGTAATTGCCAGCCCGTTTAATGAAGTAATCAGCATCGGTAAAAGATTATTGCGAAGTGATCGCTTCCAGGTATATGGAAACAACGAATTAATTGGTGTTGAACTGGCCGGAGTATTAAAAAACATTATCGCCATTGCAGCCGGTGCCTTGAATGGAATGGGCTATGGCGAAAATGCGAGGGGATTATTGATCAGCCGCGGAGTCGTGGAAATCATTCACCTCGGAAGAGCGTTAGGCGGAAAAACAAAAGCTTTCTTAGGTGTAGCAGGCATTGGCGACCTCGTAGCAACGTGTAACAGTCCATTAAGCCGGAACTTCCAGGTAGGTTACAAGCTCGCCCAGGGCATGAAACCGGAAGAGATTTTTGAGAGCATGGACGAAGTTGCCGAAGGTGTGAATACGGTAAGGATTATGAAAAAGTGTGCCGACTTTTATAAAGTCCGCGCCCCGATCACCAGCACGCTATATAAAGTGCTGTTTGAAGATTTAACCGTAAAGGAGGCGCTCGATTACCTGATGCGGTATCCGCTTAACATTGATATTGATTTTATTGACTGATCAGAATGCCTTTCTGATCTTTTCGGCAACTGACGCGAGTTCTTCCTGAGAGGGCTTCAGTTTAGGCTGCGTGAAGTTGATATCCCCTACCGAATTCATCGGCACGAGGTGAACATGGGTATGCGGAACTTCCAATCCTATCACTGCTATACCGATCCGTTTACAGGGCACAGCTTTCTTCTGCGCCACCGCTACTTTCTTAGCAAAAACATATAACCCTGCCAGCGTATCATCGTCCAAATCAAAGATGTAATCAGTTTCCTTCTTTGGAACTACCAATACGTGGCCGTGTACCAGCGGCATTACATCAAGAAATGCTATAAACGTATCGTTTTCCGCAACAATGTGTCCCGGAATTTCGCGATTAATGATTCGGGTAAATATCGAAGCCATACTTAAACGCCGATGCTTACAATTTCAAATTCCATTTCTCCGGCAGGAGTTTTAATCTTGGCCACCTCACCTTTCGCTTTGCCAAGCAATCCTTTCCCGATAGGCGACATGGTTGAAATCTTTCCGGCCTTCAGATCCGCTTCTTCTTCTGAAACAAGCATGTAGGTTACCGAAGCACCATTCTTTTTATTTTTGATCGTCACTTTCGACAGGATAGAAACCTTCGAAGTATCGACATTCGATTCATCCAGCAAACGTGCATTTGCCACAAGATCCTCTAATTGAGCGATCTTAGCTTCCAGGTGACCTTGTGCATCTTTAGCCGCATCGTATTCGGCATTCTCGCTCAAGTCACCTTTGTCACGTGCTTCCGCGATTTGCTTGGCGATGTCAGCACGTCCTTTCGACTTCAGTGTTGCAAGCTCAGTCTTTAACTTCTCGAGTCCGTCTTTTGTGTAGTACGAAATCTTCTTACTCATATATACGCAATGTTTTGTATCGACCTTAAAAATAAAACAACGGCCTCGGAGGTGAGACCGTTGTTTCAGTGGGACAAAGTTAATGGATTAAATTATCTGCACAAATCGCGTATCGTACGACAGAAATGAGTTCTATCAAGCGCCTACAAGCTCCGGAATGCTTGTTTTGACCTGCTCGAGGATATCATCATCAAACTTGGCCAGGTACAGCGTTTTCGCTCTTGAAAGTTGCTCAACCGTAAGACCCTTTGCTCCGCGCAAGTCGGCCTTGTACAAGCTTGCATTTTCAAAATCAGCACCCATCAGGTAACAGTTCTGCAAGTTTGCTTCCATCAGGTAGGCGTTATTAAAATTTGCTTTGATCAGGAACGCTCCATCAAATTGAGCCTTAATCAGAAAAGCATCTTTGAAGTTTGCTCCACTCGCATACGCTGCTTTCAGATTGATCTGGTTGAGGTTCGAGTTTTCCAGATTGGTCTGGTTGAGACGGGTGTTTTCCAAGTTGGCTTCAATTAAGGATGCCTGCGAAAGGTTCGCGGAATTTAAGTTGGATCCCTTCAGATTAACATAGTTCAGGTTTGTGCGGGTAAGAAAGCAATTCACCAGATTGATTTCATAAATCCGGTGCCGGTTTAACCTTTTTATGTTACCGACCGTACGGAATGCAGCTTCTTCCGATTCCCACAACCGGAAGTCATCAATCTCATCCCGATACGTGCGAATCCGCTGCCGGATTTCTCCGTTTTGATTCAACCAGAAAATCAGGATACCGATCACCGCAATGTCGAAAATCATACCGTGCGCTTCGGCCAGAATTTGCGGAATAAAATTATCGAAGTCGGAAATGTAGTAACGCAGGCTAAGACCGATTACAATCACGGCCACCAGGATCAGCACCAGGGTTGATGTTAACAGCGGCTTTTCAATAACATTATTGAAAACCTCCTTCAGTTTATCGATTCTGTTTTTTAAAGCCATGAGATCGCTGCCCGCTATCCCAAATCTAAAGGTTTTTTAACATGAAGATCAACTGTATGACAGACTGATGTAATAAAAAAGGCATATATGCGTATACCAGTAAGCCTGACGAAAATCAGGTATTTCAAAACATGGCGATTATTTCCGTAACCCGACTTTCTCAAGAATCAGGCTACAGCAGCAGGTGTACCGTGAGGAAATAGATTGTTAGGCCCAGCAAGTCGTTGGTGGTTGTAATAAACGGTCCGGAAGCCAGCGCGGGATTGAATCCAAACCTGTTTAAAATAAGCGGTGTGACGGTCCCGATAAATGATGCAAATACTACTACGCTAAAAAGTGCTATCGACACAATGAATGAAAGCGCCTGGTGATCAAACAAAAACAGGTTAGCACCCAGCACAATGACCGACAAGAATAGCCCGTTTGCCAACGCCACCACAAACACCTTTGTAAGACGTTGCCAAAGGCCTTCCTCCACAAATCCGGGGTTTGCAAGACTTTGAACAATGAGGGAAGAAGATTGTATACCTACATTTCCACCGGTTGCCTGAATAAGCGGAGTAAAAAAAGCAATTGCGGCAATCTGAACAATCTCATCTTTAAAAAGGCCCATGAATTTTGCATTCAACAACCCTCCTACAATTCCGATTAAAAGCCAGGGTAAACGCGCACGGGTGTTCTTCCAAACGCTATCATCCTCCTCCAGGTCTTCCGAGATACCCGACATCAACTGGCGGTCTTCTTCTGCCTGTTCGGTGATTACATCGACTACATCATCGATGGTAATTCTTCCGACCAGTTGTCCCTGAACATTCACTACCGGAACAGATTCCAAATCATACTTCCGCATGATGTCGGCTACTTCGGTATCGTCCAGGTATGTTTCAACAGAAACGATTTCTTCCTCTTCAATAATTTCAGAAACGATTTTACGGGCATCCGAGATTACCAGATCTTTCAGCGATACACGGCCGAGCAGCTTGTCCTGATCATCCACCACATACACCGCGTAAAACTTATCAACATTTTCAGCCTGCTTACGAATCTCATCAATGCATTGAACGACCGTCCAGTGGTTACGAACTTTAATAAGTTCCTTCGCCATCAAACCACCTGCTACATTTTCTTCGTAGCGAAGCAGATCAATGACCTGTACACGCAAATCAGCATCAAGTCCGTGCAGCACTTCTTCCCGAACCTTAATGGGAAGCTCATTTAAAATATCGGCCGCGTCATCCGAGTTCAGCATGTTGATCATAGTAATGATCTGAGCCGGCTCATAGACTTTTAAAAAATTAACGCGGGTAACAGGATCGAGGTCACGCACGATTTCCGCCTGAATATCAAGCGAAAGCATGTCCATTACATATTTTGATTCTTCGGAATTAAACTCGTAGAGGAGTGCGGAGATATCAGCAGGATTTACATCTTCGAGCACCTGCAGGATAAAGGCATGGTCGCGCTCATCCAGCGCCCGTTGAAAACGTTCAACGAACTCTTTGGAAAGCTCAAACTGCATCAGTTCCTCCACGACTCTTTTCCGTTAACTGTGTGATGTAAACAAACTGGTCAACCGACAAACGTTCTGCACGCAGATCGAATATCGGATCGGTTAAAAATTCGGCCGCTAAATTCAGGTTTTTTAAGGCGTTACGCAAAGTTTTCCTTCGATTGTTAAACCCTTGCTTCACCACCTGAAAGAACAGCGCTTCATTGCAGTCAAGTTTTTCGCGCTTGTTCCGCGTTAGTCGTATCACAGCCGACATAACTTTCGGTGGTGGTATAAAAACTCCGGGCGGAACCTTGAAAAGATATTCGATATCGTAAAAAGCCTGAAGCAACACACTCAGAATACCGTACGTTTTGCTTCCGGGAGGTTCAGCAATACGATCGGCCACCTCCTTCTGCAACATGCACACCACCTGATCGACCATGTTTCGTTGCTCCAATACTTTGAAGAATATCTGCGAAGATATGTTGTACGGAAAATTACCGATCACCGAGAAGCTTTCACCAAACACCTGCTTCAAATCAAGTTCAAGAAAGTCACCTTCCATGATTGACAATGCAGGATAATGCTGCCTCAGATACGCAACTGAATCCCAATCGATCTCAATTACCTTAAGATTGATGCTTTTATCCTGAACAAGAAATTTCGTGAGAACACCCATCCCGGGCCCGATCTCCAGCACATTTGACTTTCCGGATGTGGTTAAGCCCTCAACGATCCGCTTGGCAATGCCCTGATCGTTGAGAAAGTGTTGTCCTAAAAATTTCTTTGGTCGTACCACAGTTGCGCGATTACCGCGAAAGTAGGGCACAAAATTTTTAAAGCCGACAAATTCCGTAAAATTGTACTCCTCAAACCGCGTTACATGACACAACATCACAGAACCGAAAAGCCCAGGATTGGCATAACACTTGGCGACATAAATGGAGTGGGACCTGAA
This sequence comes from Cyclobacteriaceae bacterium, assembly GCA_016786585.1. Taxonomy (GTDB): domain Bacteria; phylum Bacteroidota; class Bacteroidia; order Cytophagales; family Cyclobacteriaceae; genus UBA2336. The sequence continues at coordinate 67,502 of JAEUUI010000030.1, forward strand.
GTAGTTATCAAATCCCTCTGCGATAACCGCATGCTGAACATGATTACACCGGTGATTTATGGGTCTTCCAAGGTTCTTTCATTCTATAAGAAGCAGCTCAATATTGAAGAGTTCAATTACAGTCAGGTAAGAAACCGCGGACAATATGTGGCCAAGCAAGTAAATATTGTAAACACCTGGGATGAAACACTTGAGGCGCATCCAGGAAAGCCTTCAAAAGAAAGCGGCCGAGCTGCACTTCAGGCTTTGCAACAGGCAGCTAATGACCTGAAAGATGGATTACTCGATGCGCTGGTTACTGCACCAATTGATAAAAGCACCATTCATAGTGATGAGTTTCCGTTTAAAGGCCATACCGAATTTTTAGCAGAGTTCTTCAGTACGAAAGATCACCTGATGCTGCTTGCGAGCGAAGGCTTGCGCGTGGGATTGGTAACCGAGCACGTGCCGATCAGTCAGGTTGCTTCGCTTATCACCCGCGAACGGGTCGAAGCAAAGTATAAAGCACTTGAATCTTCCCTTCGCAAAGACTTTGGTATTCAAAAACCCAAGATTGCCATTCTTGGCCTGAACCCGCACGCAGGCGACAATGGTCTGATCGGTGAAGAAGATGAAAAAGTCTTGAAGCCGCTGGTCAATGATCTAAAAAACCAAGGAAAGATTGTTTCAGGGCCGTTGCCGGCCGATGGGTTCTTTGCGTCAGCCGCCTACCTCAAGTACGATGGTATCCTTGCGATGTATCACGATCAGGGCCTCGCTCCTTTCAAAACAATTGCCTTTAACACAGGTGTGAATTATACAGCCGGCCTTCCGGTAATCCGTACTTCGCCTGATCATGGTACAGCCTATGCAATCTCGGGTAAAAATCAAGCGGATGAGGAATCGATGCGACAAGCCATCTACACAGCGGTAGACATTTTCAAGGTGCGGCATGAACCATCGGCAGAAAATAAATCTGCTTAATTATCAGATTTCTTACATTGGACTGCAAAAGGCACACCGCATAAAGGCAGATGTGTATATTTAGCGTTTACACTGTGAGAGATGGATATTGTTACCCGTAAAAAGCTCAATCTGTTAATTCAACTGGCCGAGGCTGACAAGCATTTTGCCCGGAGTGAGCGTGAAATGATCTATCGCATCGCCAAAGACCGTAATTTCTCGGAAGAAGATGTAAACGAGCTGATCAAAAACCCGGAGCCTATAGGGTCGCTGGGGGCTTTATCGCTGGACCAAAAACTCGATTACCTGCTCACGAGCATCCAGCTGATGTTTGCCGATCAGAAGATTTTCGACAGTGAACTGACTTTCTGCCGGAACGTGGCCATCAAACTGGGATTCAAAAAGGGCATAATCGACTATTTTGTTGAGAATTATGAGAAAAAAAGCCGTGAGGACCTGCGGCTGACTGCTCTGCAGGACTACCTCTGAAAGCCTGCATTTTAATGCTCTGAAACAGGAATTCTTTTCGAATTCTCATATTATTTCCTACATTTGCCGACCATTTTCAGTACCCAGGAGGGGGGTTGTATGGAGTCGTATCGCATTAATATTCTGGGCCTGAGCCTCACAATCCATCACTTTCACTATGAATTTGGGGACGAGTTTTTCAGGAAATACGATAAAGGGCTGGTTTCGGAGGGCAAGTTTACGGTTGACGTAGCGCTGGATAAGCGGGAAACTTTCCTGGAAACTGAGTTTAAAATAAAGGGTTCGGTGAAGCTGGTTTGCGACCGCAGCCTGGATGAGTTCGATTATCCGGTTGACTTGAAACGCAAAATTATCTTCAAGTATGGCGACCAGGATGTGGAAGTCAGCGAAGATGTGATGATGATTCATCATGGAACCGAAAGCCTGGAAATCGGGCAGTTCATTTACGAGTTTATCGCCCTGGCGATACCGATGAAGAAGCTGCATCCGAGATTTAACGATGAATCGGAAGGTGATAGTTTGATCTATACTTCTGAATCAGCCGAAGAAAAGAAGTCTGACGAGATCGATCCTCGTTGGGAAATGTTAAAGAAGTTGAATAAAAATTAATAGTTGAGTTATGCCGAATCCAAAGAGAAAAACCTCGAAGACCCGCAGAGATAAGAGAAGAACACACTACAAAGCTACGGCTAAGCAATTGGCTGTTTGCCCGACTACTGGCGAACATCACCTGCCGCACCGCGCTTTCTGGGTAGAAGGCAAGTTGTATTACAACGGCCGCGTGGTGATGGAAAAAGAAGTGTTAGCATAAGACATGAAGGTTAGATTTTCGGTTACCGGCCAACATTCGCAGCAAAAGCGGATTTCAGCCAAATCGGAGATACTAAATAGCTAATAATCAATTAATTAAAACGCTCGATTGAAAAATCGGGCTTTTTGCTTTTTATAGGTTTGCTCAAAAGGGTAAATCGCATCAGCGTAAAAACAAGTTATGACCAAAATCCGGGCAGCAATTACAGGTGTAGGCGGATATGTTCCCGACTACATTCTCACCAACCAGGAACTCGAAACGATGGTAGATACCAACGATGAGTGGATCACCACCCGAACCGGTATCAAAGAAAGACGAATTCTGAAAGGCGAAGGAAAAGGCACTTCGCACATGGCTGCTGAAGCCGTGAAAGAACTTCTCAAAAAAACGAACACGGATCCGAAAGAAATAGATTTGCTGATCGTGGCTACGGTAACGCCCGACATGCCATTCCCTTCTACCGCTAACCTGGTAGCAGACATGGTAGGTGCAAGCAACTCGTTCAGTTATGATATCTCTGCCGCGTGTTCAGGATTTCTGTACGCCCTGACAACCGGTGCAAAGTTTATCGAATCGGGTACGCACAAAAAAGTAGTTGTCGTGGGTGGTGATAAAATGTCATCCATCATCAATTACAAGGACCGCGCAACATGCATCATTTTTGGTGATGGTTGCGGAGCGGTTCTCCTCGAACCTACAACCGAACATGTAGGTGTAATTGACTCGGTATTGAAGAGCGATGGATCCGGTGCACAATATCTCAGCATGCCTGCCGGTGGAAGCCGTATCCCTGCTACGCACGCATCGGTAGAGGCTAATCTTCACTATGCTCAGCAGGAAGGTGCTACCGTATTTAAGTTTGCGGTTACGAACATGGCGGAGATTTCTGCAGAAGTTATGCAGCGTAACAACCTCACGAGCAACGATGTCACCTGGTTGGTTCCGCATCAGGCCAACAAACGCATTATTGACGCTACCGCGAGCCGCATGGGCATCACAGACGACAAAGTGATGATGAACATAGAAAAATATGGTAACACTACAGCAGGAACTCTGCCCCTTTTGATGTGGGACTACGAAAAGAGGCTTAAAAAGGGAGATAATCTTATATTAGCAGCCTTTGGAGGAGGATTTACGTGGGGCGCGATCTACCTGAAATGGGCGTATGACGGCAAATAGGCCTTTCCAAAGCACTTTTTGAATTTGATTTGTAAATTAAGACGACTAAAAATTTTATGGCATCTATCTCTGATCTCAGCAAAGGAAATTACATGCGTTACAACGGTGAAGTAATGCAGGTTGAAGAATTGCAGCACCGCACTCCCGGTAACTTACGCGCGTTCTACCAAATCAAAATGCGTAACGTGAGAAATGGCAGGTTGGTTGAAAACCGCTTCCGTCCGGGAGATTCTGCCGAGATCCTCCGCGTAGAAACAAAAGAATATAACTACCTGTACCAGGATGGCGACAGCCTGGTATGCATGGATAATGAAACCTTTGAGCAAATCTATCTTGACAAGAATCTGTTGGGCGATTCTTTGGCTTACATCAAAGAAGGTGTAACCTTATTGATTGCATTTGAAGATGGTAAAGACCCGATCACGGCACAAGCTCCTCCGCATGTAGTGCTGGAAGTACAATACACCGAGCCCGGCCTTGCCGGAGATACCGCTACCCGCACGCTGAAGGCAGCGAAGATGGAGAATGGCGTAGAAATTAAAGTTCCGTTGTTTGTAAACACCGGTGACAAAATTAAAGTCGACACCAGCAATGGTGCGTATGTTGAACGCGTAAAATAAACTACCATGGCCAAAACACGCAGCACCAAATCCGAACCTAAAACCAATTCTGCCGATATGAAGACCACCGAGATCCGCGACCTTATCGATTTCATTTCCAAAACCGGATTGAATGAGGTAAACGTTGAAACCAAGGAGCTTAAACTTCACGTAAAGCGTGAACCCGATCAAAAAGTATTTAAATCCGTTTCTGCGGCACCGGTTCAGACTGTATCGGCACCGGTTCAGCAAACTACACCACAGGTAACTGCGCAGCCTCAGGCGACCAAGCAGGCAGCAGAAACTCCTGCAGCATCCGGTAAGAAGACGGTAGACATCAAGTCGCCAATGATTGGAACATTCTATCGCACGGCTAACCCGGAATCAGCTCCGTTTGTTTCCGTTGGCGATAAAGTATCGAAAGGCCAGACCGTTTGTATCATTGAGGCGATGAAATTGTTCAATGAAATTGAATCGGAAGTTTCCGGAACAATTGTAAAAGTAATGGTTGAAAATGCATCGCCTGTCGAATACGATCAGGTGTTATTTGTTGTAGAACCGGATTAATTCAGTTAAGATTTTAGACGTAAGATTTTAGATTTATTGATCACGTCAACCCGTGTGCGTAAATCAAAATCTCAAATCGTAAATCAAAAATCTAAAGTTAGAATTATGTTTAAAAAGATATTAATCGCGAACCGCGGAGAGATTGCCCTACGGATCATCCGTACGTGCCGCGAAATGGGAATAAAAACAGTTGCCGTCTATTCAACTGCCGATCGCGAAAGTCTGCACGTACGCTTTGCCGATGAAGCTGTTTGTATCGGTGACGCTCCAAGCAAAGATTCATACCTCAATATTCCCCGCATCATATCGGCTGCGGAAATTACTGGCGCAGATGCTATTCACCCGGGCTACGGATTCTTATCTGAGCGCGCTGAGTTCTCTGCGATCTGTCATGAGTACGGCATCAAGTTTATCGGGCCCTCGCCTGCCATGATCAACGCCATGGGCGACAAAGCCACAGCTAAAGACACGATGAAGAAAGCCGGTGTTCCGGTTATCCCCGGATCGGACGGACTGCTCGATACGATGGAGCAGGGAATGAAACTTGCCAAAGAAATTAAATACCCCGTTATCGTGAAGGCAACTGCCGGAGGCGGTGGTAAGGGTATGCGCATCATTAACAATGAAAGCGAATTCAAAAAAGCCTGGGATGACGCCAAGCGCGAAGCGGGTGCTGCTTTCGGAAACGATGGCTTGTACCTCGAAAAATTTGTTGAAGAGCCGCGTCACATTGAAATTCAGTTGGTAGGCGATCAGTACGGAAAAGCCTGTCATTTGTCGGAACGTGATTGTTCTATTCAGCGCAGGCACCAGAAACTGGTAGAAGAAACACCTTCTCCGATCGTGACGCAAGAACTCCGCGAGAAGATGGGCGCTGCCGCCATTAAAGGTGCGATGGCCATCAACTACGAAGGTGTTGGAACAATCGAATTCCTGGTGGACAAGCATGGCGACTTCTACTTCATGGAAATGAATACCCGTATCCAGGTGGAGCACCCGATCACGGAAGAAGTTACCGACTACGATTTGATCAAAGAACAAATCAAGGTTGCTGCAGGTGTTCCGATTTCCGGAAAGAACTATTTCCCGAATTTGTATTCAATGGAATGCCGGATTAACGCGGAAGATCCGGCTAACGGATTCAGACCATCACCTGGAAAGATCACGCACCTGCACATGCCGGGCGGACATGGCGTTCGTATCGACAGCCACGTATATGCGGGTTACACCATCCCTCCGAACTACGATTCAATGATCGCCAAGCTTATTGTCAGCGGACAATCACGCGAGGAGGTTATCACACGCATGAAGCGCGCGTTACAGGAATTTGTGATCGAAGGAATCAAGACAACAATTCCGTTCCACATCAAACTGATGGACAACCCGACATTCCGTTCCGGTAAGTTCACAACCAAGTTTTTGGAAACAAGCTTTGACTTCTCTGATTTGAAATAAGAGAAGAGCTTTATCGATAAAAAGGAAGCGAGGTCAACGCCTCGCTTTTTTGTTTATAACGCTATCAATTCATTAAACATCACAAATCGTAACGCCCTGTTTTAACGAAGCGATCTTGTCGGGACGTCTCGGGATAAACTCCTGCCCTACATATCCTTTAAAACCTGTTTCAACAATAGCACGCATAATAGCAGGATAGTTAAGTTCCTGTGTGTCATCAATTTCAGCCCGGCCCGGAACACCTCCGGTGTGATAATGTGAGATGTATTTTGCGTGCTTGCGGATGGTAGCGATTACATCGCCCTCCATGATCTGCATGTGGTAGATGTCGTAAAGCAATTTAAATCTATCAGATCCAATTTTTTCGCACAACGCAACGCCCCATTCTGTACGATCGCATTGATAGTCGTGATGATCAACCTTACTGTTCAGTAATTCCATCGCCAGAGTGATCTTGTATTGTTCAGCAACACCCATCAGCCGTTTCAAACCCACCGCACAGTTTTCAATTCCTTTCTCATCTGCCAGTCCGCGTCTGTTTCCGGAGAAGCAAATCAGTTGTGTAATTCCCGCGGCAGCAGCCTTCGGAATAAGTTCGGTGTATCGTGTGACGAGTTCATCATGCAAGGCCGGATTGTTAAATCCTTCCGTAATTCCCTTCTCAGCACTCCAGCCCATTGCGGCCGTTAGTCCGTAACGCTTGAGGATCGGCCATTCATCGGGACCCGTCAATTCAATTGAAGCGAGACCAATTGCACTAGCTGCTTTGCATAAATCTTCGAACGGGATGTCGTTATAGCACCAGCGACAGACAGAATGATTAATCTTACCCTTGAGCTTATCATCAAGAATGCGTTCCGTTGCCTGAACACGATGCGACAGCGACATGCCGGCAATCGCAACCGCTGCCGATCCGGCCATTTTCTTTAGTGCGCTCCTGCGCGAATCATCAAACGTTTTACTCATAGCTCGATAAGGTTAGAATCACTGCTTAAACTCGATCCAATCGAGATCAAGCATATGATCATTTGGTTCTTCGTTTCTGATAATCACAAAATACAAATCGTTTATTCCGCCAGGGTCTTTAATGGGAGCGTTCAACAGCCTGAATTTCTTCCAATCACCGGTCTTTGTGTACGGTGCCATACTGATCAATTCTCCTTTTGGCGACCCTACATGCACCTCAATCGCTGCATCGCGATTCAGCGAAGCGTAATTATAGGTCAATTGTTTGATGCCTTTCAAATCAATGTTCTTCAATACAAAATACGATTTGTTGTGAACACTTCCGATCGTATGATCTCCCAGCTTGATGTTGTGTAAAATATCCGCTTCTTCGACCTGAACTTTTGCCGGACGTAAAACCAGCGATGCGCTACCGGTCAACGGAACGGCTTCTCCGCCCTTATCGGTATAGCTCGCATGCAGCACGTAGCGGCCTTTGCCATCCGATTTTGGCTGATCCTTAAATGTAACTGAACCGGCCTGCGGTAAGCTCTTTGGTTTGTCGCCTGCGAGTGAAAGGATATACGAAACAATTTTGCCAACATCTTCCCGCGCCAGCTGCGGATGCGCGCTCATGGTCGGCTCACCCCACACTCCACCTCCACCCTGTATGATCTTGGTAATCAGCCTTTCAGGGGAAGCCTTGTCGTTCTTATACCGTTTTGAAATCTCCATGAAGGCCGGGCCAATAGATTTACCTTCCAACTGGTGACATGTTTTACAATCGCTGGCTTCAATCATGGCTTTACCGGGATGAAGCGTAACTGCCTGATGACCAACCTGACCAGATACTTTCTCTGCATAATTGAGCGCAATCATCATATTATTCGGATCGATTTGCTCGTCTTCCTTGTCGGTAATTTCAACTTGATACGAAAGTGGTTTCTTGTCAAAGAAGAATGTGCTGTTATCGATGGTTTTGATGACAACGGAAGGTATAGTATTACCAACCTTAACCTTTATGACTTCTGAATCTCTTGCACCGGAAGGATCGGACACGTAAAGCGTAACGGAGTACACACCACTCTTTGTAAACGTATACTCAACGTCAGCTGTGCTAAACTTCTCCCCTTCAATCGACCATTCGTATTTCAACGCGTCATCGTCAGAGTCGGAACTTGTTTTACCACTTAATTTCACTTTCATTGGCGCGATGCCGATGGTGTCAGAAACGGTTATTCGTGATATTGGCTTGCGATTGCCCCCATTGTAGTCAATGCGAACCAAACGCGCATCTACGTTGTCGATACCATAAACCGATCCGTACTCCAGCATATAAAACGATCCCTCCGGACCAACCTCCAGATCAATCGGTCGTCTGAAATCACCCGAAGCCGACATAAATGGTTCCATGCGAACGTAGTTATGATTTTCATCCAATCGCACGGCAAATACCCAGTTGCGCATCCAGTCGTAGATAAAAAGGCTCTTATCAAAGTACTCCGGAAACTTTGTATTCGACTTCAGATCTTTATTGAAATGGTATACCGGACCCGCCAGCGCGCTGCGCCCGCCTGTACCAACATCCGGAAATTCATCCGACTTTGCATATGGATACCAGATCATAGCTTTTTGTGCCGGAGGAAGATCCTTAAGTCCTGTGTTATTCACCGATGCATTGACCGGAGCTTCAGGATTGTACAATGCCCCCAGTATTTTATTCACAAAATCATACTCAGGGTAAGGCTTACTGTCGCCTACGAAATACGGCCAACCAAAATTGCCAGCTTTCTTCGCCTGGTTGATTTCATCGTAGCCACGGGGCCCATGTGTACCATCGTTGCCGGCATCCGGACCAATTTCTCCCCAGTAGACAATTGAAGTTTCCTGATCGACCGACATGCGGTATGGATTGCGACAGCCCATCGCATAAACCTCCGGACTTGTACCGGAAGTTCCTTTCGGGAATAAATTGCCTTCGGGAATTGTATACGTTCCATCAGCCTCCGGATGAATTCTTAAAATCTTCCCACGGAGATCGTTGGTATTACCCGCAGAACGTTGTGCATCATAAATAATCCTTCCGGGGATTTCGTCCAGCGGAGCGTAACCGTCAGAAGCAAACGGTACTGTATTGTCACCGGTCGACATATAAAGATTCTTATCCTTATCCCAAGCAAGTGAGCCACCGGCATGTGCTCCGATCTCCGCTTCAAGCGGAATTTTGATCAGTATTTGCTCAGACTTGAGATCGATTACATTGTCTTTGCTGACTTTAAACCGCGAGATGTTTTGATGAATCGGTAATTCGTTCGGAGTGTAAAAAAGATACAAGTAATTGTTTTTGTCGAAGTCAGGGTCAATGATTAATCCAAGAATTCCGCTTCCGAAATTCTCATCGGAATCAGGCATCACATTGAACTTATGCAGCAGCTTGTGTGAGTTTTCTGCTGGCACGTAAACGTACAGACTGCCTGAGCGTTCCGCGAAGAAAACGCGGCCGTCATTGGCGACTGCAAGTTCCATTGGCTCATTAAGGTCGTTCGCCAGAATTGTTTTTGTAAACCGATTTTCTTCCGGGGTCTTTACCGCATAGGCCTTACTATAGTCGAGCGAAACGTTATCGCCCATAGCATAGCGAATGCCTCCTAAAAGGTGTTTTAAAAATAACGGCTCCGCGTACGCTTCTTTTGTATGACCTCCACCGGTATAGAACGCACGCCCGCCATCAAATGCATGATACCATGCAATGGGGTGGTTAGCTCCGTTCTCCCCTCCTTCATATGTCTTTTCATCAAGCTCAGCTAAGACATGAATGCCCGTATAGATGTTTTTATAATTGTACCACTCATCTGTTCGCTCCCATCGTGTTAGTAAACCTTTCATAGATATATGGGTTGTGTCGATCACCCGAATAGCGGCTGGCTGAATCGCAGGATGACTTAGAAAATATGCGCCCACCAGCCGGTTATACCACGGCCACTCATATTCCGTATCGGCAGCAGCGTGAATACCAACGTATCCGCCTCCCGCCTGGATGTAGCGCTCGAAGGCCAATTGCTGATCGGCATTCAGCACGTTTCTCGTGGTGCTGAGAAACACAACCGCCTTGTATTTTTTCAGCCGGCTTTCAGTAAAGAATGACGCATCTTTTGTGGTATCAACTTCAAAACCATTTTCAGCACCAAGCTTTCGAAGCGCCTCAATTCCTGTCGGGATAGACTCATGGTAGAATCCGGCCGTTTTACTAAAAACAAGAACTCGTGGAGTGTTGTCGGTACAACCTGTAATCAGGCAAAGCGATAAAAACGTTAATGAATAGAATAGAACGCGGCTGTATTTAACCATGGTGCAGAGATAGGATCAGGTGATAGTTACTACAGCCTTGAAGCTACTTATTTTCTGATAAAAAAGCTTCGCAAAAGACTAGTTTCAATGTGTATATTTGTAAAGATGAAGGCAGAAATATTCGATATTACCACAGCAAAGTCTGAGCAGCTGCAATCCGAAATACTATTATCGCCTGAAGAAAGACTTTTACTATGCCTTGACCTTACCGATCTAAGCGCAGCTATTTCGAAACATGAGATAGCTTATCAAAAAGACGATATCGAATGGATAGAATTGTCGCTTACTAGGAAATCATGAACAATGTTCGTGAAGCGCTGCAAAAGGTATGCGAACTTCTTAATAAGCATGAAGTCGACTACATATTAATTGGTGGTGTAGCGGTTGGTTTTCATGGATTTCCAAGGGCAACGGCCGACATAGATTTCTGGTACAACCCAACGGACGAGAACTTCATTAAGATTGTTAGTGCACTGACCGATTTCGGTGTGGATACCTCTTCTTTAAAGAATCTGGTTTTTGACAAGGATAAAACTTTTTTGAGAGTGCCTCAACTTGGCTTCAGAACAGAGTTTCTCCCAAAGATTCCGGGAATACAGTCGTTTAGTCAAGCAAAGAGAAATGCGGTTCAAACAAAACTCGATGGGACTACGGTGTTTATACTGAGTTATGACGATCTTATCAAAAATAAAGAAACGCTTAACCGAAAGATAGATCAACTCGATGTGGAGGAGTTGAAAAAAAGGAACAAAAAATAAGCTATTTCTTGCGTTCCAGCAGGTATGCTTCAATAACTGCCTCTAGTTCATCGTACCACGCTTTCCCATACTTGCGAATCAGCGGGTCCTTCAAAAATTTATAAACAGGTACCTGCAGTTCCTTTCCAAGCGTGCATGCTGGTGAGCAAATGCTCCACTTGTGATAGTTCAACGCTTCGAAATGCTTCTTTTTGGTAATGCGTATCGGGTAGAGATGACACGAGATCGGCTTCTTCCAGTTAATCTTCCCATCGAGGTAAGCCTGCTCAATACCACACTTTAGAATATTCTTGTCGTCATAAATCGCATACGCACATTCACGCCCTTTAATGGTAGGAGTTGAAAGGTCGCCATCTTCATCCAGCACATGTGTTCCCTGTTTTTCGATTGCCTTGATCCCGGCCTCCGATAAATATGGCTTAACTTCGGGATAAATCTCTTTCAGTATCTCAAGTTCATCTTCGTCAAGCGGGGCGCCATAATCACCTTCCACGCAGCAGGCGCCTTTGCACTTCTCCAGGTTGCAGACGAATTCTTTTTCGATCACATCGTCTGATATCAATATCTCTCCTACTTGCAGCATAAATTAACGTGTAAAGGAGCTAACGCTCTTTATAATATGTTCGTTCCGGACCGCTAAAATAACTGAATTTGTGTAGCCGCTTGCCGCTGAATATCGCCTGCCACGGTTTTCGCTGAAAGCTGCTTCGAATAGAAGCCGATGTAATAAAACGGCATCTCCATCAGGCCCGAGTTCAGCTTATGCACCGAAACGGTGGTGTTCAGCCCCAGCATCAGCATGTTGTTCTGCTGAATCTTAACAAGCTTCCGGTAAAATTCAACATTGCTTTTTACCTCTTCCAGTTTTTCAAAATCCCTGAATCCACCTAAGTACTTCTTGAGGCGATCGCGCTGCTCGCGCAGATAAAATTTGTAGTCGAGACGGTTCGAAAGACTGAATGTATACGGAATTAAAAATGTAAAGCCCAGGTCATTCAGTTTATCAAGTGTTGTAAACGGGATATCGAGCGAAAATGGATCTACCACACAAAATATAGCCACTTTGTAGCCGGCCTTGGACTGCGGGATGTACGAACGAAACTTTTCGAGCAGGTGTTCAGGTTTTGATTCAAAGATCACCACGTTCTTTCCACGGAAATATTTGTTTACCCTGATCTTCAGCGCTTTGGCGTTTTCGGAAGATTGCTCACAAAAAATCCATTTCGATACGGGCAGATTGTCCTGAAGGGAAGTAAGCGCGACCGAAGGGAAGAGTTCTTTCCGATGGCCGAATGAATACAAGCCCGATCCGGAATAAAGATCGACAAACACGATGTCGTTTACTTTTCCGGAAACGTTGGTGATAAAAGACTCGAAATACTGCTGGATGACTTGAACCTTTACTTTAAACCACGGCTCGGCAGCCGTTGTAACAAAACCATCATCCTGAAAAGAATTAAAAAATGCAGGCGAAGTTGAGAGGCTCAAGTATAAACAGGTTTAACAAAAGTAGTTTTCACCGCGCAACGGTGCAACATTCCGGTAAACAAAGTGCGACCGGAAATATTTTATGAAGGATAAAAAGGATCACTTACCTTGCGGGGTCGTATGGATTATTTAGAGCAGCTGAACCCTTCGCAGTACGAGGGCGTAGTGAACACGGAAGGCCCCACCATGCTGATTGCCGGTGCGGGATCGGGGAAGACCAGGGTGCTGACGTTTCGAATTGCACACCTCATTAAAGCCAAGGATGTTGATCCGTTCAGCATCATGGCCCTAACCTTTACCAACAAGGCTGCAAAAGAAATGCGCGAGCGGGTTGAACACGTTGTCGGCTCGGACGCGCGAAACATCTGGATGGGTACATTTCACTCTGTCTTCGCACGGTTGCTTCGTGGTCGCGACAGGGGAACACGCCTGGGCTATAGTCAGAACTTTACCATTTACGATGTTGATGATGCGAAAACGATCATCAAACAGGTGGTGAAAGAAATGGGATTGGACGAAACGGTGTACAAACCGAACGTTGTTTACAATCGTATTTCAGCCGCGAAAAATCAACTGATCAGCTGGCAGGCCTATCTCGCCAATGGTGAGCTGATGGCCGATGACGCCTCGAATCTTCGCCCCGAGATGGGCCGGATTTACAAAACCTACCAGGAGCGTTGCTTCAAAGCTGACGCGATGGACTTTGACGATATCCTCTTCAATACCGACAAGTTGCTGAAAGATCACCTGGATGTGCTGAACGAGTTGCAGCAGCGGTTCAAATATTTGCTGATCGATGAGTTTCAGGACACTAACCTCTGCCAGTACAGCATTGTCAGGAAGATTGCATCGGCTTACCGGAACATCTGTGTGGTTGGCGATGATGCGCAGAGCATTTATGGTTTCCGCGGAGCGGATATCACCAATATCCTGAATTTTGAGCGCGACTATCCGGATCTGAAAATGTTTAAGCTGGAGCAGAATTATCGCTCAACTCAAAACATTGTAAATGCGGCTAATTCCGTAATCAAAAGAAATCGTGCACAGATTCCTAAGAACGTTTGGACAGCAAACGAACAAGGCAATCAGATCGAGCTTATCAAGGCACTTTCGGACAATGAGGAAGGCCGGCTGGTGGCATCTTCAATCTTCGAAGAAAAGATGCAGCATCAGTTGAAGTTCAGCGATTTCGCCATCTTGTATCGCACCAACAGCCAATCACGCGCGATGGAAGAATCACTTCGCCGGCTGAACATCAAATACAAAATCGTTGGCGGGCTTTCATTCTATCAACGTAAGGAGATTAAAGATTTGCTGGCGTACATGCGCTTCGTGTTGAATCACAACGATGAAGCAGCATTCAGGCGAATCATCAATCTTCCTAAACGGGGAATTGGCGATACAAGCGTTGACAAACTTATCCTGGGAGCGAACGATCAGGGTGCGTCTATCTGGGATGTACTTCAGGATCCGAAACACTTTGTAACGGGCCGCACCATCGGTGCAATTGATGAGTTCGTAACGTTAATCAAACGGTTTGAACTGGAAGTCGGCAGGAAAGATGCCTACGATGCAGCCTTCGACATCGCAAAAGGTTCCGGTTTAATGAAGGAACTGTATGAAGACAAAACCGTTGAAGGGCTGAGCCGCTATGAAAACGTTCAGGAATTATTGAACGCGATCAAGGAATTTGTGGAAGATCCTGAAAAGGAAGATAAATCACTGAGCGCATTTCTTCAGGACGTGGCATTGGTGACCGGCCAGGACGAAGACAAAGACCGCGATCCTGATAAGGTAACACTCATGACCATTCACATGGCAAAGGGCCTTGAGTTTAAGTATGTTTACATCGTAGGACTGGAAGAAGATCTTTTTCCTTCGCAGATGATGTTAAGCAGCCGCGCGGATCTTGAAGAAGAGCGCAGGCTATTCTATGTGGCGATAACACGCGCTCAAAAAAAGCTGTATCTCTCCTACGCGATAACGCGGTATCGTTTCGGAAGATTAAAGAATTGCGAAAAGAGCCGATTCATTGACGACATTGATCCGGGCTATATCAAAATGAGCACGAAGTACTCCAGCATGGAGTCATCGCCCGTGAGCAGTGGTTACGCCCGAACACTGGTGCAGGGCATTAAAAAGACGGTCTCATCACAGCCATTAAAACCGAAAGCTACTGCGTACAAGCCTCCGGTGGATTTCAAACCGAGCGACAATGCGTTGTTGCGTGAAGGTATGAAAGTCGAGCACCCGAAATTCGGCTTCGGAAAGGTCGAAAAAATGGATTTCAGCGGTCCGGACAAGAAAGCCAAAATAATATTTGACGATTTTGGCGAGAAGACCTTATTACTTAGCTTTGCCAAACTGAAAATACACGAATAGAGCCGTATTAAGTAAACGTTTTTAGTCCTGAGCGAATCCCAGCTCGTTGCCTGACTTGGAAAAACTTGATACGCAACACTAAGCACTCAATACAAACGATTCACTACTGGTAAATGATTGGAGAATACAACACCTCGCGCCCTGATATTATTTTAAAAGAATATGGCCGCAACGTTCAGAAACTGACGGAATATATTCGCAGCATTCCTGATAAGGAAAAACGCACTGAAATGGCCTATACGCTCATCGAGCTGATGACGCAGCTAACACCGAGCGTAAAAGATGCGACACCGGAAAATCCGCAGCGCATGTGGGACGATCTATATGTGATTGCTGACTTCAACCTCGATTTGAATAGCCCTTTCCCTGTTCCGGATCGCGAAACATTGTTCAAGCGCCCGAAACACATCGGGTATCCGCAAAGCAATATTCGCTTCAAGCACTACGGCAAGAACATCGAACGTCTTATTAAAGAAGCGATGAAACTTGAAAACGAGCAGGAACGTAACGATGCCGTGATTTACCTCGGCAAGCTGATGAAGACCTTCTATGGTGCATGGAATAAAGAAACACTCGATGATTCCGTTATCGTGAACGATATCCGCACCATGTCGCAAGGCAAGCTGTCGCTGGATTTAGGAAAGGTACGCGAAGACAATCTGTTCGAGCAGCTTTACAAGGGCGAAAAACGCAAGCCTGTTCAGGAACAAAGCCAGGGTGGCGGACAGCACCGAAACAACGGTCATCGTAATAAAAACCGTAACCGGTTCAAGAACAAGAACAAAAGAAGAGATCAATAATCTAAAATTCGCATTAAATCGATTAGCCAATGATTCAGCGGTTTACGTTGATTTTCATTGGCTAATTTTTCAACCTGACTTTCACACATGAGCATATTCAGAATAAAAGGCGGCAATAAATTAAAAGGTGAAATCATCCCGCAGGGTGCTAAGAATGAAGCATTACAAATCGTAAGCGCGGTCCTGTTAACCGATCAACCCGTAACCATTCATAATATTCCTGATATCCGCGATGTGAATAAGCTGATTGAACTTGTGGGTGACTTAGGCGCGAAGGTTGAAAAGCTCAGCAAAGATTCTTACCGGTTTACTGCAGCAAACGTCAACACCAAATTTTTGGAGAGCGATGAGTATCGTGCAAAGGCTGCCGCATTGCGCGGATCGGTTATGCTGCTCGGACCAATCCTGGCGCGCTTCGGAAAAGCAAGTTTGCCTAAACCCGGTGGCGATAAAATCGGAAGACGCAGACTGGATACACACTTCATCGGTTTCCAGAAGCTTGGCGCGAAATTCAATTTTGATTCCAACAATCAGTATTTCGAGATCGATGCATCGAAGCTCGAGGGCACTTACATGCTGTTGGATGAAGCATCCGTTACCGGAACGGCCAATATCGTGATGGCTGCCGTGCTTGCGAAAGGAACAACAACAATATACAACGCAGCCTGCGAGCCATACCTTCAGCAACTTTGCAGCATGCTGAACCGCATGGGCGCAAAGATTACGGGTGTCGGTTCAAATCTTCTGACGATTGAAGGAGTTGAAAAACTTGGCGGAACAGAGCATACCTTACTGCCTGACATGATTGAGATCGGGAGTTTCATCGGCCTAGCAGCGATGACACAATCTGAGATCACGATAAAAAATTGTCGCATCGACATGCTGGGAATCATCCCTGAAATTTTCAGACGACTCGGCATTAAGATGGAATTCCACGGAGATGACATTCATATTCCCGCACAGGAAAAATATGAGATTGAATCATTCATTGACGGTTCAATCTTAACGATTGCCGATGCTCCGTGGCCGGGATTCACACCGGATTTGATAAGCATCGTGCTGGTGGTAGCGACTCAGGCCAAAGGCTCGGTGCTCATTCATCAGAAGATGTTTGAAAGCCGGTTGTTCTTTGTCGACAAGCTGATCGACATGGGCGCACAGATCATCTTATGTGATCCGCACCGTGCAAACGTAATTGGCCTTGAGCGCAAGCAAACACTTCGTGGAATAAAAATGGCATCGCCTGATATTCGTGCAGGTGTAGCACTATTGATTGCGGCATTGTCTGCAAACGGTGTAAGCGAGATTTCCAGCATTGACCAGATTGATCGCGGGTATCAGAACATCGACACACGCTTACGTGCGCTGGGCGCGGATATTCAGAGGTTATGATCATAAAGTTAATTCTGTTTTTATCTCTATTTCTGGCAGTTCAAAATGTCTTTTGTCAGGAAGATTTTCGACCAGGCTATGTAGTTAATCAAAATAAGGATACGCTTCGGGGCTTCATCTTATATTCTGAAGGTAATAGCAAATTTATAAGTTGTTATTTTAAAAAAAATTTAGAAGAATCGGCAACTGTGTATACCCCGGCTCAACTTGTGGGTTATCGATTAGATAATGATGCATACTTTACCGTAAGATCAATAAAAACTGGTTCAAATTTCAACGAACTTTTTTTTGCGGAAATCTTGGTTAAAGGACGAGTTACTTTATTCAGAATTTATGAAAGATTTTACTTGGAGGACGATGAACTAAAGGTTTTTCCATTAGATGAGAATATTCAAGAGGTTGAAAAGGGTAGCAAAAAATACATAAGAAACGATTATAAATATGTTGGTATTTTGAATTGGAAATTTTCTGATTGCCCTGAAGCAAAGCATAAAGTAAAAAACACAAAACTAAAAGAACGCGAACTCACTGAACTCTTTGAACTGTATAATTCCTGCTTTGCCCAAACAAGCACTTCTTTTAAAAGCCAAAAAGCTTGGTCACAAAGCTATGTTGGTCTTACAGGGGGCTTTATTAGCACCACAATTTTAAACAGTGGAGACTTGGCATCTTTCATTGATGAAAGTCAATTCAAGAATGACAAAAGTATTTTCATTGGCCTTAGTTACATTTTCTCGTCTCCAAGAATTTCTGAAAGATTTAGCCTAAACATTGATTTTATCTTTCAAAAGGCTAGTTATCAATCTGTGACCAGTTCTCCGGAAACGAGAGACATTGTAGCACTAAAATACAATTTACTAAGAACTCCATTATCCTTCTCCTATCATTTTATCAACTCGAGACGAAAACTAATACCCTTTATTGGAGGCGGAGCTTCTTTAACTTTATACACGAATCTCAAGAGTTATTGGCAACATGAACAGATTTATACAAATACTGTAGTGATCGACAGGTCCGAAAGTTTTTTTTCATACAAAAAAAACACCCTGCGCCCCTTCTTAGAAGGCGGACTATCTTACAATAGGAGTGGAAACTTTCTCTTTTCTCTCCGAGCCCAATATCACTACGGAACTTCCGTTATAGACAATGGACTTTCTCCCATAGTTGAGCAAAACTTTATCCTTACGGGAAGCGTACTTTATAAACTTTAGTTATGAAAAAGTTAGCCCTGTTTATAATATGTTTATTTTCTTTGGTTTTTTGTACCGATCAAGAAGAAATTCCAAGACAATCCTACCCGTTGGTATCTACTAATTCGGTCGAGAATATAACACGGGAGGGTGCCGATTTTAAAGGAAAGATTACCCGTGACGGAAACGCTAGAATAATTGAGCAAGGTTTTGTATGGGGACTATTTGCAACTCTTTCGCTTGAAAATTCTGATAGGGCTGTGTTCGAAAACACCAAATCGAGTACTTTTAAAGTTCGAATAGAGACGACTCTTGAAGAGAACAAAACATACTATGTTCGAGCGTATGTTAGAACTGAAAACTTAGTAGTGTATGGGCCCGCTGTACAATTCGTGAGTTTAGGGAGTAAGGCACCCGTTATTACAAACTTTAAGCCCTCAACCGCACAAATACTTGACACAATTAACATCGAAGGTTTAGGGTTCAGTTATCTTAAAACTAAAAACGAAATTAAATTTAGCGGCCAATCAGCTCAAGTTGTGAGCGCCACTGATACATTACTACGGGTTATTGTCCCAGCAGAACTTACTCTTCCAAAATCGCGAATTTCAGTGTCCGTTAGTGGTAATATTGCTCAAACGGCAAGTGATTTTCAACTTCAGGGCGCCACAATTACGGGCGTAACATCGAAAACCATTGGGGCTTGTGATACTCTTGCTATTTCTGGAGAAAACTTTAATGCAACTCATTCATCGCTACAAGTTCTTTTAAACGAGACCGACTGTACAATACTGACAAAAACAGTAAATGAAATTCATATTCTGGTACCAACTTTTTTTCCGACAGGATCCACTGTTAATCTGAAGGTTATTAGCTCAAATATTGAAACGGTTTACGACCTGCCACTAACCTATAAAAAATCTCAGTTTCTATCAGTCGTTCCTCGAGCAAACACCACTTTTAACGACACTGTTGTTGTGAAAGCCAAAAATTTACCACGATGCGCAACTATGAAAGTAAAATTACATGACGTTATTCCATTATTAGTAAACGTTAATGACAGTACAGTAGCGTTCGTGATTCCAGAATCCCTAACGGTATCGTCACCAACACTTTCAATTACTTTCGATGGCTCGCCTCTAACTTTCAATCAAAGTTTACCACTCTCACAACCATCTATCACATCTGCTGGGCCTAAAAACGTCACTTTTAATGATGTTGTAACTATAATCGGTAAGAATTTTCACCCGCAGGCACTTCGAAACAGTGTCTATTTAGGGGGAGTGAAAGCAACCATCACGTCTGCCACAACAACAAAGATTATTACCCGCATTCCACCATTAGCCGAAGGTAACTGTGGTGCGTGCAAAAATACCATCTTAGAAGTAAACGGAGCGAGCGCAGTTCTTGCTAATTCAATAAACCTTCAAGAACCAACGATCACAGCCGTTATGCCATCTCCGATTACAACACCTGGATTAGTTACAATAACTGGCAACTTTTTCAACCCGCAAGCTGATTTAAACTCTGTCGTTATTGATAACCCAGCAACCGTTGTAAGCGCATCTAAAACTCAAGTTATTGCTTCGGTTGATCTGAATACAGTTTCTAATGGAAACCCTTATGTTAGTTCACAAAGTTTTGGATTTGCGTCAGTACAAACTGGTGCCGGATCAACCGCTGGTCTTGGAGTAAATTTTGACTACAAAGGTCCTTGGACCAAAAAAGCTAACTTTCCGGGAGTTAATCGAGTGTATCCGCTATCATTTTCTGTTAACAATAAATTATACATGGGGATGGGGTTAGGTGATAGTGACTGGAATTTACGAGACCTATGGGAGTTTAATCCAACAAATAATAATTGGGTACAAAAAGCTAATTTTCCCGGACCATCTCGCTATAACTGCGTTCACTTTACGTTAAATGGCAAGGTATACATAGGTCTTGGAGTTACCGCAGGATTCGGACTTAGGAAAGATTTTTGGGAGTACAATCCTGCAACTGATACATGGACGCAAAAGAATGACTTTCCCGGTGAAGCCCGTTCCGTTCCAGAATTCTTTGTTGTTGATAATACAGCTTATATAGTTGGGGGAAGTAATGGCACGACAACATTACGAGATGTTTGGAGATACAATTCAGGCAGTGATTCTTGGGTATCGCTAAATGAAGCTCCGGAGGATTTTACGAAGCAAAATAGCTTTGTTATTGGAAATAAAGCTTACTGCGTCCAGTCGACCGCAAGTAGTTTTAAGATTTATGAGTACAACAATGCCTCCGATAGCTGGGCAGTAACATTAAATTCTACGCCAGGTATCGGCACGAGAGCAATCCCTGGAGGGTACATATTTGATATCAATAAGAAATTCCAGCGATACAACCCAGCGACTAACTCCCTGACCACCCTTTTATGGGCAGCACCATCATATGTTGATCAATCGGACGAGGTGGTTGGCAAACAATATCTTTTTGGACGGGTTCCATTCAGCGGCTTAACTGAACTGTGGGAATTTGACGTTTCCCGATATCCAGATTAAATCAGATATCCACCGTCAATGCGATCGGGCAATGATCAGAGCCCATGTATTCCGTGTAGATGTCGGCCTTCTTCACTTTTGATACCATATTTTCCGGAACGAGGAAGTAATCGATCCTCCACCCCACGTTACGGGCACGTGAGTTGAAAAGATTATTCCAGTAGGTGTATTTTACCTCGGTCGGTTTGAAGTGCCGGAATGTATCGATGAAGCCTTCGTCAAGCAACTTCTGAAAGCCATCGATCTCGCGCTGGGTGTAGCCCGCAGACTTGTTATAATTTTCTTTCGGCCGGGCGATGTCGATTTCCTTGTGTGCAACGTTCAAATCGCCACACACAATCACGGGTTTTCTTCGCTTCAGTGAAACAATATGTTCACGGAATGCTTCGTCCCACGTTTCGCGATAATCCAACCGCTTGAGTCCGTCACCGGAGTTAGGGGTATAAACCGTTACCAGAAAATATGTGAGAAATTCGGCCGTTATCACGCGGCCTTCCATATCATGATCTTCAAAGCCCAAATCGTAGGTAACGTTCAGCGGCTCCTCTTTCGAAAATATGGCTGTGCCTGAGTACCCTTTGCGTGCCTTCGATGAGTTGGAGAATCCATAATATCCTGGAATCAACTGTAACACATCCTTAACGTCTTCTGCTGATGCCTTGGTTTCCTGGAAGCACAGCACATCGGCATTCATTGTTTTGAGGTCTTTTAAAAAATCCTTCTTGACCATCGCACGGATGCCATTTACATTCCAGCAAACAAAGTGAGTTTGAGCCATTGTCATCTAAATAAAAAACCCTGATGATACCATCAGGGTCAAAGTAACTAAAATATCAGTAAAGCAATTAAGCCTTCTTGCCGGCTTTTGCCTTGAATTCTTCCTTGATTTTTTCAACATCCACCGATTTCATTACCGGCTGGAAATTCTGGATTTTCAACGACTGGCGTCTAACGGCTGACTTTGACTTATCCTTACGGTTCTTTCTTTTCAATCTTGTTACGGCCATGACTCTGCTATTTTGAGGGCGCAAAAATGCGGAAGTTTTGCGGATTTTACAACGGGAAATCACGCTATTTCCTGACAAAGATTGCGGGACACGTTAAAACGGGCTATTCGCAATCAAAAAACCACTATGAAAATCCCAAAATCCTTAAATCCTGATCATATTGCGATGTTATGGACAAACCGACTTTACCGAAGGGAACACGCGATTTTGGACCTGCTGTGATGGCAAAACGCCAGTACATTTTAGATGCTATCCGGAAGGTATTCCAGAAGTTCGGTTTTCAGCCGTTGGAAACTCCCGCCATGGAGAACCTGTCTACCCTTACCGGGAAATATGGTGAGGAAGGCGATCAGCTGCTGTTCAAAATTCTCAACTCGGGCGATTTTTTAAAAGACGTTACCACAGCAAAACTCGAGACTAAAAATTCAAAAAGCATCACTGCCGATATTTCCGAAAAAGGTCTTCGCTACGACCTCACGGTGCCCTTCGCGCGCTATGTGGTGATGAACAAACACGAGATCCCAACCCCGTTCAAGCGGTACCAGATTCAACCCGTGTGGCGGGCCGACCGGCCTCAAAAAGGGCGCTATCGCGAATTCTATCAGTGCGATGCAGATGTTGTAGGTACAGATTCACTAACCTGCGAAGCTGAAATTATTCTGATGATCCGTGAAGTATTTCAGTCGCTGAACATTGAAGACTACACTATCAAGATTAATCACCGCGGTGTTCTTACCGGCCTGGCGGAGCTTGCCGGAGCAAAAGAAAATCAGACCGCCTTGTTCGTGGCGATCGATAAGCTCGATAAAATCGGTGAGGATAAAGTAAAGGAAGAGCTGTTGGGAAAAGGCTTCAGCGAGAAAAGTATTAAAACGGTTTTCGATATTCTGAATTTCCAGGGAACCACGTCTCAAAAAGTAGTTTTTCTGAACGACCAGTTTACCAAATCAGAAGCGGGCGATCGAGGCGTGAGCCAGTTAAGCGCGGTACTTCGCTTACTGCGCGATTACAACAGCGATGACAAGCACGTGGAGTTCGACATTGCCCTGGCGCGCGGCCTAAGCTATTATACCGGTTGCATTTTTGAAGTCAAGATCAATAACGTATCCATCGGCAGCGTAAGCGGTGGCGGGCGTTACGATAATCTTACGGCTGCATTTGGGGACAAGGAAAACTTATCGGGTGTTGGGTTCTCTTTCGGTGTTGATCGTTTGTACGATGCCATGGAAGAACTAAATCTGTTTCCCAAAGAAGCCCAGGCCTCGACTAAAATTCTTATTTGCCACTTCGATGAAGAAACGCAACGTTTCGGGTTAAAAGAACTTAGTGCGCTTCGCGCGGCAGGGATTTCCGCAGAAGTATATCCCGATCAGTCCAAGATGAAAAAACAGCTTGACTACGCGAACAAGAAAATGATTCCGTATGCGATTGTCATCGGATCCGAAGAAACCAAGAACGGCTTCCTCACTTTTAAAAATATGGAAACAGGCGAGCAGGAAAAACTCACCGTTCAGCAGATTATCCAGAAACTGAAAGCTTAGATGACCACGCATTCTATTTCAGAAAAAATGCTGACGTTGAAAGACCTCTCAGCTATCCTCTCGGATGCAGTGAGGCTTGAGCTTTCAGACAGCGCGAAAGAAAAAATTCAACGGTGCCGCACTTATCTTGACGAGAAAGCAAAAAACACTACTCACCCGATTTATGGTATTAACACAGGCTTCGGTTCGCTGTACAACAAAAACATCTCCCCTAACGACCTCGAAAAGCTTCAGGAAAATCTGGTGAAGTCGCACGCGTGTGGAACTGGTCCTGAAATCCCCGATGAGATTGTGCGATTGATGTTGTTCTTAAAAATACAGTCGCTAGCCTATGGTTATTCTGGCGTTCAGGTTGAAACGGTGCAACGGTTATCGGACTATTTCAATAACGGCATCTTTCCGGTAGTGTATGAAATGGGTTCGCTCGGTGCTTCCGGAGATCTCGCACCACTCGCCCACCTTTCGCTTCCGCTGATTGGATTAGGCGAAGTGCGGGTAAAAAATGAAACCGCAACGGGTGCAGCCGTAAACAAAAAGTTTGGCTGGGAAAGCATTCATCTGAAATCGAAAGAAGGCCTCGCGTTACTGAACGGCACACAGTTTATGAACGCCTATGGTGTTTGGTGTACGGTGCACGCGCATCGCATCATTAAGCTGGCCAACATGATCGGGGCGCTTTCACTGGATGCGTTTGACGGACGCATTGAACCTTTTCTAAAATACGTTCACCTGATCCGGCCTCAGAAAGGTCAGGTTGTGGTAGCACAGGAAATCGAGAACCTGCTGGCGGGCAGTCAACTAATCAAGCAAAACAAAAAACATGTGCAGGATCCATACTCGTTCCGGTGCATTCCGCAAGTCCATGGAGCCAGCCTGGATGCAATAGAACATGTAACGAATGTTATTTTGACAGAAGTCAACAGCGTTACCGATAATCCAAACGTTTTCCCCGATGATGATTTGGTTATCTCTGGTGGAAATTTTCACGGACAGCCGTTAGCCTTATCGCTCGACTTTCTTTCTATCGCGTTAGCCGAACTTGGAAATATTTCCGAACGCAGAACATACCAGCTCATCAGCGGATCGCGTGATCTGCCGAATTACCTGGTGGCGAATCCGGGTATTAACTCCGGTATGATGATTCCGCAGTACACCGCGGCATCGCTGGTGAGTCAGAATAAACAGCTTTGCACACCGGCATCGGTGGACTCGATCGTGTCGTCAAACGGGCAGGAAGATCATGTTAGTATGGGCGCCAATGCTGCCACCAAAGCATACCGGGTAGTGAACAACGTGTATTCTATTCTGGCGATTGAATTATTGACAGCCACGCAGGCGATTGCTTTTCGGAAACCGCTAAAAACATCGCCTGCACTGGAGAATCTGGTGAATACTTTCCGGCAACATGTTCCGTTTATAGAAGAAGATCGTGTGCTTCACGATGATATAAAAAAGACAGAGCAGTTTATCCGTGAATTTGCGTTAGCATGAACATCCGTCTGGTTGTTTTCATAATTCTTTCAACTCCTACCCTGGCACTTGAACAGTACACCAGCGATGCGGGCCGCTTCCAGGTAAATGAGAGACGGGGCTGTGCGCCTTTTACGTTAACGATCACGAACACCGACCTCCTAACGCCTTGCAATAATAACTGCCTGATTTCCTGGGGCGATGGAACTCCCAATAACCAGGCCGATGGAATTTTCTCACACACCTATACAACTGCCGGGACATTTACGCTCAGCGTTAACTACGATGGCGGGCGTGGTCCGGACTTTATGCAAATCACGGTTTATCCGAACGTTAAACCGGTATTTGAAGTGTATACCTGCAGCGGCAACGAAGTTCAGGTAAAAGTCACCGACACGAATTACGATTCATACATCATCAACTATAACGATGCCTCTCCCGAAGTTAACATTCCAAAGGGATCGGGAGCGGTAAACCATACGTTTGCAAGTTCAGGAAGCAAAACCATCTCGGTACGCGGGCAAAACAATGCATCCGCAGATAACTGCACACCCCCTGCTACCAAACTCGTTGCCGTATCCGCAGCTTTACCGCCCGCTCCCACAATCAATCAACTATTGATTTCCGGCAGCTCCGACATCGACCTGCAGTTTACCACGCAACAAAATGTTTTATATCGCCTGGAGATTAGCGTTAATGGTGGTTCATTTAGTAATCTGGGTAACCTGATTGATGTCAACACGGCTTCTGTACCTGGTTTAAATACGGATGATAACTTCTATTGCTTCCGCCTCGGAACTGTTGATCCCTGTAATGGCGGAGTGAACTTCTCCCAAACAATTTGCAGTGCCGATCTTGCAGCAAGCGCGCAAAACAATGCCAACGATCTTACCTGGACAACCTCTTTGGCAGGAGTTACAAACTTTACCATTCAGCGTGACGGTGTGGTACTGACAACCGTAACCGGAACCACGTTTACCGATACAGATGTTGTCTGCGGAACAGAATATTGTTATCAAATCATTTCGAATTATCCGGGCAGCACCGAGAGTTACTCCGCCATTCGATGCGTTACCGCGATTTCAACCGATATCCCTACAGCCATTGCCGATGTGAGCAGCGTTGTGAATGGCGGAAATGTTGAACTTACGTGGGAACCCGATGCCGTGTTCACAGCAGACTCGTATTCCGTGTTTCGGAGAACTAACGGTGGTTTGTTCAAAAGCCTGCAAAACGGAATTACGTTTCCTTCTTTCACGGACGACAACTATTCAATTGCCGATCAAGCTTGCTATCGCATCGACTACATCAACAGCTGCGGTAACACCAGCAATCCCGGCATACGGGCATGCCCCATCATTCTGAGTTATACCACAAACAGCGATAATCAAATTATTCTCACTTGGACTCACTACGAAGGCTGGACCGGAGGCGTTGACCACTACGAGATTGATAAATATGATTTGAACCGGAATTCACTCGGAACTATTACACTCGGCAACGTTACAACATACTCCGATCCTGATTTGGCTGATCAGGGGTATTTTTATGTTGTCAGGGCGATTCCGAGTACCGCCACTACCGGAGAGTCTGTATCGAACGAAATTAAAGCGCTTCGCAAATTAATTTTTGCTTACCCCAAAGCATTCACACCCGACAAGCAAGGTCCGGAAGAGAACGAGACGTTTAAGGTGTTTGTGACGGAAGAGTTTATCGATACATTCGAAATGAAAATCTTTAACCGCTGGGGTGAGATGATTTTTTCTACCACAGATTTACTGAAGGGTTGGGACGGAAAGTTCAACGGTCAACCCCAACCCGAGGGAACCTACACGTTCACTGCAACACTTCGCGACAAAACAGGCCGGGTCTTTAAACGTGACGGCTCCGTGCTGCTGCTTCGCAAAAAGTAGCGAAAGGCGTACATTGCGCTTCAGTTCAACAGAAAAATCGCTGCATATGTTCGACATGATGAAAATGATGGGCAAGATGAAAGAGGTTCAGGCCCGCATCAAACAAGCACAGGATAACCTCGTTAACGTTTCTGCTCAGGGCGAATCGGGTGGCGGAATGGTGAAGGCTACCGTAAATGGCAAAAAGCAACTGGTGTCACTCGACATTGATACGGCCATTTTGAAAGCAGACGATAAAATTCTGATACAGGATTTAGTGATTGCGGCCGTAAACAAAGCATCTGATGAAGCCGAAATCCTGGCGAAGGAAGGGATGCGTAAAGCTACTGATGGATTGATTCCGAACATTCCCGGAATGGACTTGGGGAGCTTGATGGGCTAAATTATTGAACCCTTGGTTAAAACGGCGGTTGTTATTCTGAATTTCAATGGCGAAAAATTCCTTCGTGAGTTTTTGCCCGTTGTTCTTCGATACACGGGCAACGCTAAAATAGTTGTAGCCGATAATGCTTCAACAGATCTGTCGATTGATGTTGTTAAACAAAAATTCCCGACCGT
This sequence comes from Cyclobacteriaceae bacterium, assembly GCA_016786585.1. Taxonomy (GTDB): domain Bacteria; phylum Bacteroidota; class Bacteroidia; order Cytophagales; family Cyclobacteriaceae; genus UBA2336. The sequence goes on from JAEUUI010000030.1 coordinate 94,873, forward strand.
TGAATTAATCCTACTCAGTAACAACTATGGTTTCTGTGGCGGCTATAATCGCGCACTCAAACAGGTTGAAGCCGAATACTATGTGTTGCTTAACTCCGATGTTGAGGTAACACCCGGCTGGCTTGAACCCCTGGTCACCTTGCTCGATCAGAATCCGCAAGTTGCAGCGGTACAACCAAAGATTCTCGCGTACAACGACAAAAGTAAATTTGAATATGCGGGTGCAGCAGGCGGGTTTATCGATTCGCTCGGATATCCTTTTTGCCGCGGCAGAGTATTTGATGAAACCGAAAAAGATTCCGGGCAATACAACGACACCCGCGAGGTATTTTGGGCAACAGGCGCTTGCCTGGTAATCCGCTCAAAAATTTATCACGAACTGAAAGGGCTGGACGAAGACTTCTTTGCCCACATGGAAGAGATCGACTTGTGCTGGAAAATCCAGCGTGCAGGTCATAAAGTTTTTTATTGCGGAACCAGCGCTGTATATCATGTGGGAGCAGGAACGCTGTCAAAATCAAATCCGCGCAAAACCTATTACAATTTCCGGAATGGATTAAGTCTTGTGTACAAACACTGGAGCACCGGAAACCTTATCTGGAAATTACCGGTACGAATACTGCTCGATTACCTGGCAGCGTTTAAGTTTCTTTTGTCCGGTAAGGGCGGTGATGCCCGTGCCGTGGTAAGAGCACACTACCATTTCATTAAAAAATTTGGAAAAAATCGATCGAAGCGAAATGCGCTTAAACCTTTTCCATTCACAACAAACAATATCTACCCAGGAATGATCATCTGGGATCATTTTATTCGGAAGAAAAATAAGATTCGTGTGTATTAATAATCCCAGATCGGGTTCCGCTTACGAACATACTTACGAATGTTCATGATGAACGCAAGTGCGAGGTAAATCAATACCGGGGAACCCAGTGTGAGAAAGGAAGCGTAAATGAAAAACAAGCGAATCTTTGATGTGGCGATGCCCATCATCTCACCAAGGCGGTTGCAAACGCCAAACGCATAACGCTCAAAGAAAAACTGGATTTTATCTATCATTTTCACACAATTTACGCCCTCTCATCTTAAAATACGGTAGTTCAACGACCTAAACGTTCATTTACAAATATAAGGTTCGTCTAAACCTTAACCTCGGGTCAAAATCTTTATTTTTTGACTATAATTGCAAAAAAAACGATATAGGCGTAGTTTTACTACCCGATTTAGAATTAACCAAATTAAAATCCAATGAGAAAATTAGTTCACGTATTTCTGGTCGCTGGAGCCCTCGTAATGGCCGGTTGTACCTTGCCTAAGATGGTTAAAATGGCCAAAGACCAAAACCTCACGGTTACGCCAAACCCTCTTGAACTCCATAACGATACAGTAGCATACGAAATGTCGGCTACCCTTCCGGTAAAAATGCTGAAGAAAGGCACTGTTTACACAGTAAACTCTTTCTACAAGTATGGCGAGCAGGAAAAAGCGCTTGACCCGGTAGCGTTTAAGGCAGAAGATTATCCAAACGCTGCTACTGAACAGCCTACATTAACTAAAAAATTCTCTTTCCCTTACGAAAACGCCATGAAAGTGGGTGTTTTGGAAGTTGAAGGTGTTGCCACAAAAGGCACAAAATCTAAAGTCACTCCACGCCTGCAGGTTGCAACGGGCATCATCACAACATCACGTTTGGTGAAGCCGGTAGCGTATGCTGCTTACGCAGGACATGGCTATAACAACCAGGAAGAATTGGTTCCGGTTGTAATTCCTGATTTCATCTTCGAACAAGGAAGATCAGTACTCAGAACCACGGAAGTTAAGAGCGCAAAAGGTAAGCAACTTGACGCGTTCATTGCAGCGAAAAACGTAACCCGCACGGTAACAATCACTGGTACGCACTCACCAGAAGGTGCTGAGCGTATCAACTCAAAACTTTCTCCTGAACGTGCGAAAGCAATTGAGGCGTACTACCGCAAGCAAATGAAGAAATATGACTACAAAGGCAAAGCTGATTCAATTCAGTTTATCCTGAAGCCTGTTGTAGAAGACTGGACTGGCTTCAAGAATGCATTGGCTTCTTACGATGGCATTACATCTGAGCAGAAATCAGAATACATGAACATCATCAACGGTGGCGGTTCTTTCGAAGATCAGGAAAAGCAAATGAAGAAGCTTTCTACATACAAGAAAGTATTCAAAGATGTTTATCCTAAGTTGAGAACTGCAAAAACTGAAATCCTTACCCTGAAAGACAAGAAAACAGACGCAGAAATTGCTGTATTGTCTAAGCAGGTTGCTTCAGGTTCACTTTCAGCTGATACACTGTCACTGGAGGAGTTACTGTATTCTGCTACATTAACTCCGTCATTGGATGAAAAAGCGGCGATTTACACAGCTGCTACCAAAAAAGGCACAAACAGCTGGGTTGCGTATAACAACTTAGGTGCAGTATACATTGCGCAGGCAATTGAAAACTCCGCTAACGCAGCTTCTTTGGCTGATAAAGCAAAAGCTCAGCTTGACCTCGCTGCTAAAATTCAGGAAGCTCCGGAAGTTCACGCTAACCTTGCTTCTGTAGAAATGCTGAGAGGAAACGCACGTGCAGCGTATGCACACGCTGTGAAAGCTAACGGACTGAGCGGTGATAATGCTGCCGGATTGAATGGCGTAAAAGGTTCTGCTGAAATCGTAATGGCGAAATACAGCGCTGCTGTAAGCTCAGAAGCTGCTGCTGCCAACACGGCTGACAACCTGTACAACAAAGGCCTTGCTCAGGTGTTGAACAAAGATTACCAGAACGCACTGACTTCTTTCAAGGAAGCAACCAAGCTTAACCCGAACCATGCCTGGGCATACTACGGTGCAGCAATCGCTTCTGCTAGATTGGGTAACGAAAGCGGTGTAACTTCTAACCTGACAAGCGCTGCAAAAGCTGACCCTTCAATCAAAGAAGCAGCATTGTCTGACCTCGAATTCTCCAAATATCAGACCAGCGAGTCTTTCCGGAACGCCCTGAAGTAATTGAGATAATCATTGGATTAAAAAAGCCCTGGCGCAATCGTCAGGGCTTTTTTTATGCCTGCGCCGATCTCGGTCCGGCCATGAATTTTATTTTGCCAAACGCCTAACAGACGTTATTTTTACGCCTGCTTAAAAAGGCAGGCCTGCCTGACCCAAACCGGCCAAATATTTTACTGCTATGAGAGAAATCCAGTTCAGAGAAGCCCTTCGCGAAGCGATGAGCGAAGAAATGCGCAGAGACCCGAAGGTTTTCCTGATGGGCGAAGAGGTAGCCGAATACAACGGTGCCTATAAAGTGAGCCAGGGCATGCTGGAGGAGTTTGGACCGGACCGTGTGATTGACACCCCGATTGCCGAGCTTGGCTTTGCTGGTATTGGCGTTGGGGCAGCTATGAACGGCTTACGGCCGATCATTGAATTCATGACCTTTAATTTCTCGCTGGTCGCGATTGATCCGGTGATCAACTCGGCAGCCAAGATGTTGTCGATGTCGGCCGGTCAGTACGGTTGCCCGATGGTTTTCCGCGGCCCTACCGGGAACGCTGGCCAGCTCGGTGCGCAGCACTCCCAAAACTTTGAAAACTGGTTTGCCAATACTCCGGGATTGAAAGTAGTTGTACCTTCCAACCCGTATGATGCAAAAGGTTTGTTAAAAACCTCAATTCGCGATAACGATCCGGTGATCTTTATGGAAAGCGAATTGATGTATGGCGATAAAGGTGAAGTTCCAACCGAAGAATACCTTATTCCCATCGGACTTGCAGATGTGAAGCGTCAGGGTTCAGATGTGACCATCGTTTCCTTTGGCAAGATTATGAAAGTGGCGCTTGCTGCGGCTGCCGAATTGGAAAAAGACAACATCTCATGCGAAGTTATCGACCTGAGAAGTGTTCGCCCGATTGATTACGCAACCGTGGTTGAATCGGTAAAGAAAACAAACCGGCTGGTAATTGTTGAAGAAGCATGGCCATTGGCATCTATCTCAACTGAAATTACCTACCACGTTCAAAAGCATGCATTCGATTACCTGGACGCTCCTATTCAGCGTGTTACCAGTGCGGACGTACCACTGCCCTATGCCCCGACCTTAATTCAGGCTATCCTGCCAAGCGTAGAGAAAGCTGTTAAGGCAGTAAAGGCTGTGATGTACCGCGACTAAGAATCATAAAACGTTATAAACAAAAATCGCGACCATCAGCCGCGATTTTTTTATGTCTATTCTGTCACGTTACTGTACTGCTGAAGCTTCTCTTACCCAGCCATCTCTTCGTTTTTTCCAGGTTTCAGTTACACCCTCCCACTTCGTATAACTTTCGAACTGGATCAATAACTTTGAAACAGTTGCATACGCGCCGGCACTTTTGCATGATTTAATCCATTGGTCGCGCGCACTTTCCCACCGTTTATCAACAGCAGCCCAGGTTACATACGTTTCAAATTCTGCCAGCAAGGTTCCCAAAGCAACCGGGCTTCTTGCAGCATTAACTTCATTGATCCAGTCAGCTCGTCTTGCTTTCCACTGCGTATCAACAGCGTCCCATTTAACTGCCGTTTCAAACTCAACTAAAAGACCAGACAATTTCGTCTGTTGTGCTGAAGCCTCGCTGAACAAAAACAGGATCAGAAGCGATGCAAGAAGGTTTTTCATGTTTGCTTGGATTTTATTGAAAGATACAAATATCCTTATTCAAGGCGATCCTAAAACCCCGAAGCAAATAATCCTAAACCTTGATGTAAATCTTCTTCTTATCAAGCACATATCCGACCAGCCAGCAAACCATCATCCAGGCTAATGCAAATAATAATGAGCCTATGTATGGTCCTGTGAGTGCGCTGAAAATGTGCTCGTAAAGCCAGCTTGCGAGCGATCCTTCACCTGCAGGGATCAGGTACAGCGTAACCAGGCCGACCTCGGAAACGAGGTAGATAAACAGCGTGTTTTTCCCGAACACTTCGAAGAAATATGTCCAGCCCGTTTTCTGCCTGATGTCAATGATGAAAATCAAAACAGGAAGAATAAGCAGGTCAAGTCCTGTCGTATACAGTACAAATGAACTTGTCCAGAGTTTTTTGTTGATCGGGAAAACCAGATCCCACGTAAGTGCCGCAAACAAAAGCAATGATCCGCAGACCATTAACGTGGCGATCGCTTCAAAAGAGTTGCCCTTCTGCTGAATAAATTTTCCCGCCAGGTATCCGGCAATCACATTCACAATAGCCGGCAGCGTGCTGAGCAATCCTTCCGGGTCAAAGGCAACTCCTTCTCCGTGATACATGTGATTTGCGCCCAGAATAAATTTATCGAGCATAATGCCCGAATTGCCTTCCAGAGAATAGTCACCGAACACGTACATAATCAACCAATAACCGAACAGCGCAATAACGCTAAACCAAATCGCACCTTTTTCTTTCCAATAGAACAGGATCAGCGAAGCAAACAGATAACCCAGCGCAATACGTTGCAATACTCCCATAATCCGGGTGTCACTCAAGGCATTGAATGCCAGGCTTCCGTTCTCGGAATGAACGAACGGGAACCAGTACATCAGAAATCCGAGAAGGAAAATAATCGCAGCACGTTTAAAAACCTTCTTCAGAAATTCAGCTGAACCTTTTGCAGCATACTTTTCCAGACTGAAACTCATAGCGTTTCCAACTACAAACATAAACGTTGGAAAAACCAGGTCCGTTAGTGTGAACCCATGCCACTGGGCATGAAGCAAAGGTGAAAATGTTGTACCCCAATTGCCGGGGCTGTTAACAATAATCATGAGCGTAACGGTGAGCCCGCGCAGTACGTCAACGGAGAGATAACGATTATTCATGGAGGAATTAATACCTGAAAATAGTTAACAGACAGGAATGGAAGAAATCTGCAAAGGCTAACCTCCGCTTAATTGCTTTTTGCTCTTCATCGAAATGATGCGTTTGATCACCATCGTTTTGGCTTTCCGCCCCTGCTCATCGCGCATCTCCACAAAAAATGCAACGGCCTCCAGGTAAATTTCCTCCCCAGCCTTAACATCCATCGAAAGCAATTTCGTTTTCGCTTCACCGTAAGCGCCTGCGCGAAGCACACTCCATGTTTGTTGCGTGTTGAGTTCGTAAAAATCAGGGGCATCCGAATCAAGCGTAATAAATCCCTTTACCGTGTACAACCCTGACCTGCGTTTCAGCGTGTACCGATCATCTGTGGCGATCGGATTATGGGCATTATCAACCTGGATAAGGTCACCAAATTCATTCGTTTTGAAAATCAGGCTGGATATAGCTGCCTGTTTATAGAGTTGCTTTGAATATTCGGTTCGGCCACCCGTCAATCCAGTCCCGTTCATTTCAGAAATGCGGTTCTTCTTATTCCTGATTTCGATAATATTACCCGCGTCCGATGATCCCAGGAAAACGGTGTACTTCCCCCTGCTGGCGAGTGTTATTCTGTCTTCGAAACTTACGTACTCCTCGATCGTTCGGTATGAAGACGATACTCCCACTGCGCCCTGCAGCAACGAAAGCTCCATCATGATATCATTACCGGAATCTGCACGGACAACACCTTCATACGTCCACCATTCTTCAGCGGGTTCATACACTTGCGTGCCATGATCCAAAGATTTATCAGGATTACATCCCGCAAACAGTAAACAAAACACAATGGATTTTCTCACAGCAGGTGTATATTGTTTCCAAACGAATTTACCTAATTGTTTAGGCAATCATGCGGCACGGACTAAAAAACAATGTTGGCGAACGAAAGAAATTTCGCGCAGTATTCGTACGGATGGGAAAGAAAACGGGCTTCAAAGGCTATTCGGAAGAAACGATTTTACTCACAAATATTATCGATGCTGAAACAGGCCGCGTAGTAACGGATCATGTCTGGCTAAACCTGACAGACAGCTTTTTAGCTGCCGGTGCAAAGGAAGGAATGACAATCGAATTTGAGGCAAGGATTAAAGAATACGCTAAAGGATACGTCAACAAACGCTACAAAATCGACCTTCAAAAAAGAGACTTTAAACTCTCCCATCCCACAAAATTCAGAGTTGCAACATCGTAACAATTAGCCTGAAAAGGCCCGGCGCGACCAGCATTTGACCTAAAAAGGTTGCGAAAAAAAATTATTTATTTTTTCCGGTTTCCTCTTTACCAAGTGTCCGATAGATGTGAAAAAAAACTTACCCTCATGTGATACAACATCAATCGTTGTCAGTTTAAAAGCTTCTGCTTTCAAAATTCTTTCACATTTAAACAAACCTAAAAAGTATGATCAGATTAGCCCTGGCAGTCGGATTTCTGGCTGTGTTCGGCATTGTAGCGTACGTGATCGTATTGCTCGTGACCGATTATTTCTCAAACAAAAACAAACAACAAAACCCCTAATCCCAAACAAGTATGGAAAACAACCAATCATTTTTTAATTCAGGTATGAAGAGCCGGATTATTCTAGGCGTAATAGTAGTCGTCCTGTTCGTGCTGTTTCTTATTGTTAACCCTTTTTCGTGGAACGATGCCGGAAACCGAACGGTAGTGGAACGTACCAACGGTGAGCAGATCGTTCAGTTTGCGCCTGGTATTTTCTACGCAGGGTTCTTTGCCAAGGAGAAAGAATGGCCAAACCAGATTTCGGTAACGTATCAAACGGATGCTGCCGAATTAACACTGGAGGATAACGGTATTGAAGTAGGTAAGATTATGATCCGCTTCAGCGATGCGACTACCGCAGATGTGAAAGGTATCACGCAGTTTATTCTGCCTTCGGATGAAAAGGAAATGATCCTGATTCATAATACGCACCGTACGCCTCAGTCGCTCGTTATTAAGCGTTTGGCGCCTTATACGAAAGAGTGTTTGCAGTCGTCAGCTCAATTGATGAGCAGCGAAAAGCACTACGGTGGTGGCCGGGCGCAGATGGCGCAGGACTTTATGGATCAGCTGAAGGAAGGCGTGTACTTACTCAAGACGGAGGAGAACATCGTATACGACTCGCTCGAAAAGGAGAAGAAACGTATTTACCAGACTGAGATTCAGTACGACAAAAAAACTTCCGCTCCGAAACGTAAGTTGTCGTCTATTAAAGAATACGGAATTACGGTTGCAGATGCTGCCATTACCGATGTAGATTATGAAGATAAGGTTGATCAAAAGCTGACCAAGATTATTGATGCGGCAACAAAATCAGCCATCTCGAAACAGGAGTTAATGACTGCCCAACAGCAAACGTTAACTGCAAAAGCAAAAGGTGAACAGGCGCTGGTGGAGATTGAGTATCAGCAGAAGCAGGAGCAAACCCGTCAGGTGGTGGAAGCGGAAACAAAAGTTAAAATTGCCGAGCAAGACAGGCTTCAGCAAAAGATCGCGTATGAAGGTTCAATCCTCGAAGCAAAGAAAATCAAAGAGCTGGCCGACGCCCAGGCGTACGCCCGAAGCAAAATTATGAAGGCTGACGGTGCGCTTGAGATGAAGTTGAATGCGCAGATTGAAGTGCAGAAAGTGTGGGCTGATGCGTTCAGCAAATACCAGGGAGCGATCGTGCCGCAGATTCAAACCGGTGGCGGAAGTTCAACAAATGGTGCGCTGAATTTTATGGATATCATGACGGCAAAAACCGCGCGTGACTTCGCACTCGACATGAAACCTGTTCCCAGTAACTAACGTTCAGGAGTAAAAACAAAAGAGCGGATATTCTCCGCTCTTTTCTTATGTTTTGATAGATACAGGCTATTAGTTTCCGATTCCAAACGAAAGGCCAGCTGACACTGCAACCGCCTGATTGTTTACATCAGAGCCGCCTTTTGCGATATCCGTTAAACCGTAAGTATAGCGGGCATCGATGATGAAGTACATCTCCTCACCCACTTTAATATTCAATCCCAGGCCGGCTGCGATACCCAGATCAAAAGTATTGTATACATCCTTGTAGCTGTCGATATTGTCATCAATATCTTCATAGTTCTCGTAATCTCCGTCTTCCACTTTTACTTTTGCACCTGTAAGAAATCCGAAGGATGGTCCGAGGAACACGTTCGGTCGGATTGTGCCTTCACGATTAAAAAATACGCGTGCAGTGATCGGAATTTCAATGTAGTTAAGCTGAGCCTTCACATCGGTGTCATCTCCGGGAGCTGACAGGGTGTATGCTGCACCTTTTTGTGAGAATAAAACTTTAGCTGTGAATCCGTAGGTATTCTGAATGCTGTACGTAACAAACGCCCCTGCCAAAAGGCCGGTCTTGTAGTCAGAATCGTCAGCATCACTTCCCCATTTTGAGAAGTTAACACCAACCTCGGGTCCGATACTCCAAACCCGGTCTGATTGTGCAAAGACACTCACGGAAAGGATCATCGCGAACAGCGACAGGACTGAGATTTTAAGAAACTGTTTTTTCATAAGTCGTGTAAAATTTGGTTGACAGGATCGGCTCAATTATTAGTCCGGTTTAAAAGCAGTGAAAATCTTGTGATTTACCCTGTTGCAGTAGATTTCTCTCCACAATTGTGGCGCAGCGCTTCAGAAAAGGTTATCTTACTTAACACACGGTATGGACGAAAGCAGAAAAATCGCACGTGAAAACCTGGGCATCCCGCTTCGGAACAAGGTCATCCTAAGTATTGACGGTGGCGGAATGCGCGGCATCTTTACACTCCAAATTTTAAAGAAGCTTGAATGGCTTGCCGGAAGCCCGTGTTACAAATGGTGTGACATGGTGGCCGGGACATCTACCGGTGGGCTCATTAGCAGCCTGATTCTGAACAAGAAATCGGCAATTGAAATCGAAGAGATTTACGATAAGCTGGTATCAAAAGTTTTTACAAAACGTTCATGGCTTGCGAATAGAATTTATAATCCGCCTGCTTACGATAAAAAGAACTTCCGGGAGCTCACGCACAAGCTTGTAGGTGATCAGACACTCAAGCAATTAAATGCTAACACCGGCCTCGACATGCTTTTTACAGCCAAAGATCTGGCAGCCGGTGAAGAAACATTCTTCACGTGTTTCAATCACAATGGTACAGTTAAAGGAACGTATCAGGATGTTTTGCTTCGGGCAGTAATGGAAGCTACCATGTCAGCACCAACTTATTTTTCTCCGTTTGAAAGATTTGTGGATGGAGGTACGACAACATTCAATAATCCGGTTCTGGCGGCCGTGCTCGAAGCACTACACTACGATGGAAAGGGAAAGTACAAACAAAATGAATTAACCGTCTTTAGTTTCGGAACCGGTTCTGTGCTCAGGTTTATTGAGCCCTCGGAAACCAAAAATCCGAAAGGACTGGATTCAATATTCTGGTTGAAGTACGTAATGGCGGAAGCCAGCAAAGATGCAAGTGAGATGCAGATCGATACCTTGCGAAGCGGACTTATCGAAGGGCTTGATTTAAGACGTTACCAGCTTTCGCTGGATCAGGAAGCTGTTCATAAGCTGCCGAATATTCCAATTAAGCCTGCGCCTGATATTTCGGCTGCAACATTACACGGGCTCACGGATGATCAACTGAAAAATATCGACATGGCCGATGTTAGCAAATTTGAGTTGATGAAAACGCTCGGTCAGGCGACCGCTGAATTTATTTGCCCGGCAACGGAACTTGAACTGCCGATGACTTCACGAAAGGCAAACTGGTTTCAAAAAGACTTTCTGGCTCCAAATTCAAAACGCGGTGCATTGGTTACGGCCCGCGGTGATATTTCCGGAATCCAGAAGCGCCTGTCAAGTTCAGACTGGATCGACAAGCAGCAAACCTGAGTGTACAATTTTGTTCAGCCGACTGTTCGGGTTTGATCACTCCGGCAATCGATAACTTCACTTTTATTAAAATTTGACCATTTTTTGAACTGGCTGATATTTTGTCAAGCTACAGACATGAGAGTATTTATCGGACTAATTCTTTGGTTTATGCTGCTGGCCCTCTGCTGGCCATTAGCGCTCATTATGCTGGTGATGTTCCCGCTGGTTTGGCTTGTGCTTCTCCCCTTTCGGATTGTGGGGTTAACGCTGGAAGTAGTTATTAAATTTATCGGAGCCGTTCTAATGTTTCCGTTTCGCGTTCTCGGAATGAAATAAAAACTCTCCGGAAGTTCCGGAGAGGTCTTATGCGATTGCGCAGATTAGCGCGCGAAATAATATTTGAAGCCCAGTGACGGGTTAAACGAAGCTACGCCAAATGTAAAGGATGAGCGCTCATCATCATCAGCATCGGTATTCGGGTCTGATTTCCGAAATGTTAATCCCTGAAGTTGAAAATCAAGTCCGATTTTGTCGGTAAAGAAGTAAGAGAATCCGGGAGAAATTGAAAACTGCAAGCTTGAGCCTTTCACATCATCCGCATCCACATCCGATGGTGGTGAAGACTTTGTGAAGCCGAAAAGCAACGAAGCATTCAGCGTAAATGCGAAATTCTCATTCGCGGTAAACATGTAATACTTAAAATAAGGCCCGAGGGCAGTTTCGTTTACCGATCCGGCATCATCTCCATCAAGCTCTTGTTTTTCATGCGAGAATGCAACATCGAGTCCGAGTTCCATTCCATCGGCAAGAAAGTATCCAACACTTGGCGCGATAAATACGGTTGTCGATTTGGTTTCTCCGCCTGTGTTATTATCCGTACTGGAGGATATCCCCAATGCACCTCCGAGCGAGATTGTTCCTTGCGTAGTTTGTGCCCATGCACTGACCACGAGTAAACATGAAACACACATCACGATAATTTTTTTCATAACGGTTTATTTTATGTTTGAAGTGTACCGAAGTACGTGAATTTTATCTGCAACACATCGGTCGGGATAATCTGCTTAACCCGTATTACGACACTTCAACTGTGTAAATCTCCTCGCACGAGAGAATCCCTGTGGAAATTAGTACTCAGGTTTTTGGAGAATTTCTGCGCTGAAATCGCCTTTTTTGGATGGCACAGATTTTCGATACGCTGTCGGCAAAAGACGAAATGTGTATGGAAGATTTTACAAAAGCCGTGTTTGCTTTCTCAAAACTTACAGAAATTAACAGTAGACGCTCCGCCCGTTATACCGCGGCAGCTGATCGCGTAAAAAACATCCATCTGAAAATAATTTTCATGAACTACGCGTTTCAGGCGCAGCAGCTTAATGCAGACCTTAAACGCTGGATCAGTGCTTATGGTGTGCAAACCGCGTATGTCCACGAAGGATATTTCACAGCGATGTGGTCGAAAGTTCGCGACATGTTCACCTTCGGAGCAGAGGATGCTGTTTTCAGCTCATGTGAACAGCTCGAAGACGAAGCCCTGAAGAATTATAAGACTGCCATGATTCTGAGCTTCCTCCCGGAAGCAGCTTTAAAAGATGTTGAAAAGCAGTTTAAAGAAATTCAAAAAATTAAAGACAATCTGCGCAACATGAAGCAAAGTCATGTTTACGAACTCCAGGCTGCGTGATATTATCGCAGAACTATTTTTACAGGAATCGAAGTTTTTCCAAAACTAAAATTGAGAATATAAGCTCCTGCTTTTAGCGGGAGCTTTTGTTTTTCAATGGAATATTCGTGTAACCCTCCTTCCTGAAGCGAGTTCACAAGAGTTTTAATCGATTGTCCGGATAGATCCAAAATTGAAATCGTAACAGGAACCTGACGGGAAAGCGTATACTGGAATTTTATCACATCATCTACCGGGTTGGGATAAACGGAAAGCCCGTACTGACTAACTTTCGTGCCGACTTCCACTCCGGTTACTACATCACTTTTGGTAATCTCCCATTCCGTTATGTAGATATGATTGGCTTCATGGGTTGCTGACCGGGTTAACGCGGTGGTATCTTTAACAGTAGCACGGATCGTTGAGCTGACACCCAGATCGGCCGATGACACCGTAAACGCTTCCGTATTTTTCGCCTTTAAAACATCATCAATTTCCCAGGTAATCTTTACGGTATTGGGATCAGGCGGACGGGTTGACACCGAGAATTCAAGGTCTTCAGCTATATCCGGATTTATCGTGAATCTTGTATCGTGTGGCAAAAACTCACCTAACGGTGTTACAAACTGATGGAAGCGCTCAACAAACGTTTCCACACAAACTTTACAAAGTGGCGCATTCAACACACCCATTTTACAATTGGCGTGAGGTTTCTTCCAGCTTGCATCACCTGAATGCGAATAAATACCGACACCGCTTACGCCCATCCAGTTTTTCCACTTTACCAGCGAAGGACTTCCCTCTTTGGTCATGTTAGGTTTTTCCGCAGCATATTGCGCACCCGCCCAGTACTCATCCGCTAAGCCGGCAAACGAATGACCGATTTCATGGATAGCAACTTCCCTCCCGGCCGAATGATCGGAGCATGTGGCAAACGAACCTCCGGCTCCGCCATAGTAAGGTGTATTTACGGCAATAAACGCCTGATCATAAAGTGGAAAGTTCGCGGCCAATGTATTAACAACTCTCGTTAGATTAGTTGGGTATAAAAGCCTGTGAATTTGAAGGTAATCGAATGTAGAGCCAAAATAGTTATCAACCGTTTTAACAGCCTGCGCATTGCACGCTCCGTCACCATCCGTGCTGTTTTGCGGATGGTTCGCTCCTGACTCTGCTGAGATCACTTTAATTGCGTACGCATTAAAATAGTTTTTGTATTCCTTGAAAGGCGATTGTGTAAACAGCGCATCCAGAATCTTATTTACATCGGTGATGAATTTTCCCTGTTCTCCCGCAGTATACCCGTCACCCATAAAAACCAGGTTAATCTGTTCGGAGACCGGGCCATTTTTCAAGACTGTATCAACATCAAAGGTTTGGGCCTTCACGGTGAATGAAAATACTAACAACGTTATCGGTAATATAAGACGCATCAATCGCGAAGCTTAAATTTGGTGGTGTAGGTAGTCATTCCGGATAATTCTTCTTCCGCCTGAATATATTCTGTTTCCGCGTAAAGCGTGACCCGCACAAAAAATTCGGCATCGGTCAGTTTTATTTCTTTCGACTGAAACTGGCCCTGATCATTCGCAAATTCAACACGTCTGAACAGCGGATGGTCAACCGCTACGGAAGATAACTTTTTTCCTGAACTGTTTAGTTGTGTAATTACCAGGCGGTTTGGAGAATTGGAATCAGGCGTTACCGCTTTCAGTCTCTCGTGAACGATCGTTTTGCCGGTGAGTCGTATTTCCTTCCCGCTCACCGTGTCGTTCCGCATGGTAAACGTCAGGAACACCAAACCTTCAACCGGATCTTTTGCCACCGACCCAGATTTAACTGATGCAGTCTTGCAGGAAACAAAAATCAGGAGCATAACCAGCACGAATGGAAAAATCCGGATTTGGTTCACAAATAAAAGGTTAACAAACAATGAAAATATCTTCACCAAAATAAACCATTTACAACACTTCAGCGTTTGGATTTCGGCTGCGGTCGTAGCCGGCAAGGTTAATGATTCATAAGTTACTTGAACACAGGCCTTTGCTTATGTAACACTAAAAGAAAGGAGGTACCATGTCTAGTCCCAAGCAAATTTTATCAAAATCAACAGCACTAACCAAATCCACAGGTGTGGAGATTTGAGAAGTTGATTGTACCTCGTGCGATTTTTAGTGTTTGATAAAATTGAAATGAGGATTTATAAAGTATCCGGCCAGTATCTAGGCCGGATATTTTTTTTATCTGCCCGCCATCAGGATGCGCCAGGCGTCAGCAACTTTGCCCGACTTCAGGTAATTCTGCGCCAGTGTATGCAGAGCACTGTCTCCTTTTTGTAAAGCTGACTTCTCCTCTGCCGTTACCTCAGCGCTTGCCGGGATGTTTTCTACGTTAGCAAGCATGCCTAGATCGTTACCCGTAAGAATCTTACTGTTCCGGATGTGCTCCGGCAATTTATCGTACCCTATGCCGATCTTTTCGTTCGGTTTCGGAACCACAAAAATGCTATCACCTTGTGCGCGGCAATAGTAGTTTTGACCCATCCGGGCAACTGTGTCAATTTTATACGGATCGATAATACCGTTTTCATCCACCACCTCTTCGCGGATGTGCATTAATAATACCTCACACAACACCAGATTGCCTGCTCCGCCCTGATCGCCCAGCGAAATAACCTGCTTTACCTTGCATTCAAATGCTACCGGCGACTCCTTCACGCGTGGTGGCTTCACGAGCTGTGACACTTCGGGCGTAAAGCCCGATTTAACAAACTCGTTTACGCCTTTCGGAAAATCGCAGCTGGCCAGGGACGTCTGCTGAACCATGCTGTAGTTCACTATGTTGATCACAACCTCATCAACCTCGCGAATATTCTCAAGCGTATGCTTTTCAGAATTATCACGAACCCTGCGTGATGGTGAAAATACCAAGATGGGCGGATTCATGCTGAACATGTTGAAAAAGCTGAACGGGCTTAGATTCACGTTCCCGACTTTGTCAATTGAGCTTACGAATGCAATCGGGCGCGGTGAAACAGCGCTTTGCAAATACGCCTGCAACTTTGGTACGGCTAAATCTTTCGGATTGATTGTAATCATAAAGGTTTATTATCGATCGGCACCTCAGTTTCAACCCGTACAGGCAGTGTAAACATGCGGTAACCAAAAATGAATATTAACAAACACGGCAGCAAGTATGCACCATACCTAAAACGTTGTCCGGTATGTGAATACGCCCAGGTCGAGAAATCGCTAACGGTTTTTAGTAAAGCCATTCCACACAAAGCGATCAATAGCACAAGAATGATCACTCCGACAGAACGCTTGATCATTTCGTTTTTTACCAGCAAGCCGATAAACTCAGCCATGATAACGGCTAATGCTACAGCAATCGATACGGTTAACAACGTTCTCGGAAATGTTCGCAGGAAACGATAGTGATAAATCAGCAGCCCGAGTTTTCCCAGCAAATTAGGACTCGCCAGCAGCAACGCATTGAGAATCGTTAAACAAGAAACCGTCAAATAGAAATATAATTTCCGCTTCATTGATCAGCCGGCATGATTTTACCCTTGCATTCACCAAAGCCAATGCGGATCCCGTCTTTTTCGCAGTAACCTTTCATGATTACGGTATCACCATCTTCAATAAACTTCCGCTCTGTACCGTCCGGCATCGACAAAGGTTTTTGTCCGTTCCAGGTGAGCTCCAGCATTGAGCCATAAGAGCCAGGTGAAGGCCCGCTTATAGTTCCTGAAGCATACATATCTCCTACCTGGATGTTACAGCCATTTACGGTATGATGTGCTAGCTGCTGGTTTACATTCCAGTACATGTATTTAAAGTTCGAACGACATACCGTAGTAGGTTGCGAGTGCTCGGGCTCGATCAGCACTTCAAGTTGTATATCAAAATTTTTCTCGCCTTCGGTAAACAGATACGGAAGAACGTTAGGGAATTGCTCAGGCCCTTTCACGCGGAAAGGCTCGAGTGCATCCATCGTCACGATCCACGGAGAAACCGTTGAGCCAAAGTTCTTTGCCAGGAAAGGCCCAAGTGGCACGTACTCCCAGGTTTGAATATCGCGTGCCGACCAGTCGTTAAACAGCACAAAACCAAAAATGTGTTCTTCCGCATGATTGGTTGTAATGTGTGAACCGAGTTTTGTTTCGGAGCACGTGATAAACGCTACTTCTAATTCGAAGTCGAGCTTGCGTGTTGATGCAAACGATGGCGGATCATCTCCAAGTTTAATCTGACCTTTTGGTCGTTTGATTGGTGTGCCCGATACAACAATCGATGACGGGCGGCCGTGATATCCTACCGGCAAATGTTTCCAGTTGGGCAACAATGCATTCTTTGGGTCACGAAACATCGAACCCACATTGGTTGCATGCTCTTCACTGCTGTAGAAATCGGTATAGTTGGGAACGCGAACCGGCATGAGCATCTGAACTTCATTCATCGGAATAAGTGCAATCTCGCGTGCCCCTACGTTATTTTTGAGTTCGGTGTTGTCGTGTTGCAACAATTCTGAAATACGTTCCCGCACCTCTCCCGTCTTCTTTCTTCCAAGACCGATAAAATCATTCAGAAAACGTTGATTAAAAATGCCGGCCGGTAATCCCAATCCATCCAGAAATCCATTTTCATGCAGATAGACAAGATCGAGTACATACTCGCCAATGGCCACGCCCGCTACAGGCGATAAATATTTGGTCTTAAAAATTCCGAAGGGAAGATTTTGTATCGGGAAATCAGAATCTTTCGGGACTTCGACCCAGCTTTTCAGGTTAGGGTTATTGGCTTTAATCATACAACCCAAAAATAATGTTTATTCCTACCGGAATAAAATAATGCAGATCCTCATTCAACCAAAAAAAAATCACGCCCTGCATTTACAAGGCGTGAAGTCCGAAACAATTAACTGTAAAACTACTCCTGCCAGAATTTAGCACCCTGCAGGCGCGCAAGTTCGGTCGAGGCTAATGTGCCTTGATATTTGTACTGCAACTGCGTTAACATCGCGCGCTGAAGGTTTGCGGATGCAAAAACAAGATCGATGTATGTTGCCACACCACGCTCATACCGCACCTGTGTCAACCGAAGCGCTTCGCGTGAAGCGTTTACCTGCGTGGCCGCATTTTGTTCCTGCTGCTGGTAAGCGGTAAGATCGGCCTTCGCGGATTGCCAGTCTTTTTGAAGCGTATTGGTCAGGTTGGTTTTTGAAATTTCCGACAACACCAACGACTTTCTCGCCACAACAACGTTCTGCCGCAAGCGCGATCCCTGGAAGATCGGTACGTTCAACGTGACTCCTGCGAGGTAGTTAAATCGCATCTCATCAATATCAGGCTGATAACCATTCCTGAATCCGGTTGAGGCTTGGAAACTCAAACTTGGCAAACGATTATTTTGTACATAGCGCGCGTCAGCTTTGGCTGCTTCAACACGTTGCTCAGCAGCCAGAACATCCGGATTGGACGTGGAATTCAGTTCTTCAGCAGTAGCAAATTTAAAATCGAACTCTGTTCCAGCGGGTTCTTCCGAAAGCCCGGTGGTGTAGGTCATCAGCGCAGCCTGACGTTCATACTGGCGCTGGAATTCGATCTTGCGGTTCTTCTCCTGATCAATGCTGTTGTCTACGTTGATTAAATCAACCTGTAATGCATCGCCCTGGCGAATCTTGCCTTCAATAATTTTTTTATTCCTTTCATAGAACGCAATCACCGTATCCTGCAATTGGATCGATTTCTTCAGGTAGATCATCGAATAATAGATGTTCGTTACCTGCGCAGCCACCTGCAACCGTGCTGCTTCCACATTTTGCTTCGAGCTTTGCAAATCAGCTTTGGCTTTCTCAACCTGGGCTTTCGTTTTACCAAAATCCCAGATCATCTGACTCAGGCCGATGTTCACGTTATAGTTGTTATGCGGCTGAAACAACAACGTTTTAGTTTCGGTCGCACTTACCGGGAATTGCGTTTGTGAAACAGGATCGACATAGTTATACGTAGCCGTTCCGTTCACATTCGGCATGTAATTGCTCTGCGCGATGCCAATGCGCGCTTCAGAAATTTCTGCCGTGGCTGCCAGCTCCTGAATTTTAGGATAGTAACTAAACGACTGCACAATCCACTTGTTCAGTTCAGGATTGACCTGTGCCTGAGCCGCGAACGCAAATGCAACGAATAGCGGGGTTAAAATCTTTTTCATTGTATTGTTATTAATGACTTTCTTCTGAAATTTTTTGCATGGTTTGCTTATCCATCTTCTTGGTCTTCAAGAAAAAGACCAGCGGAAGCACAAGCAAAAAGAATAATCCAATCAGTTTGAAACCGTCCAGGTAGGCCAGCAGGAAACCCTGCTTCGTTACCGCGAGGTCAAGAAACTTATAACTTAATGCCGTTGCGGTAGAGGGATCAGCACCCCGGCTAATCGCGCCTGCCGTGTAGCTTGCGAGTCGCTCAGCCATCAGCGGATCGGAGGTTTGCAGATTGCTCACCAAATCTGTGCGATGCACAACATACCGGTGATTAACATACGTATTCATCACGGCAATGCCGAAGGCACCACCAAGCTGCCGGATCATGTTTGTTAGCGCAATGCCTGACGACATCTCCTGCGGCTTTAAACCAACAACGGCCTGATTAATCAACGGAACGGTAAGGCAGGCTGTACCAACACCGCGCAGTATCTGCGGAAGCGTAAAGAATGCGAGTCCAGCATCCGGATCAGCCAGTGAAGATGTGTATCCATGAAACATAAACGCGATACAGCCAATCACTACGTAATACACAGGCGACAGTCCGGCTTGCAGTGTCCGGCCAATGATTGGCATACACACAATTGCAATCAGCGCACCCGGCACAAGACCGAAACCGGCATCCGTTGGCGTGTAGCCAAGAATGCGTTGAACGAGTACGGGGAAAATAAATACCGATCCGAATAAACCGAAGCCCAGCACAAAAGTGAGCACATTACTGGCCACCAAATTCTGACTCTTCCATACCCGCAGGTTAATGAGCGGCTCTTTGATGGTAAGTTGCCGGTATACAAATGATACCAAGCCAACTACCGCGAGTATGGTAAGAATAACAATGGTACGATCTTCAAACCAGTCTTCCGACTGTCCTTTCTCCAGCACATATTGCAAACTTCCGATTCCCATCACCAGGAAGAGTATCCCGAGATAATCAATCGTTACGTTCTTGCGATTATCGAGTTGTTCCTGCGTGTCATCCGGAACGAAGCGGTACGCGAGCAGCGCAGCCACTATCCCGAATGGAATGTTGATATCGAAGATGAGCGGCCATGAATAATTATCAACAATAATACCGCCCAGCGTTGGGCCAATGGTCGGGCCGAGTACAATACCCATTCCGAACATGCCGGCAGCCATCGGCCGCTTTTCAGGCTCGAACGCATCGAACAAAATCCCTTGCGAGGTCGACAGCAAAGCGCCTCCGCCAATACCCTGGATAAATCTCCAGATGATGAGCATCAGCAGACTGTCGGCATTACCGCACATATAGGAGGCAACTGTAAAAAGCACGATCGACCCGAGGTAATACTTTTTCCGCCCGAAGAGCCGCGCGAAGAATCCCGTTAGCGGGATGATGATTACGTTCGCAATCGCGTAAGCGGTAATTACCCACGAAGTATCTTCGATGGTTGCACCCAGGTTTCCGCTGATATCGGCCAACGCTACGTTCACGATAGACGTATCGATGAGCTCCATGATCGCTGCGGAGATCGTGGTTAAGACAATAATGACACGCGCAATTCCTTTCAGCGCCATGATTACTGCACGTTAACTTCTACCTCTACGCTTAAGCCTGCACGCAAAATATCCTTGTATGATTCTGCGTTTACAATTTCGATCTTCACAGGCACGCGCTGCGTAACCTTTACGAAGTTACCGGTTGAGTTATCAGCCGGAAGCAATGCGAATTTCGAACCGGTCGCCTGGCTGAATGCGGAAACTTTTCCTTTCATATCCAGATCAGGGTATCCGTCAATCTTAATGTTAACCTCCTGCCCTTCTTTCATTTTTTCAAGCTGGGTTTCTTTAAAGTTTGCCACGATCCAGTATGCGTCTGAGTTCACAATCGAAAATAACGGAGCGCCAGCCTGTACGAACTGACCTTTTTCAATGGCCCGTTTCCCGATTCTACCAGAAATCGGAGCAACGATGTTACAGTAGCTGAGCTTTAATTGCGCCTGATCGTAAGCGGCTTTACGGGTTTCAATCAACGCCCGTACTTTTTGAATCTGGGCCTCGGCAATGGCAACCTGCGTAGACGCCAGATTGATTTGATCCTTGTTTGCGATGTACTGTTTGTTGGCCGCATCATAGTTCGCACGACTGTCTTCCAGTTGCTTGGCTGTGATAGCTCCTTCTTTTACGAGGGCTTCATCACGCGTGAGGTCAGCCTTTGCTTTATTCATTCGGGTGAGTTGAACATCCGCATTCGCGGATGCAAGTTTCCTATTTGCCAAGGCATTTTGATAGGTCGCCTGTGCATTGATTTCATCCGCTTTCGCATTCATCCAGTCGGCCTTGGCCTGTGTTGCTGCCAGCGCATACTCCGCATCATCGATTTTAATGAGTGTTTGATCGGCCTTCACCTGACCATAGTCGTCAACGCCCAGCGAATCGATATATCCCGCTACACGCGAAATCACAGGCACAGTGCGGGATTCAATCTGTGCATTGTCAGTTGTTTCATATTTCAGGTTATGCAGTAATGCACGGATTCCGAAAAAGCCAGCCACCGCCACGATTCCGATAACGATGAACAATACCCGGCTCTTCTTTTTTGGAGGATTGGTGTTTTCCATAAGGGTTTTGAAATTATGGGGGCAAAAGTAAACCCGGTTGACTAATAAAGTCAACCTTGTTGACTATTATTTTTTTATTAATTTTGGGCCGTGAAACCTTCTAAATCTCATCTGGACCAGCTTTTGGCGAACACTGAATACGTCAAACGGGAGAACTGGGGCAAGATTCTGGCGATTTCGAAGCGCCAGTTTGACGAGTGGGCTACGCGCAGGCTCAGCGAGATGGGCTATGCCGATTTCAAGATGGTGTATATGCCTGTGTTGATGAATATCCGGGTTGAGGGCACGAATAATAATGAGCTTGCCGCACACGCCAAAGTTACCAAACAGGCGATGAGCAAAGTGGCGCGCGAGCTTCAGGAGATGGGCTACATCAAAGCGAAGACATCACCAGATGACAAACGGATCACGATCTTTTCATTAACCGACCGCGGAAAGAAGCTGGTAATTGAAGCCCGGCTTTGTGTAAAGGAATTGATGGATTTATTCCGCGGTGAATTAGGGAAAGAAGAACTTGATCGCACAATGAGCACCATGCTCCGAATCATTGATTTCATGGATCGTGAAGTAAACGCTAAAAAATGAGTTTGCTTCCCGTTGCGTTTGAAGACCGCATGAAGCTTACACTGGGCAACGAGTGGAATGCCTTCACGCAAGCCTTGCAAACAACAGCTCCTACCAGCATTCGTATCAATCCTTTTAAGAATCATGTTGCTGCGGGCGAGCAAGTACCGTGGAGCACGTTTGGTGTGTATTTGTCTGAACGACCAAAGTTCACGCTCGATCCGGTTTTTCATGCAGGAGCTTATTACGTTCAGGAAGCGAGCTCAATGTTTTTAGAGCAGGCGTTTCGCCAGGCAACCGATCTCACGAAAAAATTACGCGTTCTGGATGTATCCGCAGCACCGGGAGGAAAATCAACTCATATACTAAGCTTGCTGAACAATGAAAGTTTGCTCGTGGCAAATGAAGTGATCCGCTCGCGGGCGACAATACTTGCCGAGAATATTCAAAAGTGGGGCTGCAGCAACGCGATCGTTACCAACAATGATCCGGAAGATTTCACGCGTCTGGGCGGATTCTTCGATGTGGTTGTTGTAGATGCCCCATGTTCGGGCGAGGGCCTGTTCCGGAAAGATCCGGAGGCGATGAAAGAATGGTCTCCCGAAAATGTCGATCTGTGTGGCAAACGTCAGCGCAGAATTCTGGCAGACGTATGGCCTGCATTAAAACAGGATGGCATTTTGATTTATTCAACCTGCACCTACAACCGGTTTGAAAACGAAGAAACACTTCAATGGCTTCGTGAACAACAGGATGCTGAATCCATTGAGTTGAAGACTGAAACTGGCTGGGGAATCGACCATGTCGTTGAAAACGGAATACACGGCTATCATTTTTACCCGCACAAGGTAAAAGGCGAAGGTTTTTTTCTTTCCGTTATCCGGAAAAAGGATGAAGCCCAAGAACCGAATCTCAAAGCCAGAAAAGGATTGAATACGCCTTCGAAAAAAATTGAGGAAGAGTTAAAAACCTGGACAACCCTGAATGACCCGAAGTTCTTTACCTGGAATGAAACAGCATTTGCTATTTCGGGATCGATTTACAAAGAAACAGCATTCCTCCTCGATCATCTCAAATTTGTTCAGGCGGGTACGGCACTCGCAACTATTAAACACGACAAGCTGATTCCGGAGCACGCAGCTGCGCTGGCAATACATTTAAACAGAGATAACTTTCAGCAACTCGAAGTACCGGAAGATGATGCACTGAAGTATTTGCGAAAGGAAGCGATGCTGGCTCAAGCCGATAAAAAAGGCTACACGCTGATTACAAATCGCGGCATCCCGCTTGGCTGGGTAAACGCACTCGACAGCCGGATGAATAATCTCTACCCAAAAGAGTGGAGAATAAGAATGGCCGGCTGATTCAGCGCGGCCATCCTCCAAAAAAAAACCAACCCACAAACTCAACTCAAAGCCGACAAAAAATTTACCACGCCTGGATGATCTCAATAATCGTATCCGGCAGTTCAACGCCTGCAAAGAAAATTCCCACGCAAAGCACCTTTTGATAGTAGTTCGCTTTTCCCATTGCCAACGGCAGTGAGCTTACCGACAACGCTGCGAAACCAATCGCAAAAATGGCCGTCATCAATAACACCGCTAATGGTGACGTAAGAAAAAGTATTCCTGCAATCGCCAGCATGGTAGCGACCGCGCTCACCCAAAATGATCTTTTCAACCCATAGGTATTAACCATGGTACTGAACGGGATCGATAAAATGGCAGAGATGATCAATATACCAACCGCAATAAGTTTACTGTTTCCGCTAACAAATAGCGAAGCTAGCTTGGCATGCATTACCTGCGGGAAAATCTCAAACAACATTGCTGTTGCGATGCCCAAAATCACTCCGAGAAAAAGAATGTATCCGTATTGCGATTTCTGCGTATCAAGCTTGAATGATGCCATCGACTTATTAGCGGAAGAATTAAACAGGGTCAGGGAATTTCGCTTCAATGCATAACCTGACAGAAATACAATCACGCCACCGGTAATAAACGTTATCGGGGCACCGAGATAATCAATGATATCTACGATCACCGGTTCGAGTGCGTACAACAAATTTCCAACGATCGTTAACACCGCCATGGCACGCGGAAGTTTGTCAACCGGAATAAATGTTTCAATCGTTGAGATTGCCGGGCTCGTAAAAATGCTCATCGCGATGAGCCATAAAATAATCAGCACAGGCAACACCCATTTAAATATCTCACCCGGGTTACCTAGCAGCGTAAATGCAACGGCCATAAAGATCATCGCTGCGAAACTCATCCCGGCACTGATTACCGGAATGCGGCTGCCGCGCTCAAAGCGGTACCGGTCTCCGATGCGCCCGGCTATGGGCGGTGTCACGACCAGGATAATTCCCTGCGCAACGGTCAACAAAAACGTAAATTCAGTGAAACTAAACTTCACCAATAATTTGGGCTGATAGTTCTGATAGGCAATCCAGCCGATTACCACAGAAGCATAAAGCGCAGTAAGGCTCCAGAGCTGTTTCCATTCAATGTTGAGTGGTTTGGTTTCTTCGGTGGACGTGGTTTCAAGGGTTAGGGTGCTTTCCATTAGTTTATTATAGTTTTATCTGCTTTACATCTACGAAGCGCGCATAGACCTTGGATTTCAAACACCCGATTTTTAGTGCATTTTCCGTATTTTTGCCGTCTGTTTCTTTCTAATCATGTCATTATCAACCAAATACAATCCGTCTGAAGTAGAAAACAAATGGTACCAGCGCTGGATAGAAAAGCGGTTCTTTCACTCTGAACCCAATCCCAACAAAGAGGCGTACACGATCGTCATCCCTCCTCCCAACGTTACGGGCGTGCTGCACATGGGCCACATGCTCAACAACACCATTCAGGATGTATTGATCCGCAAGGCCCGCATGCAGGGCAAGGAAGCATGCTGGGTGCCGGGTACCGACCACGCTTCGATTGCTACAGAAGCAAAAGTTGTTCAGATGCTGCGTGAGAAGAAGATTAAAAAGTCGGACTTAACACGCGATGAGTTTTTAAAATATGCCTGGGAGTGGAAAGAAAAGTATGGCGGCATCATCCTCGAACAGCTGAAAAAGCTTGGCGCTTCATGCGACTGGGATCGGACCAGCTTCACCATGGATCCGGATTACTACAAAGCGGTTATCCGGGTATTTGTTGATCTCTATAATAAGAACTACATCTATCGCGGACTTCGCATGGTAAACTGGGATTGCGAGGCGCAGACTACGGTTTCGAACGAAGAAGTTTTATACAAAGAAGAAGGCGAGCGTTCGGTTCTCTATTCCGTACGCTATAAGGTAAAAGACACTGCCGATGAATGGATTACCATTGCTACGCAGCGACCCGAGACCATCATGGGCGATGTGGCGATTGCCATAAATCCTTCAGACGAGCGTTACAAAAATCTGGTTGGAAAGAAAATACTCGTGCCGTTCATCAACCGTGAGATTCCGGTAATTGCAGATGACTATGTGGATAAAACGTTCGGTACGGGATGTTTGAAAGTTACTCCGGCCCACGACATCAACGACTACGAAATCGGGCTGCGTCATAATCTTCCGGTGATTGATACGATTAACGATGATGGTACCATCAACGAAAAGAGCGAACTGCCTAAGTTTTTTGGTAAAGACCGGTTTGCTGTAAGAAAAGAGATCGTAAAAGATCTGCGTGAAGCAGGTCATTTGGTTAAAGAAGAAGAGTTCATCACGCGTATTGGCCGCTCGGAAAGAACAAATTCGGTAATCGAGCCGAAGCTTTCGCTGCAATGGTTTATCCGGATGAAAGAAATTTCAAAGAAGGCTGCTGAAGCGGTTGAGATTGATGAAGTTGTTCTTCACCCGGCCAAGTTCAAGAACACGTATCGCCATTGGATGGAGAACGTACGCGACTGGTGTATCTCGCGTCAGTTGTGGTGGGGACACCGTATTCCAGCGTATTATTATGGAACCGGTGAGAATGATTTTGTAGTAGCGGAAACAATTCAGGAAGCCGTTCAACTTGCTTCGAAAAAATCCGGACGGTCAATTACCGAAAAAGATCTTCGTCAGGATGGAGACGTGCTTGATACCTGGGCATCGTCATGGCTGTGGCCGATTGAAGTATTTGGCGGATACAAAGACGAGTACTTCGACAAGGCAAGTGGTAAAATCAACGTTTCTAAAAACAAAGAATTAAGCTATTACTACCCTACCCAGGTTTTAGTAACAGCACCAGAGATTTTATTCTTCTGGGTTGCCCGGATGATTATTGCAGGTTACGAATACACTGGTCAGAAACCGTTTACCGATGTGTACCTCACCGGGATTGTTCGTGACAAGCTCGGCAGAAAGATGTCGAAATCGCTGGGCAATTCACCTGATCCGCTTGACCTGATTGCAACCTTCGGTGCAGATGCCGTTCGTACGGGAATGCTGTTCAGTTCTCCTGCCGGTAACGACTTACTGTATGATGAAAAACTCGTTGAACAGGGAAGAAACTTTGCCAACAAAATCTGGAATGCCTTCCGCCTGGTGAAGGGATGGGAAATTGATTCAACTATTCAACAGCCTGCGGAAAACAAAACCGCCATCGAATGGTTTGAATCGAAGCTCCATGCATCACTCCTTGAATTGAATGACCATTTCGACAAGTTCAGAATGTCGGACGCGCTGCATACTGTATACAAGCTTACGTGGGATGATTTCTGCGCGTGGTATTTAGAGATGATCAAGCCGGAGTTCGGCAAGCCGATCGACAAAGCCACGTACGATAAAACTGTCTCCCTTTTTGAAACCGTATTAAAAGTTCTGCATCCGTTCATGCCATTCATCACAGAAGAATTATGGCACGAGCTGAAAGATCGCAAAGACGGGGAATACATCATTGTTGCGGAATGGCCTGCCGCAGGCAAGTCAGATGAATCCATTTTGAAAGAAGCTGACTTCGCGTTTGAACTGATTACGCAGGTACGCAATGCACGCAGCTCAAAAGGATTGTCGCCAAAAGAAGCCCTTAAGCTTCATCAGAAAGAACAACCAAAAGGCATTAATACATTCTGGAGCATTGTTAAAAAACTTTCGAACGTAAGCGAAATTCAGACGGCAGCCGAAAAACCTGCAGGAGTTTCTTTCCTGGTGGGGACGCATGAGTTTACAATTCCATTGGAAGGTAAGATTGACGTTGCGAAAGAACGCGAAGCCTTGCTGAAAGACATCGAATACCAGAAAGGTTTTATGGCCTCTGTCGACAAAAAGCTTTCCAACGAAAAATTTGTGAACAGCGCCAAGCCGGAAGTTGTTGAAATGGAACGCAAGAAAAAAGCCGATGCTGAAGCCAAGATTAAAGCCCTGGAGGAGAGTTTAGCGAGGTTGTAAGAGGAGCTCAACAGTATAACCATGATAAATTTTTTGCGAAAAAGCAGACAACAATTGACAGGGAAAAACAGATTCACCAAGTATGTCTTGTATGCGATTGGCGAAATTATCCTGGTCGTAATTGGGATCCTGATTGCGCTTCAGATCAACAATAATAATGACCAGAGAAAAGAACGGACTACGGAGCTCCGCTACCTGACCAATCTCCGAAAAGATCTCGTCATTAATAATGCTGAGATAGATACGTACATAGCAATTCGGAAGGGATGTATCGATTCTGCAAAAAAGATCCTCGATCATTTTGATGGCAAGCCAATTCAGGATGCCAGTGCCTTTATTGTATTGGGCTTGCCGATCTATAACTGGCAGCGTTTCTATCAAACAAATAATACTTTTCAGGAACTTACCTCGTCTGGCAACCTGGCGATGATAAGCAACGATACGATTAAAACACTTCTCTACAATATTGACAGCCATCAGAAAATAAACAAAGCAGAAGAGGATCATTTCCGGTTTGATACGGAAGTTTTAATCTACGAACCGCTCTATGAGTTGGTGGATTTGAAAGTAGCGCTTGAGGATCTGGGGGTTGAGATGTCGAGTTCAAAAGGAAAAATACCCACTTCACCGGGTGCTTACACAGCTTTTTTAAAAAGCAACAAAGCGAAAAATGGATTTGCAATGGCTGTATTGGAATTCGAAACACTCAATCAACAACTCGCAGCCGTAAAGAAAATGTCGGAAGAACTTATTCAGATCATTGATCGGGAGATTGCGAAAGGATAAGGCAAGTACCTACTATCAAATGAATGATCTGACATTATTCAATCTCTCTATCAAAAACGGGAAAAGCAAAGGCTATTCGATTTAGCACTTGAGAGACAATTTGCAAAGCATTTGAATTGCCAGCCGGGACATTTTAGAATATTTCCAATGACCAAAAAAGGGGAAATTAAAACCGTCCTGCAGCCATCAGCAACTCAATGTTCTTATGCTTCAGTCCGAACTTCCGGGCAACCGATTCGTTGGTTAAGCTTCCTTTATAGGTATACACACCTTTCATAAACCATTTGTGCGTGAGGATCATCTCTTCCACTCCGCCTTCTTCGGCAGCACGCAAAATTGTTGGGGTAAAGATATTGCTGAGCGCGTTCGTAGCCGTGTGCGCCACACGCGATGCCACGTTCGGAACACAGTAATGTATCACATCGTGCTTGCGGAAGGCAGGCTTCTTCAAGGTGGTGATCTCGGAAGTCTCCACACATCCGCCCTGGTCGATACTTAAATCGATAATCAGGGAATCAGGTTTCATCTTGCTTACCATTTCTTCCGTTACTACGTGACGCGCTCTGCCTTTTTCAGCACGCAGTGCACCGATTACAACATCGGCAGACTTCAGCGATTCGCTGAGCGTAATGGTATCGATGGTTGAGGTGTAAAGTTGTTGACCTAAAATATGTTTGATCCGCCTGAGTTTGTATAGATGATTATCGAACACTTGTACATCTGCCCCAAGGCCCAGTGCAGCACGTGCAGCAAACTCAGCCACAGTTCCGGCACCGATAATCACCACTTTCGTTGGCGGCACTCCGGTTATTCCTCCCAGGATCACGCCCTTTCCGTTGTTAGCCGTACTTAAATATTCAGCCGCAATCAGCATCACTGTACTTCCGGCAATTTCGCTCATCGCGCGGATGATGGGCATACCGCCTACCTTGTCTTCAATAAATTCGTACGCCAGCGCAGTGATCTTTTTCTTCATCATCGCATGAAGGTCTTCCGGATTCAAATGACCCATCTGAATCGCAGAGATCAATGTTTGCCCGGGATGCATGTATTCGATTTCTTCCACGGTGGGCGGCTCAATTTTCAGAATAATGCTCGCTTTATAAACTTCCTGTGGTGAGTACACAATCTTCGCTCCGGCTTCACTGTATTGCTGATCGGAAAACTTCGACCCGACACCGGCTTTTGTTTCCATCCACACATCATGACCATTATTCACCAGCAGCGCCACGGCATCGGGTGTAAGGGTGATCCGGTTTTCCTGTAACGAAATCTCTTTCGGTAGTCCGATAACAAATGAATTCTTTTCTTTCTTCACCGCGAGCATCTGCTCCTGCGGAACGAGGCTTGCCTTGGCAAGACTTTCAAACCCCGTTTTCTTCTTGTCACTCATGTAGGGTAAAGGCTATGGTTCGTTGCTGGTCGTTGTTAGTTTTTGTAATGGAAACTTCAAAGTATCTTTCAGGGAGCAGGCTTGAAATCTTCTCCGGCCATTCAATCAGGCAATACGATCCGGAATCAAGATATTCTTCCGTGCCGATGTCGTATGCTTCAAGCTCGTTTTTGAGGCGATAAAAATCAAAATGATAAACGGGCTGTCCGTCAGCGGCTTCGTATTCATTGACGATCGAAAACGTTGGGCTGCTCATACCTTCTTTTACACCCAGCGCGTGTCCAATGGCTTTGATAAACGTTGTCTTTCCCGAACCCATCTCACCCTGAAAAATGATCACCCGCACGGGGCCAGCTTCACGAATTAGTCGCTTAGCCAATTCCTCCAAATCAGCAGCCGTAACCTTCTCAAACACGATACCCTTTACATCAGGACGCATTTTTCGAAGATAGCGAAATTATGGGAATTATCATCTCTTCCAGGCTTACACCTCCATGCTGAAACGTGTCTTTGTAGAAGTTGACGTAGTAGTTGTAGTTGTTCGGGTAAGCAAAGAACTGATCTTCAATGGCAAACACGTACGAAGTTGACACATTCACCTTCGGCAGAAACAGGCGCTCAGGTTTTGCTACCTGCATAACTTTGTTGCCCTCGTATCCGAGGTTCTTGCCTTGCTTGTAACGGAGGTTGGTGTTCACCGCTTTATCACCCACAATTTTAAAAGCCCGCTTCACGCGGATGGTTCCATGATCGGTGGTGATAATCACCCTGGCATTTTTCTCTGAAATCTTCCGGAAGATCTCCAGTAAGGGTGAATGCTCAAGCCATGATTTTGTGATCGAACGGTAGGCCGATTCATCCGGAGCAAGCTCACGCACCATCGCCATATCAGTCCGCGCATGCGAAAGCATATCCACGAAGTTGTATACAATCACGTTCAGGTCATTCTTAAAAAGATTATTCACTGAATCTGCGAGCTCGCGACCAGCTTCCAGGTTTTTAATTTTATGATACGAGAACTTAATGTTCAGATTGTTCTTTTTAATCTGCTTTTCCAGAAAGCTGTCTTCAAAATTATTCTTACCCTCATCTTCATCTTCGCCAACCCAAAGATCAGGTTGAAGCTTTGCCATTTCAGCCGGCATCATTCCGGAAAAAATTGCATTGCGCGAGTACGCGGTTGTGGTCGGAAGAATTGAATAGTAGGTTTCCTCCTTCTCAACATTAAAGTACTCTGCGATAACCGGCTCGATAACTTTCCATTGATCATACCGGAGATTATCAATCAACAGCATAAAAACAGGTTTTCCCGGACTTAATTCAGGAAACACTTTTTTCTTCATCAGCTGGTGCGAGAGCAAGGGCTTGTCGCTGTTGGGGTCGTTCAGCCACTTTTCATAGTTCTTGATGATGAACTTCGCAAAGTTTGCGTTTGCTTCCGTTTTTTGGGTTTCAAACACATCCTTCATGTCGTTACTGTCGGATGTATCCAACTCAAGTTCCCAATACACCAGCTTCTTGTAGATATCTGCCCAGGCTTCATGGTTCATATCGTCCATAAATGCCATGCTGATCTTGCGAAATTCCTGCTGGTAATTCAGGTTTGTCTTTTCAGTAACGAGGCGTTTGTTATCAAATATCTTTTTTACCGAAAGCAGAATCTGACTCGGGTTCAATGGCTTGATCAGGTAGTCGGCAATCTTGGATCCGATGGCCTCTTCCATGATATGTTCCTCTTCGTTCTTGGTGATCATCACCACCGGAAGATTCGGCTTGTTGTTTTTGATCAATCCCAACGCTTCGAGGCCTGACATTCCTGGCATATTTTCATCCAGGAATACCGCATCGAAGTGTCGTTCTTCACACAGCTCAACAGCATCCGAGCCACTGTTCACGGGCGTGATGTCGTACCCGCGCTGCTCGAGAAATAGGATGTGCGGCTTCAACAAATCGATCTCATCATCCGCCCATAAAATGCTGTATCTTTGCATAGGTGTATTTTTACGTAAGTTAGTGATTAAACGAGGAAAAGTTATCCGTTAAGTATAGTTGAAAAAGGCTGTGTACAGCAATTTCGTAACCACTTTAGCAGGATAACAAAACCGGTAGATGCATGAACAAAAAGAAGATTATTAACGATCCCGTCTACGGATTTATTACGATCCCGGGCGAACTTCTTTTCGATATCATTTCGCATCCCTGGTTCCAGCGCTTGCGACACATCAAGCAGTTAGGGTTAACCGACTTGGTTTATCCGGGTGCACAACATACGCGCTTTCAGCACGCATTAGGGGCAATGCACCTGATGACACGCGTGCTTGATAACCTTCGCAACAAAGGCGTTGAAATTTCTGACGAAGAATATGAAGGTGCAGTAATTGCCGTTCTCCTCCACGACATTGGCCACGGTCCGCTTTCGCATACGCTCGAACATACGCTATTACATGGAATCAAGCACGAGAGCCTCTCCTATCTGTTCATGCAACGATTGAACAAAGAGTTCAATGGTGCGTTGGCAGTGAGTCTCAAAATATTTCAAAACACGTACAAACGAAAGTTCTTTCATCAATTGGTGTCCAGTCAACTGGATATTGACCGGCTGGATTACCTGAAGCGTGATTGCTTTTTTGCGGGAGTAATGGAAGGGACGATTGGTGTTGATCGCATCATCTCCATGCTTTCGGTATACAACGATCAACTGGTAGTTGAAGAAAAAGGTATTCTGAGCATTGAGAATTTTCTAAACGCCAGGCGGCTGATGTACTGGCAAGTGTACTTGCATAAAACAACTGTAAGCGCGGAGCGCATGATGGTAAACGTAATCAGACGTGCAGAACATCTGGTTAAGTCGGGCGAGAATCTTCCTGCGAGCGAATCGCTGCTCACGTTCTTACGGCACGCCTACACACTCGATAACTTTAAAGACAGAGCCGACGTGCTAAACGCATACGGTATGTTAGACGATAACGACATTTGGGGTGCGATTAAGTTCTGGCGCAGTCATCCCGATTTCATTCTTTCAACGCTTTGCAAAATGTTAACCGAGCGCAAGCTTTTCCAGATCCGGTTGGGAACGGAAGCCATTCGCAAGGAAGAGATCGAACGCATCCGCGAAACGGTAACGCAAACATTTGGTGTTCTTCGCTCCGAATCTTCCTACTTCTTTTCGTATGGATCGGTAAGCAATGAAGCCTATGCCGAAGGGCAGAAAATCAACATCCTGATGAAGTCGGGCGAACTGGTCGATCTCGCACAGGCATCCGACCTACCCAACATCAAGGCTATCAGCAAAATCGTGAAAAAAAATTACCTCTGCTGGCCTAAAAATGTATCTTTGTAAAATAGGCATTTGGCTTTAGGATTAACAACCTGGCGCCTTCACCTAATGCCTGATGCCTGAGATAATGGAGTTTACGATACAGCAAATAGCCGCCATGCTTGGCGGAGAAGTAAAAGGCGATGGCAATGCAAAGATTAACATGCTTGCCAAAATTCAGGACGCAAAGCCCGGACAAATTGCGTTTCTCTCCAATCCCAAATACGAGAACTTTATTTACACCACGCAGGCATCTGCGGTAATTGTTAGTAAAGACTTCGTTCCCAGAAAAGATATTTCTGCTGCATTAATTATTGTAGCCGATCCATACAGCAGCTTTACCGTTTTGCTGGAAGAATATCACAAGATGATGAGCTTTCAGAAATCCGGAGTGGAAGAACCGAGCTTTCTCGGAACCAAAACCACCATCGGTAAAAACATTTATCGCGGTGCATTCTCATACATCGGCAATAATGTGAAGATCGGTGATAACGTAAAAGTCTATCCGCATGCATACATCGGTGATGACGTAGAGGTTGGCAACAATACTATCCTTCATACCGGCACTAAACTTTACAGTGGAACCAAAGTCGGCAACAACTGTGTGATCCACGCCGGAACCGTTATCGGAAGCGATGGCTTTGGATTTGCCCCGCAGGCTGACGGAACCTATAAAACCATTCCGCAACTTGGTAATGTAATCATTGAAGATAACGTAACGGTTGGCGGCAACACGGTAATCGACTGTGCAACCTTGTTTGGCGATTCAACCATTATCCGCCAGGGTGTAAAGCTTGATAACCTTATTCAGATTGCACACAACGTAGAGATTGGTAAGAACACCGTGATCGCAGCACAAGCCGGGATTTCCGGTTCAACTAAAATTGGTGAGAACAGTGTGCTTGCCGGACAAGTTGGTATTGCCGGTCACCTGGTGATTGCCAACAACACCAGCATTGGCGCCCAATCGGGCATTTCGAAATCCATCAAAGAAGAAGGTCAAAAAATCCTCGGCTACCCTGCGTTTGACATCAAAGAGTACTTCCGTTCGTACGCGGTTTTTAAAAATCTGCCTGACCTGAATCAGCGGCTCCGCGACCTCGAGAAGAAGATGGAGGAACAAAAGCTGCCTACCGAAAAACCGTAATCCCTCCCCAAGCAGCCTCCCGCTAACGTTAGCGGTCATAATCACCTGATCATCAGCGACTCTTCTATTTTGATAATCTGCCTGAAGGGCGTAAATTTGCGGACTTTTAAAAGCGATGCTAAACATTAAACAGCAAACCATCCAGAAGTCAGTAACGCTCTCCGGAGTTGGACTGCACACTGGCGCTAAAACGAACATGACGTTCGTTCCTGCCAAGCCCAACCATGGCATCAAATTCCAGCGTATCGACCTTCCGGGATCACCGATTATTGATGCCGATTGTGATAACGTGGTGGATATCTCTCGCGGAACAACCATCGAACAAAGCGGTGGCCGTGTGAGCACCATTGAGCATACGCTTGCTGCACTCGTAGGATTGGAAATCGACAACGTGTTGATTCAGCTTGACGGGCCCGAGTGCCCGATCATGGATGGAAGCTCAATTCAGTTTGTTAATATTTTAAAAGAAGCCGGTACGGAAGAGCAGAATGCAATCCGCGACTTTTTTGAAGTTCAGGAGCCTACCTTCTATCGCGAGGCTGCCCGCAACGTAGAGATCGCAGCACTTCCGCTGGATGACTATCGTGTAACGGTAATGGTGGATTACAATTCACCGGTACTGGGAAGTCAGCACGCATCAATTACTGACATCCGCCAGTTTGAAAAAGAAATTGCTTCATGCCGCACGTTCTGCTTCCTGCATGAACTTGAAATGCTTTATAAAAACAATCTTATCCGCGGTGGCGATCTGAATAATGCCATTGTAATTGTTGACCGCGTGGTGAAAGAAGATGAACTCGACAGCATCGCAAAAATGCTGGGTAAACCTAAAGTTGAAGTTCGTCATGAAGGTATCCTGAATAACATTGAGCTTCGATATAAAAACGAACCGGCACGCCATAAACTGCTAGATGTGATGGGCGACCTCGCGCTTGCAGGACGTCCGTTGAAGGCACAAATTCTGGCGGCCCGTCCGGGACACGCAGCAAACGTTGCCTTTGCAAAGAAATTGAAGAAGCAGATGGCGGAAGCCGATCGCCAGGGAAGACCGAAATACAATCCGAACCTTCCCCCGGTGATGGACATTAACAAAATCACTACGATCCTCAACCACCGCTATCCGTTCCTGCTGATCGATAAGATCATCTACCTCGACAGCGAGACTGTTGCCGGAGTGAAGAACGTAACGATGAACGAGCCGTTTTTCCAGGGACATTTCCCGGGCAATCCGGTAATGCCGGGCGTGCTTCAGGTTGAGGCGATGACGCAGATCGGGGGTATTCTCGTACTAAGCACCGTTCCGGATCCGGAAAATTACAACACCTATTTCCTGGGTATTGACGATTGCCGTTTCCGCAAGATGGTATTGCCGGGTGACACAATGGTTATCCAGTGCGACCTGCTTGCTCCTATAAAAAGAGGTATCGCGAAAATGAGAGGCCGCGCCTATGTAGGCAACACCCTCGTTTGTGAAGGTACAATGACAGCTATTATTTCCCGTAAAGACGCATGAGCCGATTCCCTTTAGCCAATGTGCATCCTGATGCAAAAATTGGCAACAATGTTACTATAGAACCTTTTGCAACCGTTCAGGGCGATGTTGTCATTGACGATAACTCCTGGATTGGCGGTGGAGCGATCATTTGGGATGGCGCAAGGATCGGCAAGAATGTAAAAATATTTCCGGGTGCTTCTGTTTCATCTATTCCGCAGGATTTAAAGTTCGCGGGCGAAAAAACAGAAACGCATATTGGCGATAACACAGTGATCCGTGAATACGTAACGATCAGTCGCGGAACAACGGATAAGATGAAAACCGTTATCGGAAAGAATTGCCTGCTGATGGCGTATGTTCACGTAGCGCACGACTGTATCATTGGTAACAACTGCATCCTGGTAAACACGGTTCAGGTTGCCGGCCACGTAACGATTGAAGACTGGGCCATTATTGGCGGTGCAAGCGCATTGCATCAGTTTGTTAAAGTTGGTGCACACGTAATGCTTTCCGGCGGATCGCTGGTTCGTAAAGATGTTCCGCCTTACACAAAGGCAGCACGCGAGCCACTCTCCTACGCAGGCATCAACACGGTTGGACTGCGCAGAAGAGGCTTTACATCAGAAAAGATCAACGAGATTCAGGAAATCTATCGCTTTGTATTCATGAAAGGAATGAATAACACAAAGGCACTGGAGCTTGTGGAGTCATCCATCGCGCCAAGCCAGGAACGCGACTATATTCTGAACTTCATCAAAACTTCCGAGCGGGGAATTATGAAGGGCTACGGCTCCGGTGATTAATTGATTACCGATGGCGGATCAATTAATCATTGAAGTAAGCGAGCTTGCCAAGCGGTATAACCGCGAATGGATTTTTAAGAATTTCACACAAACCTTTCGTTCGGGCCAGACATACGCGATCACCGGTCCTAACGGTTCGGGTAAATCCACACTTCTTCAGGTGCTTTGGGGACAGTTACCGCAATCTGGTGGTAAAATCTCTTACGTAAAAAACAACACGGCTATTACGGTTGATGATGTCTTCCGGTACGTGAGTGTGGCTGCACCGTACATGGATTTAATTGAAGAATTTACCCTGACTGAACAGCTTCAGTTTCATTTTAAGCTTCGTAAGCCTCGTACCGGGTATACGATCGAAAGCATGATCGGAAAGCTTTACATGACCGACAGTCGCGACAAACAGATTTCCAATTTCTCCTCCGGGATGAAACAACGCGTCAAACTTGGATTGGCCTTTTTTACAGAAACAGACGTGATTTTTCTGGACGAGCCCGGCACAAACCTCGATGAAAAAGCTTTTGCCTGGTACAAGGAAAATCTGGCGGAAGCCACTCAAACCGGCAGCATGATCCTGATCGCATCCAATCAGAAAAGCGAATACCCGGACAACGCTGAGGTGATTTCCATGACGTCCTACAAATGACGGTTACAATGGGGTGAAATATCTTATTAAACCCTAAAAAACGCGCGAATTTCAGCCATTATTTGATTTTCTGAGTTATTAATCGCAAATTCGAAACCTAAGCATTTACAAAAAATGAAATTTCTGACCAGAACCCTCTCATTAGTTACAGTAGCTTCACTAGCACTCTTCTTCGCCAACTGCGGTGGCGATGGAGGTGGTGGAAGTGCAAAAGAAAAGACCCAGTTGAAAAAGCTTTCCGGAACATGGGAAATCGTGTCAGCTGACCTTGACGGTGACGATCGCACTGCAGATTTTACAAACTTTAAATTGACCATCGGAGGTACATACAACTCTGATACCCCTGAAGGTCCATACTCGTTCTCAGTGAGCGGCAGCCGTCCTGACCCAAGTCCATGGCCTGCCAGCGGAACCTGGACATTTGCAAACATCAGCGGCAATGAAGGTAATCTCCTGAGAGATGATGACGTACCGATGCACTATAAAATCACCAGCAACGGTCAATTGACATTGGAAGTTGAATGTGCAGCATGTGACTATCCTGGCTCTGGCGCCCGTACTTTTGAGGTAAACGGCCCATGGACATTCGTACTCGATCCACAATAATCACACAATAAAAAAATTGAAGGCTCCTCTCGGAGCCTTTTTTATAATATTTATTTAATCAAAACAATTCTCCTGATTTCAATCCCTGTTTGATGTTTTATTTGTAGGATGTATACCCCGTCCGAAAGGTGACTTACATTGAGCGCTACCTCTTCTTTACCTGAAAGATTATCGATTAAAACGCTTTTGCCTTCCGAGGACACTATCTGAACACTGATTAGCTTGATGGTATTACCGGCTTTGAGATTTATTATCCCGGTCGTTAAATTAGGAAATACATCAATAAAAGATTCGCGTGTCTCCTGACCCACGATATTTTCAGCGCTTGCCATCCTCCCCCCGCCTCCTGAACAATAATCAATCACAAAATCATCACAAGCTTCAAGCCTCCCTCGGAAGTTTCCGCCTGCATTTACGGTGAATCCCGGTTTTAACAGAATCTGATCTCCAGCTTTAAACGTAACAAACGTGCTTGGTGTAACTGTTACTGTGTTAGCTGTTTCGATTGTCTGGGACACTTTAACAATTGGTGTAAGTGAACCGTCGAAGGACGTTACATTAGAGATCATTCTATTAGTTATGCACCCTACCTGAAAAAAATTCTGAGTTGAAACATTGTCCACCTGCTTATTCAGGGTATAATAGTTCTTTGCCGAAGAACCTCCATTAACTGTCGTTGACTGTGAATTCAGTAACGATATGGATTTGGTAATACCTTTTGAATGATTTTGCGGATCAAATCCTTTCAAGTTGCTACCATCCGAAACATACATGTATCCGTCTACTGCATTCTCAACAAAAGATCCACCGAAATTATTTGTATTTGGCATGTACCAAATCTGACTACTACTCAGTGTTACTTGGTTCCATGAAAGATTTGAAGGAATCGTCACTGAGTTTAAATCAATAAACCCGATTTTGTCATGACCTGGGGGTGTGAGCTCGTTGGATAAGACAAAAAACAGCTTATCTGAAGATGGACTAAACTCAAGCCCAACTGCTGAACCATTATTTATGTCGTTATTGAATAATCTTATCGTGCCATTCAAAACGCGATCGAAAATAAAAATATTGATCCCATCGGCCTCACTTTTTATAAAAGCAACGTATCGTTCATCATTTGAAATTTCCATTTCCAAATACTCATTTCCAGCATAACCGCCAATATCGATTGATTGAATTAGCGTGAAGCCAGATTCGGCCACTTTGATTTCGTGCAAATACCTGCCATGTAGAAAAAATAAAGAACTCTCAGGCAAACCGCTTGTATTAATTTTAATTTTGGTAGATGCGTAAAAATTAAGTTCTTCAATTATGCCCCCCGACCCTGCTATGGGTAATGACTTGGTAATTACCGATGATCCATCCTTAGAAATCTCTTTATAGTTCAAGGTACCTTGAGGGCTCCAGTCACTGACCAAAAAGAAATAATTACACTTTCCTGGTACAGGAATAATTGGAAGATCATCACTGTATTCAGAAGTATACAGAATGGTTTTTCCGGTAGTTACAAAGACTTTATTATTTAGATAAAACTGTAAATCTCCAGTATCCGAAAAATATCCATTCGAAGATTTCCTCTTCCCTGAACTACTGATAAACGAAGTACCCTTATCTAGAGAAGTTCCTGAAATGGTAGTGCTGGATCCTGCTACCAAATCAACAAAACTTACAGTAGTTGCTGGAGAAACAGCAGTATTCGGAAGTGGCAAAACCTGCCCGGTATAAAAGTCAACATAATTGGGCGGAATTACCCAATAACGGTTCTGTGCGTTTGCAGTCACTATTACGGTACCTAAAAGGCACGTAATAAATAATCGATTTAAGAGTCTCATAATTTATAATGTGCGAGAAACTTATTTTTTACCGTTTTTCAACACCTCAACTTCCTTTTTAAGCTCAATCAAATGAAGAGTAAGCTCTTCAATCTTTTGAAGCAGCATGGCATTAAGTTCAGACACTTTAATCCCTTCTTCAGCTACCTGTTTTTCAGAAGGAACTTCCGGAAGGTGGCCATTTGCTTTTATGAACGCCTCAACTTCTGCAAGGCTCATAAGCTTATAATCGGTCTTGAATACAAAGTCAGGCCAAGTCAGGCTTGTATTTTCTATCTGCACTTCTTTTGCACCAATTTTTCCGTTCACCGCAAGCTTGTAGCTATTCGGATTATTTAAGAGCGTCGTTCCTATTCCGATATTATCAGAGGTGCTTTGCGTATATACGTTTGACCCATTTCTATCCCAGAGCGAAAGATCACCGCTTACTAACACACCATTTACATATAAGCCAGTTGAATGTATCGTTCCCCCGACTGTCAAAGTGTGGGTCGAGTTAGGTAACGAATTAATGCCCACCTTGTTCCCTGCAAAGTCACCATAAATTAAAGGGGTAGAAGTGTCGGAATTGTCTATATAAAGTTTATCTGAGCCGGTTTCAAAATACCCTGACTGGTACCCCACGAGAACATTTCCCGTTCCGGTAGCATTTGAGAATCCTGATTTATATCCGATGAATACATTGTTGCTTCCAGAAGTTAAGACATCGCCCGCGTAATTTCCTAATAATACATTATAGCTTCCTGATCCTGCACCTCCCGTATGAGCACCAAAGAAGGCGTTTCGGTCCCCTGTATTGGAAGTGCCTGAAAAATACCCCATAAAAACATTCATATTTCCTGTTGCATTCAGCCCAGAATTGTATCCAACAAATGAATTATAACTCCCCGTAGTAAGTGATTGACCTGCGTTCGACCCTAAGAATGTATTCGAAGCGCCTGACGTTACCAACTTACCCGCGTAGTATCCTAAAAATGAATTGTTTGACCCTGTCACAACATCTCCCGCATAGTAGCCAATTGAAGTATTATTGGAACCTGAGTTCCCCGCATTGGTGCCTGTATTAGTATTTTGTCCGAACACTGTAACTACTAGAAGCACAAAAACTTTAGTGAATAGAAATTTGATGTTCATATTAGTGAATTTTAGTTAGCCAAAAATAGCCGCATTAGGATAATCCTGTCATTTTCAATAGGAGTAACTCCTATCGAAATCGACCCAGTTTTGAAGAAAACTTATTTCAGCACAACAACGGTAATTCCATCTCCGCCACGGTCGACATGCTCATCAGCTGCAGAAGCGACCTGTTTGTATTTCCTGAGATGTTCGCGCACAACTTTCCGAAGCACACCTTCACCCTTTCCATGCAGGATTTTTATTTCACCATGACCGAGTAGAATCGCGTTATCCAGAAATTGTTCGAGCACGGGAATAACTTCTTCTACCCGCTTACCGCGGATGTCAAGCGTTGGATTAAATTGTGCCTGTTTCTCGTGAAGTTTAATTCCTGTTGAAACGGGTTTCCTGGAAACATCTGTCGTAGATTTCGTGCCCAGCTTTTCAAGTCGCGTTACCGCGATAGTTGATTTCAAGTCACCGAACTGAACTGTAGCATTCTTTCCTTTTACCGACAATACAACACCACTTCCATCCTGGCCGATAATCCTGACCCGGTCGCCCGTGTTAATTACTCCGGCAACAGCTTTCTCTTTTTTTATTTCCGGCTCCTGTTCGACCTTTTTAGAAAGCTCCTGCAGGTTCTTCCTGACTTTTAATGTCTCTTTCCGCTCAGCCTGGTTCTCACGAATGTGCCGGATCGTTTTTTCAATCTCTTTATTCGTCTCGCGAAGCAATGCGTTAGCTTCGACTTTCGCTTTATTAATAATCTCCTTCTTTTTCGACTCAAGCTCATGCGTGAGCGAATCGTACTTCGACAAAAGAGCTTTCAGTTCACGTTCTTTCTTTTCAAGATTGGTAACCCGATCGCTCAACTCACTCTTCTCTTTTTCAAGCGTGCGCACCAGCGATTCAAATCCCATCAGTTCCTTTCCGACAAGTTCTTTGGCTTCAAAAAGGGTTCGCTCAGGCAAACCGGTTTTCTCGGCAATCTCAAGCGCAAACGAGCTGCCGGGTTTACCGATTTCGAGTAAGTAAAGAGGCGTCAGGTTTTCTTCATCAAACCGCATCGCGGCATTGCGGATGCCCACATGCTTTTCGGCAAACAACTTTAAGTTATTGTAGTGTGTCGTGGCAACTCCCCACACCTGCTTGTTCAGCAAGCCATGCAGAATCGATTCGGCAATGGCTCCGCCAAAATCCGGGTCAGTTCCCGCCCCAAGTTCATCCATCAGTATCAGAGAATTTTTCCCGGCATGTTCGAGGAAGAACCGCATGTTCTTCAGGTGACTGCTATACGTGCTCAGATCATTTTCGATCGACTGCTGGTCGCCAATGTCAATGAAGATGTCGTTAAAAATTCCAGCTTGTGAATCCGCGGATGCGGAAACCAGCAAACCGCACTGAAGCATGTATTGCAGTAAACCTACGGTTTTCAAGCACACGGATTTACCACCGGCATTCGGACCAGAAACGAGCAGCATCCGGTTGTCGTCTGACAATTCAATATCGAGCGGAATAATTTCACGTTTGCCTTTTAACGTCAGCAATAAAATCGGATGGCGGGCTTTCATCCAGCGCACAACCTGCCGTTCAGACACTACCGGCAGATCTGCATTAAGCTCAAGCGCCAGTTTTGCTTTTGCACGAATAAAATCAAGCTGACCCAAAAAATTGACAGCTGCTTCAATATCAAACAGGCTTACCCGCAAGGCGTTCGTCAGTTCTTTTAGTATCCTGACAATTTCCCGTTTCTGCGCATGCACGAGATCGCGAATTTCATTGTTTGCTTCCAGAGCTTCTGTCGGTTCCATGAACACCGTCTGACCGGTTGCCGATTCGTCCAGGATAAATCCCTTCATTCTTCGCTTATGCTCCGCCAGAATGGGAATCACGAGGCGCCCTTCACGAATGGTCGGTATTGCTCCTTCCGGAACCCATTGCTGTGAGATTGCATGCCGGTAGGCCTGATCCACAAGCTTTCGGATCTTGCCTTCTTCTTCCCGAAGTCTTTTGCGGATACGGCCCAGCTCGGCACTGGCATTATCCTTTACGGTACCGGTATCGTCAATGACCTGAAGTATCTGTGCTACCAATCGCTTGTCAACAGAAACAGATTCGGTTAATGCAAACAATGTTGGATAAGCTTCCTTCGATTTTGTCAGAAATGCAATACAGTCCAGAATGGTTTGAAGCGAATAGGCAAACTGAAGAAACTCCGATTCGTCCAGGTAGTTTCCTTCGATTGAAGCTTTTTGCAATAACCCGCGTGAATCGAGATAATGACTGGATGGGAAATTTTCTGATCGCTCAAAAATCTGTTTGAACTCAAGCGTTTGTGTCAATTGCGTGAATACAGTTTCACGATCTGACATAAACTGCATCTCCCCAACGCGGGAAACACCTAAGCCTGAAAGGCAAAAATTCTCAAGCTTTCTGCGGATGTGATCAAAGCCCAGCCTGACCTCAATATCATTCGGGTGCAACATCCTTTTTCTTGTGCGCGCTGGCGCGCTGCGCTTTCAGGTTTAATGAATCGACCAATGTGGTGTAAATATCTTCCAGTTTATCCGGGTGGCTCATGTAGTAATCGAGTGACTTTCTGAATACCGTATCCGAAACGCCTGTATTACGAAATGCCCGTTCCGAAAACATCGGGAACAGTTCTTTAATCGAATCGTACGGTATCGAAAGACGATTCACTTTTTCTTCCGCCAGGTAAAGTTCAGTCATGGTGCTTACCATCTGTTTTTCCGACAGAATTCCTTCAGGCCGCTCGCTGCCTCCGCAGCCTGCCAAAACGGTGATAAAACCAGTCAGCGCAAGCAGCAGCATTTTCCTTCCAAAGGGAATTTTTACCTGATCTCTAAACATGGACGCAAAAGTAACTGACATTTATTTATTTTTGAAACCGGTAAAAACCGGCATCACGTATTAAACAAAAACGGAGCCAACCTTGGCATGAAAGCGCTTCTAAAAAAGCTTCGGAAGTATGAAATCCAGATTCGCAAGGCGATTAACAGCCAGATGCATGGAGACTTTCGTTCTGTGTTTAAGGGCACCGGCCTGGAGTTTGACGATGTCAGGCCATACCAGTATGGTGATGATATCCGGACGATCGACTGGCATGCTTCAGCCAAAGGCCATGGCGCATTTGTAAAAACGTTCCGGGAAGAAAAAGAACAGACCGTATTCTTTATTCTTGATGTGAGTGCCTCGCAAGAGATTGGTGCCGAAGGCCAGAAAAAGGTTGACGTGGGCCGCGAGATTTGCGGGGTTCTCTCCCTTTCAGCGGTGAAAGAATCGAGCCACGTAGGGCTGATTTGTTTCTCAGATCAACGCGAACTTTACATCAAGCCAACCAAAGGCGTTTCACAGGCTTACCAGATCATTAACGGACTGGTTCAGCTTAATCCTAAGTCCCTCAAAACAAACCTGAACAAAGCGCTTGCATTTGTACTGAACATGATCAAGCGCAGGGCTGTTATTATTCTGATTTCTGATTTTATTGATGACGACTACTCGACTAACCTGAAGTCGCTTGCCCGCAGACACGATCTTGTTGTTATCCATTTAAGTGATAAACGTGAAACCAGGTTACCGAAACTTGGCATTGTACCGGTAGTGGATAAAGAAACCAA
Organism: Cyclobacteriaceae bacterium; assembly: GCA_016786585.1. Classification (GTDB taxonomy): domain Bacteria; phylum Bacteroidota; class Bacteroidia; order Cytophagales; family Cyclobacteriaceae; genus UBA2336. The sequence goes on from JAEUUI010000030.1 coordinate 138,830, forward strand.
AGAGACAATCTGGATTAATACTTCGTTCAGTGATTTCCGGCAGAAGATCAGTAAGCGATTAAACGACCGGAAAAAGGAGCTGGAATCGTTCAGCCGGAAGCATCAAATTAATTTTCTGTCACTGGACACCGATGAGGATTATGTTCCCAAACTGCTTCGTCTGTTCAAGGTGAGAAATCGTTCTGTTAAAACAACATGAGGTTAATGGTCCGGGGCTTAGCAGTTGTTTTATTGATTTTCATTCAGCTCAGTGCGTTCGCACAGGAGATCAAAGTCGCTTCCGGCTTTGTAAAAGACAGTGTTGCTCTTGGCGAGCCTGTATCATACTACCTGACCGCACGCTACCCGGAGCGCGTGATGGCGCTGTTTCCGGATTCAACGTTTAAGTTCAGTCCTTTCGAATTCAACAGCAAAAAGTTCTTTCCAACAAAAACTGTTGACGGAATCAGCTACGATAGTGCGGTATATACCTTAAGTACGTTTGAAATCGACCCAACGCAATACCTTAGTCTCCCGGTTTATGTAACTACCGCGCGCGATTGTACAGCATTTGAATCAACACGCGACAGCATTTTCCTGATCGAACAAATAAAAATACCTGCCGGTGATACACTCGCCATCAAGAACCTGGAATTAAAAAGCAATACGCTGTATGAGCGGGTACGCATGCAGTTTAACACCGTTATCCTGATGATAGTACTGGGTGTATTGCTGGTTGCGGCAATCATCGTCTGGATAATCTTTGGAAAGAGAATTATTCGTCATTTCAGGATTAAGCGCCTTGAAAAACAATTTCAAAAATTCATCGCTGTCTTTACAGAACAAATTGAAGACGCAACGAAAACATTCTCACGCGAAAAAACAGAGCGAGCCTTATCTACCTGGAAAAAATACCAGGAGCAACTGGAGCGTAAACCTTACACGAAGCTAACGACCCGCGAAATTGTTCGTATGGATCAGGATAAAGCGCTGGAGGAATCATTATCGGCAGTCGACAAGTCGATCTACGGTAATCAACCTGTTGCCGCGGAGCCGCTCCAAAGGTTAAAAGTAATCGCAGAGCAACGATTCGTGAAAAAAATTGAACAACTCAGGCATGGATGAACTGAATGCAATCGATCCGTGGTATTCACCTGAATGGTTCAGGCCTGATACGCTTTTGTCGTTTTCGTGGGAACGGCCTCTGTTTCTGTACCTGATTGCAGCTGTACCCTTGATTTTCCTGCTTCGCTGGCTGTGGCGGTACCGGTTCAATCAAAAGCTGCCGGTTGCGCTCGTGAAAAAAGAAATCAAGAGCTCGCCCATCACGCTGGTTCGTTTTATACCCGATCTGTTGCTGATGTTGTCAATGTCCTTAATATTGGTTGCGCTGGCGCGTCCGCAACGCACGAACGAAAAAGTTGAGCAGAAAACCGAGGGTATCGACATTATGCTGGCAATCGATATTTCGCAATCCATGCAACTTCAGGATTTTACACCAAATCGCCTGGAAGCGGCTAAAGTTGTTGCCGGAAAATTCATCGATGGGCGGATAAAAGACCGCATCGGGATTGTCGTGTTTTCGGGTGAAGCGTTTTCGCTGGCACCCTTAACCAGTGACTACAATCTATTGAAGACGTATATTAAAGACATCACATTCGATATGATCAACAACCGGGGAACTGCGATCGGAAGCGCACTCGGTGTTGTCATCAACCGGATGCGGGAGTCAGAAACGAAATCGAAGGTTTGTATCCTGCTGAGTGACGGTGAAAATACCGCAGGGAACATCGACCCGATTACGGCTGCCGAGCTTGCTTCGGCTTATGGAATCAAAGTCTATACGATTGTTATCGGCAAAGAAGGTCTCGTGCCATTCGGCAAAGATTTCTTCGGAAATCCGAACATGATCGAGAACACCGTGGATGAATCGACCATGCGGAAAATTGCAGAGATTGGCGGTGGAGAATTCTTCCGGGTACCAGATAACAAAACACTGAACCAGGTTTTCAAACTCATCGATCAATACGAGAAGGCGGAGATTATTGAAACCCGCTTTAAGGATACAGCAGATTATTACTACAACTATCTGGCCTGGGGAGTAGCACTATTGCTTCTGTGGTTACTTACGAAGTCAACGTTCATCAGCAACGTGTTACAGGATTAATAATTAATGGAAAATGATCAGCTTCAATCCGAAGCCGAACATCACCAATCCGACCAACAGATTCATAATCTTCATGGTTTGAGCTGTTAACAACATCCGCAGTTTATCCGACAGCTTTGCTTTGATCACATCCGTTGTAAACACGGTAGCAACAATCGAACAGAAAAATGTCGCAGCCTTTCCATGGGTTGTGTAACCCAATTGTGCGGTAGCCACCCCGATCGTTCCGATCCAGAAAAATAAAACCATCGGGTTGAACCCGTTAATAACAAATCCCTTTGCCATCAACTGAAAAGGTTTCTGTACTTCAATGTGCTCCGGATTATAAACAACCGGCTTGCGGGCTTTTACAAACAGATAATACGCACCAAAGGCAAGCAGAATCCCGCCCCCGATGTAGGAGAGGTAAACCCGGAAGTCGGGTGTGTTAATAAGCGAAATACCCATGTAAGCGATTGCAATGCAAAGTGCGTCACTAAGCGAAATCCCAACAGCCACATAAACCCCGCTTTTAAAGCCGCGTTCAATGCTGGTTTGAATAAGCGTAAAAAATACCGGGCCTACCAGCACGGCAAGCACAAGTCCGGAAAAAACTCCTTTAAAGACAGCGTCCATCAGCGGGTAGCAAGGAATGATTTCCAGTCCTCAAGCTGGGCGCCTTTTAATACGCGCGGAAACTTATTCTGTCCACCAATCTTCCCTTTCGACTGCATCCAGTCGTAGAAAGTTTGAACGGGAAGCACATCTACATAAACATCTTTTAAAGCTGCGCTGCGTTCGGTCGCATAATCGTCATTAATTACTTTAAGGTGTGAATCGATTTTGTCGCGAAGTATCTTTGTATCGACTTTATCATCCGAACCGATGTACCAATGATGTGCAAACAGCGTTCCGTGAGGAATTCCGGCAACCGTGAATTCAGGTGCTGTGATGTTAAGCTCTTCGCAACTCAGTTCAAGGGCTTTGTTCATATTCTCAACGGAAAGGTGTTCGCCACATAAACTGAGGAAATGTTTGGTGCGGCCGGTGATTACGATTTCTGAATCTTCCAGGGAAGTGAACTTTACCACGTCACCAATCAGGTAACGCCATGCACCCGCACACGTGGAAAGTAACAACGCATATTCTTTTCCTTCCTCCACTTCGCCAATTGTGAGTGCTTCTGCATCCGGTTTAATATCACCGTTCGTATCAAAGTTTTTATCCTCAAACGGCACGAACTCATAAAATATCCCGTTGTTCAGCACAATGCGCATTGAGCGCCTGTTGGGATATGCCTGGAAACCTATGAAGCCCTCTGACGCGAGATAGGTTTCGATGTAGTGAATCGGGCGACCCAGTAACTTTTCAAAGCCTTTGCGATAAGGATCGAATGATACACCGCCATGTACATACACCTGCAGGTTTGGCCAAACCTCGTGAATGTTGTCGACCTTATAATGTGCAATGATCTTTTCCATCAGGATCTGGATCCATGCCGGCACCCCGACAATAATCCCGATGTCCCAGTCCTTTGCTTTACGGGTGATCTCGTTCAGTTTGTTATCCCAGTTGCGGGTTTTGGCGATCTTTTTGCCGGGTTTATAGAAATGCTGGAACCAGAATGGCAGTCGCGCAGCCTGAATACCACTAAGATCCCCATCGAAATAACTTCCTTTCTTATTCAAGTGTGTACTTCCGCCCAGCATTAAAATACCAGCCGTGAAAAAATCAGCAGGCAGGTCATACTTGGATAGCGTCAATATCTGCCGGAGGCTGGTTCGCTGGATGGCCTTTGTCATTCCTTTTGTAACAGGAATGTGTTTTGATGCCGATTCGGATGTACCAGAGCTCAGCGCAAAATATTTTGTGCGGCCCGGCCAGGTAACATTCTTAATTCCCTTCAGCGAAAGCTTCCACCAATCGGAGTACATTTTATTGTACGTGTGAATTGGGATATTCTGTCGGAAAACTTTATGAAACTCCTTCTCCCCTTTCCGGAACGCGTTGAGGATATCTTTGAAGTTGTAATATTTGCCAAACTCGGTGTTGCTTGCTTCCATCAGGAGTTCTTTGAGCTCCTTTTTTTGCAAGTCGAAAGGAGAAGTGTACTCCTGCTCCATCATTTCACGCAAATGCACTCCTTTTTTGAGCAAGGTTCCTAAAATCGCCATAAGTTTGTACCCGTGTTAAGCGGTCGGTTAAAAATACGGAATGAGCATTAAAAATAATATAGAGAAGTTTACCCAAACCTTACCCGCAGGTTGCCGCCTGATCGCGGTGAGTAAAACCCAGCCTGTTGAGAAAATCACAGAAGCCTATGCGGCCGGGCAGCGACTTTTCGGAGAGAACAAAGCGCAGGAGTTAACAGCCAAATATGAAGCATTGCCGAAAGACATCGAATGGCATATGATCGGCCATTTGCAGACGAACAAGGTGAAGTACATCGCTCCTTTCGTTCATTTAATTCACTCGGTAGACAGTCTTAAGCTTTTAACCGAAATCGACAAGCAGGCTAAAAAGGTCAGCCGGACAATCCGATGCCTGCTACAGGTTCACATCGCCCGTGAGGAAACCAAGTTTGGCTTTTCTGAATCAGAGGTTTTGGACATGTTACAATCCGGGCAATTTCAAACACTAAAAAATATTCAGGTATGCGGATTAATGGGCATGGCAACATTAACCGATGACGTGGCCCAGATCAGGAATGAGTTCAAGGGACTCAAAACGTTATTCGAAAAAATCAAAGCAGTTCAAATTGCATCGGTCAGCATGGAAGAATTATCGATGGGCATGAGCAGCGACTACGCCATTGCGATTGAAGAAGGAAGCACACTTATTCGTGTAGGAACCGCTATATTTGGTGAACGTAATTACCACTAATTATTTCAATCAAGAATATGAATCAGCGCGTAAGCTTACTAACCGCATCATTGTTTGGATTGCTCGGGGTTGCGTTAGGCGCTTTCGGAGCACACGCATTAAAAGCTCAGCTAACAGCAACTGGCAGACTGGATACTTTCGAACTTGCTGTTCGTTATCAATTCTACCACGCATTTGCGTTGCTGACTGTAGGGCTGTTGCAACATCACATTACTTCCGGGTATCTGAAAATGGCTTCTGTGTTTTTCTTTGCCGGCACCTTGCTGTTCAGCGGAAGCTTATATATACTTTGTTTGAGCGGCTGGACGGGTATTGCAATGGTTACACCCTTTGGAGGCGTGCTGCTGATTTTCGGATGGCTCTTTCTCGCAGTAGCGATTTTCAATAGCAAAAAATAAAGCCGTCTCTTTCGAAACGGCTTCAACTATCGTTCAGATTATTATTTCTTACTGAGGCTTCTTGTCAAGTACGTTTGTTGTAAACGTGATCGAAGATTCAGTAACGGAATTCGAAATGATTGGAAGCACTTTTGTTTGCTTGCCCATTTTTCCGGCACTGTTAAAACCAACTTTCAGTTCACCTTTTCCCCCCGGCATGATCGGATCACGTGGCCACTGTGGCGTAGTACAACCGCAAGAAGTTTGAATGTTTGTGATCAGCAATGGCTGATTACCGGTGTTCGTGAATTTAAAGGTATGCTCAACCACATCGCCCTGGTAAATGTCACCGAAATCGTGTGTGTTCTTTTCCAGTGTAATAACGGGACCGTCAGCTTTAATAACAGGTGCCTGAGGCTTTGCTTCCTGTGCGAAAGCTGCCGAAACAAACAGCACGAGGAATGCTAAAATAGCGTACTTCTTCATATCTTAATTTTTTTCAAAGTTAACAAGACTGCAACAACAATGTTGCCAATAACATTCGAAATTTACGCGATTATTTCACGCAGCAACAACGAATCACGGTGCATAACAAAACTTTAACAGAAGTAACCGCCAAATGAGCCCCGAAATACCCAAAATTTACCAGAACAGAACCCGGATACGGGCGTGTGGCTTATGCTGGAGGGGCGGCAAATTATTGATGGTGAATCACCGTGGTTTGTCTTCCGGAAACTTCTGGGCGCCACCCGGTGGCGGTGTCGAGTTTGGTGAGTCAGCGCATGCTACGCTCGTACGTGAATTCCGGGAGGAGACCCATGTGCGGATTGAAACAAAAGACCTGCTATTTGTTTGTGAGTTCATTCAACCTCCGCTTCATGCACTTGAACTGTTCTTTTCTGTGGAAGATCTGGGAGGCGACCCTCAGCGTGGCCGTGATCCCGAAAGTGATGAACACGATCAACTCATCACGGACGTTCGGTTCATGACCCTGGAAGAAATTCTTGCCGTACCGGAAGGCGAGCGGCATGGAATTTTCAAGCATCTACAGAACATAGCTGATGTGAAGAATCTGTCGGGGTTTTACAGAATATAGTGCCCGGATTCTGCGTTTTTACGCAGTAAAATATTTATTATTGTACGCTTTCCCCGGTTCAGGTCGGGGTTTACGAAAAACAGATAACCGCTTAAAACCGGAACACCTTGCAAGCGACAGAAACCACTTATAAGCTCATCAAGAAAATTAAGGACGATCGTTTTGATGAGGACAAAATCCCACAGTACGAACTTCTGTTGAATTTAGGAACGCGTGATTTTCAGGTTGGGATTATCGATACCGACCAAAATCGTTTTTTGTTTCTGGAGGATTATGTATTCCCAAACGTTTCTTCACAGGATGAATTGATTGAAGCGCTGGACGTTTTATTCGAAGCACATGCTTTTCTAAAAGCTAATTACTGGAAGAGCATCAAGGTGTCGCTAAAAAATCAAAACTTTGTTCAGGTTCCGCAAGCTTTATTTTCAGAAGATGTGCTGGTCGACTACCTGAAGTTCAATACCCATATCAATACCGAGGAAGAAGATTTTGTTCCGGTTTATTTGAAAAATACACAGGCTGTAACGGTGTTTGCGATTCACAAAGACATCAAGGCTTGGTTTGCCAATGTTTATCCAAACAACAGTCCGAAGTTCGTTCATCAGTCGGCTGTTTTGATTGACGGTGTGATGGAAGCTGCTAAAAGGAAGCCGGGCAATCCACTTTACATCTACATCGACCGGTTCAAGCTGCACGTATTATCGGTTCACAACGGTAACCTGATTTTCTACAACCAGTTTATCATCAAACAGTTTTCAGATTACATCAAGTATATCATGCTGGTGATGAAGTCGTTGAACATGAACCAGCAAACAAGCCAGGTGATCCTGTGGGGTTACATCGGAAAAAACTCTCCGCATTACCACGAGTTTTATAAATACATCAACAACGTTGCATTTGGCGAACGACCTGCAAATCTGGAATTCAGTTATTTCTTTGATGAGGCTCAGGATCATCACTTCTTCGATCTGTATAGTATTCACCTGAGCTGATTGGGATATTTACCGTATTTAACGATCTTTAGAAAGAACTAATTCATTCTTCATGAAGAAACGTATCGCCCTCTTCCCCGGCTCGTTCGATCCGTTTACCAAAGGCCACGAAGACATTGTACTGCGAGGCCTGCAACTGTTTGATGAGATTGTAATCGCAATTGGCTATAACTCACAAAAGAGTCAGCGCTACTTCGAGATTAACCTGATGATGGGCAAGATTCGTGAGACTTTCAAAAATTATCCAAATATCCGTGTAGAGCACTTCAGCCTTCTGACAGCAGAATTTGCCCGTCAGAACGGAGCACAGTTTTTATTGCGCGGACTTCGCAACACAACCGACTTTGAATACGAAAACAGCATTGCGCAGGTAAACCGAAACCTGTATGAAGAACTTGAATCTGTTTTCCTGATTACTTCTCCCCAGTTCGCCTGGATCAGCTCTTCCATCATCCGGGAAGTTCACCGGTACAAGGGTGATGTTTCGGAGTTTTTGCCTTACAAACTTTAGTTGTTAGAAATAAAAAATGGAATCCTGAACATCAAATATTCAATGTTCAGGATTCCAAAGTTAAAATTTATTCAAGCTACTTCACCTCTACCCTAATACCCTGAGAGTGACTTGTAAACTCCGGTGCGTACATGCACTGGATCGTGGTGATCCCGTTGGAGAAATCACCTTTCTGCGAAACGCGGAGTGAATACTCAAACACATACGTTCCTTTCGGCATATAGCCGATGAAGAAGTTTGTCGCCAGATCGCGTGGACTTTCGTAGTAGTACAATCCATCCTGATATTTATGTGTTGACAGAGTCGACACGGGTTCGAAGCCTGCAGCACGCATATCTTTCAAATGAACGTACTCCAGGTTGCGATCAACCCGAAGCTCAATTCGCACCTTGATAAGATCGCCAACGTGCAATTCCTTGCCGGCAATGGGCGTAATCACCGGGCCGCGATCTGTATTTTGTTGCAGGAACAAATCCTTCTTGAGCTTCAGCGGAGTCTCAGCAGGTGTTATCTTATCGAGCTGCTCGAAGTATTGCCAGTACACCGCACCCCACGCAACACCGTCATCGGTTTTCGTAATCGTTACGTTGCCCATTTCCGGCTTGATCTCACCTGCCTGCCATGCGGTCTTAAAGTATCCCGTTCCGGCTTCAACTTTTGCATCCGGGCGTTTGTTTGGATCGATTGTCTCATTACCCACTTTAATTTCCACAAGCTTGCTGCTGGCCAGCGCATCACTACCTCTTCGTAATAGGGCGTAGCACGCTTCCACAGTTGCCTTGGTTGTTCTCCAATCCTGTGTTTGCTTTTGCTTGAGCAACCAGGCTTTCATATCCTCCACCGATTTCTGATCGTTGGCAACTTCGTCATACACTTCGATCATCAGCGCCTGTGTTTCGATCGGTGCCTGGTACCAGTAATAACCGTAGTCGCTCTTCCAGTACATGCCCATCTCTTCCGAATGCAACGCTTTTTCGGAGAACGATTTAATCATCGCTGCGGTGGTGGTTTTGTCGTCAAACCGGTGCAGTGCCAGGCAAGTCATTCCCTGCATGTACATGTTGGTATTCAGCCAGTACTTCTTCGCCTGTCCGAGGAAATAATTGAAAGCCTCCTTCGTGTTAGCGGGTATCTCGACATCCTTGAAATAGCTGCGGATGTACAAATAGTGATACTGGATATACCCGATGTTGTCGTCTTCCAGATTAATCTTCTTCTGGCGCGCAAGCTCTTTCAGTTCATCGTAGTCGCGTTTAATCTTACTGTCGAGGAAGCCCAGCGCATTGCGAACCATTGTCCACGTGCGGTCGTCTTCCCGTACCGACTTCACGCCCATCACATCCAAATGCCCCATGCCGGCAATAATATGCTGTGTCATGTACCGGTCTTCCGGGAAACCGGGGAACCAGCTGAAGCCCCCGTTGGCCGCTTGAGCTTTTACAATTTTATCCAACGCCCGTGACTGTTCATTCGCCATCCGGTTCAAATCGAACAATACGCCTACCATGCGCTTACGCTGACTTTCATCTTTTGCCTGAAGCACCCACGGTGTTTCTTCCAGCAAAGCTGATTTCAACTCCTGGTTCTTTTCGAGGTTCGACAATAACGCATCCGGCTGAATGTTCTTCCACGTATCGAACACCTGCTTAATCTTAGGATTGGAGTTTGCGATGTGCGAAGCAATGCTGTTTGCGTAATACTTGCTAAAGGTTTGTTCCACACAGTCGTATGGATACTCCATCAGGTATGGTAACGCCTGAATCGCGTACCAGGCCGGGTTCGAAGTGAACTCAAGTGTGTACCGCTGGTTGCGCAATGTTGACGAGGTATTGTTCACCAACTTATCAAGCCTGAATGCTTTGGTTTGCTTGCCGCGGATCGGCAACGGCATCGTCTCCGTTACGAGCATCCGGTTGGTAACAACCGGCAGCACCATTTCTTCGCCATCTGAGAAGTCGCCCGACTTAGCAACAATGCGGTACGTGATGGCCTGCAAGCCTTCCGGAATTTCAATGCTCCACTCCAGACTTGTGCTTTGCTTTGGTTTGAGCGAGAAGTTTTGCACGGAAGTCTTGTTCTTCATCAGGTTGTCTACCGGCTTCATCGTGAGTGCATCAAAGAACTCGAGGCGTGCCTGACCACTAAGATCTTTGTCAACCAGGCTGCTGATCTTTGCCGAAAACTTCATCTTGTCGTTCTCGCGGAAGAAGCGGGGCTGGTTAGGAACCACCATGATATCTTTTTGGGTAACCAGCGCATTTGTAGTCAGACCATATTGCAAATCTTTGGTGTGTGCAAAACCGAGCATCTTCCACCGGGTTAATGCTTCCGGCACGGTAAACTTCACGATGATCTCTCCTTTCTCGTTGGTCATTAATGTTGGATAGAAGAAAGCGGTTTCGTTAAAGTTTGTCCTGACTTTTACATCGGACATGTCAGTAGACGGAGTAGCCACCTTCCCTAAATCTCCTTTCATCGCTTCCTCAGTTAAAGCAAACTGCTTATCATCGACTTGTCCAGCTAAGAAGCCATCTTTACTCTCATCTTCAGCCGCCTCTTTCTTTGATTTTGCCGGAGCCGCGGCCATCTCCATAGCAATACCGGGAGCACGTCCAGAGAGGGCGTATCTCCGTGAATAATAGTAGAAGCTATACCCAAACCAATTCAGGTAATCAAATGATGGATAATCGGCAGAGCGTGAATGACCCGGATTCCAGCCCGAAGTAAACAGGTTCATGGTTTCGTGATTGAACCCGTTGGTGCTTGCCCAACCCAACTCACTGGAGTTATAATTATAGAATGATGCATACCATTGGTTTGCGCGGAACTCATCGAGCGAAGCATCATACAGCGTTGCCGCCATTTCAGCAGCAACCTTATCGGCCTTTTTCCCTTTTACAATAATTTTCCATTCCTCATTCGCGCCTGGCTGCAACTTATCGCGGAAGCTTGCAAAAGAAATATCAAGGTCTTTGTTCGAGTACGGTACGCTTACCATGTAATTCTCTGCATACAGCCGGTTATTCTTAATGAAGGTGTAGTGCACCGCCAAGTTACCGCGATACTCTTCCTTGATTGGAATTTCAAACAAGCGCTGTTCCTTATTCAGCGTCAGCCACTCCTTCGCGATCAGCGTTCCGTCCAGTTCGATTTCATACAATACATGAACACCAACCTCTGATGTTCCGGCTACGAAAGATGCTTTCTCGCCAGGTTCAGCCGACATTTTTATCGGTTTGTATGCATGAACAGCCGGAACAGCCAGCGTTTTGGCAGCGGTATTAAACACGGTGAAGTAGCTAACCTCTTTTACTTCATTGCCGTCTTTATCTTTTGATATGATCTCAGCCACGTACTCTCCTTCGGTCCATTTCGGAAAGTCGCTAATCTCAAGCACTTTGCTCTTTTCACTGTCGAAGTTCACCGAAAGAACTTCTTTCTGTCGTGGCCACTTGAACTTGTTGGCTTCATCGGCAAACAAATCGTGCGGGAATAATTTATAATACTCCTCTGCACTGTAAATGCTTCTATCCGCCTGTGCCCACATCCGCTCACGAAAGGCTTTATCTGGTGACTTCAACGCATAGATCTTAATCTGGCCTTTTGCAGCCTGGAACTGCCCAGCCAAATTATTGGTGACAATATCGAACTTGGTTTGAGCAGGTTTTGCCTTGTCAACATCGGACATGGAAATTCCAACCACTAACGATTTGTAGGCAACGGATATCGTGGTTGATGAGCTGTGTGTTTCACCGTTGATATCCGTTACATCTGCATGCACGGTATAGTTAAAGGTTGGATCCGATGCACGATCAACCGAAAGATCCGGGATCGCCTTGAAGTCAACTACAAACTTTCCGTTTTCATCCGTTGTGGCAGTTCCATTTATGATTTCCATCTGCGGAGATGTCGGGTACCAGCCCCAGCGATACCACCACCAGAACGGGAAGTTCGCGGTGCGCACAACTCGGTACTTCACTGCGGCACCATCGAGGTTGGCTCCCGAGTACGCGCGTGCAAAGCCTTCTGCCTTAATCCGATCATTCAACCGGAAGGAAGCGGTAAGCGGATTGAACCCGACTTCAAACTTCGGGCGTTTGTATTCTTCCACTGAAAAGTTCGCTTCTCCGCTGCCATCAGTGTTAACAATCATCATGTTGCCGGTCAAACCGGATGACGGTGCTGTGAATGCTCCGTTAAAGGTTCCGTACTCGTTCGTTGTAAGGCTTACGCTTGCAACCTCCTGGTGATTTACATCATACAGGGTAAGGCTAACCGGATACTTGGTTCTAATTTTTGGATTCTTGCCATCGGTGTTGATAACAAGGCCTTTGAAATAGATTGTCTGACCGGGACGGTATATTCCGCGATCCAGGAAGAAATATGTTTGCGTATACGATTCCCGTTTATCGCGCTCATATTGATAGATTGATGTGCCATAGTAATAGCGTTTGTCGATGGATTCGGTGCTGTTGAAATCGTTACCTTTGCGGAACGTTACGGAAAAACTCCGGCTGTCTTCCTTTTTAAAATACGGAACTTTAAAATACCCTTTCGCATCGCTGGTGTACGTGACTCCTTTAACGTGCTCGTATTCGCCTTTCGAACTGTTGTATCGTTGTGTATAAAGGGTAGCCGTTACACCGGGCATAGGGTCACCCGACTGACGGTGAAGAACAAAGAACTCCGTAGTACCATCAGCTGCGAGGCGATGGATATACCCGATGTTCGACACTACCGTAAAGCCGTACGCAAGACCATTGCCTCCGGTTTTAAAATCCGCCTGGTGACTGAACAACACCATATACTCCCCTTCCGGCATCGCATCGAGCTTCACCTCTGCGCTGTGCTGCTGATAATCGCCATCGTCCGGAAGTTTATAGCTTCCTGTTTTAGCAGGAGTTTTTGCAATGAAGTATTTCAGAAACTCCTCCTCCCGATCAATGTTGTAGTCGCGGTCCAGCTTCTTGCGAAGCTTCTCAACTTCTTCACGGGAAATTTTTATGATCCGGTAATGCAGGTCAGTGAAATTCTGGTAGCTGACTTTGCTGCGGAATGGTGTGTTGGGTACGTTTACTTCTTCAAGTTCAGCCTGAATCGATTTGTTCAGGATGTCTTCCTGCAGATTCTCACACAAGATTGCGCCATCGGAGTCCGGGAAACGTTTTTTGGCAGCCTCACAGAGATCGAACGCTTTTTTCAAATCCCACTTGTGATCATCGCCCTGAAGCGGTTTGTATTTCCCAGCCGACTCAACATATATGCGGGCTTTTTCCACCGTAACTTTTCCAACAACCGGATTATCAGAAATCTGTTTTTCAAGATTTTCAATCGCTTTCAGATATAGCTCATCTTTGGTTGGCAGGACAAGATGATTTTTAACAAATGCCAGTCTTTTAATATCCACCTCTACCCAGGCAGCCGGATCGTTGTCGTTCAAATGAAAGCGCTCAAGGTCCTGAAAAATCTGAAGCGCATAGAATTTCATGGAAGCAGTATCCTTCGACTCAATCTTCAGGTTCACGAATGTCTTTGCGTCTGCGAGATATTCTTCTTTATCGATCGTAAAAGCGTAGGCAGGTTTTGTAAGGTCCGGTTCGGATGACGAGAAGAAATCGACCGCGCGGTGCGCGAGAAAATCATACAAGGTAGGACGAAGCTGGCGGCCTTGTTCATTGCCGCGATAGATCACCGGCTGATAGACATCAATCTTTTCCGTCTTGCTTTTCTCTGCATCCTGCAAACTCAACGTGTATTGTTGTGTAGTTTCTGCTACAATCCGTGCAAGGCTCCATGTTTCAATATCGTTTGCATCAAAGTCAACCGTTTCGCTGCGGTTCATAAACTCCCAGCGGTTCTGCTGATAGTATTGCCAGTACATCTCTCCCACCATGGAGTGCAGCAGGGGTTTGAGCGGGAACGATGCCTGATCAGCTTCATGACGAAGCCGGGTCAGGTTCTTGATAAATGCGTCTTCTTCTTTTGCATCGGTAAACTTAAGCTGGTGGATGTATGCCTTTACCAACTGCCCGGAGTTGTTCCGGAGTTTTGCTTCTTTTTCGATCTGGCTTACAACTCCCAAAGCCGATTCGGGCAAGCCTTTACTTTCAAAATCTGCTACTTCTCTCCAGGCTTTGTCAAAATCGAATGGACTCATCGTGTCGGTGGTTTTAGGGTCAGGTTGGGTTGAATTGTTTTGGGTTGATGTGCATTGAATCAAAAAGAGCAATGCGAGTATAAAAAGGTGATTTTTCATCTTACTCAAAGTTAAATACTATCAGAATACGGTAATGTAAAATAAGTCACTGCATAGGATGTTACAGCCACTTTTATTCCACAAAATCCGAAAAGTTCGAACCCTCAAAAATGCCTTGTTTTAACGCATTTATAAAAGCTACCGGGTAAACAGCAGGTTTGACTTAGTGGACAGGCCGGTTGGCTTAGGTAGGTAACGTATGTGATTGAAGTGCTTTACTTCATGTCGTGATAACGCTCGAATACGTAAGCGATTGATTTATACGACAATTGCAGTGCGTGATATACTTCTTTGGGGTTCATCCAGCGCAATTCTTCAATATCTTCTTCCAGCGCAGGGCGCATTTTGGAATCGTCAAGCGTATCCATTACGTACCAGCGCGTTTTCTTGAGCATGGCGCGCTTGTTCATGGTATAGGTATGCCAAGTGGTGCAGATTTTTTTTCCAAGCTTCACCGAAATGTTGCATTCTTCAGAAACCTCCCGAACAGCAGTGTCTTTATATTTTTCCTTTTTCTCCTTTTTGCCTTTCGGCAGATCCCACTTTTTCATGCGGTAGATCATCAGGAACTTGTCCTTCTTGCGCACCAGCCCGCCCGCAGCTTTTATCACCTTAAATTTGCTTTGCAGATAGTCTTTCAACGCCGGATAGTCTGCGGGTGAAATATGAAGCGACAAAAGCGAGGTAGGAACCGGAGAGTTCAGGAATCCAAGCAGAATATCAAGGTCTTTTTCATGTGCATTTTGCACCCAAACGTGATGAATCAGTTTTGAGGTGGTAATGGTTTCCACGGATGCATCGATCACCAGGTTAAACTGGCCATCGGAAGGATTTTCGTCCGCGCGGTACATCCGCACGGGTACATCATTAATAAAAATGATCATGAACTATAAATTAACACCGCATCCAATCAGCAAAAGAATAAATAATTCGGGAGCAGACAAGCGGTAGGGCGTTTTTTTACCCGCAAATTTTCAATAAATCTTACTGCAGTAAAAATGCTTTTTCACCGTGAACGAAGTGTGCCGGGGCATTTGTAATTTGCACCATGCCAATCATTAAAACTCAGGAAAAAACCGCGGGCAAGGTTGCCCAAATGCTGTTGCAAATCGAAGCTATTAAGCTCCGTGCCAACAACCCATTCACATGGAGTTCGGGCTGGAAGTCGCCCATTTATTGTGATAACCGCCTGTCGCTGTCGTATCCCGACATCCGGACGGCCATTAAAGAAGGATTGGAGCAGGTAATCCGTGAAAATTTCGCTGCCGCAGAAGCAATTGCCGGAGTGGCTACAGCCGGAATTCCACAAGGCGCGCTTGTGGCCGAGGCGATGCAGTTGCCGTTTGCCTATGTGCGACCAAAGCCGAAAGATCATGGCATGGAGAATCTTATCGAAGGCCGGGTTTCCAAAGGACAGAAAGTTGTTGTCATTGAAGATCTCGTGTCGACCGGTGGCAGTTCGTTAAAAGCAGTTGAGGCCCTTCGCAAAGAAGGCGCTCATGTACTGGGTATGGTTTCGATCTTCAATTATGGGTTCGATATCGCAACCCGGAACTTTCACGATGCCGATGTTTCGCTGGTGAGTCTGAGCGACTTCAGCCATTTGTTAACCATAGCCGTTGAAAACAACTACATCAGCGAAAGCGATTTAGTATCGCTGAAATCGTGGCGCGTTGATCCGAGTAACTGGAAGAAGTAACTAATTCCGGATTCAAAGTTTAAGATTCAGGTTTCGACAAGCTTAACCTGACAATCTTACTTCGTCTGAATGATCTGCTTCGCGGTGATCAATCCTCCACTAACTGCTTCAAGCTCAAACGTGCCTGATACATCTGTCGATTGAATAATGATCTGGCACTTGCCACCGAAAAGCTTGCGTTTCCATTTGCCATCGGTGAATTGATCAGGCTCGTGACTGCTCGGGTCGCCATTGCCAACACCTAAAATTTTTCCGTTTCCTTTCAGCGCAAACTCAATCACGTTTGTTGCATCGGGAACTTCGCGGCCTTTTTTGTCTTTCACCACCACATTAATAATCGCAATGTCTTTTCCGTCTGCATGGATCGCGGTTCGGTCTGCAACAAGTTGAATGCTGTAAGCCTGACCGGAAGTTACTTGCTGGATACTGATTTTTTTGCCGTTACGATAGCCAACAGCCTCCAGCGTTCCCGGTGCGTATTTAACATCCCATTCCAGGTGCCGGTTAGCGGGCATATCTTTTTTACCCAGGCTTTTCTTGTTCAGAAAAAGTTCGACCGTCTGCGCATTGCTGTTCACCCAAACCCTGATCGTCTCTCCTTCCCTACCTTTCCAGTTCCAGTGCGGTGAAATGTGAATCACGTCTTTATCGGTACGCCACCATGATTGATAATAGTAATAGATGTTTTTCGGGAAGCCGCACATATCCATGATTCCGAAATGCGAGTTAATGTTGGGCCATTCAAACGGAGTTGGTTCACCCCGGTAATCAAAACCTGTCCACACAAAACCACCCATAAACCACGGCCGGTCGGCAGCGATTGTCCACCATTGTTCGGCCGAGCTTGCCCACCACGGATAGGTGATATCCTGATCAGGAACGTATGCCCTTACCGAATCAATTTTTAATACTCCGCGGGTTGTAACCGTGCTGCCCATTTCTGTACCGATGGTCGGCTGATCCGGATGATCGCGATGGTAGTCGTCAATGCTGTTAATACGATAGTTAAAGCCGCGCACCGGGATTACTTCATTGATGCCGTTAAACACATTACCAAGGTCAGCCGCGTAGGTTGACGTGCGACCCGGATCCAGTTCCAGTTGCTTTGCCAGTAACGTCTGGGCGATTCGTTTTCCGAAGCTGTTGTACTGAATTCCCTGTTCTTCATTTCCGATCGACCACAGGAAAACAGACGGATGATTGCGGTCACGTTTAATCAATCGGGTAAACTGATCGATATACTCAGGACTGCTGTTCAGCAACCGCTGTTCATCGATTACGAGCATCCCCAGGCTGTCGCATGCGTCAAGCAACTCCGGTGTTGGTGCATTGTGGCTGGCGCGATAGGCATTCACACCCATTTCTTTGAGCAACGCAATGCGGTAATATTGCAGCCTGTCGGGCATGGCGCTGCCAACACCCGCATGATCCTGGTGGCAGTTAACACCCTGCACCTTGACGTGCTTATTATTGAGGAACAGGCCCTGTGCAGCATCGATGCGAATCGTACGAACACCAAACCGTATTTGCTGTGTGTCGATTATTTGATTGCCCGATTTAACGACAGCAACTACTTTATACAGATACGGATCTTCCAGCGACCAAAGATGCGGGTTGGAAACCGGAAGAAGTTGTGTGACGGTGCGCGATTGCTGCGGATCGATTTCAATTTTATTTTGAGCGCTTTCCGTTATTTTCTTTCCATTGCGATCCGTAACGTAGCAGTATACCTGAATTTCACTTGGCTCCTCACCCAAATTCTTATTATTGATGGACGTAGACACGGTAATGTACCCCTGATCATCACGCACAAAACTGCTCGCGAAGATTCCGTTCTCGTCAATATGCACATTCGGGAACTGATTCAGCCACACGTGGCGATAGATACCTGCGCCCTCGTAAAACCAGCCTTCATATTGCGATGCATCAACACGAAAAACCAGTACATTTTCTTTTTTATAGCTGATGTAATCGGTAATGTCGTACGTGACACCCACATACCCGCTTTCGTTGTTACCGAGGTAAAAGCCGTTGCACCAGATTTTCGCATCGCGAAAAATGCCGTCAAACTGAATAGTGAAACGCTGGCCGGAGTCAGCTGGATTAATGCTAAAATGCTTGCGATACCAACCCACACTGTTTTGTGGAAACAAACCACCCACGGGTTTGTATCCGTGTGCCATCACATCGAAGTTGGGTGATTTCTCAAATGGCAACGCTACCACCCAATCGTGGGGCACGGTTATCGACTGCCAGGATTGATCATCAAACTTTGGATCAATTGCAATTTTCTCAGCCTTACCCGACTTAGCAAAAATATTGGCAATGGAATAATTGAAATCCCTTGATGCGTCTGCCGCATGGCCCAATGAAAATTTCCAATTGTTGTCGAAGTCAATCTTCTTTCTCGTTTGCGCGTGGCCTGTAATCGTTACAAGAACAAACGAAAATAAAAGTAAACGTTTCATACGGTTCGGGTTAACCCGAACAAGGTACTAAAACAGCAAACAACTAGGATTTTTTAATTTGATTTTTTCTAATGCGCATGTTCAGCAGTTCAATTGCGAGCGCAAATGCCATCGAAAAATAAATGTATCCTTTCGGTACATGAACATGCAATCCCTCGATTACCAACACGGTTCCGATCATCAGCAGGAAGGCAATCGCCAGCAATTTCATGGTCGGGTGATTATTGATGAAATCGCTGATGGATTTGGAGAATATCAGCATCACACCCATTGAGATCACAATCGCGATAACGATAATGTAAACCTGATCGACCAGGCCCACGGCCGTGATAATCGAATCGAGTGAAAATACCAGGTCGAGTAATAAAATCTGCACAATGGCTGACCGCATCGTATGCTTACGCAGATTTTTGGTTTCCTCTTCTTTCGAAACTTCAAGCTTTTTATGCATTTCGGAAGTACTCTTCGCAATCAGGAAGAGCCCGCCCACGATGAGTATCAAATCGCGGAAACTGAACGCAAAGTCATTGATGGTGAAAATTGGTTTCGTAAGCCCGATAATCCATTCGATTGCAAGCAACAGAAGGATCCTGCCCACCAGTGCAAGCATCAATCCGAGAATGCGAACTTTCTTTTGCTGATCGGCTGGAAGGCGACTCCCGACAATGGAGATAAAAACAATGTTGTCGATCCCCAGAACAATCTCCAGGAATGTAAGCGTAATTAAACTGATGATTATCTCCGAAGTAAGTTCCATCAGCTTTTTGCCTTATGCTTACGGAAATACTTTTTAAACGGCCAGCTCGAACGCATTGCTTTCAGGTTCTCATCCAGCTTCGCGGATGCCTTCTCGGCATTTGTCATCGTGCTTTTCAGCTTTGTAGCAAACGTAGTGTCGGTAAGCAGCACGCCCATCGCATTATTCCGGTCGTTCATTTTATCGGTCACTTCCTTCAGATCGGCTGCCATTTTCTTCGCATTCTTTCCCACTTGTTCTACGTTCTCCATTGTACGACTGAATTGCGCAGCATACGTGGTATCGCGGATCAGCTTCGTCATGAGGCCATCGCCCTGATTAATCTCCGTCAGCATCTTGTTGATTTCATTCGTAGCGCGGGTTGCATTTTCGCTCGCCCTGCGGATGGCGGACATGGAAGCACGTAATTCTTTTGCCATATCACCTTCGTTGAGAAGTTCTCCGATCACGCCCTGGCCGGCATTGATCTTCGCAGTAGTCATTTTTAAATCAGACGTGATTGCTTTTATATCCGTGCCCACTTCTTTGGCAAGATTAAACAACTCCTGCGTATCGGTTGGAGAGAATGAATTGATGGTATCGTTGTCGTGGATAGTTTCAGCGGCCGAACCGGGACGAATAACGACAATCTTATTTCCAACAAGACCATCAGAACCAATGTTCGCAGTCGCATCTTTCTTGATGAATTCGTTCTGCTTTTCTTTCAGCGACATGGTTACAATCACCTGGCCTTCTGAAATAATGCTTACTTTCTTAACGGTTCCGATTTTCACACCCGACAGCCACACGTTATCACCATCTTTCAAGCCTTCCACGTTTTTGAAGACAGCCGAAACGGTAAAGGTTTTACTGAAGATGTTGTTCTCGCGTCCGAGGTAAAACACGGAGATCAGGAATAAGGCGACCCCGCCCAGCACGAAGGCTCCTAATTTTGTATTTCGCTTGATTTCCTGGCTGTCCATAATAATCGTGATAATTAATAATTGAAAAATAATTCGAGTTCTTCCTTAGGTGAGGCTTTCAGTTCCTCGTATGTTCCTTCTACTTTATTATAACCGTCAAACAGTCCGATGATTCTGTCGGACGTGGTTCGTGCACAACTTAAGTCGTGCGTGATAATGATTGAAGCCGTTTTGTATTTGTCGCGCACCTCGAGAATCAACTCATTGATCTCACCTGCGGTAATTGGATCGAGCCCGGCAGTTGGTTCATCATAGAGCATAATCTCCGGGTTAAGGATCAGGGTGCGGGCAATACCGATACGTTTTTTCATCCCGCCCGAAAGCTCGGAAGGCAACTGATCGGCAGCGTGCGCCAGGCCTACATCCTCAAGCGCCTTCATTACCTTTTCATTCAGTATTTTCTTGTCGTAGATTTTCAGGTTCCGCTTCAGCGGGAATTCAAGGTTTTCGCGAACAGTCATCGAATCATACAACGCGCTCAGCTGAAATGAAAACCCGACTTTAATGCGAAGTTCATTGAGCTCGTTTGGCGTCAGCGAATTCACATCGTAGCCTAAGATGTTTATATAACCAGAATCAGGTTTAATAAGCCCGATCATGCATTTAATGAGTACCGATTTTCCGGCTCCCGATTTTCCAAGGATTACCAGGTTTTCGTTTTCGTAGAGGTCGAGATTCACATTCTTCAACACCACGCGGTCACCAAAACTTTTGTTCAGATCACGCACTTCCGCCACGCGGTTGGACCGGTTAACCTGTGTTTTATGGTCTGCTGACTTGCTCATCGGAAAAACAGGTTAACGATTTGAAGAACGATCAGGTCAATGATAAAGATGAACATCATCGAAATTACCACCGCAATGTTTGCCGCCTTACCCACACCGGTTGTTCCTTTATCGGAATGATAACCTGCATATGAGCTGATGATGCCAATAGCAAATCCGAATAATGCTGATTTGATAACCGATGACCAGATGTCGGTATACGTAATGGATGCAGCTGCTTCATTGAAATACAAGGCGAAGCTGGTGCTGTTAATGGAGTTCACCATCATGAACGATCCAAGCAGGGCAACAACATCTGCAAATACCACCAAAAGCGGAAGCATAAGCGTTGTGGCAACTACACGTGTTACTACCAAATATGAAAATGGGCGGGTACCTGACACTTCCATGGCATCAATTTGTTCGGTTACCTGCATGCTGGCGAGCTCCGCACCGATGTTAGAGCCAAGTTTACCTGCACAAATTAATCCGGTGATAAGCGGCCCAAGTGAACGAACCACAGCTTGCGATACGAGCGAGGGCAGCCACGACTCAGCTCCGAATGACGATAGTGACGGACGGGACTGTTTTGTAAATACGATTCCCGCGAGGAAAGCAGTAAAGCAAATCAGGAAAAGCGACCGGTACCCGACAATGTAACATTGGTTGAGGATCTCCTTTGTTTCGTATGGGGGAAACAGCGCTTCCTTGAAGAAATTCCGGATAAACTTAAAAATCTCAGCGGTGCGAAGTAAAATGTTCCTAATCTTCATGAATCTGTCGTGCAAGGAGCATCATAGAAATTGTGCCAAAAAGCCTGTCCTGCGCTAACCTTTGAGGATCAGGTTTAAAAGCCGGTAAAAGTAATTTAATTATAAGAGGTGTGTGGAATTTTGTCCCCACAAAAATTCGATTTTTTCATTTTTTGAAGGGAATGTCGTTGTTCTTACTTTTCCGGAAGCATGGATTCAATTACGCACATAGCCCTTGGGGCGGTTATCGGGGAAGTGGTTGCCGGCAAACAGCTGGGACGTAAGGCTCTGATCATTGGCGCAGCTGCGCAGAGCCTCCCCGACATTGATTTTGTGCTCGGATTCTTTCACACACCCGTGGAAGACCTGCTCGTGCACCGCGGCATCACCCACTCGTTTATATTCGGCATCTTTGTCACGATCGGGCTTGCCTATGCGATGAGACGATGGTCGCGCGATCCCGAGCCACTCTCAATGCGGCTCTGGATATTTTTCCTGGGTCTTGAAATCCTGATGCACCTGACACTGGATTCGCTGAATTCCTACGGCACGGGATTGTTCGAGCCATTCAGCAACACACGGATATCATTCAATGTGATTTTTGTAGCTGATCCGTTCTTTACCATCTGGACGTTCGCTGCAATGATCGCATTGTTTTTCAAGCGCCTGAAAGAACCTGCAAGAAGGCGTCTTGCCATAGTCACACTTGTATTAAGCGCAGCGTACATGAGTATATGCCTGATCAATAAAAAAATTATTGACGGCCGCGTTCAGCAAACGTTCGCTAAAGCGGGATTGAATCCGAAGAACTATTTTACATCTCCTACCCCGCTTAATAATATATTATGGTATGTTGTGGCCGAAGCGGACTCGGGATTTTATATCGGCTACAGTTCGGTGTTCGACAGCGATCCGAATATTCATCTCGAGTTTTATCCACAAAACAATCAGCTGCTGCAAGGTGTACCTAACCCGGAGGAGGTGGCGTTACTGAAACGCTTTTCGCAAGGATACTATACGATTGAAAAAGTTGAAGAGACGATCGTGCTGAATGATTTACGTTTCGGACAGATAGCAGGATGGGATACTCCGCGTGCCCGATTTGTGTTTTACTTTTTCCTGGAGAAGCCTGATATGAATTCACTCGTTGTTCAGCGTGGGCGGTTTACCGGATGGAATAAGAAAACAATGCGCTCATTCTGGAACAGGATCAAGGGCAACTAGCAGGTTTCATGTTTAAGATTCAAGAATGGGTTATTGAATTTTAAACTCTCGTTTTGAAATCACTCGGGATGTCTGATCCTGAGCGTGAACAAAAATAGCATAAACCGAAAGAAGTTGTAGGCCGTAGTCTGCGCCAGCCTGTTAAACCAGTTCGTGCGCTTTCTGAATTCCTCGCGTGTAATCTGTACGCAATCTTTCTTTATGATGTTAGCTAGTCGTTTCTCAATTTCAACAGCAAGCGATGGATCGATCACCTCCAGGTTTAATTCGATGCTGGCGTATGCACTCAGGTTATTAACATTATAAGAACCAACCGTGGCACACGTGCCATCAACGGAAGCAATTTTTCCGTGCAGCACATTCTTCCGGTATTCCCAGATTTCGATTTTATTGTCCAGCAGCCAGTTATACATGTAGCGTTCGGCATACTTCGCCACGGGGATATCAGAATTTTCGGTGAGGATCATCTTAATGTTCACACCCCGCTTTGCAGCCGCACGTAAACTCCGCTTGAATTCATGTCCCGGCATAAAATAGGGAGTCATGATCACGACCGACTCACGCGCGTCCCGGAGCATGCGCAGATACATACGCGTGATCTCCTGCCTTCTCCCGACCCAATCATTCACGCGAACCCCGATCTCGCATTGATCCGATTTGATTGGATTATCGATCCTGTCTTTCGGGGCACGCATTTTCATGCGTTTTCGGCAGACTTCTTCCAGTTGTTGCGATACGGAACCCTGACAGTATAGGCCCCAATCGAGCCAGGCTTCCGCTTCAGCCGTGTCGTTATACCGGTCGCTGATGTTTAATCCGCTCACCAAACTATGCATGCCGTCAATCACTACTACTTTGTGATGAAGCCTTCGGCCGAGGTAAAATTTATCGCTCTTGAAAAATGGCTGGAACCAGCGAACGTGAACACCGGCATCTTTCCAGCGGTTGATAAAATTGCGAGACAATTTCTGGGATCCGTACGCGTCAAGCAGCATGTGAACTTTTACTCCGCGTTGTGCTGCCGCGATGAGTGCCTTTCCAATCGTTTTCCCGGTGGAATCCGGATCGAAAATATAAAACTGAAGATGAATGCGTTCCTGCGCGTCACCGATCAGCTTTTCCAGCAACGCGAAATATTCGCGTCCGCCTTTGATCAATGTCGCCTCGTTGCTGGTTGTATTCTGGGTCCGGTTACGTTTTCTGCTTAGCACGTGAAAAGATAAATGAAAGTAGCTTGAACCCTTAATAACCAACACAGATTTTGTAGAAACTTCTCCCCCCGTTAAGCCCGTGTATCCGTAAAAATGCGCTTTCGCGCATGGCACGGTGTTTTCCCTTACCAGGAAAAAATACTTGTATGAAACGACTACTCATAACCGCAGTATTGCTGGCAAGCTTGCAAAGCGCATTTGCCCAAAATCTGCTCGACTCCTTAAAGGGCCATTGGACGATCACCAAGATCACTCCGAACGCAAAAAATGTTAAACCAGGTTCGCTGTACTTTAGTGACGATGGTAAGTTTGTAAGCACCGGCCAACCGATCGGTTCGCAACATGCATTGTTCAGCACTAACGAAACAACTTCAACCGTTCTCATTGAAAGCTCCGATAAATCGGGGGCGGAATGGAAAGTGATTATCAAAAGCGGAGTATTAACCATGACGAGCACCAACCCACAGAAAAAGAATGAACCCGGGGTGACAATCATGGCAGTCAGAAAGCGACAATAATTGATGCAAAATAGGAAGAAGGCTAACCAGCCTTCTTTTTTTTGCCCAGCTCTTCCGCCTCGTCAATGGAATGTGAACTGTGCAGATCGTTTTGCTTCAGGGCGATTTTGGAAAGCTTAATATAAAATTTCTTCAATACCTCCAGTTCCTCATCCGTCAAATCTTCCACATCAATGAGCCGGTTGCTGGCGTGCCGTTGCGAAGCGATTAACTCGTTCAGTTTCAGGTGAATCGCTACCGTATCCTTGTTCTGAGATTGCTGAATAATAAACACCATCAAAAATGTGATGATGGTTGTACCCGTGTTAATAAAAAGTTGCCAGGTGTTTGAATAATCGAACAGTGGCCCGCACAGCGCCCATACAATTACAATTCCCATCGCCACAATGGACGTAACAGGCTTGCCAGCGATGCGTGTAACGGTGTTGGATATTTTATTGAATGCCCGACCAAGAGGTGAACATTTCACGTTTTTTAAAGCCTTACTCATCATCCCAATCTTTTTAGAATCCGCATCAACACTTTTTCCTCACATGTAAGCTCTATTGAATCTTCAACATCTGCTGTTATTTCAAGTTCTTTCAGGTAACGGGTTAAGCTTTGTTCTTCGTAAAGTTTAACAATTCCCGGATGGATATAATATTTCCGGCAAACAGAGCGGGTGTTGCCTAATTTTGAGCTGACTTCATCAATTGCAGCAACAACATTTTTCTTCACCTGTGCATTGTCATCACAAAGCCCTAAGTTCTTGAAACACGATAGCACGGTCAGTGAGCCTGCCCAGGTTCTGAAATCCTTTGCTGTAAAATCGTTTCCGGTGGCTTCCTTGATGTAGTTGTTAACCATGCCGGAATCAACACTGCACCGTACGCCTTCTTCGTTCATGTACTGGAAAAGTTCTTTGCCGGGGATATCGCGACACGCCTGCACAATTTTGGCCAGCCGTTTATTTTTCAGTGTGATCGAATGATGAATACCCTTTTTGCCCTTAAAAGAGAAGGCAATGGTTGCACCATTGATTTTAACATGCCCGTCTTTTAATGTGGTTAAGCCATACGAGCCGTAAAGCTTCTCGTATTCGCTGTTGCCAACACGAATGAATGTTTTCTCCATCAGGCTGACTATCGTGGCAAGCACTTTATCTTTTGAAAGCGTTGCCGAAGCAAGGTCATGCTCCAGCCTTTTCCGCAATGCCGGAAGGCACTTACCAAACTCCAATAAACGATGAAATTTTGTCTGGTTGCGGATCTCGTTCCACTGCGGATGGTATTTGTATTGTTTTCTGTGACGAACATCAAACCCGGTTGCCTGGATATGGCCGTTATCCTTTTCAGAAATCCAGACATTTGTCCAGGCTGGCGGTATCACCAGCTTTTTAATACGCATTAAAACTTCTTTGTCTTTGACGACTTCACCGGTACTGAGCCGGTAAGCGAAACCAGTACCTTTCTTAATTCGAAGGATTCCGGGAGCGGAATCAGAAACATACTGAAGGCTTGCAATTTTAGCCGTGAACTTGTAATCCCGATGAAGGCGGTTTGATGCTACCCGCGACACATTAGCCACTGCTACCATACTGCAAGACGTTAGGCCCGGAACTGGAATCCCAGTAAACCAATGGCTAATAAAATCATATAAAGTGAGCGGATAATGAGGAGCCAGTCGTTATTCACATATCCATACCCCATATTCGTAAAGCTTAACCAAATAGGTTCAGTCTTTACTTTCCTCAACTCCGACATCCTGCTCCTCAAAAACCGACTCATAACGTTAATACTTAAGCGTGTGCTTTATCTTTCTTTTGGATTTCTTCCACAGCTTTGATGAATTCCGCAATCTTGTTGTCAGAATACATTCCGTACGAATCCACCAACGTGCCTTTGCGGCCATCGGAAGTTTCAACCAAATACAAGATTGAATTGTCGTTCGGATCTGAATAGCCCTCAAACCGGTAGAAGTTATTTATCTTTATTTCAGAAGGCTCGTAGAATTTCTGATCAGACACCGAAGCACCTGTCATTCCCTTACCTTCAACTTTAAAGCTCTCCGTATATCCATCAAGCACCGCATTGTTCATGCATGAGGTGAGCGTTGACATTGTTTCAGGGGTGTTTGTTATTGTTTTCATAACCTTCGTTTTTTAAACCAGGTATAGAAAATCTTTTGCCACAAAAAAGTCGCTAAATCAGCCTGATTTTAAGGTTTATTGGGGAATATTATTCCCAGGATTGTAGATAGCGGCAATAAAAAAAGCTACCGTTGCGGGTAGCTTTTCAATTGGTTGATTGTTTCATTCTTCGCCTTCGCTTGCCATCTTGTTTATCTTGTCGGCCAGACGGGTCAGTTTTTCATCTGTTTCAGCTTCTTCATCTTTGGTAGCCTCCAGTAACTCGGCACACTGTACGCGACCCAACACGGTAGCAATTGTGCGCAATGTTCCATACGATGAAATTTCATAATGCTCAACTTTTTGAGCAGCCGCGATCAGCGCAGCATCGCGCGCATGCCCCGCATCATATTCGCTAATTGCTTCCTGGCCTTCTTCTACCAGGCCTTGCATAGCAGGACATTTCTTGCCCTGCGGTTTCATTTCCAGCAAAGCAAAACACTTTTCCAATCTTGAAATCTGGGCAATTGTTTCCTTGTAATGGGTTTCAAATGCGATCGTCAATTCTTCATTGTATGCTGCTTTGGCAAGTTTGGGTAATGCTTTCGCAAGATGATTTTCAGCCCAATAAATATCCTTCAGCATATCTTCAAAAATATCTTCCAGTGATTCCTTCGATGACTTGACAACTTTTGCCGGTCTTCTTGTTTTCACTACAGTTTTTTTGGCAACGGTTTTCTTCGCTGCATTTCGGGTGCGTGTTTTCATAGGTACGTTGTTTTTCAAATGAAGTAATCAAAAGGGATACCGTTGAAAAAATCTATGATTCCAAACAATCTGATCATTTGTATGTGTAGGAAAATACCCAACTTCCACGCTACCGTTTAAATCGGAAGTAATGAAGAAACTTGTTCGGCCTTCCGGCAAGTGCATCGGAAATCAGTTGCATACCCATCACGCTGAATGTTATTCCGTTTCCGCCAAAGGCAAGTACGAAGTATGAATTTGGATAATCCGGATGTTCACCGATATAGGGAAGCGCATCCTTCGTGACACCGAATGTTCCTGCCCATGCGTAATCCGGAATGAGGTTAAGGCCTTGAAATTTCTTTGAGGCTTTCTGCAACAACCGTTCTTGTTTTTTGTCGATGAGCCGGTCGCGCCTGTCGGGGTTTTTAAATTGCTCGTCCTCCCCGCCTACCAGAATCCGGTTGTCATCAGTTGCCCGCATATACAGATAAGGGTCTTCTGTGTCCCAGAAAAGCGTATGCCTGAAGGGTTTTGGAATTTTAAGCGGCTCGCTGATGAAAGCAAACGTACTGATCAGGTCTACAACTTTATCGCGCAGCATCGCCTGACTTTCATAGCCGGTGGCATAAACTATCTTGCGGGTTTTAACACGGAAATCACCGGATAGTTCAGCTTCGCAATGATTGGGTAAATTGTGAACTGTGCGTAATTCTGTATGGTCGTATACGCGAAGCCCGTAGTTTTTAATCGAATGCTCCACCAGACATCGCACCAACTGAAAGACATCGGTAGCCGCGCCTGTATTGGACAGAATCGCTCCTTCCCCTTCAACACCAAATTGTTTAGCGAGTTGCGTTTTGGAAAGCCATTTTACTGCTAATCCAGTACGTTTACGCTGTAGGAATTCTTCGTTTAACCATTGCGCATCCTTTTCACGATGTGCAAAATACACGCTTTGTTTATGTTCAAAACCACAATTCGCATTAAGCGTTTTAATGAGTTTGCCAAGCTTTCTGATAACCTTTACACCTTCCAGGTACGTATCAACCGCAGCCTCCTCGCCTACTTTACCAATCAACGAATAAAGAGGTTCATCCAATTCATATTGCAACAACGATGTGCTTGCGCTCGTGCTTCCAAGCGAGATGTCGCGCTTGTCGATAAGAACCGTTTTGTACCCTTCGCTGCAAAGCTGATAAGCCATGAGCGCACCGGTGATGCCACCACCCACGATCAGGATGTCTGCCGAAATATCTTTTTGAAGTGAGGGATACGTACCGATCAATCCGTTTTTGAGCAGCCAGTACGGTTCCTTTGAACGAAGTTTCATAATGTGGGAGTTGCTAACGGGTTTAGCACCGGGGTTAAAAAAGGGCTGCTCGTTGAGCAGCCCGTGCAGTGGTTTATTACAGACTTAATGTTATTCTCCAAGCTGACCTTTCTCAGCCATTTTTTGCATTTTCTTATTGGCGTAGATCGCAACTTCAACTCTTCTGTTTTTCGCGCGACCTGCTTCCGTATCGTTTGTTTCGAGTGGTTGTGATTCTCCGTACCCTTTCGTTTCGATACGACCGGATTTAATTCCTTTGTCTTTGAGATAGTCTTTAACAGCGTCTGCGCGATTGTCAGACAAACGCATGTTGTAGGCATCGTCTCCTGAACTGTCGGTGTGACCTTCAATCAGGATGTTGGTATCGTCATACTTTTTCAGCGTCTTTGCGAGATCATCCAGGTTCGCTTTGGTTGCCGCCTGAAGCTCGTATGAATTCAGGTTAAACTGCAGGCCAGAGTTAAACGTAATCAAAATACCTTCACCCACGCGTTCAACAGTAGCACCTTTCAAATCGCGCTGAAGTTCCTCAGCTTGTTTATCCATCTGGCGTCCGATTACAGCCCCCGCAGCACCGCCCACCGTTGCACCGATGATCGCCCCTACTACAGTGTTATCGGATTTATGGCCAATCAGGCCGCCTATTGCTGCTCCAGCGCCTGCGCCAATGGCACCGGCTTTTGCCGTGTTAGAAGCCTTACAACTGAATAACAGTTGAAAAGCAATTACAGTTAACAACATCAAACATGCTGTTATTAACGATACAAGTTTGTTTCTCATGGCTGTCATATTCTTAGTCGTTTTTAAAAGCTTCTTTTAATCTGTCTCCCAAACGCTCCATCTCGACTTTTACATCGCTGGCCGTATTTTTTGCCTTTTGCTGAATATCATCCCAGGTATTATCGGATGAGGTTTCGATGTCGTCAAGCGCACGCTCAACTTTCAGCCGCTGATCGGTCAGGTTGTCTCTCAGTTCCTCAACATCTCCGCGACTCTTTTCGGCCTGCGTGTCGAGACGCTTCGAAAGCTTGTCGAGATCGTTGTTAATGTCATCGCGGAGTGTACGCAGCTGGCGGGTTACATCTTCTTTTTCCTTACGGATGTCGCGCTGAACTTCTTCCTGGGCTTTCTGAGCCTTTTCTTCCGCGGAGCGGGAACATTGATAAAAACTTACGCTTCCCAGTGTGAGCGCTGACAGGATGAGTATTTTTTTCATATCAGTTGTTTTGGGTTGTTTTCGTTCTACAGGTTATTGCAGTCCGGAAAAATTTCCGGGCTGCATCCTGTATTCTGACTTATAATTCAGCCAGTTCTTTTCTGATATCATCTTTTGTACGGCCAAGGCGCTTCTGCAGGCGGCCCAACAATTCGTCTTCTTTGCCTTCGGCAAACATCAAATCGTCATCGGTTAATTCGCCATACTTTTGCTTCAGTTTCCCCTTAGCTTCATTCCACGTTCCCTTCAATTCTAGCTTCGTTGTCATAGTCTGAGATTTAAATGGTTAAACTTTCACACGTTCGCTCGTGTGATTGATCGCCTCTTTACCCTGTTTCGCGAGTCTGTCAATTTTTGCATTGAACTGATCACGAAGAGCATCAAGCGACTCTTCAACTGAACTCAAAAGCTCATCTTTTAATTTATTCGAGCCTTTGATCAATTTTTTACGTGTCTGCACTCCGCTTGCGGGTGCCAGAAGAATTCCAGCCGCAACGCCAAGCGCTGCACCTGCGAGCAATCCTCCGATCAAACTTTTTGCGTTCATAATTTTTTTGTTTAAGTGATTGAGTTAATGCCGCACACCGTGCGGTTCCGCAGCAGCTAAAAGAAAAGTATGTGCCAGTTGACAACGAACCGCGAGTTGTTGGTTTTCGCAAACCATTTTGTGCGCAAAACAATTCTGTTTTAAAAGTTATACAGTTATCTCAGGCCGTATTGAGCCAGCGCATGCCTGTAGAATTGTGCTAGTATCCGGGGAGAACATTCTACATCAAACCCCGCGCGAAGCATTAAAAATCCTGTAAAAACAACGCCCACCAAATGGTACGAAGATTTATAGATACCCGGAAACAACTGAAAAAACATGACAACCTTAGCCAGACTTGTAACACCCGAGCAACAAGCCGTTCGTTTCTTCAAAGAAGTGAAGAATGAGCTCGGCATTGATTCTACTCAAAAGATTGTTACCGTAGTACGTTGTGTGCTTTCGCAATTGCGGAAATCACTTACCCACGAACAAGCGTCAATGTTGATCCGGAAACTCCCGGATACATTTCAACTCTTGCTTGTTAGTGGCTGGCGGTATGATGAGAAGGAAGGTTCGATCAAGCACCTGGATGAACTGGCTGATCAGGTCTACAAACAGACCCTGGTGCAGGAAAAAAGGTTGTTTTCAAGCGAAATTGATGCATTAAACACCGTTTTACGTGTGATTAAGAAACTGGATAAATTCTTCGGCCTGTTGGGGTTAAACCTGATTCGGTACACCATGGTTGAAGAAATCAAGCAAGCAGCTGCCATGGAAGACGCTGCATAAAAAAATCTTCCTGAATAGTAAAAACAATTCATCAACTAAACTCAATTAATTATGTTACGCTGGGCAGTTATATTTTTTATCATCGCTATTGTAGCGGCTCTTTTTGGATTTGGAGGCATTGCAGAAGGTGCCGCATCGATTGCACAAGTTCTGTTCTTCATCTTTATCGTGCTGTTTCTACTGGCTTTGATCTTTGGAGCAACGATCTTCAAGAAGAGATGATTTGAATCAATAATTCAAACTAATGAAAACGATCATCAGAATTTTATCAGCAGGAGCTTTCGTAACAGCCGTTACGCTTAGCTCATGCGTTTCTGACACGGTTGCAAGCCGGCCGGCAGATCCGGTGGTGGTTGTTCCTGCTTCACCGGGACCCAACTATGTATGGGTTAACGGTTCATGGCATTACAACCGGCCGACACGTGCCTATGTATATCGTGAAGGATATTGGGTAGTTCCGGCCCGCGCCGGAAGAACCTGGGTTGAAGGACATTGGGTACAAACCGGCAGAGGCTGGCGATATGTAAAAGGGCACTGGCGTTAGTGCCCTTTTTCTTATCGGTTTTTTTCGTTTCAACGCAAATTGATGGGTATGACACAGTCGGGGAATATTGAAACGTTCAATGATTTAATTCGCGCACACCGCGACAGAATAGCAGAATACCAAAATGCCACGCTCAGGCTTCGGCCACAGGAAGCCGGGCTGGCTTCAACCTTCACGGAAATAATCCGCGAAAGCGAGCAATGTATAGCCGACCTTACGAGCCGAATGATTTCGGAGGGTGACGTTCCCGAGAACCGGACTTCATTCGAAGGAAAAATCTTCCAGCTTTGGATGGATCTGAAAGTAAAGTTTTCGGCCAATCCTAATTCTTCTTTACTTGACATTTGCGAAAAGGGTGAAGACGCGATGCTGAAATGTTATCGCGAAGCCCTGAAGCATCCGGGTACATTTGCTCCGGATGATATTCATCTCCTTAACTCCCAGCAGGAGATTGTGACAAAAACACATGACATAATTAAAGCCAAGCGTGATCAATATCACGAGTTGGTGAAGAATAATCAAATTATATGAGTGCGATTTTCTATACCATCATGTCATTTTATCTACAGGAATTAAAAGTATCCTAATGCAATTCTCATCATTTTTCAATTGGTATAATTTTTTTAGCGGGGAAGACTCAAACGTGAGGAGTATGAAAACGAGGCAGCGTGACAAAACGATTGAGGTGCTGAACGACCTTTTGAAAATCAATACAGACCGGGCCGATGGCTACACCCTGGCAATTCAGGAAAGCAAGGATGCCGACCTGAAGATTATGTTCAGAAACATGGCCGAAGAAAGTAAAAAAAATATCTCAGACCTAAGCCGCATCATTCTGCAGCTTGGGGGCGATCCGAAATTCGGAGAAAATACAGTAGCCGGAAAAATCTACCATGTGTGGATGGAGCTTAAAACCTCCTTTACGGGAAAAGACAGGCAGGCTATTTTGAATTCGTGCGAATTCGGAGAAGATGCCGCGGTTAAGGCCTACAAGAGCGCAGTTCGCGAACAGGACCTGGTTGTGGAAGCGTTTGATTTGATTTACCGGCAAGCACAGTTGCAGCGTGCCTCACACGATGTGATTCGCGCGTACCGCGATGCAAATCTCAAACTCCGGCAAGCTGAGTTTGAAACAGGATCAATTAAATGAAGCAGGTCAATTACTATAAATTATTAGTTATACCGCTCATCATTCTGATTGCGCTGCTCACTTCATTATGCACACCACGCGAATCGCAGGTTGACAGCAAGGAAGTGGCCGACGAGAAAAATAAGGAAAAATTCACAACACGCGAAGCACGCCAGGACGCAAAAATTGTTACGGCAGCCGTAGCCTCTTCTCTGGCAGAAATCAGGCTCGCTGAACTGGCGATTGAGAAAACACGCGATGAAGAGGTAAAGAACATTGCGCTTCATTTTAAAAATGATCATGCCATGTTACTGGCCGATTTAAGGACCTATGCTGCCGGACATGTAATCACTGTTCCTTCAGCAGAAGGCAACAGCGAGCGTTCAGAGATAGAAAAGCTGAAGGCTGAATCTTCCAACTTCAATAAAAAGTGGTGTGAGCAGGTACGCGATCTCCACAAAGATGCAATCTCAAACCTCGAACGGGCCAGGGAGAACGCAAGTGATCCCGATTTGCGAAAATGGGCAACTAACACTCTCCCGCGGTTGCGGAAAAATCTTGACCTGGCATCCGCTTGTTACAACCGCGTGAAGTAACTATTCCGCGAGTTTAAAATAGATAATAAACGAAGTACCCTTCTTCACTTTACTTTCCACTTCAATGTTCGCATTATGACTGCTGATAATGTTTTTTGTAGAGGTAAGTCCCAGGCCCATCCCTCCGGGTTTTTCGGTAAAGAACGGATCGAACAGCTTTTCTAAATCTTCGGCAGGTATACCTTTCCCGTTATCAGAGATCGTTACCACGATGGTGTGATCCAGGCGTTTAACTTCCACCGTAAGTTCACCTTTACCCCGCTCCATCGCTTCGATTGCGTTAACGATGATGTTAAGAAAGGCAATTTTCAATTTCTCACGGTCAACCAGAATGCGCGGAAGGTTCTCAATGAAATTTTTCCTGAGCTTAATCTGGTTCAGGTTGATGCTGTCCGTAGCCAGTGCGATAGTCTCATTAAGAATCTCCGTTACTTCCGCCAACTCGAGATTCAGATCTTTCGGTTTGGACGAGTTAAGCATTTCGGTAATGAGCGTATCAATTCGTTTTGCATTACGTTCGATAATTTCACTGTACAGCTTTACCGATTCATTGTCTTTCGGCATTTCATCGCGCAGGTGTTCCAGTGCAAGATTCAGGTTTGTTAACGGGTTGCGAACTTCGTGGGCGATAGTCCTGGCAAGTTTACCCGTCATGGACAATCGCTCTGCAACCAGCATATCTTTCTCTGCCTTCTTGCGAAGCGTAAGATCATAGATGATCCCCTGGTAGCAGCAGAAGTCGGACGTCTGATCCGGAATAAATACGCAGTTGATCATACAGATCTTCTTCTCACCACGGTTATTCACCAGTACCACTTCAAAGTCTTTTACCTGTTCATCCTCGCGTAATTCGGAAAGCAAATATTCATAGTCCTTTTCATCGGCAAATATTTGCGAAAGGCTTAACGAACGGGCATCATCATGCGAGTATCCAAAAAAATTCAGGAACGACTCGTTCACATCCAGTAATTTAAAATCAATGTTTGCAAGAAAAATGGGATCAATCGATCGCTCGAACAGCGACCGGTATTTTTTCTCCTTCTCATCGAGCTCACGGATCACGCGCGACTGTGAAAGCGCATACCGAATACTCCGCTCCAGCATTGAGGCATCCAAATCCGTTTTTACCAGGTAATCCGCTGCACCGTACCGGCTCGCGTCAATATCAACCTTTAAATCGCCCTGGCCGGTTAACAAAATACAGGGTGTTAGAACACCGTTTTCCTGCGCATATTTGATAAGATCCAGCCCGGTTTCACTGCCCAGACGGTAGTCGACCAGAATCACATCGTGCGAATTTTCGGTCATTTTTTCACGGGCTTTGTCAGTTTCCGCAATCCACTCCAGTTCGAACTTAAAGTTCTCACTGTCGGACAGGTATTCTTTCGCCAACAGCACGTCATCTTCGTCATCTTCAATCAGCAGAACTCGTATTTGTTGTCTCATAAGTTGAAAAACTTCTTCGGTTAGTTAAATTTTATCGTGCGTATGGGAAGATGAGGATAAACTCCGAACCCTGATTAATTACGCTTTGTGCGCGAATGTATCCGCGATGGTTCGACATGATCTTTCTGCAAATGGCAAGGCCGATACCGGTTCCTTCATACTCCGCCCTTCCCTGGAGCCGCTGGAAAATGTTGAATATCTTTTCTGAATATTTTTCATCGAAGCCGATGCCGTTGTCTTTAACAACGATGCGTACATATGCCGGCTCGGTTAGTGAAAATCCGAATTCCTTCTCGGCTTCGTTGGAAGAAATCACATCTCCTGAAATTTCAACCACGGGTAATGCGCCCGGCTTATGGAATTTAATTGCATTGCTGATCAGGTTCTGGAACAAGCGCCTGATCTGACCGCGGTCGCCATTGATTTCTGCGATCGGCTTGACACCCACTTTTGCTTTCTCGCGTAGAATTTGTCCTTCGATATCATCAACAACTTCATTTACCACTGCGGTAAGGTCAACCCGTGTAAATTGTTCGTGTCCGCTCGAAATCCGTGAAAACGATAGCAGGTCTTCAATCAGCTTTTGCATACGTGCTGATGCCTGTTGCATGCGCGTGATGTACTCAGCTCCTACTTCATCAAGCTTGTCTTCATAGCGGGCTGCCAGCCGGTCGCCAAACGCGCGGATTTTACGAAGCGGCTCCTGTAAATCGTGCGAGGCCACGTACGCAAATTG
Source organism: Cyclobacteriaceae bacterium (assembly GCA_016786585.1). GTDB lineage: Bacteria > Bacteroidota > Bacteroidia > Cytophagales > Cyclobacteriaceae > UBA2336. The sequence continues at coordinate 174,597 of JAEUUI010000030.1, forward strand.
CTCAAGGTCCTGATTGGAGCGCTTCAATTCTTCGGCGTACTGTGTGAGCCGGGACTCGGCAATTGTCTTTTCGGTTACATCGGTATACGTTACAATCAACCCGTCATCGAGTTTTACGGCAGCCATGTAAAACCATTTCACTTCTCCGCTCAAATCAAACTCGCGCTCAAACTGCTGGGAAATACTAGTATCAACCACACTTTTGTAGATATCGAATAACCCCGATTTTTTTGCATCCGGAACAACATCCAGCAGGCGTTTGCCGGTAAGATCGCCTTTACCACGCCCCAGTGTTTGGGCACTGATAAAGTTCGCAAGCATCCATTGAAAGTCAGTTATCTCCCCGTTTTCATCGCGCACCGACGCGAACGCCATAATTCCATCCAGCGAGTGATCAAGAATATTTTGAATAGTACGTTGGGCGAATTGCTTTTCGGCAACCTCACGCTCGAGTGTTTTGAGATTTTCTTTCAATCCGATTTCTGCTTTTCGTTTTTGATCAAGCGCACCCATAACTCGTGAGAATAAAAATGCGACTCCAAAAACAGAAATAATCGAAAACGCAAGCAATGAAAAGGGTGCGATGTTCCGGTAACCTTCTTCTGTCGCGATACGATTCGTATACAGCTCTTCCTCTACGGCCCGGATTTTTCCGATCACAGCCCGGATGCGGCTCATGTTATTCTTACCGTCCTTCAACAGTTTGCTTTCATACCGGTCCATGTACAACGAACTGCGCTCTGCGTTCGATAAGATTCGGCTGATCAATAGGTATTGATCATTGATCAGGGTTTGAAGGGTATCGACATAACGTTTTTGCATAAAGTTATCCTGAACCATGCTGTCGAGGTCGTGAAGCATGCCGGGTAACTGTCGGATAGATGCGTGGTAGGGTTCGAGATAACTTGAATCGCGGGTGAGCTGAAATCCCCGGTGCCCCGTCTCTGCATCTTTCACGGCAGAAAGTACATTTTCCACCAGGCGGAAAACCACACTTGAGTGACGTACCAGCTTTACCTCGTTGATATAATTATTCAGGTTGCGATACGTCATCAAACTGATGAAGACCAGCACAATCAGCGTAGATAAAAATATGAACCGAATGTAAATATTCTTCATGCTGTGGACACGTTTCTACATGGGGTGTGACAAAAATCTTTCCAAAAACGCAACTTTTTAAATTTCATACGCTAAAAACATCAAATCCTCAAGTTTGTTTTTTGGCTCAAGATTTACAGCGAGAGAAGTGTACCAAAACAAACGGATATGTTCTCAAAATCAAAATTTCTTATAGTGGGTTTTTTACTCATATTCATTCTGGGGCTGATTGCTAACCTCGCGATCGCGCAGGATACGAGCACAACTACGTACTCGACAACCACAACAACTACAACGGAAGAAGAAACGACAACATCTACTGCACGTGCCGGTATTAAAGGCGGATTAAATGTAAGCAATTTGTATGTTGACGATGTTGACGATGAAAACGCGCGCTTCGGCTTTAACGTGGGCCTTTACGCCCAGCTGTTTTCATCTGAAGTATTTGCCATCCAGCCCGAACTTTTGTATTCCACAAAAGGAACCCGTACAACGTACGATAATTTGCTGATGGGCGAAGGCGATGCAAAATTCAATTTAAACTACCTCGAAGTACCTGTTCTGGCTGTTATTAAGCTTGGATCGGCTGCAGAGCTTCATTTTGGCCCGTATTGGGGATATTTATTGAGCGCCAACATCGATGTTGACGGTGATACCGACACATTCGATGAGCTTGACCGCGACAGTTTCCGTTCATGGGATTTCGGTTTAGCCGGTGGCGTAGGGCTTAATTTTGGATCGACTCAAATCGGAGTACGCTACTCGAAAGGTTTAAGAAAATTAGCAGACTCAAATGAGGCAGAAGACCTCGTGGGTGATGCAAAGAATTCATGCGCCCAGCTGTACATCGCATTTAGCATGCACTAGTACAGTCAGGGTGTTTGAAGTGGGGGGTTATGTTGTGAAGGTTGCTCAATGAGCAACCTTCTTTTTTTTTCCTGAACCACAGAACTGTTATGCGGATCGTACGGGTCCTGCCCTGCAAGGTGTTATTGCGAACTACTTATCACACGACCCTTACACGGATATCACCCATACTTGCTTAAGAGCCTTTTCGGCAATCGCCTTAGACAAACACCATCAGCGATGATTAATTTATCCTGATCGGTTTAAATCAATTTCAAAGGCATAAAAAAAGCCGGAGGGTTCCGGCTTTTAGGGATTAATTTTCTTCTACGCTTTAATGTTATAAAGCTTGAGCTTGTTATAGAGTGTTTTACGGTCGATGTTCATCAATTCCGCAGCGCGTGACTTGTTGTAATTCACTTTTTCGAGTACGTCAATAATCGCCTGGCGCTCAGCTGAGCCTGCAATGTTTTTAAGCAAGCTGACTTCTTCGTTGTGATGCTGTGAAATCCCTGCCATTTCCATGGAGTGAACAATCTCCTGAGGCAGTGCTTCTGCTTCAACAGTTTCACCCTGCGTTAACAGAACAGCGCGTTTTACCACGTTATTCAGCTCCCGGAGGTTTCCATGCCAGTAGTAGTTACGTAACTGGTCTGTCACTTCCGGTGAGAAGGCTTTCGCATTTTTATTCAGCGCCACGTTGGCTTTTTGCAGGAAATGATCCGCGAACACAAGAATGTCTTCCTTCCGCTCACGCAACGGTGAAAGCGAGATTTTAAACTCGTTAAGGCGGTGGTAAAGATCTTCGCGGAAGCGTCCTTCTTTTACGGCCTTATTGAGGTCTTCATTTGTTGCTGCGATAATGCGCACATCAATGGCAATATCACGTGTAGCACCGATTCGCTTGATTCTGCGCTCCTGCAATACGCGAAGCAGTTTAACCTGATTCTCGTACGACAGGTTTCCGATCTCGTCCAGGAAGATGGTTCCGTTATTGGCTACCTCAAAACTTCCTTGCTTGTCGTTTACAGCACCGGTAAAAGCACCTTTTACGTGACCAAACAGTTCGCTTCCCGCAAGTTCTTTTGGAAGTGCACCACAGTCGATGGCGATAAAAGCTTTATCCGAACGATTACTGAAACGATGGATTGCCTGCGCAACGAATTCTTTACCGGTTCCGGTTTCACCGGTAATGATAACCGACATGTCGGATGGCGCGATAAGTTCAACATACCGCTGAACGGTTTGTGACTGTACGCTCTTCCCGACAATAAAATCCTGGCCGCTTTTCGTTGTTGTTCCGCGGCTTGGTTTCGCTGCGTCAGTTTTACCGTTTTGTGCCTTATCTCCGGTAAAACTTTTATTGCTGTTTTTGGCGATTGTTTCGCGGATGGTGACCAGCAACTCATCCGGATATAATGGCTTCGTCACATAATCGCTCGCTCCGTACCGGAAGGTTTCAACAGCCGTGCGAACATCCGAATAGCCGGTAATGATAATCACAGGAACGTTCGGACTTAATACTTTTATTTTTTGCAGGGCTTCAACTCCCGTGATATCCGGCAGGCGATAGTCGCACAAAATAAGGATATACTCGGTGTCGCGCAGCAGCTTTAAACCGCCTTCGCCTGTGTGGGCGATATCCACCTCATAATCATTTTTGGTTAGGAATTTCGACAGCACAAGGCACATGTCCTTATCATCATCTATCACCAGGATTCTTCCGATCATAGTCTGTTAGTTTATTACTTGGAGGTTATTTAAAACAAGTTCTATCGTTCGTTTCGAAAATGGCTTGGGAATAAAGCCGTCGGCTCCGCACTCCAGAGCTTTTCTGCGTTCAACATCATACGCACTGATTACTACCACACGCGAGTCTGAGTTGATGTTGTTCAACGATTCAAGAAGATCGAAGCCCGAACCATCAGGTAAGTTTAAATCGACAAAAATGACATCGTATCCTGTGGGGGAAATCTTCGCTTTAGCCTCCCCGATGGATGAAACGTACTCAGCGTTCAGGCCGAGAGATTTCAGGTGCAGGGTTAGCAAGCGACAGATGTCCAGCTCATCGTCTACGACTAAAGCCTTCTTCATGTATATATGTTAAAAATCTTACCGAATGCTCAATACGCCTTTGTGGCGGATCGACTTCAAGCTCTTCACTTCGTAGCGGTTGCTTCCCAATCCGAGTTTGGTAACCTTAAAGGGGAAGAAGATTCGGATCATGAGTGCTGCTACACTCCACCCGCCTGCGAATAAGATCACGATCGATAACAAAACCTTGAGAAAATCTTCCATAACAATGATTTTCCCACACCCATGAGAAAAATCATGCCACCGGTAAAAATGGTGCATCTTCCCCGAATACTAAAGAAATGTAGAAAAAATTCCACAAATCGTGGGGAATTAACTATCCATCGGAAACAAAAACACCACGCTGGTAACACGATTGACGTGGCACGCTTTTTAGCCTTTGGGTTAAAAACTAAAACACACTCACTATGAACAATCTACTTTATGTCATCGCGGTTATATTGATTATCGGATGGATCTTCGGCTTCTTCGTATACAGCGCTGGCGGGTTGATCCACATCCTGCTCGTGATCGCGGTTATTGCTATTGTGTTAAGATTAATTCGCGGGGACAGAGTTTAACAATAGGAGGCGCTTTTATTTGTTAAAGGCGCCTCTTCATTTCTATGTATGTCTAAATCCCCCAAACGTTTTTTAAAAATAGCCGGTGTTGTTGTTCTGATCCTGATCGCACTGATATCAGTTGCAGGATTTTGGGTGACGAACCGAATCGAACAAAACCTGGATGCATCGCTGCGTAAAGCAGGTATACATGTAAAAAAGGCGCGCATCAGTTTATGGAGCAGATCTGTTCAACTGAACGATATTACCTATCTCCCCTCCGATTCAATTGGCCGTTATCCGCATCAACTATCCGTTCAATACCTGAGCGTTGAAGGTGTGCATGTACTTCACTTCCTGCGAAAGCATGAGTTAATTATCAGCCGCCTTATCGTTGACGAAGGCACACTTGGCTACAGTAAGAATTTCAAATTCAAAAAAGATTCAACGTCCGGGCAACAAGATTCAGGTCTTGAGATTACCGGAATCAGGATCCGGAATATTGTGATAACGAACATCGCAGCTTCTGTAATGAACGATTCAGTAACGGAAATTTCTGCTACACTGCACGATCTGCAGATAAAAGACGCACACGTATCGTTTGGGGCCGACACCACGTATTCCGTTGGTGATGTAAGTACAACCGTAAACAACTTTACATCTTCCCAAAAAGGTTCGTTCCACACGTTTTCACTTTCGAGCGTTTCCTATAACAGCCGCGATAAACAAATCGAAGCTGATTTGTTTCGTATCACTCCAAAACACAGCAAAACCGACTTTGCGCGAATTGCGAGAATCCAAAAGACCCGGCTTGAAGTTGAACTGCCCAAAATCGTGGTCGAGGGCGTAGAACTTGAAAAGCTGTTAACGGATCATATGTTACGCGCCACACGCATCACCATCCCGAAGCCGGTTGTACACGCTTATCGCGATAAAAATTATCCATTCGTTCGCGACTGGATTATGCCGTTGCCGATCGAAGGAATCCGAAGGATCCCGTTTGCAGTAAATATTGACAGCATCCTGATTTACCAGGCCGACATCGCTTATGAAGAATTTTCAGAAAAAGGTTTGCCCCAACCCGGTACAATTACATTTAACAAGCTGGATGCTTCGTTTGCAGGACTTAACACCGCATTAAAAACACCCGGCAGTAAAGACTTCTGCACGCTGGTAGCCGATTGCTACGTAATGAACAGCGGAGCGTTACATGCTACGTTCAGGTTTCCGCTCAACAGTCAAACAAACTACCAGGCGTTCGGCAGTGTGCGCAACATGAACCTGAAGTCGCTGAATCCTTCTCTCGGGAATCTTACGCGGTTCGAAATTGCAGATGGAACCTTGAACGAACTGTACTTCAACTTTTCCTACAATGATGAAGTTTCAACCGGGGAAGTTTTGATTAACTATAAGGATCTGAAACTGCAAGCGTTAAAAAAGGACAAGAAATATCACGAAACCAACAAGTTCTTAACCGCAGCAATCAACGCAATTGTTAAGTCCGACAAGGATAGATCGGTTGACAAATCGAAACGTACCGGAGTCATTGATATCGAACGCGATAAAAAGCGCTTCGTATTTCAGTTATGGTGGAAGTCGATACTTGATGGATTGCAATCCGTGTTCTTGAACAACGGCAAAAAAAAGAAGACCCGCAAAAGGTCTTCTTGATTTAATAACATACGATTTTCTACTTCCGTCCCCAGGCTTCAATCACAGCCTTCTTTGAAGATGCGTTTTTGGTATCGTACCAAAAAGTAATTTTCTCAATGATCCGGTTATTCCCTTTCAGGTCAACTGTTTTTTCGGAATTCGCGGTAAACTGGTGCTTGATTTCAATTTCCTGTTTATCGCCATTCTCGAATGTAACCATACACCGGTGCATATTGATATTCCCGTCCAGCACGCGAAACTTCAATGTGGTAAAGGTTCCTTTTTTGTACGTTACCGGGATCACATCATAATCGAGTGTGTAATCCACCACATGTGTTCCTAATTGTTGCCACTCTTCGGAAACAGAACTTGTTTGTGCAACTGCCAGTTTGTTGCTAACCAGCGTGCCGATCAGGAACGATACCACAAACAATATGTTAATTGTTTTCATAATAACCTTAGCGTTTACTTTGCTCGCGTTGTTTTTCCATTTCGCGTTGCTTACGCTCCTGCTCGCTCAGGCTTTCATTGCCTTTCCGGCCACCTTCACCACCCGATTGGTTATCACCATTCGTGATTTCTTCCTCTTCATCCTGATTCGTTCTGCGCTTTTGATCATCTTCATTGATGCCGCGGTTCGGATTAGTTGTATTTTGAGAAGGCTCAGGACGTTTGCTATTCTGAGAATCTTGCTCTTTGTTCTTGTCTTTCATCGCAGTGCGTTCCTGCACATCCGATTGATTTTCATTTTCACGTTTCATACTTCAATTGTTTTGTTTGCGTGAATACAGAAAGAAATATGCCGGGAAGTTAAATGATCAAATAGGGAGTAATTCAGCCATTCACCTGTTTATCATCTGTAGAATATAGAACACAACTAGGGTTTCGCAACGTTCTGAATGGGCACTTTCTTCTCAATCTCGATTGTTTCCACCCGCACTGCGTTGGTGTAGGGTTCGATGCCACTACCAATTTCCTTGGTGTACACATATGTAAGCTCGGCACCAAACAGGAAAATGAGTGCTGAATAATACACCCACACGAGGATGATTACCAGCGAACCAGCCGCCCCGTAAGCAGAATTCAGCGAACTGCTGCCAAGATACAACCCAATCAAAAATTTCCCGCTTGTAAAAAGTGCTGTGGTCACAAACGAACCCACCCATACATCGCGCCAGCGGATTTTGGCATCGGGGAGCATTTTGAACATCAATCCAAATAAAAGCGCAATGAACAACAACGACATTACCACGTTGAGGCTCGTAACAAGCACCAGGGTAATCCCGCCCAAATTATCGGACAGCCGTTCTTGAAACATCACCAGCAGCGTATCAATCACCAGCGACACCATCAGCACGAAACCCATACTGATCACCATTGCCAGTGAAAGCAGGCGATTGACCAGAAATTTAATAAACCCACGTTTGGGTTTCGGTTTGATTTTCCAGATTTGATTTATACTGATCTGCAGGGAAAGAAACACAGATGTGGCGCTGACCACGAGCGTGACAATGCCGACCACGCGCGCAAACCAGGTGTCGGTATGCCGCGCCGCATTGAGCAGAATATTTTCAATTTCCATCGCACTACCCAACCCGATTAGTGAACCGACTTGCGAGATGAGTTCGCGTTGCACATCCGCACGCTCAAAAAGCGTTGAACCAAGCGAGAGGGAAATGAGCAGAATAGCCGGCAACGAAAAGATCGTATAAAAGGCAATGGAAGACGCATGTGTAAACGATGGTCCTTCAACAAAGTTCACTACGCTTTGCTTGAGAACGCCCCAGGATGATTTTGCAAATTTTTTCATGCAGGTTGTTATGACGCACCCAGCATCCAAAGATTAAGCCCTTTAAAAAGTTACCATAGTGATTTTTTTTAGCACTTCTGTAGAGGGGCAGGCCTGCTGATTGTGGAAAAGTATCCACACTTTTTAAGAAACAAGCTGTTTATGGGGCTGTTTTAGCGGTTTACGGTTGGGCACATTATTGAAGTAGCCGGGAAAGACAACAACCCCGTATGGAAGCCACAAAACATCCCTTTTATCAACGCCTTAGTCTGAATTTAATTTCAATAGCATTACTTGTTGCTGCTATATATCTCGGTAAAGATGTAGTGCTCCCGGTATTATTCTCCATCCTGCTGGCCACACTCCTGCTACCGGTATATAAATTCCTGTTGCGAAAAAAGTTTCCGCGCCCGCTTGCCATCATTCTTCCATTAACCATTTCGCTGGTGCTGGTCTTCATGGTTGTGTTTCTGCTTTCGAAGCAAATCGTAAAGTTCTTTGATGATCTCCCGACATTAACCGAGCGCGTAGACGAGTTGAAAGTCTCAGCTGAGCGTTGGATTGATGATCAGACCAACGTTACCGTGCGTGAACAGGAGAAATATCTCGATCAAACCGTTAAGAATCTGAAAAACAATGCGCCTAAAATGGTTGGTGCAACCTTCGGCACGTTAACCGATATCCTGACGTACGTGGTACTGATCCCCATTTATACATTTCTCATCCTCTATTATAAAGACACGATAAAAGTATTCCTGATGAACGCCTTCCGCAATGGAAGTGAAAAACGAGTCGGAGAAATACTCAATGAATCAACAAGTGTGGCCCAGCATTATGTTGTTGGCTTGTCTATTGAAACAGGAATCGTCTTTGCCCTGAACGTTGCAGGCTTTCTGATCCTGGGCATTAAGTATGCGGTATTTTTAGCGTTGCTGGCTGCATTGCTTAACCTCATCCCCTATGTGGGTATTCTTTCCGCCAATATCATTTGTATGTTTATAACATTGGTGAGTTCTGATACACCAACCGATGTTATCTGGGTCGGTGTGATTCTTGCAGTCGTTCAATTCTTCGATAACAATTTTGGAATGCCGATGATTGTCGGAAACCGGGTCAAGATCAACGCGCTCGTGACCATTCTCGGAATTTTAATCGGGGGCGCAATCTGCGGCATACCGGGAATGTTTTTAGCGATACCCGCGCTGGCAGTGATGAAGGTGATTTGCGAGCGGGTACCTGATCTGAAAGCGTGGGCCATCTTGTTATCAGATGAAGAGAATGATTTCAAACGTAAACGAATAACTAAAAAAGCCAATTAATATATCTATGAAAACGTCAGCAAAATTTATCATCGGTTTAACCATCGCAGCCGCTGCAGGTGCAGCAATCGGAATGTTATTAGCTCCTGAGAAAGGAAAAGACTTGCAAAAGAAACTGAAAGATGAAGCGGAAGACTTGTTGAGCCAGTTCGGATCCCTTGTTCAGGCTGGCAAGCGTGCAGCTTCAAAAATGACAGACACGGCAGTCGAAGAAATTGATCGCGCAAGCACGGAAATCAAAAAACAATTCTAATGGAAGAGGAAAAAAAATCCGGTGAAAAGATTCTCGACATCGCGGGCGATATGGTCGAAAACTACCGCAACCTGATTACGATCAAGGTTATTGAACACTCGTCACGGGCTGGTGCAGCCAGCATCCTGGGCGTGGTTCTGCTGGTGGTGGCTGTATTCGGGCTCCTGTTTGCGGGAATCGGTTGTGCGTGGTGGCTGGGCGAATCGCTTGGCAACATGAAGGCCGGATTTTTTATTGTAGGCGGCTTTTATGTCCTAATCCTGGTTGTGCTAATGCTGCTTTCCAAAAAAACATTGTTACCAACAATTCGCGATTTGATAATCAAAAAGATCTATGAAGAAGATCAGTAACTATCGTGAGCTGGTAGCGGAACGCCTCCGGCTCGAACAGGAACTTGCCGTACAGAAAGCAGAAATCAATGGTGAAGTCCAGGAAATAAAAAACCGGCTGAAACCTGTATCCGGGTTGCTGTCGTTTTTTAACACCGACAAGAAATCGTCCCTGAAGTCAACTGCCATGCAAGTGGGCGCAAACATCGGCATCGATGTACTGTTGCGCAACACGCTGCTTGGTAAAGCCAGCTGGCTTACCCGATTGATTGTTCCATTCATCGCCAAAAAATTATCTTCGAAAGTGATCGAAAATACGGTCGACTAAACAACACGTGACCAGGCGGCAGTGGCAAGTAATAATAAAATCAGGTGGATCTTCATAAAAATCATGAAGGTGTTGGGATGGATTACCCTATCCATCCTTACGCTTTTTATCCTTACGATTTTTTTAATCCGGCTTCCCGGCATTCAGCAAAAAATCACAAACCGCGCCGTAGCATTCCTGAAAGACAAAATCGGAACCGAAGTCCGGCTCAAGCGGGCATTCGTAGCTTTCCCCAAGCAAGTTGTACTCGAGGGATTTTATGTAGAGGATCAACAACGTGATACATTGGTGTACGCGGGTGAGTTGGTGGTTGATGCCGACTTGTGGGCGCTTACAAAAAATACGGTCTCTGTCAGTAAAATTAGTCTTACCGACTTTTCCGGAACGATTAAACGAAAGGCGAACGACTCCGCGTTTAACTTCTCTTATATAATAGACGCTTTTGCGTCAGACTCTACGGAAACGCAACAACCCGCAGACACAACCAGCAAGCCGTGGACATTCAAGGTTGGCGATATTGCGCTTAATAACGTAGCATTGGTTTATGACGACCGATACAGCGGAAGTTTTGTTAAAGCAAAAATCGGAGCGCTAACACTTCCTGTAACAGAATTTGATCCGGCTGCAGCTATTTACAAGGTGGGTGAAGTACAAGCAAAAAATATTACTGCGGTGGTTGAGCAAAATGGAAAATCCTCAGCTCAACAATCCGAAGCTGCCGATTCAACGTCATCCCTGCCTGTTCTGGGACTTGAAGAACTGGATTTGAAAAATGTTAATGTTCGCTATGCTGACCTTACGTTAAAAACGTACCTGACGGTTGATCTGAAAGAAGTCTATCTCGACATGAATTCGATGGATTTGGCCGCGCGTAAAATTGACATCGATAACATCGAATTAAAACACTCCTTTATTACCTATAATTTCTATCAGCCGGAATCACGGGTAACAGCGCAACCGGTTCCCGCCGAGCCCTTCACCGGATTAAACATTCCGTGGGATGTTCGCGTTCGCGATGTAAACCTGGAAGACAACTCCATTCAATATTACAACAGTGCGGTGCCGGTTGAGAAAGGTGCACTGGATTTTAATCATTTGTGGATTTTTGGACTACAATGCCAGGTGAACAATATTGCCGTAAACGGCAATACACTTGCAGCGGATATTGAAAATCTTTCTTTCCAGGAGAAAAGTGATTTCTCGCTTCAACAACTCATCGCTGATTTTAAACTGACTGAAAAAACACTCGCAATCGATAAATTTCTGATTCAATCAGGATCATCACGAATTGAACTGGAAGGTGACGCAACGTTCACTTCCCTAACCGATTATAAAACTGCACGCGTTAACCTGAACATTCCCGAATCGGTTATCGCGACTAAAGACATTTTATCATTTGCCCCTCACCTGCTTGACAGCATTCCTGTTACGCTGCCAAGAGAAACCCGGATCACACTTGCATCGAACGTTCACGGAACGGTTAACGACCTTACGATTGAAAAGCTTTCAGTAAAAACACTCGCCAGCACTTCGCTGGCGCTAACCGGAAATGTTAAAAACGTAACCGATGCGGATAACATGAAGCTGCGTATGCAGCTCAAAAAATTCTTCACCACCACCAAAGACTTGCGCAGTGTACTTCGTGATTCTCTGTTACCCGAATCGGTTCAGCTTCCTGATTCAATAAGCCTCGCGGGTAGTTACACTGGTCTCCTCAAGGCTCCTGCTGTCGATCTGCAGCTTACCACCAGCTCGGGAAATGCATCGGCACATGGAAAATTTGATTTTCGTTCCACACCTTCCTACAATGTAACGGTTGAGACAAAACAACTTAGCTTGGGGAGAATTTTAAAACAACCGGAAACTCTGGGAATGCTCGACATGAAAGCCACAGCAAAAGGTACGGGCATTGAAGTAAATGATATCCGCGCAAATGTTGATATTCTTGTTTCGCGTTTTCAATATAGTAAATATGACTACCGCGATTTCAAGATAAAAGGTTCGCTGAACAAGTATTTGTTTTCAGGGGAAGCAGCGCTTCACGATGAAAACCTTGACTTCACGGTTACCGGTGACCTGGATTACACCGGGAACGTTCCCACCTACAAGCTAACCGTTAATCTAGTTAATGCAGACTTTCAAAAATTAAATTTGTCTGAGCGGCCCTTGAAAGCGCGCGGTGGAGTGAAGGTTGATCTCGCTACAGCTGACTTTCGTGCAATCAACGGTGATCTGGCAATCTATAAGGTCGGCATCTATAATGGTGAATCACTTTACATGGTCGACTCGCTGTTGTTTGCCAGCATCGATCAGGATGGAAAAAGCAGTATGACCATCCGGTCTGAAATCCTCTCCGGAAAATTTGAAGGAACATTCAACATATTTACCATCGGCACGGTGATAAAACAGCATGTTAACCGGTACTTCTCGCTTCACGACGAATCGGTTAAAGAATTTACCTCTCCGCAAAATTTCAAATTCGATCTGACGATTCGCGATACTGATCTGATCACTGAAATTCTGGTACCCGAATTGGAACCCTTTGTTCCCGGGGTGATCAAGGGAGAATTCGACAGCGAGGAGAACCGGCTTGACCTTGAAATCGCGCTGTCAAAAATAACGTATGCAACAACTTCGTTCGACTCGGTTTCTGTTGATGTTGAATCGGATGATGAGGAACTTTCTTACCGTGTGCGGCTAAAAAATATTCTGCTGGATACGTTAACCATCGATGCCATGCAGCTTACCGGTAAGGTTGAAAATGATTCCATATACAGTGCGCTTCAGATTCTGAACTCAAAAAATGAAAACAAGTATGTGCTGGGCGGAGTTTTCAGAAGCCAGGAAAATAACTTCCGGTTCAGGTTTTTGAAAGATCAGGTGATGCTGAACTATAGCGAGTGGTCGGTCCCTGACGACAATTACCTTGAGTTTAGCAAGCGGGGGTTGGTTGCTCATAACTTTACCATTTCAAAAGATCCCGAGCGCATCGGACTTGTAACAACTGTTAAGGATTCCACGATCGCGCTTGAGTTTCAACACGTGCAACTCTCGAATCTCACGCGTATTGTGCGGGGTGTGATGCCAGCCAGCGGGCTGCTTGACGGAAACCTGAAGTTTACATCCTCATCAAGCGGAAAGTTTTCGTCTGAACTGAAAATCAGTGAGCTTGAAATTCTTGAAAAACCACTTGGGGATCTTACGCTCGGCCTCTCCCATTCGGGCGACCGGTACGCGATTGATCTCGCATTAACAAGCAACGGTTCCAACCTGATCGCAAAAGGATTCTATATCTCTAACGCGAACACGTCATCGTTTGATTTATCGGCAGAATTTGCACCGCTTAACCTCCAGGCGATCGAGCCGCTGTCGTTTGGTCAGCTGCGAAAAGTGGAAGGGCGCGCCACCGGAACATTAAGAATTACCGGAACATTCGCGGAACCGAAAATCCGCGGCAACATTACGTTCGAGGAAGCATCATTCCGGTCGACCTATTTGAACAGTGCCTTCACCCTGCGCAACGAGACGATAACATTCAATGAACAAGGTATCCGGCTGAACAATTTTACCATTACGGATGCAAAGAAAAACGATGCCGTGCTGGATGGCACAATTCTTACGGATGCTTACCGCGATTTCAGATTCAACCTGCGGTTAACAACACGCAATTTTCAGGTTCTGAACACCACCGCGGAAGATAACAAGATGTACTACGGAAAAGTTAAACTTAACGCAAAAGCCCGTATCACCGGCAATTCGCAGCGCCCCCGGGTTGACGTTACCGTTGGGTTTAGCGATGACACCAATCTTACCTATGTTGTTCCGCAAGAGCAGAAAAGTGTAATGGAACAGAAAGGGATCGTTGAGTTTGTTAACAAAGATGCCTACAAAGATCCGTTCCTTGACAACCTAAACCTGTCTGATACCGTGCGGAACACATTTGCAGGTGTAAATATTTCTGCCAACCTGGAGCTTACGGACAAAGAAACCTTGAACATCGTTATCGATCCCATCACGGGCGATAAGCTAACGGTAAAAGGTAATTCGACACTTACTTTTGATATGACGTCCTCCGGCAACATGAGTTTATCAGGCCGTTATGAGATTACAGAAGGAACCTACAACTTCTCCTTTTATAAACTGGTTAAGCGCGAGTTCAAAATTGTTAAAGGCGGATCGTTAACATGGTCGGGTGATCCGCTGAATGCACAAATCGACATTCGCGCCAGTCACCTCGTAGAAACATCACCGATAGATTTGGTGGCCAGCCAAACAACAGACCAAAACATGCTGAATACGTACCGGCAGCGTCTGCCCTTCTATGTTTATCTCGACATCAAGGGCCAGTTACTTGCTCCGATGATATCCTTTAAAATCGACATGCCGGTAGATAAACAAAGTGCATTTGGTGGGTTGGTATACGCCAAGATTCTTGACATCAACTCCCGTGAATCAGATGTTAACAAGCAGGTATTTGCGCTGCTGATCCTGCGAAGATTTATTTCGGAGAATCCGCTCGAAAGTCAGGGAGGATCGGATGTTGCCAATACAACACGCACCAGCGTGAGCCGCCTGTTATCAGATCAGTTAAACCGGCTTTCCGAAAACGTAAAGGGTGTGCAATTGAGTCTCGATATCAAATCGTACGAAGATTATTCGACCGGCCAGGCGCAGGGCAACACACAAGTGCAATTAGGTGTCTCAAAATCGCTGCTCAACGACCGGCTCGTAGTAAAGCTATCCGGAAACGTTTCGGTAGAAGGTGAAAATACAACGCAAAAAGATGCCTCGGATTACATTGGTGATCTTGCGCTTGAATACAAGCTTACCAGCGATGGACGATTCCGGATCACCGGCTTCCGCACCAGCAATTATGATATGATCGATGGTGAATTGACCGAAACCGGTGTCGGTTTGATTTACGTAAAAGATTACAACACCCTCAAAGAACTGTTTAAGGCAAATGCAACTCCAAAATAAAAGCCATGTAATCCGTTCGTTCTTGCGCACGTCAAAACAACTAAGCTTGTTTTTGCTAATGGGAGTTGTTGCATCCGCCTGTACCGCCACCCGCTTTTTAAAAGATGATGAGAGTTTTTACACCGGGGCCAAAATTGATATTAACGCCAAGGGGAAAATTGCCGGTCAGGGCGAATTGAAGGAAGAACTCCAAACCTACATAACGCCTGAACCGAACGGGACAGTTCTGGGCATGCGCCCGGCTGTATGGTTTTACTTTATCGCAGGCGAACCGAAAAAGAAAAAAGGTTTCAGAAATTTTATAAAGACGAAACTCGGTTCACCCCCGGTACTCCTGAAAGACGCGACACCTGAGCAAACGGCAGAGGCCCTCGAAGGTCAATTGCACAACGAAGGGTATTTTAAATCGGAGGTCACGTTTGACATCAAAACAAAACACAAGAAGAGTAAGGTTATCTACCACATTGAACTCGAGCGGCCCTACCGGATCAAAAGTGTCAACTACATTTTCCTCGACACCGCGCATGCCCGGTTGCTGAATCAGATTAAAGAAAAAACGCTCATCAAAGAAAATCAGCGTTACAGCCTCGAACTCTTGCGGGCAGAACAGGAACGCATTGAAGACATTGCTCAAAATGAGGGATTCTATTATTTCGATGATCGCTTTCTGTTGTTCAAAGCTGATACAACCGTTGGCGAACGAATGGTTGAACTTGACCTGACGGTTGAGCCGGGCATGCCTCCACGGGCTTACCAAGTTTATACAATTAAAGAAGTAACCGTTTATCCCAGTTATGAGTTGGCCAACGACAGTCTGTCGCGCACGGGCGACACCACCCATGTAGGCAAATTCGTGTATATCGATAACCTGCATAATTTCAGGCCGCACATTATTACCGATGTGATCAACATTACGCCTGACAGTATTTACAGACGCATTGATCACGAATATTCCATCAGTCACCTGATGGGATTGAATACGTTTAAGTTTGTCAATATTAAATACCGGAACGTACACCGTGATTCAACCGGACTTCGCGCGAGTGTTTTTCTGACACCCACCCTGAAAAAATCGTTCCGGCTGCAGCTTCAGGGGGTTTCAAAGTCGAACAATTTTGTGGGGCCTGGCATGGAGTTCACCTTTACCAACCGGAACATTTTCAAGGGCGCGGAAATGTTCCAGCTGAAGCTGAACGCATTGTACGAACTGCAGGTTCGCAGCAAGCAGACCAACCCGTTGAATGCCATTGAGCTGGGGGGCGAAGCAAGTTTGTCGGTGCCGCGATTCATCACGCCCTTCCACATTCAGTTCCGGTCGGCCAAATATCTTCCGCAAACCCAGTTTAAGCTCGGCTATAGCTTTCAGCAACGGTTGCAGTATTTCACCCTTAACTCATCGAACATTGCCGCGGGTTATACGTGGCGCGAAACCACGTTGAAAACACATGAGCTTTTTCCGGTCGACATTACCTACATTAAAAAAAGCAACACGTCTGAAGCCTTCAATAATATCGTTGATGTGAATCCTGCACTTAAAAATTCGTTTCAGGATCAATTCATTCTCGGAGCGAGGTATTCATTTACGTTAAACACGCAACTCAACGATAACATCGAATCAAAATATGTTATTAAAAAAGTAAGGCGTTCGAACTATTACTTCAATGGAAGTATCGATGTTTCAGGCAATGTTCCGCGCGGCATTCAATCGATTCGCTTTCATGGTGCCGAAGGACCGTACAGCTTTTTTGGCCAAGCGTATTCGCAGTACATCCGTCCGGTGGTTGACTTCCGGTATTACTTCGATTTAAACAAACGAAACAAGATCGCCACACGGTTAACAACCGGTGTCGGGTATGCGTACGGAAATTCCCAGTTCATGCCGTATATCAAACAATTTTCGGTGGGCGGATCAAACAGCCTGCGCGCCTTCCCTGCCCGTTCGGTCGGTCCGGGTACGTATAACTTTTTAGCAATCAACGATACAACATTCTTTATCGACCAGCGCGGAGATATTAAACTGGAAGGTAACATTGAATATCGCTTTGATATTTACAAGGCTGTGAAAGGCGGGCTTTTTGTGGATGCCGGAAACATCTGGCTGATTAAAAATGACACGCTGCGCCCGGGCGGAAAATTTGCGTTCAACAGTTTCTATAAACAGGTTGCTGTTGGAACCGGTTTCGGATTGCGATTTGATTTCAGTTTCTTCGTGCTGCGATTCGACCTTGCCTTCCCGCTGCGAAAAGCTTATCCGGTTGACGGAAGCGAAGACGGAACAAATAACGAGTTCCGCTGGGCCTTCCGTGACATCGACTTTACCAGTAAATACTGGAGGCGCGATAACCTGGTATTTAATATTGCAATCGGTTACCCGTTCTGATAATTCTCCGGAATATAAATCGTGAAGATCGCTCCCTTTCCCGGTTCACCTTTGGCAGCAATAAAACCGTGGTGATTTTCAACAATCTTCTTGCAGATAGCCAGTCCGATCCCCGTGCCTTCATAATCCTGCTTGGTGTGCAACCGCTGAAACACATCGAAAATCCGTTCGTGGTAATTGTTATCGAACCCGATACCGTTGTCCTCCACGGTCACTCTATAATAATAGGTTTCCGGATCGGTATTCGAGCCGATAGCAAGGCCATTTAACCGTTCAGAACTGATGTTAATTACCAACGGAACATCCTTCTGCCTGAATTTAAGTGAGTTAGAAATCAGGTTGGTGAAAAGTTGGCGAAACTGAAACGGAATCACATCAACTTCAGGCAATTCACCGACATTGATCGTGGCCTGTTTATCCTGGATGTACTGCTCAAGATCGTCTATAACACCCGCCACCAAAAAGTTAAGGTTGGTACGAACAAACTCCTTTTCCTTCTTATTGGTACGGGAGTATGCCAGCAGATCCTGAATCAGCAGTTGAATTCTGCGTGCCGCCTCCTGCATCCGCGTAAAATAGTCCTGGCCGGCTGACGATAAATTCTGATACTCCTTTTCAAGAATGCGTGAAGCAAATGCCTGAATCTTGCGCAACGGTTCCTGCAAGTCGTGACTCGATACATACGCAAACGAAGCCAACTCCTGATTCATTTTCTCGAGTTCGGTGTTAGCCTGCTGAAGTTCACGCGTACGATCATTCACCATCGCCTCCAGCGCCTGCGAGAACGCCTTTTCTTCTGTAATGTCGCGCAAAGTACCGGTCATCCTCACTGCCTTGCCTTTCTCAAAGAATACGTTACCGCGTCCTTCCATCCATCGAATACTTTTATCAGGCCAAATGAGCCGCGCCGTGTAAAGCAGTTTACCGGTTTGCATGGCCTCCTTAAAAGCCTTCTCGCGCACCGGCATATCCTCCGGATGCAACCGGCTTAGGATTTCGGCATGCGTAGGAGTATCATTCTTTCTGAAGCCAAGAATTTCCAGGTATCGTCCGGAGTATCGTGGAGTTCCGCTGATTAAATCGAGTTCCCACGTGCCCAGCGCACTTGCCTCGATAATTGTTTCAAGGCGCAGGCGGTTCTCCTCCATTTCAAGCTCCGCCTGTTTCTGCAAGGTAATGTCGCGTGCAATTTTAGATGCTCCGATAATCCGGCCAAACTGATCGCGGATTGGTGAAATGGTTAATGATACATCGATAACCCGTCCATCTTTCGTAAGACGTTTTGTTTCGATATGATCAACACGCTCGCCACGAACCAACCGGCCGATGATGGCCGGCTCTTCATCTAACCGGTCTGACGGAATCAGGCGTGTAATCGGCTGACCGACAATTTCAGCCGGCATATATCCAAACAAGCGCTCCGCTCCGCGGTTCCAGCTTGTAATCGTTCCGTCCAACCGTTTACTCACAATGGCATCGTCTGACGATTCAACAATTGCGGCAAGCCTCGCGCTTTGTTCACCGGCAATACGCACACCCGTGATATCCATGAGTGTACCGAGCATGCGCAACGGTTGACGATCCCTGTCGTAAACCACTACACCCCGTGTACGAATCCAGCGAACCGATTTATCCGGATGAATAATCCGTGCTTCATAATTGTAATTACCGGTGTGCAATGCAAGCTCAAAGGATTTTTCCACTACAGCAATACGATCGTCCGGATGAAGCTGCTCATGCATTTCGCGATGTGTTAACACTTTGCTTTCCGCATGACCAAAAATGACTGCCAGACGAGGTGAATGGATAATTTCGCGCGTTTTCAAATCAAGGTCCCAGGTCGACAGCTCGGTTGCCTCTACCGCCAGGCGCATGCGCGATTCTGCATCTTCCAGTTTATGACGTGATTCTACTTTCTCGGTAACGTCATACACGGTTATCATGATACCCGAAATGCTACCGTCTGTTTCAAGCAAGGGTGCGTATTCGAAATCGAGATAAAATTTCCGCATTCCATCATCACCGCGCACATACGCCATTGCCTCATTTTCCCGATGAATCCGACCGGTTTTTAATACACGTTGCAGGAGCTCCGGAAATTTCTGCTCCACCAGTTCCGGAAACACGTCTAATGCTTTTCGGCCAATTACATCTTTGGGTTCCTTGCGCCAGATACGTTTAAACATGGTATCGTTCGCCATCTCAATGATGAAATCATTTCCACGCCAGATCGTCATGGCAATGGGCGACTGCATAATAAAGTTGCTGAACTGACGCTGCTGCTCTTCAAGGGCATGACGCTCCTCGACCATTGACGTTACTTCGTTGGCAACGACCATGATACCGGTAACTTTTCCGTGTTCGAAAAGAGGCTGATAAATAAAGTTGAAATAAACCTTCTGCCGTTTTCCGAAACGGGTAATATAAACCTCAAGGTCGTTCGCATGATAAGCCTGCCCGCTATCCATCACTCCGGTTAACAACGGCTCAACTACACTTTTTACTTCGGGCAATACATCAAACAAATCTCTTCCAACAACTTCGTTCTCAGCTTTATCGATAAACTGAAGATAGGTGCTGTTGGCAAGCTCAAATTGGAAATTCCGCCCGCGAAGAATTGCAATACCCGAGGGCGCTTGTTGCACCGTATTCCGAAAACGATCGTTGCTCTCTTCAAGTTTTTTCCGGTCGAGAACCGAACGCGTAGTTTCCGTACAGGTTACCAGCACTGCTGTTGCTTTGCCCGATTCATCATTTACAGGGCTGTAGCTGAACGTCCAGTAAACATCTTCAATTTTACCATTTCTGAAAATAGGAATGAGCTGATCTTCACTCCACGTTGCACCGCCACCCGAAAGAACCTGGTCAATTAATGGTTTTATGATCGGCCAGATTTCAGGCCATGCCTCTTCGGCACGCATGCCGAGAATATGCGGATGTTTCCCGTGTTCACCCAGGCTTGGGCGATAGGCATCGTTATAAAAACAGATTAATTCAGGGCCCCACCATAAAAACATGGGGAACCGCGAATTAAGAATTATGCCCAGTGTAGTACGAAGGCTCTGGGGCCACGTGTCGATGGCGCCAACCGGAGTTTTACTCCAATCTTTAGCACGGACAAGATTCCCCATTTCATTGTCGGGAATAAAACCAGTCTTCATCCGTTCTTGTTTAACACAAAATTTTCTTTCGGGGTTTTGCCGGGGTTGGTGCTCCAATCGATCTCGAGCATGCGCTCAATCACTTCCTTCAGCATGGCAAATGTATTAGGCTTACGAATATAATAATTCGCGCCCTGTTCGTAAACTTTATCAATCGCCTGACTTTGTGACGTAGTTGAAAATATAACAACCGGGATGTGATTCAATTTGGTGGATTTGCGAATCTCCTGCAAGCACTCAAACCCATTCATGCGGGGCATGTTCAGATCGAGAAAGATGATTGCAGGAAGCTCAGCACCGTCTGCTTCAAGCTGTTGCATCAATTGCTGGCCATCGCGCGCGTACGCAAGCCGCGGTGCGTCCTTTAATTCCTTCAGCGCATCCTGAAACAACAGATGCTCATCCGGATCATCATCCACCAGCAGAATATATCGTTCAGGTTTCAAACGCTTAAAAGTAGCGATTCAGGGTCGCGTGCGCAATACAAGAAAGTGTAGTTCGTATGTGGAAAAAATTCCCCAGTTGCTCTTTGAATGATTCAAAACCCGTCTGAAATGCAAGCATTTCAAACCATCAGCATGGTAAGGTTTTAGGTACACATCATGAAAGATAAAACTATGCAACTGGATGAATTGAATCAGGACCAGATCATGACCGAACTCCGCAAAGAATTCAGTCAATCGCAATTGAATATGGTGAATGAGCACCTTACTACGTTGATACGCACCAGCGATACCCTCGAGCAATTAGTTGCACGGGTTTACGAAACTGCGAATGTTGAAATCGAGGAACGGCAGGTACACGAAAACCCGAAGATTAACCGGCTGGATACCCGTAAGGACCGGCTTTAGGTAAACCCTTTCAACGTTTCCGGAAAAACAGGTGTCTGATAAGTGTCTCCGCGGCTCGCGGAGATTCGCTATCTTTCACCTATGAAAAAAATGCTCGCCCCCATTTGCTTTTTTTTAGTTACAGGCTGTCTGCATGCCCAGAGCGAAGGCGGCTGGTCAGTTACCAGCAGCCCGGATGCTGTTCGTTATGACGATGTATTTTTTATCAATAAAGACGTGGGCTGGACAGCAGGCGGATGGAACAAAATGATCCATCACACAACAAACGGTGGATTAACCTGGAGCCCTTCAGGCCTTACCGGAAATCAGAAATATTTGCGGTGTATCGAATTTATGGATGCCAACATTGGCCTTTGTGGTTCAATCCGCGGAAACTCACAGCCCGCATCATTGTATCGTACAACGGATGGCGGAGTTACGTGGGTAGATATCGCGGGTAATATTCCGCAAGCGGTAGATGGGGTTTGCGGATTGGCGAAGGCGAGCGAGAATATTATTTATGGAGTGGGCGTGTGGAGTGAGCCCGCGTACGTAATCAAGTCGACTGATAAAGGATTGAACTGGACATTCAAAGATATGTCGGCCCACGCAAGCTCATTGATTGATGCATACTTCTTTGATGCAGATCACGGATTTGTTACCGGCTCGAAAAGTGAATTGGTTGACGGGCAGATGACCGTGACCGGAGGCGTTGTGCTATACACCGATGATGGCGGGGAAACATGGACGGAAAAATTCAATACCCATAACGTCAGTGATCGCGTGTGGAAAATTCAAACGCCTGATAAAATCCATTTTTATGGTTCCATTGAAACTGACCTTGGTAATACCCGGATGATCCGCTCGGATGATGCCGGCCAGACATGGG
The DNA here is from genome assembly GCA_016786585.1 of Cyclobacteriaceae bacterium. Lineage (GTDB taxonomy): Bacteria > Bacteroidota > Bacteroidia > Cytophagales > Cyclobacteriaceae > UBA2336. The sequence goes on from JAEUUI010000030.1 coordinate 197,085, forward strand.
AGATGATAACGGTAGACGATGATTACTACTACATTCAGATGATCGGCTTTATTGATTCGCAGCGCGGATGGACAGGCGGCAACGAGACATTGTTTGAAACAAAAGACGGTGGTGACACCTGGGCTAAGATTCCGCTGGGCAGCACATACAACCGGTTTTTCAAAATCAATGAAGAGCTGGCGTACATGACGGGCAGAAAAGTTTACAAGTTTGAACGTGACGTGATTACCGGAATTGGCGATCCGCAAAAATATGATCCCATCCACGGGATGACCGTTTCACCAAACCCAACACCCGGCAGAGCCGATGTACGGATAACGTTTGGTAACCCGACTATGGCGCACGTAAACGTGTTCAGTACGTCCGGTAGTTTTATCAAACGCATATACGATGGGCCGGTGGTGGCGGGCGAAAAAGTATTGGAACTTGACCTTACTGCGTATCCTTCGCAGCCCTACCTGGTAGTGGTCAATACAAATGAAGGCATGATCAGCGCAAAAGTAATCAGGCGTTAATTACACTCTTATTAACAACGAAGAGTTTGCCTTGCGTAAGGGAAAAATTTACCCAGAATCCGGGCGGCTTTGTTGCGTTGTTTTCAAAAATCATCACCTACAAAACCCTTCACCAGGTTAATCGTGGCGTGAAGCCGATCATCGAACGGAAAAAATAGCCTTAAGACGCTGCGTATAGATTTCATGGATGGAAAGTTGACGTGATGCCGTTAAAAAACGAATCATTTTAACAAACTAAAACTTACCGTTATGAAAAAAACAGCATGCTTAATAACGTGCCTCGCATTGATCGCGGGCGGCACGGCTTTCGCGCAAACTACTCCGCAAACTCAGCCAACAACACAAACACAGAACGCAGAGCCTCGTGCGCTTTCCGATAAGGCTATGAGCACGCGCTTACAAACTGACATCGGCAAGCGTAACACCTCAATTGGCAACAATCCTGTTTCGTGGTATGATGCCGGCTACGGTTACTACGGAACCTATTCCCTGGACAATCAGCAATACATGGCGCGCTACGACCGCCAGGGCAACTATGTGGAGACGTTGACCCGCAGAGAATGGAATGATCAGATTCCGCAATCAACCCGCGATGCGTTTACCAACAGTTCATACGGCACGCAGCGTGTTACCGGTTATTGGGAATCAACCGATCCGGGCAGAAAAGGTTCATATTATGAGCTTTCGGATGCCACAGGTAAAACGTCACGCGTATGGAATGACGGGACAGGCAAGTTTTCAAACCAGCCGACTGGTTCAACGTCAGCTTCGCCAAAGCCATAAACGCTTAATGACTTCTACCAATGAAAGCCGGGTAAATCCGGCTTTTGTTTTTCACCTGTTTGACGATAACAGCACTTCTGATCCAATGCCATCAAACAAGGTGTATCAAACACTTGCCAGCGCTCTACCGACTAATTAAGGCACTTAAAGTATATACTTGAGCAAAACATCTTCTGCATAAATGCTGGCATTGATTTATATGTGGTAATAATTCAGGGTTCTGCCCGAATATCACCTTTATTGTGCAAAACATACACGAACATTTTTATGCATAATCACAAAGGGGAAAATACTTGTTAGCTTTGCCGTGTGGCTTTGAATAATGTGGGCGTTGTATTTTATGGGATCGTATGGATATTCAAAACAAAGTGCTGCTGGACAGCAGAATCAAACAATATTTAACCGAGCGGATCAGACAAGAATTTCAGGATGATTTCAACCTGATTGCAAAAGACTTTGATAAGCTCGTGGAACGGTACAGTTTAAAAGAATTAATGATTGTAGTGCGGCTTGAAATCGACCGGATCAAAAATCCCCGGAAGAATTAATAATCATACGTGTCATTCGATTCCTTCCCCTTAGCCGGAATGATGGTAATAAATTATCACTGACTCACCTCACTCCTTTTGCTGTGGAATTTACCCCGCACCCACTACACAGGTTGTAGTCGTAACGGTATTGGATGCTCTTCCATTAACCTCTATCTCTCCGTCTATGGATGGCACGGCTTCTGTTGAATGTTTGAAAACAAACGTATACAACTATGAACGATGCAAATACATTAACTGATTCATTGAAGTCAAAGGCTTCGAAAATGAATCCAGAGCGTAAAGAAGGTAAGATAGCGAAGGCTATTGAATCTCAAACATCACGTCTGCCGTCTGATTTTTTCTTATGGACTGCTGGTGGCGTAGCACTTTCCGCATTGGTGCTGAAACTCTGCAAGCGCGAACATGAAGCGTTGCTGATTGGTCAGTGGACTGCTCCGTTGCTGATCCTGGGCTTGTACAACAAAATGGTAAAACAAAACGGCCACGATCAGGACGAACCTATTCCGGATTAAAGAACAACCATCAACCAAACGAAGAACGCGGCTCCGGCCGCGTTTTTTTTTGTAACTGTAGAACAACCTCTTTTCATCGAAGAAATAGTGAGGAGAATATGTCGCGGTACAATCCCATGAATGCCTGTTGCCGTCATCCAATACAACGGATTGCTTTTTGCAACACAAACCGATATTAAACCACTATTCTCATGAAAGCTGCCGTATTCCATAAGCCTGGTGATATCCGGGCAGAAAATATAGAAGACCCGATTATTGAACATGCCGAAGATGTAATCCTGAAAGTTACCTCTACGGCTATCTGCGGATCTGACCTGCACATTCTTGACGGGTTCATTCCCCAGGTAAAAGACATGGTCATGGGCCACGAATTCATGGGGATTGTTGAAGAAACAGGCTTGGGCGTGACAAAGCTCAGGAAAGGGGATCGTGTGGTTGTACCTTTCCCCATTGCGTGTGGTCATTGCTTCTTCTGTGCACAAGGTCTTTCACCGGCATGTGAACATTCAAATCCCGAAAAATACGGACCGGAAGGAAACATCCTTGATAACAAAGGTGGAGCGTTGTTCGGCTATACCGACTTGTATGGTGGTTACAATGGTGGTCAGGCTGAATATGTGCGCGTGCCATACGCCAACTTCGGACCCCGCAAAATTTCCGATGCGTTAACAGACGAGCAGAGTTTATTTCTCACCGACATCTTCCCGACAGGCTGGTCGGCCATCGACTGGGCAAAACTTAAAGGCGGTGAAACTGTAGCAATCTTCGGATCAGGACCCGTTGGGCTAATGGCCCAAAAGGCTGCCTGGTTAAAAGGCGCTGGTCGTGTAATTGCCGTTGATATTCTGGATTATCGTTTAGCGCGGGCTAAATCGGCAAACAATGTGGAAATCATTAATGCGCATCAGGTTGATGCGATTGAAGTAATTCGGGAAATGACCGGTGGCCGTGGCGCGGATGTGTGTGTTGATGCTGTAGGGCTGGAGGCTGACCGGACATTTCTCGATAAAGTAAAAGCTACGATCAACTTTGAAAAAGGAACCATCAGCGTGCTGGAAGCGTGTATCCGCGCGGTTCGCAGGGGCGGAACTGTTACGGTAGTAGGCGTTTATGGAACACCGTTCGATAACTTCCCGGTACACCGGATTTTCGACAAAGGGCTGATCATGCAATTCGGACAAGCGCCGGTTCAGAAATATATTGATGAACTGATCGGGATTGTAGAAAGCGGAAAAGTTGTGCTTAACGATATTCTTACCCATACCCTGCCCTTATCGGAGGTAACGCACGCGTACGACATCTTCAAGAAAAAGGAAGACAACTGTATTAAAGTTATTCTGAAGCCGGGAATGTAGCCATGCTGATTGTTAATCTTGTACTGAGTTGCATCATTGCTACCACACTCATGACGGCGTTCAGTTATCTGATGAGTGCTATCAGTCGTCAGCAGTTTCGTGAACCGGAACTGCTGAACGGCTTGTTAAACGGCTGGTTTAAAAAATCATTTTCAAAGAATTCTCCTGCCGGCTGGCTGATTCACTACGGCGTTGGCCTGATGTTCATCATCGCTTACTATTTTGTGTTTCAGGTATGGGAACCGACCCTCCTGAATTACGTCATCATCGGCTTCACCAGCGGGCTGATCGGAGCGGGTGTATGGTTTGCGGCACTGAATATTCATCCGCTTCCGCCAAGCACGAACCGAAAAGGTCATTATGCCCAGCTCGTACCTGCCCACGTTGTGTTTACCCTTGGTGCGTACATCAATTATTGCTTCCTAGGACTCCAATAAAAAAGCCGGCATGGCCGGCTCTTACGAAAACGGATGAAAGAATATATTATTCAGCAGGCTCTTCTGCGGCCTCCTGGTTAATATTTGAAACTGCCAACTCGGTTAGCATTTCATCAGTCTTCTTTTCTTCGTTCAGTGTTGCTTCCAGCAACTCAACTGCTTCCTGTAATCCAAGTGTCTCAGCAAAGGTGCGGAGTGTACCGTAGGATGCAATTTCGTAGTGCTCAACTTTCTGAGCGGCAGAAATAATTCCCGCATCGCGCATCACGCCTTCTTCGGTATCTTCCATGATCGACTCAGCTTCATTGATCAGGCCTTCCATGGCTTCACACTTCTTGCCGCGGGGCTCTTTGCCTAACAGCTTAAAGATTTTCTCGCAACGGTTTACATGCTCTTCTGTTTCCTCGAGATGGGTTTCGATTGCCTCTACCAGTTCTTCTGACGTAGCCTTCTTTGCCATCTTAGGCAATGCCTTCGCCAGCGCCTTTTCAGCCCAATAGATATCTTTCAATTCATCTTCGAACAGTTTGCCGAGTTGGCTTGACAACTCTTCTTTCTTTTGTTGGTTTTTAGATCCTTTCATAACACATTCTTTTGGTTCGGTTGGAGCGGTGCAAAAACCGTCCCGTGCCCGAAAACCGCCAACCGTGCATTACAAAACCAAAGTTGAGGATTCCACACAACAGTAAGTCTACAGCTTGTAGAGTTACCGATGTTAGGCATGAACCGGGTTACCCGGAAACATATTGTTAAGCCGTGATTTATACGGTATTGATTTTGTCATTAATCTGGTATGTCGCTATACCGGGAAATACCTAAGGAATCCATCGTAACGCTGTTGCGTCAACGCTTTTCAACGGAGGAGCTTGATGCTGTGCGGCTTGAAGTCCAGGACCTGCTGCTTACCTGCCATTCGATGGCCGAACTGCAGGTAAAGATTTTTGACGCCCTGAAGTCTAAACGGGGATCAGGTATACGGTCTGCGTCTCAATTTTTGAGCAATTGATGTAACTCGTCTTTTCTGTGCACACTCTTCCTCGCAGCTCACCGGCCTCAGATAACACATCTCCTGGCAGCGTTCAGGGGATGTGTTTATGAAACTTTTTAGCCATAATTCCCGGCTAAATTGTGACTATCTTCGTTTGTCCAGATTATAGGATAAAAACGATGACCCCCGGAAAACCTTACCTCGCGTTTAATTGCCCTGAAAATTGGGACACCATGAAGATCGGTATGCAATCGCGCTATTGCGAAAATTGTAAACGCGATGTTCAGGATTTTACCAAGCTTAGCCGGCAGGAAATTCTTCACTATCTGTGGGAAAACCGGAACAGTCACGTGTGTGGCCGAATGTACCGGTCGCAACTCGACTACCATCACTCTGAAATCCTGATCACGATTAGCGCATATCTTAAGAAGAATCCCCGTCAGAACGTTTCCTTTTATTTATTAGCGGTTGCTGCACTCATGCTGTCGAGTTGCTCAAATGAAGGCGAACAGAAACTTTCCATCGACTCGCTGGAGTTGACACTTGGCCCGCCCGGAGAGGAAATAGTCAATCCCAATTCTCTTTTCCCCATGCAGGCCGATTCTTTACCGAGAGAACTTACGTTCACAGGCGTTGTGGCCGCGGTTGATCATGATGCGGTTAATCGATTCGATACTGCTGTACAAGAATACGGAGCAAAACGATGCCGGCTCTTTGCCGAAGAAATGCCGGAGTATGTGGGTGGCGTGGATAAGTTGCTGGAATACTTCCGCACTAATCTGAAGTATCCTGAATGGGAGAAAAAACAGAAAATCTCCGGCACCGTGTTCGTTGCGTTTATCGTTACGGAAGATGGCAAGATCGAACAATCAAGAATTGTTAAGTCGGTTGAGGGCTCAAAGAATTTCGACAAAGAAGTGTTAAGGCTTGTTGATGCCATGCCTGACTGGAAACCGGGTCGCGAAAAAGGCGAAGCTGTTGCCGTTCAATACACCATGCCGGTAACATTCCAGCTCTGATCAGGAACAAGCTTCTTTTCTGCACATCTGCAAGCGGTTGTCTCCTTACCTGCATTTCATTCGCGTCAGGCAAGTGCGCCTGACATTATTGTTCTTTTTGCCATTGCCGCAAAAAGAACCAAAAAAGGCTAGGCAGAAAAATGCTTCCGCCCGCATGCCGGCACACGCCCTTGCCTGCAATGCTTTCCGGCAAGCAGGCGCTTTTCTGCCCGGCCCGCGCACTAGTTGTTACAACCACTTTTTACGTTTAAAAAACCAAAGGAATAAAAGCGATGAGATAATCATCAGGGTAATGGCTATCGGGTAGCCCATGGCCCATTTGAGTTCGGGCATGAACTCGAAGTTCATACCGTAGATGCTGGCGATCAGCGTGGGCGGCATAAACACTACGGTTACTACCGTAAAGATTTTGATGACGGTGTTTTGTTCAATGTTAATCAACCCCAGAAATGTATCCTGCAGGTATTCGAGGCGTTCGAAGCTGAATTGGGTATGCTGCAGGATGGAATTGATGTCTCGGAAAATAATCCGCAGACGTTCGTTCTCCGTATCAGGCACGACTGAACTTTTCAGCAGTGACGAAACAAGCCGCTGTTTATCGACCACGCTTTCACGTGCCAGGATGGTATTCTCCTGCATTTCGGTAATCTCGAGCAGCAAATCTTCCTTGTAGTATTTTTCTTTTAATAACCGCTTGCTCACCCGGCTGGTGAGTTTTGAGATATACTCTATAAAGTCGGCATCTTTGTCTATCTGGGTTTCCAGCAGCATTAAGAAGATCTGGTAGCCGGTAAATGCAGACGAACTTTTATTCACTTTCAGTTTCCTGACGGTCTCGGCAAAGGCCTTAATATCGGCTTGCCGCATCGTAAACAGGATATCTTTTTTTAGCAGGAACGAAACCTGCTCGGCCATGTAGGTTTTGTTCTCGTAAACAATGAATGAGTTGTTTCCTTCTATGCTCAGCTCGTCTTCAAAATACCGCGAACTGCTTTCTATCTCTTCTGCTTCCTGCGGTGTAAACAATTCGATCTGAAATGTTCGTTCCACATGCTTTCGTTCTTCTTCTGATGACGACTGCATGTCCACCCACACAATTCGCTCACAATTGTCAGGGATTAATTTATCGGGAGCCTTTACCCAATGCAGACCACCTTCCTTTTGCTGATAGAATACCCGAATCATAACCGCATTATTTTCGGCTAATATACTTGTAACAATTGGTAAATCAGTTCAGGTTAAGGCTTGTGTTAACCTGTACCACGGTTTATTCTGATGAATCAAGGTTCCGCGATTACAACCGGTGCGATAATGCCCGTGCACGCTTCGATGTATGCAGATGGGGTAGCGTTACTCGCCATTCTTATTCAGAACAGGATCCCACAGGTAGTTGCCCCGGCTGTTCACGGCAATCCAGGTAGCGCCGGTGTTCAGGTTAACGAGGTAGGTGTACTTTCTTTCGAAGCCGGACACGAACACCTGGTAATTCACTTTGCCCGGATGCACGATGCTGTCGTACGGATGGTTGAGGCGGGTCATTTTAGTCCAGGATTGAAAGGCTTTATCGTCAAACACGATGCGATAAACATCACCGGTGTATTTGTCGGTCTTGAATACGATCCGGCCGAGCAGGTTGGATTGAATAATCTCGAAGCGCGAGTCGGGCGGAACGGTTGTTGACACATAGTCGGTGGTGGTCTGCGAAAATGCTGCAGGGCTTGCCAGCAGCAGTGCAATAATCAGGAGGCGATTTTTCATAGTGGTTGATTTATTTGGTTGGTGTTATACCGGGTTTGCAAATTTCTTTGAGGTTGTGCTGCGTGTGAGTAAGAAAACATACATCTAACGCTGTTACTTTACTAAAACGGTGTTTATCGCTTTTAAAAAGGAGTTGTCAATATCTGTAAACACCTGGCAGTATGCGTGTATGGCAGCGGTAAAGTTGGCGTAAACGGTACACTTAGCTTTCCGGGGGCTGGTATGTGAATTCCATTTACTCGTGTAAGTTGACGGTATCATTTGAAACTGTTGACTTATGGACCGTTTGTACATTGTTATCATTCCTGTTTTTGGTTTACTGATTGTTCATCGTGCGGATAAGCTTGTTCAGTCGATCCGTGAAAAGCGGAAGCGCGCGAGTATGATTCATGCAGTTGTGTTGGTGGTGCTCCTGGTGGTTGCATCTTTTCTTGTGGCGGTTATCGAGAAGATGTGCGGACGGTAGGTGTATGTACCTGTTGCTGTTTCCGCTGTTTGCCGCAATCCTGCTGGACCGCATTCAAAAGCTCAGGCAGTCGATTAAGAAAGATGACCGCGAGGCGATCAGGGCTGAATGGTTGCATGTGGGTTTGATTGTGGTGGTGATGGGAATACTGCTGTTGCTTATTGAATTTAAGCAAGATTAATGCCACCGGACCAACTGGTGTTTACAAGAATTTACAGATTTACCTTGAGCGCAACGCACGAATTTCTTCTGGGAAAGCTCTAAGTCTTTTCAGGAAAGCTTTAATTCCTTTCCGGGAAGCTCTAAGTCTTTTCGGGATAGCTCTAATTCCTTTCGAGATAGCTCTAAGTCCTTTCCGGGAAGCACTAAGTCTTTTCCAGAAAGCTCTAATTCCTTTCCGGGAAGCTCTAAGTCTCTTCGGGGATGCTCTAATTTCTTTTGGGATAGCTCTAAGTCTTTTCCGGAAAGCTCTAAGTCTCTTCGGGGATACTCTAATTCCTTTCGGGAAAGCTCTAAGTCTGCTCGGGGTCGCTCTAAGTCTGCTCGGGGTCGCTCTAAGTCTGCTCAGGGTCGCTCTAAGTCTGCTCAGGGTCGCTCTAAGTCTGCTCAGGATCGTTCTAAGTCTACTCCGGATTGCTCTAAGCTTGCTCGGGGTTGCTCTAAGTCAACTCAGGATCGCTCTAAGTCTGCTCGGGGTTGCTCTAAGCCTCCGCGAAGCTGGTCTAAGTCTCCGTGAGGGTGCTATAAGTCTCTGTAAGATTATGAGTTCGCTGGATGGAGATGCCGATTATACCGTTGGGGGGTGCGGAGGTCAAAAAGCAACTGCCTAGTACAATCATAATAACTTTTCATCAAGTTTACTCCTCCATTTTTCGAAAGCATCAACAATCCCTGAAGCTATATCTTGATGTTTTATCACACTAAAGACAAGATCGGCTTCTTGATGGACATCTCTGTTCGCACGTTTGTAGTTCTCTCTTCCGCTTATCTTTATACTATTGATTTCACTTTCTACTCTCTTGTACTGTAGTTCAATCTCGTTCTGCATCCTGGGAATGCTCCAGATGTATGTTGCATGAGAGTTAAGTAGCTCCCAAACAAAGTGGTTGTATTCCGTTCCTTCTATCAAAAATAAAAAGCCGAAATTCGGATGTAGTGTGTAATGAAGTTTATGATTTTCGGTTTGCTTTTTATCCGCCAAATAAACGAGTTGTTTTCCATTTCGGATACCGCTCTTAGCAATAAAGAAATTTAAAATATCCTCTTCCGACTGACTAAAAACATTGCCTGCACTATCCCCACTATCTATTTGCGCAAAGATTTCTTGTATTGTAAATAAAGATTTGTCAGGATTTTGTACACGCGGTTCTTTTGACAACGCAACCGTGCGTTGGTACTTTACACTATCAATTAACTCTGGTGTAATTTGATCTATATGCGCTGATGTCGCCAATACCTCAGGTGCTTCGTTATGTCTTAGCGTTATTACAACAGTGACTTTAAGCTTCTTTATCTTTAGCTTTTTTGCAAACCAAATTTTTATGTGTTCAAACTCAGCTAAAATATGCTCGTTGTAAATCCTGACTTCAAACTCCTTCCTCAATTTCTTTATATGCCTCTTAAAATACACACAGCCTAACATGAAACAGACATCATTAAAATCAAGCGAAAACTTTTCTGTAACTATCGATACTCTTGGCTGAATATCTTGCGCTCTATTTACGGAGGACGAAGGAAAAGGAAGGCCAGACTTGAAAAGTTTATTCGTTGGAAGATCGTCTTTTGAAAATGGTGAAGTTTCTATGTTGAATACAACATCGCGAAGGCCACTCTTGCGGTAAGATGATAGAAGTGGTTCGAGTTTCTCCCAGTCAAGTTTTTCAAATAACACTTTCTTAACTTCTTTCTTTGGCTGCTGCTCATTAAAGCTCAAAATATCATTCGTGTTATAATTATTTACTTTAAGTTTTAAACATTTGTCAGACGACTTATACTCAAGCATTTCAACTATCCAGAAAATGTCTTGGTTAGGGCGAAATGTCAAATGCTCCTTTGGGATATTTGTCTGCTGAAAGGAGATTAAAAGACTCGGATTGAAATAAATCCCTTTGTCGGATACTTTTACGGTCAGTTGATTATCCATTTTTTTTCTGCAATAAGGCTTCACAGCTGCAATGAAACAATCTTATGCTTGACTGAAATGAGAAGGGTGATGATTATCAAAAGCCCTGACATTCGGTCTCATTTGAATGTTTTCTGAGCATATGGGTGTGTTGTTGTTAAAAGTACTGCTAAACCTAAAAACTTGCGCTATCTTGTAAAATAAACACCATAAAAATGAGGTTTTATATTGGCGTGACAGACAATAACTGGTACAATTTTCTATCCAAAACCACTCCCGATGACATAAACTTTTGGCAGCCTGGAGGAAACTCAAACTTCAAAATACTAAGTCCTGGTGCGCCTTTTCTCTTTAAGCTAAAAAAGCCGTTGAACGCTATTGGAGGGTTGGGCTTTTTTTCGAGTCAAACATTTTTACCGCTTTCCGTTGCATGGGACATTTTTGCCGAACGAAACGGTTGCGAAAATCTTTCTGGATTCAAAAAACTTATTCTCTCACATCGAAAAGACAAACAAGAAATTAATCCAACAATTGGATGCATAGTGTTAACGAACCCGATTTTTTTTGATCAAGAAGATTGGATCGAAACCCCACCGAATTGGGCAAAGAGTATTGTACAAGGAAAGTCTTACTCCACCGGAGAACCAATAGGCGGCAACATATGGCGAAGGATTGAATTGCTATTGTCTAAATATCTAAATCAGAATGTAAATCCGGGGCTAAAAAGTCAATTGATACTTGAAGAAACTGACTACCCTTCTGCTTATGGTAAGTCCATCCTGGCAAAAGTTAGACTAGGCCAAAGCGCCTTTCGCGTCCTTGTAACAGATGCCTACGAAAGACGATGCGCGATCACCGGTGAAAAAACTCTTCCGGTATTGGAAGCCGCACACATAAAACAATACTCAGAATCAGGGCCGCACTTTATTTCTAATGGGATTCTTCTAAGGTCAGATGTTCATAAACTATTCGATATCGGCTATTTAACAATAACCAACGATTTAAAGGTTGAGGTAAGTAAAAGGATAAAAGAAGAGTTTGAGAATGGTCGCGAATACTATCAGTACCATGGCAAAAATCTCAACGTTTTGCCAAACAAAGACAACAATAGACCAAATTCACTTTACATTGATTGGCATAACTCGAATATCTTTAAAGGGTAGAACTTATTCTATAGAACTTTACTCAACTCAGTTTATCACGTCTTAATTTCTCAATTTAGCCTCCGCGTAACTCTCTATTACTAACATGTAATTGCATGTAGTCCAGTCGGTATTCTTATGAAGTTCTTGAAATTCTTGAGCCCATTTAATAAAAGTAGACATATCCATTCTCGAGTCACCCGAGTAATATTTATTTAGACCGGCGGCATACGAAATGTCCGCGACTGTCTCCAATAACTTAAAATTCATATCAATGTTTATAGCGTTCCCGATTATGATAGCGCAAAAATTCCGGATCAGGCAGAAACCTTGAGGGAGCTATTATTTTTTTGCCATCAAATTTCTTAAAAAAATCAATCGAATATCGCTCCTTGCTCAAGATTCTCGGAGATATTTTAATAACGTAGTCTGGGGTAATAGTCATAAGGCCAGACTCGAACGCTCGATCATGAAGCGCATTTATTGAGATCCCATTTCTCGGATTAAGCCTATTGCGCTCATCTATTCCCCAAGGGCGAATATGAGCAGCTATCAAAAACTCCGAATGTTTCATTCCTGTCACGCAACAGGTTCCGTTATAGGAAGCCAAAATTGTAGATCGAAAAAAAGCTTGATTGACACGAACTTTAATAAGCGCTTCGCGTACTTTACCAACCTTGGGAAGGTCATCCGTAACAATATTATTCAATTCCTCGACAGTAGTCATTTTAAATTTAGCAACGAGCTTTTCGCTTTCATAAGGTAAGTCATCCCAATTATTGAAAAACTCATTCCAAATTTCTTTATCAAGATTACTCGTGTTTTCCGCTCCTTTTATCCCTCTTGCTTTAAGACTTGGATCTAAGCTGGCGAAATTCACAAGTTTATAGGCCACGGAACTTGGGGTTCGTCCAATTAACGATGCAAGGCTTATAACCTCAGGATTACGATTATGAAGCCTCCCAAAGGGAAGCTTACAGTACAGATTAATGACGAGTATTAATTCGTTTCTTGTCCATAATTTTTGCCCAGCCTTCATAATGTATTCAATTCATCATCAGTCACAACAACAAATTCGTAGTCGCACTCAGCTGCCAAACAGTTATGTATTTGTGACCCAGTGTTTGTATGCGACATATCTACAATTATCTCGGTTCGAGCACCACATATTGGGCATACGACTGGTTGGTCACAACATACTATCGCCTCGTTATAGTCAATCATTGAACTAATAAACAATCTGCAAGTTTTTCGGTTCTTTTGTCAAAACATCCATTGCAAAACTAATATATAAATTAAACAACAAGCGTATTAATAATCTCTGAGCAATCTAAATATCGCGCAGGGACACAAATTGACAACAACGGGTTGATCTTATCTTCAATCTTTAATTCAGTAACGAGAAAAATTTAAGGAGCGTACATGGAACCGCGGAGCAGTCCGACCCCTGACGGCCTTCGGCATCAGGATTAAAACCCTGACGGCCTTCGGCATCAGGGCATATGCCGGAAGGGGGCACGCCAAGATCGAAGTTCGAAGCCAGAGGTTGGAAGTAAAGTCAGGCTTTGTTTTACTCAGTCACTTTTTTTACTCCGCCTTCTGAAAAAGAGGTAGTTGGAAGAGAGAATCATCATCTCAAATAGTATCGTACCGACTAAACTTGACAGCCAACTTCGACCAACCCAGTAATGATTCCCTAACAGCATGATTGGAAATGTTATCAGTACAATAATGATAAGCCGGTTGTTCATGATGAGATTGCTTCAGTCGTGATACTTCATTGTAAACGAATCATGCGGGTTACTCCTTCCCGCCAGTGGGCGGGCACGCGCAATGACGGTTGGCAATGACGGTGAGGCCCTTCGGACCTTCAATACTAACTATATCATACAACAAGGGGATCCTTCTCCCGACAGGTCGGGATCACGATGACGGTTCGGAACGGGATTGGTTCGGTAGCGATGCTTTGTTGTAAACGATGAGATTGCTTCGGTCGCGATGCTGTGTTGTAAACCAGTTGTCCGAGGTGCTCTCTCCCGCCAATGGGCGGGCACGCGCAATGACGGGCGGTCGTGGTACTGCGTGGTAAACTATTCGTCCGTGTTACTCCTCCCGCCAGTGGGCGGGCACGCGCAATGACGGTTGGCAATTACGGTTGCGCAATGACGGTGCGTTACTGTACCATGCGCACCTGGCCGGAGCTTTCGGATTTCTTGCCGCCTCCGATGAGGTTGATGCCTATGGTGAAACTGATCCACGACCGTGACCGGGCTTTGTTATCGGCATTGAAGAAGTCGGCACCGGCCAGCAAACCGATCTGGAAGTCTTTACCGAAATTGTACACAGCACCTCCGGCAAGGCTTGCGGCATCCACGGAGCGGGTATCTTCCGAGTTTTTTGCGTTAACATCGTTGAGGGGCACTTTGGAATAGCCCGCCGAAAAGATGATGGAGAAATAATTGTCGGGACTGCGCTTGCTTGTAAACCGCGGACCGATGTAATAGCCGATTTCGCCCGCACTATAAATCTTAAAGTCTTTCAACTGGAATTTGAACGGCACTACGAGCGGACCGGTGGCCAACTGCACAGAGGATTTCTTGATGTCGTTCGTCCAGCGTGAACGGCTGATGCAATACTGCTTGCCTTCGATAGCATACGGGAGGGTGTCGTTGCCGGATACGAGGCGGCACCGGTAACCTTTTTTAATCTTGATGATTACCCGGGCACTGTCGGGCGCAAAGCCGATTACTTCGAACCGGGTGCCATCGCAGATGCCGAACTTACGGGTGCTGCAGGTTTCGAAGTAGTCGTTAGCGGTGAAGTCGGCCTGGGCCTGGTATGTTCGGCCTTTGATTATTTCCTGGGCCTGGGTTACGAAGGTGATGATGGCAAACGCGAGGGTAAAGAGTGTTTTCATACGAAGGAGGTTTAGGGTTATGCGGCCAAGCAGCCGGCAAACGAAAATGATCAAACGGTTACACGCGCACCGGCCGCAACACAAGAAAAACCTACAGTAACACGCAATGGCTTTTCAGGATGGTGTTTACTCATCTTTATCGGATTTATAAAAGCGCAGCTGATTTATTTCCGAAGCTGAAGAAAAAATTACATGCAGCTTATGATGATGAGCAGTTTGAACTGATTTGCCGGTGCCTGATCGATGCGCGCTGGCTCATGCGCACAAGAAACTTATCCAATTGATGTGGTATTGTTTAAATGTGGATAATGTCTGCAAATTCGCTTTGCACCTTATTACTTCAGCGTTCGAAATAATTTAGGGTTGCCTATGGTGCTAGTGAGAATTTTTATCGGGTAACCATTTTGCTGATGATAAATTGTAACGACAGGAACGCTGGGTGGTGGAAATACCGGATTTTCATCAGGGAAGTGCGACCGATAAATAAGGCGTCCATAAATAACCCGCAAGGGAAGGCCATTGAAGACTTGTGGATAGTCGCTGTTAACGATCAATTTATCTCCTTGGTTAAGCTCTTGCTGAAGTGTTGGCATAATGGACTGCAGTGGACTAAAGACCTCCTCGATTGCGGTGGCTCCTGGCTTACTGATCAACTCAAAAAAATTCTCTTCTAAGGTTTTATCGTTGTTGTACTCCGCAAGCGGAAATTGTACAACGAATATGTCCTGTGGAATACTATCGGTATTCGAATAAAACAAAAAACCTTCGACCTCTATCCGCTGTAAACCGGTGCGCTGAAAGAAATCGTTTAGTCTTTGTTCATATCGGGTGTATACGTCCACGGGTTTCATCTTCACAGTTTCTTGGGCATTACCTTCACAAACGTTTATTACAATCCATACGGTGAGGCAAAACAATTTCATGGGTTGCATGGCTGATAGTCATTTGGTATGATGGGTCGTGAAGGGTTAATTGAACCTTTGCTATCTACCCGACCCAAGCCACCTGTGGCGGAATTCATAAAGTCCCGAAGTTTACCTATCCAGTATAATTGATATTGACCTTCGGTTAAATATGGATTCTTTTTAAAATAGTCTACCAAGGCTCGTTCTGCATCGTTATACACATCAGCAGCAATATCTTTTGCAACTGAGGGTGAATATACCAGCTTTCCAGTTACGTTGTAATACGGCAAGCCAAAGTAAAGCGTAGGAAGCTTTACAGTAACATTCACAAACGCCTTACCGGAAAACACCAGACGAACATAGGCATTCGAAAGCGCAGCCTCCTGCCACAGGTTATTGGTGGTGACAGGAACAAACTCAAAGTTTTTGGGACAAATGGGTGCAGGCAGGCTTACTACCACACCGACTTCTGTAACACCGCTTGAACTACCCGGACATTTGCAGTTCAGCGCTGAACCATTGCCTGTACTGCCTCCTCCGGAAATGCCAGACCCCGGCAAAAAGGTTCCGCGAGGATTTCCATTGTCTTCCGGCTTATTGTTGTTTGCGCAGGGTCCTTCAATAACTTTCGCTACATCCCAACAAACTTCGGTACCTGCCTGAGCCCGGGCAAGCGGAACATCGCCTCCCGTACTCTCTTCCAAACAATAGGTCTCGAGTATGACATCCTTCACACAAGTAGGTTCCTGAAATAACCTTCCGCTTTCTGATTCCAGAACCATGCGTCCGGCATTCATCCGCTGCTCGCTCAACAAAACTCCGCTGAGGTCTAACCTTCTGATTGAACCGTTAAAATCTGCGGATGAGAGACGGATACTGTCGGCTACGTATTCGAGGATATAAGCGAGGTATCCTCCCTCCTGTTCTTCTATGATCAAATTGGCAAATGACTGACCAGAATAACTATTCTCAATATCGAATGTGTATATGTGTCGGGTGCTATCATCCTGCAGAACCTTCAGGATGTGCTCAGTATCGATCTGAAAGCCTGTTGTCGAACTGGTTCTACCGTTATTTCGTGAAACAAATCCAGCCTTATCTAAAACATTATTCAATTGTTGCTCCTGCTGAATTGATACTTCAATTATCTTCTGAATAGAAGTGTCATTGCGAAATTTCGTTGGCTTTACGAGTGAATCGTCAGCACATTGCGTTAACATAACAAGCGTTACGAACGTTAGAAAAGTCTTTTTCATAGTAGTTTAGGTTTTGGTGAAGATGTTGCTTTACATAATCCGATGGTAACAACCAGACGAAAATGATCAAACGCTTACACGCGGACGGGCCGCAACACAAGAAAAACCTACAGCAGTGTTTTGCTTTTTCTTTACCAGGTGTTTAGCAGTGTTTACCGCTATTAAAAAAATCGGGGGTCTAAATTAAACGGCAGGCTGTAAATGTTACACGGCCGCGAGCCGACACAGAGGACGGTGCTGACGCTGCGATGAGTTTTTGACGCTATCTTCATTCGCATAACCGGCTTTTTGCATGCGCGGTGTGACGAGGTATGCTTCAGGATTTGATTTTTATTGTACTGTTTGGATTGGGGATTGTGTACTACTTGTTCTCGGTGCTATGTCTGCTGGCGAAGCCTAACAAATCGGATTTCGAAAAACTGGAGTTGAATTATCATGCAGCGCTGCTGGCGATCTTAATCCTGGCGCTGATCTCATGCCTGCGGACGATTGCGTTGATAAGGGGATATCGAATTTAGAATTTTGAATTTAGAATTTTGAATTTATCCGCTCAGCTGCTGACGATTTGTTGCCAAGGGCTGGCACTAACTTACCAATTTTACCAAGACCATATTTTGGCATGTTATTATAAACGCATTCATATTCGCCTGCTCTGACTTTATACGTTTCATGCCAGATGCCTACATCGCCATTGCTTTTGATTCGTTTGTTGAAGTCTTTCCAGGCTGGGTAGTGTTGACTATTTCTGTCTTTCGCATATTTCTCCAGGTGTTCAAATGACTTCCAGTATTGCACGATTACGGGCTGAAACGTACCGACAATTTGAAAACCAAGAAAGCCGCTTTCCGGGTTGAGTGAAAGTTCGTTAAGCATTTTGGGCATGGCTGACGCAACGGGCAGCCATTTGTGAATTTTCCAGATTCGGTTAATTCTCATGCCGATCAGAAACACTACGAAGTCGCCAGTAACTTCTACTGTCATTCGTTCATTTATTGTTTTTGCCATGGTGAGGGATTAAATGTTTGAAGGTGGGGTGTAGCCTGTGGTTTGATAGCGGATATGTTTTATCTGCATCTATGGTACATCAATCTAATATACGCGCTCGCACGCTTGCTTTAACAGTTAGTTGACAGAAAATTCGGTTTGCCATGTTTCTGTATTGGAAATTCTATTGAATAGGCTTGGTGCCTCGGGGTTCAGCTAATGCTTCCGCGTGAGGGATTGCAGCGGAAAGCCCGCAGCGCAGCGAGGACTTGCAGCGAAAAGCCCGACCCCTGACGGCCTTCGGCATCAGGACATATGCCGGCAGGGGCACGCCCGGGGAAAAATTACCACAACAACACGCTTAAACAGGGTTTACTACCGGCTATTCTATGCCTGTAACCCGGCACAATTCTGTTATTAACACGCGCATAACACTGTGCTATCATCATGACTTCACCCGCGCGCGATGGAAATCTTTTATGGTATAAAGATGCCATCATCTATGAATTGCATATAAAAGCTTTTGCCGACAGCGACCAGGACGGCATGGGCGACTTTAAAGGACTGCTAAGCAAGCTCGACTACCTGCAGGAACTTGGCGTAACGGCCATCTGGCTACTGCCCTTTTACCCGTCACCCCTGAAAGACGATGGCTACGACATTGCCGACTACTACACGATTAACCCGGCTTACGGCCAGCTTGATGACCTGAAAGAATTATTAGCCGAGGCCCACGCACGCGGACTGAAAGTAATTACGGAACTGGTGCTGAACCACACGAGCGACAAGCACCCGTGGTTTCAGCGGGCACGCAAGGCACCCAAAGATTCGGAGGAACGAAACTATTATGTATGGAGTGATGACCCAACCCGCTACCCGGATGTGCGCATTATTTTCCAGGACTATGAAACTTCGAACTGGACGTGGGACCCGGTTGCCAAACAATATTACTGGCACCGCTTCTTTTCGCATCAGCCGGATTTGAACTACGATAACCCGAAGGTGCAGGAACAAGTTTTCAAGATTCTTGACTATTGGTGTTCGATGGGTGTGGATGGGTTTCGTTTGGATGCTATCCCCTACTTGTTTGAACGGGAAGGAACGAACGGTGAGAACCTGCCGGAGACGCATGCTTTTTTGAAGAAGCTGCGCAAGCATGTTGACGATCACCATCCGGGCACGCTGCTGCTGGCGGAAGCGAACATGTGGCCGGAAGATTCGGCCGCTTACTTTGGCAAGGGTGATGAGTGCCACATGAACTATCACTTTCCGCTGATGCCGCGCATGTACATGGCGCTGCAGATGGAAGACCGCTACCCGATTATCGACATATTCGACCAGACTCCGGAGATACCGGAGAACTGCCAGTGGGGAATATTTTTGCGTAACCACGATGAGCTGACGCTGGAGATGGTGACTGACGAGGAGCGCGATTATATGTATCGCGTATATGTGAAAGACCCGAAGGCGCGCATTAACCTGGGTATCCGCCACCGGCTTGCCCCGCTGATGGGCAACAACCGGAAGAAGATTGAACTGCTCAATTATTTACTGTTCTCGCTGCCGGGCACGCCATTTATATATTACGGGGACGAGATAGGCATGGGCGACAACTTTTACCTGGGCGACCGGGACGGGGTGCGCACACCGATGCAATGGGAGTCGGGCCGGAATGCCGGGTTTTCGGATGCGAACCCGCAGCGACTGTACCTGCCGGTGATTCAGGACATTGACTATCATTACGAATCGCTGAATGTTGAACTGCAAAGCCGCAATCCATCGTCATTATTATGGTGGATGAAGCGGATGATTGCCAAGCGCAAGCAGTACAAGGCTTTTGCCCGCGGGGATATAAAATTTATTTCGTGCAAGAACTCGAAGGTATTTGCTTTTACGCGCACGTATGAGGAGCAAACGATGCTGGTGGTTGCAAACCTGTCGCGCTACGCGCAGCCTGCGATGCTGGAGCTGGAAGAATATGGCGGCCAGACGCTGGTGGAAGTATTCAGCAAAAATAAATTCCCGATGATCCGCGAGGATCAATCGTATTTCCTTTCGTTAGGCGCTCATGATTGCCAGTGGTTTTTACTGGAGAACAAGCCACAGGAAGTGCAGCCGGGTGAACTGCCTGAACTGGTGATTAAAGACTTTGACAGCCTGCTGAATCGCCCGAACTGCGCACAGCTTGAAAACATTATTCTGCCCCAATACCTGGCGGGCCGCAGATGGTTTGGCGGCAAGAGCCGCGTGCTGGAAACATTAAAAGTTGTGAGGCACGGCAAGATTCATACATCGGCCAGTGATGTGGTGATCCT
This sequence comes from Cyclobacteriaceae bacterium, assembly GCA_016786585.1. Classification (GTDB taxonomy): domain Bacteria; phylum Bacteroidota; class Bacteroidia; order Cytophagales; family Cyclobacteriaceae; genus UBA2336. The sequence continues at coordinate 217,110 of JAEUUI010000030.1, forward strand.
GTTTATGGAGGTTACGTATCAAAGCGGGTTGCCGGAGTTGTACCAGCTGCCGGTAGCCTTTACGAAAGACCAGGAAGCGGCCCGCATTCGCGAGAACTTTCCGCAGGCGATGATTGCCCGGATAAAGGTGGGAGCTGATGAAGGCTACCTGTACGATGCCATTTACGGACAACCGTTTCAGTGTGCGATTATTGAACACATGAAAACCAATGAGCCGATCGGCCAGGTACAGGGCGACCGCATTGAATTCAGTGGCAAAGACCTGTTGCGTGAATATGAAACGGGCAGTGAAAAGATCAGGCCACGGGTGATGTCGGCCGAGCAGAGCAATACTTCGGTGGCGTACGGAAATACATTCTTCCTGAAGTTGTTCCGCAAGCTTGACTATGCGGTAAACTCCGATGCCGAGATATCAGCATTTTTAACGGATGATAGTCCGTTTGACCACATGCCTGCCTTTGTGGGAACATTCCAGTGGAAGTCGCACAACGAAGCGATCACGCTCGGCCTCATGCAAAAGATGATACCGAACAGCGGCGATGGCTGGAGTTATGTGCTTGACAGGCTGGATGAACTTACGGAAAAGATTTTAGCGAGTCCGGACATCCTTACGTTGCCAAATGACTTGATGACGTACGATGAAAGCAGTTATGATGGACGGGTGAACCCCTTGCTGCATGAGATTTTCGCCGGCCCGTTAACGGAACAAATCCGGCTACTGGGTATCCGCACGGCTGAACTTCACAAAGCGCTGGCCGCGCGGGGCGACATTCCGGCATTTACTCCCGAACCGTACTCGCTGCACTATCAGCGGTCGTTGTTTTCGGGATTGAAGTCGCTGGTGCGGAGTGCATTCCAAAACCAATCGGAGAATCTTGAAAAGCTCTCACCGGAAGTACGGCCGCTGGCGGAAGAAATTTTAGCGCGCCAACCGGAGATACTCGATCGCCTGAAAGAGATTTATAAGAACAAGATTGACGTGGTGAAGATCCGCATCCATGGCGACTACCACCTCGGCCAGGTATTGTTTACCGGGAAGGACTTTTTTATTACGGACTTTGAAGGTGAACCTGCGCGAAGCTACACCGAGCGCAGACTGAAGCGCTCTCCGCTGCGGGATGTGGCGGGTATGATCCGCTCCTTCCACTACGCGGCATACGCGAGCCTGTTTCTCGATAACCAGATCCGCAAGGAAGATTATCCGAAACTGATTCCGGTGATGGAGGCATGGTACCATCATGTAAGTCATGTGTTTATGACGGCCTACAAACAAAACGTGAAGGGAACTCCGTTTGTACCGCGCACGGAAGAGGAGCTTCACATAATGATGACGACTTTTTTGCTGGAGAAGGCAATCTATGAACTGAACTACGAGCTGAACAACCGGCCGGATTGGGTGATCATTCCGCTAACGGGGATTAAGGCGATACTCGATTCGAAGGCTGATATTCGAAGTTCGGAGCATGAGGTTAGAAGTTCGGTTACGGTATAAGTTCAAGGTTTAAGGTCTAAGGTTTAAAATTCAAGGTTGAGATTGACCAGTTTCCGGTATTCCGGTCAATGTTTTTACATCTGAAATTCCTGGTTTAACGGTAACGTGTAAGATTCATGCTTACTCCTTGAATTTTGAACCTTGAACCAGAAATCTCTTACCGATTATAGAGACGGGAGAAGGTAATCAGTTGTTCGGACAGGGATTTCGGGGCGCGGCTTTTCATCTGCCACAGCCAGTTGTTCTGATACGTTGACGGCATGTTCATCCGGGCGCTTTCGTTGAGGTTAAGCAAATCCTGCATCGGGGTGATGACAATCTTAGCAACCGAGCCGTACCCCAGGCGAATCATTAATTCGGTAATGTTCTTCTCTGTTACTTTTGTCGGGAAGAATGAAGCAATACGTTTACGATGTCCTTCGGAGATATCCTTGCGATACCAGCCGCGGGTTGTGTTGTTATCGTGCGTGCCGGTGTAAACAATAAAGTTCTCGGTGAAGTTGTGCGCTGAATAGATCGACTCGGTCATGTCTTCCTCAAATGCAAACTGAAGAATCTTCATGCCCGGAAGCTGCAACGCATCGCGTAGTGAAAATACCTCGGGATTGATCTCGCCCAGGTCTTCGGCCACGAACGGCAACGAACCGAACTCCTTTTTAACAGCCTCGAAGAATTCCCTGCCCGGTCCTTTCTGCCAGCTGCCATGGATCGCAGTGGTTTTGTCGGCCGGTACTTCCCAATAATCCACGAAGGCGCGGAAATGATCGAGCCGAACTTCATCAAACAACTCAAGATTCTTGCGAAGTCGTTTCAGCCACCAGTCGAACTTATGTTCGCGCATTACATCCCAGCAGAATACCGGCATGCCCCACAGCTGGCCTTCGTTATTGAAGTAATCGGGCGGTACACCGGCTACACCTTTCATCTTGCCGGTTTCATCCAGGCAGAAAAGTTCGCGGTGCGCCCAAACATCGGCTGAGTTATAATTAACATAGAACGGGATGTCGCCCAGCAGGGTAATGTTGCGATCGTTACAGTATTTCCTGAGGTGCGCCCATTGTTCGGCAAAGATGAATTGAATCCATTTTGTTTTTTCGAGCGGGTTATCATGTTTCGACAGGTTCAACGTGACAGAGGAGTTACTGTCGGTGCTCTCGGGGTTGCTATTAGTGTCAAGTCGTCTGACACTTTCGAAGTGTCTGACGACAGAATCCTTTCTATCCCGCACCTCTTCAGGCCATTCGTACCAGGGTGCACCGTTGTATTTGGTTCGATAGAATTCGAACAGCGCAAAGTCATCCAGCCAGTAGGCTTCGGTTTCCTTGAACTTCTCAAATTTCTTCCGGAGTGAACTAAACTCACCGCGGTTGAAATTCTCCCAGGCCTTCGCTAACAACGTGTGCCGCAATGCTTCTGCCTTGCGATACTTGATCTTACCATTGTTCCAAAGCTCATGCTTTTCAACTTCTGCTTCGGTTAACAAATGCATCTTAACCAATTCCTCCGGACTAATCAGCAACGGATTGCCGGCCATTGAGGAGTATGAACTGTATGGAGAGTAAGCCGTATCGGGACTAACAATATTGAGCGGCAACAACTGCCAGATGGTTTGATTGCTTTCGAACAGGAAGTCGGCAAATGCGCGCGCTTCGGGGCCCATGTCGCCAATGCCGAATTCGGAAGGCAATGAACTGATCGACAGCAGCACTCCTGCCCTTCTTGACTTCTGCGGATCTTCCAGCTTGATCAGACCAATGAAAAAATCGGAAAGCATTTCTTTTACCGATAACTCACCGGTATGTTTTCCTTTCTTTCCGAACAACAGGTTCGTGTACGTAAGCGGTGCATGTGCCGGAATGATAATACGTGTATCATCCCAGTCGGGCTGGAGAGTTTCGTTGAGCTTTGATACCCGCGCGAGATTAAGCGGAACGATGGTAACAATCCATGTTGCTTTGTGTGCGCGCGCAAATGCGAAGCAATGATCTTTGAGTTTGCCTTTCACCTCAAGCGGAATGTACTGGCCTTCGCAGAACACACCTTTACATGCAGCGCGGATTCTGAACAACTTATGCATGAGCCAGAGCTTGATGCGACTGTCGGCACGTGTTTCCCACAATTCTTCTACCAGCGCAGGTGTGCTTTGTGCCTTGCTGACGTAGTTGAGCATGTTGCCGCTCTCTTCGAAGTTTACTTGTCTGCGGTTGTCGGGATCGACCAAGGTAAGATCCCAACCGGTTGTTCCCTGGTAGCTATCTGGCACACCGGGGCAGGTAAACTTTAACGCTACCTGCACGAGTGAATTGATCATTCCAAAATCAGAAACCTTTTGATGGAATGCCTGAAAGCTGCTGATGAATTTATGTTCGGGTTTTAAGATTTCTGTTACGAAAGCTTTTACCGCGTGTTCATATTGCTGATCGGGATCAGCCCAATCGGAATACCGTTTTGCTTCGCGGAAAGCTTTCGTGAAATATTCTTCGAGGCGCTGCAGAAGATCGGTTCCCGAGTCCGCACGAACTGTCCTCGACTCCGCTCGGACTGACGTGTCATCGCTGCCTTCGACTACGCTCAGGCTGACAGGGAACGATCCAATTAATGTCTGGTAAATGAAATACTCATCGTTTAAATCAGGAGCGCCATTCTTTTTGTAAATCTGGTTCCACTCCATCCACTGCGTAACGTTAGCAATCCATTCTTCCGCGAGATCGGTGAGTACATTTAACCGCATACGCGCATCTTCACCTCGCTTGGTATCGTGGGTAGATGTTGCGTTCAGTGCCAGCGGCCAGTTCTCGTGCCGGTCGCGCATTTCTTCGTGGAAATCATCTGCATCAAGTCCAAAGAAACCCGGTGAATCGCCTACTTCGTTGTGTGCAAGAAACCGGTTAAAGGTATACAGCAAGGTATCCTCCACACCTTTTGCCATGAGCGGACCGCTGAACTGCATGCAGCGCATGTAAAACTGACATGCACGCGCGTTGAACTCCTGATCGCCCTGTTGCGGCTTTTCAATAAAAATTTCTTCCAGCAAATCGAATGCTTCCGATAAATCGGGGCGTGCCTGACGGCCGCGTTTCAAGATCGACTTTACTACCGCGGCTTCATCCGCGTGAAGCGGAAAAGAATTTCCGTACAACTTGTACACGGGGCAATGCACCAGGAACTCAGCAATAGCCTGACGCATCTTGTCCGGATCAATATCCTGCGGGACCAGATTTTTGTCGCGCAGAAATGAATACAGGTTCTGAAGCTCGCCACCCATGTGTTCCCTCAGGATTAGCGATTTCTTTTCGGTGATTTTCTGTTCTACCGGCTTCTGATCCTGCGTAAGCATTTTGTAGAAACGCGAGAATTTATTCTCCGCGCGGTTACGCGTAACGAGGTTGTTCACCAGCGCCAGAAACTCGTACCCCGTAGTGCCCTGGATCGGCCATGCCTTCAGCTTCTCGCCCGGTTCAAGAATTTTTTCGACTATGATGTAGGTATCGTCTCCGCACAATTCGCGCAAGCGTTTCAAATACGTTTCAGGATCGTATAACCCATCGATGTGATCTACGCGAATGCCTTTGAATAATCCTTCATCGACAAACGTCTTGATCAATTTGTGATACTGATGAAACACTTTCTCCGACTGCATGTTCAGACAGATCAGTGAATTCACCGTAAAGAACCTGCGGTAGTTAATGCTGCTTACCGTTTCCTTCCAGCTGCATAACCGGTAAAACTGCTGATCAGCCAGTGCCTTGAGCGAGGCAGGATTGGAATTGATGGCAGTAACATTTTTTTCAATATAACTCCGCGTTTCGAGCTCGTTCAATAATGTGTTGAACTGCATCTTCAGCTCGTGCGAACGCAACGCGTACTGAACCGGATCGGTGATCGCATGCACGTCATTCAGTTGCAATTGAAACTGCCGTACGCTGTCCATCGACCGGGCTTCATCGCTGTTCAACACCATTTCATACGACCGCGTGTTGACGGGATAAAGCTGATCGGCATACTGAAAGAACAATGCGCCTTCCTGCAACACAAGCTGCAACTCTCCTTTTGATGCAACTTCCTCGAGCGTGTCGCCCAGAAACGGAACCATCAGCCGGTCGCTGAAAAACTCTGTGGAAGAAGGAACATCGAACACATTCGCATAAACGGATAAGGTACCTTTCTCCAGCACATCCATCAGCCAAAAATTGGAGTGATGGAATGCCATGTGATTGGGAACAATGTCTTGCACCCATCCCATTCCTTCCTGATCAAGCTCGCGAATGAGTTCGCGCAGCTCTGCTTCTGTTCCAATCTCCGGGTTGATTTCGTACGGGTTTGTTACATCGTAGCCGTGCATGCTTCCGGGCACTGCTTTGAAAACAGGCGATGCATAAATCGTCTTCACTCCGAGTTGTTTGAAATACGGAATGTGACTTTTTATGTGCCGGAAGGTAAAGTCTTTATTGAATTGAATGCGGTATGTAGAAACAGGATTATACATGTGTGAACAGTAGGAATGATTCCGGGGCGAGCTTAAGCTGTCCGGACGGATTAGAATCAGTGTCATGAACACCCAGCCATTGTGAAGCGGCTGAGTTCAGCGCAAGCTTCCACGGTTTGCCGAGCAACGCTGATTCAATGGTTTGAAACTGATTTGAAAAATTAAAGACACATAATACGCGCTCCTGATGATGCCAGCGTTCAGCCAGCAAGACGTTTTGCGCTTCGTGTACATCAAGCGCCAACTGACCGCGCTCTGTGCGACCAATCGGGGCGAACTTCTTCCGTAACGTGATAAGTGTTTGATAATACTTGAAAAGTGCAGCGTGTTCGTCTTTCTTTATGATATCCCACGCGAGCGCGGATTGCCGAAATGTATTTTCACTTTGCGGATCAGGAACTTCACCTTCGCTGTGAAATGCACGGAACTCACGCTTCCGTCCCTGCCGTACGGCCTCCGCTAGCTCCTCACCTGAATGGCTGACGAAGTACAGGAACGGATTTTTTTCTCCATACTCTTCGCCCATAAACAGCAAGGGTAAAAATGGACTCATGAGTACGGCAGCAGCTAACGTCTTTTGCATTTCGAAGCTAACGAGCATCGAAGTGCGTTCGCCCAGCATGCGGTTGCCGATGTGATCGTGGTTCTGTGAAAAAACAATAAACCGGTAAGGCTCTATATTAATGGTGTCGGTACCGAATGCCTTGTTGCGGTGTGGTGAATACTGGCCGGTATATACATATCCATCCTGCCACGATTTGGCGAGGTGAAGAATACCATCAAAGTCTTCGTAATAACCGGTCTTTGAATGGCCGGTTGTTACGCGCAACGCGTGATGAAATTCATCGACCCATTGCGCATGCATGCCGTACCCTTGTGCCGATAGCGGATCAATGAACCTCCGGTCGTTCAGGTCGCACTCAACGATCAAGTAATGCATGCGGTTGGTTTCCTGCATCAGCTCATCCACACGTTCGCGCAGTTCGCGCAACCAGTGTTTCGGACTAAAGTCTTTGATGGCGTGCACGGCATCCAACCGCAATGCATCGATATGAAAATCGCGCAGCCACATGAGCGCGTTCTCCATAAAGTAATGACGAACAGCATCGCAATGCGCATCGTCAAAGTTCATAGCCTGGCCCCAGGGCGTTTTGTATTTATCGGTAAAGTATGGGCCGAACATCGGCAGCACGTTTCCTTCCGGCCCGAGGTGATTGTATACGACATCGAGGATCACAGCAATGCCATGGGCGTGACATGCGTCTACCAGTTTTTGCAGGGCAACCGGACCGCCATACGAGTTTTGTACGGCAAACGGAAACACGCCATCGTAACCCCAGTTGCGCGCGCCTGAAAATTGCGCGACCGGCATGATCTCAATGGCTGTGATACCGAGCTCAACGAGGTAAGGCAACTTTTCAATAATTCCTTCGAATGTTCCGGACGATGAAAACGTACCGGTGTGCAATTCATAGATGATATACTCCTGTTGCGGGATGTTGATCCATTTGTTGTCCGTCCAATGAAATGCGCCCAGGCTTACAACTTCCGATGGACCGGTTACGCCTTCCGGCTGATATACTGAAGCGGGATCGGGAAATTGCTTACCATCAAGTTCGATATAGTATTGGTCACCCGGAGTAATTTCCGGTGTGATGCAACTCCAGTAGCCAAACTCCCGATTGATTAATTCCAATCGCCTTTGCTTATCAACAAGCCAAACGTTTACCGTTTTCGCCTCCGGGGCCCATACCAACACCTCTGCCTCACCCCGCGCGGAAAAATTCACCCCCAACGACTTCCGGTTAACGCGCAGCATGGTCATGTCACTTGTCTGTATTTAAAGAGTAACAAGGATCGGGCGTCAGCCTTTACGATAGCTTCCGGGTCGAACGTTGCGCTCGGATCTTCACCGGTTGCTGTATTGAGTACCATCTCCCATTTCTTACCATACTTGGATGGCGGGAGTTTGAAATCCAGCGGCTCGTGGTGCGCGTTGAAGATCAAATAAAACGAGTCATCCACTACGGCAGAACCATCGGCATGAGCGGTGTGAATACCTTTTCCATTCAAATACACACCGAGAGATTTTGCGAAGTCGTGCTGCCAGTGATCGTCCGTCATCTCCGAGCCCTCGGGTAGAAACCACGCGATGTCTTCCAGCCCGCGGCCGGTAACGGCCATGCCCTGAAACCATCTTCTTCTGCAGAAGACCGGATGAGATTTGCGTAAGCCGATTACCTTTTGGGTGAACGTGAGTAAGTCATCGTCCATGTTCTTCCAGTCGACCCATGATATCTCGTTGTCCTGGCAGTACGCGTTGTTATTTCCCTTTTGTGTGCGACCGAACTCATCGCCCGCTACAAGCATCGGGATACCTTGCGACAGGAAAAGAGTCGCGATAAAATTTCTTTTTTGTTTGTTACGCAGTGCGATGATTTCCTTGTCGTCCGTATCGCCCTCTGCGCCACAGTTCCACGACCGGTTATGGCTTTCACCGTCTTTGTTGTCTTCACCATTGGCTTCGTTATGCTTTTCGTTGTACGACACAAGGTCATTCAATGTAAAACCATCATGTGCCGTGATGAAGTTAATGCTGGCCGATGGCTTACGGTTGTTGCCGGCATATAAATCCGGACTTCCCGTAAAGCGAAGCGCAAATTCGCCTAACTGACTATCAGCCCCGCGCCAGTAATCGCGCACGCAGTCGCGGTACTTACCGTTCCATTCGCCCCAGCCGGGAGGAAAATTTCCGACCTGGTAACCACCTTCACCGATGTCCCACGGTTCAGCGATCAGCTTCACCTGTGAAATGATTGGATCCTGGTGGATGATGTCGAAGAACGAGCCGAGCCGATCAACTTCGTGCAGTTCACGCGCAAGCGTTGATGCAAGATCGAACCGGAATCCGTCTACGTGCATGTCGACAATCCAATAGCGCAGGCTGTCCATGATCAACCGCAATACACTCGGAAGGTTTGCACTGAGTGTGTTACCCGTACCGGTGTAGTCGTTATAGTAACGCTTGTCGTCCATCAACCGATAGTACGAGGCGTTGTCAATTCCTTTGAAAGAAAGTGTCGGACCGAGTTCGTTCCCTTCGGCTGTGTGGTTATACACTACATCGAGGATTACTTCAATGCCGGCCTTGTGCAGGGCCTTCACCATTTCCTTGAATTCGGTAACCTGCTCACCACGCACGCCCGAGCTTGAGTAGCGCGCATCCGGAGCAAAGAACCCAATGCTGTTATAGCCCCAGTAGTTATTCAGGCCTTTCTCTTTTAAATGTCTGTCGGAAACAAAGTGGTGTACCGGCATTAGTTCAATAGCGGTAATGCCCAGCGCTTTCAAATAGTTGATCGTTTCCGGGTGACCGATTGCAGCATATGTTCCGCGAATGTTGTCGGGGATTTTATCCAGTTGCTTTGTCAACCCTTTTACATGGGCTTCATAGATAATGGTATGATGATACGCAACTTTTGGAGCGGTGTCGTCCTCCCAGTTAAAGGACTCGTCAATGACTACCGACTTCGGTACAAAGGGAGCGCTGTCGCTTTCGCTGAAGCTGAGATCTTTGTCAGCATGATTGAGATCATATCCGAACAGTGAATCATCCCAGTTGATGATACCAGCTACTGCTTTCGCGTATGGATCGATTAATAACTTATTGGGATTGTACCGATGACCGTTTTGCGGCTCATACGGTCCGCTGACGCGATAGCCATACAGCTGACCGGGCTTGAGATCGGGAATGTACCCGTGCCAGATCTGGTGGTTACGCTCGGTGAGCTTGATGCGATACTTTTCTTTTTTATCGCTTTCAGAATCGAAAAGGCATACTTCAACCTCTGTCGCGTTCTCAGCAAACAGCGCAAAGTTCACACCTTTCTTGTCCCAGGTCGCGCCCAAGGGATATGGATGTCCGGGGTATATTTTCATGGTTAGTGACTTACAAAAACTTCCTGTCTTATCTCAGCACTCTTACGCTCGGCCCAGAACGGAACCTGCGGATGCTGGCGTTCATATTCATTTTGTTTGGCGGCTTCCGTGAGCTCAGCCTGTGCAGATGCAGCTTTTACTCGGATTACAAAGTCGCTCATCACATTCATATAGTTGATGAAGGCTTCGTAGGGTGACGGGTAATGGCTGAAATAGGAATGCACATCGCCATCGTTTAATTTCTTTGTGCACATGTAGTAAAAGTGATCGCTTGTTTGCAATGCGCGCCATGTGTTTAACAACGCAGTGTTTGCTGTACGCTTTACGGAGGCTTCCAGCGACTTCGTCATGTCGAAGGCATCGCGTTGCATGTCGTTGCCCAGCCAGGCTGATAAATCTTTGCGTTCATCAGCCCATGAGATTGCACCATCGATATCGAGTGCCTGGTTTGAGTTCACCAGCCCGATTACTTCGGAAGGTGTCGAGAATCTGAACTTTCTGTCTTTTGCAACCTTGGTCAGAATTCCTTTCATGAAATCAAAAATTCCGCTTGTCTTTTTATAATGCTCACCGAATGTTTCGTAATCCATGCCGAGCGTGATCACAGGCTCCGTAACCGGCATGTTGTTAAGCCAGTTTGCGTAGCGTTCTGCCGACAGAACTGCATTGCCCTGCACGTACCGGAAGGCAATGTCATCGCTCAGCCGGTTGCTGCGAAGCAACAATTTGAAGTTGCTATTTTCGGGATGGTGATACAGCTGGAATGTGCTGCGTTTGCCCAGTACACGGTCTACCCCATCGGTAATCATTCCTTTGAAACCCATGTTGGCGATTTGCGTACCGATGGCGTTGCTGTAAATCAATTCCGTGTTGCGGAATACAGCAGGCCGCACACCGAGGTGGCGGTAAATATTTTCTGCATGCTCAAATACCTGGGTCTGAAATTCATCCGCTGAAATGAGCGATGCAAGCGAGTGACAATTGGTTTCGCACAGAAACTCAACGTTGCCGGTTTGTGCCAATGCCCTGAAACTTTCAAGAACTTCGGGAACGTATTCTTCGAATTGCGCCAGCGCTACTCCGGAGATCGAAAAGCATGCTTTGATCTGCGGATGCTTCCTGATAAGATCAAGCAACAATGCATTTGCCGGCAGGTAACAATCCTTTGCAACACGCTGAATAATCTCGCGGTTAAGCTTGTCATCAAAATATTCGGGATGCGTACCGATTGAAAAGAAATTGATTTTATTCAGCCTTCTGGGCTGATGTACCTGGAAATACAATACCAGGTGTTGTTCGTTGCTATTAGTTTGGGTTGATGTTGCTGGTGAGTTCATAGTACAAATTGTTTAGGCGTTGCGCTGCTTTTTCCCACGTTATCGTATCGATTGCCTTCCCCGCATTGCGCTTAAGCTCGCGCGACAGGCTGCCGTAATGCAACACACTGCAAATAGCCTGCGACAAAGCTTCCGTATCCCAAAAATCTACTTTCAGGGCATGATGCATCACTTCCGAAACGCCCGACTGATTTGAAATAATGATCGGCACATTTCGCTGAATGGCCTCTAAAGGCGTGATCCCGAAGGGCTCTGACACGGAAGGCATCACGTAAACACTCGTGGATGCGAGTACCTGATCTATTTCATCCTTTTTCAGGAAGCCTGTAAAATGAAATCGGGAGGACAGTTTTAGTCGCGCAACTTTCTCAATTATCTGTGGCATAAAATCCCCACTTCCGGCCATAATAAAATGCGCATCCGGAAACAGATTAAGCACTTTTTCGGCTGCTTCAACAAAATACTCCGGACCTTTCTGATAGGTGATTCTGCCCAGGAATGTGACCACATGTGATCCGAGCGTTTGTTTCACTTCCGGTATCGGCTTCTCCTCCGGAATCACTCCGTTATGAACGACTTCGATTTTATTTGCTGCTATGTCGTAACGTTCCACGAGGATACGTTTCGTCCATTGACTGACAGCAACAATTTTATCGGCTTCATCAAGTCCTTCGCGCTCAATCGTGTAAACCATTTCACTTCCTTGTTTACCGGCCCGATCGAATTCGGTAGCGTGCACATGCACAACCATCGGCTTACCGCTTAAACGTTTCGCAGCGATAGCCGCAGGATACGTCATCCAGTCGTGCGCGTGAATAATATCAAACTCTTCTGACGTGGCAATCTCCGATGCAACTTGTGCATACCGAAAAACTTCCTCAATCAACTGCGGCCCATAACCCCCTTTAAAAGAGTACAAACTACCGGTTGATGATTGTGTTACATGTGTCTTGCTTTCAACCGATGTCTCCGCAACGTTAACCGGATAGTTCCAGTGTGCGAGTGCATGAACGGGTTCCTGCAAGTGGGCCATGTTATAGGCCGAAAGCGTTGACGGAACCTCCAGCGTGGTAAACGAGCCTTCTTTCAGGAAATGTTTGAAACGCGTAAAATGCTGCTCTTCCGTATCGGTAGAAACAACCTGGCGTATCCCAACATTCGATGCGCTCAATAATTTACTTCCGTTATCCGGTTCATCGCCCATCAGCTTCGGCACCACGAACAACACATCAATTCCTTCCTGCACGAGTGCCTGGGTCAGCCCGTAGCATGCGGTGCCCAATCCACCCGAAATTTGGGGAGGAAATTCCCATCCGAACATTAATACCCTCATACGAGCCGGACAGAATAGTTATACATATACTCACTTTTCGTTCTAACACACATTGGGAACAGGGTTACGATTTGACCCATTACGATTTTCATGCCACTGACGCTGGCGAGCGATTTGTTGCCAACTATGCAACTAAAATCTTACTAAAATGACCTTACGTGACGGATCACACATCAGCTTGTGGCAAGAGACCGCAGCTTCATCGATACACCCATCAACATCATCAGCTTCAAAAGTTGATATCATCATCGCAGGTGCCGGAATTACAGGACTTTCCACCGCATTAATGCTTCAGAAATCGGGCAAGCGCTGCATGATACTCGAAGCTGAAACAATAGGTTATGGAACTACGGGCGGTACAACTGCTCATCTCAATACATTACTGGACACTCCCTATACAACCATCATTAAAAACTTTGGGGAAGACAATGCCCGGTTAGTGGCGCAGGGTGCCGGGCAAGCGCTTGCGCACATCCGGGAAAACAAGGAGCAATATTCCATCGACTGCGGCTTTAAAAATTGTAAGGCATACTTGTTTTCACAGGATGAAAAACAAACCAAAGAACTTCAGGATATTTTTGACGCATGCGGCAAAGTAAACCTGAACATTGCCGATGAATCGATGATTCCGGTTCCGGTACCGTTCGATCGCGCGATGAGTGTTGACTGCCAGGGGAAGTTTCATCCGTTGCGATACATCCAGGCGCTGGCAGAAGAGTTTGTTCGCTTAGGCGGAATCATACTCGAACACATGCGCGTTACTGGTGTAACCGAGGAAGAACATATTTTAAACGTTGAAACGGCCGGAAAAATTTATGTGTGCGACAAGCTGATTTATGCCACGCACGTTCCGCCCGGCATTAACCTCATTCACCTTCGGTATACGCCCTTACGCAGCTACGCGATGGCTGTAACGCTGAAGAGTGATGTTTACCCGGAACATTTGTCGTACGATATGTACGATCCTTACCATTACTACCGCACCCAGGAAATTGATGGCGTTAAGTACCTGATTGTTGGCGGGGAAGATCATAAAACCGGTGACGATACGAATACCGAAGCACAATTCAGTAAACTGGAAGCGCACATCCGTAAATATTTTGATGTAGACGAGATCACACATCGCTGGTCGTCACAATATTACGATACGACAGACGGTCTTCCGTACATTGGTGTGCTGCCCGGACACTCCGATAAATTTCTTGTAGCAACAGGTTTTGGCGGAAACGGGATGACGTACGGAACGCTTTCGGCACTCGTACTGAAGAGCATTGTGTTTCAGGAAGAAAACCCGTTGATCAAGTTGTTCTCACCTTCGCGCATTAAGCCTGTTGCCGGGTTCAAGAGCTTTGTCGAACACAACACCGATGTATTAAAAGAAGTATTAAGTAAGTTCTTTTCGTCCGATCCAAACACCGGCTTTGCCGACATCGCTCCTACTGAAGGAAAGGTGATTGATGTCGATGGACGGAAGATTGGAATTCATAAAGATGAATTGGGCTCGGTACATGCCGTTCATGCCGCTTGCACACACATGGGTTGTACAGTCGCCTGGAATCAAACCGAACAATCGTGGGATTGCCCATGCCATGGTGCACGCTACTCGACTGATGGTAAAGTACTCAATGGGCCGGCTGACCGTGACCTGGAATACGTAAACGTTGAGATATTGGCAGAGAAGTAATCAGACAAGAAAATCAAGCGCTCCCCTTCTCGCCCACAGCGAGATAGGAGCCTGTTTCTTCTGTTCAAGCAACATATCATCGGCATGCAGCAGCTTACCCTTCCATTTGATTTTTACATTGGAAGCTTTAATCGCGTTGCCGAAAAACACTTCATCTTTTCCTTTTTCCAAGCGATTCTTCACATAATTCGCGAGCGCTTCGCGCTGATCCAGCGGAACTGCAACAACGTCAAGCTTGCCATCGTGCGTGTCGGCCAACGGTGCAATGTTCAGGTTCGGACCTACCGACTGGATGTTCATAATCTCCACCATCAGGTATTGCCCTGAGAGATCTTTCCCATCTACAATAAGCTCACAATTGCGGCCTTTATAGCCAAGAACGATGTCATGCAAAATCTTCAATGCGAGCTCCAGTTCCTGCTCGGCATCTTCCGGTTTGCTTTTAAGTGACTTCATTTTTTTGATCAGCTTCGGAAAGACACCAAAGCCTAACGCCTCCATAATGAAGTTCGTTTCTTTCAAACCTTTCACCTCGGCTACATCGAACGGTTGAATGTTTTCGGCAGCCCACCGGCTCACGATTTCTTCTTCCGTCCCTTCAATGTTCAGCGTGCGGCCTATGTTGTTGGCTGTACCGCACGGAAGCAACGCGATCGGCAACCTGCGATTGATGACTTTACGATTGAGCATCTGATCGGCCAGCTTGCGCACGGTTCCGTCTCCGCCAACCACGGCCATGATGTCAGCACGGTCGGAAATGAACTCGTCCTGCTGAGTTTTTTTTGTGGAATAATAGCTACACTCAAACCCCACATTCTGTAGCTGTGTTTGCAATATTTCCCGGGAATGATCGGACGTACCCGCACTGGGGTTGTGCAAAATCCTGATATGCTTCATGTAATCAATACAATAAAAAACCTCTATGCAAAAAGACTGACTGGAATGATTTTCCCTATATCAAACGACCAACAGAATCATTTTATGAATATCCTGATCACCAACGATGATGGCATCTACAGCCCGGGTATCGCTTCACTGGCACGGGTCGCTTCCAATTTCGGAACCGTACGTGTTGTTGCACCTGACGTTGAGCAGTCGTCAATGGGTCATGCGATTACTGCATCGCGGCCACTGCATTACAAGAAGTCACCCGTAAACTTTGATAATAACATCGAAGCCATCCGGGTTAATGGTACACCTGCAGATTGCGTTGCGCTCGGCCTGCATCTCTGGAAAGAAACCGATGTGATTCTGAGCGGAGTGAACATCGGATTGAATGTCGGTAACTCGATGTGGCATTCAGGTACGCTGGCAGGCGCCAAGCAAGGCGTTTTATTCGGAAAGAAAGCAATCGCGTTAAGCGCACCTGCCGGGGAAAGTGAACCGGACTTTCCGGCACTCGAACCTTTTGTGAAGGAAGCACTTGAGCTGTTACTGGCTGATGAAACTGTTAACCTTACGAACGTGAACTTCCCGCAAAAGCCAATCGGGATGAAGTACACACGCCAGGCCGTGCAGCAATATGATGGCATTGTAATACCCGGAAATGATCCGCGCGGCAAAAAACATTACTGGTTTACCATTATGCCACTTGATCCGGCAGAGGCCGATACCGATCGCTGGGCCGTTGAAAACGGATACACTTCGATAACGCCATTGCGACTTGATCTCACCAACGAAGGTGAATTGAACCGCTTATTACGCGTACAACCTGTTGAACAACATTGATATTGTTATACTCATAAATACTACCAGCATGAAAACTGAAATCAAAGCAAACACATTAGCAACAGCAAGCCGTGATCGCAAACCGGAACCAACATTGAAAGGCTGGCCAGCAACCCAGGAAAAGCCAAAGAAAGTCTGGAACCCGTCAGCTCTGTATTTCTGATTTTGGCAAGCGTATGGCGTAAAGGCCTCGCCCTGACGACAAAATAACATTACCTTTCGAAAGAATACCCTCCTTTCGAAGTGAACGAGCTCGACAATTTTTATATCCGGCAGGATGAACCCGTAAAAAATTGCCTGTTAGCCATGCGAGACATCATTCTTGCACTCGATAAAGATGTATCTCCAGCATGGCGGTACGGCATGCCGTTCTTTTTATATAAAGGCAAACGATTTTGCTACTTGTGGTATCATAAAAAATTCAAGCAACCCTATCTCGGAATAGTAGATGGCAGTCGTTTTACTGATTCCTTTCTTATACAGGAAAACCGATCAAAAATGAAAATCATGCTGCTTGATCCGGATAAAGATTTACCAATAAAGAAGATTACCTCACTTCTAAAAAAATGCATTGCGAATGTTGCCTGATAAATGCCGGGCTGATTTATGTTTAAAAAGTCCACTGTGTGACTTTAATCACGGATAGTTCCGTAATCGCCTGATACCTTTTGGTTAGTAAGAATAAATCTTATCAACCATGACAACCACGGTAGTAGTGGGCGGAAGTTTTGCAGGCATGACGGCCGCCATCGAAATCAAACGAAAAGGCAAACATGAACATCGGGTAATCCTGATCGATAAATCGCCTCTGTTCCTGTTCATTCCTTCATTAATCTGGATTCCGTTCAGGAGGCGCGAAATGAAAGATATTTCGTTTCGAAAAGTTGATATCCTCACAAAAAAAGGGGTTGAATTCGTACACGCAGATGCACTGAAAGTTGACACCGAAACACACGTTGTTTCCACCACCGAAGGTGATTTTAAGTATGACCACCTGGTGATCGCCACCGGGCCCAAAGTGAAATTCGATGTCGCCCCCGGAGTTGCCGAATACTCGCATTATGTAGGCACGCCTAATGGGGCCATGAAACTACGGGCCGCGCTTGACGAGTTTAAAAAGAATCCCGGACCAATTGTTATCGGAGCCACGCAAGATGCAGGCTGCATGGGTGCGGCATACGAATTTTTATTTAATGTCGAGAAATGGCTGCGCGAGCAAAACATTCGCAAGAAAGTCGACCTCTACTGGATCACCCCGGAAGACTATCTCGGTCATTTTGGAATTGACGGGATGCCGTTAGGCGAAACCATGCTGAAAGCATTTATGAAAATGTTTCACATTCATTATCGTACCGGGGTAGCCGTAAAAGAAGTGACACCTGATTCCGTAGTTCTTACCAACGGTGAAGTACTCAGGAGTTCTTTAACGCAACTCATGCCGCCATTTGTGGGTGTTGATTTCGTGCAAAACTCACCGTCTCTGCATGCAACGGCAAAAGGATACGTCCCGGTAGAAGACACGTATCAGCACAAACAAATAAAGAATGTCTGGGCAGCAGGCATTGCCGTGCAGGTCGACTTGCCGTTTACTTGTAAGAACATCCCGTTCTCCGCACCAAAAACAGGCTACCCATCCGATGAAACCGGAAAGATTGTAGCCGAAAACATTGTAAGAACTGTAAAAGGAAGAACAGACCTCGTGAAAAAAGCATGGGGCAAGATACCCGGCTTGTGTGTGATGGATGCCGGTAAGAAAGAAGTACTAATCTTCTCCAACCATCTCTTCCGTCCGCGCACCTTCGCGATCATGATGCCCAATGTGTTGTACGACTTTACGAAAGTGCTGCTCGAAAAATACTTTATGTGGAAATCCAGGAGGGGATATGCCTGGTTACCGTAAAGGTTGGCGTGGTGCAAAACCTCCGGTGGCAGTAAGCGGTTGCCGGAGGTCCCACTGTTCCCGCACGTCCACGCTTCAATACCGATAAAACTATTGTTACCTTCACACGTTCGTAAGAAGGAATCAATCGTTTTATCCCCATGTACGACCTCCCCTATCACAAAGAAAACAATCCGGTTGTTATCAAGCAGTTCATCGACCGGTATCCATTTGCTTTTTTAACAGGTTGCGATTCCACTAACGCACCCATCGCTACGCAGGTCCCGTTATTTATTGAAGAACATAACGGCCGGCAGGTGCTTCGCAGCCATATCATGAAGAACACCGATCATCATAAAGCATTTCTTCATAATCCGAACGTGCTGGCTGTATTTACCGGTCCTCATACGTATGTAAGCGGAACGTGGTACAGCAATCCGTATATCGCATCGACCTGGAACTACATGAGCGTACACGTGAAGGGTGTGATGCGGTTTGTTGATGATGCGGGCCTTGAGGATGTGCTGCGCAAAACAACATTGCATTTCGAAAACTACAATCGCGAGTCGACTACAATCTATGACAACCTGCCTGCAGAATTTAAAAAGCGGGTGATGGGCGCTATCGTAGCGTTTGAAATTGAGATCACCGAAATGAAAAATGTGTTCAAGCTTAGCCAGGACCGCGATCAGGCAAGTTATCAAAACATCATTGCCAAATTAAAAGAGCAGGACGAAGCCGGACGCGCCATCGCCCATGAAATGCAAATCCGCTTGGCCGATTTATTTCCAACGATCTAACCCGATCCCCATGGAAGAATTCAGAACCAGTATTTTTGAAAAGACAAAGGCGAAAACGCGAAGGCGAATGGTGTCAACACTGATCTTCATCGGGACGCTTACTGTGGCCTGGGCGCTTTGTCTGTTTGGCTTCCCCGGCACCGAAATCGCGATCAGTTACAAAACAGCGTTTTTTTTCAGCATTGCCGTAATTGGAGTAAAGCTCTACGATGACAAAGCCGCAGGCATCTCAGCATATGGCGAACGAAAAGATAACCTGACGATCACTGAGCAATATCTCGAAATCCGAGAAACAAAAATACCTTATTCAGAAATGTCGAACCTGGTTATTTATGTCGATGAATACCTTGGCAAACAAAAAGAGTTCTTCGGAATTCATCATGGCGGAAACAACAAAATAGAATTTGAGCACCGCGGAAAATTGGTGGCGATAAATTATGTCATAAAAAACAAAGCTGATTTCGATTACGTGGGTCGGCTGGTAAACAAGATTGAAAACAATCCTGACCTTAAACAAAATTTGCGCACCCCGAATTAAACGATTTTAATCCCTTACGTTATGGAGATCAATTCAATCAACATCATGCAAAAGTTTTCATTGTTCGAAAAGCAATGGACTCCGCATATTATTGGCGAGCTTAACGGACAATATGTTAAGCTTTGCAAACTGAAAGATGAATTCGTGTGGCACAGTCACGAGCATGAGGATGAATTATTCATGGTTTTTAAAGGCACGCTGCTGATGGACTTCCGCGATGGCCGCACGGTGGAAGTAAAAGAAGGCGAAATCTTGATTGTACCAAAAGGTGTTGAACACCGGCCTCATACCAACGGTGAGATTGTGTTCAACCTGCTGTTCGAACCAAAGGCAACCAAGCACACGGGTGATGTAGAAAGTGAAATGACGGTGAAAGAACTGGGTTGGATCTGATGACCTTTCATTCAAACATCAACCGGAAGTATGAGATCATTGCCGTGCTGGCAACGGCTGCAGGCAAATTCATTTTCATGGATTTTCTGCAATGGAAACTGGTGTTTATCATCATCTCCACATTAGGATGGGCCTATTACGTTTACATCCGGAACAAAAAAGAGCCGGGTATACTTGCCCACTGGGGGTTTCGGCTCGACAACGTTAACAAGGTATTGCGCATGGTTCTGCCGTTCGGCATCCTTGCGGTGATTACATTTTTCGTTACGGGATATTTTTTGGGAACGATAAACCTTAACTGGCACATCATCCCGATTCTCATCTTCTATCCGATCTGGGGCGTAATTCAACAATTCCTGGTGATCGGACTGATGGCAGGCAATCTTCAGGACATTCAAAATCAAAAACTCAGCAAACCTGCCATCATCACCCTAACGGCCCTGTTATTCGGCCTTGTTCATTATCCGTACTACTGGCTGATGATCGGAACGTTTGTGCTCGCTTTGTTTTACGGATTCATCTATTTAAAAGAGCGTAACGTTTATGTGATGGGACTCTTTCACGGCTGGCTGGGCGGATTATTCTTTTACACGGTCGTTAATCGTGATCCGTTTGCAGAAGTGTTTGGAAAATTGTTCAATTGAAGAACATGAAGTTCACGTTCAAAGCAAAAATATATAAGGTTGGCATCAACCTGGTTGTTGAGGTTCCACATCGCGTCACCAAAACGATGCAGCCGAAGAAAGGCTACATCCCGGTAAACGGAACAATCGAAGGACATCCGTTTCAGCAAACACTTTGTCCGGTAAAAGACAAACCGTACCGGCTTTATGTTAACGGTTTAATGCTGAAAGGTTCCGGAATGAGCCTCGGCAAGACGGCTACGTTTATAATCGAACAGGATTTGTCGGACAAACCACGCGAAGATTCCGTTATCACTCCTGCTTTTAAAAAGAGATTAAATACTGCCGGTGTCTGGGAAACGTTCAGCAAACTCACGCCATCCCGACAAAAAGAAATCGTGCGCTATCTTCATCACCTCAAAACAGAAGAATCGAAAGAGCGCAACCTGAAAAAAGTTATTGCCAGTCTGCGCGAAAACGATTAGTGAAACAACTGTGTTCTCAAAAACACAAATCCAAAAATGGGTAACCAGAACAGGATGATGAACAGTAAAAAGATGGCAATCGTTTTCAGGATCGTCCATACAACATGATTTCGGAAAAGTTGCCGGTACGCAACAGCCTGATAAGCAAAGAACATGAACTGGAAGATGTCGTTGTTAAGACTCGCATTCCCGAAAATCAAAAATAACGGCACAAAAATCAGCGCGAGTGCAAGATGACTTTCTCCTACTAACAATGCCTGCAGCACAAGATTTTCAGCAAACGAGTGTTTCCCCTTCCTGAAAAATATCCAGGTTAAAAAACTGAGTAACGGAACGGTTATGATGAGACTGATAACTTTCCCGTACGCGACAATTATTTTGGTGCTTTCAGAAAAATAGAAGGCAAGTTCTTCGGGCATACCTTGATTTTCCTGCTTCATGCCCGAGCCGATTGATTCGAAGTAACCGGTTTTAGACACAACCAATGCCCAGATGGCCGATGCCAGCACCAGAAAACTTAGCGGATTGAAATATTTTTTCCGCTTTCCTTGCAGGTAATCCACTACCACATGGCCTGGGCGATAGAGAAGTTCTTTCATCAAAAACAAAAAGCCTTTATCCGCATGCGTTAATGCGTGAAAGAATTCGTGAAGCAGGTGCTTGAGGGTGATAGCATGAACGTCTGATTTCTGGCCACAGTTCTGACAGAAGTTTCCGGAAAGCGTAGCCCCGCAGTTCTTGCAGGCCGTTGAGATTTGGGTCATGATCAAAGATACAAATAAGCGTAAATCGATATAGCTTCTTTTCAGTGGGCAGAAAAGAAACGGATGAATAAAACACTACTGGTTCGCTACTTAAATTCAAAATCTACTGAAAAAAATCTGTCACTTTAGAATACATCCAAACAAATCCTGGCAAAAGAACGTTAAGCACTCAGCAATGCCATCGCTATGAAAAATTCTCTCAGATTTGTCGTTCTCTTATCGCTGCTTCTAACTGCATACCGAAATGTAAATGGTCAGCCAGCGACTCAAAAAGCAATTGAAAAAACATGGACGTTCACCTACCTCAAAGCCATCAACGGCCAGAAAGACAACCTGAAAACCTATCTGAAAAAGAACTGGTTTGCTATGGACAGCATAGCCGTAAATCGAAAGCTTATCAGCCGATACGAACTGATGGAGAACCTTAACGCAGACGCGGAATGGGACTTTATCGTAGCCGTGGAATACTTTACCCGCGATACATATACCGACATTGAAAAGGCATTTGAACAAATACGAGCGGAACACCACTCAGTTACTGTTAATGGCTTGACACTAAAAGACCTTGGCAGGATTGTGCGATCGGAGACGCTTCAAAAGCGATAATCGTATGTTTTTAATCTAGGATTGGTTTTCAGGCACAGGACTAATCTCAAGGCGGTAGCCCTTGCCATGAACGCTGACGAGTTTGATAGACGCGTCAAACGCCAGTTTCTTCCGAAGTTTCGACACAAACATGTCGAGGCTGCGCCCGGTAATCACACCTTCATCTTCCCAGACTTCTTTTAACAGCCGGTCGCGCATCAGCAATTGATTTACGTTGGCTGCAAAAAGTTTTAGCAGCGTACATTCTTTGCGCGAAAGTTCAACGCTGCCGCTCGCATGCTGAAGCAGGCCTTTTTCTTCATAAAATTTATACTGGCCGATGGAAATAAAATCTGTTGCAGCGTCTGGTTGCCCTACAACAACCGGAGATTCTTTTCTCTTTCGACTAAAACCGATTACCAACCCGATCAGTGTGATCCCGCCAAGGGCCACCGCCAGAAACGATTGATTATATGGAATGATCGGTTCTGAAAACGTAATTTGTACGGCATAACATCCTGCTGGCTGAATCCTGCCCACGCACGGAGCAAAAGCTTCACGACCGGTGATCTCAAATCCATACACGATGTTCCGATCGACACAGTTCATCACGTGTACCGCGTACTGGGCAGGGAATTCCGTTTTAGAAAGCGCTTGCTTTGCAATCTTAACAAGCGAATCCGGAGAGAACGAAAAATTGTTTTCAAACTCAATCAGGTACACATGATCATCCAGCTTACGAACAGGCATTACGCGTGAAGTTGAATCCCCGGAACTTCGCAGCAATTCGTGCCCGATTGACCGCATCACCAGAACTTTATGACTTTCCGAGAATCGCGGAGTAAACACGGTGAGGCTGCCGGCCGAAAGCACAATCACCACCATGATCACCAAAACAATTATCGTAACGCGCATCTTCATAAAGTAAAAGTACGCACCGCTTTCGTGCGGGATTCAATTTTTACAATCATTTTACAATTATTTACGAGGCATTTGCCAACGCGCGCGTTCAGGGAGATACGTTTGAAACCAAATGAAAAAACCTATGAAACACGCGCTATTTCCATTCGCACTGCTTGTCACATTTTTCGCCCATGCTCAACTTACGGATGGCAGCCATACCCTGTCGTTACCGGAAAGCCTTATCACCTGGAAAGTTGATTACTCCATCGGCACGAAAGGCCACGAGGGAACGCTAAAGCTCAGTTCCGGTACCATGCTCGTGAAAGATGGCCTGATCCAGGGTGGCAGCTTCATCATCGATATGAATAGTGTACGCGTGACTGACATGAAACCTGACGATGGCGGAAAAGACCTCGAAGAGCATTTACGCTCAGCTGATTTTCTCACAACATCGGAATTTCCGCAAGGCCATTTTACAGTTCTAAATTCCGTGCGGGAGTCTCCGAACAAATACACGATTTCCGGCTACCTGATTCTGAAAGGTATTTCGAACACCATCACCTTTCCTGCCACGATTACGGAAACGAAGACCACGCTAACGGTAAAATCACAGTTCGCAATTAACCGGACGTTGTGGGGAATCAACTATCAATCCGGTTCGATTTTTAACCTCATGAAAGATGAAGTTATCTCCGATAATATGAACGTTACATTGAATTTTCTGTTCAAAAAGGCCCAGTAAAGGGCCCTTTATTCATTTTTAACGATTTCAATAATTTTTTAAACATTTGATTAAAATATCCGTATAAATTCCGAGACAGCTTGGTATATTTGCAGCTGAAACGAAAACGGATGGCCAAAAAGATTAAACCGGAATCAGACATTTCCACCGAAGAGAAAATCAAGGAGGCTGCCCGCATCGTGTTTATGAAAAAGGGTTTCTCGGCAACGCGCACGCGCGACATTGCCGAAGAAGCGGGCATAAACCTGGCCTTGCTGAACTATTATTTCCGCAGCAAAGAAAAATTGTTCGAGCTGGTGATGATGGAAAAATTTCAGGCGTTCTTCGGAGTGATCTTCCCTATTCTGAACGATGCAAATTCAACACTCGAACAGAAAGTGGAATTGATTGCAGACCGGTATATCACGTTGCTGACGGAAACACCTGATTTACCAATCTTCATCCTGAGTGAGATTCGCACAAATGCCGATCGCATGATTGAAAATGTACGGCTGGATAAAATTCTTGGCGAGTCGCAATTTGTCAAACAACTGCATGCACGCAGGCCCGACATGCACCCCGTGCAATTGATCATGAGCATTCTTGGGTTGGTGGTGTTTCCATTTATTATGCGGCCGATTCTGGTGCAGTCGAAAAGTACTGACGACAAAATGTTCAACGCCATGATGAATGAACGCAAGGCGTGGATCCCGAAATGGTTTAATTCGATCCTGAACGCGCGCTAAATTTTTTTATCTGAATGTTAAACAAGTGATTAAAACAATATTTTAATACGATTGCAATGAAAACCAAATTACTCCTCCTTCTCCTCGCCTGCTCGGGTGCACTGCATGCCCAGTCGCTGACGATCGAGACATGCTATTTGCTTGCCGCGGAAAACTATCCGTTGGTTAAACAACGTGAGTTGCTCGCTAAAAGCAATGAATACACGTTGCAAAACTTATCAAAAGGCTACCTGCCTCAGCTTACAGTTGCCGGCCAGGCAACGTACCAATCGGAGGTAACTCAGGTTCAAATCAGCTTACCCGGTATGGACATCCCCACGTTAAGCAAAGACCAGTACAAATTTTACGGTGAAGTAAATCAAACCCTGTTCGATGGTGGAGTAATTAAACAGCAAAAGCTAACCCAGCAATCGAACCTGGAAGTCGAACAACAAAAACTGGAGGTTGAACTTTATAAAATCAAAGAGCGGATCAACCAATTGTTTTTCGGCATGTTGCTGGTGGATGAGCAAATTCGTCAGACAGAATTATTAAAACAGGATATCAATCTCGGATTGAAAAAAACTGAGGCGGCTATCGCGAACGGAACGGCTTTCAAAAGCAGCGCAGATGTGCTTCGCGCGGAGTTACTGAATGCTGACCAGCGCACCACTGAACTTAAAGCCGCCCGTAATGCTTATGCCGAAATGCTCGGGCTGTTTATCAACCGTCCACTTGATGCTAACGTAACAGTTGAAAAACCTGAAACACTTACGGTATCGTCAGACATCAATCGCCCTGAGATCACACTCTATGAATCGCAGAACAAAACAATTGATGCCCAATACAAGTTGCTCACGGCACGCAATCTCCCCAAACTGAATCTTTTTGTGCAGGGCGGCTACGGACGCCCCGCGCTGAACATGCTGAGCAATGATTTCGAAGCGTATTACATCGGTGGTATTCGCCTGAATTGGTCGCTAAGCGGGTTGTACACGTTGAAGAAGGACAAAGCACTGCTCGATCTGAACCGGAAAACCATTGCCGTACAAAAAGAAACCTTCCTGTTCAACACAAACTACAGTCTGCGCCAGCAAAGCGCTGAAGTAAATAAATACACCGAGTTGCTTACCAGCGACAACGACATCATCGCACTTCGTACAAGCGTTAAACAAACTGCGTCCGTACAGCTTGAAAATGGCGTGATCACGTCAAACGACTACCTGCGGGAAGTGAATGCAGAAGATAAAGCGCGACAAAATAAAATCGTGCATGAAATACAATTACTGATGGCGCAATACGCGCAGCAAACTACAACCGGAAACTCTCTTTAATAAACTGACCCCAAATTAATAATCCATAACAATGAAAAAGTTAATCATAATCTTAGCAGCTTTTGTAGCCGGATGTGCCGGAGGCGAAATCAAGTACGATGCATCCGGAACATTTGAAGCCGTTGAAACGATCGTATCGGCCGAAGCAAACGGCATCATTAAAAGGTTTACAATCGAAGAAGGCCAGGAATTAAAAGCAAACCAGGTGGTTGGCTATGTAGACAGCGTGCAGTTATACCTGAAAAAGAAACAGCTTGAAGCGCAAATTGCTGCCGTGCTCAGCAAGAAACCGAACATCGCAACCCAGATCGCGTCATTACAGGAACAACTCCGCCAGGCGCAGCGCGAACAGACGCGAGTAGAAAATCTGCTGAAGGCAGACGCGGCAACGCAAAAACAACTCGATGATGCAACGGCACAGGTCGAAATCATTAAAAAGCAAATTGCTGCACAGGAATCATCGCTCGGCATCACATCAAAGAGTATCAATGAGGAGAGCGGGCCGCTCACCGTTCAAATTGCGCAGTTGGAAGATCAATTGTCAAAATGCAAAATCGTGAACGAAGTAAACGGCACCGTGTTAACCAAATATGCCGAAGTGAACGAAATGACCGCTACCGGCAAGCCGTTGTACAAAATTGCCGACTTGTCGGAGATCATCCTTCGAGCATATGTAACAGGCGATCAGTTACCGGATCTTAAACTCGGGCAACATGTAACGGTGTTAATTGATGCACCGGAAAACTCTTACAAAGAGTATCCGGGTGAAATCCAGTGGATCAGCAGCAAGGCCGAGTTCACTCCTAAAACTATCCAGACAAAAGATGAGCGCGCAAACCTGGTGTATGCAGTTAAGATCCGTGTAAAGAATGACGGCTTGATCAAGATTGGCATGTATGGTGAAGTGAAGCTAACAGCCGGATCCGCTAACTGATTTTTATGCATGCAGTAAAACTCGATAGCCTCACCAAGGTTTACGGAAAAGAAAAAACAGTAGCAGTCGACCGCGTGTCGCTTACTGTTGAACAGGGCGAAATATTTGGATTGATCGGTCCGGATGGCGCAGGAAAGACAAGCATTTTCCGGATGCTCACTACACTCCTGCTTCCGGATGGCGGCCATGCTTCTGTCGATGGATTCGATATCGTAAAAGATTATGCATTCATCCGCAGTACGGTTGGGTACATGCCTGGAAAGTTTTCGCTGTACCCGGATCTTACCGTGGAAGAAAACCTCGGCTTCTTTGCTACCGTATTCGGAACAACGATCCGGGAAAATTACCACCTGATCAAAGACATCTACGTACAAATCGAAAAATTTAAGGACCGCAGGGCGGGCAAGCTCTCAGGCGGAATGAAACAGAAGCTTGCGCTTTGCTGTGCGCTGATTCATAAACCAACGGTCTTGTTTCTGGATGAACCAACTACGGGTGTTGATCCGGTTTCGCGCAAAGAATTCTGGGAAATGCTGAAACGGCTGAAGGCTCAGGGAATAACGATTATGGTTTCCACTCCCTACATGGATGAGGCTACGTTGTGCGACAGGATTGCACTCATCGACCAGGGAAAAATTCTCTCCATCGAAACACCCCAGAACATTACCAACTCCTACCCCGACAAACTCTATGCAGTTAAAGCTGAGAACATGTACGCACTCTTAAAAACACTCAGCGCATACGACCGGGCGGCTGACAGTTACGCTTTCGGAGAATATGCGCATGTTTCTTTCCGCGAAGCGATCAATGAAAACTTATTGAAAGACTATCTGCGAGAAAAAGGATTGACCGGAGTTGAGTTGAAAGAAATCGATGCAACCATTGAAGACTGTTTCATTAACCTGTTAAGAAAATAAGCATGCAGGACGTTGTTATTAAAACCGATAAGCTAACCAAACGCTTTGGTGATTTCGTGGCAACAAACGCGATCACGTTTGGAGTATATAAAGGTGAGATTTTCGGATTCCTCGGAGCGAACGGTGCCGGAAAAACCACTGCCATGCGAATGCTGTGCGGACTGTCGAAACCTTCTTCCGGTGATGCGACCATTGCGGGATTTAATGTTTACCGCGAAACAGAGGAGATTAAGAAGAATATCGGGTATATGAGCCAGAAGTTTTCCTTGTATGAAGACCTCACCGTGCTTGAAAACATCCGGTTCTTCGGTGGTATTTATGGCTTGACTGATCAGCAGATCAAAACCAAAAGCGAAGAATTGATTGAACGCCTGGGTCTGGAGAGTGAAGCGAAAAAGCTTGTTGGCTCACTTCCACTAGGCTGGAAACAAAAGCTTTCATTTTCGGTGGCTGTGCTGCACGAACCAAGGATTGTATTTCTGGATGAGCCCACTGGCGGAGTTGATCCGGTAACACGAAGACAATTCTGGGATCTGATTTACGCAGCAGCCGAAAGAGGCGTAACCGTTTTTGTTACCACACACTACATGGACGAAGCAGAGTACTGCAACCGAATCTCGATTATGGTTGACGGTAAAATCGAAGCGCTTGATAGTCCAACACAACTGAAACGAAATTTTAACGCCAGCTCGATGGATGAGGTGTTTTACCAACTCGCCCGGGGTGCAAAACGCGGAGACTAATATGAAACAGTTTGCAATATTTGTTAAAAAGGAGTTCGCCCATGTACTCCGCGACCGAAAAACGCTTCTGATTCTGTTCGGGATGCCCGTCATGCAAATCCTGATCTTCGGATTCGCGCTCACCAACGAAGTAAAGAACTCCGCGATCGTGGTAGTCGACTATGCACAAGACGAGGCGTCACAGCGATTAATCAGTCGCATCGAAGCAAGTCGGTATTTTGAAGTGAATAAGGCTGCTATTGATCACCACCAGATTGAAGAATCGTTCAAGCAGGGGAATGTAAAGCTCGCGTTGATCTTTCCGCAAAATTTTGAGGCCGACCTGATGCATCAAAACAAAGCCCAGGTTCAGATCATTACCGATGCAACCGATCCGAACACGGCAAACACATTAACGAACTACATGACGGCTATCATACAGGATTACCAGGCCGACATCAATCAAAACGCTTCAATTGCCTATCGCATCATTCCAGAAACGAAAATGTTATACAACCCGCAATTGAAAAGTGTTCACGGATTTGTTCCCGGGGTAATGGCGCTTGTTCTCATGCTGGTTTGCGTGATGATGACTGCGGTATCCATCGTTCGCGAAAAAGAAATGGGCACGATGGAAATTCTGCTCGTGTCTCCGTTCAAACCCTTGCTGGTGATCTTGTCAAAAGCCGTTCCGTATCTTATTCTTTCACTGATCAATGTTGCCTCAATCTTGTGCCTGAGTGTATTTGTTCTTGATCTGCCGGTAAATGGAAGTTTGATCCTGTTATTTGCAGAAAGTACGCTGTTTATCATAACCTGTTTAACGATCGGCATTTTTATTTCCGTGCGGACTGGCTCGCAGCAAGTGGCCATGCTGATTTCACTGATGGGCATGATGCTGCCGACAATTTTATTCAGTGGATTTATGTTCCCGATTGAAAACATGCCGAAAGTATTACAGTTGATCACTAACATCGTTCCGGCAAAATGGTACTACATCATCGTGAAATCAATCATGATCAAAGGCCTTGGCTTTTCCGCCATCTGGAAAGAGACTGTAATTCTGCTCGGCATGACATTGTTCCTGCTGATTATTAGCTTAAAAACTTTTAAAATCCGTTTAGCATGAGAACCGTAAGATTTCTGTTGCAAAAAGAATTCCGGCAAATTTTCCGCAACCGCGCAATCCTCGCCATGATCTGTGTGATGCCGGTTGTACAACTTGCTGTGTTGCCCTGGGCTGCCGACTACGAAGTGAAAAATGTAAATCTCGCGGTTGCCGATCACGATCATTCAACGTTCTCGCAACAGCTTGTAAACTCGATCACCGCTTCGGGGTATTTCCGGTTAACAGGCTATAATGGATCATATCAGGAAGCGATGCACCTGGTAGAAAGTGATCAAGCAGACCTTATTCTTGAGATTCCGGCTGGGTTCGAACGCAACCTTGTCCGGGAAAATCAACAGAAACTTTTCGTGGCTGTAAATGCCATCAACGGAACGAAAGCGAACCTTGGGGGGGCATATCTCGCGGAGATTATAAAAAATTATAACCAACGAATCCGGACCGAACTTATTTCGGAAGCGGGCGAACCGATACATGTGATCGAGATTACTTCATCAAACTGGTTCAATCCTTTAATGAACTATAAAGTTTACATGGTTCCGGGTATTCTGGCAATTTTGATTACCATGATCGGTGGATTTTTGTCGGCCTTAAACATTGTCAAGGAGAAGGAGGTCGGTACAATCGAGCAAATCAACGTCACACCCATCCGTAAGCATCATTTTATTTTGGGAAAGCTTATCCCCTTTTGGGTTTTAGGAAACGTAGTGTTCACCCTCGGACTGATTGTATCGTGGGTAATTTATGGAATCATCCCGGCCGGAAACCTCGCAGTGCTATACGCTTTCATATCGGTGTACCTGGTTTCTGTTTTAGGATTTGGGCTGCTGGTTTCAACATTCTGCGACACGCAACAGCAGGCCATGTTCATCATGTTCTTTTTTATGATGCTGTTTGTTTTGCTGGGCGGATTATTTACGTCCATCGACAGCATGCCCGAATGGGCAAAAACCGTTACCCGATTCAATCCCGTCCGGTATTTGATCGAAGTAATGCGCATGGTAATCCTCAAAGGCAGTGGCATGAAAAACATCCTGTATCATTTAGGCATTGTTACACTCTTTGCCATCGGATTGAATTCACTGGCCGTTCTTAACTACAAAAAAACATCCTAGTCTTTTCAGTAAACACATCGTCCCATTCATGTAAAAAGTGAATGGGACATTCTTTTTCATCGCTAATTTGATGAACACATCAATTGTACCGGATGAAAAAGTCTATCTCAGCTTTGCTGGCCATTGCACTTTGCCTGCTCGCAGTATCTTCTTTTGCCCAGAAGTCTCCTGATCAATTAAAATCTGTTCTTCAACAGAAAATTGATTCAGTTCGCCAGGCGATTGACATTCCTTCGATGGCGTTCAGTTGTATTCTGCCGTCAGGTGAACAAATTAGCGTGGCTTCGGGCATGAAACCCGAACAACGGATGCTGGCGGGAAGTACGGGCAAAACATTCTTTGAATCGCTTGCGATGAAACTGGTAAACGAAGGCAAGCTTTCGCTGGATGAAAAAGTATCGCACTACCTTGGCAAGGAAGCCTGGTACGCGAAGGTGCAGAACGCAGAAACAATAACGATAAGAATGCTGATGAATCACACAACCGGTATTGAAGAATACTATGAACTTGGAAACTTCATGGAAATACTGATCAGCAATCCGGACAAAAAATGGACTCCGGAAGAGTGCATTAGCTATACGCTCGGCCGGCCACCTTTATTTCCTGCCGGCACCGACTGGGGTTATGCCGATACCAATTATCTCATTCTCGGGTTAGTTATGCAATCAATCACCGGCAAGGATGCATACAAACAAATTGATGAGTTTTTCATCAAACCGAATAAGCTTGCTGCCACCGAGCCATCCGTAAAGCGCGACCTGAAAGACCTCGTTACCGGTATTTCCGGTCCAAACAGTCCGTTTAAAGTCAGCGGACCTGTTCTCGTGAATGGCAAGATGCTGATCAACCCACAAATGGAGTGGGCAGGTGGCGGATATATCTCGAACACAATCGACCTTGCACGATGGGCCCGAATTTATTACGATGCTGCTGCACTAACGGAAGATATCCGCAAGCAACAGCGAGCTGGTGTTACCGCCAAAACCGGAAGGAATCACCAGTATGGTTTGGGAATGCAAATCAGGCCTTCGCCTCTTGGGATTAGCTACGGACATGGCGGCTGGTTCCCCGCATATCTTACGGAAATGGATTACTTCCCGGATAAAAATATTTCCGTTGCCATTCAGCTTTCAACAGACGATTTTCAAAAGCTTAAGCGTGCACCACGCTTTTTCGAAATCTTCTTTGCGAGCGAAGTCGCAAAATTTTTAAATTAAGTGCATGAAACGATTCCTATTCTCCGTCTGGCTGGCAGCAGCAACAGTCTGCACCTATGCACAGGTGCCCGTTAACTTTTTTGGGACCATTAAGCGGGTCGATTCATTTGCTTCAAAATATGTTCAGCTGCGCACCATCGCAGTATGGCTTCCGGAGGGCTATGATTCCACCAAAAAATATCCGGTGCTTTACATGCACGATGGTCAGAACTTGTTCGACAGCACGGTAACGTTCAATCACCAGGAATGGAAAGTTGACGAAACCATTATGCGATTGATCCGCGAAAAGCGGATGCGCCCGTGTATTGTTGTGGCGATCTGGAATACCGGCATGACGCGCTGGAATGAATACTTTCCGCAGAAAGCCGTGAATTACTTCTCCGGTCCGGACATGAACACATTCACGTCAACCTATCTGAAAACTCCTCTAGTGGCAGATGACTATTTGAAATTTTTAGTGAGGGAGCTTAAGCCGTTCATCGACAAAACCTTTCCTACCCTAAGCGACCGTGACAACACATTTATTTCCGGCTCGAGCATGGGTGGATTGATATCGCTTTATGCGATGTGCGAATACCCGAAAGTGTTTGGGGGCGCTGCATGTATTTCCACGCATTGGATCGGTGGCTGGCCTCCGGTGGTGCAGTACATCCCGAATGGATTCTTCCAGTACTTTAAAGCAAATCTTCCGTCACCAAAAACACATAAGATTTACTTCGACTACGGAACTGAGACGCTTGACCAATACTACAAACCTTTTCAGGCTGAGATGGACAAGATTATGACTGAAAAGGGATACACATCAGCAAACTGGATGACAAAAGAATTTCCGGGAGAAAACCATTCGGAGCAATCATGGAACAAGCGGTTTTATATTCCGCTTGAGTTTTTGTTAAGCAACTAATCAGGCAATCTTTAACTCAGCCATGCGGTTCTTCAGGCTTTGAAGTTCACGCGAAAGTTTGATATTCTTTTCAACAGCTACATGCTTATAATCTTCAAACTCTTTGTAAAGATCGTCACTTACTTTCTTGCTTTCGCGGGATGACTTGAACGCCATCCGGCTGATGACAAACAATGCAGCGGCCAGAACCAGTAATCCGATAATTACCGTGGTGACAAAGGTTACAAATCCTTCCTTAGAGAATGTCATTCCGTAGGCATTGATGTTGGCCACATTTGAAACAAGTTCCTGTTTAGCGTTTTCAGCCCGCGCCACCTGTTGCTTCAGGCTGTCAATCTCAGCAGCCTGAGTTTTCACCAATAATTCTCCCCGGTTGATGGCCGCACGTTTTACCTTTAACGAATCTTCCACAACCCGCCAGAGCTGATCCATTTCATAAAGCTTAACCATCCGGAAACCGTTGATGACATCAAGATCGCTTTTCATATGCGCATATTGCTGTCGCAGGGACTGAGGGCCGACAGGCTCGGGTTGGGTATTTTGAGCAATTGAAACAGTGACAAAAGCAACCAGACAAAGCAACAGGGCGACACACGATCTCATAGCGGTAGGTTTTAGAATTCAAACGTACAATGCGTGAGAACATTCGTGAACGCAAACACGATAAACCGAATGAGAAACCGATTGGTTGTTAAATGTATCGATATATGGTAACTACCAGTTAATCACATTTTTATCGCGATAAAAATTTCCGCTCACCGGATGTTGGTCAGTTGCAAGCCAAACTGCAGTCTCCGCACCTTTAGAAACCGGGCGGGGTGCGCCCTTTCCGCCCATATCTGTCTGAACCCAACCGGGGCACATCGCAAAAACCTTAACGCTACCCTGAAGTTCTGACGCAAGCAAAATCGTAAATGCATTTAACGAAGTTTTGCTCAACCGGTAGGCACCATATCCACCGGAACGCAACGAGGCCAGCTCGCCCATACCGCTCGAAAGGTTAATGATTCTGGCGTCATCGCTTTTCTTTAACAAGGGAACAAAATATTTTGACGTTCGGACCGGACCCATGAAGTTGGTATCCATCGTCTGATTTATTTCCTGCAGATCGAAACTGCGCATAGATGCGTTACCCATGATCGCAGCATTGTTCACGAGCACATCCAGCCGGCCGAATTGTTCGCTGACTTTTTCAGCAGCGATCTTAATACTATCCTCATTTGTAACATCAAGCTGAATCGCAAATGTGTTATGGCCTATTTGAGAACTCACTTCCTGTGCCGACTGGAGATTTCTGGCCGCAACAATTACTTGCCAGTTAAGATCAGCCATTTGCCGTGCGATCTCGCGTCCGATTCCGCGGTTAGCGCCCGTGATGAGAATTGTCTTTTTTGTCATGATGAAATCCTTTCAATGGATTATTCAGAATTAAATTGGGTTGTTTAAATCAGCTATTCGACCCCTTCGGGGTCGTATCACGCGTTGAACATCCTCTATAAACATGCAATCTCTACAAACATTCAATCCCTTTGGGATTGTTCAATCTCTATACTCCTCTTCGTGCAGGTCCGAATCCGAAGGATTCAAATGTTTGTAGCAATGCAATTGATATTTAACCAACGACCCCGATGGGGTCGTATCACACCTTGAACATCTTCCACAAACATGCAATCCCTTCGGGATCATCTCAATCTCCATACTCCTCTTTGTGCAGGCCCGAATCCGAAGGATTCAAATGTTTGTAGCAATGCAATTGATATTTAGCCAACGACCCTGAAGGGGTCGTATCACGCCTTGAATATCTTCTGCAAACATGCAATCCCTTCGGGATCATCTCAATCTCTATACTCCTCTTCGTGCAGACCCGAATCCGAAGGATTCAAATGTTGTAGCAATCCAATTGATATTTTGCCAACTACCCCGAAGGGGTCGTATCACACCTTGAATATCTTCCACAAACATGCAATCCCTTCGGGATCTTCTCAGTCTCTATACCCCTCTTCGTGCAGGCCTGAATCCGAAGGATTCCAATATTAATAGAAAGAACCAATCGTTAGCCTCGACCCTGAAGGGGTCGTACATTTCTCAACTAGCTCTTTAACATCTTAAACGCGTGTCCCCAGCTGTTCCCGACAAATCCCGGGATACACCAAAGCATACACAACGGTTCAATCGCGCGAGCTGCCTCCGCTGTGCCCATATCGGCAGCGTCCCAGTTAAATTCTGTAAGGATAGCGGTAACTTCTGCACGGGCATTCTTGTCATTCCCACAAATAAACATGGTCGGCTTTCCTTCCTTCATGTTCGGATCAACCATCAGCGAATTACCAACACAGCTGAATGACTTGACAAAGTTTGCTTCCGGCGCAACCTTCTGCAATCGCTCCATCAGCGATTCATCGTATGTTGTGAAAAATTTTAGCACTCCGTTTACCGGAGGTGCTTCCGCAATTGGGTTGGTTGTATCGATAACCGTTTTGCCGGCAAGCTGCGACTTTAGTGCTGACACGAGCTTCTCGGCAACCGTTCCTTTTACAGCTAATACAACAATCTCTCCGAACGAAGCGGTATCTTCAAAGCTGCCGACCTTAGCAGAAGGGTTTTTGCTTTGCCACGCCGAGAGTTTACCGGCATCGCGCGTTCCGATCATTACATCGTAGCCGTGTTTAATAAATCCTGATGCAAGAACCTGCGCTACCTGGCCGGAGCCGAGAACGCCTATTTTTTTCTTAGTCATGTGGGTTGGGTTTTAATTATTAGAATACCCGAATTTTGACAAAAAAGTTTACGATCGTAAAACTTTATTCCTTCATTTGGGAAATGAAAATCGGACTACTCTCTGATACCCATGGTTTTCTGGACCCAAAAGTACCGGACTATTTTAAAGACTGCGATGAAATCTGGCACGGAGGTGACTTTGGATACGGAGTTCTTGAACAGCTTGAGTTGTTAAAACCTGTAAAGGCTGTATTCGGGAACATTGATGATAAGACCTTACGAACAAAACTTCCGGAGGACTTGTGGTTCACGTGTGAAGGCCTTTCAATTTTCATGACACATATCGGTGGTGCGCCCCCTAACTACAATCCTCGCGTTAAAAAGATTCTGCATGAACGCGCACCGGATATTTTCATTTGTGGGCACTCGCATATCCTGCGAATAAAAAAAGATCCGAACTATAACAACATGATTTACCTCAATCCGGGCGCTGCAGGTAATCACGGTTTTCACACCACTAAAACCCTCGTGAGATTTGAAATCACCGGGAAGGACATAAAAAACATGGAAGTGATTGAACTCGGCAAACGCGGAGCTTTATAAAAAGAAAAGATTTCAAACCTCAGATCGAAATCTGAAACCTGAAATCTTTATAGGTAAATCTTAATCTGATTTTTTAAACGTACTGGTTCAGCATCACTGGCATTACCAGCATCAGGATGTCTTCATTCTTGTCTTTATCAGCAGGGTTTAAAACACCAGCCTTGTTAGGCGCTGACATCGACAACTTAATCTGGTTTGTATCAAGATTGCTCAGCATTTCCACCAGGAATCGTGCATTGAAACCGATCTCAATGTCTTCTCCTTCATGCTCGCATGACAGGCGCTCGTTCGCCTCATTGGAGAAGTCGAGATCTTCTGCAGAGATTTGCAACTCACTGCCAGTGATCTTCAAACGCACCTGGTGTGTAGTCTTATTCGCATAGATCGAAATACGCTTCAATGCGCCAAGCAGTTCGCTTCTACCGATCGTCATTTTGATGGCATTCTGCGTAGGGATAACGTTCTCATAATCCGGGAAGCGCTCATCAATCAGGCGGCAGATCATGCGGATATTACCGAACTTGAAGAATGCATTCGATAAGTTAAAGTCGATATGAACCGGAGCATTTTCAGTTGGCAATGTGGCTTTCAACAAGTTCAGCGCTTTGCGCGGAATGATGATCGCACTGCCATTGTCTGACTTTACATCCGTTCTGCGGTAACGCACCAAACGGTGACCGTCAGTTGCAACAAAGGTTGTATTCTTTTCGCCCAGGTTCACGTAAACGCCTGTCATCGCAGGACGGAGTTCATCGTTGCTGGTTGCGAAGATGGTATTGTTAACCGCACGCGCCAGAACTTCCGAAGAAATCTCAGCAGAGAAATCGTTCGATACATTTGGCACCTTCGGGAAGTCGGTTGCATTCTCCCCGGATAGTTTATAGCGGCCGTTATCGGAAATAATTTCAATCGCGTAAGTCGACTCGTCAATCGAGAATGTTACCGGTTGCTCAGGAAGGTTCTTCAAGGTATCCAGCAGAATACGGGCCGGAACAGCAATGTTCCCCTTCTCTTTGGATTCAACATTGAGCTCGGTGATCATCGAGGTCTGAAGATCGGATGCAGTTACCGTGAGGCTGCCTTTTTCAAGCTCAAACAAAAAGTTTTCGAGGATCGGAACAACCGGGTTGGTGGTAATAACTCCGTTAATATTGGAAAGCTGCTTCAGGAGGTAAGCAGAGTTTACAATGAACTTCATTCTGTGTTAGTGGTTTGATTTTAAAGCACGGTAAAGGTATAAAGAAAATGGAATTTCGGAAAAGAATCGACCCGAACGGGAAAATCAAATATCCGGATCACTTCTTTACGAACCAGCCCTTGCTTTTCATCAGCGGAAGCACCTTCCTTGAATTGAAAACTGCCGGATATTCGCCCTGAACCATTCCGAATACAACCTGCTTGCCCGGTTCTGCATATAACCGCAGACTGTAAACTTTGCCAGACAAATCGCTCACGCTGATTTCAACGGGAGGTACAAACCTCGCGCTGTCGTAGGCAACCGCCTGAGACTTTGTTAAATATTGATCTGCCGTAAGCAATGACACGTTATCAAGAAAACTGTTCAGTTTGGCTGTGTCAGCCTGCACGCCTTCAATCACCGGTAGCTTATCCATCGTCACATCAAAATTGTCGGCAGGACTGGCCGCGAACGAAACACTGAGTTTTTTGAAATTCTGCCAGTTGAATCCAAACACATACTTATCCTTCCAGCCGGATGCTTCAAGTTCAAAGATTCCGGACGTGTACACACGATAGCCGGGAATCACCATAAGGTAAACATCTTCATCACCCTCTTTGACGAAGTATGCTTGCGACTTTGATGGATTACCTCCCGCATAAAAGCGAAGCGGTGATTCATTTCCCTGGTAAAGGGTTACCGCTGTTCCATTTCTTTTCAAATACGTTGCGAGCGAATCCGCGAGTTTGTCAGAAACCCTGCGTTTCGGCTCCGCCTGTTGCAGCGTGGCAAACAATACATCAATCATCGAACGATCGGCCAGTTGATCCTTTGCCTTCCAGCGACCGCTTGCATCAAGTTTTAATTCAACTTTTGATGAATCATGCTCCAGCACTACTCGGTCGACTAAACGAAGATCAGCAATGCGGAAAACCGTTTTATCAACAACATTGTCCGTTCGATTGAATAAAAAGATCAGCAGTGCAGTGATGATGGTCAACACGCTAAGAGATATCAAAAGCCGGATGTTTCTTTTTTGCTGCATCAGAACTTCGAATATTTTTGTTTCCGGACAACCGAACGCGTCACTCCATAAATCAACAGCACGAATAACGGTAAGCAAAGATTAATCAGTTGCCATTTCACACGCTCGGTACGAACTTTTTCTTTATCCAACGGACGAATCTTGATTTCTTTATTCCGTGCAGCAATCAATCCGTCTTCATTCACCAGATAGTTAACGGCATTCATCAATAACTCTTCATTGGCGAACGTATACCTGGCAAACGGATCGTAACCCAACTGTTGCGGCTGGTTGTTTCTTGGATTTACATCGTTGCGCGCCAGGTCGCCATCAGCAATTACAATGAGTTTTGTCGATACCCCCTGATCTTTGTACGAACGCTGATCTGCATCGGCAGGAAGGAACCTGTTTTTATAGAGTGAGGTAAAACCGCCTTCCAGTAAATAGCCTACCGGTAAATAGCTTAACGAGAAATCTTCTTTCTTCAAATTCTTCCGGACGTCATTAATATTGACCGCCACCGGTGCCGCGATTTTTCGGGAATACTGCGAAGTAAACAACAGGGGCGTCTTTTTAATGCCGGTTGCTTTAACGGTATCAACCGTACTGATGAATCTCGTCACCACAGCATCAAGGTTGCGCGTAACCGGATGATCAGCATACCGGTTTATTAAGGGGAAGAATGGCCAATCCATGAGTTGAAGTTTTGGTTTGCCGTCAACCTCTCCGGTAACAACCGGATATTTTCCGGTTAACGCATCCTGAACCAAATCCATGTTCAGGCGAATGCCGTATCGGAATAATTGATCATCAAGATTGATGTTATACGGAAAAGCAAAATATCCTTCCTGTGAAGCACTGTCCATACTCGCTTCGAGTTTATCCAACAGGAAAAGCACCTTGCCCCCGTTCATGATGTACTGATCAAGCTTGTATTTATCAGATTCAGAATAAGCATGCACAGGTTTGGCAATGATTAATGCATCATACCGGTCGAGCGACTTTTTATTTTTCAGGTCGACTTTCACTACGGAATACAGTTCTAACAGCGCGCTATTGAAACTAGCTATTTCAAGACTGTCCAGCTCGCCATGCCCGGTAATCAAACCAATACGTTTACGGTCGTTGTTCACCATTTTATAGATGGCATTCGCTAACTGATACTCAATTCCTTCTATCGACTGGTTGATCTTCTCATCCGGTGTTGAGGCACTGTTTCCTTTCAACAGATTAACACCGGTTTCGAACCCACCGTAAGAAATGACCACGCCCGGGAAAATGATCTTTTCAGAAACCTGGCCGTCTTTATCATCCACCACGTTTGTAGGGACAACACCCTTTTGCATCAATTCCTGCATGTATTCGTTGCGCGCCTTCTGGCTCATGGCCGTTGACGGATCGATAAAAACGAACTGCACTTTGTTGTGCGAGTAAATGCGGAACTCCTCAAGCGTTTCACGAATTGATTTTTGCATTCTGCGGAAGCCGGCGTTCAAGTCCCCTTCCAGGTAAACTTCCACAAACACGTTGTCGTCAAGGTTACGCAGCATTTCCTTCGTCTGATCCTTAATCGAGAATCGTTTCTCTTCCGTGAGATCGACACGGAAAAAATACTGTGACGCCAATACATTCAGCAATACGATCAGCACCAAGCCGTTCGCCAGCAGCAATAAGTCACCCGTACGTTTACCCGTGAGTTTTACCATGACCGCGCGCTGAGAATAGTTTTCGAAATTAACAGCATCAACGCGCCCACGCTGACGAAATAGATTACATCCCGGCTGTCGATAAGGCCTTTGCTGAGCGCCTCATAATGATAGAGTATGCCTAATTGTTTGATGAATAACGTATTGCTCGACCACACATTGAGTGTTGAGATCGACTCAAATCCCGAGAACACCAGGAAACATAAAAATGCAGCAAGAATAAACGCAACAATCTGATTGGAAGTGATCGATGAAGCCACAATCCCTACGGAGCAAAAAATTCCCGCCAACAATGCGATGCCAACGTACGATCCTATAACCCCGGGCGTATCAATGTTCCCGGCAGGATTACCCAACGCCCGGATAGAGAAGTAATAAATAATGGTGGGGATAAGTGCAAAAAGCACCAGCAGGAAGCAAGCGAGAAATTTGCCAAGCACAATGTCCCAATCGGTTAATGGTTTTGTTAGCAACAATTCCATCGTGCCCGACTTGCGTTCCTCTGCAAAGCTCCGCATGGTAATGGCCGGAATCAGGAAGATAAACACGTAAGGACCAAGTGAGAACAGCGTGTCCATGTCGGCATAGCCGTAATCCAAAACAGAAGTTTCCGGAAACACCCACATCAGCAATCCGATGCCGGTAAGGAATACTCCGATCACCACGTACGCGATGAGCGAATTGAGAAAGCTGTTGAATTCTTTTGTTAAAACCCTGATCATGCCTCCTGCTTCGCGGTAAGTTCTCTGAAAATATTTTCCAACGATCCCTCCTCCTGTCGCAGGCCGAGTAGCGACAGTTTTCTATCGGCCGCAAACCGGAACACTTCCGGTCGTACGTCAACACCGGTTTTCGGATAAATTCTAAACTTCGATTGCTCGAGCTTCACAACTTTTTCAACACCTTCAATTCCGCTTAATTGAGCTTCCGTAACTACACCTTCAAATTCAGCAATTAGCGAAACTTGTTTGCCCTGCGACCGCATCAGGTTCGATAACGAATCATCGGCCACGAGCTCTCCTTTATTAATAACGATGACGCGATCGCACAGCGCAGAAACTTCCTGCATGATATGTGTAGAGAAAATGACCGTTTTGTTTTTGCTGATGTTCTTGATCAGGCTGCGGATTTCAAGAATCTGGTTTGGGTCAAGTCCGGTGGTGGGTTCATCAAGAATCAACACTTTGGGATTATGAATCAATGCCTGCGCAAGGCCCACCCGTTGCCGGTATCCTTTCGACAGCGTTTCAATCTTTTTGTTCTGCTCAACAGTCAATCCGCAGAGGTCAACCATCTCTGCCACACGTTCTTTTAAATGTTTACCGGTCATGCCATACAATTTACCGATAAACTGCAGGTACTCATGAACAAACATGTCGGTGTAAAGCGGGTTGTGTTCGGGTAGATACCCGGTAACTTTTTTTACTTCCAGCGGCTGCGCGGTAACATCAAATCCGGCAACGGAAACTTCCCCTGAGGTAGGCGGCACATAGCCGGTAGCAATTTTCATCGTGGTGGATTTGCCCGCACCATTCGGACCCAGAAAGCCAACGATCTCTCCGGCTTCTACCTGGAACGAAATGTTGTTGACCGCCTTCTGCGAACCGTATTGTTTTAAGAGATTTTTAACAACCAGCGACATATTTTGGAGGCTGCCCTTTCGGGCTTTATCAACAACGCGCACAAAACTAAAGAATTTTATGATTTAGGGATTAGATTTGCGGGTTGTCAGGTCACTTTAAAACAACCTGGCTTATTAATTGCCGTTTTACCTTCCATTATTACCGGTTAACCCCACATCATGAAGAAGCTTTTGTTATTTTTTGTTCTGGTTGTACCCTTTTGCGGGATTGCACAAACAAAACCAGGCTACTCGATTGATTTCAAAATCAACGGGCTGAAAGATACCACAGCATACCTCGGATATTACTTTGCCGACCAGGCGTACATCCGCGACACCGCGAGAGTCAATAGCAAGGGTGAATTTTCATTCAGCGGCAAGCGTGCTCTTCCGGAAGGTCCTTATTTCCTGATCCTGAACAGAACACCATTTGTTGACATGGTTGTCGGTCCGAACCAGCATTTCGGGGTGGAATTGGATACAGCTGCATTGCGTAAGCCTGTAGGCAACGTTCACTTTAAGAATGACATCGACAATACACTCTATTATGAGAACCTGGCGCACAACATGGAACTCAGTAAAAGAGCCGAACCGCATGTGAAAATATTAAAGGATAGCACGGTAACGGATGAAGCCAAAAAGAAAGATGCCCGCGAGGCATTGAAAAAAATCGGTGAAGAGGCACAGACGTACCAGGACAAAATTATTCAGGAGCATCCACAAACTCTGACTGCACGACTCTTTAAATCTACCAAACAGGTTAACGTGCCCGATCCACCAAAGCGTGCAGATGGTAGCATAGATTCACTTTTTCAATTAAAATATTACCGGGAGCATTATTTCGATTACTTCGATTTGTCGGATGACGCGCTTACGCGAACCCGCGAGCAAATCTATAAGAATAAGGTAATCGAATACCTCGATAAGCTGTACACGCAGCATCCCGATACAATCACCAAAGCAATCACAAAAATTGTTGACAAGGCAAAACGAAATCCTGAAACCTACAAGTTCATGCTGTGGACGATCACCAGCAAATACGCAACCCCGGAATACATGGGCATGGATGAAGTTTTTGTGTGGATCTATTACACCTACTACGTTTCCGGTGAAATGGACTATTGGGCAAACGACAAGTATAAAAAGAGTTTGAAAGATCTGGCGGAGGGTTATTGCAAAAGTCTGATCGGAAAAACCGGGCCGAACCTGATGATGCAGGATGAAAACTTCCAGCCCCGATCGTTGTACGACATTAAGGCAAAGTATACCGTGTTATACATTTATGACCCGGGCTGTCCAAGTTGTAAAAAGGAAACACCTGTACTCGTTAACTTCTACAATAAGAACAAGCTTAAGCTGAACGTGGAAGTTTTTGCCGTGAGCATTGACACGTCAATGGCCGACATGCGGAAGTATATCAAAGACATGGGCATGAAGTGGATTAACGTAAACGGGCCGCGCACGTATTTAAAAGTTACGTATCGTGATCAATACGATGCACCTACCACCCCTACCATTTATCTGCTCGACTCCAATCATAAGATCATTGCCAAAAAACTGCCCGCGGCCAAGCTGGAAGATTTCATCATCAACTACGAAAAAATGATGAAGCGCCTGGCGGCCAGCCCGAACAAGCAGCCGGACAGAATTCCGTTCGATTGCAGTAAACTCAACGAAAAGAAGGTTGTTCCCACAAAACCGGGCACGAAATAACGCCACCGAACGGGCGTTAAGCCAATAAAATATACCCGGATAAAGACCTTTTGTAACATTTTTCAACTTTTTTGAGTCTAACGTGCAACTATTCGGGCATATCGGAGTATCTACTGTATTATAAACCAGCTGTGAAATGGCATTTTTCGACAAACTACTTGGTAAGAACAAAAAGAAGGAACTGAAGGCGAAATGCCCGATCACAAAAGAGAACATTGAGCATGGATTTGGATACATGCTTACGACTTCACAAATCGTTTCTTCCAAGAAATTCTGGGATATGGTGATGACGGAGCCTGAAACACTTTCGTACACCGTGTCGCACTTCAAGAATCAGCAAAGCGGAACCCAAATGCGCAGTCTGATTTTCGAAAAACACAGCTCGGTTGATAAAGCCTGGATGATTTCGGACAGCTGCATTAATTTGTTCGATGTTGATAAAGCCGAGGCCCGTGCCGATGCAA
Source organism: Cyclobacteriaceae bacterium (assembly GCA_016786585.1). Classification (GTDB taxonomy): domain Bacteria; phylum Bacteroidota; class Bacteroidia; order Cytophagales; family Cyclobacteriaceae; genus UBA2336. The sequence goes on from JAEUUI010000030.1 coordinate 260,820, forward strand.
AAAGATGGTGGGAAAGCGAAGGCTTGTATACACCTTCAGAAGCAGGTAAAGCCGAAGAAAAAATGGAGTCGTCTATTTTCAATGCATTCAAAGAATATGCAGTGCTCGAAGCCGGCCGCAACCGGGTTGCCGCAGCACTTTAAGATAGTTTTAGTTACAGGTTTAGGTTTAGGTAAAAGAAACCCTTTCCACTCACATGGAAGGGGTTTTTTGTTTAATAATTACTTCTGCAAGCTAACGTCTTAAATATTCCGCTCTATTGTAAACTGAACAAGTTGTTTCAGGGAAGTCCGGTATTGCGAATCGGGGAATGTTTCCAGCAACGTCATCGCTTCTGCGTGGAAACGATTCATCACCGCCAGCGCATATTCAATACCGCCTGATTTTTTTACGAACTCAATTACCTCCCGCACTTTCCTGGGCTTCTCACTTTCGTTTTTAACAATCCGGATGATGCCACGTTTTTCAGACCACGATGCTTTCGATAAGGCATAAATCAGCGGAAGCGTCATTTTCTTTTCCTTGATATCAATACCCACAGGCTTGCCGATTTCATCCTCTCCGTAATCAAACAAATCGTCTTTGATCTGAAACGCCATACCGATCTTCTCGCCAAACAACCGCATCTTCTCAATCATCTCTTCAGTCGCACCGGACGAGCTTGCCCCTACCGCACAGCACGCAGCAATGAGCGAAGCAGTCTTCTGGCGAATAATCTCAAAGTAAACTTCTTCAGTTATGTCCAGCTGGCGGGCTTTCTCCATCTGCAGCAATTCACCTTCGCTGATTTCCTTTACCGCCTTCGAAACAATGGTTAGTAAATCGAACTCTTTATTTTCAACCGATAAAATCAATCCGCGTGAAAGCAGAAAATCACCTACGAGTACCGCTACCTTGTTTTTCCACAAGGCATTGATTGAGAAGAATCCCCTGCGATAATTTGCATCATCTACCACGTCATCGTGTACCAGCGTGGCGGTGTGAAGCAACTCGATTAATGCAGCTCCGCGGTAAGTTGATTCAGTAATTTTTCCGCTGGCGCCCGCACTCAAAAAAACGAACATGGGCCGCATCTGCTTGCCCTTGCGCTTTACGATGTAGTTCATCACTCGGTCGAGCAGCAGAATCCGGGTTTTCATCGAATCGCGGAACTTGTGCTCAAACTCCGCCATTTCATGGGCGATGGGAGTTTTGATGTCCTCTAACCGTAAAGCCATGCCCAATAATACGACTGCATTACAGGCTTTCAAAATGGGAAATTTGAAGAGGTTGTAAGGTTAAATCGGGTTAACCGAGTATATTGGATGCCATGTTTGGATTAACCTCAGGAAGTGTTTGGGAATCAGCCGTATTCGCACTTGTGGTACTGGCGGTGGCTATCATCGTTTCCCGCATCCTGAAATTCGTGGTAGACCGGTTTGTTAAAACGGCCGCGCTAAAATTAAAGGTCGATCATACGCGCTACAAGTTCTTCAAAAACGCTACCGACTTTGTCATCTATCTCATTGCCACGGTCGTTATTTTCCGGTCTATTCCTTCGCTGCGAACGTACGGAAATACACTGCTTGCCAGTGCCGGGGTGCTCGCAGCCATAGTCGGCTTTGCATCGCAATCAGCCTTTTCGAATATTATCAGTGGAATTTTCCTTGTGATTTTCCGGCCGTTCAGCGTAGGCGACCGCGTTCAGATCGGCCAGCTTTATACAGGCGATGTGGAAGACATCACGTTGCGGCATACCGTGATCCGTAATTTTGAGAACCGGCTGATCGTGATCCCGAACAGCGTAATCAACAACGAGACCATCATTAACTCAACCCTGCAACACGAAAACGTGTGTGTATTCGTTGAGCTTACGATTGCCTTTAATTCGGATACCGACAAAGCTATTGAGATCATCCGCCAGGAGGCGGAAAGTCATCCGGAAACGATGGACAATCGTACTGAGGAAGAAAAGAAGAATGGCGAGCCGAAAGTAAGTGTGCGCGTTATCAATCTTACAGAGTTCGGTCAGCAAATCCGCGCGTATGTATGGGCTAAAGATCCAAGCAGCGGGTTTAACATCAAGACCGATTTATTCCGATCGATCAAGAAACAATTCGATGCCAGGGGAATTGAAATCCCATATCGCACCGTCTACATGAAAGAGCTTCCGGCATGAAATTAATTCAGGAGGAAACAGGCGCCGACAACAAGGTAATTCTCGAACTCATCTCGTATGACCGGGAAACGTATGAGCGCACCGACAACATTGCCATTAATGATCTGCTGCGCAAAATCGACCGGCACAAGGTAAACTGGATCAACATGGATGGTATGGGCGACCTGACCATCGTGGAAAAACTTCAGGCGCATTTCTGTTTTGATGCGCTTACGCTGGACGATGTCATCAACGAACAGCGCCCGAAAGCTGAAGAATATGATGATTACCTGTTCTTTACGCTTAAGATGCTATATCGCATTGAAGGCGATACAATTGATTACGAACAGATCAGTTTCATTCTCGGCACCAATTATCTAATCTCATTCCAGGAAAAAGAAGGCGATCTGTTCGATTCTTTCCGTGAACGGATCCGGCTCGACCAAGGTAAGGTCCGCAAGATGCATGCAGACTACCTAATGTACCGTTTGATCGATATCATTGTTGATAATTACTATACGGTGCTGGATAACATCGGCACTAAGATTGACGAGATCGAAGATTGCATCTATTCCGACTCAGCGGAAGAAGCTTTCAAAAAGATTCAGGCTATCAAAAAAGAGATTATCTTTTTACGTAAAGCAGTGTACCCGTTGCGCGAGGCGCTAAGCAAAGTGAGCAAAGGGGAAACCAGTTTCGTTCATGACGAGACGCTTCGCTATTTTTCGGATGTATACGATCACACCGTACATGTAATCGATTCACTGGAAACCTACAAAGACCTCACCTCAAGTTTGCTGGATATTCATATGAACACGATGAATAACCGGATGAACGAAGTGATGAAGCTGTTAACTATTATTACAACGATTTTCATTCCCTTATCCTTTATTTCGGGATTGTATGGAATGAATTTTGAATTCATGCCCGAGTTGCATTCAAAATGGGGATATCCGGCCGTGCTGATCTTTATGGCTCTGGTCAGTGCCGGGATGATCTATTACTTCAAGCGAAAGAAGTGGTTTTAGGAATTATCAGGCTCCTCCTCCAGTTTAATCTCCACCAGTTCCGGAATTGTCTTTACCAGCCTGAGGATTTTAATCTTGTAATTATAAAGCGTGAATTCCTCACCTTCGCGTAACGAAGCGCGGTTAAAAGTAATCAGTCCGGCCAGCGTTTCGTATTCATCCGATTCCGGGAACGGAACGGGTATAAGCTTGTTAATATCGTACACAGGCGATTGCGCGAGCACCTGATATACCTGTTTATCAATCGGGGTAACAATCTGCGCTTCATGATCGTGTTCGTCCTGAATATCACCCACAAGTTCTTCCAGGATATCCTCAAGTGTTACCAGGCCAATCGTTCCGCCAAACTCACTCACCACGATGGCCATCTGAATTTTCTTCTTCTGGAAATCGCGCAACAGTGCATCGATCGGCATTGTTTCGGGAACGTATTGAACCGGACGCATCACATCACGCAAGGTTTGCGTTTTGCTGCCCTGCTCATTCGTCACGTAAGCCCGAATGATGTCCTTCGCAAACACCACGCCTACAATTTCATCCAGCGACACCTCGTACAGCGGATAGCGCGAGTAACCTTCTTTCAAAACAATGTCCATTGCTTCCCGTACTGTCACCTCCGATTTAATGGCACTGATTTTCATCCGCGGTACCATTACCTGGCGCACAACACGGTCGTCAAAATCAAAAACATTCTGGATAAGCTCGCGCTCCGAAGGTTCAATCGCTCCACCCTCCTCACTTTCAGCAATGATCAAACGCAGTTCATCTTCCGAGTGAATCTCCTGTTCACCCATCGGCTTGATGCCGAACAACCGGAGGAACAGGTTAGCCATGCCATTCAAGAGCCAGATAAACGGCCGGAACACAAAGTAAAATACTTGCAGGGCGATCGAAACGCGCATCGAGGTTGATGTCGGGAAACGAATCGCTAAGGTTTTCGGAGCAAGTTCACCGAAAACAATGTGCATAACGGTTAGTACCGTAAACGCTACCGGTACAGCAATGCCGTGAGCAACACTTTCGCTCAGTTCAAAGCCCATTGAATTAACCACATTCAGGATCATTCTTGAAACAACATCTTCACCCACCCAACCGAGGGCAAGGCTAGCCAGCGTAATACCAAGCTGGGTTGCAGCCAGATACCCATCGAGGTGATCGATGATATGAAGCGTCCATTTTTTCGACAGGCTTTTCTTTTCCAGCGCAATCTGCGAAGCACGCACCTTTACAATCGCGAACTCAGCTGCTACAAAAAAACCATTTGCCAGAACGAGGAGAATTGTGAGAATTATCTCAAAAGCCATGGGCTGATTTAAGCCCGTAAAGATAAAATAAGTAGCGGGAAACAGGAAATAAGCCCGTTAAGGCATAAAAAGCAGTCGCTAAGTTGGTCATAGCGAGATTTTTAGTAGCGGTTTTACTTCTCCACAAAAAAGAAAAAGCCGGCAAAACCGGCCTTTCTTCAAATGATTGTGTTGTGAGCTTAAAGACGCTTTTCAAGCTCGTCAATCTTTGCTTTAGCCTCCTCTTTTCCAAGTGAAAGTGCTTTCTTATACAGATCGATTGCCTGACGAATGGATGCTTTCTTCTTTTTCGGGGCAAGCTTGGTACGGTTGGCGGTTTCTTCAACTGCTTGTGCCTGCTTGAAGTATGCATCTGCCTCCGATATCTTTTGATTCAGGATCATCTCCTGGATTTTATTTTCGGAATTGGCAAGCTCCTGATCTTTCGACCGGATCTCATCCTCTTTCGAGGTGAGTTCTTCTTCCTGCAAACGGATTGTTTCCGTCAGGTTTTGGTTTTCGTTGCGGGCACGTTCCGCTTCTTCCTGTAACAAAATGATTTCTTGTGATTTTGTTACGAGTTCAGCCTTAAGCTTTTTGATCATCGAAGAAAATGAATTGACTGTGCCTTTTGATTTCTTAAGCTGTGCTTCGAGGTCGGATATTTTGTCTTCTGTTTCCCGAACGTAGTTGTTCAGATCTTTCATCCGGGCTGTGTAGTCATCGTAGGTTGTTCCCTCAACCATGTTAACCCGAAGCAGTTGACGGTTCGCATCGATGGAATCCATCAGCGTACCAACATCCTGAAGTGTTTGTGCCATGCGCTGCGAAGTTTGCAATTCGCTGCGAAGCGAATCGACTTCTGATTTAAGTTTGGCCTTTTCCTGATTATCGCACGCTGTAAGCACAACAGCCATGGCGATTACGGGTAATAATTTTCGTAGCATCGTTTGAGGGTTTGTTACAAAGTTACAGGACTTTCCGCCCGGAAGGCATTGGAAGCAGAAATTTTTTAACGAGGGTAAAGGGAAAGATGTCCCCGCAAAACCGTGATTCGTGGAAAAATTTTGATCTCGCTTTGGCACGCTACTCACTGAATTCACAGTCGAAAAGGAATTTTGAAACTGGCCTGATTCGTGCCTTGTCCGAAGGAATGCGAAGTTTTCCACGATAAAGATTCAGGTTTAATTGGCTATCCGGTAAAACCCGGTTAATCATTATGAAAACGGTTTCGATCACAGAATATTTATCGGTACGGATAAACTGTCGATACGAGCGTTAGGTTGTCGTTTGATTCATTGAGTTTATTTTTAACGATATCCTAAACACAAGTACTTTACATACGTATTATGAGTAGCACATCTTCTTTATCGTTAGCATGCAAAAGTTAGTAACCAATCATACCGGTCTTACCGATTCAGGGAGGCCCAGAGTTATTATTATCGGTGGCGGCTTTGCCGGGTTGGAAATCGCGAAGGCGCTGAACGGGTTTCCGGGAGAAACCGTTTTGTTCGACCGGTATAACCATCATACCTTCCAGCCGCTGCTATACCAGGTGGCGAGTTCCGGACTGGAAAGCAGCTCGATCATCTTTCCGTTCCGTAAAAGATTCGTAAAACAAAATGATTTTTATTTCCGATTAGGTGAAGTAATCTCCATTCATCCGAATGATAACTGCATTGAAACGTCCATCGGCAGTGTGAAATATGATTACCTCGTAATTGCGAGCGGAGCTACGACAAATTACTACGGCATGAAAGACGTGGAAGATAATTCGCTTCCGCTGAAGAGCATAATCGATGCCATCAAGCTCCGGAACAAAATCATCCGAAACTTTGAAACAGCCTTGCTGACAGACGATCCGGAGATGATGGACAGTTTAATGGATTTTGTAATTGTCGGGGGTGGCCCAACCGGTGTTGAATTGGCCGGTGCATTGTCGGAACTGAAAAGACACGTATTTCCGCGTGACTACAAAGAGCTTGACATGAACAAGATGGACATACACCTTGTCGAATCCGGCAGCCGATTACTCGGAGGTATGTCAGAGATTGCATCTCAAAAGGCGTTGGAATATCTGCAAAAGATGGGGGTACATGTTCATCTTAATAAAGCCGTAAAGTCTTATAATGGACACGAAGCGGTTCTTAACACCGGTGACAAGCTCGTCAGCAAAACGATGGTGTGGGCAGCGGGTGTAAAGGTTCAGCCGTTTCCGGGAATCAGTTCAGAGGCACTGGGCCGCGGGGGCCGGATCAAGGTTGACGAATTCAACCGCGTAAAAGGCTTTGAAAATATCTTCGCGATTGGCGATGCCGCGATCATGGAAGGCGGTGACCCGAAATTCCCGAATGGCCACCCAATGATGTCGCCTCCCGCCATGCAACAAGGACAACTGCTGGCTGAAAATCTAAAACGTCTTCAGCACAAACAGTCCATGAAACCATTCCGGTACAACGACAAAGGCTCCATGGCAACCGTAGGCCGGAATAAAGCTGTGGTTGACTTGAACGTTTTTAAGGGCCAGTTCCGCTTCCAGGGGCTGTTCGCATGGTTCCTGTGGATGTTCGTTCACCTGATTTCGCTGATCGGATTCCGGAACAAGTTTTTCGTTTTCTTCAGCTGGATCTGGAGTTACTTCTCCTATGATAAAAGTAACCGCCTGATCATCAGTCGCAATAAAGAAGGCGTCAGCTAGAGTGTACGTTCAGGAATTTACTACCTTGGCGCTTTCATTTCATGAAAAGCGAACGTCATCTTAAGTACCATACGCCACTATCGGCTGCCGGGGTACTGATCGCCTTAGGAATCATTTTCGGAGACATCGGTACCTCTCCGCTTTATGTGTTCAAGGCTATCGTTGACGAAGAAGTAATCAACAAAGAGCTTATCTACGGAGGACTGTCGTGCGTCATCTGGACGCTCACGCTTATCACCACCATTAAATATGTATACCTCGCACTAAACGCCGATAACAAAGGCGAAGGTGGAATTTTCGCATTGTATGCTCTGGTAAGGCGGTACAAAGCGCAGTGGGTAATTTACCCGGCTATCATTGGTTGTGCCACCCTGATCTCCGATGGCTTCCTTACACCTGCCATATCCGTATCATCGGCAATTGAAGGTCTTAGAATTTACAGTCCGCAAATCCCAACGGTCTACATCGTAGTAGCAATCCTGGTCGCATTGTTTGTGTTCCAGCAATTTGGTACCGGTACCGTTGGTAAGACGTTCGGTCCGATAATGTTCATCTGGTTCAGCATGATCGGAACGCTTGGTCTTTTACAAGTCATTCAAAATCCGGGTGTACTTGAAGCTGTTAACCCGATGTACGCAATCAACCTGCTCATAAAATATCCGGGAGGATTCTGGATACTCGGGGCAGTATTCCTGTGTACCACGGGTGCCGAAGCGTTGTATTCCGACCTTGGTCATTGCGGTAAGAATAACATCCGCGTTAGCTGGGGATTTGTAAAAATTTGTTTGTTGCTGAATTACTCCGGTCAGGCGGCATGGCTGCTCACGCAGGAAGGAAAAATGCTGAACGGCCAGATTCCGTTTTACGGATTAATGCCTGAGTGGTTTTTACCGGTAGGTATCGGCATCGCCACCCTTGCTGCCATCACAGCCAGCCAGGCGTTGATCTCCGGAACGTTTACGCTTGTTAACGAAGCGATGAAACTGAAGTTGTGGCCGATGATGCGCGTACGGTATCCGAGCCAGCTCAAAGGCCAGATTTATATTCCGGGCATTAACTGGATTTTGATGGCGGGCTCAATTCTCGTAATCATCATCTTCCGTGAATCATCCGCCATGGAGGGGGCGTACGGTCTGGCGATCACGTTCGATATGTTGATGACCACTTCCCTGCTGGTGTACTATTTCTCGCTTTATAAAAAATCTACGTTCCGGTCACTCGGGCTCGCCATCATGTTCTTTACGCTGGAGGGCATGTTCCTGGTATCAAACCTGATCAAGTTCCCGCATGGCGGCTGGTTCTCGTTCCTGATGGCCAGCATTCTGTTCTGGGTATTATTCATTCAGCTTCGCGCACGAATGTTGCGAACGCGGCATACCGAATTTGTCGACCTGAAGCATTACGAAGACATGATCCGCGATTTGCAGGCGGATACCACCGTTCCGAAAGAAGCAACGAATCTTGTGTATCTCGCAGTGGCAGACAGCAAGCGATACATCGATTCAAATATCATTTATTCTATTTTCAGAAAACGACCCAAGCGTGCGGACGTTTATTGGTTCCTGCATGTGGATACGGTTGATAATCCATTCACCAGCAAATATTCGGTTGACACCATCATTCCAAAGAAATGCTTCTTCGTAAGGATCAGTTTGGGATTCAAAGCCGATCACCGATTGAATTTATTATTCAACCGGATCATTCACGAAATGGCCGACTCAGCCGAGATCGATCTGATCAGTCCGTACCCTTCGCTGCATAAGTATAGCATGACTGCCGACTTTAAGTTTATCATCATCCAATCATGGGCATCGGTTGACAGCGAGATATCAACATTCGACCGGTTTGTGATTCAAAGCTATCGCATCCTCAAAAAGTATAGCCTTTCTACCGAAGCACACTACGGCATTGAAGCATCCAACCTTGAAATTGAAAAAGCTCCTATCCAGGTAGGACCTGCGGCCAAGGTTAAGATCAAGCGCGAAGAAGATTATTAATTATCATCCGATTCCGGACGGTACCGTTCGCTTGTGGCTGTTCGAGTATTTAAAAACACGAGAATTTACCCTATTTGATAGGTTTCATCGCTGGCACTGATCTTGGAATCAGGATCGGTCAACTCGCGCGTTGTATGCTTAAAAATTATTTCAAAATTGCTGTTCGCAACATCCTGCGACACAAGGCCTATTCCCTCATCAATATTCTCGGACTTTCCATCGGGGTGGCGTGCTGCCTGCTGCTGGCACTTTATATACAGGAGGAATATGCCGTAGACAAGCATCATGACCGCGTTGAAGATGTTTACCGCATCACAACCGTATTTCAAAATATTGACAACATCCGCGAATTGGCTTCATGTTCCCCACCGCTTGCAATGGCCATGAAAGATGAAATTCCGGAAGTGGAAGTTGCCGCCCGCTTGCTGAACCCTCCGGGGCTTTCGCAAAACCTGATCCGGTACGAAACCAACATGTTCTATGAATCGGATGGATTTATTGGCGATTCAACGATCTTCTCAATTTTCAGTTATGATTTTCTTGCCGGCAATCCTGACAAAGCGTTAACTGAGCCAAACTCAGTTGTATTAACAGAAGAACTCGCAAAGAAAATTTTTGGTAAGGAACCTGCCCTTAACAAAGTAATTTCAATTGATCAGGGCGGAGCAACAGCCGACTTTCGTGTTACGGCAGTTATTCGCCAAAAAGGAAAGAGTCATCAGAACCCGCACTTTATTACGTCAACCGCGGGTGGCGGCTGGGCCGATTACCTGAAGCAACCCGAAGTAGCCGATGAATGGGGCGGACAAAACTTCATCCCGTCATATGTAAAACTTGCGCCCGGTCATAACAAAGACGAGGTTATCCGTAAGATGAACGAAGTGTTGATAAAACATGGTGCGGAAGACATGAAAGCACTAGGCATGTCAAAAAAACTTTCACTTGAACCCGTTAAAGATATTCATCTGTACTCAGGCATCGGCCAGAGTCCACGCATCACCTACATCTACGTAATCGCAGCAATTGCCACATTCATCCTGCTGATTGCCTGCATCAACTTCATGAATCTATCGACCGCCAAAGCCGCAAAACGCGCTGGCGAAATCGGGGTACGCAAGGCAATGGGGGCTTATCGCAGTTCGCTGGTAAGCCAGATTATGGGAGAAGCAATGATCATTGTAGCCATCTCGATGATCATCAGCGTTGGCATCATGCAGTTGGCGTTGCCGATGTTCAATACACTCACCGGTAAAACGATTTCTTTCGGTTCCGATAACATGCTTTACTTCGGAGGAGCACTTTTAGCCATCACCGTAATTACCGGTTTGATTGCGGGCAGTTACCCGGCATTCTACCTTTCATCCTTTAAACCCGCAGAAGTTCTGAAGGGAAAGGGGAAAACCGGTAATACCTCCGGAATTTTGCGCCAGGCGTTGGTTGTGTTTCAGTTTATTATCGGAATAACGCTCATCTGCGGAATGCTGATGATTAACAAGCAGCTCAAATTCATGAGTAATTCGAACCTCGGGTTCAACCCCGATGCAAAAATTGTTATTCCATTGCGTACCGGAACAGCACAGCAAAACGCACCTGCCCTCCAACAGGAACTTGGCAAACTCGCTTCAGTGGAAGCCGTCTCTTCTTCTAATTATGTTCCGGGCTCGCCTATCTTCAGCGACTTCCGCTTGTACAAGAAAGGCGAAAGCATGGAGAACGGAATTCTGCACCGCATGAACTACATCGACTATGGGTACATTGAAATGATGGGCATTAAAATTATCGCAGGCCGGTCGTTCGGTGTTACGGAGGACAGTACGACCAATAACATTATCATTAATCGCCAGGGTATTGAGGAACTCAAATTAACTCCAGAAGATGCCATTGGTGCAGAACTGGCTATGGATTGGCAAGGCCGGCACCTTACGTTCCGGATTGTGGGTGTTATGGAAAACTATCACCAGGTCTCACTTAAGGAAAAAATTGTTCCGACAGCGTTCTTTAAAAAAGGAAAAGATCAAACACTTGATAACGTTGTTGTAAAGCTTTCAACAGGCGATATGCTTAATACCCTTGCGCAGGTGGAAGAAAAATGGAAGGCAGTTAACCCGGATACGCCTTTTGAGTTTATGTTCCTGGACGAGCGTGTGCAAAAACAATATGCGGAAGATGTGCGGGTCGGACAGATCATTACTGTATTCACGGTTATCGCGATTGTAATCTCCTGCCTGGGTCTTTACGGACTCTCAACCTTTATGGCGGAGCAGCGATTTAAGGAAATTGGCGTACGAAAAGTATTGGGCGCGAATGTTGGTCAGATTGTAGCATTAATGTCGAAAGAATTTGTACGCTTGATTATCATCGCTTTTGCGATTTCTGTTCCGCTCGGCATCTACAGTATGGACAAATGGCTGCAAGGTTTTGAATACAAAACGAGTATCGATGTACTGATCTTTGTTTATGCCGGGTTGGCAGCGCTCCTGATTGCACTTGTAACGGTAAGCTTTGAATCGTTCAAGGCAGCCTCCACAAATCCTGTTAAAGCATTACGTACCGAATAACTTATTTCAACCTGCCTATGTTTAGAAATTTTCTCACCATTGCCTGGAGAAGCCTGCTGCGAAACAAGCTTCACAGCTTTATTAACGTAACGGGTCTGGCCATTGGTGTGGCAGCCTGCATGGTAATCTACCTGATTGTAGATTTTGAGCTTAGCTTTAATAAAGAACATGCCGGCTACGACCGTATCTATCGCATCCATTCTTCCTTCCAGGGTGTGTTCTCCGGTCTAAACCGTGGTGCGCCAACAGCTGTTGCGCCCACTATCAAGGATGAGTTTAAAGGTGTGGAAGCTGTTACCTCGTTCCAGGTACTGAGCAGCAAGGTTGAAATCCCGGACGGAAACGAGAAAAAGAATCTCGACCAGCAATCGAAAATAATTCTGGCGGAACCGGCATTCTTTGCTGTCTTCAAATCCTATCAATGGGTTGCGGGGTCACCCGAATCGCTTACCGAACCGTACAAAGTTGTGCTTACCGAAAGCCGTGCAAAAACATATTTCGGAACCACCGACCCGCTAAAGGTTGTCGGACGTGAAATCATCTACCGCGATTCGTTGCAAACTACCGTGGCCGGGATCGTGAAAGACCTTCCGTTCAACACGGATATTGACATGACTGATTTTATCAGCTACAGTACAATTGAAAAAAGTTGGCTGAAGGGAAATGTGCGGCTGAATGACTGGCAAAGTGTAAACAGCAGTTCGCAGGTATTCGTGTTGATCGATAAAACCACGAGCCTGGCAACGTTTACCGACCAGTTTGCCATTCTGAAAAAACGATATAAAGAAAAAAGCACCTGGGATGTTGAAAACAATTTTACCGCACAACCGCTCTCTGATCTTCATTACAATAACGAAACAGGCATCTTCGACTACAGCCGCTCGCCCGCGCACTTGCCAACCCTTACCGTATTGATTGTGGTTGCCGGGCTGCTATTGATCATCGGAGCTATCAACTTTGTGAACCTGGAAACTGCACAAGCCGTGCGCAGGGCAAAAGAAGTTGGCGTGCGTAAAACATTGGGAAGTTCCCGAATGGCATTGATCAGTCAGTTTTTGTATCAAAGCTTTATCATCACGTTAGTAGCCGTATTGCTTGCGCTTCCGCTGACCGAACTTGCCTTGCAAACCTTCTCGGATTTTGTGCCGGAAGGTGTTGCACTTTCGTTAACCCAGGTTGCCCCGTTTCTGACGTGTGTAATTCTCGGTATCGGCTTGCTTGCCGGATTATACCCTGCATTTATCATGTCGTCTTTCCTTCCGGCATTGGCGCTGAAAAATCAGGCACACGCAACATCAGGATCATCACGATCGGCATTCATGCGCAAATCATTGATTGTATTCCAGTTTGCCATCGCACAGGTATTGATCATAGGCGCACTCGCGGTGGGTTGGCAAATCAGTTACATGCTCAACAAAGACATCGGCTTTAAGAAAGATGCCGTAGTATATTTCTACACGCCATGGCAGGAAAAATCAAGCAAAATAGGTGTTCTGAAAAACGAATTATCCCAGGTTTCTCAAATTGCCGGCTTGAGCCTGAGTGATTCACCCCCGTCAGAGAACGGATGGAGCTCATCGACCGTGGAATACAAACCCGAAAAAGGTGAAGTTGTAAAAGTTAATGCGTTCCGGAAATTCGGTGACCCTCAATACATCGGTTTTTACGAAATGAAACTGCTGAGCGGCCGCAACATCCGCCAAACCGATTCCTTGCGTGAGTTCGTGATCAACAGAACGCTGATGACGCAGCTCGGCTTTAATTCTCCGGAAGAAGCGCTTGACAAAAGCATCAACTACAGCGACAAAACCTATCCGATTGTTGGCGTGGTGGAAGATTTTAACATTCAGTCGCTGCACAAGAAAATCGAGCCGGTAATCATCGCCAATGATGTGGACTTCAGTTGCTTCAACGTACGGTTATCAACTGTAAACGGTACCGATGAATTCAAAGCCGGTATTGCAAAGATTGAGGAGGCCTGGAAAAAAGTTTATCCGAATGAGAAATTTTCATACCAGTTCCTGGATGAAACGCTTAAAAATTTCTATCAATCCGAGCAGCGTACCGCCCGCCTGATAAAAACAGCGATGACCATGGCCATCTTCATTTCCTGCCTCGGTTTGTTTGGTTTGGCATCGTTTACAACCACGCAACGCATGAAGGAAATCAGCATCCGGAAAGTATTGGGTTCGTCTGTCAGCGGAATTGTAGTGATGCTATCGAAAGATTTCATTTTCCTCATACTGATTGCGTTCCTGATCGCTTCCCCCCTCGCGTGGTATTTTGTGAATAAATGGTTACAGGGATTTGCGTATCATATGGATGTCAGCGTATGGCTTTTCGTGGTCACTGTGCTTACCGGGGTAGTCATCGCATTTGTTACGGTGGGATACCAAACTCTGAAAGCGGCCAACAGCAACCCGGTTAACTCCTTGCGTAACGAATAATTGCAGACGGGGAACCAATAAATGACAATCTTCCTGGAAACGGGAGGATTGTTTTGTTTTATACACACTTTCAAACTACAGACACCAATCCCCGGCCCGGTATAGTAAGGCTGTAAAATCGGTTGTGCAAACGGTGTCGCACCAAGGCTGTAGCTATAACCATGTTTCCCACTTTTTGTGATGGCGCGAACGTAAAAAGAGGCTATCTTCGACCCTGCTTATTCATTCATCTATGAAAAAAATACTCGTTGCTCTACTGATCCTTGCCTCAGGCACCCCGCTTCTCGCACAGACGCTGACATCTCCTGACGGGAATTTTAAACTGACCTTCTCGTTAACGCAGGCCGGGGAACCGGAATATCAGCTCGACTATAAAAATAAACCGGTGATTAAGCAGAGCCGGTTGGGTATCGATATAAAAGATCAAACCCCGTTACTGAAAGGATTCAAACTGGAAAGCATAACAACCGACAAAAAAGACGAGACATGGGACCCGGTTTGGGGCGAAGTAAAAACCATTCGGAATAACTACAACGAGCTAGGATTAACCTTAACGCAGTCATCGCCAAAAGAACGCACGATGATCATCCGCTTCAGACTGTTTAACGATGGTCTCGGTTTCCGGTATGAATTCCCGCGGCAACCGAATCTTCAACATTTTATCGTAAAGGATGAAGTAACACAATTTGCCGTAACAGGAGACCATAAAGCGTTTTGGATTCCCGGTGACTTCGATACAAACGAATACACCTACTCCACTACGCCACTGACGAAAGCTGATAAATCAGCACGCATTGGTTCAGCCGATGAAATCGCAACCCGTAATCCGATAAACGGAGCGGTTCAAACTCCTCTGATGATGAAATCAGCGGAGGGCCTTTACATCAACATTCATGAAGCTGCGCTGGTCAACTACCCGGCCATGATTCTCACGATTGATAAAGCTAAACTTACACTCACAGCAACTCTCGCACCTGACGGAGTCGGCAACAAAGCCTATCTGCAAACGCCAAGTCATACACCGTGGAGAACCATTATTGTAAGTGACAAGGCAGCAGACATTCTCGCTTCCAAAACCATTTTGAATCTTAATGAGCCGTCTGTCATTAAAGACACCGACTGGATTAAACCAACCAAGTATGTGGGTATCTGGTGGGAAATGCACGTAGGTGTGGGAACATGGTTTTATGCCGATGAGGTAAACCTGTTGCTCGATAAAACCGACTGGAAATCACTTAAACCGAATGGTCGACACTCTGCTAACACAACCAATACAAAGCGTTACATCGACTTTGCCGCGAAAAACGGATTTGATGGTGTGTTGATTGAAGGCTGGAATGTAGGCTGGGAAGACTGGTTCGGCCAGTGGAAGGAAAATGTTTTTGATTTCACAACCCCGTATCCTGATTTTGATGTAAAAGAGCTTCAAAAGTATGCCGCATCAAAAAATGTAAAGCTGATCATGCACCACGAAACATCCGGCTCGGTAACAAACTACGAGCGCAGAATGGACGATGCTTACAAGTTTATGAAAGACAATGGCTATGATGCTGTTAAAACAGGTTACGTTGGAAAAATTATTCCGCGTGGCGAATGGCATGACGGCCAGTGGATGGTTAATCATTATAATCGCGTTGCGCAAAAAACAGCCGAGTATAAAATCATGCTGGATGCACACGAACCGGTACGACCAACCGGCCTCCACCGCACCTATCCGAATTGGCTGGCCTGTGAAGCTGCGCGCGGAAATGAGTTTAATGCATGGAGCATCGGAAGTCCTCCGGAACATGAAACCATCCTCCCGTTTACACGGATCATGGGCGGACCGATGGATTATACACCGGGCATCTTTCAGATCAAGATGGATTACTATGTTGCCAAGCGACCGTTCAACAACCAATCACCGAATGGATTTGCGATTCACACTACGCTGGCGAAACAGCTCGCCTTGTACGTAACCCTATACAGTCCGTTACAAATGGCAGCCGACCTTCCGGAGAATTACGAACGTTTCCCGGATGCGTTTGAATTTATTAAAGATGTTGCGGTTGACTGGGACGACACAAAAATTCTGGAGGCAGAACCAGGCGACTACATCACCACTGCCCGTAAAGCAAAAGGTAAAGACACGTGGTTTATTGGGGCCATTACGGATGAACAGAAACGCACTGCAAAGATGCCGTTGTCGTTCCTGGCGGCCGGTCAGAAATACGTAGCCACAATTTATAGCGATAAGCCCGATGCCGACTGGGATAAAAACCCGATGGCCTATCAGATTGAAAATGTTATTGTGGACAGCAAAACCACGCTTAGCGTATCATTGGCGCCCGGTGGCGGGGCAGCTGTAAGCCTTAAACCTGCTTCTGTTGGCGATCTAAAAAAGTGGAAGGTGTATAAACCGAAAAAGTAGTGCTATTTTCGGACCGTCATTGACCCCTGTGTATGGCCCGCAACCAGATTCAAAAAGCATTCATTTGGATATTGCTTTGCATTATTCCTGGCTTTTTAACAGCTCAACCCAATAAATCTCCCCGGGTTGAGAACGGAGTTATTGATTTGCGTGGGTGGAATTTTAAGGCACAAAAAGTACCCTTGGCGGGTACGTGGAATTTTTATGAGAATGAACTGATTGTCAATCCTCAGAAGTCCGGCAAACCGATAACCTTTCCGGAAGTGCTTTCGAAAGCCGGGTTCGAGATGGTTCAATACGGAACCTACTCAGCACGTGTAGTATTACCGGCAAATGCAGGTGCACTGGCGTTTGATATTCCGCAACTCTACAGTAGCTACAAGCTGTTTGTTAACGGTGAGCGTGTCGCGGAAAACGGTCAGCCTGGCGCTTCACAAGCGGCCACTACTCCACAATGGATGCCGCAGGTGGTAGCCTTTCAGCATCAAGGTGATACGCTTGACATTACGCTACAGATTGCAAACTTTCACCATTACCACACGGGTGCCAAGCAACCCATTTATCTCGGGTCTGAGGTTTTGCTAAAAGAGCAGGAGAACCTGGCTTCAAAAAGTAATCTGACAGAATGCCTTGCGTTGTTTGTATTAGGCGCTGCATTCCTGATCATCTACTATGTCCGCCAGGAGAAGAAAAAGATAACCCTTTACTTCGCCTTGCTTTGCATCAGCTGGTCGATCCGGTCGGTTTTCTCAAACAACTACCTGGTAATTGACTTTGTACCTCATTTCGATTGGGTGTGGATGGTGCGCATTGAGTACATCACGCTTTACTCCATGCTCATCTGGACGGTATTATTTTTCAGTCGGTTATTTCCGAAAGAAAGCAGCAGGATAATCAAATACATTTTTGTGATTGCCAATTTTACGTTCATCGCAGAAACACTTGTGATGCCGCCCGTATTCTTCACCCGATGGATTGCCCTGTATCTGATTATTGCCGCATTGGTACTAATACACAGCAGTGTGATTACTATCCGGGCACTCCTCAAAGAACGTACAGGTGTTTGGTATCTTGTGTTCAGCCTTGTGCTGTCGCTGATTATGTTTGGTTACGACATGGTGGTGTTTGAAGGATACTTCCAGTACTACAACGCGTTCCTGTTCAGCATCGGCTATCTTTTCATCTTCCTGCTGATGGCCATTGCATTATTGTATCACCTTAGGATTTTCCGCGGAGACGGTGCCGCGGGAACGTTAACGTTCGATGATCTGTACGGTTCTGGCGAGTCAGAAAAGGATTAATCAGCGTTTTTATTTTCCAGTTTGCATACGTTATCCATGCCAAGGTGCATCAGTGCATCCCCGGCATTCACAACCGGACTGTTATTTAATCCGATCACATAGGCCGTTTCCGGAACTTTTACGTCTTCCTTAAACTCTCCGAATGGATCGGTGATGGTTCCTACGCGGTCACCTTTGTGCACCATTTGGCCACATTGAATGGATGGTTGAAATAACCCTGCATGCTTGGCGCGAACCCATGACGAACTCCAAATAATGCGGTTAGCTTCTTTAGGTTTCGGAGCATCATCAATCATTTTTAAGTGTTTCATCAGGCGTAACGTTCCCGCTATCCCTTCTTCAATACCGTGCTTGTCGAACCGCAACGATTCTCCTGCTTCATACACAATAATGTTCTTCCCTTTTTTGGAGGCCTCCTTCCGCAGGGAGTTCGGGCGAAATGGCGAATCGATCGTAAAGGGTGCGCAAAATGCTTCTGCCAGTTCCTGGTTCGTACGGTCGTTCAACATCGCGCGAACCTGCGGATAATTAGTTCGCATTGCACCGCCTGTATGAAAGTCGATGCCGTAATCAATACATGGAATGATCTGATGCGTAAGATTATAGGCTACTCGACTTGCCAGCGAGCCATTTTTGCTTCCGGGAAAGGAACGATTAACGTCCTTTCCATCCGGCACATCACGCGAGAAGTTAAGAAATCCATACACATTCGTGATGGGCATGCATACAACGGTTCCCCGCGTTACTTTATGGAGACCCTCATCCAATATTCTCCGCACAATCTCCATCCCGTTAATTTCATCACCATGCATTCCGGCCGTCAACGCAAGGATTGGACCGTCATGCTCGGAACGTGATACATAAATCGGCGTATCAATCTGCGTATGCGAAGGAAGCCGGGCAATGTTGATATCGATTTCTTTGAATTCGCCCGGTAAGATTTCATGTCCGGCTATGACAACTTTTTTCATAATGCCTGACTTAAGCGTTGATCTTGTCCTTTTGAATCTTTTTCTTCACAGCATTCTTTTCGAGATACTGGAATATCTTACCGGCAATATCAACCTTGGTTGCACCTTCAATCCCTTCAAGGCCTGGCGATGAATTAACCTCAAGAATGAGCGGCCCGCGTTTCGAAGGCAGCATATCAACACCGGCAACACCAAGGCCCATCTTCTTTGCGGCTGTAATCGCAGCATGTTTCTCAGCCCTGCTCAGCTTAACTACAGTTGCTGTTCCACCCCGGTGTAAATTCGAACGGAACTCACCCTCTTTTGCCTGTCTGCGCATAGCACCCACAACTTCACCATCAACAATGAACGCGCGAATGTCGGCACCCTTTGCTTCCTTGATAAATTCCTGAACAATGATGCGGGTCTTTAATCCGTGGAACGCTTCGATAACCGATTGTGCCGCTTTCTTGTTTTCAGCAAGCACAACACCCAGGCCTTGCGTTCCCTCCAGCAATTTGATGACGACCGGAGCACCGCCTACAGATTCTACTACCCCTTCGGTATCTTTTGAGTAATCCATGAAGATGGTTTTGGGAAGACCGAGACCCGCGCGTGAAAGGATTTGCAGGCTTCTGAGTTTATCACGCGACCGGATCAGCGCCTGCGACTCAACTGCCGTAAACACTTTCATCATTTCAAACTGCCGCACAACTGCTGCACCGTAAAATGTAACAGACGCACCAATACGCGGAATGATGGCATCAAAATAATCAAGCTTCCGCCCCTGATACAGCACCACCGGATTTTGTTTCTCGATGTACAAGACACATTTCATGTGGTCGATGATCTCCACACGGTGTCCGCGCTTTTCACCGGCCTCTTTTAGTCTACGGGTTGAGTAAAGTCTCGGCCCGGTAGAGAGAATCGCAATATTCATACGAAAGGATTACGTTGATTTTTTCTTTTTCCTGAGAATCCGGTTGGCACGGTAAGATAGATTTTTTTTTGTTACATCGATTATGAACCGTTCACGCAGCGCCTTTCGTCCTAACAGAATCGGGAAACGCAGTGCATCACGATCGCTCAGGGAGAATTCGGTCATAATTTCTTGATCATAAATTTTTATGGAAGTCTGGATAATGAATCGCTTCTCCGCCACTCCGAAAGAATTCTTGATCGCTCGTTCTGTAAAACTATCCACTGAAAATATCATTCCCGTGAATTCGGGATGTTCTTCATCGAGCAGCACAAATTCAAGTTTTCCGTTAACGACTTCAGCGCGGGAGCAATGCAGGCTGCTGGTGTAAGCCCCCGTATCGATCTTGGCATGAATGTTCTTCAACCCGAGTCCCGGAAGATCTATCCGGTCAGAACGTCCCAAAATCTGCATGCCTGAAATAATTTGCAGTTAAATATGCGAAAATATCTTCCCGTAAAAAAAAAATGATTCCGGGTTAAACGCAGCGGTTTCTTACATCGGCATAAAAAAGAAATGCCTCGTTCTGCTGTAGGCAAGAACGAGGCATCTATTAAACTTATAACAATAAAAACCTGTAACTATCTGGTTTACGTATCGTGCGCTGTTAGGTTGAGATTTGCAGGCAGAATTTTCTGTAAAAATGAGAATTACTGTACGTACCAGTTGTATGTACTTGTCAATCTGAAAGATAGGAATGCCTTTAATTTATTGCCTGCCCGGTAATTTCAGGCGATGCTGGGTCATCTTTCTTCTTATTGAGAAATGAACCCACCAGTACTACTGCAATGCCCGTCATGATTGAAACATCGGCCATGTTGAAGATACCGGTTTTAAAGATCACGAAATCCATGTGCATAAAATCGGTTACCGAGCCGTACAAGAGGCGGTCGTACAGATTACCGATTCCACCCCCGATTACAAACGCGAACCCCAGTAAAACCGATTTGGAGATATTTTTTTTCATGAAGAGATAGCCGATGCCAAAACCCAGAACAGCTAACGGGAAAAGCGCCAGCAAAATAAACCGGGCCATTTTTGGAAGTGAATCACCCAGACTCAAAAAAGCACCTTCGTTTTCAACACGCATCAAGGTGAAATATGGATTGACAACCGAAATCTGTTCGTTCTCGTCAATACGATTGCGAACGATGCTTTTTGACAACTGATCGCAACTTACGTTTACGATCAGTATGCTAATGATTATCAGTGCGCGAATAATACTTTTTCTTGCGATCATTTTCCAAACGGGTTCATGGATGACAATGCGCGTTTTGCTCCGCCCATTTTATTCATTGTTTTCATCATCTTGCGCATATCGTTGAATTGCTTCAGCAACTGGTTCACCTGCGGAACGGAAGTCCCGCTACCCTTTGCAATTCTGTCTTTGCGACTGCCGTTAATCAAGTCCGGGTTTTCGCGTTCTTCTTTCGTCATCGACCGGATAATTGCCTCCACCGGTTTAAACGAGTTATCATCCACATCCACACCTTTCATCGCCTTACCAACGCCAGGGATCATGCTCATTAAATCCTTGAGGTTACCCATCTTTTTGATTTGCTCCAGTTGCGTAAGGAAATCATTGAAGTCGAACTGGTTCTTGCGCAGCTTGGCGTTGATGCGCCTTGCTTCTTCTTCATCAAATGTTTGCTGAGCCTTCTCGACAAGTCCGACAACGTCACCCATCCCGAGAATCCTTCCCGCCATACGATCCGGGTAAAAGCGATCAATCGCTTCCATCTTTTCACCCGTGCTGATGAATTTGATCGGCTTATCAACAACCCTGCGAATCGAGAGTGCAGCACCACCGCGGGCGTCACCGTCGAGCTTGGTAAGTACAACCCCATTAAAGTTCAACCGATCATTGAACGCTTTTGCGGTATTCACCGCATCCTGACCCGTCATTGAATCGACCACGAAAAGTGTTTCAGCCGGATTAAGAGCTTCTTTCAATTTCGCAATCTCATTCATCATCTCTTCGTCCACTGCCAGGCGACCGGCCGTATCGACAATCACAACGCGGTGATTGTTTTTCTTTGCGTGATCGATTGCCGCCTTCGCAATTTTTACGGCATCTTTATTTTCCGGCTCCGCATACACCTCAACGCCAACCTGCTCGCCCAGTACCTTTAACTGATTAATCGCGGCCGGACGATAAATATCACATGCTGTTAACAAAACCTGGCGACCCTGCTTCTTAAGATAGTTGGCAAGCTTTCCGGAAAAGGTTGTTTTACCGGAACCCTGCAAGCCAGCAATCAGAATAATGGAAGGATTGCCTTCGATTTTAATGTCTTCACTCTGCCCGCCCATCAACTTGGTGAGCTCATCGTTGGTAATTTTTACCAGCAACTGGCCGGGCGAGATGGCCGAAAGCACATCCTGCCCCATGGCTTTCTCCCGGATTTCATCCGTGACTTCCTTAGCCACTTTATAGTTCACATCGGCATCAATTAATGCCTTGCGGATTTCCTTGATTGTCGAGGCAACGTTTACCTCTGTGATCTTTCCCTGCCCTTTCAGCGTTTGAAAGGCTTTTTCCAGCTTAAAACTTAAATTGTCAAACATCGAAGCCTGATTTTTTTATCGTACAATCCACAAAGGTAACGCGTAAACTGTAAACGGGAAAGAAACGCCCTGGCAGCCTCAAAACATTTGAATCCGTGAAATATTGCTATTTTTGAAGCACCCTGATATCCCGGTATTATGACCCTCCGAAGGCGGATTTACCTAACGCTTGAACCCACAGAAAAAGGCGGCATCCTGGAACGTGTTTTTGAACTGCTGCTGATTGCCATTATCGTTTTGAATATCATAGCGATTGTATGTGAATCGATTAAAGATTTTCACCAGCAATACGCGCACTTCTTTCACAAGTTTGAAGTCTTCTCGGTAGTATTTTTTACGGTCGAATACCTCTGCCGCGTGTATTCTATTGTTGAAAACAAACGTTATGAACACCCGATTACCGGAAGGCTAAAATTCATCGGCACCCCGATGGCTGTTATTGACCTGATGGCCTTTGTGCCATTCTATCTCACGTTTTTGCCCGTTGACCTTCGCTTCCTGCGGATTTTCAGATTAATGGGATTATTCAGGATGTTCAAAGTCGCGCGTTACATGCATGCGCTGTCGATGTTTAAAAAAGTCATTTACGACCGAAGAGAACAACTCGTACTGAGCATCATTTTCATCTTGTTTATTCTCGTGATTATCTCGACAACCATGTATTATGTGGAGCGTGAGGCCCAGCCCGACAAATTCACCAGCATCCCGGCCACGATGTGGTGGGGCATTGCTACGCTCACTACCGTTGGATACGGCGACATGGTTCCGATAACCGGTTTGGGGCGCGTTCTGGGAGGAGTTTTCGCGATTACGGGCGTAGGTCTTCTGGCATTACCGGCCGGTATTCTTTCATCCGGATTCTTTGAAATGATGCACCGTCCGCGTTCAAGGAAGTGCCCGCATTGCGGAGAACAAATCTCTGAGTAGGCTTTCTTGCAAAAACAGCAAAACCCTACAGGACAGTATCTTCTTTCGTTAAGCGTTATTTGTCTGCATAGTTCTGCATCCGGAAGTTTAACACAAGCTTCGTAACTGCTTCACGGCAACCACGTCACGAAGCCGGATGATTTTTACCGACATCCTCGGAGCAACCTATAGTGTTCCGCAACTGACAACAAATCCTGAGAAAGGAGAAAATTTCTTACAAAAAGAACTCCCCTATAACAACTGATGTTACTTTAGTGTTGTCTATTACACACACTGGCTATGAAATCGTATTCAAAAATTTTTCACATCAATCCGCTGGGTCGGGATCTTGTGTTACTAATCGTACTGGGTATGCTCATCGCCGGAACGTTAGTTACCGCAGGCATGATTCTGGTTAATCAGTTCTAGTACCCCGGTTAACGCTCAACTTAACTTATCGAGCTTATAAAGAATAAGCTTACGCTCATCTCCTTTGAGCTGGAGATCATCACATACTTTTGCTGACGTTGGCCATAAAAAGCCCAGCCCGACCATGCTTGCCACAAACAAAATGGTAAAGTATTGATCGCGCGTAACGAACAACCCTACCGCTAACATAACCAGTCCGGAAACCATAAGCGCAAACCGGATAAGGGTAAACCTGTAGTAATGATCAAGTCGTTCACCGAGACTACCAAGCGTTAGTATGCTTTTCACCTTGGTTCGGAACAAAAAAAATGAAATGATCCACTCGGTAAGTAAGGCGAGTATAACTACCAGCAACAGCAGTTGATTTAGTTGAATATCCTGCGAAATCGGTTCGATATTGCCTGTTTTCATCTCCCAATACAAAAGTCCAAAGCAAATAAGTGGAAGAAGGATAAGCGCGTAAAGCCTTCCATAAAGCTTGTAGAAATATTCCGGTACCGAGTTGTACTTCATGCGCGTGATTAATTACCCAAAATATGGAATTGATATTTCAGTGTACCACTATTTTCTTATATTTTTGAGTTATATAGTTGCCGATGAACGGAGTAGCGAATTTATCCCGAAAGGAACAAGTTATCCGCAGTGCTGCAGAGCTCTTTAAAGAGAAAGGTTATGCCGCCTCCTCCATGCGTGATCTCGCCCAAAAACTGGGCATCGAAGCAGCCAGTTTGTACTCCCATATCAAGTCGAAAGAAGAAATCCTGCAGACGCTTTGCTTTGACATGGCTGCGGAGTTTCGCGAGTCGCTCGACAAGGTTGAGAAGCAGGGTGTTTCCGCCAGTGAAAAACTGAGCATGGGAATTATCGGTCACGTTAACGTGATGGCGCGCGACCTTACGGCTTCGGCCGTGTTTATGAATGAACATCGCCACCTGAGCAATCCGCACCTGCGTGACTTCCTGTTGCTGCGAATCAACTATATCAACCGGTTCAAAGCAATCATCGAACAGGGCGTAGCTTCCGGTGAGTTCAAAAAGAACATCGATACCAAGCTTGCCGTGATGACGTTGTTCTCATCCCTCAACTGGATGCCGATGTGGTACAGTCCGGAAGGCTCAATCGAGCCGAAAGAACTGGGTCAGCAACTGGCCAATATGCTCGTAAACGGGCTGAAACAAAACTAATCCGATCCGTGTTTTACTAACAGCCGTTAGTCCTTATCTTTGAGGACTAATCAGCACTATTATGTACGGAGGCGGAAATACATTCGAAGGCATCAAAACCGACAGCATTGCTCAGGAAGATCCGGTTAAGCTCGCGGAGTTTGAAGCGCGCATTGAGCGTGGCGAAAAAATCGAACCCACCGACTGGATGCCGGCCCTTTATCGCAAGCAGCTGATCCGAATGATCGAGCAGCATGCACACAGCGAAATTATTGGGGCACTTCCGGAGGGAACATGGATCACCCGCGCGCCCGGTTTCAAGCGCAAGATCTCACTGATGGCCAAAGTACAGGATGAAGTGGGCCACGGACAGTTACTGTATAGTGCAGCAGAGACGCTCGGTAAAACACGCGAGCAGATGATAGACGATCTGATCAGCGGCAAATCAAAATATTCGAACATCTTTAATTACCCGGCCTTTACTTGGGCCGACTCATGTTTCATTTCATGGCTGGTGGATGCCGGTGCAATTGTGAATCAACTCGCGAATGCAAAAGGAAGCTACGGCCCCTACTGCAGGGCACTTGACCGCATTTGTGCAGAAGAATCGTTTCACCTGAAGTATGGTCATCATTGTGTAATCTACCTGGCAACCGGCACGCAGAAGCAACGCGAGATGTTCCAGGAGGCAATCAACCGCTGGTGGAAACCGATGATGCACTTCTTCGGACCGTCTGATAAAATCTCGGCCCATACCGAAGTGCTGATGCGCTGGAAAGTGAAGATGTCGTCAAACGATGATATGCGCAACCAGTTCCTCGACATGTATGTACCCAAGATTTGGGAATTAGGTTTTACAATTCCGGATGAGAATCTTAAGAAAAATCCGGACACCGGTCGTTGGGATTATACCGAACCCGACTGGGAAGAATTCAAGCGCGTGATTAATGGCGATGGCCCCTGCAACAAAGAACGTCTTGAAGTAAGGCGGATCGCAGAAGAGCGTGGCAAGTGGGTGCGCCAGGCGCTGAAGAAAGCGCAAACCAAGTACACAGTTCCGTTGGCGTAACGCGTCAACCGAAATTCTAAATCTTAAATTTTGAACTCACTCGATCCACGCGTTAACCGCCTGCCGCTTGTCGGCACACCGGGAGAAATTTCTCCGAAAGCTCCGCTCGACCAGCTTGGTACGTTCGAAGTATTTGTTCAGCCGAAGGAAGGCAAACCATTCCAGCATGAAGGCATCGTGCATGCACCGGATGTGGAGATGGCATTTGTTCTTGCGAAAGAAACATTCACCCGGAGGTTCATGTGTTTTTCATTATACGTGTGTGACACCCGCAACGTGTATGTTTCACCATTGACAGACGGAGCCACCAACGCATACGATCTTATCCGCGACAGCGTTAACAGCGGTTCGGAAAAAACGTCATTCGAAATTTATCATTTACCGAGGCGCGGCAAGCAGCACGTACATGCGGGAACGGTGCAGGCAGGTTCTCCGGAAGAAGCCATGGCTGAAGCCAAACAGAAATTTAAAAGTGACAAAACCATTTACAACGTGTGGGCTATCCGGACTTCCGATATTCGGTTTACCTCGGCTGAAGAAAAAGATTTGTGGCTGACGTTGCCTGAAAAAAAATTCCGTGATGCTTCGGATTATAAAGGCGGAGATAAACTGAAAGAATTCCTTGAAAGAAATAACGCATGAACGAACCTGCTTTAAAAGAACTGCTTTATAAAATAGCGGACGATCAGTTGATACTCGGTCACCGAAACTCGGAGTGGACCGGTTTCGGGCCGCTGCTGGAAGAGGATATTGCATTTTCTTCGATGGCTCAGGATAAAGTCGGACAGAGTCACGCACTTTACCAGATGCTTGAAACGCTCGGAGAAAAAGATCCTGATACTGTAGCGTTCATGCGCAATGCCGATCAGTTTCATAACTGCATAATGGTTGAGTTGCCTAATGGAGAATATGATTTCAGTCTGATCCGTCATTTTTTATACGATACGGCCGAAGCCATCCGCTTCGAAATGCTAAGCGAATCTTCGTACCAGCCGCTGGCTGACATCTCTAAAAAAATCCGCGCAGAGCTCCGGTATCATACGCTGCATGCCAACACATGGGTTAAGCAGCTGGGCAGCGCTACAGAAGAAAGCATCTCCCGCCTTCAGCGGTCGCTCGAACAGGTTATGCCCTATGCCCTTGGCATGTTTGAAGAATCGCCGTACGAAAAAGAACTGATAGGTGATAAAATTTTCGGAGGGGAGCAAGCTTTGAAAGAACGCTGGATGAAGAAAGTGGAGGCGATCATCGCGCAAACACAATTACAACTGCCCGACTGGAAAACAATTCAACCCGTTATGGGCGGTCGCGCAGGCAAGCACAGTGAATACCTGCAACCGTTGCTGGATGAGATGAGTGAAGTATTCAAAATAGATCCTACAGCCGAATGGTAAAACAGATCGCTGCCGAACTCCGGCAAATTATTACTACGTATTCAACAGCATTTGCCTCGCTCCCGGAAGCTGATTTTTCAGACAAGGTAAATCCTGAAAAGTGGAGCAAAAAAGAGGTCGTAGGTCATTTGGTTGATTCTGCTCAGAACAATCTCAGGCGTTTTATTGTTGGCCAGTATGACGGCGTTCCACCTCACATTGTATATGATCAAAACTTTTGGGTGAGCGCCAATGGCTACCAGCAAATGACTTCGCTTGATGTGATCGTATTGTGGACGCTTGTCAATTTTAGAATTTGTGCGGTACTGGAGAACATGCCGGAAGCGAACTACAAAAAAACCTGTAACACCGGCAAAGGCATCGAACAGTTGTACACGCTTGAGTGGCTCGCACAGGATTATGTAAAACATCTGAAACACCATGTTAACCAGGTAATCCCGGGTTCGTTTGATGTTTCGTATCATACGTATTAAAAATGCTAACGCGCGAACAGGTTTACACATGGCTGGAAGAAGTAAAAGACCCGGAGATCCCGGTACTCTCGCTGGTAGACCTGGGCGTGATCACTGATGTACAGATCAACTACAACGATGTTTACATTGAAATGACACCCACATTCGTGGGATGCCCTGCCCTGGATTTCATGAAGCAGGACATTCACGAGACGCTCGGCAAACATGGAGTAACAAATGTCTCGATTGATGTCACATTCCGGAAAGCCTGGAACTCCGACCTGATCACTGAAAAAGGAAAAGCGGCATTAAAGAAGTTCGGACTTGCACCTCCCCCTTCGCGTGAGCTCTTTACTGAACTGGATGTATTGGAGCACGCCACATGCCCACGCTGCAACGGCAGTGATACCGAATTAAGAAACACATTCGGACCTACCCTTTGCCGGTCTATTCATTATTGCAACACCTGCCGCGAGGCATTCGAGCAATTTAAGCCGCTTTAGGTACGTATGTGATGAAAATAAGGCTGGTTTTAGAACATTTTACTACTTTAGCCCGTATTGTCTATACCTGTATGAAATCTAGCCGATCATTTGCGCTTCTTTTTATTACCGGATTGGTGCCCACGTTCTTCCTTCAATGCGGCAACAAGCCCGATGCCACGCCTGAGACGGGCTATACCCATGCTGATTCTGTTACGGAAGTTTTCCTGATGCTGCAAGACAGCCTGCACGACACATGGAGCATGATGGTGAGCGATGACAACGAAAAAATTAAGGCCATGAAAAGCCTTGTGCACGAATTGAAAATCGGCACACAATTCACGCCTGAAAAACTGGCTTCATTGGAAGAACGGATTGACCAGCTTGCAAAGATCCGGTATACGCCAAAAACCATGAGCAATGTTGATGTGGTTGAGGAATACGATTTTGCTTCCAACTCCCTGATAACCGAACTTATTTCGATGGCGGAGTCGCTCTCATCGTTCTCCTACAACACCACCATTCAAAAACTGGTTGAGCAAATCCGCTCAGCCGACCTGCGCGTGGAAAATTACCGGGCCGATTACGATTCCATTGCTTCTGAATACAACCGTTTTATCGAAAAGCACGCCTCGTCTATTAAGGAAGTCACCGAAAACGACACAATTGTACAGAAGGCACTCTTCAGCGAAGAATAGTTACAATTGTTGTATCTTCCGGTATGGGAGCGTTAAAAAAACTCGGCTTTTTTGCCGCTTTCATCATCCCCGCACTAACCCTTACCGGTTACTACCTTGACGGATGGTGGAACTACCTGGCAATCGCATTTTCATTTGTGATCATTCCATTAATTGATTCCCGGTCGGGGATTAATAAATCGAATATTGAATCAGACCGGCAAAAAATTATTGGCGAAGAATTCTACTATCGCTTTGTTACCTATGTTTGGACATACATTCAGTTGGCGTTTGTCATTTGGGCTTGTGGCGTAATAGGCACGGGCAACATTAACACGGCTTGGGAATGGATTGGGTTTACCGTCAGCACCGCACTTGTCACGGGGGGAATAGGCATCACGGTAGCGCATGAACTTGGTCATAAAAAATCATCATTTGAACGTTTTTATAGCAAGGTTCTGCTGATGACTGTGTGTTATATGCACTTCTACATCGAGCATAACCGCGGGCATCACGTTTTGGTTGCCACACCGGCTGATCCGGCTACCGCCAGAAAGAATGAAAGTTTTTATGCGTTTTGGGTTAGGTCTGTTTTTCAGGGTTATGGCCACGCCTGGCAACTGGAAGCCGAATCGCTCGGAAAGAAAAATCTGCCTGCATTACACTGGCGTAACAACATGATCTGGTTCGCAATCTTTCCGGTATTATTCTGTGGTGCGCTAACAGTTGTGTTCAGCATCCTGCACGGATTAATCCTCTGGCAAATCCCGGTATTCTTCTTCTCACAAAGTATTCTTGCATTTACACTGCTGGAGATGGTGAACTATGTGGAGCACTACGGCATTACAAGGAAAGAACTTTCTCCGGGCCGGTATGAGCGCGTTAACCCTGTGCATTCCTGGAACGCAAGTCATTTGGTAAGTAACTTCTTCCTTTTTCAATTACAGCGCCATTCTGATCACCACGTTAATGCGATCAAACGCTACCAGGTATTAAATCACTACGATGAAAGTCCGCAATTGCCGTTTGGATACCCTACGATGATCATCATCGCCACATTGCCCCCGCTTTGGTTCAGCATGATGAACAGGAGGTTGGAAGAATGGAGTTCGAAGACTGTTAATCCTTCGGCACAAGCTTAATCTCAACCCTGCGATTGAGTTTCGCAGCCTCTTCCGTTTTGGCGGTTGATAAAGGCCTTGATTTACCGAATCCATAGCTCACGATGCGGTGTTCATCAACTCCGCGCATAATCAAAAAATCAGCTACACTTTTAGCACGATTCCGCGAAAGTGTGAGATTGTAATCGTCTGAACCGGCAAAATCGGTATGCCCGGAAATCCGGATGTTCAATTCAGGATGCACCTTCAGGTAGTCAACTACTTTCGCCAATTCGTCATTTGATGACGGATGAAGTACGTAGCTGTCAAATTCGAACTTAATATCCTTTAACGTGTAAACGTGATTCACCTCCATGGCATCAGGTTTAAGCTGCGTTACCAGGGTTGGATCTTGCTTTGGCTCCGCTCCTGCGCGTTGTACCGACACGTCATCAATGTAGTAGTATGACTTATCGTTCAACATGGGATTCATTCCATAGCGAAAGGGCAAACGCGTAGCTTTTGTCTGCTGATTATTGAAAAAGTTACCAATGATGACAAACCGTTCGCCACCCTGTGCCACATATTCCATTCGTGCCTGTTCCCACGTACCAGTCGCTACATCTACTGCCGTATCTTTTTGAATCGATAGTACAGGAGTCAAGTCCGGAATACCATCGGTTGTTTTGTTAATGCGTGTTTCTGATAACGCCATTCCAATCCGATTAACGGCATAGACCGCATTGTTGGCAAGTTTATAATAAAATTCAAGCGTGTATTTTTCTCCGGCAATCAGTGGCTCCGCAAGTTCGCACTGCAAATATTCCCGGTACACCGAGCTTACAGTCCAAACATAAATGCCCGCATAACCTTTTCCTCCGTGTGCATTTGAATTACCCGCCCAGTTTACAGGCACATCAGCCTCACCGGTACTGCAACTATGGAAATGATCAGGCGTTCCGCTGGTTGGAGATTCCCAGCCGTGAATGGCAAACTCCTTCCGGTTAAGCATAAAGCCACCGGGGCATTTCACGTATTCTTCAAAGCCCGGGTTAGGAACCAGGTTTTGTGAAAAGAGATAAACGTTTGTGACGCACAAAAATACGCACAGTGTAAAGCGCATTATTTATAGTATGTGACTTCGACTCTGAATCTCGAATCAATCGCACCAAGCTTATCGTAAGCCGATTTTGAAATTTTAATCACCAGCTTTTCGTTCGGTGCGGTTTCCGGAAGCTTACCCATCACCCGCACAAACACTTCACGGTTATTCATTTCGTTCCGGATCTTCAGAATCGTACCGGATGGAGCCGTGCGATGCAACGCGAGGTATTTGCGATTACCTTCGGTCCCTTCGATTAACTCTGCCAATCCGGTTTCCCGGACTTCATCTGTACCGCTTACACTTTCCGAAATTTTAATGGTTGATGTTTTCTCTGCCGGTGGCGTTACTGTTTTTTCTGCTGGTGTTGTAATAGGTACATTAACTTTTTCAATCACGGGGGTGACTTGTTGCGTAACGGGATTGGTTTCCGTTTGCAATTGTGTTATTGTTTGTGTTGGCGTGCTTTGTTTCACCGCGCCATTCATAGGTTGCGACACAAACAGGGTCTGACCGACTTTCAGTTCATCGTTCTGCAACCCATTCCATTCCCGTAACTGCTCGACTGTAATGCCATATTGCCGTGTTATGGAGTACATCGTTTCCTTCGCAGCAACGGTATGTGTAACTTTTGCTGTTCTGGGTGAAGTGCCAGCATTTACAGGCTGAATGGTAGTCTGATTTTTAATCACCAGTTCCTGCCCCAGCGACAGCGCGTTGTCGGTCAGGTTATTCCATTTTTTAATATCATCAACAGTAACCCCATACAGGCGCGATATCGAAAACAACGTTTCTTTTTCAGCAACAACATGTTTCTTTCCTTGTGGGATTGGTTTTACCGTTCTCGGAACATAAGGCACCTTTAATATCTGATCGACTTCCAGACCGCCATCAGCCGCAGGATTCTGTGCGACAATTTGTTCGATAGTAACGCCATATCGTTTAGAGATCGCATACAGAGTTTCGCCTGCATCAACCTTGTGAACGATAAAAACTTTTCCATTAATGGTCTCTAATCCAATCGAATCTTTTTTGATTTCGGGACTAAAAAATGAGAGACCAGACAGTATCAAAAATTTGATCATAATCTGTACGCTGCTAAATCGGTCTTATTTTGTACT
This sequence comes from Cyclobacteriaceae bacterium, assembly GCA_016786585.1. GTDB lineage: Bacteria > Bacteroidota > Bacteroidia > Cytophagales > Cyclobacteriaceae > UBA2336. The sequence goes on from JAEUUI010000030.1 coordinate 293,071, forward strand.
AAAAATAAACATCCTGAAAGGATGAAAAAAGTATCTGTGCCTAAACCTGCGAGGTTTTCGCCCAATTTCACGGTTAACTTGAGCGTTCCCTCACGATCGAATACTAACAAATAGTTCGCCAGCTTTGCCAATTCCTCCACATATCCGCTGATAATAATCCAATCGTTGAATTCAAGGTATTCAACGCCCTTCACAATCAGATAATCTGCCTTGCGCAGGAATTCTTTTATCGTGTCGAAATGCTTACTGCCCTCAGGATAAAAAGCGGGTCGCTGACGTTCAGCGAAGGGTAATTCAGGACTGTTCTTCCAGTCTCCGTCTGTTACCACTCCGCTTGTCAAATTGATTGTCGCCTTCACCGGGTCGCCTTTGGTTCGATAACCCAATACCTCGGTATTGTTCCAATCAAAAAACGAAAACGACTCAACCTCCCATCGAATGCTCCCTGACCGAACATCGACAGCAATCAGACTTTTCTGATCAGGATTACCGCCTTTGTTCATGAACCGGTTAATCAACATCGTTTGTTCGTTCGCGGCTGCCAGGCTCACCCACCACGGTTCCGGAAGAGACTTATTTTCAAGTATGAAAATGCCTCGCTGATAGTTGAGCAATGAAAACGTGGTAGTGAATATAGTGTCATCGCGAACTTCGAGCGCCAACAGCTGAGCTTGTTCGACCGCAACCGTATTCCAGATCATTCCCGGCAGGTGATGAGAAAAGAGAAACTCGGGCTCGCGCGACACGTTTTAATGCTTAATTTTATGCGAGTTACCATGACCTGCACTCAATTTCAAGCTATGAAACGATTTCTTTTGGCCTTCGTGCTGCTTTTGCCGGCCGTTGTTTTCGGGCAGAAAACAAACGTGATGGTGATGGAAATAAAAACAGAAATTGACACGCGCACAAAACGTTACGTTGAACTTGCGCTGAAGCATGCTGACAAGATCAAGGCCGACCTTGTATTGATCGACATGGATACCTACGGGGGCGTGATGACCGATGCTAAGGAGATTGTCGACCTGATCATGGATTTTAAAAAACCGATAGCGGTTTTCATCAACTCCGATGCTGCATCTGCGGGAGCTTTAATTTCCATTGCGTGCGACAGCATTTATATGACTCCCGGAGCGAGCATCGGGGCGGCCACGGTTGTTGGAGGCGATGGTGAAAAGGCACCCGACAAATACCAGTCATACATGCGTGGCATCATGCGGTCGACCGCAGAAGAGAATCATCGCGATCCAAGGATTGCAGAAGGAATGGTTGATGAAAGTTTCGAAATCCCGGGTGTAAAAAAACAAGGCCAGGTAATAACGTTCTCAACTTCCGAAGCCATCAAGAACGGCTTTTGCGAAGCGCAGGTGACATCGCTCGATGAAATCCTGAAACGGAATAAGATTACTGACTACACGATCGACCGCTTTGAGCTCGAATGGGCTGACAGCGTAATTGAATTCTTCATCAACCCGTTCATCAGCGGCATTCTTATTCTGATCATCATCGGAGGGATTTATTTTGAACTGCAAACGCCAGGGGCAACATTCCCGATTCTTGCTGCTGGTATCGCGCTGGTGCTCTATCTTATCCCCTATTATCTGAACGGCCTTGCCGACAACTGGGAGATCATTGCATTGTTTATTGGATTGGTGCTGATTGCTGCAGAAGTTTTTGTGATACCGGGTTTTGGCGTTGCAGGCGTTACAGGAATTGTACTAACGGTTTGCTCGTTAATTCTGATCATGGTAAACAACAATTTGTTCGATTTCGAATTCGTGCCGCCATCCAGCATTCTGTACGCAGTAGCTGCTGCGTTCGCGGGATTACTGGGCGGGATTTGTTTATTATTTATTGGCGGATCAAAAATTGCCGATTCAAAGTATTTTAAACGTGTAGCGCACGTCCAGGTGCATGAAAGTAAAAAAGGTTACACATCATCCTTTATTAAAGAACCGATGGTTGGCAAACGTGGTATTGCTCACACGGTGTTGCGTCCTTCCGGAAAAGTGATGATCGAAGGTCAATTGTTCGATGCATTTACGCGAAGTGAATTCATCGAGAAAGGCCAGAGCATTGAAGTGGTTGGCGAAGAGACCACATCCTTGAAAGTAAGATTGGTTGTTTGATTCTTGAATTCAAACGCGTAGTAAATTCAAAGTATAAAGCGGAGAAATTGGCGGACAATTAATCAGTACAATCAGTTAATCAGTTCAATCATAGTCAATGATATTAGGCATTATACCCGCCCGCTACGCTTCAACCCGCTTTCCCGGAAAGCCGCTCGCTGACATTGGCGGTAAGTCGATGATTCAGCGCGTATATGAACAAGTTAAAAAGTCGAAGCGGGTAACCGATGCTATTGTTGCTACGGATAACCAGGAAATCTTCGACCATGTAACAAAATTTGGTGGTCGTGTTCGCATGACGAAAGAAAGTCATGTTAGCGGAACTGATCGTTGCTACGAAGCGCTCACGTTACAAAAAGCTCCGTTCGATTATGTGATTAACATTCAGGGCGATGAGCCTTTCATTCAACCTGAACAGATTGATTTACTTGCCGGGTTGCTGGATGGAAAAACAGAGATTGCAACACTCGTCAAGAAAATAGAAGATCGTGAGCAGTTGTTCAACCCCAATGTTGTAAAAGCCGTTGTCGCTGCGAATGGTGAAGCATTGTATTTCAGCCGGTCAACGGTTCCGCACATTCGCAACACACCCGAAGCCGACTGGATCCGTAAACACAGCTTCTACAAACATATCGGTATGTACGCCTATCGTACAGACGTGCTAAAGCGGTTAACCGAACTACCCGTATCTCCCCTTGAAAAAGCAGAATCGCTGGAGCAGCTTCGCTGGCTTGAAAACGGATTCCGGATAAAAGTTGCCGAAACAAAAACGGAAACAATAGGAATAGATACGCCCGAGGATTTACTTGGAGCGCTTAAAAATTTGAAATCATAAGTTGAAGATTGAGGCCGATTCGATGAGACGTTTACTTCCGATTCTATTTTTTGCTACTATTTCCAGCTATGCGCAGACTGATAACGTGGGTTCAGGCAGAGCACTAAGTTTCAATGGGGTGAACCAGTACGTTGATCTTGGTAACATCTATGATAATATAAATCTACCCATTACAGTTTCTGCATGGATAAAATTGGACGGAAGTAGCGGTGCTTTTCCGATTCTTACAACGCAGGATAACACCGACCTTTACAACGGGTTCTGGTTTTTTGTGTCATCGTCCAACCTAATGTTTGAAATTGGAGATGGTTTAGGTAGCAATAATCCAGCATTCCGCAGGGGTAAAATTGCGTCTGTTGACATTCAAGCTGGGTTGTGGTACCATGTTTGCGCTGTAATGAGAAGCACGATGGATACAGATTTGTATGTTAATGGAATCAACGTAGGAGGCGAAATTTCAGGAGAATCTAATTCTCCCATGAGCTCAAACTATCCTGCCGATGTGGCAAAAATCGGCTATCACCTTTCGAATGGTGTTAATTATTGGTTCAAGGGAATGATTGATGATCTAAGACTTTATAACGTAGCGTTAACGCAAAATCAAATTCGTACCACAATGTGCAAGAAAGTTTCAGGCTCCGAAACAGGACTTATCGGTAACTGGAATTTTAATGAGACATCTGGCAATACTGTTGTTGACAAATCCCCCAACGGATTTAATGGAACGCTAATAAACAGCCCGACAAGAATCTATTCCGGAGCACCCATTGGCGATGAGAGTGTATTCCTCTATCCCGCAAGCTGGAGTGGCGCACAGGTAACAATGACGGAATCCGGAGAAAGTGTAACCGTATCAAACGTTAGCTCCGGATCTCACGGTATGCAGCTGTATGCTGTTCGCAACACACCGAGTCAGTCAGGCGGCCTTAACACGGCAGTCTCCATCCCACCTTACTTTGGGGTTTTTGTCGCGGGGATAACAACAAATCAAAATTTTGACGTCAACTACTCAACAGGAACCTGCACTAAAGCGCGAGAAGACAATAGTATTGCAACCTGGTTTGATCAAACCTTAACCGGTCTCACAAAAAGAATAGAGTTTATTCGCAACCCATCATCTTCGACGTTTACTGTAGACCTGGGACCAGACGAGACTCTCTGCCCCATGACCGGTAAGTTTTTACAACCTTTTGCCAACCCATCGGGATATTCCTTTCTTTGGCAAGACGGATCAACAGAATCAAGTTTTACCCCAACAACGTACGGCACGTACTGGGTAGCTGTTACGAAAGGCTGTCAGGCCGATATCGACTCGGTTACGTTCACCCAAGCCCAATATGAATTAAATATCGACTTGGGGGAAGATGTTTCAGCTTGCCCAATGCCGGAAATCACGCTCAGCCCGTTACCTAACGCAACAGGCTACACATTTAAATGGCAGGATGGGTCAACGGGTCCGAATCATGTTATATCCAGCTATGGAAAATACTGGGTTTCCATACATGATGAATGTTCAGCGGGTTCGGATACTATTTTGATCAAACGAAAAAGTTTCGAAGACCTTTTTATTCCGAATATCATCACACCTAACGGTGATGACTATAATGAAAATTTTGTACTCGGTAATCGTGAATCGGGAGAACAGTTATTAGGCGCTACACTGGAAGTTTTTAATCGGTGGGGAAAAAAGGTTTACTCAAATAAAAATTACGATAACAAGTGGAGCGCTGATGGGCTACCAACGGGCATTTATTACTTTCTCATCCGAAGTGAATGTATCCCGGATAAAAAAGGATGGTTAACAGTTAAGCGATAATCTTAAAAGATAATTCTTAGGATGCATGCTTACATTCACAGAAAGCATCCCAGAACTGCTTCAAATTAATCAAAAGAGCATATTTCCTGATTAAGTTTTTGGCCGGGTTCTTGCCATACCCGTATGATTATTCTTAACTTGAGTAAATCAGACCCCCCAGGCCATGAGACTTTTACGCAGCTTGTTCTGCATGTTGGCGCTTGTCACGTGCTTCACCGACACATCATTCGCACAGAACTGGGCATCGCTTGATGCCGTGGTGTACAACAACAAGGAAGATAAGTACTTTTTCTTTTTCGGAAAGTACTTCGTAATCAAAGAACGCGGCCAATACATTGATGGCCTTCCGCTACGTATCGAAGATTCATGGGACAACTTTCCAAAATCTTGGAGCGGTGGTAATCTGGATGCGGTGTGCTATAGTTCTGATAACGATAAGTACTACTTTTTCAAGGGAGATGAAGTTTGCGAAACCACCGTTACGACCATTAAAATGCTCATGGGCGGGGACATCAAAGTTCCTACACAACGGCTGAGTGCTCCGATGAAAATATCGTCTGAAAAAGCTTTTCCCGGATTGCCGTGGTCGCAGATCGATGATGTGGTGTACAATTCTGAAACCAAAACATATTACTTCTTCCGCGGAAACGAATTTGTTTCCAAGAAACGAGGCGAGGCGGTCGATCCGAAAATTCGGAAAATCGATGAACCGGGTGGCTTCGTAAACCTTCCGCCTGAACGACCTATCAAGGCAGTCACGTTTAGCTCCGACAACAAAGAATACTATTTCTTCTGGGACGAATACTACATGATCAAAACAATGGGTCAGGACATCGCAGCCGGAACTGCACCGCGCAGGTATGAGAATGACGGTCAGAAAGGTTTTGAATGGGCTGAGCGATCAAACAACAATTACGTGGGCTTCGCCAATGAAGCAGGATATCTCGCGAACTTTAAGGTATCCTGGACGGCCAACGGAAAAGAAGACAGCTGGAGCAAAAAGGGAACTGCGCTTACGTATGAGAAAAGTGTCTCGTTACCAAAAAACGCAACCGACATCACCATCTCAGCTTATGTATATGATGAATTTGCCGATAATAAGAATGGCGAGAAAATCTTCAGTGAATCAATGAGCATTCCACCCAACAAATGGTTTAAGGTTTACGGAACTGTGTTTGACCCCAAACATAAAGTGGAAAAGAAAGCCTCCAACATCATGGGAAGTGTAACAACTTTCTTCACAAAAGACATTGGCAATGCGGTACAGGATGCCGGAAAATTCTTTGAAGATAAAATGCAGGACGCACAATACGAGGTAGTAAAAGCTTTGGCAAAAAGTGATCTTGAGAAGAAAAAAGCGATCATCGATCAGTTCGGAAAAGCAGCTTCCAAGGTTATTCTTGATGAAGCATTCATACGGTCTTTGCTTCGCGCGGCCCGTTCAAAAAATCCTAAAACATCCGAAGATGTGATGCGCCAGCTCGTGAATCGCGAAGAGTTTAAAGAAGTAAAAAAAGCTCTTGGCTTTAAGTCGATGAGCGTGGGTTTCACTTCGGGCGCATCTACGGTAATAGGCATGGAAGGCTCATTTGGATATGGCGTAGCGCTTGACGCGACCAAGGTTAAGGGTTATGCCGGGTTAGATGGAAGTCTGGGGGTGCAGGATGGGCTCGGACTTGGTTGCCAGTTTGGGATTTGGGCAAATCCACCTGATCAACTTAGCGGAAATTCGGTAGCGGTGAATGTGGAAGTTGGTGCGGGTGCAGGCGTATCGTTTTCGCTGGTGTATGATGTTACCGCTTCGGGAAATAATCCCCCGACCTTTAAATTTTCAGGGATCGTTGTTACACCGGGAATCGGTGCCGGAGTTGGCGCTTCACTCGGCACGGGTTATTCATGGGTATTTTAATTCATCTGCAATATGAAAGCAAAAGCATTACTCATTGTTGTTTCTACGCTCCTGCTTGCAGTTACAAGTTTGCGTGCACAGACAGTTACGGTTTACACGGACGACTTTGCAGGCAGCAGTTACGAAGTCGGAGCCGGGTCGTATGATTACATGACCCTGCTTCGGGCGGGAATTACCATGGTTAGATCTGTGCGTGTTCCAAAAGGAATGCAGGTTACCGTGTATGATCATGACAACTATACCGGCAATGCGCTTGTTCTTACAGAAGACGCACCAATGAAATACTTGCTTGCAAAGGGTTATGGTCAGGTTGCGCAAAATGTATCCCTGGTAGTAGCTCCTTACGTGCCCAGATCTGAGGGGCCGGTTGTAACGATCTATCGTGATAACTTTTCCGGAGCTTCAAAAAAACTTCCCGAAGGCTTTTATGATTTCATGGATCTCGGAGCCGTTGATAACGATCAGCTTTCCTCAGTTAAGATCCCGAAAGGATGGCGCGTAACCCTGTATGAACATAAAGAATCGAAAGGCCGATCGTTGGTACTGACAGCCGATGCCAGTGCGAGTATCTTATTAAAGAAGAAATTTAACGATGTCACATCTTCCATATTGGTCGAGCAGTTGCCACCTCCGGAGGCACCAGCTCCTGTAAAAAATCCTCCCGTCATACCGAAAGAAGAAACTCCCGAAGAACCGAAAACTCCGCAGCAACCCGCTCCCCAAACACCTTCCCTGGATGACCCGGCAAGGCCAATGGCCATCATTTATCAGGGAGATCGCAGTGGTGAATCGAAAAGATTAGCTCCCGGCATTTACGATACCGAGCAACTTGAAATTGGTGATAATGAAATCTCATCCGTTCATGTACCGGAAGGCGTGGAAGTTGTTTTATATGATCAGGCAAAATTTAAAGGGAAGTCATTGAGGTTAAGCGAAGATGCAAGTGCTGCTTTCCTTGACGCCAAAGGATTCAATAACATCACTTCATCCGTTTCAGTTGAATTAAGTCCGAGAATTATTATTTACTCAGACGCCTACTCCGGAAACTCAGCAAGCTTCACTCCGGGATACTATAATATGGGAAATCTTCAGATTGGAAATGACGAACTTTCTTCTGCACGGCTGTTTGCCGATGTCTGGGTACTACTGTTCGAGCATAGCAATTTCACTGGCAAATCGATTTTGATAACGAAAGATGCCTCGGCAGATTTCATCGCGGGCAAAGGGTTTGATAACATGGCGTCTTCGATGATAGTCGGCACGAGCGACATGCCGCTTCCTGAGGTAACGCTTTATCGGGATAACTTTAATAATCCGCTCAAAACGCTCACGCCCGGACAATATCCCGTTCTCGACAATGCCGACAATGAATTGTCGTCCATTAAAATTCCGCGCGGCTTGCGGGTAACGTTGTATGAAGATGTTGCGTTTGGCGGAAGAAGTTTAACCGTCAACGCCACTGTGGGTGATGGCTTTCTGCGCAACAATAATTTCGACAACGTTGTATCCTCCATGAAAATTGAACAAATCGATCCACGCGACCAGGTTGTAATCATTTATTCAGAAACGTTTAAAGGAATTTCGCAGGAACTCAAACCTGGCCGGTATCTCGTTCGGGATATCACCCTTCCACGCAATTCGCTGACATCGTTGCATGTGCCAGACGGTATGCTCGCGACACTTTATGAGCACGATTATTTCAAAGGGGTGATGGAACCCGTAGATCGCGATAAAGACTTTTCACCTTTTAAAATGTTCGATAACTTCTACTCTTCTATCATTGTCGAAGATGTTTTCAGGCCCGTTGTTTCGTCACCTGTGGTAACTACAACCGAAGTTCAGCCCGTAGCACCTGCTGAAACAACCACCGTAATAACAATCGTTGAGGAAGATTCATTTGAAGCGTGCAGGCTGAGCGATAAGGACTACCAGACAGCACTGAAAGCCCTTGAAAAGAAAGGGTTCAGCAGCGACCGAATGACGACCGCGCAACTTGCTACCAAAAACAAATGTCTTACGAACAATCAGATTCGCGGAATTGCCAAACTCTTCGGATTTGAAGAGCAGCGCCTGGATTTTGTGAAGGCTATGTACGATCAGGCAATTGAAAAATCGACCTACTATACGCTGGATGATGTGTTTGTATTCATGTCGAGCAAGGAAGACTTGGCGAAATTCTTATCTTCGAAGGATTAATTCCTTATGAACCCGGACATTGAGGCTTATCACAACACGCTTTCAGAAGCGGATCGCGCTATCGCAGACTTGCTGGCACAAGAAATCGACAAGGGCTTGCCCAACGCTGAAAACAAAATCTGGCATCGGCATCCCGTTTGGTTTCTAAATGGCAACCCGATCGTAGGTTACAGCAAACTGAAAAGCGGCATACGATTGATGTTCTGGAGCGGCATGGGCTTCGATGAAGAGGTTCTGCAACCCGGCACCGGGAAATTCAAAGACGCATCGATTACCTATACGTCAGTAGATGAAATCAATACAAAAGACTTGAAGCGCTGGCTGAAAAAGTCTATGGAAGTTCAGTGGGATTACAAGAACATTGTAAAGCGTAAGGGAAAGCTGGTGAAGCTTTAGTCTATCTTTTGCAGGGCATCTAACATCCTCCAGTCCCCCAAACATACAATTCTTTAAAATTTCGGTCCATTCCATAGGAGTTACTCCTATTAACTCCGGTTAAGTTTAAATAAAGCTGTTAGCTTTCGTGCAACTCCGGTTCTCCCCCAGGTTAATCGCAGAAAAGTTGTAATACATCCTCAAATTTTTACATCACTTCGTAAAAGCCGATGAGATATCTTAAGTGAATTAGTAAATTAAAAACGTTATGGAAATAAAGAAGAAATTTATTGGATTCAAATCAGCAGATAGACCTTCCCTAGGACTAGCATTAATCTTTGATATATCCGGCTTTACAATGTTTTATAACAAACCGGATATACATTTTTATGTTACAAATTATATAAATCATATAGTTGACTGCGTGGACTCAACAATATGGGGTGGTACCGCATACTATACAGAGCCACCAAAAGAAATAGATCCCTTGAAATTAAAACCATCAATGCGCAAATTTTTAGGAGATGGGATGTTATATGTATGGGAAGATACTGACGAGCGCTTTTTAAGTAGTCCCAATCTTAAAATTAATCTAATTAATAGATTATGGAATCTTCAAAAGTATTTTTCATCTATAAACAAGAAATTATTAGAAGAAATGCCCATTGGAGATTTACCTAAATCTGTAAAATTTGGTATTGCCCAAGGAACAATATATAAACTAGTTGAAGAGGATAATACTATAGACTACATTGGGCCTTGTATAAACTTAGCATCTAGACTTGTGAAATATTGCCCCGAAATAAATTTCGTAGCATCTGCCAGATTGGACCTGCCCAAAGATAAATTAGAAGCCAATAGGTATTTTAGAATAATCGCAAAAGAACTTCGGAGTTTTGAAAACGAGATCATAATTGTTGACAAAAATGATTATTCAAAAGTTTCGGAAAACGATAAAAAAAGATTATTCACTTCGCTATAACTGTAAAATAATTTTCCATGGCGGTTCATTCAAATTATGAAATTCGTTGGAAGAATTTCAAAGGATTTAAAGATACAGGTTGGATTGAAATCAAACCCATTACTATCCTTTTAGGATCTAATAATTCTGGGAAAACCAGTTTGATTGCACCACTACTTCTAATGAATCAAACTATTTCTTCCAAGGATACTACGACCCCATTAATTGTTAAAGGAGACGTTTACGATGGCGGAACAATCGAAGAGCTATCTCACGAGTATGACTTGAAAAACGATATATTTTTTGGTTTTAAATATCACATTCACAAGTCAAATAAATCATTAAAGAAAATTGGAACTTACCCTCCGGGTGCGTTTGAAGTTGAGTTTTCGGTGAGGAATGACGGGGATCAATTTATTAAAAAAGAAACAATCTATGATATGTACTTTCGGGAATTCTTCTGTCTAAAGAAAGAAGAAGGCTCAGCTTATCAATTGACTAGTAGTGATTTCAAAAAAATTAACGCTCATGAGAAAGAAACAATTGGAAAAAGTAAACCTTTAAACTTTCTATTTTCGCCAAATTCGGTCATATCAGCATTTCGTAAAGAGTTAAAAAAAGATGAGAACTCTATTGAGAATTTTAGTTCAAATTTTTCAAAATTACTTCAAGCGATATCATACAATTATTCAATGGTATCAAAATTAATTGGGGGCCTAAGCTACATAGGACCAATTCGTGAAAATCCCCATCGTCATTATGAAATTGGAAATGAATCCTACAAAACAGTCGGACACAAAGGCGAAAATACAGCTAATCTGCTAAAGAAGAATATCGGTAAAATTCAAAACGATTTAGATTTTTGGGTTAAGAAGTTTGGTTTCGGAGACAAAATATTATTCAAACATCTCTCCAGTACCATATATTCAATACTTTTTACAGAAATAAATTCCAACTCTCAAACCAATATCGCCAATGTCGGTTTTGGCGCTTCTCAAATATTACCTTTAATAGTTCAAGCCTTAGTATCGCCAAAAGAATCGTTAACGATAGCAGAACAACCCGAAATACATTTAAATCCAAAACTACAATGCGTTTTAGCCGATCTATTTGCGTTCATGGTAAAACGTGATCAGAGAATAATTGTAGAAACACATAGTGAACATTTACTTTTAAGATTGAGGCTATTAATTGCAAATAAAACCTTGAAGTCAAAAGACGTTGCGATTTATTTTATTGAAAAAGAAAAAGGAAACTCTGTAATTAAACGACTCAATATTGAAGAGGATGGACATATAAGTAATAATGAATGGCCTAAGGATTTCTTTGAAGATTCTCTTCGAGAATCTTTAGCCTTAGCAACAGCTCAGATAAAAAGAAAGAGCAAATCAAAAAATTAATAAATAATGACTTTTGATATTGTAATAGATACTAATGTACTTTTGCATGCCAGTAATGATCAAGAATCACGGCAAGAAGATGCCATAAAGCTAATTACTTACTTACTTGAGTCTACAGAGCTACTTTGCGTAGATCCAAAATTCACTAGCAATGAGACAACCAACAGAAGTATTATTGGATATGAATACTTATTACACTTAAAACACGGAATGCTTGGTTATTCTTTCGTTGCTAAAATGGCGTCAAGTAAGCGGATTTCTGAAATAAGCCATAGCAGCAATGCTTCAATTTCAAGAGCCATAAATAAATGCCTATCAAACAAACATGATAGAATATTTCTGAAAGTTGCTATAAATTCAATTGGAAAAATACTAGTAAGTCATGATTTCACTGATTTTAGCATTGATAAAAGAAAATTTATTAGGAAAACCTTCGAAACTGAAATTATAACTGCTAAAGATTATGCTTACGAAGAAAATATTCCTAAGGAAGAGGATGAAGAAATGTTAGAAAAAGATTAGTAGCTATTTGCTATTATTTTGCAACGTCATTACCACCACGGCAGGTGCTTGCATATACTCTCCTGTCATTTCGAACGAGTTATGTAAAGTAAAGTACAAAACGATCCCTGAGAAATCTTCTAATGTTCGGAGACTTCTTGTGGTGAGCTTGGTCCGTCTGTCTTCGACTCCTCCCAGCCTGATGGCAGGCTGGGAAGTGCCACTGGACTAATTTGCTTTCTTCATCCCAATGTTCTCAATCGCGAACCGCTCCATCTCCCTATAAACGCTTTCTACATCTTTCGATACAAGCGATGAGCCGAGCACGTGTGCCCCGGCATTCGGAATGGCGATCGCTTCTTTCAGACTGTCGGGTGTACCCAGTTGCATATGCATTTCAAGCATGGCACTTACTTTTACTTCCGGATCCTGATGTTCTTCGTCCTTATAGTAGTACAGCGTCAGGCACGGTTGTTTCACGCGTTTAAAGGTTTCTTCTGTCATGCTCGTTTCTACCAGTTCTTCCAGTTGTACGAGTGCCTCAATGCGATATTTACTATTCCAGTATTTCGCGCGCTCCGGATCGGGCACCCATTCGCGATACTTTCCACCCAGCACAGTTTGCGCAATCTTCAATCCCCAGGGATCATTCAATAAAAATGCAGCCGGATCATTAATGGCAATGTTGGGCGACATATTCATCAGCGCATACACATCGTCCGGGTATTCAGCAGCCAGCATAAGTCCGACTGTACCGCCCGTGGAACAGGTAACTAAAATAATCTTATCTCCGATCGCTTTACCCATTGCCAGCGCTTCCTTGGCACTGTTCCAAAAACGATCCGCTGTAAAGTTCAGCAGCGTTTCTGTTGTATCGATTCCATGATCCGACAATCGCGCAAGGTAGAGGTTCGCGCCAAACGCTTTGGCAAACTGACGATGCACGGGATCGCCCTCCATCTGGCTGGCTGAAAAGCCGTGCAGATAAACAACTGCATACTCTGTTTTCTTTGGTACAGAATCCGCCCAAACAATTCGTGCTTCATTATCCGGCTTGAGCTTATGCATGTGTTCCTTCATGGAGATAAATGCATTCAGCGCCACCGGTTCACCCGCCATCGGGCTAAACACTTTATTGTACTCCGGGTGTTTGGGTTTCGGACCAGCGAAGTAAACAATCACAAGGATCAGCAATAAAACCGCAACGGAGATAAGAAAACGCTTCATACTTGGAAGGGAGAATATCAACGAAGGTAGTGAAAAAACAGTATGAGTGCTTTGATCGGTAAGGTGACATCACTTACGAGAATTTGGTATTCTATAAGGGGATGCTTCGCCTTCGGCTCAGCATGACGGTTAAGAACACCTTCGCCTCCTTCGACTACGCTCAGGAGGGCTCAGCATGACGGTTCACAAAATCGTTTTCTGCTACGGGCAAAAGTCAGAATGATGCACAAACAAAATCGTTCAAAAAGTATATCTTGTATCGTCATGAAAGCCAGGTTACGTTCAATTACTCTGCTTGTTTTCGCGTCTGCGATGCTATCAGGCTGTATGCGTCAAATGATGGAAATCAGCAAAGCTGCAACGATGAAGGCGGTTCAGCCCGATTTTGAACAAGTTGACTTCCAGGAACTGATGACCCGTTACATGAATAAAGATGCATCCGCCGGAGATGACATCGAGGGGATTTACTCAGTGTCTATTGTTGTCGAAAAGAAAAACAAACCCCTGTTCGCATCGGAAGAGCAACAGCGGGTTGTTGAACGAAAAGAAAATTACGCCACGGTAGCCATTTTACGGGATCATACTTCCGGCCGGGAGTTCATGGAAATATCGCTTGAAAAAGAAAAGCAGGCTTCATACTCCGTGCGGGGAGAATTCACCGGTATGAACGATCGGAACATTCTAATTTATAAACACTTCGAACCAAAAGACAAAAGCCTGACGTATACATTTTCGTTCGACAAAGACCGCGACATGCTGGAAGGTGTACGTACCGAGGTGAGCGGCAAAACTGAGTACACGTATAAAATGGTGTATCTGAAACTGCAGCCGAAGCGCAATACTACAGGAAGCGGAAATTAAAAACGCCCCGCATTGCTGCGAGGCGCCAACCTGTTCCTTTGCGTATGCTCAGGACTACCATGAATTTTAATTATCAGAATATTATATCTTTTGTTCGTGCGGTTGTTCTTTTCTTGCTTTCTGCCTTACGACCCGCGTAGTAGCCGTCTCTCCAAAGCGTTGCTTCACAAAAATCTTTTACGGTATTTGAATAACGGTCGCGAACGTAGTAGTTCAAACTGATCTGATCGCTGTAAATCGTTCCCGAACCTTCAATCTCATAGCCATCAATTACCTGGTAAGGAATGTTGATCGCATCGTAGGAAACAGTTGCATAAACTGATAATCCATCCATATAAAGATTCTCCAGATATACTTCGTTTGGACGATTTCCGGCAGAAATCCACACATCGTATTCATAATACTCATGGTACGTCTGGCTGTATTCTTCCGTAGCGTGCGTACCGACAATGCGGTCGCGTGAACGGTAAGGTCTTTCGGTATCAACCATGTACACATCACATGAAGCAAGCGCGATAAGCGCAATCAAAAACAGTAATGACCTTTTCATAACACTGGGATTTAAAGTCATGTGGTATAATACAAGGCACATGCCAACTCGAAAAGGTGAGAAATTGAAATGGAATACCGCCTTTTTGCCCTCACCCCGTCCTACCGGACACCCCTCTCCCTTGGGAGAGGGCAAAGGGGTGAGGGTAAAAAAACAAAAGCCCCGGCCGTCCGCCAGGGCTTTTCAAAGGTTAAAAAGTAATCAGGTTAGGAACCTGAACTAATATTCAGGCAACTCAGCACCGGCAAAAAATATTTACCACCAACAACCACTACGAATGGAGTAAAATACCGGACGTGCTGAATATGCCATACCTTTGAAGTCTTAGAAACCTTTATCGACATCAGTCAACATTATCGTGCAAGAACTTGTTGTTGCCCAACAAGCTGTTATCATCATTGAGATTATACTTAGAGATCAACGGCTCTGAAGAATGCGGAACGTTATCCATCTTCACACCTCTTCTTAAGTAAGCCGGCAGTGCCCACTTCTCGTTGAACTCTTCTTTGGTCATCTCCTGCTTGCGCGCATTCTTCAACTTCTCCTTCCGTTCTTTTGCCTGTTCCTGCAAACGCTGTTTAGCAGAACGAACCTCCATCATCCCGTCTTCGTTGATGATCTGATCGCCATACTTCTCTGTTTCGCGTTCAAACTCATCATCATGATTGCCGAACAAGCTGTCATCACTGAAATCATCTTCTGCATCTTTAACAGGAGCTTTGCTCACGGGCATATCGAACACGAATTGACGCTGTACCGGTTTTTCGTCCTCATCTTCTTCCTGCTTTTTCACAGGCTTCACAGGCTCTTCGGTTTTCTTTAACTGGATTTCATTTGAGTGATTGATGTTCTCTTGTTCGAACATCCAAATCTGACTGCGATCAAGGTCGTGAACTTTCTTCTTGTCCTCCTCCGCTTCAGCCATCTTTGTTTCTTCAGCAAGATTCTCTTCTGTCTGGAAGCCGGTTGCAATAACGGTTACGCGCAAACGATCGCCCAATGCAGCATCCACTCCATGACCGAAGATCATTTCTGCTTCCTGACCGGCCTGCTCCTGGATGTATTCGGTAATCTCGGTGAGTTCATCCATCGACAGTTCAGCCTCAGCTCCAGATACAATCGACAACAGAATTTTCTTTGCGCCCATGATGTCGCAATTATCAAGCAATGGCGAGCTTAACGCTCCGCTTGCAGCATTACGTGCACGGCCTTCGCCTTTGGTTTCCGCTGTACCCATCACCGCCGGACCTGCGTTACGCATGACGGTGCGCACATCCTGGAAGTCAACGTTTACGTAACCTGCCAGCGTTATAATCTCCGCAATACCTTTTGCTGCAGTAGTCAATACATTATCCGCTTGCGCGAAGGCAGCTCCGATCGGGAGGTTGCCATAGATTTCGCGAAGCTTGTCGTTCAGGATCACAATTACCGTATCGCAATTGTTGCGTAACGCTGCGATACCGGAATTGGCCTGCTCTAATTTTTTCTTTCCTTCGAACTGGAACGGCTCGGTTACGATACCTACCGTAAGAATGCCCATGCTCTTGGCGATCTTTGCAATCACCGGGGCTGCACCCGTTCCGGTACCACCGCCCATACCGGCTGTGATAAACACCATCTTGGTTCCTTCGAGGAACTCACGGATTTGCTCTTTACTTTCGATCGCTGCGCCTTTTCCTACTTTAGGATTTGCACCGCAACCGAGACCTTCCGTAAGGTCGACACCAATTTGCAATTTGGTTGGTACAGGACTCGCGTTAAGTGCCTGTAAATCGGTATTACATACTACGAACTCAACGTCTTTAATTCCCTGACGGAACATGTGGTTTACAGCGTTGCTTCCGCCTCCGCCAACACCGATCACTTTGATAATCGATCGCGGAGCGCCCAGCGTGTTGTGCTTGGGTAGATCAAATTTGTACGATCCGGTTTCTAACATAACTTTAATTTTTAGTGGTTGCTTCTTTTAGTTGGGCATTTGGTGTTATGAGTTAGCAATTAAAGCGTAACACCTAATACCGGTTTTAGTATTCATTCTTTCCATCCAAATCATCAATCAACAGACTCTTCGTCTTCGTGAGGATGTCGTTGAAGAAATTTTTAGATGAAACAGTTTTACGGGGCTGCTTCACATTTACTTTCACCATCTCCCGTGCTTCTTTGTAGCGGTCTTCACGCTCATCGAGTGAACGGAAGCCAGCCAACACCAGCCCTACGGCTGTCGCGTACATCGGACTTTTCACTGCTTCGATTTTGCTTTTGCCCAGGTGTTCGTTCGGATAGCCGATGCGCGTATCCATACCTGTCATGTATTCCACCAGTTGCTTCAGGTTCGCGAGCTGCGCACCACCTCCGGTGATTACAATTCCGCCAGCAAGACGATTTTCAAATCCTGAACTGATGATTTCAGCATGCGCCATCTCGATGATTTCTTCCATGCGCGCCTGGATAATGTTCGCCAGGTTTTTCACGGAGATTTCTTTTGCTGAACGGTTACGGATACCCGGGATTGAAACGATCTCATTCGGAGACGCTTCTTCAGCGATTGCTTTTCCGAAACGTGTTTTCAATTGTTCAGCCTGCTGTGGGAGAACCATCAATCCTGACTTGATGTCGTTGGTGATGATATTTCCGCCAAACGGAATTACAGCAGTATGACGGATAATGTTGTCATAGAAGATAGCGATGTCAGTCGTACCGCCACCAATGTCAATCAAACAAACACCTGCTTCTTTTTCTTCATCGCTGAGAACCGCGAGGCTTGACGCCAATGGTTCGAGGATAAGCTCTTCGGTTTCGAGATTTCCCCTGCGAACACATTTGTTGATATTGTTAATCGCGTTGGTTTGTGCGGTAATGATGTGAAAGTCAGCTTCCAACCGTACACCCGACATACCAACGGGTTCTTTGATTCCTTCTTCGTAGTCGACCATGTAATCCTGCGGCATTACGTGGATGATCTGGCTTCCGGGAGGAACAACCATGCGGTACATGTCTTGCGTAAGACGCTCAACATCATCGATGGTAATTTCATCTTCTTTCGAAGACCGGG
Source organism: Cyclobacteriaceae bacterium (assembly GCA_016786585.1). Classification (GTDB taxonomy): domain Bacteria; phylum Bacteroidota; class Bacteroidia; order Cytophagales; family Cyclobacteriaceae; genus UBA2336. Next base: position 310,880 of record JAEUUI010000030.1, read on the forward strand.
TGATTCCACCATGCTGAATGAAGCTGCGAATGTGCTGACCTGCAATGCCCACATTCACCACTGCGATATCGATGCCCGACTGATCGCTTGCATCCTTAATCGCTTTTTCAATGGCCTGAACTGTTTTGTCGATATTAAAGACAACACCCTTCACCACGCCCTCACTTTCCGCTTTCCCCATGCCCAGTACCTCGAGCTTGCCGAACTCATTTTTCCGACCGACAATCGCACAGATTTTGGTTGTTCCGATGTCGAGTCCTACTATGATTTTTGAGTTTTCCATGATCTTATTGTTAAAAAGTGGTTGTTTCGTTTTAGTTGATTGTATACTGTTATTCTGCAATGATTTGTCCTTCGTATTCGAGGTTAACCCGCTTGTAGGTATTCCAGCCTTTTTGCGGAAGAATCTCTTTATAAAAAATTTTCATCTTCTTGAATTTCGTTTCCAGGTTATCAGCAACCCCGAACTCGATAACCTGACCTCCGATCTGCGGAAGCATCGTGATATGACCTTTACTGTCGATATCGAGCTGAGCAATCTGCGCACGCCAAAAATCATCTTCACGGATCATTTCGAGCATCTTCATCAGGTTTTTGGTTTCCTTTGTCTTATTCAGGTTCTCGATCGCAAGCAAGCCGCGGATGTATGAACCACTGATCAACACCACACGCGTGGTAAACTTGTCAGACACCGGCATCACCGTTCCATCTTCCGCGATGTAGCCATCCGGTCCATCGTTACGCACCAACCGGGCAATTGGTCTGCGGAGCTCTGCCTTCACTACCAGGTTTCCTTTCAGATCGCTGTAGAGTTGCGCGTCTTTTACAAACCGGTTCATGCGAATGCGCTTCTCAAGTTGCTTCATGTTCAGGTTCTCAAGACTTGCACCCTTCAGGTTTTCCTCGTCAAGCTGCATGAGGTCTGCGACATCGCTTTCATCGACAAACTGGTTACCTTCGATATTTTCAATCTTGATAACAATATCTTTCACTGCAACTGTGCCTTGCTTGCGTTCACTCACAGCAATGAGCAGGAACACAACTGCCAGCAGCGCTGTTATTTTGATTTCACGTTTTATGTTGAAATTGATTTTCACAGCTACGCTTCGTATTTCTTGTTCAACATATTTTTAATCGGCTGCACGAACGTATCGATATCACCAGCTCCCACCGTTGCCAGCACATCGATATCAAGCCTGTCCAGCTTCTCCATCAGATCTTCTTTCCCGCACCGAATCTTCACCTTGCTGGTGATGTCGTTAAACAACATATCCGATGACACTCCCGGAATCGGCAGTTCACGTGCCGGATAGATGTCCATCAGCACAACTTCATCGGCAATGCTTAAGCTTTTTGAAAATCCCGGAGCGAAATCGCGTGTGCGTGTAAACAAGTGCGGTTGAAAAATAACCGTGAGCTTACGCTGCGGATACATTGATTTCATCGAACGAAGGAATGCTTCGATCTCTGTTGGATGATGCGCATAGTCGTCAACGAAGATTACTTTCTTACCCTTCACCACAAATTCAAATCTTCTTTTCACACCAGTGAATGATGCCAGTGCTTCTTTTATTACACTCATTTTTACACCGCACAGGTGTGCTGCAACAGAGGCCGCGATCGCATTCTCTACGTTATGAAAACCGGGGATACCAAGCCTTACGCGCTCATTTTTCGGACCAAATCCGCAAAGATCAAATTCAAAAAAACCACTGTGCGCAGTAATGTTACCGGCAAAAAATTGTCCCCGGCTCATGCTGTAAATATGTTTGTTCACATGATCAATGTCAGCTGCCAGCAAGTCAGCAATCGATTCATGAATGATCAGTGAGCCACCTTTCTTAATTTGTTTGATGTAATCCCGGAAAGACGTTACCAGACTGTCGTGATCCCCATAGATATCCAGGTGATCGGCATCGGCATTGGTAACAACGGCAATCTCCGGGAAAAGTCGCAGGAACGAACGATCAAACTCATCGGCTTCAACAACTACGGTCGTTTCTGAATTCACCACGCCTTCCATCACCAGGTTAGATTCGTAGTTGGCTGTGATGCCGCCCAGAAACGCCACCATATCTTTGTGTGCAGTCTTCAGGATATGTGCAACCATGGAAGACGTTGTTGTTTTTCCATGCGTACCTGCAACACCGATAGTTTTGTAACTTTTAGTGATCAGACCCAAAACCTCCGAACGCTTCAGGATGGTGTATCCTTGTTCTTTCAGGTAGGCGTGCTCTTTATGATCTTTTGGAATGGCAGGTGTATAGACAATCAAAGTATTGTCTTTACCGATCATTACTTCGCCCGGAATGTTGCGAACATCATCCTCGTAATGAACGCGCACGCCTTCCCCCTCCAGTTCCTGCGTCAGTACGGTTGATGTTTTATCGTAGCCGGAAACATTCAAGCCGCTGTGCAGAAACCAGCGCGCGATGGCGCTCATGCCGATTCCACCGATCCCCAGGAAATAAACGTTATGGTATTGCTTAAGCTCCATTAGTTCTTGTTCGCCCCGATTAACTTTTCAATTTCATTCACGATTTCGCGCGTAGCATTCGGCTTAGCCAGTTTTGCGATGTTTTCGCTCAGCGCGTTTGCGCGTTGCTCATCGAACAACAGCTTCATTGCTTCGTCAACGAGCATCTCGTTTGCATCTTTATCCGCTACAAGTTGCGCGGCCTTCTTCTCTACCAACGCCATTGCATTTTTTGTCTGGTGATCTTCGGCCACATTCGGTGAAGGCACCAAAATGCAAGGCTTACCGGCAATACAGAGTTCCGATACGGCCAGCGCGCCTGAACGTGAAATCACTACATCGGCCGCTGCATACGCGAGATCCATTTCTTTTAGGAAATCAAACACCCGAATTTTTCTAAGATCTTTGCCCGCAACCTGAGCTGTAACCGCCTCATGGTAACCTTTGCCGGTTTGCCAGATTACCTGAATTTGCGCATCAATCAGTTTATCGATCCCTGCAAGAATGCTTTCGTTGATTGTTCGGGCACCCAAACTTCCGCCAATAATCAACAGTGTTTTACGATTGCTCTCAAACCCCAATTGCATCAACGCGCGCTCACGCTTGGAGTGAATGACAAGAATATCTTTACGCACCGGGTTACCGGTCAGCACAATTTTCTCTTTCGGAAAATATTTTTCCATGCCTTCGTAGGCTACACACACTTTGCTCACTTTTCCACCCACCTGTTTGTTAACCATCCCAGCAAACGAATTCTGTTCCTGCGCCACGGAGGCAATACCAAACCGTGTTGCTGCGAGCATAATAGGTCCGCTGGCGTAACCACCTGTCCCGACAACCGCATGAGGCTTGAATCGCTTCATGATAAATGTTGCACGGATAAAACTCACAATCACCTTAACCGGGAATAACAGGTTTGATAACGTGAGCGTGCGCTGCAGTCCACTGATCCAAAGACCGATGATCTTGTAGCCGGCTTCGGGAACACGTGTCATTTCCATGCGGCCTTTTGCGCCAACAAAAAGAATCTGTGCATCAGGATGACGTTCACGGAATTCATTTGCGATTGCAACCGCTGGAAAAATGTGACCTCCGGTGCCGCCTCCGCTGATGATCAGTCGATATGGTTGTGTTTTGTTCAAATTCTATTTGTTCTTCTTGCCCTCTCCCCGCGGGAGAGAGCGATCAGGCTTATGCTGCTACTGCTTCTACGTTCTTTTCTTTTTTCTCTTTCACTTCGCCTTTCGACTTTTGATCGAATACTTCATCGCGTTCACCGCGACTTACGCTCAGAATGATTCCCACCGACAATCCTGTGAAGATCATAGACGTACCACCCATACTGATGAAAGGCAACGGCTGACCTGTGATAGGCCCTAATCCTACTACCACGCCCATGTTTACCATGGCCTGGCATACCAGGTCGAAACTTAGTCCGGCCGATAACAATCCCGCAAAAGCGCGTTCGCTGTTGTAAGCCGCCTTCATGCCCCGATGCAGAAGAAGAAGGTAGAGTGCCAGTACAACTGCACCACCCACCATTCCATACTCTTCAATGACAATGGCATAGATAAAGTCAGAATACGGATGTGGCAGAATGTTACGCTGATCGCTGTTACCAGGACCTTTACCAACAACACCACCCGTAGCAACGGCAATGCGTGCATGCTTTGCCTGGAATGGAAGTTCTTTACCTTCGATAAAATTTGTAATCCGGCTTTTTGCTGTCGCTCCACGAACACCGAATTGCAGGGCCATTGCACCCGCTAATACACCCACCAGCACCAGCATCGCCAGGTATTTAACCGGAACGCGACCGATGAACATGATCAGGAAACACGTAATCAGCAACAGAATTGCTGTTGACAAGTTTGTTAATGCGATCAACCCGCAAATCACTCCGCACCACATCAGGATTGGAATCAGTGACTCTTTTATATCATCGATGTTTTGCTGACGCTTCGCCAGCATACTCGCAATGTTGATGATCAGAACAAGACTGGCGAAATCCGATGGCTGAAATGAACCGAATACCGGAATGGCAATCCAGCGCGATGCATCGTTTAGTGAAACACCGTTGGTGAATGTATAGATCAGCAATGGAATACTGATCCATAAGCCGATTTTTGAAAGGCGCGAATAGAAACGATAGTCAATGCGATGTGCTACCCACATAGCCGCCAAGCCAATCAAAATATGACCGGTATGTTTCAATAAAATAAACTCGGTGCTCTTTGAACTGCGGTACGCCATGGTACCGATTGAACTGTACACCACCAGGATGCTGATCAGCGACAAGCCGAACACGGCTGCCCAGATAACTTTGTCACCCTGTAAATTTTTGTCTGCCCACTCTTTTACTTTATTCATACGAGTTGGTTTTCCTTTTCTTTCTTCAACTTCTCCACTGCCTTCCTGAACTGATCTCCGCGGTCTTCATAATTCTTAAAGAGATCAAAACTTGCACATGCCGGTGAAAGCAAAACCACATCACCTTTTTGCGCCTCCTGTAATGCGATATGCACAAGCTCTTCCACGCTTTGAGTCTCGCGGATAACCGGCACGATGTCTCCGAAAAAATCTTTCAATTTCTGATTGTCTTTACCGAGACAGATTAAAGTCTTCACTTTCTCTTTTACCTGATCTTTGATCAGATTATAATCATTGCCTTTGTCGATACCGCCTGCGATCCAAACTAAGGGCTGCTTGTAGCTTCCCAATGCGTAAACCACCGAGTCGACATTGGTGGCTTTGGAATCATTGATGAACTCAACTCCGTTCACAACTCCTACAGGCTCAAGACGATGCGGAGCGTTTTTGAATGTCTTTAATCCTTCGCGGATGCTTTCCAGTTTCGCTCCTGCCAGAAACACCGCTGACACCGCAGCCATGGTATTGATCAGGTTGTGAGGACCTTTTAAAGTTGTATCGGCCTGTGCGATGCTGAACTTTTCAGAAAGATTAAATTGCATCATCGCACCATCGTAAAACACCGGTGTACCGGAGCTTTTCAACGAAACCGGAATTTTTGTTGCTGGCGTATTTTTCGAAGCAAGCTCCTTCGCAATGATCTCATCATCGGAATAATAAATAAACTTCGAACCGCTATCCATATTCCGGATCAGCCGGAATTTCGAGTTAATATAATTTTGAAGCTGATATTCGTAGCGGTCAAGGTGATCCGGTGTAATGTTCATTAACAGCCCGATTTCCGGTTTGAACATTTTTGTACCATCCAGTTGGAAGCTACTGATTTCCAGTACGTACCAGTCGGCGTTGCCATTTGCAACCTTACGCGCAAGACTCTCGCCTACATTCCCGGCCAGGGAAACACTAAAGCCAGCCGTCTTCATCAAATGATAAGTCAGCAGTGTAGTGGTTGTTTTTCCGTTGGTACCGGTGATAGCGATCACTTTTCCGTTGATGTACCGGCAACCAAACTCGATCTCATCAATGATTTCAATGCCTTTCGCCTTGAGCTTCTTGATGATTTCGGCCTTGTCAGGAATGCCAGGGCTTTTGATTACGAGGTCAGCATTCAGAATTTTGTCTTCTGTATGCTTAAGCTCTTCGAACTCAATCTTGTGACGCACCAGGTCATCGCGATACTTATCTTTGATTGAACCCTGATCGGATACGAACACATCAAAGCCTTTTACCTTCGCCAACAATGCTGCACCTGTTCCGCTCTCGCCTCCACCCAATATGACTACACGCTTGCTCATTGCAGTTTCAGGGTTGCGAGTGAAAGAATTGCCAGCAGGATTCCCACGATCCAGAACCGGGTTACAATTTTAGATTCGTGAATGCCTTTCTTCTGGTAGTGATGGTGCAAAGGCGACATTAAAAAGATGCGTCTGCCTTCACCGTATTTTTTCTTGGTGTATTTGAAATAGGCAACCTGCATCATCACCGAAAGATTTTCGATCAGGAAGATTCCGCAGATCACCGGAATCAACAACTCTTTACGAACCGCTAACGCAAGCACCGCGATCACACCGCCAAGTGTTAAACTGCCGGTATCGCCCATGAACACCTGCGCTGGATATGCGTTGTACCAAAGGAATCCTAAGCAAGCTCCAACGAATGCCGTGCAAAAAATTACCAACTCGCTCAAATTAGGGATGTACATAATATTGAGGTAATTCGAGAAGTCAACACGGCCAGAGAGATAAGCAAAAATACCAATGGTGATGGCGATGATACCCGCTGAACCGGCAGCAAGTCCGTCAATGCCGTCTGTCATGTTAGCACCGTTTGAAACCGCGGTGATGATAATCACAACAGCCAGCACATACGTGATCCAGGTGTAGTCGTCACCCAGGAAAGGAAGAATTTTTTTATAATCGAGTTCGTTGTTTTTGAAAAATGGAACAGTTGTTTTGGTTGATTTAATATCTTCGTAATTCTTCACAGGTGTTCCGTCAGCCGCAATTGCCTGAATGGTTGGATCAACTTTGCGAACCACTACGCTGTCGCTGAAATACAACGCGAATCCCACGATCAACCCTAAGCCCACCTGCCCGACAATTTTAAATCTTCCGGCAAGCCCTTGTTTATCCTTCTTGAAAACTTTGATGTAATCGTCCAGAAAACCAATCAACCCCATCCATACCGTAGCAGTTACCAACAGGATGACATACACGTTGTCAAGTTTGGCAAGCAGCAATGTTGGAATAAGAATGGCAGCGATAATGATAAGACCACCCATCGTTGGTGTTCCTTTCTTTGCAGACTGTCCTTCGAGGCCGAGTTCGCGAATCTCCTCACCCACCTGTTTCTTTTTCAGGAAGTTGATCAATGCTTTACCGAAGATGATCGTGATCAGCAACGAGATAGCTGCAGCCATACCTGCCCGGAACGAAATGTATTTAAACACCCCGGCTCCGAAAAAGTCGAATTGCTTGTCTAAATAATCAAATAGGTAGTACAGCATTAGTTCGCAAACAGTTTAAGCATCCGTTCAACTACTTCTCTATCGTCAAAAGGATATTTAACTCCTTTAATTTCCTGGTATGTTTCATGGCCCTTTCCTGCCACCAGCACGATGTCACGTTCTTTCGCCATCATGCAGGCAGTTTTGATCGCTTCTTCGCGATCAGCAATGACCAGTGTTTTTCGTGCATCGCTCGGACCGATACCGGCTTGCATGTCTTTAATAATCGCCATGGGCTCTTCATCGCGCGGATTGTCAGATGTAAGAACAACTTTATCGCTGTAGCGGCATGCGATGCTCGCCATCAGCGGACGCTTTGTTTTATCGCGGTTTCCGCCACAACCCACGATGGAGATCACCTGCTCATTGCCTGTCCGGAGTTGTGCGATTGTATCCAGCACATTTTTCAATGCATCAGGTGTGTGAGCATAGTCTACAATCACTGTAATCTTTGATCCGGGAAGTATCAACTCAAACCTTCCGACTGCGCCTTTGATAGACGAAAGCATCGTCAGTACTTGCTCTGCATCTTCACCCAACAAAACAGCTGCTCCAAATACTGCCAGCAGATTGTATGCGTTGAAATCACCGATCAGTTTAAACCAAACCGGTTTACCGTTTACTTCAAGCTCAAGACCTTCGATGGTATTGCTGATGATCTTGCCTTTAAAGTCAACCATCTTCTTTAACCCGAATGATTGCTTTTTAGCTTTAGTGTTCTGAAGCATCACCATGCCGCGTTTGTCATCGGCATTCACCAACGCAAATGCATCACCGCTCAGGTCATCAAAGAATTTCTTTTTTGCCTTGATGTAATTCTCGAAAGTTTTGTGATAGTCGAGGTGGTCGTGTGTGATGTTGGTAAAAATCGCGCCTTCAAATTTCAAACCAGCAATACGATCCTGATCAACGGCATGCGAGCTAACTTCCATGAACGCGTGCGTACAACCAGCTTCCACCATCTTAGCCATGAGACTATTCAATTGAATCGGATCGGGCGTGGTATGCGTTGACGGAACTACCTGATCGACAATACGGTGCTCAACAGTTGAAATCAATCCGGTGCGGTAGCCCAGTGACCCGAACAGTTTGTACAACAACGTGGCCACGGTGGTCTTGCCGTTGGTACCGGTTACTCCAACCAGTTTTAATTTTTGTGACGGGTTGCCAAAAAAATTAGCAGCAATAACTCCCAGCGCTTGTGCGCTATTTTTGACTGTGGCGTAGTTGATTTTTTCATGTATGGTATCGGGTAACTTTTCACATACAATAGCACCCGCTCCAAGCTCAATGGCTTTCGCGATAAACTGATGTCCATCGGATTGAGTGCCCTTTACTGCAACAAATACATAACCTGGCTTAACCTGGCGTGAGTCGAAGCACACTCCTTTCACATCCACATTCATATCACCGTATGAAGATGTGATCGAGACTTTATAGAGTATGTCTTTCAGCTCAGCCATTCAGTCTGATAAAAATTTTACTTCCTTTAGAAATGCGCGTTCCGGGTGTAAGCGACTGGCTTGACACGCGGCCTTTGCCTTCATAAAAAACTTTGAGCCCTGCGCTTTCCAGCAGGTAGATTGCATCGCGGAACGTCATTCCCGCTACATCGGGCACCAGATTCTGGCCCATCACATTCTTTTTCCAGTTCACTGCATTGCCGCTCTTAGAGGCGCGTACCCACTCCTCTTCGGTTTGCGTGTGATTGGATACACCAAGCTCGTTGCAAAGCATCGTCAGCTCCTGCTGATTACCGGCACGGATTACCGGGAATGCCCCCTCTTCATTCAGATGTTCTTTCGCCATGGCGGCATGCAATTCGATGTCGCGCGCGTAAATGTTATCAGCGATTTCCTTTAGTGCCGGGGCAGCAACACTGCTTCCGTATTGATACCAGCCGCGTGGGTTTTTGATCAACACAATGGCTGTATACTTTGGATTATCCGCAGGAAAATATCCTACAAATGAGGTGATGTATTTTTTTGCATAGCGACCGTTCTCCAGAATTTGCGCAGTTCCTGTTTTACCGGCAATGCGGTAATGCGAGTCTTTAATATTTTTTGCAGTTCCTTCCTGCACAACGCCTTCGAGCATAAGCTTCAGCTTCTTCAACGTGTTATCGGAACAAATACTGCTCACCATCGTTTCTGTTTCGAACTCCTGCTCAACGTGATCGGCTTTGCTGATCTTCGTTACGAAAATCGGCTTGATCATCTTACCATTATTCGCCACAGCGTTGTACAAGGCAAGTGTATGCAAAGGCGTATTTTCAATTCCATAGCCATAGGCCATCCATGGCAAACTGATTCCGCTCCAACCCTTTTCACCCGGACGTTTGAATTTTGGCATCGGTTCACCGCTGATTTGAATACCGATTGGTTTGTTAAGTTTGAGATGATCAACATGATCCAGGAATTTCTGCGGGCGTGTGCCGAAATTTTTATCCACCAGTTTCGCCATTGCCACGTTGGATGAATGCTCGAATGCTTGGCGAACGGTAATTTTTCCAAGTCCGCCTTCTTCGTGGTCGCGAACTTTATTTTTATAAAAAGTGAATTCACCGTTACCTGTATCAACACTGTCAGACAACTCAACTTCGCTGTCTTCGAGCAATGCGATCATCGTTACCAGTTTGAACGTAGAGCCTGGTTCGAACAATCCCGCGGTAGCGTAGTTAAACTTTTCGCGAAAATGTCCGTTGCCATCGCTGCTAAGATTTGAGATTGCTTTGATGTGACCGGTTTTCACTTCCATCACCATCACCAATCCATCATCGGCATTATGTTGCGCCATCGCTTTCAGCAATGCAGTTTCAGCAACATCTTGTAAGTTGATGTCAAGCGTGGTTGTGATATCAAGCCCATCGACCGCCTTGACATTATTCGCATCGAAAATTGGTTTCCAAACACCACCGGCAATTTTCTGATAGTATGCTGAGCCGTCCTGACCACCGAGTTGCTTGTCGAAACTGAACTCGAGACCGGCACCTTTGCCTTCCTCGTTCATGTATCCGATGGTTCGGTCGCTCAATCTGTAAAAAGGACGATAACGCTTATCAACCTTTTCGAAGATCACACCACCTGCCAGCCGACCTTCCCGGAAGATGGGCCATTCGCTCATTGTCTTTTTGTCCTGGTAGTCGATGTTTTGGTGACTTAGAATAATATATTGCTTACCGCCTCCACGAGCGTCCTCAAGCATGTGCTTATAATCAACTGCTCTTCGGTCGCCAAAAAATCGTGAGAGACGATAGGCTAATGAATCGAGACCTTCTTTCCACACCTTGTCTTTTGGAAGCGTGGCATCGAAGGCTACTTTATAAAAAGGTAATGATGTGGCTAACAGACTTCCGTTATCGGAGTAGATGTTTCCGCGGGTGGCTTTCACCGTCATGTTGGTGAAGGTTACTTTCTCGCCCAGCTTGGCCCATTTTTCTCCTTCAACAAACTGAATATGACCTGTTTTCACCACTACAGCAATGGCGAACAGCAACACAAAAATGAATGCAACCCGTACTCTGAGTAATATCGACCGCTTAATATTCACCTTTCTCTACTACAATTTTGTGTGGGGGCTCAAGACTTTCCTTCAACCCGAACTCACTAACCTTACGCGCTACTTCGCTTTGCTTGCTGGCGTACATCATGTCGGATTTCATGGTCGTGTAATCAGCACGCAGGTCTTCAACTTCAGCCTGAATCTGATTGATCTTACGAACGGTTTTTTCTGCGTAGTGTGTGTTGCCGATGTAGAACAAACACAGGAACATCACAAAAGCAATCTTCGGAATGTTCTTTACCGGAAAACCTTCTGCGAAATAACTTTCAAGCTTTAGCTTTTTCTCCAGACCCGAGAAGACACTCGTTCCGCTTCCACCGGTCGACTTGCTGCCGTTGGATGTTTGTGGTTCGATGCGTAGTTTATTTTCAGCCATCTCTTACAAGTATTTAGTAGTTAGTATCAAGTAGTTAGAATTCTTTTGGAATTAACTATCTACCGCTTACTCTCTACCTTCTCTGCTATTCTCAACTTTGCGCTGCGCGCTCTGTTATTTTCCTTTATTTCTTCCTCCGAAGCTTCAATCGGTTTCCGGTTCACCGCTTCAAAAGGTTTAATCTCATTTCCATAAAAGTCTTTCTCGACTTCGCCAAACACTTTACCCTTATTGATAAAGTTCTTCACCATCCGGTCCTCCAGCGAGTGGTAGCTCATCACTACCAATCTTCCGCCTGCTGCCATCACTTCGCCACATTGGTGCAAAAAATCTTCAAGCGCTTTCATCTCGGTATTAACCTCGATGCGAAGGGCCTGAAACACCTGGGCGAAATATTTGAACTCCTTTCCTTTAGGAGCGATGCTTTGTAATGCAAGCTTAAGGTCTTCTGTACGGCTGAACGGATTGCTAACACGCTGTTGCACAATCATTTTAGCAGCTGTTCGGGCGTTTTTGATCTCGCCATACATGCCCAGCAGTTTGTGCAGGTCAGCCTCGCTATACGTATTAAGTATGTCGGCTGCAGTTGTGTTGGCGGATTGATCCATTCGCATGTCGAGCGGCCCATCGAAGCGGGTTGAAAAACCACGTTCAGGTGAATCGATCTGGTGCGAGGAGATGCCGAGGTCGGCCAGAATGCCGTTAACCTGTGTTACTCCATTCAGCTTCAGGTACTTTTTCATGTACATGAAGTTTGCCTGGCAAAATGTAAAAGAACGACTTGTTATCTGTTCGGCCTGTCGTTTGGCGTCTTCATCCTGATCGAAAGAGATTAGTCTTCCGCCTTTGATGTTTTCAAGAATCGCTAAACTGTGACCGCCTCCCCCGAAGGTTACGTCAACATAGATCCCTTCCGGATTTATGTTCAGTGCATTGATACATTCGGTAAGCATGACGGGCTTGTGATAGGTGTTGCCCATGGTCACTACTCATTCAAATATTTCGCTGCGAGTTTTGACAATTCACTTTGGTCCTGGATTCTGTGCTTCTCATACACGTTTGGATTCCAGACCTCAACTTTATTACCGATACCCACCAGCAGCGCCTCTTTTTCAATTTGCGCGTAGGTGAGCATGTTCTTCGGAATCAGAAACCGGCCGTTGCTGTCAAGCTCGACCGTTGCAATGCCCGCGAGGAAGTTCCGCTGGAGGGCGCGGTACTCTTCGTTGAACTCGTTAAGACCTGAAATTTTTGAGAATACCTTTTTGAACTCTACCATGGGGTAAATAATGAGGCAAGGCTCGAAACCACGCCTGATCACAAGCTCAGCGTCCCCTTCCGGCAGCTGCGCCTTGATCCGCGCAGGCAGAACCAGTCTGCCCTTGGCATCAAGCTTACTTTCATATTCACTGGTAAAAAAGGTCATAGACTGTAGTGGTTGTCTTCTCCTCTTTAGCAAACATAAGTAATTTTCCTCCACTTCCAACCACTTTGAACCACTTTTTAACATTTTCTGGCAAAAAGTGCTTTAAAAGCCCACTTTTTGTGTCGCTTTGATTAGAAAACTGGACTCAACATCAGGAAACCGGACTACCACAGTAAGATGCTGGACTCAATCGAGTAAAAACCCTTAATACAAACTGGATTTGCCATTTTTTTAAGCGCAACTAGGTCATCCATTCCGCTAATTTTTTATCAAAATCTTATTGAAAACCGTCAGAATGGGCCAAAGTGGGGCGGGGAGATAGTGTTTAAGATTTTTTCGATGAATGGTAAAAGCTTTTTGAGGTTGGGATGAAAAATTATTTAGTCCAGCAGCCAAAATGATTTTGGTAGAGAAAAGCTAATGATATGAGTGACCTGAGAATCCTTTCAAATTCAAGACGTAATTCACCCAGCTTTCTGGGTGCCATGGGTGACTTCCTTCGTGAAACTTTGGATGATGATAAGCTCATCGAAAAGGTTGCCCCTCAGTACTTCAAACACTGGGGATCTGATTCAAACCGACATTCCGGAAGATCCGCCCGGATGATCCTGAAAGACTACCAGGATAAGCAACTCATAATCATTAAGGCGATAGACAACATTGGCGATCTGGCCGAGATGGTATTCTTCTCAACCGCCTTGCCAGATGTCAGTGTTGATCTGATCAATGATTTACGCCAACTGGCATCCAATCGCTGGTCGGAAGGAAAACTCAGAACGAAGGCTTCTCGAATGAATAAAATGTGTCCTGGCTTGGTTGAATCGCTCAAAAAAGCCGGGTGGAAAGACTCAGCCAAAGCAGGATATCTGGAAATAGACCTAGTTAAGAAGTACAAACGGGATCGAAACTAATCAAACCGTTTTGACCAAAAATTCATACAGATACTCTATATCTTCTTCATCTCCCATACACCTCGGAGAAATCAGGCCACCATCAATCGATACAAATCCGCAGAAACAACTGACAAAATCATAATTATGCTTCGACTCAATAACATGACCGCATAACTTACAACGGACGCTGTTCTTTAATAGCATTTTTTCCGCATATCCTTCCACCAATTCGTAAGACCCTATGATGATTTTGGTATTCATAAAAATGAAAAGATCAGTACGAATTTAACAGGGTTTGTTTTCGTACAAACCCTTTTACGAAAGTTTATTTTTTGATTTGTGTTGTTCAAAAACTACCTTTTTGATAACACGAGATGACTTGGCCATCAAAATAGGGCAACGTATCCGGGAGATACGCGAGAAGAAAGGTATATCCCTCAAGCAATTCGAGAACTATGAGGATTCGTTAGAAAGAAGCAATATGTCTCAAATTGAAAATGGTACAATATTGCCTACCGTTTATACCCTTTATAAAATAGCTCAGATACTAGGGGTCAGAGTTTCTGATTTCATAAAGGAATAACTGGCGAAATCTCAATCAATACTCAAGTAGTTTTAGAAAAAACGTCAAAACTGCACTCTGATCAGCGGTTCATCGAAATTTTAGGTACCTGCAACACCATTGCACCCGGTTTTGAATTACTTTTGATTCATTGAAAGCGATCTGGTACATATTGGCCATCACAATCTTTGCAATGTCAAGCTATCCTTGCTCTGACAATCAAAACCATGAAGATGGTACAGAACAAACTGTGAGCACTGCTGAGCATCAGCATTCTTCCGATGAATCCGATCAATGTACACCATTCTGTGTATGCTCATGCTGCAACACACATGTTAACGAGCCTTCGTTCTTCGGGTTTGTTTCAGCATCCGCAGCATTTTCCGAACAACATGCCGGTTACACTCCTGCTTTCATTCCATCGATCAGCCAATCCATCTGGCAACCGCCCAAACTCGGGTAATCTCTTCCTCTTGTATTAGCTGCATCGCAGCTGATCATTCATTCATTACAATTATTCAATACTAAAATCTTTTGCCTATGCGGCAAAAAAGAGTTCGAAGCGCTGTACAGCAAAGCCGTATTGCGTCCAAGAAAAAAGGCGTAAGCTCAAAGGTCACCGATAACATTATTTACCGGATCATCATCACATTGATTTCCGGTGCGGGGCTTGTGGGCATTATCCTGTTAGTATCACACACCATTAAAGCACACTGGTAATATGATTGACAAAATCATTTATTTTTCAATAAAGAATAAGCTCATCATTGGGCTATTCGCACTTGGGTTAATTGCGTGGGGAAGCTATTCGCTTTCACGCCTGCCCATCGATGCCGTACCTGACATCACGAACAATCAGGTACAAATTATAACCTCTGCCCCTTCGCAATCGGCACTGGATATTGAGCGGCTCGTAACATTTCCGATCGAGCAAACCATGGCGACCATCCCTGACATTCAGGAGATCCGAAGCTTTTCAAGATTTGGACTTTCAGTTGTAACGATAGTATTCAAAGACAATGTCGATGTCTATTGGGCCCGGCAACAAGTTAATGAACGGTTAACCGTTGCCGGATCACAAATTCCACCTGGCGTGGGAACTCCCGAGATGTCACCTATTACTACTGGCTTGGGTGAGATCTTTCAATACATCGTTCGTCCTGAAAAAGGTTTTGAGAAAAAATACGATGCGATGGAACTCCGCAGCATACAGGACTGGATCGTGCGCAGGCAATTGCTGGGCACAACTGGTGTGGCAGATGTTGCAAGCTTTGGAGGTTATCTCAAGCAGTACGAGATATCGGTTGATCCGGACAAGCTCAGAAGCTATAACCTTGATCTGGCGCAACTGTTCACCGCACTTGAACGCAATAACCAGAATACCGGTGGCGCATACATTGACAAGAAACCCAACGCCTACTTTATCCGAAGCGAAGGTCTCATCGGTTCGGCCGATGATATCGGAAAGATCGTAGTTAGTAATACACAAGGCGGCATTCCAATACTGATCCGCGACATTGCACAGGTACAACTCGGTCATGCTACACGATATGGCGCAATGACTTATAATGCGGAAGGCGAAGTGGTTGGGGCAATTGTGCTGATGCTGAAAGGCGAAAACTCCAATGCCGTTGTCGGACGAGTGAAAGAGCGTATGGAGCAGATCCGCAAAACACTTCCGGAAGGTGTAACAATTGATGTGTTCCTGGACCGCAGTGATCTTGTAGGTCGCGCAATTGGAACGGTTGAGAAGAACCTGATTGAAGGTGCCTTGATTGTAATCTTTGTGCTGGTTTTGTTTCTCGGAAACTTCCGCGCAGGATTGATTGTCGCTTCGGTTATTCCGCTCGCCATGCTGTTTGCCGTTTCGATGATGCATCTTTTTGGCGTGTCAGGAAACCTGATGAGTCTTGGAGCGATTGACTTTGGATTGATTGTCGATGGCGCGGTAATTATCGTAGAAGCTACGATGCATCATCTGGGACTTCGTAAGTCTCCTCTCCGTCTTACGCAAGATGAAATGGACCAGGAAGTTTACGACTCAGCTTCCAAGATAAGAACATCAGCAGCTTTTGGTGAGATCATCATCCTAATTGTTTATCTGCCAATCCTTGCCTTAGTAGGCATTGAGGGTAAGATGTTCAAGCCTATGGCACAAACTGTAGCGTTTGCCATTCTCGGTGCATTTATTCTATCACTCACGTATGTGCCAATGATGTCGGCTTTATTCCTGAGCAAGAATACGCAGCACAAACGCAACTTCTCGGATAAAATGATGGATTTCTTCAACCGCGTTTATCAACCCATTATCAAAGCCGCACTGCGCATGAAGGCTGTGGTAGTGATGATCGCGGTGGGGCTACTTGCGGTGACGATCTTCATCTTCACACAAATGGGTGGTGAGTTTTTGCCCACACTGGAAGAAGGAGATTTTGCAGTAGAGACCCGTGTACTAACCGGAAGCAGTTTATCCTATACCGTGGAAGCTTCAACAAAAGCTGCGGAAGTATTACTGCGTGAATTCCCCGATGAAGTGGAAGAAGTTGTCGGCAAGATTGGGTCCTCAGAAATTCCTACCGATCCGATGCCTATAGAGGCTTGTGATTTGATGGTTATTCTCAAGCCGAAAGATCAATGGGTTAAAGCGAGCAACCGCGAAGAACTTGCCGATCAGATGGCCGAAGCGCTTGAAGTTGTTCCGGGCGTATTATTCGGGTTTCAGCAACCGATCCAGATGCGCTTCAACGAATTGATCAGTGGTGTGCGACAGGATGTAGCCGTGAAAATCTTTGGAGAAGATCTGTCAACGCTCGCAAGCTTGGCCGACCAGGTTGGCAAAGTTGCCGGCAGCGTGGAAGGCGTTAAAGATTTATATGTCGAACAGGTCGATGGGCTACCGCAGATCGTAATCAACATCAACCGGGACGAAGTCGCTAAGTATGGACTGGATATTGAAACGGTTAATCAGGCAATCAACACTGCGTTCGCAGGTCAGTCAGCAGGAATTGTGTTTGAAGGCGAGAAACGGTTCGACCTGGCTGTTCGTCTTGCATCGGTTAACCGTCAAAGCATTGAAGATGTTCGCAATTTGTTTATAACATCACCAAAAGGGGAACAGATTCCGTTGAAGCAATTAGCGGAAGTAGAATTCAAAATTGGTCCGAACCAGATTCAGCGCGAAGATGCAAAACGCAGGATCATTGTAGCCTTCAATTCGCGCGGTCGTGATGTGGCCAGTATTGTAAAAGAGTTGCAACAAAAGATTGAGGCTCAGGTAAAGTTCCCCACAGGCTACTACCCGACCTATGGCGGACAGTTTGAAAATTTACAGGAAGCAAACGCACGATTGTCTGTGGCATTACCAGTTGCCTTATTGCTAATCTTCCTATTGTTGTTCTTCACCTTTGGATCGATCAAACAATCGCTTCTAATTTTTACTGCCATTCCAATGGCTGCTATTGGCGGAGTGTTCGCCTTGTTGTTGCGTGGAATGCCGTTTAGCATTTCAGCCGGTATTGGATTCATTGCGTTGTTTGGAGTTGCCGTATTGAATGGCATCGTTTTGATCGCTGAGTTCAATCGCTTGCGAAAAGAGGGATATGAAGATCTCGAAGAAGTTGTCATTCTCGGAACTGCTGTCCGGCTTCGTCCGGTATTGATGACCGCTGCTGTTGCATCACTTGGTTTTTTACCAATGGCCCTAGCCACAAGTGCAGGTGCAGAAGTGCAGAAACCTTTAGCAACAGTTGTGATTGGCGGCCTTGTTAGTTCAACGATCCTGACACTGGTAGTGCTTCCTTGCCTGTACATCTATTTTGAAAGAATGCATTTTAAACGTAAACCGATTGTAGCCGCAGTCTTACTTGTAATGCTCACCGTTTCCGGTGTATCAGCGCAGGCTCAAGACAACAACCAGGTAGGCATTTTCAAAACCATAGAACAGCTAAAGACTAATCGTCCGGAGCAAATGATTTCCGTGGATATCAATGAACAAAACCCTGTGAACGTTACAACCCGGCAGGACCTGATTATCCGAAGCACAAAAGGAACAGTCAAGATCGCTTTTGGTACAGCACAAGGCTATTCCTTTAACGGCTCTGTCTATCGGGCGGCCGGGACCAGGGGGTTTCTCAGGAACTATGGCTATTACCGGGTGCTGGATGATTCATGCATTATAACCTATGCCCGGAAGAACCGGTCACGAAAAGGCGGTGGTTATGAAAACAAATACTACTACAGCGAAAGCTATACGACCCCGGTTAAGAATGCTTACCGCAAAAACTTTCGGAACGATTTTGAGGATTTGCCTGAGTTCTACACAGCTATAAGCAAGATAGCTAAGGGGAATTATCTGGCATTGTTTAGCCCTGTTTCCGGATCGCGGATTCTCTTCAATAAACTGTATTGTGAAACTGTCAATTAAATCGAATATGAAACAAGCCATTATCATACTCGTCATACTTATGGGTTTCGTGGGCAAGCTTGCCGCGCAAACTGTATCGCTTAACGAGGCTGTACAAACTGCATTGAAAAATAATTTATCGGTTAAAGCAGCCGGGCAGGAAGTACAGTCACAGCAAAGCCTGAAGGGAACGGCCTTCGATCTTCCGAAGACAAACGTTTCGTTAATGTATGGTCAATACAATAGTTACGATAAGGACAACAACGTTACCGTAACACAGACCATTCCATTTACAGCGTTGGGTAGCCAGGGACGGCTCAACCGCGCCAACATTGCACAAAGTGAATTACAAAAAGCGGTAACCGAAAATGATCTCGTGTACCAGGTCAAGCAAACGTATCTTGAACTGAACTATGCGAAAGCCAGGCAAAAACTATTGCTTCGACAAGACAGCATCTATGCAGGCTTTGCAAAGTCTTCTGACCTTCGCTTTAAAACTGGTGAATCAAATCTGCTGGAGAAAGCGACCGCAGAGTCGCAACTTAACGAGGTACGCATCCAGATCCGTAAAAACGAATCAACTATAAAAATCCTCAGAACTCAACTGCGGACACTGCTTAACAGCGATAACCTTCCGGATGTTGGGGATGAACTCGCGGCATTTGATGGCACCGCACTGGATACACTTGTACCTGCTGCCAATCCAACATTGCGCCTTATGAATCAGCAGATCGAAGTTGCTTTAAGTCAGAAGAAACTCGAAGCAGCCAGGTTTGCTCCCGATATTCTTGTTGGATTCTTTACGCAAACATTGATTGGGATACCGAATACAGAAACAGGAAGCGGTGTATCAGCCAGCGGTGATCGCTTTACCGGCTTCCAGGTTGGTTTATCTCTCCCACTTTGGTTCGGTCCTTATCGATCGCGGGTACGCGCTGCCGAATACAACAAGCAAGTTGCACAAACCCGCTATGCGTATTATGAAAAGACGTTGCAAAATGAACAGGTTCAGGCCGTACAGCAGTATTCCGTTGCCCGGAGCAATCTCGAATATTATCGAACTTCTGCCTTGCCGAATGCTGAGCTTATTCTTAAACAAGCAGACGCTTCATTCCGAAGCGGAGAAATCAATTATGCCGAGAATCTGATCGCGCTACGCAGTGCTCTGTCAATACAGGAAAATTATCTTACTACGCTCAGGGACTTCAACCAGAGCATTATCTACTACGAATATTTATCAGGAAATAAATGATCACTTATATGAAAATCAATCGATCCTTATATTATCTATTCATACTTACGCTTGCTGTTACAATCTGTGCCTGCGGCAACAAGTCGTCTGAAGAAACAGCCGAAGAAGATCATCACGAGGAAGCCAGCAATACCGTTGAGCTTACACAAGGTCAGTTTGACAATGCAGGTATTACGCTCGGCCAGATCGAACGCAGGCAAATCAGCGGAACTATTAAAGTCAACGGTGTGCTGGATGTTCCACCGCAGAACCTGGTAAGCATCTCTGCACCGATGGGCGGTTTCTTACGAAGCACCGACTTACTTCAGGGCGCTCGCGTGCGTAAAGGTCAGATCATTGCAAAGATTGAGAATCTGGATTTCATTCAATTGCAGCAGGATTTTCTAGATGCGCAAGCGCAGGTTGATCTGGCAAAAGCAGACTATGAACGTCAGCAACAGTTAGCCAGCGAGAATGTAAACTCTGCCAAAGTTTTGCAACAGGCAAAGTCTGCATTTACCAGTGCACAGGCAAAGTATAGTGGCTTGACGGAGAAGTTGAAAGTGTTGAGCATCAATGCAACGGAAGTAACGGCTACTAAAATATCCAGCACGATTAATTTGTATTCACCTATTACCGGTTACGTAACACAAGTGAATGCCAACATCGGGAAGTTTGTAAACCCGACCGATGTAATTTTTGAGATTGTCGATACCGAACATTTACATGCGGAACTCATTGTGTTCGAGAAAGATGTTCCTAAACTTAAGATTGGTCAGAAAGTCCGGTTCACACTGGCGAACGAAACCAAAGACCGCATGGCTACGGTGTACCTGATTGGTCGTGAGATCAGCGCTGATCGTACCATTCAGATTCATTGCCACATTGATGTGGAAGACAAAGAATTGTTACCGGGCATGTACCTGAAAGCTTCGGTTGAAACCGGTGGTGCTGAAGTACCATCGTTACCCGATGAAGCGATCATTGATTTCCAGGGCGAGAAATATGTCTTCGTTGCAACGGAAGCCAAACATACGGAAAGTGACGAAGGTACCGAGGAATCAGAAAAGAAAGAAAAGCCTGCCAATGAAGAACATCACGAAACAGCACCAGGCCAACACTTTGAAATGATTCCGGTTAAGATCGGCAACAGTGAATTAGGCTACACCGAAGTTACGCTGCCTGAGAATTTTGATCCGAAAGCACAGATCGCTGTGAAGGGAGCGTATGCCTTGTTGTCAAAAATGAAAAACAGTGAAGAAGAAGGTGTCCATGGCCATTAAGATGAATACATGAGAGCCAACTGGAAAATGCCGAAAGAACTCAGGGTTCATTATGATGCCGAGCTTCAAAAAGCCCGCGAACATCTGCTGTTCGATCAGCTGATGTTATGCTGGCGACATTTGGAACGCGCACATATCATTGGTCAGCCATGGGCGGTTGAACATACCTATTCACATTGGCGGATGCTAAAGTTTGCATTCTATATAAAAGACTGGTCTGAGATCATCGGACAATTACCACGATTGATAGTGGGTGGTGTGAAATCCTATGTTGGCAAAATCCCAACCGGCAATACGGGTGGAGCAAATGTTCCGCCCCTTCAGCCGATGGAAATACCGGAAGATTTAAAGCTTATAATGAAACCCTTTATAAAATCCTAAACGAATCATTTTCAAAAACGCGCCTATGAAAGAGCAAGATGAAGATAAAAAACAATCACAGCGCTTAACCGTTCAACAGGGAAACAAAAAGAACCAGCCAGCTGAGAGCGATCATGCTAATGATGATGGTCATGATCACGGTGCCGAGGCAACCAACAATAAAACAGTCTGGCAAGAACGCTGGCATCTGATCATCGCATTCGTGATGGTCGCTGGTCTGCTCACGCTGGAGTATGGATTCAAGATCGTATTGGAAAATCCATACAACCTGATTGTTAATGCGGTTGCCTATCTGCTGGCGGGTGGAAGTGTTGTCCGGATGGCCTTCCGCAAACTCAAACGTGGTGATGTATTCAACGAATTTGTACTGATGAGCGTAGCAACGCTCGGAGCGTTTTACATTGGCGAATATACCGAGGGTGTTGCGGTGATGTTGTTCTATTCCATCGGTGAATGGTTCCAGGACTCAGCGGTGCAACGCGCCAAGGCAAGCATCAAGGCGCTTTTGGATATCCGTCCTGACGAGGTGACTGTGCTGAGAAACGGTTCTTCTCAAGTAGTAAAACCCGGTGAAGTCGAACTCGAAGAAACCATTCAGATCAAGCCAGGAGAAAAGGTTGCGCTCGATGGAGAGTTATTATCAGAGAGTGCATCGTTCAATACTGCTGCATTGACAGGTGAAAGCAAACCTGACACAAAATATAAGGGTGAACAAGTGCTGGCCGGAATGATCAACCTGAACACGGTTTCAGAAGTAAAGGTTAAAGCAAAATTTACCGACAGCAAGCTGAGTAAAATACTGGAGATGGTGCAGAGTGCAACCGCTCGCAAATCCCAGACACAACTGTTCATTTCAAAGTTTGCCAAGATATACACGCCAATTGTATTCTTTCTGGCCGTTGCATTGGTTGCTATACCCTACTTCGTAGTTAATGATTATGTCTTCAATGAATGGTTATATCGCGGGCTTGTATTCCTCGTGATCAGCTGTCCATGCGGACTGGTTGTCTCAATACCGTTAGGATATTTCGGAGGCATTGGACTGGCCTCGAAGAATGGTATCCTGATGAAAGGCGGAAACTTCCTGGATGTTATGACCAAGGTGAACACCATTGTAATGGACAAGACAGGAACGTTGACAAAGGGAGTGTTCAAGGTTCAACAGATTGTTCCGGCAGATGGAACATCCGCAGATGATCTGCTTCGCATGACAGCCGCCTTGGAGAAAAACTCAACACACCCGATTGCCAAAGCTGTTGTGGAGAAAGCCGGTGACACTGCAAACAATGTCACCGTAACCAATGTTGAAGAGATTGCGGGTCATGGATTGAAAGGAAGTGTACTCGGAAAAGAAATCCTGGCAGGCAATCTTAAGCTGTTGAAGAAATTCAACATCAGTTACCCGCAAGAAGTGGAAACGATTGTTGACACCATCGTAGTGGTAGCAATCAATAACGCTTACGCGGGCTACATCACCATTGCGGATGAGATCAAGGAAGATGCCGTGGAAGCGATCAAGCAAATGCACGAGCTTAAGCTGAAAACCGTTATGCTTTCAGGCGATAAGCAATCGGTAGTAGATAAAGTAGCCAAAGAAGTGAACATCGATGAAGCTTTCGGGGATCTATTGCCCGAAGGAAAAGTTGAAAAGGTGCAGTTACTGAAAGATGAAGGCAAACACATCGCCTTTGTGGGCGATGGTGTGAATGATGCTCCGGTTGTTGCGCTCGCAGACGCGGGAATCGCGATGGGTGGACTCGGAAGTGATGCCACGATTGAAACTGCGGATGTGGTAATTCAGAATGATCAACCGACCAAGATTGTAGCCGCTATCAAAGCCGGAAAGATTACCCGGAGAATTGTGTGGCAAAACATTATCCTCGCCATGGTTGTAAAGGCTGTTGTGCTGGCATTGGGTGCAGGTGGAGTTGCTAACCTGTGGGAAGCGGTGATTGCAGATGTTGGGGTTGCATTACTTGCGATTCTGAATGCGGTAAGGATTCAACGTATGAAACTTTGATGATGGAGCGAAGTAGAAAAGTTGTTGTCGGAGCTTTCGTATTCACGGTTGCCATCTTAACGGTAGGATATATCGCGTTTGGTCTTGTGACCGATTTGATTTTTGCTTCCGGATTTCTCACCGGGTTTGTGATCTGGTTATTCAGCAAGCAACAACCGGACTCGAGTGAGTTGAAAGTCCCCTACTGGCTTACGCTGGTAATCTTCATTGGACATCGCGTGGAAGAAAAAGTAGCCGGTTTTTTTAATGCACTTGCTGACATCACAGGCGTGCCGACACCGGAAATACTTTCAGTGCCTGTCATTGCTTTGGTATTGGTTTCAGTTGGAGCCTGGTTACTCATTCCCCTTCTGATCAAACGAAAGCTTACGTTCGGGTACTATTTGCTTTGGACATTCTTCTCGGCCATGGGCATAACCGAACTGGCCCATTTTGTTTTGCCTTTCTTCACCGGACAACCTTATGGATATTTTCCGGGAATGATCAGTGTAATTTTTCTCGCACCTGTGGCTTGGTGGGGAATATATAGGCTCTCAAAAAAACCATTTTACTACGACACAATTGATCAACCATGATAAAACTTAAGTCTCATTACTTCCAAGTGGTGCTTACGACCGTACTGCTTTTAATATGTAGCAAGGAATCGAAAGCGGGTATCCAGTGGGTAGAAGTTGGGGTTAACGGGCTAACATGTTCGATGTGTACGCGCAGCGTTGAGATGAGTATCCGCAAACTGGAATTTGTTGATTCAGTAGTTATGAACCTGGAGACAACCGAGGGAAGAATCTTTCTTCGTCCAAACGTTCCCTTCAATCTTGGTCAGATTGCTAAAGCCATTGTAAAGGCGGGATTTTCAGTTCAGTTCGTTAAGATCAGGCTTGATATGGACGACATTACCATTCATCCAACTGGTGTGTTTGTCCATAGAGACCAAACATTTCATTGGATTGACTATTCGCAAGTTTCCAAAAAGCAAACTACGCTGAAGATTATCAATGAAGGCTTTCTGCCCAAGAAAGAAGCCAGAAAGTTCAAGAAGAAGACAGAGATGCTGAAGAAAAATAGCGCTCAAGATGCATTATATGTTGTCGAGGATAATTAGTTTATCGGTTTTCATCGCAGTTTTTCTCATCTCTCATGCGAGCATTTGCCAGGAGCTATTCATTTTAAATGAGCCGGCCAGCTCAGTACCAAAAAGTGTTTTTGGACTTCGCATATATCATCATGCGTATGATGAACTGGATACTAAACGAAAGTTGTTTGCGATAAGAGCCATGTACGGTGTAACTTCCAGGCTATCGCTTTTTGTAAATACATCAGTCTCCAATCATCATGATAAGAAGCTGCCTCCGGACCTGATCAATCATACGCATACCGGAAATCAAACCAACTATTTCACTTCAACGATCAAAAGAGGACGAAAATATCCCTACCTATTTACCGGAATGAATGTTTTTGCTAAGTATCGCTTTCTGAGTCTTGACAAAAAGTATGAACATTTTCGCATGGCTGGGTATAGCGAATGGTCCAATGCCAATGTAGCGCACGATGAAGCAGAACCAAATCTTATGGACGACACTGCTGGTTTCGGATTCGGGATCATATCTACGTATCTCAAAAACAGGTTTGCTATTTCTTTGAACACAGGCTACATAGTTCCGCAGTCTTATACCGAGGATCAACCTGACTTTAGCGGGGGACCGAATTTGCCCACTATTATCCACTACGGAAAAGCAATTAAATATAACATATCCATTGGCTACCGATTATTCCCAAGAAAATATGAGAATAACTACAAACATGTAAACACAAACATTTATCTCGAGTTTACAGGCAAAACTGTTGATGCTGCCCGAGTTATTCAAGCGGGGACTGAGATCGCCCCGCGAACAGCAGCCCTCAAACGGAGCAACTATATTGAAGTAAGTCCGGGCTTACAGCGCATTTTCAATTCCAATCTACGCGTTGAAGTTTGCTTCACGTATCCCTTACTTAAAGGTTCTTTTGCTCACTTTACCCCGGCTTTCACGCTGGCTATGCAAAGATATTTTTACAGAAAGACTAAAAAATCATCAAAAGACAAGTAGCGTGATTAGAAAAAAATTATGCCACCACACTTGACCGACAACATCATTCTCCGAGAGACGTTATTAGTGCGGAAAATGTGAAGTAGTCATGGAGCGGACAAAGAAAGAGGTTCGGGAAGAACTTATCGAATTGTTGGGTGAAGGTGCCTGGCAGTATGCGTATTACAACTTTGATCTAAAAGGTCTAATTGCCAAATCCAAGGACATACATCAGCTCGCAGAATTAATTCAGGATTTGATTGCGACAGATCTTCAATCAGAGGACACGACATCGCTTCCTGAATTCGAATAAACATCAGAATTTTAAAAACTCCTATATTTTGAGTTAATCTCTCTACCTTTATCTGAACATCAGAGTTATGTCAAAATCAGAGGACGAGTCGACATTGAAAAATAAAGTGACAAATTCACTCAAACATCCACCGACATTACTTTCTGACCAAGAGATTCAAAAAGGCAATAAGGCATTTGTTGAGTTTGTTAAGAAACGCGATAAAATGATTGCTGAAGCAAAGAAAGCTAAGGGAATATCAGATGTTGATGGTTAATCATATTTTCCTTTTAGACTTGCAATTGGCTAACAAGGATCAGGGGGTTATCCATTCTGATGATTCAAGAGATGCCAATGGAATCCGAAACAGTTAAAAAACTTGGACCTATAATTATTGAATCCTTAGGCGCTTCTGACAAGAAGACTGGTGAGATATTCCATACAGAAATTCTGAAGTACAAAACTTTCGAAAACCCCAATCTGACTAGTAGATTGATTGTGGCCGATACCAAAGAATCATTTCTTAACGCTCTCTCAGAAATTGTACGTTCGATTAGAGAAGAACGCTTCTTTCCGATTCTCCATATTGAAAGTCATGGATGCGATGATGGACTCTACCTTGGTTCAAAGGAAACTGTTACTTGGTCCGAGATGATGCCTTTATTCGTTGAGATCAATACCTTACTGCATAACAGATTTATAGTGAGCCTGGGTGCTTGTTATGGAATCAATTTTCTTTCGGCAATTGATATTACAAAAAGGGCGCCATTCAGATGCGTTATCGCAACTACTCAAGCTATCAAGGAAACAAACCTGATAGAAGCATTCGAAGCATATTTTGATTCGTACTATTTCACTTTTGATATTATTGAATCGGTTAAAAGGATGAATTCAGCGATAGGCTCTGATATGTTCTTTCATGTGTCCCAAGAGTATTGTTTTGACAGAATAACTGACCCGGACATGAATCCATCACGTTTCAAGGACAATATCAAGAAAATTGCTACGGAGCAATACACCTTAAATCCAGAACTAAGAAATCAGTCATTTAAGTCGCTTTTGTCGCAAACTGAAGACAAAGCCCGAGCCGGATTACGCGAAGCCCGTAAGAATCGACCGGTATTTTGTTTCGAAGACTTCAAGGAAAAAGCTAAAGATTTATCAGGTCAATAGCTAAAAAAATACTACGGCAATTCTTCCTGAATCATTCCCATTTTAGATACGGTGAACGATTTGTCGCCAGACATGGATTTCATGATGAGCCAGATTTCATCCTCTAACGTAAGTTTTCGGCTCAGGTCGGTTATAGTTAGCTTTCCCTTCAACGTAAATCCATTTATAGGCATTACTTCTTTTGTTACCCGGTTGACAAGATTTGAATCTATTTTATAATATTTCTCAAATACCTTATCTGGTGGTTGTTTATGCACTTCTGTTTTGAAGGACATGATAAACGTATCCATTGGCACTTCTTCCCCGCTACTTAAGTGAACGTGCAATTGATAATGGTTTCTTTTTTCAGTGATTGTACCGTAATTCTTGCTATCAACTATGATGTCCAATATTTCAGGACGGTTGCGTTTTATACCAATTTGGATCGTTGCAAACGGGATACCCAAGTTCCCATCTCGCTGTCTGCGGTCGGCTTCATCAATTTCACGAAGCTCTACCAGTGCAATATTTTTATACTTAGCAAAAGAGACTCCATCATCGGTGAATCCCATCTTTGAAACAATAACGCCTTTATTTATCCCGGTATCTTCAATGATTTCAGCAATCTTCATAACAATCTCTTTGCTGATTTTATCCTGCCAATACTTGCACTCAATAGCCGTGCGATACGTATGAATCCCATCCGAGTGTGAGGTTAATACATCGATCTGATGGCCCACGCCTGACTTACCCACTACCTTGCAGGTACTGCCATATCCGTCAACTTTGACACCTGCTTTCCTTCCAAGCGCCTCATAAAGGTGTCGAGTTATTTCTTCGTAGTCTTTCCAGTGCATGGTTCAATATACTTAAATGAAATATTAAAAATCATTGAAGTCTGCTGCGGTTATAGCAAATATCTTCATGATATGTCGTTTAGATTGTCCCTTAAAGTATCCCGTATCTCTGTCTTAACCGCAATACTTTTCTCCAGCGCAGCAATTACCGCAGGGTCGTGCTTATAACGAGCATAAATCTGAGATCTTATTCTGCCGCGAAGCCAGTCTAAGATCAGGTTTGGATCCAAAATTTTGAAAAAGCAAAACAAGCTCAATGCGCCACAAATGACAGTTAAAATACCGATGGTGGCCAGAAATGCATTCATGACAGAATAATCGTTCATTAGAAACCAGTAAAAGATTACACCTGTTACCAGTATAAACATCACATTAAACCCGATAAGCCAGCGACTTACCTTGCGATCCAACGACTGAGAAATCTCCCGGGAAACCCGCAAGCTGTTCAAGTCATTCTCGATTTCTTTATTCAATTGATTAATGTGCTTCTCAAGCCTAGTAAAAAAAGAGGCACGCGAAGATCGCTCAGCGCTCTGGGTTTCGCTCGCATCATCCTGTGAATATACCCAGATGGCGATCAGAAGTACAATCAATAACACAAAAAGCAATGCGATCCAATCGGAGCGTTTCATGGTTGTCGAATAAAAGGTTAGCTATTTAAGGTAATATGATTTTTCATTGCGATCAAAAGAGACATTTCACCCGTCATGAAGTTGGGTCAAGAAAGAAATTAGATCTCAGATGAGAAAACGTCCGACAACTACGAGTTCACTTAGCGGATAGAAACAGGTACGCGGGATTTCTTACCACCTTTTTTCACGTTATAAGATTGATTCTCAGTGATCTTAAACGCATCCGGAAGCACCAGGTTATCCGAAGAAATAAAAAGCTCTTTCCCTACTTTAGCTTTATTGATAAAGTAATTCTTTTTGATCACTCCGATTCCCTTATTGTCATACAGCTCTTTTATCAGCTTAGTATCATCATACGACAAGACCCATTTGAAGTTCGTAGCACTCTTTAGAAAGAACGCTAGATCCTGATGGTCCGACTTCTCATAAAAATGTCTGTATATGTCTTTCCCGACAATGTCGTATGGAGGATCTAGGAAGATCAAGAGCCTTTCATCATTGAGAATAAAATCATCAAACAACTTTTTCAGAAAATCGATCGCATCAAGATTGTACAAAAAGATCCTGTTTTTGTACATCGCCAAATTTTCAATGCGATTGATCAGATCGGCTTTGTTGTACCGTGCGTTGATCTTGTATTTTCCTTCTTGTTTTATTCCACCAATTGGTCCTGAATTAAGAATTCCTGAACGAGTTACACGGTTAAGGAAAAAACCCGTAAACCCTACTTCCAACGGGTCACCGTTTGCCTCATAGTATTTATCATTGAGCAAAGCATGCTGTCGTCTCCATTCCGCAACACTTACACGTTTGTTCTTGATCATTCCAACCAATCTATCGGTATCATTTATTACAGAATGCCAGAACGAATAGATAAAACGATCCTTGTCATTGAGATAAACCTGGAAAACATAGTCATGCATCAGCAAACTCAAAGCCGCCCCTGCCCCACCCGCATACGGCTCGACATGAGTGCCACCCCACAGTTTATTCTCCATGAGAATCGAAATCAAAAAATCTTTGATGCCTGCTTTTCCGCCCGGATATCGTAAGGGGCTAGCATGATTATGGTTTTGTGCCATCAGATGGATTAAGTGTTATTTTTAGTAGTCCTTGTAAACTTGACCAGGTTTTTCTCAGACTTGTCTCGTCTGGAATTTCTTCCGGATTGTGCACAAGCTGGTTCAGGTTATAGAGAACCGGATCTTCGCTCTTCTGGTCAATAAAATCTGCGATCTTTTTTGACAAATGACCGGACAACGTAGTTGTGGCCGGATCAGAAATCCACTTGAGCATTTTTTTAAGCTCGGGTGTCCAATGACCTGTTAGATTCTGACCTTTCTTGGCAGCTGCTTTATGAGCTTCTGCTTTCATCTTAGCAATTTCCCCAATGCTATCCAGGTGCTTGAACAAAGAAAGCTCCAATAACAATCTAAGAGATATTCCAACTGCATTGGCGTACTTAATGACCGGCATGCGTTGGAGTTCGCCAAAGACACTCTGGATTCTTGTCTCTTTGATCGTACAATCAAAATCCATAGGAATTAACCCCTTCGAAGTCGCTTTGCTTCTACCGGAACCCTTCGTAGGTACGGATGTGATAGAAGTTCCTTTTTGAAGCTGTTTGACAAACTGTTCAGCAGTAAGATGTCCACTTCCTGAACTTTTAAGATTGACTTCTCTCTTCTTGTCAGTAATGTATTTCTTCTTGTCTTCTACACTATTTACCATCCTGGAGAAGCTTTTCGAAGTTACCACATCCGTCACGATCGGAGTGAATCCTTTCTGAAATTCAGAACCTTTAGATTTTATTATAAGTTTTCCGTTGTGATCATAGCTATAACCAAGATATTTCATGGTGTTCTCATCATCCATGATCCTGAGCAGGTTCGTCAAGTAAAACTTCTTTTCATTAAGGACAATCTTTTTGATCTCTTCGGGTAAATCGAGCGCCTTCGCGATAAGATAGGCATCCAATGCCTTATTTGCTTCCGTAAACTTGGCCTTATTATTACTACGATAAGCTTGATTGAAACGGTATTTCGAAATTGGATCCCATTTCAGTCGGCCAGGTGTGGTGTGAAGGCTCTCGATGAGGTCAATGGCATCCGCTCGTAGTGGCGCAATTACCACCGACATCTTTTTAATAGACGCTTTGTCCGTTGCTGCGCTTAGCTTGGTAAATCGTGTTCGGTTGCTGTCTGATAGCTTTTCAGGTTGCAATAAAGCTTTACAGGCCGCAAGTCTTCGGTTACCTTCCAACACTATATACTTTCCTTTCTCCAATACGACTACAAGCGATTCGTGCGGATAAAAACCATTTTCCTCAATACTCGATGCTATTTCATAAACATCATATTCATCGATAAGCGCTTCCAAGAGTTGCGGTTGCGCTAATCCATGCAGGTGTGGCGGAAATCGCCAGTTTTGATCATCCAGAAAAAGATCTTGAGTATCAATCTCAGTCTTTTTCCATTGACTAGGCTTTGTCATGCAAATGGGGGTTAAATGCGTTCCTTCTGCCCTTCTTTCAACTCTTTCGAAATATAAAAAATAGTATATTAATTTTAAACATTTTTTATATAATTTTAATACCCTATTAAAAATATCTATATCTAATGGTTTACGGACTCATGCGTTTGGATGGCAAAACTTCTCTTGAAGCGGGGAAGCGGCACATACTCGCGTTTATCCGTAAGAAAAAACTTCCGGAACCAGAATGGATTGACCAAACAGATATCAGCAACATTACCCACGCCAATCGGCAGCTTGTGTCAAAGGTCAAGCCAGGAGACACACTGATCGTTTCTCGGGTGATAAACCTGAGTATGCACCACAAAAATTTGCTTGATACGCTTATCTCACTTCTTAAAAAAAGCTGTACTGTGTTGATTGTCCAGGAAGAAGCTGTTTTCCCGCATCCAGCCTTTTCAGCTGACGCACAGCTTGAAATTTTTCGCAGGTTGCAAGAACTGAATAAATCGATCATCCATGAACAACTATCGCGAAGCAGGATGGCACTCAGGAAGTATAAGAAATCCGGAAGACTGGGGCGGCCTAAAGGAAGCAGCAATAAGGCCAGCAAGCTTGACGGCAAAAAAGATGAGATTCAGAAACTGCTCAATGATCGGATTGGATTGAGCGGGATTGGACGTACCTTCAAGGTTAACCGCTTAACGGTAAAGTCCTTCATTGAGAGGAACGAGTTAAAACGCCAAAACCCAAAAAACAAAAAGCGCTCATGACGTCTATAAAAACCGACTTTTATCGCGACTGGATTGACATGCTTTCGCAGGTGCTTTCATCACAAGGCTACACTCTACCGTCCAGCACTTCCGATAACGACATCAGTAATATGTACTTCAATCTCCATAACAGGTTGATTGAGCCCAAGCCAAGAGTAGTTTTGCGATCCCAAGAATTTCAATGTCCGGCCGGGTATGAGAATGCCATCAATGAACTCATTACCAGAATTGCAGTTGGGGAAGATCTTACACCTTTCTTAAGCAAAAAGCTCAAAGATCTAAGCTACAATGATGATCTGATCAATGACTGGGACATCTATCATTTGCATTTGGGCCGGGTACTGGAACCAGCCGGAGAGTTCATTGTCCGGTCCGGCCCAGTATTAAAAGCAAGATTCGATGACGATCACGCCTACTTCATTAACATCTATCAACATAATAACTGGACAAAGCAGGAGATGATTCAAATCATCAATGACAATTGGCCAGAATCTATCGCGGCCTTCAAACTTTCTAGCGACATTTCACTGCTACATGTGCCTACTGACTCGGACATCAAAGTTGCGAGGGACGGCCATGTTAATACCATGATCCAGCTTCCAACCGGTGAAGTTTACTCGCCAATCGGGGGTGGATTGACCTCAAGCGGAATTGGTTTTAGGGTTGTTAGGGCGACTCAATACCATCACAAAAAAATTCTCTTGATGGAGGAGAATTTTTCGATATCGTTTCAAGCAGCTTATCAGGTTGCTCCGGAAAATGTAAAAGCCTTTTTCACTCAGGCTAACGATATAACGTTTAAACTATTTGTTATAAATGGCCAGTTCATTGCAATCGAACCAATCAGTGGTTTTGAAGTGGACTTGGGGCCAGTACGCAACTAGTTTTGCCTTGCTCTTGAATCTAGCTTAATTGATTTGGCATCAGTATTACGGACCTTCTTTATCCAGAAAAAAATTTGAAAAGGAATTGGCAAGATCATTCCGGCCAACGTTACATTCAAGGCTATATAGAACATCTTATACTTCAACCATGTATTTCTTGCGTTGGCTACAATCTGAGACGCGAGATCAAGATGGTAGGGATTAATGCTTTTTGACTGAGATTGTTCCGATCTCATCTCAACCAGTTTGAAATATTCATCTGCATTAAAGTCACCGATATGACGAAAGAAGACTACACTTTTCTCCTGTACTAATTTCTTGTCAATTTTAGCGACAACTTCTCTGCTCAACGTTAGTGCTGGCATGAAAGAGAAAAAGGAGACTACAATTCCAACAAATGCGCAACACATAAAAATACTTACCGGAATTGTTAAACAGGCACTCAGTTGCTGTATGCCGGTGAAACTTTGCAGGATACCCCAGATCGCAGCTCCATTGAAGGCTATCAAGACCCCATTCTTAGCTTCAGCGAATCGAAGCCATTCGTTAACATTACCAAAAATAAATTTTAATCGTTCCTCCATTCATTTAAGGATTTCTTCTATGTGAGTATAATAAACATCTCCACCAAATACCCTTCCAGAAACGTCTTTAAATTCATGGTCTCTGATTTCCGTGTAAAGAAGTGTTCCAGATGCATTGTAAAGTTCACTTCGATTTGACTTTGATAGTTCAGAATATACGGATTCGGTCATTAAGATATTAGGGATAGTTCTTGTTTCTAAATCTAGCTTTTCAATCTTATGAATTATTCCTGCAGAAAGCCCAAACCCTTTCCCATCCGAATTGACAAACAATTTATCAGCTATTTGCTCCTTGGTAAATATAGAATCTTGAGCAGGTAAATATCGTGAAGGTGGCAAACTGTTACTCCCTCCCAGCCGAATAACATATCTCCTTCTCGGCTCATGTCTGACTTTATATTTCTGAGTCTCAATTTTTTTGGTTGCAACATCAGTAAGCTTTGAAGCAATGTTCGCAGCATCTCCGACCCAAACCAGGCTTTTGTACTCAGACTGCTCATCGTGCTTCTTTCGAATCCCTGTTTTGAGGACCAACATTTCTCCAAAATCAATACCGATACCAACTTTAAAATCATCAATACCAACATGCGTAGCGAGAATCCGTGTTGCAACGGTATTCATAACTTCAGCACAATTCAAGGCATTTACGTAACAGTTCTTGGGTTCGAATACTACCATTACCCTGTCACCCACAATATTTCTTACATAGCCATATTCATCGGCAATGGTGGCCATTGCATGTATAAACGCAGAATATATTTTACCCAGTCTAATCTTATCTTTCGATAATGACTTTGATATTTTGGTTGAGTTTCTCACATCAACCATTAATACGCAGGTCTTGATAGTTTTGCCCTTCTTGTCGCTTCCCAGCGGGAAAGTCAAGCCAGGATCGTCTCTTGAAGGGACAACATAGGCAGTTGTCGTCTCGATGGACTTTCCAAAAATATCCTTGACATCCTGGTTTACCTGGGATAACAGCTCTTTAATACTCATGAGGGGATGAGATTTTTATTAAACCGTACAATTAAATTACACAATCCAAACTATTTCGTTGCATCGCCTTCGATGTTCTCTGACAAAAGTCTCTCCGGATGGCCATTCGTTGCGTAGTCGACATATTTGCCAGTAAAACCCAATACTTTTAAAAACGTTCGATGGAACAAGGTTTCATACGCCCGAGTTAATTTAATATGCTCAGGAATTGTTTTTTCATTGACCTCTATATTAGAGTGCGTCATAACATTACGTGATCTTAACGCCTTAGCCTCTAGTGATGTTGGGGCAAAGGCAAAACCAAGTGCTTTGAAAAACAATCTTTGTTTCTCGGCAACTCCAATTTGGAATGGATTTCTAAGGAAATTAAGAACTCTATCTTTAAATGGTGATCTGATCAATTTTCTATCAATTGACTCAACATCGTTCTTTAGAAGTTCTGTGATATCAGATTTCTCTTTTTTAGAAAATGATTTCAAAATATTATTATGTTGAAGATAGTTCTCTGCAAGGCTTTCCAGAGCACTTGATAATATAGGAAGATTAGTTCCGATCGCAAGATCTCTTGCAATCCAGTATTTCCATAATACGTCAGACAACTGTAAGGAGTTTCTCAACGACAAATAACCTGGCAACACTTCATTGACGACTTCTTCAAGCTTGTTAGAATTAGCTTGTTTTGGGAATTCAATTGGCGGGAGAGCAAGCTTTGCACACTTTGAGATAATATTGTTTCCCCACGGATCCTTGCTCAATTTTCGAATTGCATAGCCACGATGGTCATACTCGGTATAACCAATCTCAAGCAGCTGAGTTCCGGTAATAAAACCTATGATTTCTGCAACAGCTGTTTGAACGTTTTCTTCCGGAATGCCGAATTCTTCCCGGTATTCGATGGAGATACCGTGACTCCAGGTTGGCAAAAATTCGACCGGAACCTTTTGGACAATACATTTTACTTGTCCTGAATCAACCAGAAAAAAGTCTCGTGAGAAACCATGTTGTTTGCTATAAACGATTCGGGAAGCCTCTTTGTCAACCCCATCTCTTAACTTGGTAGACACGCCATCATTTGTCCTTCTAGTGCTTCGCGGAAATATCTGATTTATCTTACCTGTCAGATACCAACACATTTTTTTTGCTGCTGGTTTATCAGTCAACGTTTCGACAAATGAGCTAAAATCTAATGTTGCCTCGAAACGCGTTGATGGTCGTCCCTGAAAAAGTTGCCCAAACCTTGCATTAGTTATGTAGCAATGATGCAAATGATATATCTGACCTAAAGGACTTGTCTCACCGATTAAGGTATCTCCTTTGATAATACTGCCATCTGTCAATTCCCGGCCTTCTTCACGGTATTCAAATGCTTGGTGATCTTCTGTAAAGCCTTCCATGCTACCAACCAATTTGTATTGATTGTCACGCGCTATAGTTACTCGGGAACTTTCAGGGATTCTATAAAATTTCCTTCCCGATGTTACATTATCGACAGTGATCGGAAAATCAAACGACTCCCATTCCAAAAGACTTGGGTAGTTTTCTTTAGTCATATCCCTATTGTCACCAATTAATCATTGACACTTGAATGTCAGGTTGACCGTAGTTCCACAAAATTCCCTGACCTTTTTTGGTTTGTGGCTTGTGGACCAGTAGGCGTTTCCAGTAATAATATCAAAAACTGCACCTGACTCCTTACAGTAATCTAAAATATCCTGGAGTCCAAGGCCCCCAGGGCTATCGGGACTTGTAGTGTTACCTTTTTTTAAGGCCCATTGTATTGCCTTATTGGATGAGTCGACTTTCCCATTCGTAAACTCTTGAATTGGCTTTAAGTACCCCACTCCGATATCGACCAGTGTAAAACGGAGAAGTTTTGAATTCTTAAAATACTGCCCACAAACAAAATAAGGATCTTTACTGCGCGCATGCTTTTGAACATTAGAATAGAGTTCAAGTAGCGCACGCATCAGCTTTTTCTTTTGATCATCATCGAAGTTCTGGCTTTGATGAGAAAGTAGCTGGCTTTTGATGTACTGAATGAAACGCTGATCCTCGTTTATCTCGAAACCCGTTAATTCCAGTGCGGCCATGTTTTCACGTTCTACTATCTCAACACCTGAGATTAGCCCGTTCTTCACCAGAATTCCAAAACGCGACCGGATGTCATCGCGATCAACATGAAAGATGAAACCCCTCTCAAGTTCCATTTTCATGAGCATAGCCACCACAAGCGCGGCCATGTTGCCATCCAGCCACTCGAGGTTTTCAAAATCTATCAGGATATCACTCCCTAGCTTTTGCTCACAGCATTTGTGGTAAAAGTCTGTCAGCATACAATAGCCTTCATGATTAGTTACAATCTTCCCATTTCCGATTGGAATATCAATCATAAAGTATCTTGATTCAGGAGTGAAGGAATGGAAGATTCATTTCGGGACCGCTATAAGACCGCTTACAAAAGAGCATGCTGGTCAATCGGTAAAGTAAAGTTTATAAAAACCTCGCAAAACCAAAACTGAATTTTCTTCTTGTATGGGCTAAAAGTCCGAAAGAACGAGCGCAGTCAAAAATCTTTGTAAAAACCCAAAAAATTCAAGAAAT
The DNA here is from genome assembly GCA_016786585.1 of Cyclobacteriaceae bacterium. Classification (GTDB taxonomy): domain Bacteria; phylum Bacteroidota; class Bacteroidia; order Cytophagales; family Cyclobacteriaceae; genus UBA2336. The sequence continues at coordinate 347,736 of JAEUUI010000030.1, forward strand.
TCCATAGGAGTAACTCCTATTGCCCAGGTATGATTACTAGAAAATATGCGTACTTAAAGCATCGCTGAGAAGTGCTGGCAAGAAACTTTCTTTTTACTCAAATCATTTTTGTGACCAGCATTATACTTGGCGATAATCACATTGAGACAAATCTGGGTGGTTACAACACGCTGATTGGTTTCTACGAACGATGCAGGACCTTACAAAGTGGCGAGAAGCAGATCCTGATTGATTTTGAAAAGTTACGAAGTATTGATGCTAACATGTCTGCGGTACTGATGGCGATCATCAACAAACTAAACAAAGAACATCAACTCATTTTCTTCGTTGATACGAGCATCCTGAGAAGCCGTTTCCCCGCACTCATTAGGAATGGCTGGTTTGCGCAGGCGGGGATACAACTAATTCCCAGTTCCACTGCATCTGAGATACGATTAACAGGTTTTAACAAGGGTGATGATGTTAAGTTTCTAGAGTTTATTGAAAAGGATTTATTAAGTCACGCTGAGCTGCAGATTAGTGAAAAAGACAAGCTGGAATTGACAAATGCGTTTCTGGAGCTTTTTACAAACATCGAAAATCACGCTGGAGTAGATATGCCAATTTTCGCATGCGGACAATATTTGCCGGAACCCGCAAGGCTCTGTTTTACGTTAGTGGATACAGGTGTGGGTTACCTTGCGCCAATACAGGAATTTACCCATGGAGCGGTAAGCACAGCCCAAGAAGCTATCCTATGGGCCTTGGAAGGAAATTCTACAAAAACCGATGCCCCCGGGGGGTTGGGCTTGAAATTGATCCAGAAATTCTGCGAAAAGAGTGGCTCTAAATTTGAAATTATCACCGGTGGGGAGTACTGGTCGAATTTCCAGCTTTTCCCGGTTCGCGCCCGGTATTTTTGCGGAACGATTGTAAATATTATATTTGATTGTCAAAAACGATGAAAACTAAGCTACTAGTTACGGACATCATCGCAAAATCCTCTGCGATTCTGCATTCTGACGGCTTAATCCTCTTCAAAAAATTAGTGTCGGAAGGCAACAACGAAATTGTTCTTTCTTTTCAAGGGATCGAACATTGTACAACTGCGTTCTTGAATGCTTCCATCGGAAATTTCGTATTGGGAAGCCCCTCCAAGTTTGGACAGTTGGAACTGGAAGGCACTAACGATGATTTGAATGCCAAAATCACTATGGTTGTCGAAAATGCTATCGATCAAAAAAAAAATGATAGCTATTTGAGATTAACTAAAAGTTATGTGAATGCCTAGAGCCTAATGGCTTATAATATTCAAAACTTAACAAGCTGCACTCCTCAACCCGGTCGAATATATTTGTTTGATGCCAATGTTTGGCGTTACGTACTTCTGGCACCACCCAGCATTACTCCCTATGAGCAGGCTTACGTAGATTTCTTTCAACGTGTTTTTCAGTTAGCGATTGATCAGACATCTGATAACAGACCAAAGATCTTTGTCAATCCAATATTATTATCAGAAGTATATCATGCATGCATGAAAATTCACCTTGACGCATACAATGAAGGCGTAATGGAAGATATCAGCATGAAGCAATACCGGGAAAAACATCATTACAAAACACGTAAGGCTGCACTTCTTTCAGACATTGAAATTTATAGAGGTGCGTTGATCGCTAGTACAACTCAGGCCGTAGATTGTCTTGAAACTCTTATCAGCATCCCAGAGTTTTGTGACTATGCTGACCATTTCTACGCAAAGAATGCAGCGGCAAACAATATGATCTTAGTTACTATGGATGGTGATTTCAAATTTGAAGATATTGAGATCATTTCCGGTAACGGAAATCTTCTAAAGCTCATGCGGCCTTAAGAATTGAAGCGGAGCTACTATCAATAAATTGAGCCATTTCATCTTCAGAATCAATCAATTCAGACTTTTCAATTTTTATTGAAAAATTAATTACCGCGCCCCGGATTGGAGACGTCAACTTTTGCACTTCATGGACTCCATTCTCTTTATATTCTACCGATGAATTACCGGATACCACCAGCAACGATCCTTCATTGAACCAACAATAATCGCCAAGTTCTTTCAATGTCCTACTGTAGTCATTACCCTTCACACTGCTTCCATTCATGGCCCACGCTATAGCCTGTGCCTCAGAAGCTATTCCGTCCCGAACGTTTCTCACCTGTTTTAAAAAACCGGAACCACAATCCGCAATTGTAAAAGTTAAAACGTTGTTCTTAAAACTTGACGAAATGAATATTGGATCATCGGTATTCGAATGATCGGAACAGTTACGATATAGCTTCAACAAAAAATCCTTTACGTCCACCCAGTAATGTACCGGGATGAATTTTCGCCAGTCGGGCCGAATTGCATCTTCTATCAAATAGCTTCTGAACTCCAGCTCACGGTTGGGCTCAATAACCTTAACCTCGGATCCATTTGAGTGAAATGTAAGCCTTTGAAAAGCATAAGAGCACCTGTAACCGAACATATCCTTTGCCAGCTTCACCTTGTTATACCCGTGCTTGCGCGGACCGATCTCAAGAGAGTTCCGCGATTTACCCAGCACAAATCCAATGGAAGCACAGACAGCAGAAATGTTTGCATCACCATGCGAAGCCTTCTCCAGATTAAAGGTCATTTTGGTTTCCGATCTACTACTTGCCTCAGAATAGATTTTTGCAAGGGTATCAAAGGCCTGGTGTGTAGTGGACAAAGAAGGAAGTTCGGTTTTACAGGTAACTCTCATGCTGATTGATTAAGAAACTATTTTTGATTTTGAAGTATGAAACTTATGCGACTTAACTAAGTCAAGCGTAATGGATTCATTGCCGGACGCTATTGCCACAACAGCCAGTTCCTGGCACAAGCGCACAAGCTCACCGATTGTACCATTCGTTTTTTCAAGGATAGTATAAGCCATCTCTGCTTTTACAAGATTTGAAGGTTCTTTCAATGGTAAGGTAGATTCGATACTGGAAAGTAATCTTCTGGTATCATCATCCTGTCCCCAATCACGAAGATTGATGGTCGTGAACCTTGAGTGCAATTGAATATCTGAACTTAACATATCCCCCGCTTCTTCAATTCCAAAAGCAATGATGGGAATTTGTGTGATCGTGGTGATATTCTTCAGAACATCAAGGATAATGCGCTGCCGCTTGTACGGTATATGACTGATGTGATGCAACTCGTCAATCAGAATAGCCTTGACTTTATACTCATGCAGGTTTTTGTAAAGGTTACGCAAAACCTGATCGGGCCTGCCAGTATGCTCAGGAAGCCCTAGACTGTTAAGCAGATTATTTGCAACGGCTCTCACATCGGATTCTCCCGGCATCACAATAGATATCACAGGCCGTTCAATTTTCCCAGCCCCGTCAATCTTATCAGGGTAGAGATTCTCAATCCGAACTTTTATTGAGGATTTTCCGGTTTGCGGATTGCCAACTACAAGAAGGCATTGCGGACGGATCATCTTCGCACGTGTAATCATCCTGTTTACAATGGTCAGGATCTCTACCGCGAGGGGATAATTAATCCAGGTGTCGGTCAATGCACGGTAGATTCTTGCCGTGTCGTCTGCGTTACAGGATTTAATAAAATCCTGAACTTCACTAGATAAATGCTTTTTTTCCATAATCAATTTCAAAAGGTGTAATTTCTGTTTCGTCTAATTTGAATGAAGTGTACATGAGTGGATCAGGCTTGGCCTGCGGCACGTTAAGCTTCTCTTCCCGCTCCTTTTCCTCTTTGCGGGAGTCTGCTTTCTGTGCGCTCTTGGTTTGTTTCTTAGCCGTTTCCTCAATGGTTTTAAGCTTGCGATGCATGGCGAAAATTGACTCCTGATCAACCGCTTCACCGTTTGTGCGGAGCTGATTGTACGCCCTGCGATAGTCCCAGACGCTCATTGAAGGACCACCCATTTTTGCATAAGGAATTTCATAGTACTTATGCTGCTTGGGATGCAGGAAGTAGATCGTCTTGATTTCACGCGGATCCATCTTAAAGATAAATTCCTTCTTGGGTGGCCGGCTTCCATGTTTGCCTTTAGCTTCATCATCTACAGCGTTGACGTAGTTGCTAAGGATATCGCCCCAGTAGAATATCTTATTAATTTTTATTCCGGTGCGCTGAACTGTCCGTTTGACAAAAGGAAGAAAGTCCAATCGTAATCGTGCTTCATCCTGGATCACACCAGGGAGCCCAATACCTGTTGCCTTATTATACAATCCATCGTTCCACTTTTCAAGAGGGGCCATTTCTATGCCTGAATGATAGTCACGATGATAAATTGCAATGGCAATCGTCAACCATTTTTTGAAGTCATCAAGTGTTAACGCTGCTGTTTTCTCAGGCTTTCCATGTGCTCGTAACTCCTTGCTTACAGCCGTTGTACCACTAAGATCTTTCAACCAGCCACCAAAGGTGCCGATGAATCTTTCAATATATGGGCCGCCTTTTGGACGCTTAGGTGCGCGAAACTCAAAGTTCATTCCGTAAGCCTTGCTGGCTTCAACTAACATATTGCCTTTGAACTCTTTTGCATTGTCACACCGAATGTTTTTCATCGTTCCCCAGCATGGCCAAAGTTTTGGATCGAGATCAAGCTCTTTGAGCCATTTGTCTTTCGGAAGCATAGCGTGAACCATAGCTTTCCCTGTACCGAATGCACCGGGTGCATCAAATGAAACATAGAACCCAAGTATCATTCGCGAGAACACGTCAATGATGAATGTAATCCATGGCCTTCCAAGAACTTTACGCTTTTTATCATTCGAGACGAGTTGAACGTCAGCAATGGTGTGATCGATCTCAATCCAGTGCAAAGGCGCAATTGATTCATGCATGGGAGTTGCTGCATCACCATAGTGTTGTTCAGCTGTCCGCGGTCCTCTCAGTGCCGCCATCCTCTTCTGTGCATCAAATTGTTTGAGGTGCGACCGAAAGGTATTCTCGTGCGGAACTTTAAATCCTTGCTCTTCGCAACGGTCCCACAAATCCATGTACATCGTCCGAAACCTGCTTCCATTTTGAATTCCAAGATCAAGGACTTCGATTACTATTTTGTAAACCTTTTCGGGCATTCGGGAAACACCTTTCTTACCTCTGCCGTCTTTATCGATCAACCCGATAATACTTCCATATAGCTCATGCCTGCTGATCCATTCGTAAAGCGTTGACTTGCTTACACCTGTTTTAGCAGCAATATCCAGAACAGCTTGTTTATTCCCACGATCAGCCAGCAAGGGCTTAATTATTTCAAACCGCTGTTCTGCCTGTTGCTTTTCCTTGTCTGTTAATGATTCAATTGGCCGAGGCTCATCGACAACCTTTGCCTCACCGGTGGGAAGTCGCACTTCAGAAATTGGTGCACGGAAATTCTCCCCACGCTTCGTGTTGCGCAGGAGTATTTCAAAAGCATCTGTCGGACGCTTGGCAATCACAAACCGCTCACCCTTGTATTCGACAGTTTGACCCTCTTTAAATTCTAGCGTTGTCATACTACTTTACGGGTTTAGCTTTGTACGGGTAAGTGAGAAACTTCTGAGGCTCGTTACCTGCTAACCAGAATTCAGAGTTTAGGGTGAGCTCGCTGAAAAGGTCAGTGTAAATCTTTTGATTGAACACCAGCACCCAAAACGGTCTGATCAACGCGTTGTAGTCATCATCGTCTGTTGCGATCTCTGACAACAAATCATTGCCTGTACATCTATCCTTGCTCTCAAAAGCAGCAACAATGCGTTGCGTCAATGACAGGTCAGCAACATCCGATCTAAAGTGATCGAGAAAGATGATGCTTTTTAAATAGAGTGTCCGGATTTCTGCATCAGTAATAACCTGAAACTTCATCCCCTGTTCCTTAGCATACTTTCTAGCAGCGGTAAACTTGGGCTTCAGTTCCTTGGCATTTTTCTCCAGATAGTCGCGGTACTTCACTTCGAATAATACCTGACTGCCATCTGAATACTTTACAAGGAAATCAGGCACGTAGCTTTTCTTTTTCTCTTTTTCAGAATAAGAAATTCTTACCGGCTGATCATGAACATCCCTTTCAAACACAACATTAGGATCAAACTTTAGCATGTAGATGAAATCTTTTTCAAGATTCGATTCATGCTGAATGATCCTACCATTGGTTGATGAGGACATGTAACCAACAATGGTCCTTCCGTTGCTGCGCACTTTTCTGACTGGTTTTGACATAAATAAACGTTTAGAGTAAAAAATAGAATCCCCCTGACCAGCTTGGCATAAGCTGGCCGCTATCCGATCTCCACGAAAATTTTTGTCTGTTGAAGCAATCAAAATCTTCAAACAGCAATGCGGTATTAAGGTGTGATTATCTGCCCCTGTATCTGGAGCTTGTCAGCCATTCAGGCTGGCAACACGTATGCGGACAAGTGTTGCTACTAAGGACTAATAATATAACCACTGCCTTATGTAGACCATAAGATTTTTTAGTGGTTATAGCAAAGATAAAAAGGGTTTGCTTTCGAACAAACCCGAAAAGCTTACCAGCACTAACAACAAACTGATTCCGCATCATATACAATCAATTAAAAGAAGTAGGTTTTTAGCGTTCTGACCGCTATTTTGTCTTTCTATAAACCTATACTCAGGACTAGGCAAAATTTGCCGTGAGGTTGGGAAAAAAGTTAAATTATTTTTTTAGCTACTTGATAACATAATGACGTTCAATGATGCTCTTAGAGAGGTAGATTATCATCAATTGATGCGAAGACTTACCTATTACACGGAACAACGATTAAGGTTACTGAATGTAAAATCACTGCAAGGACTTGAGGCACATGATATAGTTATTGAAACAATCCGGAAAGTGCTGGAAGGGAAACGAACCTGGAAACCAGAAGTACCGGTCACCGCTTTTCTGATCCAGACGTTGGAAAGCGAAACTTCCAATTTGATCCGGGACGGAAAGAAAATCCGGCCCCTCTTGGAAAAAGACAATAATACAGGAGTAGGTGCGTCCGTTGATCTTGTCAGTGCAAAGATCCATGCTATCGAGCAGCTTAGGGCTGCGGGGGCAGATGACATTGAAATTTACGTATTTGATTGCTGGATAGAAGGTGTATATAAACCTGCTGAAATTGCAATCGAACTTGAGCTAGATATTAAAGATGTGTACAACGCTCTGAAACGGTTGGGAAATAAATTGATTAAACTTCAGGACAATGAAAATTAAGAATATTATCAACGAAGGCATTAAGAACTTCGCGTTGGAAGCGGACGATCAGGCAGTGAAGGAAGCGCTAGGTGAATTACTCCCAGACATGAAAGCCTACGAACAAAAAACTGAGAAGTTTAAAAAGGAGCTTAATTTCCTAATGATGGCGCAGGACAATCAAAAAAAAACTGACATCCTGATGGAGGTAGCCAAGCGTTTTGAAGAGGCTTTGCTTAAGGGAACCGAAAAACCTGTGGCAATGCTTAAACAGCTTATCGCCTCGAACCAGGGTTTTGCCTTGAACAAAAGCTTTGAAAATTTGACCAAGGAAGAGATTGTTGAAATTATAAAAGACAAAAACCTGGTGGAACTCCTGAACAAACTCGATGAGGAGTAGCTATGGCCGTTCTTTCTGCCGCGCAGTTGCAGGCTAAAAATTTATTAGACTCAATCGGGCTTGATGAGATCACGAACATGGACATCAAGCTCTTTGCCTCTGGACTTGGCGCAGTTGTCATCGAAGAAGACATGGGCAAATGCGAAGGTAGGTTTACTCCAGGGGCAAAAACCAGCATCATCAAGATCAATTCCTCGATCAAGTCCATGGCTAGGAAACGCTTTGTCATCGCCCATGAGATCGGGCATCTCATCATGCACAAGGGTCAAAAGTTGCCGGACGATAACTTTTACAATTTTAACCTGATCGAAGGGATTGAAGAGTTTCTCAAATTTGGTCCGCAAGAAGTTGAGGCAAATGAGTTTGCCGGAGAGTTGTTAATACCTACTCACCTTTTCGAAATGGAAGCTCGCGGTAAAAAGTTCGGGCCGCAGCTCATCAAGGATCTTGCGACTCGTTTTCAAACCAGCTTAACGGCAGTAGTTCATAAATACGTGAAGTCTGAAATAAGTCCCGTCTGCATCATGCAGGTTACTAACGGAAAATTGAGGTACTGGAAAAAGACTTCTACCATGAAAGTTTGGCTAGAGCCTGGCATTACCAAGCTGCCACCACCCTCCGATTCGGTTGCAATGGAATACGTTCGCAACCGGTATGGATACATTTATTTCTTAGAGGAAAAAGCTCAGAAGATAAAACGAACCACGTGGTTTGGACTGATCGGTGATCAGCAGGACACTGACTTCTTTGAATACTGCATACCGACTAAGCAGCACAACTCTGTATTAAGTGTTGTTTGGGAAGAGTAGATTATCCGAGCCCGTCTTGCCGCAACGAATTCCATATTACGATAAGGATTCAAAAATATATCGGAATTCAAAATTTTTGAAGCTCTCCCCGCAATGCTCATCCTTTCAAACTGGCGGGCGTATAACTTTTTTCGGTAATTGTGTAACATTTCCCGGAATCACCTGTTCGACATTTGCGTTGAACTAGGAGAAACCAAGTTGTTATGACTACAACAGATAATGATATAGAAATCCCCCTGGAGGGCGTTGAAAGCGAGCATTGCGCGCTCATCGTTGACAAGGGGCTGCAAAAGGTCCCAGGGATCAGCTCGCACAAAGTAGAGCTCAATAACCGAAGAGCGCTCATTAAAGCTGATAAGCCGGAGACACTGAATGATGCCGTCAAAGCAATTCGGGACTTAGGTTACGGAGTGACCACCGTTAAGCATTCATTCCCGGTACTTCAGATGACGTGTGCATCCTGCGCGGTGAGTGTTGAAAGCATTTTAAAATCCCATCCAGGAGTAGTGACTGCTGCCGTAAATTATGCTTCAGCTACTGTCCTGGTTGAGTACTTCCCCAACATCACATCACCAGCAGATTTGAAGAAAGCAGTCCAGGCGGTTGGATACGACCTCTATATAGAAGACAGCAAATCTGAAAGTCTCGAAGAAATACAAGATAAGAAGTACAGCCAGCTCAAAAGGAAGACTATTCTATCCATCGTATTAACTATACCAGTAGTGGTCATCGGCATGTTCTTTATGAATATCCCGTATGCCAATGAGATCATGTGGATTTTATCCACGCCCGTTATTGTGTGGTTGGGTAAGGACTTCTTTATCAATGCCTGGAAACAGGCAAAGCACCGCTCCGCTAATATGGATACGCTGGTAGCCCTGGGAACAGGTGTAGCATATTTATTCAGTGTCTTCAATACACTGTTCCCTGAGTTCTGGCATGCTCGCGGGCTTCATGCACATGTTTACTTTGAAGCTGCTGCGGTGATCATCTCCTTCATCCTGCTGGGAAAACTATTGGAAGAAAAGGCCAAAGGCAGCACATCATCAGCAATCAAGAAGCTTATGGGACTTCAACCGACTACTGTTACACTGTTAAAAAACAATGAACAAGTAGCCGTGCCGATTGAGCAGGTTGAGAAAGGCAATATCATTGTAGTTAAGCCCGGTGAACGAATAGCGGTGGATGGTATTGTTACCAGCGGCAGTTCCTATGTGGATGAGAGCATGCTCAGCGGTGAGCCGGTAGCGGTTGAGAAACATGAATCGGCCAGCGTTTTTGCCGGAACAATTAACCAAAAGGGCAGCTTCCAGTTTCGCGCAGAAAAAGTCGGATCTGAAACGATGCTTGCACACATCATCAAGACTGTCCAGGAAGCGCAAGGAAGCAAAGCGCCAGTGCAAAAGCTCGTAGACAAGATTGCAGCGATCTTCGTGCCGGTAGTCATCGTCATTGCTATCAGTGCATTCATATTATGGATTGTATTGGGTGGCGAAAACGGTTTCACACAAGGTCTGGTTGCACTCGCTACCGTACTTGTGATCGCATGTCCGTGTGCGCTCGGGTTGGCCACTCCTACGGCCATCATGGTCGGCATTGGGAAGGCAGCTGAAAATGGGATTTTAATCAAGGACGCTGTCAGCCTGGAACTCGCCAAGAAAGTAAATGCGGTTGTGCTGGATAAAACCGGCACCATCACAGAAGGTAAACCCAGGGTAACGGGTGAGCACTGGCTGATCACAGATGGGATGAATAAGCAGATCTTAAAAACAATTGAAGAACAGTCAGAGCATCCGCTGGCCGAGGCAGTTATCAATCACCTGAAATCATCTGCTGAACAAACTGTTCAGATAACAGATTTCACCAGCATTACCGGAAAAGGAGTTTCAGCAAAGTACCAGGGCAAGCTTTATTATGTAGGCAACCGAAAATTGCTCGTTGAAAAAGGCATCACCATTCCGAAGGATCTTGATGTGCAGGCAAGCCGCTGGATTACCGAAGCTAACACGGTAATCTGGTTTGCCAACAACTCCGAGGCGATTGCTGGACTTGCGATTGCTGACACCATCAAACCTACAGCTGTCTCAGCGATTCAAACTCTGCAGCAGAGCGGTATCGAAGTATATATGCTAACCGGTGACAACGAAGGAACTGCAAAAGCCATTGCTCATAAAGCAGGCATTGCGCACTATAAGGCTGATGTGCTTCCGGAAGACAAGGCAGCTTTCATCAAACAATTGCAGCAGGAAAATAAAGTGGTGGCGATGGTTGGTGACGGTATCAATGACAGTACCGCGCTCGCGCAAGCTGATGTCAGCATTGCAATGGGCAAAGGCAGCGACATCGCTATGGACGTGGCCAAGATGACCATCATCTCATCAGACTTATCAAAAATTCCTGACGCGATACGAATCTCAAGGCAAACCGTTAAGGCGATCCGTCAGAACCTCTTCTGGGCATTGATCTATAACGTCATCGGGATTCCGATTGCAGCGGGATTGCTTTACCCGATTAACGGCTTTCTCTTGAGCCCGATGATCGCGGGGGCCGCAATGGCGCTCAGCAGCGTGAGCGTAGTCGGGAACAGTCTGCGACTTAAGCTTCAGAAATAACAAGACAATTAACTCAAATACAAATTATAAATATATGAACACAACAACCATACAAGTACCGGACATGCAAACAGCGCACTGTCAGTCACGCGTTAAAAATGCTGTCGGTAGTCTTTCAGGAGTGACACTGAATTCAATCGAAGCGGGTTCACTTACTGTCAGTTTAGAGAATCCAGAAGCGTTAAAAGCCGTAACGGATGCCGTGTCAAAAGCAGGCTATACAGTGGGTGGTACGACCTCGGAAGCAAAAAACGCTGACGGATCATTTCAATTCAAGACTAATATCAACTGCGGTGGCTGTGTCGCCAAGGTGACACCGGCATTGAACGAAGCCTCCGGAATTGAAAGCTGGCAGGTAGATACTACGAACAAAGACAAGATACTTTCAGTGAAGTCAGCCGGCATCACACAGGAACAGGTAATGGATACGGTAAAGAAAGCCGGCTTCCGGATTGAGCCTGTTGAGCAGTAATATTAAAATGAGGTTCCGCATCTGTGATATCAGGGCGGAACTTCGGTTAAATAACCGGTAATGGCGGTCAGGCGTAACCCCTGTCTGGAATTAGCCGTAAAGAATTCATACCTTTATCATCGCAATGAAGCACAGACAACTGTTTTTACTCGCATTGATTGTTTTCGCAGGGGGCATCTTCGCTCCTGTTGCGGTCATGGCCTGTGGAAAGAGTGATAAAAAAGCTGTGCACGCGAAATCGTCAGATACGAAGCATTGCAATGAAAAGAAGAACTGCAAGCCTGTCAAGAAGCAACAAGGCAAGCAGCAAGCTGGTCACAAATGTCCATCCAATTGCAATCATTCCAACTGCAAGTGCGTTTCAACTTGCGTAACGATTGTACTGCCGGAAGCGATTGAGGCACTCAGCACTCCGACTAATTTCAAGGTTGCAAAAGCGGCTCCATACGCCACTCCGGATCACCTGAGCCAGGGATTCCAAACGATATGGCTCATCCCTAAAATAAGCTAGCACTATTACGCCCACGGGCGAAGTGTGTCCAGTCCTTAACGACAGCATGCTTTAGTGCTATTTATTTTCAATGTAATTTTTAATTCAACTTCTTTTTTATGAAATCAAGATCATATATCATGACAGGATTATTCCTGTTACTCTCCATATCGTTATCGGCCCAGCTGTCGAACACAAAAACAGAAACAGCAAAAGTGTTTGGAAATTGCGGGATGTGCGAAGACAAAATTGAAACTGCCGGAACAGAAAAAAAGGTGTCCGAAGTATCCTGGAACAAGGACACCAAGACCGCAACCATCAGCTATGACTCAAAGCAGACAAGCAAAGACGCAGTGCTTAAGAAAATAGCACTTGCTGGATATGATAACGAAGCTTACCTGGCGCCTGATGACGTTTATCAAAAGCTTCCTGCCTGTTGCCACTACGCAAGAAATAAAGAAACACCGGCTGAGAATGCTTCCGGACATGACCATAACGCGATGGCGGTTGCCCAAGATTCCGGACCGCTCAAGCAGGTTACCGATTCTTATTTTGAGCTGAAGGACGCCTTAGTTCAAAGCAGCGGGGAACTGGCCTCTAAAAAGGCAAAGTCTTTTTATGATGCACTTGCCGCTATCAAAATGGAAAGCCTTAAAGGAGAATCACATGATGCCTGGATGAAGGTTAACGGGCAGCTCAAGGAAGATGCCGAGCACATCAGCGAAACCAAAGATATCAGCCATCAGCGTGATCACTTTAATTCGCTTTCCAAGTCGATGTACGCATTGCTCAAAGCTTCCCCTGCGCAAGCAACAATTTACTATCAGCATTGCCCGATGTTCAATGACGGAAAAGGCGGCAACTGGTTGAGCAAGGAAAACGGCATCAAGAATCCGTTCTATGGATCACAAATGCTGACCTGCGGAAAGACTGTTGAAACGTTAAAGTAAGCGGTATGAAACACGAATCACACACTCAGCATTCAAGTCATGGCAACGGATCTATGTACCGGAAACTTGCGCTTATGATGGTTTTATCCTTTATCGCGATGTACATCCTGATGTATGCGATGGTCGATAAATTCTCCAATGTTATTGTAAACGTTAACCAGTTCTACATGGCCGGGTTAATGGCTATGGCAATGCTTGTTATCGAACTGGCGGTCATGTGGAGCATGTACGCAAAACGTAAGCTTAACCTGGTCCTTTTGGTGTTGGGGATAATTGGACTGACAGCTTTCTACGTATGCATCCGGGAGCAGGCTGCTGTTGGCGATAAGCAATTCCTGAAATCCATGATCCCACATCATGCCGCTGCAATTCTGATGGTGGAAGAAACTCCACTGACTGATCCGGAGATCCGTGAACTGGCCAGCAAGATCATCACCAGTCAGCAAGCGGAGATTGAACAAATGAAAGCCAAGCTAAAAGAGTTAGAAAGTAAATAATGTAAATCCCGGAGGCGCGTGAAGTATCCATAGCGTCTCCGGTTAATTCTATGAAATTATCACTGATAAAATTTATACTGCCGGTGCTGTTATTCCTGCTGGCGCAAGACGTGTTCGCACAGAAAACTGTGACCTATCACCTGTATGTGCGAGACACGATAGTGAACTTCACCGGGAAACAAAAGCATGCCATTGCAGTGAACGGACAGATACCGATGCCAACGCTGACTTTTACCCAAGGCGATACGGCTGTTATCTATGTACACAATGAATTGAAGGAAAGCACTTCGTTGCATTGGCATGGAGTCTTTTTGCCAAACCAGGAAGACGGGGTTCCCTACCTGACGCAAATGCCGATTGAGCCGGGCGAAGTTTATACGTACCGTTTTCCCATCATCCAGCACGGAACTCATTGGTACCACAGCCATAGCGAATTGCAGGAGCAAATTGGCATGTACGGATCGATGATCCTTAAAAAACGGGATAACGATCCAATCTTTCGCAAGGGGATCGATGACCTTCCGACCGTGCCGCTGATCTTAAGCGAGTGGACAGATTACAAGCCGCATAATGTTGAGCGCATGCTGCATATCGCAACCGACTGGTTTGCGATGCGAAAAGATGCCGTTCAGAGTTATGGTGAGGCGATAAAAGCAGGACACTTCAAAACCAAACTTGGGAATGAATGGAAGCGCATGCTCGCCATGGACGTAAGTGACGTATACTATGATAAGTTTTTGGTCAATGGTAATGCTGACCGGATATTCAGCCCGAAGGAAGGCAATCGGGTGCGCCTAAGGATTTCAAATGCCGGAGCGTCAACCAACTTCTGGCTTCGTTATGCAGGCGGAAAGATTACCGTGGTAGCTAACGATGGCAATGATGTCGAACCAGTTGAAGTAGACCGGGTGCTCATCGCAGTGTCGGAAACCTATGATGTGGTCGTTTCGATTCCCGACAATAAAATTGCTTATGAATTTATGGCGACTTCTGAAGACCGCATTGGATCTTCATCAGTCTATATAGGTGATGGGGTGCGGCAGCTCATATCCCCGCTTCCAAGGCTGAAGTACTTCGAAGGCATGAAGATGATGAACGACATGATGAAGATGAATGGCGACCTGGACGACATGGGCATGAATATGAGCCTGAACCAGATGGATATGAACGTGGTGATGTACCCGGAGATAACTGGTCCAGCGAATAAAAAGAAAGGCAAAATGGATCATGCAGGCATGGACGGAGATTCTAACAGAGGCCATGACATGCATGGCGGGCACTCGATGGAAGACCAATACAATTCCAACAAGCTTTCCGATATCGTAACATTGAATTATGCCATGCTCAGGTCTCCCGAGAATACCAGCCTTCCGGAAGGACCAGTAAGGGAACTGCGCTTTGAGCTCACCGGAAATATGAACCGGTATGTCTGGAGCCTCGATAACCAGGTATTGTCGGAAGCTGATAAAATCCTGATAAAAAAGGGCGAGAATGTGCGCATCATTATGTTCAACAATTCCATGATGCGCCATCCGATGCACCTTCATGGTCATGACTTTCGGGTGCTGAACGGACAGGGCGTTAACGCACCGCTAAAGAATATCATTGACATTATGCCCATGGAAACAGACACCCTTGAATTCCATGCAAATGTGTACGGTGACTGGTTCTTTCATTGTCACATTCTATACCACATGATGAGCGGCATGGGCAAGGTGTTCACCTATGATAACCAGCCTAAAAATCCGCTGATCAAAAAATCTTCTTATGCACGAAGGAAACTTTTTTCAGATGACCGGGCATTCCATTTTATGGCAGAGAACGATTTTGCCACAAATGGCAATGACGGGATGTTCATGCTTCAGAATACACGTTGGAGCATCGGTACGGAGTGGCGACTGGGCTATAATGACATGCACGGTTATGAAACGGAAACCCACATCGGAAGGTACATTGGAAGAATGCAATGGTTGATGGTGTTCGCAGGCTTTGATTGGCGCTACCGCAAAGAAGGAATTGATAGCCATGAAGAAAACCTTTTCGGCCAGACCAATTCCAAGGATGATCGCGCACAGTTTACACTAGGCTTTGCCTACACACTTCCTATGCTGGTTGAATTCCAGACCGAAGTATTCCAGAATGGCAATGTGCGTATTCAGCTGATGCGGGAAGACATTCCGATCACAAAACGAATCCGTATGGGCTTTATGGTGAACTCGGATGTTGAGTATATGGCGGAGCTGCGGTACATCTTTAATCCCTATGTGGCATTGCGAACGCATTACGATAGCGACATGGGCTTTGGAGTGGGCCTGAACATCGGGTACTAGGCTTGAAGTCATAGAAACCACCTAATAAAGATTCATTGGAAAATGCCTGACGGACTAAGGCCTAATATGAGGACGAGTTACGTACAGCTTATGAAAATCTTTTGTTTGATAATCTAATGCCTGCCAGGTGGCATTTAGAATCGTGCACGCATCATCGGGCAGTCATGGGCAATTGGACACACACTTGTTCATTGGTGAATGTTGAAATTTGGGTTTTAATAAAAGATAAACAGGAATCATCGGACAGCTTCCCCGTCTGCTGGCAGGGGGTGTAAAATCTTTTGTAGGAAAAGTTTCGATAGGCAATACCGGGACCAATGTTTTCGCTCGTGGATCCAATGGAGATCCCGGTAGATCTGAAACGTTTGCTTGATCTTTATGTGATGCCCAAATAGCTTAGGTGCTGAAATTTTACAGGGTACAGTACTTTAAAAAACTCGCTAAAATCTTTTGGCAAAAAGCTTGTTTCTTGAAATCAAAACGATGTTTTCAGCGACAAAATTTTGGCAATATCCTAGTCCAGTTTGTTATAGTAGAAAATCACCCTAGTCCGGTTTTATAATGGTATAGTCCGGCTCGTTATTGTTGGAATTGGTCAAAAACCGTTATAATAGTCCGGAAAGTTAATAAAAGCGACATTTTGTCGTTTCCCACAAATAATGAGACTGTGCCACAGTTAATGAGACATTCTCATTATTTATGGGACAGCCTTTAGTGAGAAGCTTCGATTTTAGATTGGTTTCCGCATTTTAAGATCCGCCTTACCGCTCTTTTTTACAGAAAAAAGTTGCCCGCTTTTGTATTTATAAAGGCGGAAGTGTAGCAAAAGGGCGGGAAGTGGATGGAGAAATAATTTTCTCTGAAAAGCCTTCTAATCGTTGCTGAAACTGATAAAATCTGGGTAGCAAATGGAATCTTTACTTAAATACCTGTCTAAGGAAATGCGAAAAATTGATGGCTAATGGGCGGGAGTCGTAATTATTATCGCCATTCTAAATTTCTGACTGAGCGGAAAGATAACTTCTTTGCTGAGCGGATTTTGGTAGGCATACAAATCGGTCATTTCCAACAAGCAAGAACTGGATCTGCTTTAGCAGATATCCCACGGCTAACAATCAACGCATCAACTACGGCTATTTACTATTACTAGTAAGTTTTTCACATACAGACAAAGATGTGGCGCTAATTACTTTTGAAGAGCTATGCGAGCGATTTCCATAAGACACCTGTATGGCCTAAGTTTTAAATTCTTCAAATCACTTGAATTAGTTTGAAGCACTACACAAACACCGTAATCCGGAAAATAAACCATCTCTGTCAAATACCCCGGGAAAAAACCACTGTGTCCATACGTAATGCCGAATGCAGAGGGTCTAATGATTACCCCCAACCCATACTTTGCATCCTTTCCGAGTTTTGCTGGAACACCATCAATCATCTGCTTAAATACGTCCACAGAGAAAACTTTGCCTTCATATAAATACTTACCCCAGAGCGCAAGATCTTCTGCCGTGCCATATACTCCCCCGCCCGTCCATTCAAACTGTGGGTTAACAACAAATTTGCCATCGCTCGCAAGCACCTTTTCCTGTTTTCCAAAAGCGTTTTCCTGTCCAGCATACCCTTGCGCCAGTTTTTTCATTTTCCGGGAGTCAGATGCAAAAGTATTTTTTAGTCCTAGTTTTTTAAGGTTCGCGGTCATCAGGTCATAGTACTTCTTGCCGGTAACTTGCTCAATAATCATTCCCAAAACTATATAATTTGTATCGGAATAATCCCATCCCTTACCTGCTTCAAAAGGAGCTGGTTCATCTAAAACGTATTGAATAAGTTCTTCAGGCTTCCAAACCTTATCAGGCATTCTGGTCAAGTCGGTTGTAAATTTATCCTTGAACTCATATCTCATAATCCCGCTGGTATGATTCATTAGCATTCGGATGGTGATATCATTGGCATTTGGAACCCGCGTATACCAGTCATAGTGACCTAAATAATCTGAAACTTTTTCATCCAAGCTAATTTTTCCGGCTTCAACGAGTTGCAATGCAACCGCAGCAACATACGTTTTACCCACACTGCCGTGCAACATGCGGTGACCGGGCTTTAGTAGAATATTTTTCTCCTTGTCGTTAAAACCCGAACTAAGGGCTATAGATGAGTTATCTGTACTGATAATGGCCAGGTTTAATCCCGGAAAATTTCCTGCTTTACAAAGCGAATCGAGGACAAATTGAATGCGAGATGCCTTCTGCTGAGCATATGAAATTTGAATTATCGCTAGAAATAGCGTGACTGTTAACAGTCTCTTTAAAATGCGAATTGACATAGAAGAATTCATGATGGCCAAATGTATAATTTTTCCGGATTTATGAATACCAAAAAGGCTTATAAGCATGATGAAGCTATTGCCAGAACGATACTGCCCGATTCTTTCGTTGCTGAACTCAGTTTTAATTGCGAAATGAATTGCCCAAGACCTTCTAGGAATATGGGGGTTACTTGGCGCGGGGACGTATAAACTCTTCCTCGCGAATGAATCTTTTGCCTGCGTTACGGTATTGAAAAAAGTACGTTCGTTGTCCGAACAGGCGGGGCTTTGTAACCAAGACTGAACACCAAGTTGGTGAGCAACTATAGCACAATAGAGACGAAGCTCCTGGCATGGAGGTTTTGAATTACCAAGAGCGTTCTGTTCTAATTTCAGCCTTTAAATCATGTAGTATATTAAATATGCCATAGTAGGTTCTGTTAATGTAAAGTGCATCCTTTACACCACGGGCCCTTTTAGAATTTCTAAATTCCTTCATTGTACTGACCTGCTCACCAAATTGATAAAGTTTTTCGAAATACCCTTTTTCGGCAAAATTAAAAGAAGGTGTCTGAAAAGGTTGACTTAGCAGCTCGACCAATTGCTTGAAAACACTTGTAAAGAACACTTTGTCAGCAGTACTGTCATCAGGATAAACAAATCTCATTTCATAAAAGACTTTCTCCATCCGCGATTCGTCTTTTAGCAGACTTCCATCCAGAAGCTGGAAATAACTTTTATAAAATGCCGGGGGTATTACTTTAACACAACCGAAATCGATAATACCCAATTTTCGATCGGGTGTTATGATAAAGTTCCCTGGGTGGGGATCTGCGTGTACGGTTTTTAGCTGATGGATCTGATAGCTATAAAAATCCCAAAGTGCCTGCCCTATCACACGTGCTTCGTCCTGGCTCCATTTTTCTGTTTTCAGAAAATCACCGAGTGGCTTACCGTCAAGCCAATCCATAGTCAGTATTTTCTCGCAACTTAAATCGGGATAGTAACTCGGAAAAACGAGGTTATGGATCCCCTGGCATTGCTTCGTCAAATCAAGCGAACGTTGTAGTTCCAACGTGTAATCAGTTTCCTCCAATAACCGGCTTTCCACCTCACCGATAAATTCATTATACTCTACAGGATTCAGTTTAAACATGCTCAGCGCAATCGGCTTGATCAACGTGAGATCACTTTTTACGCTGCTGGCAACTCCGGGATATTGAATTTTAACAGCCAGCGTCTTTCCGTTCTTTTCGGCCTTGTGTACCTGACCCATTGAAGCAGCATGTTGCGCAGATTGACTGAACGTATCGAATAACTGGCCTGGCTTTTTCTTAAAATACTTTTCGAATGTGCGCGCCACCAAGGGGTAAGAAAGCGGCGGTGCACTGTATTGAGCCATCGCAAACTTTTGCTGATACGCCCCTGGCAAAAGGTTCTTATCCATGCTGAGCATCTGTGCTACCTTAAGCGCACTGCCTTTCAATTCACTCAGCGACTTGTAAATGTCTGAAGCATTATCAAGATGCAATTCATCTTTTGGTAAATCGGGATTTACAAGCTTCTTGCTATAGTGCTTTAAATAATTAGTACCGATTTTGGCGCCGGTTGAAATGAACTTACCTGCACGAAGAACTTTACTTACCGGAATACTTTCTTGTTCTTTTACTCGCTTAGCCATCAGTTTTTTGCAGTCTGAAATAAGAATTTCCCAAAGTCAATGGCATTCTCTAAAACACCTTTGCCGATAAGATCGAATGCCAGATTAACTGACTTTTCAATGGCCACATCGGTATTTTCAAAGTTTGCGCTATCGTCATTACACCAGAATTGCAGGATAAACATCAAATGTGCCCAAAAGAGAACATGGTAACGTTCATCGAGTTGAGGGCGTCTGGCAATCTCACCCGTAGTGACTCCCGAAGCAATAACCGACTTGATCCACTCATCGAATGCGCCCTTAAAACCTTTCAGGAATGTTGGTATTCTGAATTGTTTACCCTTACCCTTCAATTGATATAGTACGAAACTGCGATCATTCTTAAAAACTTCTGCCAGTCCGTAATAAAACGCTAGAATTTTTTCACGGGACGAGAAGCCCTCAAATGAGCTGTCGCTTTCCAATCCCGCCTCAGTTGCTGAAAAATAGTCCAGCCAAATTGCTCGCTCTACCCCTTCAAAGGAACCGAAGTGCTCATAAAAAGTATTTTCGCTTACCCCGATCTCTTTACAAAAAATAAAAACGGACGAGGGATTGCCATGATTCAAAACGTACTCCTTATAGGCTTGGGAAATTGACTGAGCCCCTACCGAAGCCTTTACTTTTTTTTGCGTCTTTTTAGTCGTTGCCATCGTACTGAATAAACAATACTGACCTGCAATTGTTCCATAGAATTCAATTTTTTTGCCTGACCGAAATAATCACTTACGTAATCTCCTCCGATAGTTTGCCACTTCTAAATTCACTCTTTTGCCATTCCCAGCTAATGTATTCATTTGGCACAATGAAATGTGTTGGACTCTCCCAGGCTGATAATTGAACGATTGCCGAAATTGAACGAAATATTACGAGCTGTGCTGGCTTTCGGTTCTCGAAACGTGTTAGTGAGGGTCACAAAATGAACCTTACGAAATCCCAAATAAGACTTGCTTCCCAGACCGCCCATGCGTACCTGAACCGGTCAAGCCTAAATGCTCACAATGTTGTTCTTAATGGCATAGATCACCAGGCCTGCCACATTATGAGAGCCTGTTTTCTCCAGTAAGCTGTTACGATGACCGTTGACTGTTCTTGGACTTATGAAAAGCTGTTCCGCTATCTGCTCTGTCGTTAACTGCTGACAGACCAACTGTAGTATTTCCTCTTCCCGCTTGGTTAAGGTTTCTCCTGCGAGAGTTGTACTGCGCACTTTGGTTTTTCGGCCGATATTGTTTTGGATGGCCTTTAATGTCCGGATATTAATATATGAACCATTGTTATAAACTGAACTAATTGCATCACGGACTTCACCCGGATTGCAGTCTTTAACCAAATAACCATGCGCCCCATGTTCAATAAGTTGTGCGATAAAGTTTTCATCTTCATGGGCCGAAAGGATGATGATCCTAATATCGGGGAAGTGTTTGCGCAGGGCTACCGTAACTTCTTTTCCGCCAAATTCCTGTTGCCCATTCGGTGGCAGCGAAAGATCGACCAACATGACGTGCGGCAGCCGGTCACTTGTATGGAGTTTCTCAAGTACGGTGTACCCTTCACCTGATTCAAATATTACCTCAATCTCAGGCCATGTTGAAAGAATAGATTTCATACCCTTCCGAAAAAGCAAATGGTCTTCCACAAGACCAACATATATTAGAGATTCCATAGTCAAAAATCACGTCCTTTTATTCAATTGCCGGCAGCCAGCGGTATTACAAGTGAAGCATAAAAGCCAGGCAGATGTTTCTTACCAATGGTAAAGCTTCCGTTCATACTATTGATCCGGGCTTCTATGTTTTTAAAACCCGATCCTTTCCCATAGTTTTCACCGAGTCCTTTACCATCGTCCGAATAAGAGCCAACAATCTGATCACCTTGTTGAGCTAACCGGATGATGATGTTTCTGGCACCAGCGTGCTTTAGCGTGTTGTTAATCAACTCCATGTAAACCCTGTAGAGGCCAAGTTCGATGGCATCAACCCACCGGGGCAAGTCTTCATCTACAACAACTTCGAGTTTAACATGTTTTGCTTCATTGATTTGTTTACCAATCGCACGCAATGTTTTGATCAGGCCAAACTCGTCCAGTTGAGGAGGCATTAGTTCATGACTAATTCTTCGCATGGTCGCAATAGCAGATTCCGTAAGCGTTTGTGCCTGCTGCAGTGTAGCCTTGGTATTAATCTCGTTTTCTTCGTTTTCTTGTATTTGTACCAGATGCATGCGGGCGATAGAAAGTACAGCACCCAACTCATCGTGAAGGTCCTGCGCTATGCGCTTGCGTTCAGCTTCCTGAGTTTGAACAGTGGAAATCAACAGCAGTCGTTGTTGATTATACTTAGTTTTTTGTTTGCTATTGATGAAAAATCCCAGTGCCGTCAGGATGAATAACAGCAGGATAACGGAAATAGCTGTTAATAAATTTTGCTGTGTTTTCTTTTGCTGATTCAATAATACTATTTCGCTTTGCTTCTTTTCCAGCCCGTAGGTATAGTCAAGCACAGCCATTTTATTTTTCACTTCTATATTCATCATGCTATCGCGATAATGAACGTATTGTTTTTGGTAGTTGTAAGCATTTTCAAAATCACTCATATATGCATACGCGTCCGCCAACACTTCCGTATTATCCCGCATCACTTCTAAAGATCCAACCGTATTAGCTCGCGCCAGGCCCAGTTGACCATAGTACGAAGCACTGTCTGGCATTTTATTTCTGAGATACGCTTGCGAGAGAACGCGCGCAACCCATGCTTCAAGAAATACATTATTGATTTTCCGGGCACTAGTAAGCGAACTAGAACCATACTTAAACGCAAGCGACAGACTGTCGGTTCGTACATACACATCCGCTATTTCCGATTCGATAAAAGCTCTTGTATATAGTGCAGAGCTCTGTTCGAGTGCTTGCCGATAGTGCCGCAATGCTTCTGCATACCTGCCGGTTAGCCGGTAATTTTCGCCAATTCCATTTAACCGGTTAGATGCAAACAAACCCGTTAGCCCAAGTTGCTGAATGGCGCTGGTTTGCTTTTCAAAGTATTCATTCGATTTATCATACTCACCGATCAGCGTATGAAGGTATCCCAACTGAAGCCAGGTAAAAACTTCACAACTCAGGCAGCTAGCTTCTTTGGCACTTTTTTCAGCCTTCAGCAGGTATTCCATCGCCTTTCCAAGATCGCTGCTGTTTCGGTAAACTTCTGCTGCCGTTAGCTGTGCTTTTGAAAGCAGCTTTTTATCACTGAGCGTTTGCGCAAATTCTTCCGCTTTTAATGCCCACGAAAGTGCTCTCCGGTAATCGTATCCGCGATAACTATTGGATTTCCGGATAAGAACCCAAAACTTCAAAACCTGATCATGAATCGTTCCGGCAATGCTGTCGGCTCGGTTCAATAAAGCAAATGCTGTTTCGCGGTTTCCGGAAAGATAGGCGGCCATTGCCTTGCCGGTCCATGCATAGCCTTCACCGGCAGCGTATTTCAGCTTTTGCGAGATCAGAAGCGCCTCGTTCGCAGATTGCTCCATTTCTTCTGCATCTATGCGCGGGACTGCCAGACACAACGCATTTAAACGATTCACGCGAAGGGTATCCTGTTGGGGATGTTCCCTGATCTCCTTTCGTAAACTTTCTATTTGAAAAGACTGTGCATTTAAAAGTACCGGCACACCTGTACAAAGAAAGAGAATGAACTGTATGCCTGATAGCCTCATATAACCTCCCATGGGGTCAATACCAAATAGCAAATTACATCTTCTGTTTTATACATCGCTATCAGACTTTGAAAATTGAAACATCGGAAATCGGTTGAATCATGCGTCTACAAAACATAACGCACCGGTTAAGCAAATTCAAAGCATTAAAATCCCGGAAGCATGACCCGGTTAGTTCACTGACACACCAGCCACCTTACTAATACAAATCTCCCATTAAATCAGCTCTCGGAGGAGTATAAAAATATGGGTTTGTAAAAAACAGGTAGAAATACCTGTTTTTATAAACAGGCGTTTTTGCCCTTACCCGCCAGCATTCGTTAGGCGACTTTTAACAAAGCAATAGTTTAACGTAATGCCCAACCTCAAACCCAGTGACCTCCACAGGCTTGCGTATCGGATACTTGTTTGGGTTTGGAAAAAGAACTTATCTATGAATAGTTTCTCTACATTATCAATGATCCGCCGGTACTCCCGTAACATTACGGTTCCATTACTCACCCTGCTGTTTTTTATTGTCACGGCCTTTACTCCCAACAAGGGATCTGTAGAAGTTGCAGCTAACGTCACATTCCGCAAAAATTTGTTGCCAGCCTTTCTAGACAGTAGACATGAATCAGCATCCGATACTAGTAAGTTTGCACTGGCAGCAGTACTCAACGCGGATGGTTCGTTGAAGAAGGGAATTACAGGAACGTACGACCCGACAGGCTATACGATGCGCTATGGCGCGAACGGGGAACCCGTATTTATCCCATTGGGCGCAGGAGATGATCGTTGGCAATCAATGCCCAGCCTCGCACAGGGGGTAAACGGAACTATCAACGCGGTAGCGGTAACCAACAGTAATTTAGTTTATGTAGGTGGTTCTTTTTCTACCGCGGGAGGAGTATCAGCGAACAATATAGCTTTATGGAACGGAAGTGGATGGAGTGCGCTTGGTACAGGTGTGAACGGGGTTGTGTATGCCATTGATGTTGACGGTAGTAATGTTTACGCAGGAGGTGATTTCAGTAGCCCGGCAAACCTGGTGGCACGTTGGAACGGAACTTCCTGGTCGGCATTAGGTACCGGAATTCCGAGTGGAGCTGTACGGGCGATAGCCGTTTCAGGTGATGGCGATGTGTACGTAGGCGGTCTTTTTTCAACAGCCGGAAGCATTACATCTGCCGGCAATATTGCACGATGGAATCCAGCCTCCGGTAATTGGTTTGCACTTGGCTCTCCAGCCTCCGGTGTGTCGGGTGGCGCTGTAGTAGCAATTGGTGCAACAGCCGGAACTGCCATTTATGTAGGTGGATCATTTACCTCGGCAGGCGGAGTAAGCGCAAGCAGGATCGCTTACTGGAGTGGCACCGCATGGAGCGCATTGGGTGCAGGACGGAATGCAGAAGTCAGCGCCATTGCTGTGAGCGGTAACAATGTTTATGCCGGGGGTAGTTTTACCGGATTCATTGCGCGCTGGGATATTAGTACCAGTACGTGGAATGCCATGGGTTCGGGATTTAGTGACGTGGTCAAGTCGATCGCAATAGGTCCCGGCGTGGTTTATGCCGGAGGACCATTTATTACGACTGGTAGTACAACCGTGAACAGGGTCGCAGCATGGAATGGCTCCGCCTGGAGTGCACTCAGCAGCGGTATTGATGGGGTCAATAACAGCATATCCGTTAATGCAATTGGCATTGGTTTTACGGGAGAAGTATTCGCTGGCGGAAACTTCACCACTACGGGTTCCGGTGCATCGGTCAACCGTGTTTCTATTTTCAAAGGTGGGACCTGGAGCCCGCTGGGTTATGGCATTAATGGTGTTGTACAAAGCGTATCGGTAAGTGGAGCAAACGTGTACGTGGCGGGTACATTTACCGCGATTGGCAGCGTGGCGGCAGCGAACATTGCACGCTGGAATGGTACCACATGGAGTGCATTGGGTTCCGGATTAAACGGTAGTGTTTATGCTTTGTCAATAAACGGAACGGATATATATGCCGGAGGTGCTTTCACAACTGCAGGCGGTACTTCAGCAAACAACATTGCTCGTTGGAACGGCACCACCTGGAGCGCATTGGGGTCGGGTGTCTCAGGCGGAACATTCGGCACGGGTGTGCGTGCACTTAGCATAAACAATGATAACCTTTACGTTGGAGGATTTTTTACATCTGCCGGTGGTACCTCGGCAAACCGGATCGCGCGATGGAACATAACGAATTCCACCTGGAGTGCGTTGGCAACGGGTATATCCGGTGGGACAGTTCCTGCTGTATTCGTCATCGAAGCAAGTAGCAGTAATGTTTATGTGGGTGGAACATTCACCACAGCCGGGGGTAATGCAGCAAACAATATTGCTGTTTGGAATGGCAGCGCCTGGAGTTCATTGGGGTCGGGCGTATCGGGCGGATCTACTCCGGTGGTTTTTGCGATTGCAGTTACCGGAAGTACCGTTTATGCAGGCGGAGATTTTACGACAGCCGGAGGCACCTCGGCTAATCGAATTGCTGCATGGAACGGTACAACGTGGAGCGCATTAGGCAGTGGCGTAAACAATGTTGTGTATGCTTTGTCGCTCAGAGGAAATGCGCTGTATGCAGGCGGTGATTTCACCACGGCAGGAAGCGGCACAGCAAATCGCATAGCAGTTTGGAACGGTCTTTCATGGATAAGTCTTGGCACCGGACTGAGTGGGCTTGTCAGAAGTATCTCAGTAACCGGAACTAATGTATTTGCAGGTGGAGATTTTACAAGCACCGGAGATGGAAGTGTAGCGGCGGTTAATATCATTCAGCGCAACGGAGTTATTCCTGTGACTACGTTACAGGCAGCGCAGGTGATTGCTAATCCTACCGGTGTGAAACTAACCGGAACTGTAAACCCCGGAAACTTAACAGGCTCTTATTACTTTGAGTACGGAACTACCAGCGCAAATCTGAATCAGCAAACTAATACAACAGCCATGAGCGGCACAGCTGACATTGCTGTGAGTGAAGACGTTTTTGCTGTTACGCCTAATACGACTTACTATTATCGCTTACGTGCAGAAAATGCCGAAGGCATTTCATACAGCGCCATTCAGTCTTACACATTTCCACCTGAAGTAGAAGTTCGGCAGAATACCACGGTACTTACTTCAGGCAGTGAGTATGACTTCGGCAGTATCAATTATCTGGCTTCCTCTTCAGCAGTACCTTTCACCCTTTACAATCTTGGGCTGGGTAACTTAAACTTAACCGGTACAGCAGGCAACTTACTTGTAAAAGGAGGCGCGAATCCGGCCGACTTTATTGTGGTGCAAAGCAGCATTACTTCACCAGTTGCCTACAACACAACGCAGCCCTTTACTGTACAGTTTAATCCGCAAGCAGGCGGAGTGCGCACGGCTACACTTACTATCACCAGCAACGATCCGAACGAACCTAACTATGTGATTAACCTGAAAGGCACCGGAGTAAAACTCAATCAGACCATCGCCTTTGGTGCATTGCCGGTACGGATATTCGGTGAAGCACCATTCGCACTCACTGCCACTGCCTCTTCGGGACTAACCGTTAACTATACCAGCAGCGCACCTTCCGTAGCGACCATCAGCGGTAACACGGTTACACTGGTGGGGCCGGGCACATCCATCATTACCGCCTCGCAGCCGGGTAATGGCAACTACAACGCAGCAACCGATGTACCGCAAACGCTTACCGTACGTGCAATTGAACCGGTAGCACAGCCGACTGCATTAACCTTTAGCGCCATAACAAGTAACTCGATGAATGGTGTGTTTACAGCTGCTGCAGGCTCTCCGGCCGGATACATTGTGTTGCGTAAGGAAGGCGGTGCTGCGACCGATCAGCCGGAAGATGGCACCACCTACGTAGCCGGCAGTTCAACCATCGGAACAAGTACGGTGATTTCGGTTGGCAGCGGCATTACGTTCAGCAGTGCGGGCTTAAATTCAGGTTCTACTTATCACTATGCCGTTTTTGCATTCAACGGCAGCGGAGTAACCATTAACTATCGGCAGACCTCACCCCTGCAAAACAGTCAGGCTACCATTGTTAGTGAGCCGGTTACTCAAGCCTCTGCAATTTCGTTTTCTAACCTTAGCACAACGGCCTTAACCGTTAACTGGAATAATGGCAGCGGCTCCGAACGACTGGTGATTGCACGGCAAGCCAGTGCAGTAAGCATAGATCCCACTGACGGAGTAGCTTACACCGGCAATCCTAACTTCTCTGCTGCTACTGATCTGGGTTCGGGCAATAAAGTGGTCTTTCGAGGTTCGGGTAATTCGGTAACCGTAACCAATCTACAGCCCAATACCGTGTACCATTTTCGCGTGTATGAGTTAAATGGTGCAGACGTACAGTCAAACTATCTGATAACAACTACTACCAATAATCCCAACAGCCGAACTACACTGCAAACAGAACCCCTCGCACAGCCTACAGCACTCACATTCAATAATATTACGGTATCGTCATTAGGAGGATCATTTACAGCCTCTGGCGGATCACCAACTGGCTACCTGATCTTACGCAAGGCAGGTGGCGCGCCAGCATTCACCCCTGCCGATGGAACTGCATATTCAGCCGGTGTACAAAGCGATGCTGTGGTGGTAAGTTCGGCAGCCGGCGCCACGTTTACCGATGCCGGACTCGTGGCAGGCACCACCTATCATTACGCTATCTATGCTTATAACGGGACCGGCCAATCAATTAACTACCGCACAGCAACTCCCTTAACAAATAATGTAATCACGATTTCAAGTGCACCCGTAGCAACGGCTGCAACAGCAGTGAGTCAGACTTCCTTTACTGCCAACTGGTCTGCAGTTACCGGTGCAGTAAGTTATTCCCTGGATGTGTCTTCTGATAACTTCAGTAATCTGATAGCAGGATATGCTGCAAAAAACATTACCGGATTAAATGATGCGATTACAGGATTAAACCCGGGCGTTACGTATCAATACCGAGTACGGGCAGTAAATGCAAGTGGACTGTCAGACAACTCCAATCCCATCAGCCAGATTACCATTCCATCAACACCTTCCACTTCCGCGGCTCAGGAAATTCGCATTAACGATTTTAAGGCGGTATGGAATACGAGTTCTGGCGCTACCAGTTATGAACTGGATGTATCGCAAAACAATTTCACCACTTTCATCACGGGTTACCAAAGCAAAAGTATACCTGCGGGCGTAACGGAAGAAGTAGTTACTGGTTTGTCACCGCTCACACAATATCAATACCGGGTGCGCTCGGTAAACGCAGGCGGCGTCTCACCTAACTCAGGTGTTATTTCAGTAACAACACTTTCGGCAGCAGGACCGCTTACAGTAACGAATCCAGCGTTTGCAAATTCGGCAACAGCTATCATCAGCATAACGCTGAGCAACGGTTCGGGAAGCAGAATCGTGAAATTTTATTCGCGCGGCATTTTGGAAAGTACGTTTGCTCCACCGGTGGTATTAACTTCTGAGTCGGACACCTACACCACAACGATCACGCCTGCACAATTGGATGAACTCGGGATTGAATTCTATTTCACAGCCGAGGATGCCTCTACGGCAGTTCCGAAACGATCGCCTGAAAATACAAACAGCTATATCTATACACCCATTGCCTCGAATACTACCCTACCCGGGCTTTCTTTTGGTGGCGAATTGAAAAATTACCGGATCATTTCAATACCCTATGAACTGACTTCCGCTCAGGCATCTATTGTATTTTCTGCTTTTGGAGGATTTGATAAGACCAAATGGCGACTGGTACGATGGGAAGCAGGAACCTATAAAGATCAAACCGGAACAATAAATGTCGGCCGGAGCTACTGGTTCAATGCCCGCGAGAAAACCGAGATTGAGTTGAACACCGGCACTGTATCCCAGAATAATCAGACGACTCCGTTTAGCATGCAGTTACAGCAAGGCTGGAACATGGTGGCAACGCCATACCCGTTTGCAATTCAATGGTCAGATGTACTGGATAATAATCCAACGGCTGATGTTGATCCGGAATATCATGTTTACACGGGAACAGGCTACTCAACCACCGACAACATGGAGCCCTTTAAAGGAGGATTTGTGTTCGCTAACGAAGCAACCACACTCCGGATACCCGTCAACATTGCCTCGGGTGGTGCTAAAAAGTCATCGTTAAAATCAATTGGCAACAATCCTGATGCAGGAAACTGGATGATACCCTTAACCCTGAAGTACCGGGATCAACAAAATACTTTGTTAGGATTTGGTATGCACGAAGAGGCATCACTGTCAAAAGATCGCTTTGATGTAATCGCTTTGCCGCAGCTTGATGCGTCCGTCAACCTGAGTAGCCATCACCCCGAATATTTTGCGCCAGACTTTGCACGCGATATTGTTCCAACACAAGACAATTATGTATGGACCTACGTGCTTACGGCTTCCGATCATGAGCCCGTTACGTTACACTGGGACAATAAGTCTTTTGAAAACATCAACGCACAGGTGTTGTTGTATGATGCCAGGACTGGCGTACTTCTCGACATGAGTCTTGCAAATACCTACCCGACAACCGGTAACCGTACGCTAGAATTTATTTACAGTAAAAACAAACGATTCACAGAGCAAACCGGACTGGGCCGTGCTTATCCGAATCCATTTACCAAAGTTGTGAGTTTGCCGGCATTTCTGAATACCACTGAAGGACCAGCAACTGTGTTTGTTTCTATCAAGAGTCTGACTGGCGTAGAAGTTTATACCGAAGAATGGAAAACGGAAACGCTGGGCTTGATTCAACCCGAATGGAACGGTACACAAAGTAGTGGCTACTCCGTAGCATCCGGAGTTTATGTCTACCATGTGAAATTCTCAAACTCGAGGCAGACGATCGTTACACAAGGAAAAATACTGAAACAATAACGCGTTGTTTTATGAAGATCAATCCACTTAACTATTTTGTACTTCTTTTGATTGTGCTGCCGATTGTGGCTTCTGCACAAAACCTGGAGGTGAAACGTCTGGAACTTCAGGGCGGAAACGTAATCATTTATTATGCCTTGCTGGATACTATTCCGGGGCGAACGTATACCGTAAACGCCTATGCGTCACGCGACAATTATATAAACCCACTGGTACAACTAACCGGTGATCATGGACTGCAGGTTAAGCCGGGTAAGGAACACAAGCTTACCTGGAATGCAAAACAGGAGTTGGGTGAAACGTATCAGGGTCAAGTATCCATCGAGTTACGGGCGCGTGCGTATGTGCCATTTATTTTGTTCGATAATTTTAGCGCAATCAAACGCGGTAAGCACAAGGAAGTAACCTGGCGCGGGGGGACTCCGCAGAACATTTTAAACTTCGAGCTCTACAATAAAAAGGGCGAGAAGGTAGCGGTAATCCCGAACGTACCCAATGCCGGGCATACCAGCCTACTGATACCAAACGATGTAAAAACAGGTAAAGGTTACACCTTTAAAATTGTCGACAGTAAAAACAAGGATCAGGTAGTGATAACGGAATCGTTCGCGATTAAGCGTAAGGTTCCTATCCCGCTTGTTGTTGCCGGCCTTGCCGCTCTCGGTGGAGGCGTTGCGTTGTTGGGCAGTGGAGGCGGAGATAATGGCCCGTCATCTGTTCCTGCAATTGTAGATCCCACTAATCCACCCGGTAATTAGTTTTAACCCAGCTTGTGAAATGAAAAAGATTATTTGCGTAGTTATCGTATTTATCGTGTACAGTCCGGAATTGTTTTCGCAAAACCTTTCCTGGAAAAGCAACGACATCCACCTGGATTTTAAAAATCAGCAGCTCAGCACTACGTTACCCACTGTAGAGTGGACGGAACCCAGGTATGATTTCAGCAGCAGCGTGGACGGAAAGGTTCAGGTGGACGTAACGGTCACTTCCGAGGTGGAATTGACAAGCGTTACATTAAGTGTGATCGATACCAAAACGAATGAAGTGTATGCAACACGCTCGTACACGGATGTAAAAGGTAAAAGCTATACCGTTAAGAGAATGCTTACGTTGGTGGAGGACGGTGTATTTCGGCTGGAACTGACAGCAGCCAATCAAACCGGAGGTACCGTATCTGGCAAAAGAAGCATCGTAACCGGAAAAGATGCCCGCGAGTACATTTCGACAGACCGGAAAGATTATGCACTGATTTTTGCGACCGACAAGTATGATTACTGGGATGACTTGGTGAACCCGGTGAACGATGCCCAAACACTCGCCAAAGAGCTACGCGAGAAATATGGATTTGAAACGGAGATTGTCGAGAATGCAGATTACGAAGAGGTATTTGAAAAGCTGCGTGACTATAACGAAAGAAGTTTCAATCCGCAGGATCAGTTGCTTATTTTTTTTGCAGGTCACGGATTATTTGATGATACGTTTGGAGAGGGGTATGTGGTGGCTAAGAATTCGCTTGCCAATGATAAAGCCCGCACATCCTACATTTCGCATGCACGCTTAAGAGGTATCATTGATAATATTCCCTGCAGGCACGTGATGCTGATGATGGATGTTTGTTTTGGCGG
Source organism: Cyclobacteriaceae bacterium (assembly GCA_016786585.1). Taxonomy (GTDB): domain Bacteria; phylum Bacteroidota; class Bacteroidia; order Cytophagales; family Cyclobacteriaceae; genus UBA2336. The sequence continues at coordinate 379,706 of JAEUUI010000030.1, forward strand.
AACACTTGATCCGGTTATTGCGCGGGCCCGCGGTGCTGTTGATGAGGTTTCGGAACGCGAAATGCTCGCCCGAAAATTTTCCTATAAAACACGCAAGTATCTGACTTCGGGTGGCAAGGAATACGTGTCGGATGGTATTCCGGGCAAACACTCGCCTTTTGCTGCTAAACTTATTGAATCGCTCCGCAGCTTTGGAGGAGATGATCGTATCCTCACGCTTTCTGAATTACAGGCTAATATGGAGAAACTCAAACAGGTACCCCGCTTTGGTTCGTTTGGTGAGGATGAGAAACTAAGTGACTTTGTTTTCGTGGCGAAGGATAACTGACTCTTTTGTAAAAAAAGCAATTAAAGTTTCCCAAGGCAGGAAGCAGGCGAAGTACTTATTCTACAAATTCACTTTGGAAAGTCGGTTCATGACTGTGTTCCGGTGTTCCTGGCCCCACTCGACCATTGCATCCAAAACATTTTTAATAGACCTGCCGGAAGGTGTAAACTCATATTCAATCGTAACGGGTATGGTATCGTGAACAGTCCTTTTCACAATACCATTTAATTCAAGCTCGCGCAATTCCTTCGACAGCATCCGGGGTGTGATTCTAGGAATTTCGCGTTCTATCTCTTTAAAGCGCTTTTTGCCAAAGATAAGCGTGGCCATAATGGGCAACTTCCATTTGCCGGTTAGAACATTCATGGTATCGTTGACGGCCATAACGAAGGAATTCGGACAATCTTTAATGCTCTTTAAATCGATTTTGGGATCTATTGCTGTTGTTTTCATGCTATACTAAAGTATATCGCTATATAATGTATATCGAAGATACGATAGTTTTGCCATTGTATTATCAACATCAGTATGAAAAAAGACAAAATTATCTACTGGACTTCCACGTCCCTTGCGATGATAACCGGAGCGTTGTCAGCATTTATGTATTTCACCAGCCCTAAATTTATTGACGGCTATACGCATTTAGGATTTCCCGCTTACTTCCGGATTGAGTTGGGCATAGCTAAAATAATCGGGATGGCTGTCCTGCTTGTTCCGGGAATTCCTGTTAAAATTAAAGAGTTTGCGTATGCAGGATTTGCCATAACATTTGCTTCAGGCATCATAGCTCATGGTACTGTTGATGGTCTGGCATTGGCCATTGCACCTGTAATTCCCTTGGCTTTTTTGATCGTATCATACTTGTATTTCAATAAGCTCAATCTGTCACAGCAAGCCCTTTGATACCGATTAACAACTTGCCTGATGATCTGCCCTGGTTGAATTAACTAGCATAAAAAAACCGGCCCAATACTGAGCCGGTTTTTCCCCTTAAAACCCCACCGCCAAACACTCACTTAATTATCATCATCGTTGCTGTCATCATCGTCTTCATCCAGATCATCGTCATCATCGCTGTCTTCTCCTGCATCACAGGAATCCTCAAACTGATCCAGGATTTCATCCGTGATTTCAGAATTTGATGTGTCATTGATACGAACCACACCATCCTCATCGGCCACCGCCCTGCTTAAATCAATGCCTGAAAAAAGATTGTCGAGGTTAATTAACACCAACATGTTGGTAAGGGTGTTTTCGTCAACCGTGTACCCGGCCAAATCCTCAATTTCTATTTCAAGTTCCTCGGTTGTCGAGAACTCATATGTTTTCCCCTCGTAAGTAAACCGGATGAAGATTGAGTTTCCATCCTCCATTACCGGAGACACATCTATCTCAATTTCATTGTATACTCCCGTTGCCACATCCGTCAGGCCAAAGCTTGGATTGCTGGTTCCCTTAATCAAATCCACCGTGTAAGGGCCTTCAAACTCTACCTTCTCTGAATCATCTTCGCCACTGTTATCCTCGTCTGAATCCTCTTCATCGGTTTCAAATTCCATTTCTTCCACACCAAGTCTGACATCGGTAAACGTTAGTCCGGTTACGTTTGTCTTGCCGTTAATGGTTGATGAACTCGCCACCGCTTTCATCTGCATTTTTACTCCTTCCAATTTAGGATCACCGTTGTTCTCGCACGCTGCCACCAGTAAACTTGCAATGGCCAATACTAAAAATTGAATTTTCACCTTCATAGTTGATTGTTTAGTTAATAAAAGTTGTGTTAGAGTTTTTGGAATCTGAGCACCGGACCGTCCGTTCCATCTTGTAGTTCAAGCTGGGTTGTACTGAACATCGTTACTTCCCAGTCTTCCGAAATTTCATCCAGCAATTCGTTATCGTTATCAAATTCGAATTCCAGTTCAAGTTCACCATCATCGCCATAGGCAGCCCAGGTTCCGACATTTTCCTCCGAACCGTTCCTCGCGATCACCGTTCCATCTTCATGAAATTCAAACGTGAATTCACTGTATGCTACGGTTTGATCCGTATCATCGAAGTAATATGCGACTTTCCAATTGCCGCTTTGTATGACGGCCTCGAGTGCACTTGTATCCACATCATCATCGTCAAAATCATTATCATCATCCTCGTCACAAGCATCTTCCGCATCTTCAATCACTTGTTCGAGCTGTTCTACATTATTAGCCGTAAAGCGCGTGCCATTATTATCCTCAAGCGCAACCGGAAATACGAAACTCACAAGATCATCATCCTTCAGGGACTTGATCAGGCCGTAAAGTTGTCCATCGGTTTGCACGGTTAGCACGTCAGACACTTGTGTATCGGTATTGTACCGGGTAAGTTTAATCGGATAGACAAAATCAATACACTCGATATCATCATCGAATCCTCCTTCGGAACATTCATCCGTATATTCTTCCAACTCGTCTTCATCGTTGATTACTACGGATGTGTAGTCAGACAGCATAATCGTAATCGGGTAATGCAGATCGATTTCATCATCATCCCCTTCTGATTCTTCCAGCATTCGCTCAATTTGTTTGAGCTCATCCGATGAAGTGATAACAAAGTCTTCACCATTCACCGTTACCGTTACCGGGAAAAGAATGGTGACGCAGCTTCCGCTATCGAGAATATTATCCGATGAGCCATCGCGCAGGGTTACTTTCTTTAGCAATGTTGCTGCGTTAGACGATGCACTGAATGCCTCTTTGGGTTCCGGCAGCGTAACCTCGTCCGCTTCCTGCTGACAACCCGTGAAGGCCGACAGCACGATCAGAAGCATGATTACGGGTTTGTGAATTTTCATACGTTGCCGTGTTTGGGTATAAAACCGGTTAAGCGTAAAAACTCCTACCACCACTTTCGATTTTTTTTCCTGTACCTTAGCCATAACTCTAAAAGGCTGTTTAATACTGGCAATTTCGACTAATTTCAGTTCTTACAGCTTGCAGAAAAATTGTCTGACGTGGAAGAAAATCGCAAGAATGTGTGCAATGAGCAGGTGTTTCATCAATTATTTGAGACCCATGCGAATGACTTGTACAAATTTCTGTACTATAAATACGGTGTAGATAACAATCCAAGAGATCTCGTTCAGGAGGCTTTTATCAAGCTTTGGAACAATTGCCGAAACGTGATTTTTGAAAAAGCCCGTGCATTTTTGTTTACCGTAGCCAATAATCAAATGCTGAATGAATTGGCAAAAAAAGGAACTCATCTCGCCTATAGCAAAGAGCCGCATAAGCATTACACGCTCGAGTCACCCCAGTTTATCTTAGAGGAATATGAATATCGCGAGCGCCTGGAAAAGGCGTTGTCTGATTTATCGGCTGAGCAGCGCATAGCACTGATGTTGAACCGGGTAGAAGGGAAAAAACATAAGGAAATCGCTGAAATGCTGGGTATTTCGCAGAAAGCGGTAGAGAAGCGTATTTATACAGCCCTGAGCATTCTCAGGGATAAAATCGGGGAAATTTAATTTTCTTGTCGGAAACAGGTAGGATAAACGCTGAGTAATCTGTTGTATAATCAGGAAGAGTTATGAACCGGGAAGAACAACTTGAACGATGGCTGAACGGCACACTGAGCGCGGAAGAGAAAGCTGCGTTTGAAAACTTACCCGAGTTTCAAACTCTTCAGAAAATCACGCAGGCATTGGAGGCATACCGCGCTCCGGAATATGCGACCCAGGAAGAATTTGTGCGCCTGCAGCAAGCAAAGTTGTCGCGTCCGGCCGGAAAGTCGGCTACGCTGTGGCTGAAGCCTATTTTGCGAATTGCCGCGATACTGGTATTGGTAGCCGGGGCCTATTTCATCTTTTTTTCCAATCGCTCAACTACGGTTACCGCATTAGTCGCGGAACGAAAAGAGGTTAATCTCCCCGACCAATCTGAAGTAATGTTGAATGCGGCTTCAGCGATCACGTATTCAGGTTCGTCATGGAAGGAAAAGCGCGTAGTTGAATTAACCGGTGAAGCATTTTTTAAGGTTGCCAGGGGATCGCGGTTCGATGTTAAAACAATCGGAGGCGTTGTGACTGTGCTGGGTACGCAGTTTAATGTAAAGAGTCGCGACAATTATTTTGAAGTGATCTGCTACGAAGGTTCCGTTCAGGTTACGGCAGGAAATTACCGTACCCAACTCAGCCCGGGATCTATGGCGCGACTGATTAACAATCAATGGACAATTGAACATAACGCCCCTGACACCATTCCGGGATGGATGAAAAACCAAACCACATTTGAAAGCCTGCCGTATCAACACGTATTGGCTGAGTTTGAACGCCAGTATAACGTTACGATCGTTACGCGCCACATCGATGAGCAGCAATTGTTTACCGGAACATTTGTTCTCAATGACATGGAGTTGGCTTTGAAGGCAATTACCATTCCTGTGGGCGTTACCTACACAATACGTGCCGACAAAAAAACTGTGGTATTATCCGGTGAAGGCAACTAAATCCGCGTTTCTTGCGATTGCATTACTAATAAGCCCTGCGCTCATGGCGCAGTCGGGAAAGTATGCACTAACAAGTGTGCTTGATACGCTATCCGCCCGGTATACAGTTACCTTCACTTTTCTGGATGAGACCGTAGCTGGTGTGGTTTGTAAAATGCCCGCTCCGCAGCTAACGCTTAGCCAATCATTGGAAAGAATAACCTCTGAAACAGGATTGGTTTTCACGCAATTAAATCAGCAATCGGTAACCATTCACCGGCCTGCAATCCCCATCGTGTGCGGCTATCTGACCGACCGTGATTCAGGGGAAAAGATAGCAGGGGCAATCTTGCAATGTGATAAAGAATCGGTAATGACCGATGAAAACGGATATTTCAGTTTTTCGCAGGTCGCATATGCGTCAATCGTTCGCATTCGGTTTTTGGGATATGACTCTCTCTCGTTAGCAGCCCATGATCTCATCGGAACTACGTGCAAAACTATTCCGCTTACGCTTCAGACCTCCATGCTATCGGAAATGGTGGTTAACCACTACCTGACAGTGGGTATTCAGAAGAAACGGGAGGGCTCTCTGAGCATTCAAACCAAAAAACTTGGGTTATTGCCGGGGCTGACGGAACCCGATGTACTTTTTACACTTCAGGCGCTTCCGGGCATTCAGAGTATTGACGAAACGGTATCAAACATTAATGTTCGGGGCGGAACGCACGACCAAAACCTGGTTCTGTGGGACGGTGTGAAAATGTATCAACAAGGACACTTCTTTGGGATGATCTCTGCGTTCAATCCCTACTTTACGCATGAGGTGGAATTAACCAAGAATGGCACAAGCGCCTTTTACAGCGATGGCGTATCAGGTACAATTGATATTCGCGCTGAAAATAAACTCTCCCATAAATTCTCGGGTGGCGCTGGCGTTAACATGGTAAGTGCCGATGCCTTTGCAAAAATTCCGTTGTCGAACAAAACAGCTTTGCATGTTGCAGCACGCAGATCGCTTGCCGATGCTGTTGAAACGCCCACGTATAAAGCATATTACGATCGTGCGTTTCGAGGTTCGGAAATTGAAAAATATACCGGTGCAGACTCGTTAAACACAAACCAGAATTTCCACTTCTATGATGTGAGTTCAAAATTTTTATATGATATCACTCCCGCAGACAAATTGCGGGTGAACTTCCTGATGATTCATAACAGTATCGATTACCGGGAAACTGAACTCATCAATAGTACACCCGAATCAAAAAACAGCAGCCTGAAGCAGGAAAGCCGGGCAGGAAGCATCACATACGAAAGAAACTGGAGTAGTGTCGCCCGCACATCTGCCATTGCCTATATCTCTCAATACGGATTAGCAGCAATCAACAGTGATGTGCTAAACGACCAGCGGTTGCGGCAGGAAAATGACGTGCTTGATCTGGGGTTTAAACTGGATGCCGCCATATCCTTTAGCGACCAAGTTGAACTATCAGCCGGGTATCAGTTCAATGAGGTTAGTGTTGGAAATCAGGAGGCGATTAATAATCCTGCGTTCTTCCGGTTGAAGAAAGATGTACTCCGTTCGCACGTAGTATTCTCGGAAGCAACGTACACCTCACCCAGCGAAGCAACCAGCATTCGGGCGGGCATTCGGGCGAACTATTTTTCGACTAAAAGCAAGATTCGTATTGAGCCGCGGCTGGCGGCAACTCAAAAACTCGGTCCCTATTTTTCGTTCGAGTTATTGGGAGAACTAAAAAGTCAAACAACCACTCAGGTCATTGATTTTCAAAATGATTTCCTTGGAGTAGAAAAACGCAGGTGGGTGATGGCGGATGGCGATACTGTGCCAATCATTACGAGCGAACAAGTGTCGGCAGGAATTCAATTTCACAAGAAAGACTTCTTAGTGTTACTGGAAGGCTATGCGAAACGTGTAGAAGACATTATCACTGCCAGTCAGGGTTTCCAAAATCAATTTCAATACGCCCGAGCGACCGGCAAGTACACAACTACAGGTTTAGACTTTTTAATCAACTGGCGCGTCAGAAAATTCAACTGCTGGTCAAGTTACTCGCTTGCCAATAGCACATACCGATTTGCTGCGTTGATACCTCCCTCCTTTCCCAATAATCTTGATATCCGGCATCGCGCAACAGCCGGTGTAGCGTACGAGGCCCGCAAGCTTGAATTATCATTGGGTATTAACTGGCGAACAGGAAAACCCTACACAAAACCTGTTACTGAAAATGCGCTTGATAACGGAGAGATTTTGTATCAAAGTCCTAACACCTCCAGGCTTCGGTCGTATTGGCGGCTCGATGTTTCAGCAAAGTACAGGTTTAACCTGTCGAAAGACATGCGCGCCACGGCAGGAGTGTCCATTTGGAATATCATTAATCGCGATAATGTGATTGATGCATTTTACCGCCTCGACAATAACAATCAAATCGCATTGTTCAACCGCAGCGCGCTGGGTTTTACTCCAAACGTGATGTTTCGGGTAGAATTTTAATACCACACTCTTTCTGAAGATTTTTAGTGGCAAAATACGTGACCGAGATTCCTCCAGCAGGTGCTAATAAGAAATACTTCAAAATGATCATGAGTTCCAGATAAGGGTGAGCAAGCCCGAGCGTGTTATATGTATGATGGCAAGCACGTCAACTTCAACCTTCAACCTGACTGATCATAGTACTCGCTGCCGAAAGGCCTACAGCAGGTTCGCAGGCTGCATAAGGAATCAGATTATACCCTGGAGCAGAGTCATTATGTGGACAATGACGCTCGTTCCAGTCATTCTGGTCCTGCTACTGATAATACTCATCGACAAACCATCGTATGACAATGTTACCCGGATGCTCAACGGCAAACGTTAAAAACCTAAACGTTGCACCTGGAATTGATTTCTTTGGCATTACTCTTTATCAATCCTGTACACCGGCCGCTATCGGTGGAGGCACTGCGTTGTTGGGCAGTGGAGGCGGAGATAATGGCCCGTCATCTGTTCCTGCAATTGTAGATCCCACTAATCCACCCCGGTGTGGCGGAACCCAAGTATGATTTCAGAAGCGTGGACAGAAAGGTTCAGGTGGACGTAACCGTCACATCCGAGGTGTAATTGAAAAGCGCTACGTTACCTGTGATGATACTTGTAAAGGTGTCGCTTCAATAACGAAAGACAATTATGCTCTTGTACGGAAGTGCCCGCTTCAAAATTTGCGTCACTGGCTTGAATTAAGTCAAACGCGTTACGCTAAATTCAAATACGCTAATTCACCCCTATTTTTTTGATACGATTCGATTAAGACGCTAAAAAAACTGTCGAAATCGCGTTACTATCGCCACATGTATAGGAGTTACTCCTATCAAACAAGCTCGAAGTACTTGACTGTCAATACATTTATATCGGTCATGAAAAGCCTGATATGAAAAGTACTGCGTTTCGAGTTCGGATTTTTATTGCAGCCATGCTGCTTATTTTCAGTACAGAAGTTTATAGTCAATCTGCCGGTGATTACAGAAGCAATGTGCTGCTCGGCAACTGGTCGGACGCAACAAGCTGGCAGCGCTTTAACGGCAGTGCGTGGGTAGCGGCGCCAACACCACCTTCGAGTTCTGATGGTGTAATTACCATTCAAAATACTCACCGAATTGATTTGATCCTCGCAACCACGATCGATCAGGTTGTGATAGACGCGGGCGGGCAACTTTTCATTTACAATCTTACCACGCCTTTTGTTTGTACGCTGGCCAATGGAACGGGTACTGACATCACTAACAATGGCACACTTGTAGTTTCCGCTAATGCAACACTCTCAGGAACTGGGACAATTATAAACAACAGTGGCGGAACGTTCATTGTTCGCAATACAGGAACGCTTGCCATAAACAGTACGAATAATGGTACCATGCAGGTAAACGGAACCGGCACCTTTTCGGCCAACAGTGTAACCAACAATTCTTCGTTCACACTGGCCGATTTTACATTAAACCTGAATAACGCAACATTCACCAATCACGGAACAATTGATTTGCCTTCAAGCAGTGATACGTTTATTGCAGGAACCGGTGGTGGAGTTTTTATTAATGACACGGACGGAACTATTTACAAAAGCTCAACACTCGGAAGCGCCTGGATCGATCCCGCACCGGGTACTGTTTCATTTACCAACCGCGGAATCGTTAAAGGCATAGGTGACTTTATTATTCGAAGTAACGCGTTAAACACCGGTACGATAACGCCCGGCAACAACGGAGCAGGCAGCTTGCTTGTTAGCCCGGCATTCGTTACCGGCAAGGCGCCGGCGTTCAGCCTGGAGATAAATTCAACCGGTGGTATCGCAGGGGTCAACTATGACCGTGTTAACTTTTCCAATGTAGATGCAGCCGCAATTAATATCGGTGGAGCAAGTCTTGAGGTCACGGACTATGCAAGTGATGCGATCGGAACCATTTACACGATATTCTCTTCAACAAGTACCATCAATGGAACTTTTGCCAGCGTACGATTGCCCGCAACACTTGGAAATCTTACCTATAACACCAACTCGATCACCGTTCAAAAAATCAGTAGTGTTGCGCGTTATACCTGGAGCGGGGGCAGCGGTGCGTGGTCCACTTCTACCAACTGGTTGCCATTTCGCATCACTCCTGCAGCAAGCGATGTGCTTACGTTTAACAGTGGCACAACCATTACCATAACGGGAGTGCCCACTGAAAGTATCGGTGGCCTGAATATAACAAACAACACTACCGTTGCCCTGCAGGCATCATCATCTTCAAAAACACTAACCGTTGGAAGAAGTTTAATGGAGTATCTGAACGTTGATCCCGGCTCTACCCTTCGCAGTTTAAATAATTCGGGTGTTGTGCTCAACATTGCAATTGCCAGTGGATCAAGAGCTGTTATTGGTGGAGTAGTTGACATGCAAAACGGTACGTTTAATGTCCAGGACAATCAATTGGTCCTCCACTCGACAGCAAGTCCGCTGGTGCGCACAACCGGTCAGTTCGCGGTAGGAAGCGGTGGATCAATTTCATTCGGTGAAAATCTTCATGCTGCCGGGCCGACCATAACACTTGGAAATTCAATTTTTGTTTCATCTCCGGTTATCAACCGAATCACGATGTTCAATGCCAATGGCGCAGCGCTGGGCAACCAGGACATTACGGTAAACGATGCGGTCTTCACGCTGGGTAATCTTACCACCAACGCATCAGCCCGGCTTCGCTTTTCAACCACTGCTTCAGCCCCTTCCGAAACATCAACCAGCAAGATTATCGGGTATGCCGAAATGCTTCCGCGCATTGTGGGAACAACGGCATTAAATTTCCTCGGTGTCAATCTGCCTGCAGGATCCGATATCGGAACCGTGAGCATTACACGAATCACCGGATCGGCTGGGATTAACATCTTCAACGGTTTCAGCAGCATTGCTGCTACGTGGAATATTTCAGCAACCAGTGAACCATCGCCTTCGCGAAACATAACCTTGTCATGGTTTAGTGATTTCGATAATATCAGTAACACATCGCTGCTTTTTCAGGACTACCGGTTCGATGCCGGCCCCAACTGGACACCCGTTGGGCCCTTGGCTGCCCTTGCCTCAACCGCTGATCCACGATCAACACAGGCAACCGGCACAACAAAACTTACTGGTGCATGGACGGTTGCCGATCAGTTAAATGTTTTGCCGGTTACGCTTACAAAATTTACAGGCAAGCAGGAAGACGATCAGGTTAAACTGGAATGGACAACGGAATCGGAGTTGAACAGCGATTATTTCGAAATCCAGCGAATGAACATCTTGAGCGAAGGGTTTGCAACAGTAGGTTCAATACGGGCCGCTGGAACAACTAAGGTTGCGCAACACTATACCTTCAACGATACCAATGCAACGGAGGGAATGATTCACTATCGCCTTAAGCTTGTTGATTTCGATGGCACGTTTGATTACTCAGACGTGATCGCAGTCAAGTACAATGCAGAAATAAGCTTGTCGGTTTTCCCAAATCCATCATCAGGCAGTTTCATGATCCGCGTTCCTGAAAAGCAGTCGGGCACACTCACGATAAAAGATTTGAACCAGCGCACTGTATATCAAAAAAGAATATCGAACGAATCACTTCTGGAGTTCTCAAATCCAGTCCTTCCACCGGGAATTTATATTGCCTGGTTCCAGGGATCGGGAAAGGTTATCTCGAAGCGTTTTGTTGTCAGATAAACGATGGTTATGAAACATCGTTCCTGTTGAAGATACGATCTTCCCGGATCGCTTCGCTAATTGATCTTATAATTAAATCCAGTGATTCCGATTCGTTCTTCAAAAGACGATTTAGTCGAATTATTTCCTGAGAATGCTCTTCCCTTGCCATTAACTCGGTAAGGCCCAAAATTCTCGCCAGAGGAGCTCTCAATTTATGAGCATTAATGAATGCATACTCCGATAGTTGATTGTTCCGAAGTGTTAATTCGCGAGTTCGCTCCTGCACTTTCTCCTCCAGAAGTAAACTGAATTTTTTCAGCGATCTGTAACGAATAATAAGCAATCCAACCAATGAAATTATTAATATTAAAATGATAATCAGAAAAAACACCCGTTGATTACCGAGTTTGATTTCTGATTCCAACATGGAGGCCTGAAGCTGCGATTTCTCTTGTTGGTGGTTCAATTCCGCAGTAAACTCATTTTCCAATATTGAACTACTTTGTTTTTGATTATATAATTGGCGGTAACTGTCAAAATACTGTTGATGATATTTATAGGCGCTATCCTTAATGCCTAAAAAGTTATATGCCTCTTCCGCGATCTTATAAATTTCCATCTGCGCCTTCAGACCTTTTAATTGCGGAATGCTTTTTACAAGCAGCTTGGCCGTAATGTTACTGTTGTTCACATCCTCAAGCTTCCGGTAACATCTGAAAATTCCAAAAAGTACCCTGAAGTTAGCCCCATAATAACCCTCCCGGGGTGAATACATTCGATACGTTCGCAGTGCCGCAGCCGCGCTGTCTGCCGATAAGTATGCGTCACCTAACGATATCAGGTAGTCAGGATTAGAGGCTCTCAATGAATCAATATTCGGAAACAATAAGCTTCCTTCGAGCGCACATTCCAATGCTTTGTAAGATTGGCCCGCATTCAAATATGATTCAATCAAATTTCCATGCAAAGACAATAAATGTTCGCGGCTCCCTTCATAACGGTGCTGATGAGCAATTGAAATTCCTTCCTGCGACACCTTAATAGAGCGATCGTCCAAACCAATGGCAAAAAGTGCATGCGACTGATTGATATGATTCCTGACAATCTCCTGATAGTCGTCATTAGAAAATAATCGCCTCGCTTGCTCCAGATACTGCCATGCCTTAACAAAATTTCCCCGTTCCATTTCCAGAAATGAAAGTACGGTATAGCTTTCACGCTCAATAATGCTATCGCGAATAGCGTGGGACATTTTTCTCGCTGTCAATAAACAGTAAAATGCCGAATCATTACTTACTTGTTTAAGCAAAAGACCTTTTACATATAGAATCTGGTGGTCGTACTTCTCAACACCTAATGCGTTGGCTAGTTGTCGGGCTTTTGCAATCTGCTTCAAACCCACTTGCTTGTCGCCTGTATAGTTCATCAATGCCCGGAGACAAAGCACCGGAATAGAGTCCCGTTCATCTGAATTGAGCACTTGCAGACTATCAATAACACGTGCCACTTTTTTGGCATCGGATCGGCCGACCTTAAGAGCAGATTGAAAGAGCGCATCTATCGTACGTGAACTTTGCTGGCTAAACAACTGGAAAGACACAAACAATAATGCCCATGTCACATTGGCTCTGGTCATCATTCTTAAATATTTTGATTTGGGGATAACTGCATAAAAATAGCGATATCCCCTGCTTCCCAAACCGCCAGTCTCCAGAATATTCGTTTTGCATCAAGGCAGAAACCAATCAAAATTCTATAAGAGAACCTGAATACTTAAATGGCCTATTGCCGGTAATAAGAAATTGTTCCGATCAGACGCGAAAAATATCTATTATTGAACACCTAATTCTGAACCTCATGAAATCAACCCTGAGCATTGCACTTGTGATGGCTTTCCAACTGGTATACAGTCAGGAACAAAAACTAACTGCAAGAATCGTAGAAGCGGGAACCGAAAAAGCAATTTCAGACGTCAAGATTATGATTGAAGGTACTGATATGGCAACCTTCACAAATCATTTGGGTTGGTTTGAACTGCCGGTAGACCGTTCGCAGCACTCAACGTTAACAATTTCTCATATTTCCTATAAAATTCTGCAAGTACAGATCCCAGCACAGGATCGCTTTAAACTTTATCTTGAGAAAGATACAGTTCAACTGAAGCCCCTGAATCTGAATGATACAGGAAATGAAAGCACGGTCTCTCAGACATCAGCGAGCAATTCATTATCTGATGAAACAGAAGCCAGCTATCCCGGAGGGTGGAGTAAACTATATGATGATCTTGGAAAGGCTCTGAATCCTGCGTTGAAAACTGTTACAGAGAAAGGTTTTACTGTAAATTTTACCATTTCAGATGATGGCCGCCCTGTTGATGTGCAGGTTTCAGATCCATCAGCCAAAGATGGAGTCGCTGCTGCATTTCAAACCATGCCACCTTGGACTCCCGCGTCACAACACGGAAAAAGCGTCAGACAACAGTTCATGCTTGTCGTCTGCCGATTTACGAAAGTCGAATTGCAGCCATCTGATCTCGTTGACATTAAAACATTTATCAGCAGACAGATAAAATACCCCGCACAAGCGAGAAGAATAGGTGTTGAAGGCCCAACGTTTACAAAGTTTACCGTTGACGAAACCGGATCGGTAATAAATATCATGCTGCTGGAGGGCGTTGAAGCAAGTTGTAATGAGGAGGTTAAACGCGTTATTTCGATCATCCCGGACCCGATGCTTAAAACACTTTCCGAAAAAACTCACGAACGGGAATTTATTCTACCGATATTCTTCGGACTTGGGCAGGCGTTAAGAAAGGGAAGAGAGTTCAAAGGCGGAAGCAATGGGTACGTTTTACCTCCAATCGATGTGATGGCAGGAGGGCTTACTATTCAGAGACGCGAACTGGGGGGCGGTGTAAGAACATTAACGCCAACAACACCACCACCTGTAATTGTAACCTACAATAACCTAACCGATGCGTTGATGCAACCCCGTGACGCGCAGCGTCTGACGTTGCGCGACAACAAGCTTGTTTCGTTCCCGGCAGACATTTTAAAATTGACAAACCTTACGTTCTTAGATCTGGAACAAAATCAAATCTCTGCACTTCCTCAAAACATAGATGCATTAAGTGACTTGCAGGAACTTTACCTGCTTCAAAACAGATTAACAACACTGCCGGATAACTTTCGGAATCTTAAAAAGCTTCGTACGCTGGGTTTAGCCAATAATCTATTAACATCTGTCCCTTCGTCTGTAACCACCCTGGAAAAGCTAGAAGTTCTAGACATGACAAACAATCAACTGACAGAGATACCGAAAACCATTAACCAAATGAAGAGCCTGGAAACATTGGTTCTGATGGCGAATAAGATCACGTATATTCCTGCAGAACTGTATGAACTCAAAAAGCTAAAGAAGATTTATCTGAATGGAAACCCCATTGATCCAAAAGACATAGAAGTTCTAAAACGTACATTTAAAAAAACTGAGATTAGCTTTTAAAAAATTTTACTCTTTATCAATCCTGTATAACCTGCCGCTATCAGTAATTGCATACAGTGCTTTGTCAGGACCTTGAGTAATATCGCGGAAACGCTGGCCTTCACTTTTCAATAAACGTTCCTCACCCGCTACTTTATTATCGCGAATCACAAGTCGTGCGATATGAGTTTGCCCTAACGCACAAACAAACAGGTTATTCTCCCATTCAGGCACCCGGTCGCCTGCATAAAACGCCATGCCACTTGGGGCAATCACCGGATCCCAATAATAGACGGGTTGTTCCATTCCTTCTTTCTGCTGAATGCCATCGCCAATGGTTGCGCCGCTATATTCAATGCCATACGTGATGATCGGCCAACCATAATTCTTGCCGGGTTGCAGCCGATTGATTTCATCTCCGCCCCGAGGACCATGCTCGCCCAGCCAGATATCACCGGTTTTGGGATGCAAGGCAAGGCCCTGCGGATTGCGATGGCCAATTGTATACAGCTCAGGTAACGCCCCTGCCCCGCTAAAGTCGGGATTGCCGGGTGCTGCATCACCCTCTTTTGTTATGCGAACTGTTTTTCCAAGACTGCTGCTCAAGGACTGCGCGAGGGGCCGCGTTTCTAAAACTGAGCGTTCACCTGTGCTTACAACCAGGTAGCCGTCTTCATCAAACAAAATTCTTCCACCATAATGCAAGGTACTGCTGTTGGGTGTGTTTGAACGGTATATAACATCGGGATTTTCGATGGTAGTATCATCGTTCGAAAGCTTACCCTTCGCAACTGCCGTAATGTTTCCGCCTGAAACGGATTCAGAAAATACCCAGTATATCATTCGATTAGTTTCAAAATCCGGATCAAGACAAAGTCCGAGCAAACCACCCTGACCTGATGCGTTAACTTCCGGAATCCCATCAATCGGATCGCTCACTACTCCGGCAAGTGTAACGATACGCATCGTTCCCCCTTTTTGTGTGATTAGCAGTCGACCATCCGGCAGCGCAGCTATCCCCCACGGACTTGCCAGTGCAGTGGTAATAATATCCTTTCTCCACGGTGTGGTAGTAACAACACTGCCAATACGCGTTTGTCCTTCGAAGGCCGGCTGGTAATCGCTGTTAGGATCGGCCGTTTCAACCGGATCGCCCGTTACCAATGGCGGGTCGTTGTCTTTTGGTTTTTGTGCTTTATCGTCACAGCTGGTTAACATCAGCAGGCCAAACATCAGAAGAAAAATATTGCGTGTGTTCATCATCGGGTCGTCAAGTTTACATTCGGTAAACGCTTGTTCAGGCAATTTCGCTTTAGATTTTAACAGTTTTTGCAATGACCTTACTTTTTTCGGCAGATCGTGGATTTTCACTTTAAGAACCCCTCTCCTCCACGGTAATCCGATTTGCGATTTATTGTATCTTCACCTCATGAAACAACGGTGGAAGATTACGCTCGGGATTATTGCAGGCCTCTTGGTTGTGATCACGATTACATGGATGTCACCCATCGGACATTTTATTCTTACAGGAGGCCTTGGCGTGGAAGAACGTCCGTTCGAAGCGAATGAATGGAAATCGGTGCGCAGTTCAGAGCCTTCGAAAAAGCGCGTTCGCATGCTGATGCTGGACGACCTGACTGATAATAAACTAAAAACCGGCATGGATAGCCTGACCGTAAAGGAAATGCTTGGCGAACCCGACCGCACCTATGGCTTTTCTTACGATCTGGGCGAGCTTGCTCCGGGTATTGACCCGATACATCTTATTTTAACATTCGACACGAATGGCAAATTCGAAAAACTAAATGTCGAGTCAGAAAAAAGCCTGGAAAAAAGAACAGTTAAGATAAAGGTTGGTGATTAACATCTTTCTGTCATAACGATTGCCCAAATGTTAGCAACGTGCCGTTTGGATCAATTAACGAAAATTCTCGCTGCCCCCACGATTTCGTTTCTAGTTTTCCGTTTGGATGAATCGGCAGCTTTTGCTGAACAGATTGGTACATGACATCGATGTCGTCAACGCGGAGGTAAATCATAAAATCAGATTTAGCTGGTTCAAGCGAAGGAAAGAAGAAAAAGTGCATCTCCAACTGACCGTATTTTGCGATTAGGTAATCCCCAAAATCGGAAGCAACGCTAAAGTCCAGCGCCTTATAAAAATCAATTGTCTTTTGTTTGTCGATAAACGGGAGTTTGGATACGATTGCCTCAATCATGCGATTTTGTTTGTCCAAACTTACGGCAAAACAATCTAATCCACGGCTTGATTGAAATCAAGAAATTACGCCATTGCCCGCACCCGGCTAAGAGTTTCCGGAGAAATTTTGAGATACGATGCAATAACCTTCAGCGGAAAAATCCGAATCACCTCTGGTCTCGACTTAACGAGTAAGTCGTATTTCTCAGCAGGTGTATAACCCGCATTCAAAAAATTTATCCGGTCCGCTAAAGAATTAAATATCTTGTTTAACGCAAGAAAAGATGAGGAAAGACTTATCAGGTGATGAATGGAACTTAGCGAGACTTCAACAATATCGCAGTCGGAAAATGCCTCCAGGTAACTGGCTGCATGATTCTGCGAACTAAAAATCCCGTTGTCGAATAGCCAGGAGTTTTCAACATACAGATTTTCATATTGTCGCTCGCGTTCATCGGGTTTCTTGTACTGCACAACCGAACCTTGCTTCAAAAAATAAATTGAAGCTTGAAAGTTACCCGGTCGTAACAACAGGTCACCTTTTTTAAAGAATCGATTATGACTGTACCTGCTAAACAGGGCTACCTCCTGATCGCTGAACGCTCCAAGCTGACCGATAATTTGTGCGTCCGTAATCATTCTTTTCGTTTAAAAGGAGAATTTCCATAGCCAACGATGCTTCCACTGAAGGGTTGCTGAGCGACCGTCTGACCCACCCGGAAGATTGTTACCTGATCGGCTGATGAACTGATCCGCACACTGTCACCCTTATTTAGTTGATTCGCAAAAGGCAGAATAAACGTGATTGAATCTCCGGAGTGACGGTAAACAAAGTACATGACTTCGTGATGCTCGAAATGATTTTTCAGACTGTCTTCGCGATAAAACTTCGGGTGACCATCAACTACCCGTGCCAGTACGCGGCCACCATGCTGATTATACATATAGATGCTGTCGATGGTTGCCGAGAACTCATACTTCAATGATTCCGCAAACCATTTCTCCTCTTGTCCGAGATTATTATTGTGAACAAAAACCAGCCTCACAATCAGCAGAATGGAGACCACAGCAATACCACCCAGAATGAGAAGATTTTTCTTCATTAATCGCGTTCAGTACCACCTCTTTAAGCGGTAGCGTTTACGCGCGAAAGGTACTCATACCCGCGATAGAGCACAAGAATTTCCACCACTACGGCAGGGATCATGATTACATACGCGATAAAAAACAACACGACTGTGATCAGAAAACATCCCATGACGATTTCTAAAACTCCGGCCACCCTGGAAAGCTCACCCATGCCATCCTGAAGGCGAATCAGCGCTACGCCAAAGATGATGCTCAGCGTTCCGGAAAGAATTGCGGCCAGTGCATAGGGTATGGTAAACAGCTCTGCTTCTTCGGGCGTATAGGGAAGTGTGACAATATCCAGCACGCCAAGCGCAGCGGTCACCAGCATCAGCATATATACTACACCTTTCAGGAGCGTGTTTTCAAAAACGTTACTCAATGCAATGAAACCAAGCATGAACAACACATACGCAACTACCATAATAACCGTGAGCGAAATGTACGTTGCCTGTAACGCAAACGACCATTGACCCTTGTTTCCAAACCACGCCACATCAAGCGTGGCAAGAATAATTTGCGCGATCAGATAAACAGCACCGGCAAGCGCAGCAACAAGTAAGGTAATCCGGTTTGCGGTGGGTAAAGATTTCTGTTGGGTTTCCATAACCTGGGTTGAGTTTTTTGAAATAGATTCATACTTCTCTCCAAGTGCTTCCCATAAAATCTTCACGGTCGACAGGCGCGGTACCACTTCACCACTTTCAATACGCTGAATGGTGCGGACGCTCACATGGCTTTTTTCGACCAGTTCTTCCTGCGTGAGGTTTTTTTCTTTTCGAAGGGCGACCAGCCGTTGTCCCAGTTCCGGTTGTTGCATGACGATTGTAAGGTTTGCACAATGTTACGCGATGTAACGGAGAGTTACCGAAGCCGGGATTCATTTTTCGCCCGTCATTTACCCGTCATTTGCCGACAAAGCCCAAAATCAGCCCTTGTCGCGTTCGCTAAACCTCAATCCGAACAGCGGCCTGATCCATTTTATCCTCCGGATGATTTCATACGTTCCGAAACATCCGGCTACGGTAATCAGCAGCACCAATACAAATTTTATTCTCACATCCAGCGAAAGCGGGAAGATCAGCACCGAGGCGAGGTACAGAAACATCATGTGTAAAATGTAAACCGGGTACGCAGCCTGGCTCAAATACGACAGCGCCTTTGCCCCCCGATTTAAATATTTGTGACCAAACGCAAACACACTCAGGATCCAGCATTGCGATTCCGTAACCAGCAGTGCCGCGGGTGTGCTCATATTAAAGTACAGCAATCGGATTACAAAAAGTGCAACGGCTATCAGCAAAAACACCCAGCGATATTTCACGATCATGTTCCAGAATCCGCTGCCGCTCAGCACAAAGCAGAATCCGAAAAGGAATGCAAGCATTCCAAGAAAAAATCCATGCCACGTCATGGCATACATTTCATAGG
Organism: Cyclobacteriaceae bacterium; assembly: GCA_016786585.1. Classification (GTDB taxonomy): domain Bacteria; phylum Bacteroidota; class Bacteroidia; order Cytophagales; family Cyclobacteriaceae; genus UBA2336. The sequence goes on from JAEUUI010000030.1 coordinate 398,946, forward strand.
GAAACGGTTTTAGAATAACGGCTTCAAGGATGAACGCCCCGACTACAAGGATCAATCCCAACGGTGTTCGAAATGTGCATGCAATTGCCCGAACAAATTTTCCGGATTCGTTTCTTTTCAGATAAAGAAACAATGGAGTGAACAACACAACGTATATGAAAATATTTGCAAGGAACCACAAGTGTCCCGGGCCAGGCATGTACGATACATCGTAATGATAGTATCGTTGCCACAAATAACCATGAACCGGTACGATGGCAATCGCACCAAAGAGAAATGGTACAAGGATACGTCCGGCCCGTTCAGCAATAAGTTGTTTTCCATTCCTGTTTTGTAACGCAAAGTACACACCCATTCCCGACACGAAGAACAGCAACGGAATCCGCCAGACATTCAACATGCTCATCGGAACCCAAAGCGATGTCCAGGGTTCGTTATTGGTAATAAAAGCAATCATCATCCCCCATGGCTGAAAGCCAATGGCAATATGGTAGATTAATAACAATCCGATAGCGATTACCCGGATCCAGTCGATGTCGTACCTGCGGTTCGTTAGTTGCATATCATGGTTTTTAATAAGACTCCCCTGAGCAACCTCAAAGGAAGTCTCTGAATCAAAATTTAATGGACAATTCTATTTCAACATAGTTGCAATCTCGGGCCGGGTTTTTTCGATGTAGGCATAATCAAGTTTCAATCCCATCGGAGCGAGCATCTGTTCAAGTGCCTGATAAGTTGGCTTTAAGTCGGCAAACGGTCCTGCAACAGACTCATAGGCAGTCGAGTTATACTTATTGCGAATGGTTTTATCTGCTTTCTTATCCAACAGCATCTTCACAATTTCCGGCCGGCAAAAAAATGCAGCCGTGTGCAACGCTGTCGAGCCTTCATTATTCTGGAAGTTTATATCTGCTCCGGCATCGATCAAAAGCCTGGCAATTTCGGTTTTGCCGAAAAGTGCAGCCGAGATAAGCGGACTGGAGCCACCATACGGATCCTTCTCATTAATATTAGTGCCGGCTGCAATGTGTTGCTTGATTGCGTCACGGTTATCGGTAACAACCGCGGTGTGGATATCAACTGCAGGTGCGCCTTTTGCGGGTTTTGTTTGAGCTGAACTGTCTTTACTTCCGCAGGATGCGATCAGCAGAACGGACATCAGGAACAGGGTAATACGAAGTGCATTCTTTTTCATGGCTTTGGTAATTATGGTTTCTGTTTTTTTTGATGCCGTAAAGAACGGCCTGCAGCCAGCGTACGACTGAACAGCCCTGCACCGAAAACCATAAACTTTGCACAAACAGGTGTAAACTGTGGCGCAGTGATATAAATTTTGACGCATCACCTTCGTTTGCAGCCTGAAAAGAAGGAAATCACCGCCGCGTAACCCGACCGGTCAAATGCCGCTACTCTGACTACTTTTCACTAAAATCGCGTTCGATTTTCTCTGCACATGCCTGAATTTTCACCAGCCGACCAACAGTTTCTCAGCCAGCTCCAGGACGTGATCGCCAAAAACATGGCGAATGATCAATTCGGGGTGACCGAACTGGCAGACGCGATGAACATGAGCCGCTCAAACCTGCTGCGGAAGGTGAAAAAACTCACCAACGTTCCGGTCAATCAACTGATCCGGGAGGTGCGTCTGAAACGCGCCATGGAGTTACTGCAAAGCTCCTCGTCCAATGTATCGGAAGTATCGCACGAGGTTGGCTTCAACAGCACCTCCTATTTTATTAAGTGTTTCAGAGAGCATTATGGCTTTCCCCCGGGCGAAGCAGGTAAGCGAACTTCATCTGAACCGGTAAAGCAAGAGCCGAAAAGAGTGCTCGGTTCAAAAAAAATAATCTGGATTGGAATAGCCGCATTGCTGGCCACGTTCATCTTTCAATACATCAAACGTTCGCCTCCGGCTAAGATCGAACGGTCGATTGTAGTGCTTCCTTTTAAAAATGAAAGTAACGACTCAACCAACCTGTACTTCATTAACGGTTTGATGGAGTCGACTCTGAACAACCTTCAGCAAATACAGGACCTTCGGGTTCTTAGCCGCACATCATCAGAGAAGTATCGGAACACCAGCAAGTCGATCCCGGAAATGGCGAAGGAGTTGGACGTACGTTACTTCATCGAGGGAAGTGGCCAGAAAATCGGTAACCAGATTTTATTAACCATTCAATTAATTGAAGGTCCGGATGACAAGCATATCTGGTCGAAGCAATACCGCAGGGAAGCGAAAGATATTTTTGCGTTGCAGCAGGAAATTGCCCGTAATGTTGCCGATGAAATTGAAGTAGCGATCAGTCCGGATGTTAAAAAACGGATTGATAAAATTCCGACTAAAAACCTGGAAGCCTATGATGCCTTTTTGAAAGGCGTTGAGTTGCTGAACAGAACCGGAACTGAAAATCTTGAGGCATCGATTGTTCAGTTCAATCGGGCGATACAACTTGACAGTTCATTCGCGCAGGCGTATGCAGTTGCAGGCATTTCATGCTATTGGCTGGATGTTTTTAAGGCTGACCTGAAGCATATTGATGCATTAGGCAATTATGCCGATAAGGCGTTGCTTTATGATCCCCAATTAGCCGAAGGCCTGACAGCCAAAGCGATGTACTTCATCCTGCGTAAAGAATACAGCAAGGCCCTTCCCTATCTTGAAAAAGGATTGCAAATCAATCCGAATTCGACAACGGTTCTGAATTTGCTTACCGACTTCTATTTCATGTACATGCCTAACACGGGCAAGTACCTGGAGTATGCGCTTCAGGGTTTGCGTCTTGACGCTTCCGGTGATTCGGTCGCAAAAAGCTATACGTATCTACGATTGGGCAATGCGCTTGCACAGGCTGGTTTTATTGATCAATCGTTGCAATACTTGGATAAATCGCTCGCGTTTAATTCCAAAAATTCGTTCACCCGTCATCTCAGGCCATTTGTTGTTTACGCGAAAGACAAAAATCTGAAGCAGATTAAAGAATCGTTGGTAAAAGAATTCAACAAAGACACTACGCGCTTCGACATTTTGCAGGACATCGGCAAAGTATGTTATTACCTGAAAGAATACGATTCATCGTATACCTATTACAAGCGGTTTGTTCGCTTACGCGAAGTACTGAAACTTGACGTATACCGGCACGAGAACATGATGATCGGGTTAGCCTATGAGAAGGCTGGTGAAACCGAAAAAGCGAAAGCCTTTATCGAAGATTATCGCCAATACCTGGAAACCGATCAGACAGCCTACAAAGATCTCGGTTTGAGCGCATACTACGATTATAAAGGTGATACGGAAAAAGCGATGCAGCATCTGCGCGAGTTTGCGAAGCAGGACAATATTCAATACTGGATTATCCTGTTCATGCGTCAGCAGCCCATGCCGGGAACGATAAGCAAGTTGCCGGAATGCAAAAAGCTCATGAACGAGATCGAGTCAAAATTCTGGGCCAACCAAGAAAAACTCAAGCTGACGCTGGAGGAAAAGGGTTTACTGTAAGCCGTTTTCTGCCAAATGGTTTTTTGTATGCCATAAACGGTATCATCGCTGTTCGTTTTTTGAGTAGCTTCGATCCTTAACCAATTCCCGTTATGAGCCAGCTCCGCAAAGAAGACATTAAACAGGAAGTTTTTGATCTGTATGATGACTATGCGCACAACCGGATCGACAGGCGCGATTTCATGCAGAAGCTTTCAACGTATGCGGTTGGCGGAATAACGGTAGCTGCGCTGTCGGGCTTTTTGATGCCGGATTACAAAGGTCAGATTCAAATTCAGCAAAACGATCCCCGGTTAAAGTCTGAGTACATCAATTACCCCTCACCGAAAGGTGCCGGAATAATCAAAGCTCTGTTATCGAAGCCCGCTGATGCAAAAGGAAAGCTGGGAGGAATTATTGTGGTGCATGAAAACCGCGGACTTAATCCGCACATTGAAGACGTTGGCCGCAGAGCAGCGCTTGCCGGTTTCATCTCGCTCGCACCGGATATGTTAACTCCGCTGGGCGGATACCGGGTACGGATGATGCCGGGCGTGACATGCAGTCAAAACGCGACCGCAATGAGATGCTGGAAGATTTTATTGCCGCATACGATTATTTAAAAACGCACCCCGATTGTAGTGGGAAAGTTGGCGTGGTTGGATTTTGCTTTGGCGGATGGATCAGCAACATGATGGCCGTTCGTATTCCGGACCTAAAAGCAGCCGTGCCGTTTTATGGCGGGCAGCCGGCAAAAGAAGATGTGCCGAACATTCAGGCCCCGCTTCTGCTGCACTATGCATCGCTTGATACACGTGTCAACGAAGGCTGGCCGGCATACGAAGCAGCATTGAAAGAAAATAAAAAGGAGTACACGGCATACATGTACGAAAACGTCAATCATGGCTTTCATAACGACACCACTCCGCGTTACGACAAAGCTGCCGCTGAACTCGCGTGGACGCGGACGGTTGAATTCTTCAGGCAGAGGTTGAAATAATAATCATTTCTTCTTTCCACGCGGTCAGCAAATCGCGCATGGCCCGGCACAACGGTATTTGTGACCGCGACTGTACGTTTCCAGCCATCCAGGCCAGTCGATTTCTTTGTTGCTTTCTTTTTCATAGTCATTTTCTATCCCGATATTCGAACAGCATACACTGTGTCGGCTCAACCTAACCCAAACCCCTATGAAAAACGTGCTTTACACATGCCTTCTGGCAATTGTAATTATTGCATTCGTTTCGTGCGAGAAACAATCCTCTACAAATTCCGCCACTGCATACTTTAACTATGGCGATTCACCCGAAGCGGGCGGTGTAAAACTTATCCCGATCAAAACACCTGTGGGCGAGTTTAACGTCTGGACAAAACGCTTCGGAACCAATCCAAAAATTAAAGTACTGCTGCTTCATGGTGGTCCGGCTATGACACATGAGTACATGGAGTGTTTCGAGACATTCTTTTTGCGCGAAGGTTTCGAATTTTATGAGTACGATCAGCTCGGATCGTACTATAGCGATCAGCCGACTGACAGCAGCCTCTGGACTACCGAACGCTTTGTTGAAGAAGTTGAGCAGGTTCGGCAGGCCATCGGAGCCGACAACACAAATTTCTATGTGCTCGGTAATTCCTGGGGCGGAATCCTGGCGATGGAGTACGCGCTGAAATATCAGCAAAACATAAAAGGCTTGCTGATCGCCAACATGGTTGCCAGCGCACCGGAGTATGGAAAATATGCCGATGAAGTACTGGCCGCGCAAATGAAACCTGATGTGCTTGCAGAAGTTCGTGCAATTGAAGCGAAAAAAGATTTCGGTAATCCGCGGTACATGGAACTGCTTCTTCCTAATTTCTACCACGAACATATTTGCCGTCTACAGGAATGGCCGGACGCGTTGAACCGCTCGCTCAAACATGCCAACGGAACGGTTTATACAATGATGCAGGGCCCGAGCGAATTCGGAATCAGCGGCAGGCTTGCCAAATGGGACATTAAAGACAGACTGAAAGAGATCGCAGTGCCAACATTGATGATTGGCGCCAAACACGATACCATGGACCCGAAAGCAATGGAAGATCAAAGTAAGATGGTTCAAAAAGGAAGATATTTATATTGTCCGAACGGAAGCCATCTCGCAATGTGGGATGATCAGCAGGTTTTTATGACAGGCGTAATTGCGTTCATCAACGATGTGAACTCAGGAAAATTCTGACATGATGAAAAAGATATCCGCTTTTCTGATTGCAATGTGTATCATTGCCGGTACGATGGCACAAACCTCTAATCCTTTCAATCTGAAGTTTGATCACCTTGCACTCTCGGTAAAGGACATGAACCGTTCAGCCGAGTTTTACATGAAGGTTTTCAAGTTATCGGAGATTACCAATCGTACCGCAAACCCGTCTATTCGCTGGATATCACTGAATGATGGAAAGGAACTTCACCTCATTACCAGCAGCGAACCCGTAAGCGTTCCTAAAACTGTTCATCTCGCATTTTCAACCCGAGATTTTGAGGGATTCAGAAAACATCTTACCGACTTAAAAATTACATACGGTGACTGGGGCGGTACGCCCAACGAAATCACCACTCGCGCGGATGGCATCAAACAAATCTATCTTCAGGATCCCGATGGTTACTGGATTGAGGTTAACAATGGTGCCCAATAATCAGCATAGCGATAATTATTATACATGGAGCGTTCTTACCGCTATCTCGGGTACTTTTTTCTGCTGCTGCTTCCGGTAATTGCATTGGCATTTCATCCATCTTACGGATCGAAGTTTCCGGATTTTGAACCAGGGTTTGACCCGTTCATCCATGTCCACGCCATACTGGCCACCCTTTGGGTAGCACTCGTAATCAGCCAGCCTTTCCTGATCTCCAATAAAAAAATTTCGCTGCACAGGATTCTGGGCAAGTTTTCATATTTCCTCTTCCCATTATTGATCCTGTCATTCGTTCCGGCATGGATTAAAATTATCAGGTCGGGGGCTTATGAAAACCTTTTCTTTTCCCTGGGCGATTGCGTGCTGCTGGTAACGTTTTACTCGCTTTCGATATTCTACCGAAAAGTTCCCGGCAAGCACATGCGGTTTATCATTGCATCGGTGCTCGTTCTTTTGGGCCCGACAATCGGTCGCATTGGCCCTGTTTTCCTGGGTTTGAATATGATCATCACACAAACGCTCCAGTATGGTATCATCCTTTCGATATTGATCGCCCTGACGTTCTACGACATCCGGAACAAAAAAGATTATAAGCCGTACACGCTGGCGATGTTTGCATTCGGTATCCATACCGTTGTGTTTTATTTGCTATTCTTGTGAAATGACAAAGATTGAAATAAAAACAGCTATAACACCGCAGCACTTTCTGGATGCCAAAGAACTGATTTCAGAATATGTGACATGGCTGGGATTCGATCTTTCGTTTCAGAATTTTGATGCAGAAATGGCCGACTTGCCGAAGATGTACAATCAAAAGGATGGTGGCCTATTCATCGCATACATAAACAATGCTCCAGTAGGCATTGCTGGTTTACGAAGATTCAGCCCAAGCGATGCTGAAGTAAAACGCATGTTTGTAAAAGACGCAGCGAAGGGAATGGGAATCGGCAAGCAATTGTTACGAACCTGCATTGAAACGGCACGCAAACTCGGATATCAAACCATCAAGCTGGATACTGCGGCATTCATGCATGCAGCAATCAAGCTATATACCGATCATGGATTCGTTGAGATTGATGCCTACCGGTTTAATCCGCACGATCATGCCCGGTATTTTGAGCTAACGCTCAACGCATGATCATCCTCTTCTTTAAGTCCACTGCCCGTAAGCGCACACTTCGGACAGAATGATTTTTGGTAAAATTTAAAGTCTTCGGCAAGCAACTTTTTATTCGCGGGCCCGCTCTTTGGAATGACTAAATTTATTCGCCTCCGGATTGATACCTTTTTCTGATTTAAAGGTACTGTCTGTAACCCGCTCACTATGTTCAAAAACTACGTTCTCATTACGCTGCGCAACTTGTTGAAAAACAGTGTCTATTCCCTTATCAACATTACCGGACTGGCCATTGGTATCGCCAGCAGTATTCTGATCCTGCTATGGGTGTTTGACGAACTGGGATACGACAAATTCCACCCAAAGGCCGACCGGCTGTACCAGGTGTGGATCAACGCTGCGTATGATGGTAAAATAAATTCATGGACTTCCGTTCCGCTCCCCACTTACGAAGCCATGAAAACGGCTGATCCAAATATTGTTAACGCTTCGGTTGCTGACTGGGGCGGAGATCACTTATTAACGGTTGGTGAAACCCGGATTCGCAAGCGCGGCTATTTCGTGGGAGAAGAATTCCTTACGATGTTCGAATTTCCGCTGCTGCAGGGGAATGCAAAAACAGTATTCAATGAACCCAATTCAATTGTCATCAGCCAATCGCTGGCAAAAATGATTTTCAAGGATCAGGATCCCATCAATCAGTTGATCCGCATCGACAACGCCACGGATGCAAAAGTGACCGGCATTTTAAAAGATGTTCCCGGCAACTCGTCTTTTGAATTTGACTTGCTGATGCCCTGGAAACTGAAAGAGCAAATGGAGCAATGGGTTCGCAACAATAAGGATAACTGGGGTAATTACTCCTTCCAGGTGTATGTTGAGCTGAACGATTCAAAGAATGAAGTTGCGGTTGAAACCAGCATACACGATATGTTGACGAAGAAAGGTCAGGTCGACATTAAGCGAGAGTTCTTTTTGCATCCGCTTACCCGCTGGCGCTTGTATTCGAACTTCCAGGAAGGCAACGAAAGTGGCGGAATGATCGACTATGTTCAGATGTTTTCAGTTATCTCGGTATTCATTCTCGTAATCGCCTGCATCAACTTTATGAATCTCGCTACTGCGCGGTCCGAACGCAGGGCGAAAGAAGTTGGGATACGGAAGAGCATCGGCTCGCGCAGGCATGAACTGGTATTGCAATTTCTGGGTGAAGCATTATTTATTTCGTTCCTGGCGTTTACTATTGGTGTATTACTGGCCGAATTGCTTTTGCCGGCATACAATGATCTTGTTGAAAAACAGCTGGTCATTCACTACGCTACAAAAGAGTTCTGGCTATTTGGCATCGGGCTGATTTTCATCACCGGTATCGTATCCGGAAGTTATCCCGCGCTGTACCTTTCTTCTTTTCAGGCAGCGCGCGTGTTGAAGGGGAAAATTCAGGTAGGGAAAAGTGCAAGCCTCCCCAGAAAGATATTGGTTACACTGCAATTCGGATTTTCCATTTTGCTGATCATCGGTACCATCGTTATGTATCAGCAAATTCAGCTCGGCAAGGGTCGCGATTTAGGATACGACCAGGAAAATCTTATCACGATTGATTACACCGATGAGATCGGCAGAAACTACAGCACCATCAAGCAGGAACTCCTGCAAACGGGCGTTGTAAAATCCGTTACACAATCCAACAGCCCGATAACGGAAATCTGGTCGAACAACTTTCTGGACTGGCCCGGCAAGCCCGAAGATCAGCGCGTACTGTTCACCACTATTGCAACAGAATATGATTATCTCCAGACGATGGGTATCAAAATTCTGGAAGGCCGCGACTTCTCCGATGATTTCAAAAGCGATACATCCGCCATTATCATTAACAAAGCAGCGCTCGATATTATGCAACTTAAAGATCCGATCGGAACACAGCTTGACTTGTGGGGAAGCAAGCGCGAGCTGGTCGGAATTGTTGATAACGTATTGATGGGCTCACCGTATCAACCGATCAAGCCGATGTTTATCGTCTTCTCACCGGACTGGGTAAATGCCGTTTCTCTGCGGCTCGAGAAAACAGATGATCTGCAAGGGTCGCTTAAGAAGATTGAGGCGATCATGAAAAAATACAATCCTGCCTATCCGTTCGAATACGCTTTCGCGGATGTTGAATTCGGTAAAAAATTCTCCTCCATTAATATGATCGGCACCCTGGCAAACGTATTCGCCATACTGGCGATAATCATCACCGGTCTTGGCTTATTCGGACTCGCCGCGTTCACCGCAGAACAACGTACGAAAGAGCTGGGCATTCGAAAGGTTATGGGCGCATCCGTAACCGGATTGGTTACCATGATTTCAAAGGATTTCTCCAAACTAGTGATTATCGCTTTTGTTTTCTCAGCACCCTTCGCCTGGTGGATTTTGGAACGCTTCATCGAGCGGTATCCGTATCGTGTCGAAATAAACTGGTGGGTTTTCCCGCTTACCGGAATTATCGCGCTGATTTTTGCCGTGCTGATTGTCAGCTCGCAGGCACTCCGCGCAGCTCGTGCAAATCCCGTAAATTCGCTGCGCAACAACGACTAACACGTGTAATCAATATCAACCAGAGCGTCTTAAAAAGGCGCTCTTTTATTTGTGCAGATGTCGGGCGTGTGATTACAAACGGCCCACAATCGGATAAAAATTCGTATCTTTCAGTTTCAATTCCTGAATCCTGCTGAAGGCATCTTCTTATACAAGATCATTCCTCCTATCAGTCTTTATCAATTGAACAATATTTGACCGCCTTGGTGGCGGTTACGCTTTCATTCAGGCGTAAATGTCAGACTAACACAGCAGCATGAGACAGTTAAAGATCGTTAAACAGATAACAAACCGCGAATCGCAGTCGCTGGAAAAATACCTTCAGGAAATCGGGAAAGTGAGTTTGATTTCGGCAGATATGGAAGTTGAACTTGCCAAGAGAATCCGGCAGGGCGATACAGTAGCTCTGGAAAAATTAACGAAAGCAAACCTTCGCTTCGTAGTTTCCGTGGCCAAGCAGTTTAAAACCAACAGCCTCACGTTGGGGGATCTCATCAACGAAGGAAACGTAGGCCTGATTAAGGCTGCTATGCGTTTTGATGAAACACGGGGGTTTAAATTTATCTCGTATGCCGTATGGTGGATCCGGCAATCGATTATGCAGGCGCTGGCCGAGCAATCGCGGATTGTACGGTTGCCCCTCAATCGCATCGGCTCTGTAAATAAAATGCTCAAAACATTTTCCGATCTCGAACAACAATACCAGCGTGAGCCAAGCGCGGCTGAGCTTGCCGAGGTAATGAACATTCCATTAACAGAAATGCAGTTCACTATGCAAAACACAGGTCGGGCTGTCTCGATCGATGCGCCTTTTTCCGCGGATGACGACAATGGCTTGCTCGATGTTTTGCAGAACGTATCGGAGGAAACACCTGATTCGGGATTGATGCGCGATTCGTTACAACGCGAAGTATCCCGTGTGCTGGATACGCTGAGCGACCGGGAAGCCGATATCCTCTCCGATTATTACGGTTTAAAAGGTAAGCAGGCGCTCACACTTGAAGAAATTGGCGAGAAGCATGACTTGACCCGCGAACGCGTTCGCCAGATTAAAGAAAAAGCCACCGGCAGGCTTCGCAAACAATTCAGTACCAACTCACTCCGATCGTATTTAGGATAAAGTTCATTCTATGGATAAAACATTCACATCACCGTTCTCATCGCTATGGAACAAATACAGGCCCGCGGTAGTCAAAATGATGACCGAAGCCGTTAATGGTCCACAAACCTACAAGCTCTTCCCGCACGAGGTGAAAGCACTGGATCAGAAAGCCAGAACATTTAAGTTCACCCTCCGTGTTGAAAACAGCAAGCCGGCTGCAACCCCGAAAGATTCGGTAATCGGGTCGGACCTGTTTCATGCACTTACGCTTTCCAATAAAGCAAGGGAATTGATGCAACAGCATGTATATGAATTCACATTAGACCGTGATTTCACACTTTCGGTATCGATTGCCTAAACTTTATGAGCGTTTAATAGGAATAAGCCTTTATAAGGCTTACTTTTACATCCGTAATTAGTTTTCAAAAAATTCGTAGCGGTTTCTACCGCATTTTTCATCATTCCATACGCCTCGTTCCAACCGGAACAAAATCGAATAGAATCTTATGATATGCCGGATTTGCTGAACGCATAATTGCGAATTATTATAATTTATTAACAAATAACACAATGCAAGGAACAGTAAAATTTTTTAATGAAACCAAAGGTTTTGGATTCATTAAGTCAGCCGACTCAGGTGAAGAAGTATTCGTACACGTATCCGGTCTTATCGATGATATCCGTGAGAACGATCAGGTAGAATACGAAGTTGAGCGCGGCAAAAAAGGCATGAACGCAGTTCGTGTGAAACTCGTAGACTAATTTCTTTCCGAATGATAGTTGAAGAAAGTCCTGACGGTAAATCGTCAGGATTTTTTTATTTAATAACCTTTACATCGCGGGCCTGAAGTCCTTTCGGTCCGCGTTCGGTTTCAAACGTTACCACATCGTTTTCTTTAATCGCCACTTTCAGCGAATTGATGTGAACAAAAATGCGTTCACCGCTTTCGGAATCAATAATAAATCCAAAGCCTTTAGCAGTATCGAAAAACGAAACTTTTCCTTTTTTAACGGTAACAGTCGCCCCGCCTTCATTGCGTGAGCCGGTAACAATCTCATTTACATTCACGCTTCTTTTCTTCAGCGGATCGGGTGGCGTAGCCGACAGATTTCCGTTCTCATCAACGTAGGCCATCATATCATCCAGGCTTTGGCCGGATTTCGCGTTAGCCTTGCGATCCTGTTTTCGTTGTTCTTTATCTTTTTTCTTTTGAGCGCGCTTCTTCTCCAGTTCTTTTTTATTGAATGTTTCCTGAGGTCTGGCCATGAATGTGTGTTTACGTGAAAAAAACCTGGTGAATGGAGAAGGTAAAGCACCTGGTTCAAACAGAAGGTCCGCAAAGATACTTAATAACCGGGCGTTGACCCAGACTTTAATCAATATCTTCCGTAAGATTTATTAGAATTGATACAACACAGCGTTGATGTTCATTCCTGCGCCCACCGAAGCAAAGATCACTTTGTCTCCTTTTTCTACTTCATATCCGGGCATCTCTCCTTTCAGAATCAAATCGAGTAACGTGGGTAATGTAGCCACCGAGCTGTTTCCGAGCCAGCCTATCGTCATCGGCATAATGTTCTCCGGTACCTCGTGAATACCATAAAGCTTAAATAATCGTTCAACAATAGCCGTATCCATCTTATGATTGGCCTGATGGATTAAGATCCGTTTGATCGCATTGGGCGGTGTGCCCGACTTATCCAATACACTTTTAACAACAATCGGAACGTGATTTAACGCAAACTCGTAAACTTTCCGTCCGTTCATTTTCAGGTAAAGATCGGCCCGGTCCTTCACAAAGGGTGATGAAGACGAACCCATGTGCAGCAACTCCGTAAGTCCGTAAGCGTGGGTTTGAGTTTTCCCGGCAATTACACCTGAATCTACTTCACGACCCTCAACCACAACCGCTCCGCTTCCATCACTGTAAATCATGGAGTCCTTATCGTGGGGATCGATTACACGCGACAGCGTTTCGGTGCCCACCACCAGGCAACGCTTTGCTTCGCCACTTCTGATAAAAATGTTTGCCTGGATCAATCCCTCAAGCCAGCCCGGGCAACCAAACGGAATATCGTACGCTACACAGTCCGGATTGGAAATTTTAAGCATGGCTTTTATTCGTGAAGCAAGTGCCGGCACCAGGCTCGACCGGTTACTGTCTGGCATTACATCCCCGAAGTTATGGGCAACAATTATATAATCGAGTGTCTCACGATTAATCCCTGAATCGTGAATAGCGTTTTCGGCAGCAATAACTCCCAAATCAGAAGCCGTTTGATCAGGTTTCGCATATCGTCTCTCCGATATGCCTGTGATGGTCTGAAACTTCTCAATCACGCCGGCCATACCTTTGAAATTCTTCTCGCCATCTCTTTCAAATAATATGTGATCTATGAAAGAGCTGTTCGGCACTTTAACCTCCGGAATACAACATCCGGTTCCAATAATAACAGTGTGCATGAATTAGAATTTACGTCAGACAGTGAAACAATATTCCAGCGTGGCAGGGAACCACGCAGTAAATTCTCGCAGGAGTGAATTTAACTGTCTGGGGGTCGAAATCCTCTTTTGAAAATGTATTTTAAAGATACAAAAAATACCGGCTTATGGTATGCTATCTGCGTTTTACACCGCGTACTGCTTCGGCTGTCCAGGGATCTTCCGGCCAGTGGTGTTTCGGATAGCGCATCCGGAGTTCCTTACGAACTTCGTGATACGTTGTGTGCCAGAAGCTTTTTAAATCCTGTGTTACCTGAACAGGCTTGTATCCAGGCGACAACAAGTGGAGTAAGACTTTCGTACGCCCCTCATTTACCACAGGAGTTTCAGGTAAGCCGAACATTTCCTGCAGCCGGACTTCCAGCACAGGTGGTTCACCATTCGGAAAGTATTGAACTGAAATTTGCGATCCGCTCGGAACCTGTAATCTGGTCGGGGCCAGTTTGTTTAAAATCTGTTGCTGTTCCCACGACAAAATGGAATCCAGCATCGGCTGAACATCAAGCCGCTGAAGATCGCTGCGCTTGTTTGCCGAACCAAGAAACGGAGCTAGCCATGTTTCGGCAGTTTCAATCAATCGTTCGGTACTTACATCCGGCCAATGCTCATCCTTCCGCCACGCTCGTAAACTCAACACCCGCGCTTGCCATTGCACGTTACCTTCCGACCAGTTTAAAAGTTTTAACCCTTCTTCCTGTAAGGCATTACATAAAATCTTTACCCGTAGCTCGTCACTGATTTTCTGTATCGGCTTTGTAGCAAGAATCACACTTCCGATCCGGCTCTCCAATTGAGCAGTGATGATACCGCGCTCAGCATCCCATTTTACAACCTCCTGCTCTTTCGCGTGCGTTAACAGATAGGTTTTGTTAACGGGTGCCGCCAGAAAAATTTTCCCTTCTTTCGATCCTGCATCAAGGTCGGCAATGGCGAGCCATTCTTCACGCATCAGCGGATCATGCTGTGGAAGCAAAGCCGTTCTTCCATTTGCAAGCTTGTACCGTAAACTCAATTTCTCCTGCTGCCAGGCAATCCGTTCAGGATAGGCTTCCAGCACTAACCTTCCCACGTCTTCATCGGCTGGTGCCGAATTATCCGTTTGTACGCTAAACAATTTTCGCCATGCACTTGCCAGTCTTTCGATTCGTTCAAGTACCGCGCGTTCGGCATTTACACGTTCACCTGCACGCCATTTTCTTAAAACTTCAACACGCAAACTTAAGTCGCTGCCGCTATCCCGCGGAAGCGGATCGCGTTCCTCAAGCAGCGCTGCAACATCAGCAGCCAGCGCTTTGTTGTCTGTTGCCAGCAACATGTGCGCGATGCGCGGATGCGTAGGAAGCCTGAGCATCTCCTTTCCGCGGAGCGTAATTTTATTCTGATCAAGCGCCTCAAGTTCCGTCAATAGTTCTTTTGCCTGACTGATTGCACCTGCGGCAGGTTTTGTAATCCAATTCAATTGGTTTACATCATCTACTCCCCATTGCGCAAGTTCAAGTACAAGTGATGTAAGATCCGCTTCGAGAATCTCCGGTTTACGGGCGGGCTGAAGATTACGCTCTTCCGCAGCTGACCACAAACGATAACAAACGCCCGGACCCAAACGACCTGCACGACCGGCCCGCTGGTCGGCCGCATCTTTGGTAACACGAATGGTTTCGAGGCGGGTCAGTCCGCTGCGCGGATCAAATCGCGGAACACGCGCGTAGCCACTGTCGATCACTGTAGTAATTCCTTCAATCGTTAACGATGTTTCAGCAATGGAAGTCGATAACACAATCTTGCGCGCACCATTTTTATCCGGGAGAATAGCCTCCTGTTGTTGCTTAAATGGAAGATCCCCATAGAGGGGAGTAATCAGTGCACCGACATTTGCTTCCTCGAGTTGCTGTTGAACACGATTAATTTCGCCTGCCCCCGGAAGAAATACCAGCATGTCACCACGCTGTTCACGAAGTGCTTTCATGATTGTTGAGGTGACCGCATTGGCAATTCTTGCGTCTTTATCAATCGGAACGTGAATAACATTAACAGGGTATTGCCTTCCTGAACTGGTAAGCACGGGTGCATTCAATCGGTCCGACAGTAGTTCACTTTCCAGCGTGGCAGACATCACGAGTACACGCAAATCAGCTCTCAACACACTTTGAACCTGGAGTGTCAGCGCAAGTGCAAGGTCAGCCTGGAGACTTCGTTCATGAAATTCATCGAAGATGACCATAGCTACATTTTCCAGCGCGTTATCCGTCTGAATCATGCGCGTAAGAATACCTTCGGTTACAACTTCAATTTTTGTTCTCGCGCTTACTTTATTTTCGAAGCGCACGCGATAGCCGATTGTTTCCCCTGCCTCCTCTTCCAGCAAACTCGCCATACGCATGGCAACCGATCGGGCAGCAAGCCTTCGGGGTTCGAGCATGACGATTTTCTTATCGCCAAGCCACGGTTCGCTTAATAATTCCAACGGAAGAATCGTACTCTTTCCCGCACCGGGCGGAGCCTGAAGAATTACGGTTGACTGAGTCATCAGCTTTTCTTTAAGCGCTGGAATAATATCGAGAACGGGATAAGTCAATTAATCTTTAAGGTTGAATGTTCAAAAATGGCAAGACTAATCAATCGTTACATGATACACATCCTGCTCATTCCGGCTGATGCCGGAAACAAAAAATCCTCCCGCCTGCGGAATGTCTTCCACGAGATCGAACGTCTTGCAGTCTTTCGGTAACGAAGAAAAGATCAGGAGAAATGTATACAGTTGGTTACCGGGAATGTGTGTCCACACGGGAGCATAGGAGATGTTTTCAACATGGACAAGTTTAGCACGGGAACCGGAAACCCGGTCGATCAGAAAAGTTGTTTGCCAGATGCGGATAAACATCTCATCATAAACATTCTGATAATGGCAATGCACATATACGTACGAATCGGTTAACGAATTCGGATCGATTGATGTGAGAACATCTACATCAATCGCGGGCTTAACGGCCGGTATATCTTTGGTAATGGTTGCCATTTAATCTTTCATCCGCTTATCGTAAGCCCCCGATTTTACTTTATTGATCAGAAACAGCGCACGTTCAATTCTGATATCCACATTTTTTGAGCTGTTGATATAATGGACAAGGCTGCGCTGCAGGCCCACGGTTAATTTGTTCCACTTTTTAGCACCTTCATCATCCTGCGCCAGCACAGCTTCCATTTCTTCCGGTAGCTCGAGCTTGTCGGGGTCGACAATCGCAAACGTCACTTTTACCTTATCGTTGGGCTTTACACCAGCTGATTTACGCATCGCCTGGCTCACACTGAGGTAACGCGGCCCGTTCTTTTTTGATTGAATTGCCAGGTTGAACGGAACCTGATTGAGCTTTCCTTCCACACGCACCCTTCCCGCGGGGAGCTTTTTTACAACCTCAGCCGGTATCTCCACCACGGTTGATACCAGCATATCCTTGTATTCGGTCAGGCGGGTTTCGAATGTAAAGCTTTGTTTTTTTGCCATTATCAATTTCAAATTTCACTATTTTAGTGCAAACCCAGAACCCCATGGCCCTCCTGATCAGCAGCTACGAAGAATTTGAAACATACAAAGGTAAAGAACTTGGCGTATCCGATTATCTGAAAATCACCCAGGATCAGATCAATCTCTTTGCCGATGCCACGCTTGATCATCAATGGATTCATACCGACCCGAAACGGGCCGAAACGGAAACCGCCTTCAAGAGTACCATTGCCCATGGGTACCTTACCCTTTCGCTCGTCCCGCATTTGTGGGATCAGATAGCAGAGTTCAGGAATGTGAAGATGATGATAAACTACGGCATCGCCAGCCTGAAGTTTAATCAACCGGTTTTGGTGAACAGCGAAGTGCGCATGCGCGCGAAGCTGCATTCCATTGTAAACTTACGGGGTGTAACCAAGTTTGAAGTTGATGTTACGCTGGAAATTAAAGACAATGCCAAGCCCGCGTTTAACGCGATTCTGGTTTTCCTGTATCATTTCAACAACTAGGGGCACTTTTTTCAGTAGGTGTAACTTGCGGCAAGATCCTGACACCAAGCAGATCAGCTCTGGAAAAGCTTTAACTTAAAAAAGCAGCGTCCTTCGGGAGAGTTTCTGCCTGCGCATGGTGAGATTATACGCGATCGCACCGATAAACGGCACCAGCAAAATGATCAGCATCCACTGAAATTTATTTTTCCTGCGACTTTTTGTGAATAGATCCATCAGCCGGTTGCCCGCCCAAATGCAGTGGACTATCAATAGAAGAATAGAAAGTATAAGCAGTACCATTAACCTGCAAATATGCAGGTTTTGTGAATCAATCTATGTGAATGGAAGATAAAATTGTTCGTTGAACGAACGCTTGTTCAAGCGCTCTATAAAATGTCCTTCGGGATCATTCTTACCGACCATGTTTTTGACCGCTTACTTCGCGATGCTACCGTGTCCGGATTGAACGTAGCCGTTGTCTCCCAGGAATTTTCCGGAGCAAATTCAGTTTCCATCCCGGCCAGAACCCCTTTCGCTACTCGTTCGGAGCGGATAACCGTTACGCATTCGGTGTTCAGGTTAGCGCTGCGCGGATCCAGGTTAAACGTCCCGATTACCACGATCTTGCCGTCAACCACCATTGATTTGGCATGCAGGCCAAAAATTGGTGTGAAGTTGAGTTTCTCCTGCAGTGCACCGGTCATCACCTGATAACGCTCTTTTGCATCAGGCCGGAATTCATAGATATGTACTCCGGTATTCAAGAGCTTCAGCCGGTCACGCTTGTACCCGCTGAAGGCTTCCATGTTATCAGTTGAAGCCATGCTGTTGGTGAGAATACGGACCTTTACCCCGCGATCCACAGCATCTTTCAGGAGTTTCTTTCCAAGGTCGGATGTGATCAGGTAGGGAGATTGAATGTCAATGGTGTGTTTTGCCTTTTTGATCAGATTAATCAAGGTTTCAGTTGTCACTCCTCCGCCGCCCAGACCGGGATTGTCATTTTTTCCGGGTACGTCCGACACAAAATGCACATCCTCCAGCCACACAAGATTCTCCTGAAGGGTAGTAAAATGTTTATGAAGATTTTGAATCCTGTCTCGTACCTGCGGCCAGAAATTGTCCGGGTTACAAGCATACTGATGCAGACGATCGAAACGTGTGGTATCAGCATAATTCGCTTCTTCTTCCGATACCAGTTCTGTAACCGGTACGCTTAATTTACTTGTCCAGAAATCTTCGAATGATTTTTCTATGTCCCGATTTACTTTCCCGAGCAGCAACACATCGCGATCGCGGAAGTTGTACTCATGGTCATAATCGAAATACTCATCTGCAATGTTTCGCCCGCCGGTAATGCACACCTTTCCGTCAACAACAAACGTTTTGTTATGCATACGCTGATTGGCTCCCTTAAAATCGGTTGAGAATTTTTTTATTTTGTTGAAAAGGTTCTTTCCGAGATTCACACCTGGATTATAAATCTTGATGTCGATATTCTCATGCGAATCAAGTACAAGAATTTCATGGACACCTGCCTCCACCATTACATCGTCCACCAGCAACCGAACCTTCACCCCACGATCGGCCGCACGAACGAGATAGTCGCATGCGATAAGGCCAACGTTGTCGGGCGAGAAAATAAAGTACTGAATGTCGATTGTCGTTTCCGCGTACTCAGCAAGCCAAGCCCTCGCAACGAGCGACCCGCCACCGTCTTCCAGTACATAAACCCCGCTTTTTGATTCGAGCGAGTCGGCAACCGGTGCCAGCGAAGCTGTGAGGTTAAGAGAATCGTTCCGGTGAATGCTAGAACAAAAATCTCTTTCCGCAACCGGGATTTCATTTTTCGGAGAAGAACAAGCGACAATCAAGAAGACAGTGACAACTAATAGCAATCTCATAAAAGCACAGAAAGGGAACTCAAAGATAAATTATTGCGAGATATTCCGTGAAAGATGTTAGTTTGAATTACACCCGATTTTATCCAATGGCTGGAACATTTTCGCAACTTTATATTCATCTGGTTTTTGCTGTTAAAAATCACGATAGTCTGATCGATGCCTTGTGGGAAGAAGAATTATATAAATACATTACCGGGATTCTTAGAAATAAGGAACAAAAAGTTTTAGCAATCAATGGCATGCCGGATCACATCCACATATTTATTGGCATGAAACCGTCATCCAGTATTTCCGATCTCGTACGTGAGGTTAAAAAATCCTCAACAGAATTTATCAAAGAGAAAAAATTTAGCCGGCATAAATTCAATTGGCAGGAAGGTTACGGAGCATTTTCATATAGTCATTCCCACATTGACTCGGTTGTCAACTATATCCTCAACCAAAAAGAACATCACAAACGAAAATCATTCCGAACGGAATATATTGATTTTCTTAAACGCTTTGAGATAGAATTCAATGAACAATATCTATTCAAATAGTTAGAGGTCATTGTCTGCCGTGACATTCGACCCCTTCGGGGTCGTGCTTTGTTCCCCGCATCTGCTACAAACATACAATCTCTTCGGGATTGATTTGAAATATCCATGATAACATTTTAATGCATTTAGACCCCTTTGGAATTAAATGTCCATACCCCACCAGAGAATCCGAAGGATTCTAATGTTTATAAAATGAATTCGCACAAAATAACACGACCCCCGAATGGGGTCGCACAACGGTTCCATCGAGATTAAAAAATGCGAGCTCTCCGGGGTTGAGATTCAAAGACCAGGAATCCGAAGGATTCCAATGTTTGTAGAATTAATCGCAAAAAAATACGACCCCGAAGGGGTCGCACAGCGGTTCCTATCGAGATTAAAAAGAACACGAAATACCTCCGCGTTGAGATTCGAAGACCAGGAATCCGAAGGATTCCAATGTTTATAGAATGATTTCGCACAAAAAAAAATACGACCCCGAAAGGGGTCGCATATTTGAAAATCAAAATCGTGTGTGCGCTATTTCTTCGGCAAACCTTTCATCAGCTCATCCACCGCTGCCTTAAGCTGATCGTCAGTTCCTTTGGCAATCCAGTCGGGTGAATTATACACGATAATATCGGGCACCACGGCACCAAGCTCCTGATTTTTGTCGGTGGCTTTAGTGTACCATCCCCGGAAGGGCAACCGTACAAATGATCCATCCATTAATCCTTTGCCACCGGTTGAAATCACCGAACCATTGGTCGGTACGCCCACCAGTTTTCCAATGCCGAGTGTTTTATACGCATGCGAAAAAATTTCCGCATTTGAATAACTTCCCTCGTTACACAACGCAATGGAAGGCTTCATCCATGCAGAATAAACCAATCGCTCTCCTGTGGGATAATATTCACGGAACTTAAGCTTGTCGCGCTCCAGGTTCTCGCTTGCTCCGCGCGGAATGGTGTATGCATGCTGCTTGTAGTTCAGCACTGCCATCAGGTAATCGGTGGTTGACCCGCCTCCGTTGTACCGGACATCAATCACCAATCCGTCTTTGCCATAACCTGCCGCTTGTAACTCGCGCTCGAATACTTCGAAGCTTGGTTGACTCATCGCCTGGATATGAATGTAACCCAATTTGCCGTTCGAGAATTTGTCAACGAGTGCTTTGCGATCTTTCACCCATTCTTCATAGGCCAACTGACGAACACTGTTGACCGGCCGAATCACTACTTCGCGATTTTTACCATCCGCTCCGCGAACGTTTAACAACGTGCGTTCATCCACGCGAATGTTGAGGAGTTCATAGAAGTTATCTGAATCGCTATACGGCTTGCCATCCACGGCAGTGATAACGTCATTAACATTCAGCTTACTTGCGGCCTTATCTGCAGGAGAGTCCGGAATAACGTGTGTTACTTTCATTCCGTCCTTAACAGGTACGAGTTCAGCGCCCAGCATACCGGTCGCATCGCGCTGCGTTTCTGCCTGCTGCGGAGCGGTGAAGCCCATATGCGATGAGTTCAATTCCCCGAGCATGTAATTAAACATGTCGCGGAAGTCTTCATTCGTACTTGCCATGATGCACAGCTCGCGGTACTTGTCGCGCAGTTTGTTCCAATCTTTGCCATGGAATTGCGGATCATAAAATCCATCGCGGATTGCACGCCAGGCTTCTTCAAAAACCTGTGTTCGCTCGGCTGTGTAATTGATGTGCTGTTTGGCATTATACGGAAGCGATTCGGTTTTCTCACCTTTAATCTCGAGGCGACTCATGCTTCCGCCTGACTTGAGGAAGTAGATATATTTACCATCCTTATCCATCGAAATGCTATTCGGATTTGATGCGCTCTTGGTAAGCTCTTTCAAATCTTTTCCATTCCATTTGATGCTGTACAGGTCACGGCCCTTTGCCGTGCTGGTGGTGGCTGTATAGAAAAATGTTTCTCCGTCTTTCGAGATCAGAAGGTTCGATTCATCGCCCGGGAAGCTCGTCACCTGGACCACGCGCTGGTGTATATCTTCAAAGTCGATCCTGACAGGTTTGACCTTATCGTCCTTCTTGTCTTTGTCCTTATCAGCAGGCTTATCGGGTTTTTCTTCGCCAGAAACGTCATCCCAATCCTGCTTAGATTTTTCCCAATCTTCTTTTCTCAGCCAAACAAACCAAACGTCATTGCTGCGGTTATTTCGCGCGGAAATGAAACCAAGCTTCGAACCATCCGCACTCCAGTAGGGCTGACCGTCATCGCGTGGGTGCATGCTGACGTTCATCGGTTTGGCTGAATTATCAGCTGCATGGATAAAAACCTCATCATTGAAATACAAATCGGTTAGTGAATATGCCAACCACTTACTGTCAGGACTCCATTCAATATCATTTGGGGTTGCCCAGCCATCAAGCAGAATTTTTTCATTGTTCAATTTACCGTCTGGTGTAAGTTCAGCTACCACCAATGTTCCGCGACCCCGAACATACGCCAGCTTTTTCCCGTCTGGCGATACCTTCAAGCCGGACTCATCCTGTGCTGTTTTTGTGATGCGCGTGACCTGATGCTTGAGTGATTTAAAAATGTTAAGCTCCTTTTTGTCGGTCGATTTAACCATGTAGATATCAAAGTTCTCATCAGCACGGTCAGACGTAAACAGTAAAATCGAATCACTTGCCCACGCAGCATTCATATCGCGATACGGATGATCCGAAACGTTATTCGTGCTGTTTTTTTCCTTGTTAATTTCTTTCACATAAACTTCACCCCGGACCTCCAATGCAAGTAACTTTCCATTCGGAGAAACGAGATAACCACTGGCATCTCCGGAAACGGATTTATTCAACTCCGGGTCAAAGCGCATGTCTGTGCTGATTACGATGTTTACTTTTTGCGTTGCCTTGGTGTCAGTTTTAAACAGTGTTACTTCCTTGCCGCGTTCAAACACTATCGTTTTACCATCTCCCGAAATAGAGAAGTACCGGATCGAATGATCTTGGTAGTCTGTTAGCTGCTCGGGCAAACCGATTACTTTACCGGAGTCATCGATCTTTAGTTTGTACAAATTATTTCTTCCGGAGTTTGTGCTCAGGAAGTACAGCGTGCGACTATCACCCCAGCGCGGCAGCATGTCGTTGGTTTCGTATGCCGTGATCTTGGTGTAGGTCTTTGTTTTGGTATCGAACAACCAGATGTCGCGATTGGATGCGCCTCGGTACGCTTCACGCTGGATTGGATTGATATCACCGCGGGTGATGGCAATGAATCTGCCATCGGGTGACTGAATCGGGTCATAGCCAACGGCATCGAGCAAACGCGATTCTGTTCCACCTTTCGCGGATATGCTATACACTTCCGAAGGGCGTTCGATCTGCTGAAATTCGCGCGTTGTTGAAAACAAAATATTTCCGGTTCCGCTCCAGCTTGAGATCAGATCGTTGCCGGAGTGATACGTTAGTCTCTTCGGGGATCCGCCCTCCGCGGGAATTACAAAAATATCGTTGTTACCATAACGTGATCCTGAAAAAGCAATATGGCTTCCATCCGGACTAAACACCGGATTGCTTTCGTACGCTTCATGAATAGTGAGACGAGTGGCCTTTCCACCTGTAGCGGGAACCGTCCAGATGTCGCCCTGGTACGAGAAGCTAACCAGTGAACCGTTGTTATTCACTGCCGGATAACGGATCAGTAATTCATTCTGACCAAACGCTGAAAATGACAGTACGACAAGAAACAACGAAAAGAATCTTTTCATGGGAACAGGTTTAATGGGACGAAGTAATATAACACAGTTGCATTAATAAATAGAAGCTTTTTAGGCGGTCGGATTTGAATTTAAGCAGTATCTCCGAAGTGATTTTGAAATTCATTAATCCGGGTTGTCCTGACAAATCATCCCCATATACATTCTTTAAAACGGACTACTATTCCACAGGCCAGTTCTTTTTTGAGTATCAGACATCACACCAACACTGTAAACTTAAAACGGCATTTCCAATAACTCCGACAATCCATAAATAAAAGAAACAGAACCGTAACCGAACGGTTACTTTTTGACTATATTTGTAACTGAACGGTTACATAAATGAGAAGAGATGTTTTTCAGGCTATTGCCGATCCAAACCGGAGGGCGATTATTAATCTGCTGTCCACTAAAAAGCTTACGCTCAATGGCGTGGCCGAACAGTTCGATATCAGCAGACCTGCCATCTCAAAACACATTAAGATTCTTACAGAATGCGGGTTGATTGCCATCACGCAACAAGGTCGCGAACGCTACTGCGAAGCGAGACTCAACAAATTGAGTGACGTATCGCAATGGGTGAACCAGTACAGCGCATTCTGGACGAAAAAACTCGATGCGCTGGACGTCTTTTTAAAAGCCGAATCAAAAGCTAAACCATCAAACGGAAAATCGAAACGCAAATAATCATGAGTATACCCTTTGTAATTGAACGAACGTATGCCGCTCCCGTACAAAAAGTATGGGAGGCTATCACCGATAAAAACAAAATGAAGCAATGGTATTTCGATCTGAATGAGTTCAGGCCTGAGGCCGGCTTTGAGTTTTCCTTTGCCGGTCAGGGTTCTAAGGGTGAGAAGTACATTCACCTCTGCAAAATTCTGGAGGTTATCCCGCTGAAGAAGATTTCCTACAGCTGGACATATAAAGATTACCCCGGTTATTCCGTAGTCACATTCGAACTGTTCGAGGAAGGGAAAGAACAAACAAGGCTGAAACTTACGCACGAAGGGCTTGAGTCGTTCCCGGGCACAGAAGATTTTGCACCTGCCAGCTTCCAGGCCGGCTGGACGGAGCTGATCGGCAACTTGCTGAAGAATTTTCTCGCGCAGGAGAAATCCTAGTTCTTTTCAATAACCGCGAGCCGCTGCAGCAAAGGCGGGTGTGAATAATGAAAGAACACGTACAACGGGTGCGGATACAAATCGCTTAGATTATCAACTGACAGCTTTTTCAATGCGCTGGCAAGCGCCGCACCACTGAAGGTTTCCTTTGCATACGCATCAGCCTCGTATTCATTCCTGCGGCTGTACATGCTCATGAACAAACCGGTAAGGCCTGAGATCGGTGAGAATAGAATGCCGAACGCCAGCAAGTTCAGGTGAACGGCCGACTGGATTCCGCCCAGTGCGAGGGAAACATTTTCACTCTGCACCATACGAGACAGAATAAACAACGTAAACAAAACCTGAATAACAGACAGAACATACCCGAAAATGATGTGCTTCTTTTTGTAATGACCAACTTCGTGCGCCAGCACGGCCACGAGTTCTTCGGTTGAGTGATTATTAATCAAGGTATCGTACAGCACTATTTTTTTCTTCCGGCCAATGCCTGAAAAAAATGCATTCGCCTTGTTGGAACGCTTGGAGCCGTCCATCACAAACACGTTATCCAGCGGAAAGCCAACACGTTTTGAAAACGATTCAATGGCCGTCTTGAGTTCTCCATCCGCCAGCGGAGTGAGTTTGTTGAACAGCGGCAGGAAAATGGTTGTATAGAACATGTTGATCAGCAGGATCAGGATCGCAGCAAGCAGCGAAAACAAAATCCAGAAATCCGGACCAACGACTTCAATTAAATAGATAAGCAAACTAACCAGGCCACCTCCCAAAATTGCACCGACCAGATAACCCTTCAGTTTGTCGCCAATGAACGTCTTTACAGTAGTCTTGTTAAAACCATATTTTTCTTCGATCACAAACGTGCTGTAAATCTGAAACGGTAGGGTGAGAATGTCTGAAGCAATCGCCAGCACTCCGAAGAATACCAATGCCAGAAGAATTTCATTCGGCACCATCGGTCTGAGCCACGAGTCGAGCCAACCGAAACCCCCGAAATACAGCATCAACACCGAAAGCAGAAAGCTAAACGTTGAGGTAACGAAAGAAAAATTCGTGCGATGTTTATGATACTCCAATGATTTGCGGTATTTACTGCGATCGTAAAACGCGGCTACCGAATCGGGTATATCTGCCGGTTGCGACCGCAGGTTCAGCCAAGTTAAAACCGTATCGAAAACAAAACCGGCAATCACCAGGGCAAGAATGATCATCAGGATTGCTTGAGGCGTAAACACCATAGTTGTAATTTTGCCTGAAAATAACACAATACATTTCGCATTCTGATGCACCTGATCGAAATTTCAATCAATACTCCTGCCCTGCTCTTTCCGGCCATTACGCTGCTTATGCTCGCGTACACCAACCGATTCCTGGGCCTGGCCACGCTGATTCGTAACCTTCATGCCCAGTACAAACAAGTTGGTGAACAGCGCGAAATTATCCGCGAGCAAATCAAAAACCTGAAGCGCAGACTGTTGCTGATCAAACGGATGCAAGCCTCTGGCATCACAAGCTTTTTCTTTTGTGTGCTATGCATGCTGTTTATCTACCTGGAGCAACAGCTGTGGGCGTATATCGCATTCGGTGCAAGCCTGCTGTTTTTACTTTGGTCGCTCGTGCTTTCTCTGAATGAAATTTTCATCAGCACCAAAGCGCTGGAGATTGAATTAAAAGATATGGAGGGAGAATAAGTTATTTCAACAGCGCTTGCAGTGCAGCGTTGACTTTTGCAAAGTCGAATTTAGCAAGTGTTTGATCCATCATTTGTTCGATCTGCTTGTTATTAAGATTGCCGATGCTGCCTTCGTGCGTGTGGTTGACTTCCTTAGCAGGATTGTAATTTCCTTGTTCAATGTCGAGTCCGACTTTTTTATACGCATCCCGGAACGGCATGCCGCTTAAGACCAGTTTATTTACTTCTTCAACGCTGAACAGGAATTTGTACTGATCATCTTTCAGGATGTTTTCTTTCACGCGGATATTCGAAAGCATAAGTTGCATCAGTTTCAGGCAATCTTTCAATGCCTGAATAGCCGGAAACAATTTCTCCTTCAACAATTGCATGTCACGATGATAGCCTGACGGCAGGTTGGTCGTCAGCAACGCAATGTCGTTTGGCAGCGCAATAAGCTGGTTCGCCCGTGCACGGATCAACTCAAACACATCCGGGTTCTTTTTATGCGGCATAATGCTTGAGCCCGTGGTGAGCTCGTCCGGAAAGCTGATGAACCCAAAGTTCTGGTTCATGAACATTACTGCGTCCATCGAAAGTTTGCCAAGCGTTGCCGCGATGTTTGAAAACGCGCTTGCTACAATGCGCTCGGTTTTGCCCCGGCCCATCTGCGCGTACACCACATTGTAATTCAAATCATCAAAGCCGAGCAGGTCGGTTGTCATTTTACGGTTCAGCGGAAAAGAAGAGCCATAACCCGCTGCCGAGCCAAGTGGATTTTTGTTGACTACCCGATACGCAGCCTCCAACGTGATTACATCATCGACCAGGCTTTCCGCGTAAGCGCCAAACCATAACCCGAATGAAGACGGCATCGCAAGCTGAAAGTGGGTGTAACCCGGCAACAGATGCGCTTTGTATTTTTCACTTTGCTCCAGCAATAGCGAAAACAATGATTTTACCTCCGCTACAACTTCCTCAATCTCGTAGCGCAGATATAATTTAAGATCCACCAGCACCTGATCGTTGCGCGAACGACCACTGTGAATTTTCTTCCCGGTTTCACCAAGTTGTTTTGTCAATTCCAGTTCTACCTGCGAGTGGATATCCTCCACACCTTGTGCAACAACAAAATCTCCGGCTTCGATGCGTTTATAAATTTTCTTTAACTCAGCCGAAAGTGCTGTTAATTCATCGGCAGTAAGCAGATTGATCGATTGCAGCATTTGAATATGCGCGAGCGATCCCAACACATCAAACCTAGCCAGGAACATATCCATCGCCTGATCCTGCCCCACCGTGAACTTTTCAACTTCCTGGAGTGAGGCTTTATCTTTTTGCCAGAGTTTCATAATCGAGTAACGTTAGCAGGTTAAACCGGTTAAAGATTCCGGATCAGTTGAATGTACAAATCTATGCCTTTTCTTATCTCATCGATATAAATAAACTCATCTGCGCTGTGTGAACGGGCAGAATCGCCAGGACCAAGTTTTATGGACGGCACCGGAATCAGCGCCTGATCGGATGTCGTGGGCGATCCATACTGCCTGAGCTGCAGCATATTCACAGCATTCATCAGTGGATGTTTTTTGTCGATACCGGATGAACGCAACCGGAGCGATCGGGGCTTAACATCACAAATAACATTGCTTTTGATAACAGCCAAAACTTCCTCAAGCGTGTAGGCATCCGTTACGCGCACATCAACCGTAAACCTGCACTCTGCTGGTACCTGGTTATGCGCCTGACCGGCCTGAATAACCGTGACCGACATCTTCACCTTGCCCAGTGTTTGCGAGATTTTTGGAAACTGGTAGCTGCGAAGCCAGTCTATATCATCCAATGCCTGATAGATTGCATTGACACCTTCTTCGCGTGCTGCATGACCTGCCTTGCCCATGGAAACACAGTCGAGTACCATCAATCCTTTTTCCGCAACTGCTGCTTCACACAACGTGGGCTCACCGACAATAGCACACTCTATTTTTGGAAGATCGTTCCAGACCTGCTCAATACCTCCGGTTCCTGAAATTTCTTCTTCTGCCGTGGCAGCCAATACGATGTTATATGACAAGCCCGGCACATCGTAAAAGTAAACGAATGTCGCGATCAACGACACGAGCGGTCCGCCCGCATCATTGCTTCCCAACCCATACAGTTTTCCGTCAATGATCTCCGCCTGAAACGGATCGCGGGTGTAACCCGGATTCGGCTTTACCGTATCGTGATGGGAATTCAATAACAAGGTGGGCTTTGCCGCATCAAAATGTTTATTCCTGGCCCATACATTATTCCCGGAACGATTTACAGGAATTCCCTTTGCTGTGAGAAAATCTGCAATAACAGCGGCTGTTTTATCTTCTTCTTTACTGAAGGATGGAACTGCTATCAGCTTTTGAAGAAGTTCAATGGCTTCATTTTTCAGATTTTGTATGGTGTCGGTCATGCCGCTATTTGGTGATCAGTGTTCCGTCTGTTTCGTGGCCGGTATTTTTAATCAGGTCAGTCGATTCACCAATCAGCACTTCTTTCACGCCCGCATCGATAGCCGCGTACGCATTTTCCAGTTTGGGTAAAATTCCATCTGCAAAAACTCCCTGTTCCGAATACTCATCGTACAACTTCCGGGATAGATGCGTAATTACAGATCCACTGTCATTTACATCTCGGAGCACACCTTTTTTCTCGAAACAAAAAATCAGGCGCACGTCAAAGTGTTTACTCAGCGCGACCGCCAGCACCGAAGCAATCGTATCGGCATTGGTGTTGAGCATCGAACCTTCGGCATGGGTAAGCGGAGCGAACACCGGAACTGTATTTTGTTTCAGCAATTCGTACAGCAACGCAGTATTAACCCCCGAAGGCTTTATGTCTCCCACAAATCCGTAGTCAATGTCTTTTACCGGGCGCTTTGTCGCTGCAATCAGATTCGCATCAGCTCCGGTAACACCAATCGCATTGCAACCCAGGTGCTGCAGTGTTGCCACCAATTGTTTATTAACCAGTCCGCCATACACCATGGTCACAAGATCCAGCGTTTCAGCATCGGTTATTCTTCGCCCGTTGATATAGTTCGATTCGATACCCAACTGATTACCGATCTTGGTAGCAATCTTGCCGCCACCGTGAATAAGAATGCGTGGCTCTTTAATGGATGCAAAATCTTTCAGGAAAATTTCGAGTTGCTTCGCATCATCCAGCACGTTGCCACCAATCTTGATGATAAACAGTTTATTCATAACGCTTACCCGTTCAGTATTTCCGATAACACAGCCTGTGCTGCCCAAACGCGGTTGCCAGCCTGTTGCGTAACGATGCTGTTCGCACCGTCAAGCACTTCGCCACTCAGCTCAACATTTCTTCGCACCGGAAGGCAATGCATAACCTTCGCGTTATTGGTCGCAAAAAGCTTTTCATTGGTCAGCATCCAGTTCGCATCCGTGCTAAGCACGTTGCCATAATCGCTGTATGAGCTCCAGTTCTTCACGTAAACAAAATCAGCTTCTTTCAAGGCATAGCTCTGATCGTAAGCGATCGCAGCATTTCCGGTGAATTTTTTATCCAGTTCATATCCTTCCGGATGAGCGATTACAAAGTCAGCTTCACCCCAGGCGTTTATCCACTGCGCAAAACTGTTGGCTACGCACTGCGGAAGCGCTTTTACATGAGGCGCCCACGTGAGCACCACCTTGGGCTTACGCTTTTCTTTGAAGTTCTCTGTTATTGTTATGATATCCGTAAGACTCTGCAGCGGGTGAAGCGAGGCACTCTCCAGGCTCACCACCGGAATACCTGAGTATTTTACAAACTGTTTGATGAAGAACTCGCTGTAGTCTTCCGCTTTATCCTTTAACCCCGGAAACGTTCTCACGCCAAGAACATCGAAGTATTTTCCAAGGATGGGTGCTGCTTCTTTTACATGCTCGACCGTAGTGCCGTTCATGATCGCTTCATCCTCGAATTCGAGCGACCAGCCGTCCTGTCCCACGTTAAATACAATACTCTCCATGCCGAGATTTGAAGCAGCAATCTGGGTACTCAGGCGTGTGCGCATGCTTGGATTCAAAAACAATAAACCCATACGTTTGCCCGTACCTGATAATTTACTGCCTGTTGGATCCGCCTTGAAGCCGATCGCTTTTTGAACAAGCTCGTTGATATTGGGAACGTCTTCTGCTGATAAGAAATTTCTCATTGTAACTCGTGTTTCAAAGCCGTTAGAAAAATATCCAACTCGTCTTTAGTCACTGCCAGCGAAGGCAACAGCCGGATTACATTTGGCTTGGCTTCGCCGGTAAATATTCTATGTTTTTTTAACAGATCGAGACGAACAGACTTTTTATCCTCCGGTAAATCAAAGCCGATCATCAGCCCGCGCCCGCGAACGCTTTTCAAAACCGGGATTTTTTTCAACTCGGTCATCACATAATCACCCAGCTTCGCAGCATTTTCAACCAGCTTCTCTCTCTCCATTACTTCCAGTACCGCGAGGCTTGCCACGCTCGACAAATAATTTCCTCCAAAGGTTGTGCCGAGCATGCCACTCCACGGTTTGATGTCGGGATGGATCAATACTCCACCAACCGGGAATCCATTGCCCATTCCTTTCGCGGTGGTGATGATATGCGGCTTAACACCGGAGAACTGATGCGAGAAAAATTTTCCACTTCTTCCATACCCGGATTGAATTTCATCCAGAATTAACAATGCTCCGTTCTCATCACATTTCTTTTTCAAAAATGTCAGAAACGAATCATTCGGCAACTGAATTCCACCCACACCCTGAATTCCTTCAATGATTACTGCAGCAACATCGTTATCAAAAGCAGCGGCAACCGCACTTTCATCATTCAACGGAACAAAAACAATTTCATGATTGGCGTTAAACGGGGCAACGATCTTCGGATTGTCGGTGGCGGCAACGGCACCGGAAGTGCGGCCATGAAATGCATTTTTGAATGCAATGATTTTCTTACGCCCGGTAACAAACGAAGCCAGCTTGAGCGCGTTTTCATTTGCTTCTGCGCCCGAGTTACACAAAAACAACTGGTAATCCGGATACCCGGAAGCATTACCAAGTTTTTCCGCGAGTTGTTGTTGCTGCGGATTCTGAACGCTGTTTGAATAAAATGAAATCTTACCCAACTGATCGCTCAGCATTTTTACATACTGCGGATGTGAATGACCAATGGAAATCACCGCATGGCCGCCATACAAATCAAGATACTTTTCACCCTTCTCGTCCCACAACCACGAACCTTCAGCTTTTACGGGCGTGATGTCGAACAAAGGGTAAACATCAAATAACTTCATTTCCCTAACCTACTTTTTAATACTGTTAATTTTTTCAAAAGATGCGACAATGCCTTTAATAAGAGCTGAACTCAGACCCTGGTGTTCCATTTCATTCAATCCGGCAATCGTACAACCCTGCGGAGTCGTAACCTTGTCAATTTCCAGTTCCGGATGCGAATGATTGGCAGCCAAAAGCAGCGCAGCACCTTTAGCCGTCTGTGCGGCAATCATCTGCGATTCCTCGGCATCAAACCCCAGTTGAATGCCGCCCTGCGTTGCCGCACGGAGATAGCGCATGAAAAAAGCTATTCCGCTTGCCGCCAGTACTGTAGCAGCCTTCATCAGGTGCTCCTCAATGATCAGGGTTTGGCCGAGCGATTTGAATAGACTTTCAATTTCCTTCAATTGCTTTTCGGAAGTATCTTTTGCACAAATGCAGGTCATTGATGCACCGATAGCAATAGCGGTGTTGGGCATCGCCCGAACTATCGGAACCTGTTTAGTCAACTGGGATGAAATTTCCTCCGTGCTGATCCCTGTAATGGTTGATACCAGAATATGTTTCTTTTCGCTTAATGCGGATGAGATTTCTGAAAGCAATCCGGCAAGCTGTTTTGGCTGTACACACAACATGACAATCGATGACGCTTTCACAGCTGCAACGTTATCCGAACTCAGCACAAACTTCTCGCGCTTGAGCGCAACAATCTTGGAAAGGTTTCTCCGGGTTATTACAATGTCAGACGCTTGCGCCTGGCCAGCGCTCACAATGCCTTTCGCAATGGCAACCCCTAAATTACCGCCACCCAAAATGGCTATTTTTTTACCTGCCATAACAATACACTAAAATACTCCTGCTTTAAGTTTAAGTCCGGCCGTTTCATCGAGTCCGAACATCAGGTTCATATTCTGAACGGCTTGTCCGCTGGCACCTTTTAATAGGTTATCGATCGCAGAATGTACGACAAGCTTGTCGCCTTCTTTTTCAAGATGAAGAATACACTTGTTTGTATTAACTACCTGCTTGAGATCAAGCGTTTGATTTGAAACTACGGTAAACGGATGACCCTGATAGAAGTCTGCGTAAATCGTATTCAATTCCTCCAGCGGCTTATCAGTTGTAATAACGGAGCTTACGAAAATTCCGCGCGTGAAATCTCCGCGCCAGGGAACGAAGTTGATCGCTCCGGAAAATCCTGACTGCAATTGCTTTACCGACTGAGTGATTTCTTTCAGATGCTGATGCGTAAGGGTTTTGTACGCAGAAATGTTATTCGCACGCCACGTAAAGTGCGTGGTGTCCTGTAGCTTCTGCCCTGCTCCGGTTGAGCCAGTGATGCCGGTAGTGTATACATCATTCAGTAATCCGAGCGTAGCCAAGGGTAGTAATCCAAGCTCAATCGCGGTAGCGAAACATCCCGGGTTAGCAATGTTTGAAGCTTTTTTGATTGACTCTTTATTCAGCTCCGGCAATCCGTACACAAACATCCGGTTGTTAGCAGAATCGCCTAACCGGAAATCATGGCTGAGATCGATAACCTTAATTGAATCAGCGATCGCATTTTCCTGGAGAAACTTCTTACTCTCACCATGACCAAGGCACAAAAAGATCACATCCACAGGCTGGATAGAATCGGTGAACGTAAGCGTTGTATCACCTGTCAGGTCAGCATGCACATCGGACAGCAGATTACCCGCGTTGCTGCGACTGTGTACAAATTTCAGCTCAGCATACGGATGATTCATCAGCAAACGGATAGCCTCACCACCGGTATATCCGGCTCCACCAATCACCCCTACGGTTATTTTTTCTTTCATCTCTTTTATTTTCCGTTAACCATTAACTCAGAGTCTGCCCCCATTAACGTTTAACTATTCACGATCTGCATCTGTTTTTACCTGATGGAAGATCGCTGTCTGATTCCCAAAGATTTTTGTGAAGCCTTTCACATCGTTGCCCGACCAGCCCAGGTTCTCTTCGCCATACTTGCCAAACTTGGATGACATCAAATCGTATTTCGATTCGATTCCGATTACATGGAACCGGTATGGATGCAGCTCAACCGTAACATCGCCCGTTACATTCTGCTGCGAGTTTGAAAGATACGCTTCGATGTCGCGCATCACCGGATCGAGGTACTGACCTTCGTGCAGCCAGTTGCCATAGAATTGCGCAAGCTGATCTTTCCAGCTTAACTGCCATTTCGTAAGCACGTGTTTCTCAAGTGCGTGGTGTGCTTTGATGATCACCACGGGTGCGGCTGCTTCAAAACCCACGCGCCCTTTGATACCAATGATCGTATCACCTACGTGAATATCGCGACCCACGCCATAGGCACCGGCAATGGATTGCAGATATTGAATAGCTTCAGTCGGGTGGGCAAAAACCTTCTCGTTTACTTTTTTTAGCTCGCCTTTTTCAAATGAAAGCTTAACTGTTTCGCTCCCGGTTTTGGTAACCTGGGTAGGCCACGCCTCCTCCGGTAACATGCCGAGCGACTTCAGCGTTTCCTTCCCGCCTACGGAGGTTCCCCAGATTCCTTTATTAACGGAATACATCGCTTTCTTGAAATCATAAACAACACCTTTCGTTTTCAGGTAGTCGATCTCCTGCTCGCGCGACAGTTTCATGTCGCGGATAGGTGTAATGATCTCAATGCCCGGTACGAGAATGTTCAGGATCATATCAAAACGAACCTGGTCGTTACCGGCACCGGTACTTCCGTGCGCCACCGCATCGGCCTTCAGTTTCTTCGCATAGTTCGCGGTAGCCAGCGCCTGCGACATGCGTTCGGCACTTACGCTTAACGGATAGGTGTTATTCTTCAGCACGTTTCCATAAATCAGGAAACGGATTACCGAGTCGTAGTAATTTCTTGTTTCATCGACTGTGATATGCGAAGCCACCCCGAGGTTTTTTGCACGCTCCTCAATTGCCTTCACTTCGGCTGCATCAAAACCTCCGGTATTGATGGTGATGGTATGAACTTCATAGCCTTTCTCTTCGCTGAGGTATTTAACACAGTATGAGGTGTCCAATCCTCCGCTAAAGGCCAAAACAACTTTCTTCTTCATTAATTATAGATTACCAGAAAAACAACATGCTTAACAGCGACTTGCGCGATTCAGCTGCACCGTCGGAACCGCCATCCTTTTTTCGCGAACGTAACAACACAAACTGCTTGAATCGTACCCAGCGCTCAAACAACTTCAGGTTGCCTTTGAACTGACGTCTTTCGGTTTGCTGTTCAAGCTTACCTTCAGGCGTTACAACAGTCTGCGCAAGCTGCTTTTGCTTCTCGGCAACTTCTACCGGATCGAACAGCATCGCTGTACACATACAGTTCTTCCGGTCCTTGCTCATGAGGATTTCATAGTTCACGCAGCTGCGGCAGCCTTTCCAGAACTCTTCATCGGTGGTAAGCTCGGAATACGTTACCGGCTCGTAACCCAGGTCGGAGTTGATCTTCATCACGGCAAGACCTGTGGTGAGTCCGAAAATTTTCGCATGCGGATATTTCTCGCGCGACAGCGCAAAAATTCTGCGCTTGATTTCAGTCGCCACTCCCGTTTTGCGGAATTGAGGCGACACAATGAGACCTGAGTTTGCCACATACTTATCGTGCTCCCAAGCTTCGATGTAGCAGAATCCAACCCACGTACCGTCTTGCGTAGTGGCAATAACTGCTTTGCCTTCCTCCATTTTCTGTTCGATGTAGGCGGGCGAGCGCTTGGCAATACCTGTTCCGCGCGCTTTTGCTGATTCCTCCATCTCGGTGGTAATGGTTTCAGCGTAATGTTTGTCGGCCGGGGTCGCCAGCCGAACGATTAATTTAATATTGTTATCCAATGTAGTATCTAGTAATTAATCAAAATGAATGATCAAAAACAGTGCTAAAGCACAGAAAGCCGTAACATCCCTGATGTTACGTCTCATTCAACATGTGGGCTGGTGGTATCAGATCCGCGCGAAGCGTGTCGGTCGGTTGCGCCTAATCACCTCGCAGGCGTGAAGATAGAACAGGTTTGTTCCTTTTGAGTGGTTAACAGCCTTGGCTGTTCGTATAGTGGTGATTGAAGTTTTCAATTTCTGTCTTAGTGGTTAAGTGAAGTCAGATAAATGGCATTCAGTCTCCTGTTTGGTTTAACTTAATTATGCAAAATTAAACGATAAAGTTCGGGAAATGATAACGTTCAACGCTAAGATTTTAAAAAATTTTTGTTTCCGTGGCTAACGTAAGTTAGTGAGAGGGCTTTCGGAAGCCGGGAAGTGCGAGCTTGTACTTCACAGCAAGCACGCGAATGATGATGATGAGTGTGCTCGATACAACAAGATTGATGTTGCGATCAACACCGAACTGAAAGTTGAGCAGCAGGTAAAAAACCGCCCCTGCGAGGCATGCAGTGGCATAAATTTCTTTTCGGAAGATAACGGGTGTTTCGTTGGCGAGCGTGTCGCGGATCACGCCACCCATCACTGCGGTGAACATTCCCATGATGGCTGCGATCTCCGGACGAACGCCCAGGCTCAATGCTTTCTCCACTCCGAGAATAGTGAAGAAGGCAATACCAAGTGTGTCGAACAGGGAGAATGTGCGCTTGAGACGCAACAGCCTGGAGAAAAACACGAGTGCTATCAGGATGCCTGCCAGGATCGCGTAGAGGAAGTTGATGTCACCAATCCACACCAGCGGGTAACTACCGAGCGTGATGTCGCGCAGACTTCCGCCTCCGATCGCTGTCAGGAAACCGGTGAAGCCAGCCCCGAACCAGTCATGGTCACGGTCGTGAATCGCCATCGCTCCGGAGATGGCGAAAAAGAACGTTCCGAAAAGCTCAAAGAAATATTGAAGCTGCACGTCAGCAAGTTTCAGGAAAGATACGGTAATAATGTGAGTGAATCTGTCAGTTCGACTTCGCATGCCCACCGGAAGGCTGGCTCAGCGTGGCATAAAAGACTTAGAAGTCAGGACACGGAATCACCATCTTCGATTTCGGTGGCTTGCGCGGGTTGCGCGTCGGCCAGGTGTAGCTGAGGCTGAACTCATGAGCGCCTCCGCTCTTGGCTGTCAGCTTGGAGATGGTGTAATCGAAACTATAGCCGATGCTCAGCGCCTGCTTCTGCCCGATGCGGGTGAAGCCAAGCAACAGCACGATCGATTCATTATTAACAAAGTCGTTCACCTTTTTGAAAGGCACTCCGCGATACCACATACCTAACACAAGCGGTTCGGCAGTATAATACAGACCGAGGTCCATCTGATCGAACTGGCCCTGATGACGATATTGAAATGCAGGCCCGATGCTTCGCTCCGCTTCACGTGCATAGATGCCACTGCCAACAGAGCCGGGCTTCATGAAATATTTGAATCCTCCATGCACAGAAAGTTTCATTGGCAACGGACTGTCTTCATCAATCACCGACTGATTCGGCTGATTCAAATGGAAAGCTGCGATGCCGAGGTAAGCAACTTTAGTAAAGAACAGTCCGCCAAGCGAAAGATCAACGAACGTCTTGCTGAAGTTTGAGTTGAATGTTTCCCCCGAAGGGTTTGTAAACTGACCGGTTGCCGGATCGTACTGCGAGCCGAACGTGAGCTTGTCGAAGTTCATGCTTCGCCTGTAAATCGAAACTTGCGCACCCGGTCTGAACCCGAGCTTCTCGGTGATGTACATCTCGTATGAATACTGTAATCCCAGGTTCACCGACTGTAGACCGGCAAGTCCTTCAACATCGCGGTTAATGATAATTCCAACGGCACTATTAATATCCTCCATATAATGATCGGCATAAACCGACATCGTGGTGAAGTTGCCATCAATCGAAGGCCATTGATTACGGTAGTTCAACCCTACACGGGTTTGATTAGTCGAGCCGGTAAAAGCGGGGTTAAGATAGAGCGGAGCAGCATAAAACTGCGAGAATTGCGGATCTTGGGCAGTTACCGCCCCATGCAGCAACAGCATTAATAAGCCGGTAAACCACACACGTCTGTACATCAAACCGGGGTATTTTTTTAGCGCCATTAAAGCAAAGTAAAGCTATTCGTGAAATTTATAAAAACACGGCCCGTTTTTAAGCCGTGGCTTCCCGAATCTTAACGATATTTTTGGCCAAAATGTATACTTTCGTGATGGTCAGGCGTTTTATTACGAATCTTTTTTATTGTTGTTGAGCTAAGTTCACAGGCATGAGTAATTCTTCAATGTTGCGTTGGATCGTGTTGTTTCTTTGCCTGTTAGCCGCAGCAGACGGCTTTTCGCAGCAAAACTATTCACGGTACAATTGGTATTTTGGTAACACAAACCGGGGGATACGATTCAGCCGCTCAACTGCGCAGCCTTCCCTGGTTAACAACAAGGCAATTCCTTTCGGAACTGGCGGAAGCGCTGTAGCAACCAACCCGATTAATGGCGACCTCCTTTTCTATACAGACGGATCACGCGTGTTCGACATCACGCACACCCAAATGCCAAATGGTGGCGGACTAACGGTTCAGGCGAATGCCAATCAGCCCGTTGCGATAAGCCCGAAGCCGGGTTCACCAACTCAATATTATGTGTTTACCAATACGGCCTCTTTTACAACCGGGGGAACTATTCGGGTTACCACGGTAGATATGGCCGCATCGGGTAACGAGATCTTCCCGGAACCGAAAATCGGAAACGTAACTACAA
The DNA here is from genome assembly GCA_016786585.1 of Cyclobacteriaceae bacterium. Lineage (GTDB taxonomy): Bacteria > Bacteroidota > Bacteroidia > Cytophagales > Cyclobacteriaceae > UBA2336. The sequence goes on from JAEUUI010000030.1 coordinate 437,318, forward strand.
AAAATCAGGCAACAGGTTTGGCAGGCAGGTCAGAAGCCATGATCACCGTACCGCATGCCAATGGAACAAACTTCTGGCTGATCACACATGAAAACGGACAGGATAATTTCACTGCTACGTTAATCGATGCGTCCGGTACGTTTGCAACTTCAACCTTGTCCTCTAACGTTACGGGCTTCCCGATGTCAGCCGCGAACTTCTCGTACCATGCCGCCACCGGAAAACTTGCGGTGTCACCACAAACTGACAATCGCAATGTGGCCATTCTTAACTTTGATAACACAACCGGTGCCATCACACTCGACCGGCTTGTGCTTAACTCGGGTGTTAACAGCACAACGCCTCAGGCAATATATGATACCGAATGGAGCCCAAGCGGACGATTCCTTTATATCTCCGTTCATGGCGAGCCGGGAGTAACAGCAAATGTGTTTCAGTTTGATATGACCGCTCCCGCGGGAACATCGCTTGTTTCGGTATTGGATATTCCGGTTGACAAAAGTTATGGATTACTGATCGCGCCTGACACATCCATTTATCATTTATACCAGGCAACTCCGGGCGGATCATTTTTGCTCGGTCGTCTGACAGATCTTGATTCGGTAGGCGTAGCGGTTACCCATACACCTGATGCGTTTGGTGGGGCAATTAATTTTAACGGCCGGCAGTTTCCGGAATTCCTCCCGCGCGCGAACAACAATCTGGTAGTGAGTTTCACTTCAAAAGGAACGTGTTCAAACTCACCTGTATCATTCTTCCCGACTGTATCTCCTGCCGCGGATAGCCTGGTATGGGATTTTGGTGACGGAAATACGTCAAGCGAATGGAGCCCGGTGCACTCCTATAATAATGGAGGTGCATTTAACGTCTCGGTCACGGCCTTTCTCAATGGCCAGTCTGCTATTGGCAATGGTGCAGTAAACCTCACCAACTTTACGCTTCAACTAACCATGACGCAGGATACCACGGCCTGTAAGTGCGAGTTCCCTCCTCCAGTTGGTCAATCATGTAACGGTGGACCATTTAAGGTTACGGTAAAGACTCAGGGCGGAACAGCTCCTCTTACGTTTACATGGTCAAATGGCGATACGGGTGCTACGCTTACACCTGATTCCGCTGGCTATTACTATGTTGTTGTTACCGATGCAACAGGATGCTCAACCTATGCCGGGGTAAACATCCGCGAATACGATGCGGTTGACCAGCGAGCCAACATCTGGTACTTCGGACAAAACGCAGGCATTGATTTTAATAAACAGCCACCGGTGCCGATAAGCGGTCCGCTCAATACACCGGAAGGTTGTTCGGTTATTTGCGATCGGAACGGTGAAGTAATCTTCTCGACCGATGGTCTCCGTGTGTACGACAAAAATGATATTGAAATAACCACTACGCTTGTCGGTGGGGTACCTACGCCCATTCCAATTCCACCGGGTATTGGTGGTGAACCGGGATCAACACAATCTGCACTGATCATGCCCGTGGCCGGAGATGAAACAATCTTCTACATCTTCACTACGCAACAGGTACACGGGTCAAATACGTACGAGCTTCGCTATTCATTATATGATTTAAAACTTAATGGTGGCAATGGCGGATTGGTTGAATACAATAAACTTCTCTTCACGCGAAGCACGGAGCGTATCACCGGTAACGGTCAATGGATGATTGCTCACGAGTACGGAAACAATTCATTCCGCGCGTATCCAGTCTCAACCACAGGGATCGGGAACCCCGTGATCTCAAGTCTTGGTTCTGATCACTTATTAACCGAAGAACTCAACGGTCAGGGTTATATGGAACTCACAGGCAATTTGCTGGCCGTTGCGCTTTCAACATCGCCCACCAATAATGCGCTGGAGATATTTGACTTTGTAGATACAACCGGTGTCGTTACGAATTTCCGGAGACTTGATTTAAATACTACGTCTGGTCAGGTTTATGGTGTTGAGATTTCCGGAAACAAAATTCTGACGACAATCAAAGGCACTCCGAATTCATTCCTTCGCGAAGCATACATCGACTTCCAGAATAATCCTGTGTTGATTACGCCCGGGCCGGCCTCCGGACCGATCGCTGCTGAGCTCGGTGCCATTCAACGCGGACCGGACGGAACAATTTATGTAGCCGTAAATGGAGCCAGCGCGCTTGCCACAGTTAACTTCAATCCGGATACGCTACAGTTATCCGGACTGGCTCTGGGTGCTTTCCCGCTCGCAGGCGGAACGCAAAGCAAACTCGGTCTTCCTAACTTTGTTCAGCAGATTTTTAACGGAACACCTGAACCATCGATGACTATCACCGCATTTTGCGGAGGAACGCCAACCATTTTTCAGGGCGTAGGTACTGACCAGATTGATAAATTCCTCTGGACGTTTGGTGATGGCTTTACTGCCGATTCAGCAAACGTAGAACATACGTATCCGATTCCCCCACCCGGCACCACGCAAGATTATAACGTAACATTACGAATTACCAACCGATGCGGACTTGATACACTGTTGACTCAGACCATTACAATTTCAGGTCCGCCACCAAACCCTACATTCCTGCCACCGGGTCAGCAACCGGTAGTTTGTAATGGGCCACTTACGTTACAGGCACTGCCTGCTAATGATCCAACATTAACGTATCTCTGGTCGACTGGTGAAACTACGTTCACAATCAATGTTAACCGGCCGCAGATTATTTCATTAACGATTACCAACGCAGCAGGCTGTACGTCCAATCGGGATTTGCTGATCGCGGATAACCGGCCGGTGGTCGACCTTGGCCCTGACAGGAACATTTGCCAGAATACTCCGGTGTCTCCTTTGAATGCACAAAATCCGGGAAGCACGTATGCCTGGGCAATCAATGAAGTTCCTTCAGGAACCGCGCAAACACAGTCAGTAAGCACAGCGACAACCGGGGCATTTGAATACCGCGTTCAGGTTACTGATCCGGTTACAACCTGTACGGTAAAAGATTCGGTTGTATTTACCATCAACGGCTCACCTGCTTTTACAGCTGTTCCTAATTCTATTGTTTGCGGAACAACAACTGGTCAGATTCAACTTACCATTACCGGACCTGCTGGCGGAACATTCACCTATTCGGTTGACGGCTTAACATCCGGCATCAGCCGGTCGAACATTGATCAGACAACAGGCCCTGTTGTACCATCACCAATTACCGGCCTTGTAGTAGACACGTATGTTATCCAGGTATCTGATCAGATATCCGGTTGCTCGACAACCAGCAGCGTGGGCATTAACGCTACATCACTTACCATCACTAATCTTGTCGCACAAACACCAACATGCGATCCGGTTGCACTTGAGTTTGACGCCTCGGTTGCGTCCGGAACCTATCGGGTGATCAATTCTGCAACCGGTGCAGTGGTTGTGCCGGTTACAGCGTTTGCGAGCACGCATGTTATTACGCCTCCCGTTCCGGTGCCCGGCAATTATATTGTTGAGATCAGGCAGGGTGCCTGCGTAAGTACAGCACCGATCTCGGTTGTCTCCGATCCGAAAGTAACGGTAATGCTTACGGCTGACCCTTGCGTGAATCCTGTTACGTTAACTGAAACAAGCGCGCCTCCGGGATCATTCTACAGCTGGAGCGGACCGGGTATTGTAAACGTAAACAGTGCAACAACAACTGCCAATGCCCCGCAAGGCATGCAAACATTCAGTGTAACCGTTACAAGTCCTGGCCTCTGCCCGACCACACAAAGCATTGACATAAATGTGAATAACAATGTAACGGTCGATTTCACGCAAAGCGATCCGTGTACCGATAACGTTACATTGACTGCTACAACTGCGCCTCCGGGCAGCTACACATATCGCTGGTACCGCAATGGTATTGCGATCACGGGTGGTGGCGGACAAACGATTCAGGCCACGCTGGCTGACAACGGTATTGATTATCGCGTGGAGGTTGTTAACACAATTTCAGGTTGTGTGTTTACATCAGCCACTAAACCTGTGAATGTATTCGGAACAATTGATGTATTCATCGATCCGATTTCACCATGCGAAGGTGATGTATTCAACATTCAGGCGATTGTTCAGCCAACCGGGTTGACGGGCGTAACGTATCAATGGTTCCTGGATGGCAACGTAATTGCCGGACAAACAGGCGCTACCCTCACCGGCCAAACCGAAGAAGGCACATACAGCGTAATTGCGACAAGCGCCAGTGGTTGCCCTACGGAAGAAGTTTCAGGCGAGATTCGTTTTGTCGATAGTCCGGAAGGAAACCTGCCGGCCAAGCGTTTCATCTGTAATCGCCCGGGTAACCGTGATTGTTCAAACCCTGAACCGAATACCTGTACATTCCAGCTCGAAGCAGGCGATGGAATCTCGTGGCAGTGGTTTAAAGATGGAACAGCCCTTGCCGGTCAAACCAACCAAACGCTTACCATTACCGAGCCGGGACTATATTCTGTGGAGATTGTTAATTCGTTCGAGTGTTTAACCATCGATCAAACGCTGGTAGTTGAACAATGTCAGCCGTTGATTGATGTGCCGAACGCGTTCCGTCCGGGAAGTGGTGTGGAGATCAACAAAACATTCTCGGTATTCCCGACCTTCGTATCGGAAAAAGGCTTCCAGATTTTTATCTACAACCGCTGGGGTGAAATGGTGTATCAGTCGGCCGACCTGAACTTCAAATGGAACGGTACCTACAAAGGCAACGGAACGTTGTTACCGGGCGGAACTTATACCTATGTAATTAAATTCTTCGGTGACCTGACCACCGCAGGCGAGCAGGAAATCCGCGGCAGCGTGATGTTGCTGAGATAATTGGGATAATTCCCATTGTTGAAGAACAATTGATTTCGTTACTTGGGTGCTTACTCAGGTTTATGCGAAAATCAATTGTTCTTTTCTTTTCAGCGGTTTTAGCCGTTACCACATCCTTTGCGCAATCAAACATCAACATCGTTCCCAGGCCGGTTAAACTGGTTGCATCCAAGGGGTCGCTCGATTTATCAAAACGTGCTGCTGCCATCGACCTCTCCGGTGCCGATGTTTCGCTGGCCATGTTTCTGGACGAGTTTCTCAAATCAAAAGATGTGGAAGCGGGCCGCGATCCGAAAACAAAAGGTTACCCGGTTAAGCTGACGATCGCAAAAGTTGATACACTGGGAGCCGAAGGCTACACGCTGTCTGTTTCCAAAAAAGGAATCTCAATCCAGGCTAACACCGAAGCCGGATTGTTTTACGGAATACAAACACTCATTCAATTAACTCCGCTAAAAGGAACAAAACTTCCGTATGTCGAGATTACCGATTACCCGCGCTTTGCGTATCGCGGACTTCATCTCGATGTGTCACGCCACATGTTCCCGGTTGAGTTTGTAAAGAAATACATCGACCTGATGGCAAAGCATAAATTCAATCGCTTTCACTGGCACCTTACTGACGATCAGGGCTGGCGCATCGAAATAAAAAATTATCCGCAACTCCAATCCACAGCCGCGTATCGCAACGGAACATTAATCGGGCATGCAGGTGAAAATCCTGAACGCTTCGACAACAAACGATACGGTGGCTATTACACACAGGAGGAAGTTAAAGAAGTAATCGAATATGCGGCAGCACGTTACGTTACCATCATACCTGAAATTGAAATGCCCGGTCACGCACTGGCAGCGTTGTCAGCTTATCCGCAACTTGGATGTACCGGTGGGCCGTACGAAGCCTCGATGAAATGGGGCGTGTTCGATCCGGTGTTCTGCGCAGGCAAAGAAGAAACGTTTGTATTTCTGGAAGGCGTGCTCGATGAAGTGATTGGTTTGTTTCCCGGAAAGTACATTCATATTGGAGGCGATGAATGTCCGAAGACAAGCTGGAAAGCTTGCCCGAACTGCCAGCAGCGCATAAAAGCACAAGGCCTGAAAGATGAACACGAACTGCAGAGCTACTTCATCAACCGCATTGAAAAATATGTAAACAGCAAAGGCAAACAGATCATCGGCTGGGATGAAATCCTGGAAGGTGGCCTCGCTCCGAATGCAACCGTAATGAGCTGGCGTGGAGAAGAAGGCGGCATTGCTGCGGCCAAACAGAAACACACCGTTATCATGACACCCGGCAACTGGTGTTACTTCGATCACTACCAGGATACCAGCAAAACCGAACCACTTTCCATTGGCGGTCTTACTCCCGTTCGCGAAGTGTATACCTACGAGCCGCTGCCCGCCCAGCTAACGGGTGACGAGAGCAAATACATTCTCGGTGCGCAGGCCAATCTTTGGACAGAATACATTGAAACTCCCCAACATGCCGAATACATGGCCTACCCGCGCGCATGCGCCCTGGCCGAAGTGGTGTGGAGCCCAAAAGAAGGTAAAGACTACATCAACTTCCTTCAGCGAATGGAAACCCACCTTCAGCGATTGAAAAACTGGAACGTGAATTGCGCCCAGCACCTTGTAAAAGAAATTGAATACCTTAAGAATCCACAGACAAAAAAATAACTGCCGTATGAAAACCATCGCCCGAATTTCGCTCCTGTCCATATTCGCGCTTGCGCTGATGAACTTTCAGTTGATCAAAACCCAGTTGGTCGTTACCGTTCGGAATGAGCTTGGTAATACCGAAGAAGGTGTTAAAGTGCAGTTGTACGAAACGGAGGAAGACTACAAAGCCGAAAAGAATGCAGCCTTCGAGGGCGTAACCGATAAAAAAGGTGTCGTGCGATTCAAGGAACTTAAACCGGCCTCATACTTCCTGCTGGCCCGCAAGGACGATAAAGACAACTTTGGCGGAGGCGAACAAACCGGAAAGCTGGAAGAGAGCCGGATCAATAAAGTTACCGTGATCATTCAATAACAAGTATGCCTGCGATTGACAGAATTGAGGGGCTGGGAATGTATACAACCACGTACAACGATGAACATCCGTTCATTGCCAGGTTCTGTGAGTTGCTGGACTCCGAACGATGCTTTCATCGCGATCATCTTCCGGGACACATCACCGGCTCAGCGTGGATTCTGAACAAAAGCCGCACCCACGTTTTACTCGTTCACCATGCCAAGCTTAACAAATGGCTGCAGCCGGGTGGCCATGCCGATGGCGAAGAAAATGTATTAAGCGTAGCCATGCGGGAGGTTAACGAAGAGACCGGCCTCGTTCATTTTAAAGAACTTGTTCCCGGGATTTTCGATCTCGACATTCATACCATTCCTGCACGGGCAGATTTCCCCGAACATCTTCATTACGACATCCGCTACGCACTCGTGGCAACCGATGACGAAAATGGTATTGAAGTCAGCGAAGAATCGCACGATGTAAAATGGATTGCCCTGCACGAAGTGCCTGACCGTTGCGGCAACAATGCATCAATCCTGCGGATGCTCGCGAAAACAAAAGCTATTTAGAGCTTACCACCATCAGGCAAAACGCAATCACAACCATCCAGAATTTGATACCCAGCAATGCTGGAATGATCACAATCTCAAGCTGCATCAGCACAGCGAGCAACACAAGCAATACAGCAATAATGCGGAGCGCTGAGCGCATTTTGTTATTCATAGTGAGTACATTTACGACTCAAATATAAACCGCGATCAAACGAATTCAATGGCCGAAACCGGTGTTGATATTGCAAAAGCAGTTGAGTTACTCACACACGATGAACTCGTAGCCATTCCCACAGAAACGGTTTACGGGTTAGCCGGCAATGCATTAAGCCGCGCAGCCGTTACAAAAATATTTTCAGTGAAGAACCGGCCACAATTCGACCCGTTGATCGTTCACGTTCCCAATCTTGAAAAAGCAAACGACTATGTGCTCGAAATTCCCAAACACGCACGCAAGCTTGCCGGTAAATTCTGGCCCGGTCCGCTAACATTGTTATTGAAAAAGAAAAATATTATTCCTGATCTGGTAACATCCGGCCTCGACACCGTTGGCATTCGTTGCCCGGACCATGCACTAACCCGGCAACTTCTTCAGGCACTTCCCTTTCCGCTTGCAGCACCCAGTGCAAACCCCTTCGGATATGTAAGCCCTACAAAACCGCAGCATGTTGACGAACAGCTTGGATCAAAAATTAAATACATTCTCGATGGCGGCCCCTGCCCCATCGGCATTGAATCAACCATTGTTGGATTCGAAGATTCAAAACCGGTTGTATACCGCCTGGGCGGATTGAGTCTTGAAGCAATCGAAGAAACCATTGGCCAGGTAAAGCTGATGACGCACTCAACATCAAACCCCAAAGCCCCCGGACAATTGCAAAGTCACTACGCGCCCGGCAAGAAGGTTATACTCGGTTCCATCGAACAATTACTGAAAACTCATCCTCACGGAGGAGTACTGTCGTTTCAAAAAGACTATCGTGTAACCAATCAGATCGTTCTTTCACCTTCCGGCAACCTCGAAGAAGCAGCTCAACACCTGTTTGAGTCGCTGCGCGCATTTGATAAGATCGATGCGGATGTTGTGCTCACCGAACTCGTTCCCGATCAGGGCCTTGGCCGCGCCATCAACGATCGCCTGCGAAGAGCAGCCGCAGTTTGAGTATATTTAAGTGCTGAGTGAAGCGAAGCATCCCCGATAGAGGAGATGATCTCAAGCGAAGCCTAGTTTGCCGTCATGGTAGAGGAAATGATGTCAATGAGGCTTGATGACGTTGAATAAAAAACAAATAGTATGAAAAAAGTACTTGTACTCACAGGTGGTGGCGATTGCCCCGGACTAAACGCAGTTATCCGCGCAGTTGCAAAACGTGCACGCAAAGAAAAGAACTGGGAAATCTTCGGCAGCATCGAAGCCTTTAACGGGGTGCTGAACGAACCGCAGGAAATTGTTCGCCTCACCAGCAGCCGCACAAAAGGTATCCATGTAAAAGGTGGTACTATATTGAAGACAACCAACAAATCGAACCCGATAAAATTTCCGGTAACGCAGAAAGATGGTACCGTAAAATTTGAAGACCGCTCCGATGAATTGGTAAAACGTCTGAAAGGTTTCGATGCCGTAATCAACATCGGTGGCGATGGCTCCCAGAAGATTTCTAAAGTATTGTTCGATAAAGGCATTCCCATCATTGGAGTTCCCAAAACAATCGACAACGATTTATCAGCAACAGACATGACCTTCGGTTTTCAAACTGCAGTGCAGATTGCGTCCGATGCGTTTGATAAACTCGTTACCACAGCCGAAAGCCATCACCGCGTTATGATCATGGAAGTAATGGGGCGCGATGCAGGCTGGATTGCTTTGCACACTGCAATTGCCGGTGGCGCTGAAATCTGTTTGATCCCGGAAATCCCGTACGACATCAACAAGCTTGTCAAGAAAATCGAATCCCGTTATAAGAAAGGCCGCGGCTTCGTAAACATTGTTATTGCCGAAGGTGCCAAACCAAAAGAAGGAACCGTTACGGCAGCAGCCGGGGAAAAAGGGTCCGAGCACGTGCGGCTCGGTGGCGTGGCATACCAGCTTTCCAAACAACTAAAAGACGCAGGCTGTCGCGCAGAAATCCGTGAAACCGTGCTGGGCCATGTACAGCGGGGCGGAACACCTGTAGCGTTCGATCGCATCCTGGCTACGTTATTTGGTGTGAAAGCAATGGAACTGGCCATCAACGGAGAGTTCGGCAAAATGGTCGCGTACAAAAACAATTCGATCACCTACGTGTCATTCGAAGAAGCCACGCGCCAGCAACACCTCGTTAAAAAGTCGTCATACCTCGTGCAGGCAGCCAAAGGGTTAGGCATCACGTTTGGCGATTAAACGTACCGTCATGCTGAGGGCGCATCCCGAAGCATCCCCCATAGAGGAAACGGTCCTAAGCGAAGGCAAGGAAGCATCCCCTATAGAGAAACAAAACCTGACTAACCTCATTACGCCATCAACCGAAAATTCATAAATTGACTTCTTAATTATTCTCTCTCTTCATGAAAACCATCAACGATATCAACTTCAATTCCAGACGAGCTTTAATCCGCGTAGATTTTAATGTGCCGCTCGATAAAAGCTTTAACGTCACGGACGACAACCGCATTCAGGCTACTATCCCCACACTGAAGAAAATCTTAAAAGATGGCGGAAGCTGCGTGCTCATGTCGCACCTCGGGCGACCAAAAGATGGTCCGGAAGAAAAATATTCGTTGAAGCATACCATCAAAAAAACAGAAGAGCTGTTGGGTGTTCCCGTAAAGTTCGCCAGCGACTGCATCAGCGAAGAAGCATTCAAAATGTCGAACGACCTGAAGCCCGGTGAAGTATTGTTACTGGAGAACCTTCGTTTTTATAAAGAAGAAGAAAAAGGTGATGTTGGCTTTGCGCAGAAACTGGCCCGTCATGGTCATGTGTATGTAAACGATGCCTTCGGTACCGCCCACCGTGCGCACGCATCCACCACCATTGTTGCCCAGTTCTTTCAGGACAAGTGCGCAGGACTGGTCATGGCAGCCGAGCTCGACAACGCGAAAAAAGTTCTGGAAAATGCCGCGAAGCCGTTCACCGCGATCATGGGTGGAGCAAAAATTTCCGACAAGATTCTCATCATCGAAAAAATGCTTGACGTTGTCGATAACCTGATCATCGGTGGTGGTATGGCTTACACATTCTTTAAAGCGTTGGGTGGCAACATCGGTAACTCGCTGGTAGAAGCTGATAAGCTTGACCTCGCGAAAGAGCTGATCCAGAAAGCAAAAGCAAAAGGCGTTGAGCTGCACCTTCCGATCGATTCCATCATTGCTGACAAGTTCGATGCAAACGCGAACACCGATATCGCAAACAACACCGCTATTAAAGACGGCTGGATGGGGCTCGACATCGGCCCGCAGGCAAGCCAGGTATTTTCTAACGTCATTGAAGGTTCGAAAACCATTTTATGGAACGGCCCGATGGGTGTGTTTGAAATGGAGAAGTTCGAGAAGGGAACTAAAACCGTGGCCGAAGCTGTGGTGCGCGCAACAAAGAAAGGCGCCTTCTCCCTGATCGGTGGCGGTGACTCCGCAGCCGCGGTAGCCAAGTTCGGCTTCGACAACGATGTGAGCTATGTATCCACCGGTGGCGGTGCATTGCTGGAGTATTTCGAAGGCAAAGTACTGCCGGGTGTTAAGGCGTTGGAATAAACACGCCGGGCACGTTACATTGAGCAGGCAAAAAGACCAACAACTAAGTACTTGTATTTCAGGCAGGTGAATTACTATATTTGTTTAAGCTCCTGAAAAGCTCTAAACCCAGTAGTACAATTTCCCCCCTTTCGCCATGAACATTTTTGTCGCCAAGCTCAACTTTAAAACCCGTAAAGAAGATCTCGAAAAAGCCTTCAGCCAGTATGGCCAGGTTGCATCTGCCAAAGTAATTACCGATCGCGAAACCGGCCGCTCCAAAGGCTTTGGTTTTGTTGAAATGCCCAACGATGATGAAGCCAACAAAGCTATTGCCGCGTTAAACGAAAGCGAGCTCGATGGCCGCACCATTGTCGTGAAGCCCGGCAACGCAAAACAGTAAGCGTTATCCCGATATCGTTAATCTCAAGCCCTGCCCGTCAGGGCTTTTTTAATCCCGCCATTGAAATGGATACCGTCATGCTTCTCCCGACTTGTCGGGAGAAGCATCCCCCGATAGAGAAAATGATCCCCGAATAATATTCCTTTCCGGTATACACCACACATACCGTATTGTTTAATGCTTTCGGAAATGTTTAATATGCAGCCATGTTTGGAGAGCGGATATTTCAATCGGCAAAAATTACAGGCTTCATCCTCGGGCCGATACTCTTTTTACTCGTCTACATCGTTGTTCCCGAAACCTTCATCTCCCCGGTCGCCTACAAAGTGCTAGCAGTCGCTGCGTGGATCATCACCTGGTGGGTAACCGATGCCATCTCGTTTTCGGTTACTGCCCTGCTTCCGTTAATTCTGTTTCCATTACTGGGCGTAATGTCTGCACCGAAAGCAGCTGCACCCTACGCAAACCCGATCATCTTTTTATTCATGGGCGGATTTTTCATTGCACTTGCGCTGGAAAAGCACCGCCTCCACGAACGCATCGCGTTAAACCTCATCCGGCTCACAGGAACATCCGGCAACGGAATCATTTTAGGATTCATGATCGCCACAGCCTTCATCAGCATGTGGATCAGCAACACCGCCACCGCCATGATGATGCTGCCGATTGCCGTATCCGTAATCAAGCTCATCATTCCCGAAAAGAACATGCTGGCCGAAGGCCGGTTGTCGGGCGAACAGAACTTTGCATTAGGCCTCATGCTCGCGGTAGGGTATGCCGCCACCCTGGGCGGACTCGCCACCATCATCGGCACACCTCCGAATGTTGTGTTCATCGGTTTGCTCAATGAATTCAACGGGCAACAGATTCCGTTCGGAGACTGGATGCTCGTGGGTGTTCCCGTGTCGCTTGCGCTGATTATTGCAAACTATTTTATTGTCACCCGAATCCTGTTTCCCAACAAGCTCAACAACGTACAGGGATCAGCCCAGCTGATCCGCACCCGGCTCACTGAACTCGGGCCCATGCAGAAAGAAGAAAAACTCGTGCTCGTAATCTTCTCGCTCACTTCCTTCTTCTGGATCCTCCAGCAACTGTTCAACGAAGTAATCTTTCGCACAGAAGTTTTGAACGACACCAACATTGCCATGGCCGGAGGGCTGCTCATGTTTATCGTTCCGGTAAACCTGAAAGAAGCGCGGTTCATTCTGCATTGGGAAGACACCCGCAACATGGCGTGGGGCATCCTGATTTTATTCGGGGGCGGACTTTGCCTGGCAGAAGGCATGGCCCAGGCCAAAATCATTGAAGCCGTGGGCAGCTGGATTGTGTCACAAACCGAATTCAATAGCTGGTTTGTGTTATTGCTGATTGTGGTAACCGTGGTGCTTTCAGAAATGATGAGCAACGTGGCACTCGTGAATATTTTCATCCCCGTTGTTTTTGGAATCGCGCAGGGGCTTAACATGAATCCTGTGCTGCTCGCATTACCGATCACGCTGGCGGCAAGCATCGGCTTCATGTTCCCGATTGCTACACCGCCCAACGCCATCGTATTCTCCAGCGGCTATATCCGCATGAAAGACATGGTGCGTGCCGGGTTGCTGCTGAACATCGTTTCGATTATCATCATCTGGGTGGCTTCGATCACGCTGGTGCAATGGGTGTTTGAGTAAGTGGGTAAGGCAAAAATTCCCTAAATTGAGTAATAGAATAAAGACTATGTGCCATATAGCCTGGAGCCAAACGTTAGGTGCAAGGCGGTCTGACAAATGACTCAAGACAATGGAAGGAATAGAAAACTTTTATGGTTACTTCAATTTAGTTCTTGGTACAATTATGACATTGATTGGATTCAAAGTATACCGACCATTTAAAAAAGAAAAGGAGGAAGAGACTTATAGGAAATTTGGTAATCTGTACAAATTCGGTGGAATTGCGCTAATCATATGGGGATTAATTAAGATATTTTGAATTATTCCAGAAACATTAAAGTCTCATTTGGACTGATAGACATCAATAAATTAAAAATGAATTGGACATCTTGGTAAAACAAATGATTTATAGCCAAAAGTTGTGGGTAATTTTTCTGGACAATGACGACCACTGTTGAAATAATAAAAGTTAACGAGACAGACAGACACGAAAGTACCGTGACAATTGACATCAACGGACGACAATACGATGCATTCTACTGGGGCGACAATTTCAAACCTGGGGAAAAAGTTAAAGTAACGCTAACTCAGTTAGAATATCCCTTGACATGGGAGGCAATTTTTCACGAGAACAAAGGACGGGAGATAAAAATTGAAAAATCAAATCAAGGTAACTGGAGATATCATTGCTACGGGATAATTAAATCAATAAAGCCAATTATAGCAGACTTTGGTGACCTGCAATTGGACTTAGGCGACTGGACAAATGACGAGAAGGTGGTTGGCGAGCATATTTACTGGACAATCGACAGACTTGATATTCAAAGAGCGGAGTAGAAAAACTACCCAGAACAACACATTTGCGTTATGCCTAGGTCGACTGGTTAAATTTTAAATTACAATGTTTGGTTTCGTGGAACAGGACACAGCTTCGAAACGGCACCCCTGTAGAATACAAACGTTAGCCAGCATTATTCAGAAGGACAATGACAGACAGACAAGAGGTTTTGAAAAGAATGAAAAGGATCGAAAACTATTTCCAACGGAACTCCTTTGACAATGCACTTTTCCAGCCAGAGTTTTTGTGCGCAAAAACAATAAGAGAAAGAATTGAAACGATCGGACATTTGACAGCAAGAGACGCTGAAGACCTTCTTAAAATATATAACGAAACAAACTCTGGACAGCACTATGATGGGTCCGGTTGGTTCGACTACCAGCTCCACTTAAGAATTCTGTTCAAAATTGACAATTTGAAAGCCGAGGTTGACTTTACAACAGGACGGATTAGTATAAACGCTGGCTAAAAAAAGTATGTCCCAGTTTGGTTAACAAACAACTTTTAATGACAAGGAGTTTCATTTTAATATTCTCACTTATTGCCCTTCTAGGTTTAGCGCAAAATGCTATTCCGACAAAGTCAGAGGTGTGGCCTATTTAAAGATTGTTTCACAGAAATTGGCGGTTCAGTGCTTTAAATAAGATTTATTTTTCAAATAAAGTTCAATGGTATATTTGAAGAGTCGTACCAGAAGTCGCCAACTGCTGGTAACTGCAACCGTTGCGGCATTTTATCGGACAAATGAAACATCTTTCGACTATCTTGATTATTTTACTTCTTATCCTATCTTTTTCCTGTGGACAAACAAGCGACAAAGCCATCTTCCAAGAACAAACCTTGGTGACAGGTGACACAGTAACCATTGACTGTGACTCAATCTTTAGGGAAGCTGGATACTTTGTCAGACTGGTTTCATTCGACAGTCTGCCGGACAAGGAACACAACGCGATTCTTACCTTTGGACGGAAAACTAAAGGCAGGCTAGAGCAGATTTACCTTGACACATTGTATTCCAAAGTTGGACAAATAGAATTCGCTGATTACAACAAGGACAATATCAAAGACCTGTTGGTTCAAAATATTTCAGACGTAAGAAGCAATTGGACTTACAATTTATTCTTGACTGACTTTCAAGGCAGGACTCTAAAGAAAGTAAAAGGGTTTCAAGAAATTAAAAACCCAAGACTGAATAAGGACTTAGGAATAATTGAAAGTCACGTTAACTCTGGGATAAATTACATTGAGTTCTACAAACTCGTAAGCAACGACTCAGTTTATAAGTACAATATTTTAGTTTATGATAGCCTTGACGAGAAAAGTGAAAAAAATTACAAACAAGCACTTGAGAAAATAACGCGGAGATAAAACGACAAACAACAAAATCTATAATTCATTTGATATCTTTTGATTACTTTTATTTTGGTAAAGCAAAAGCCTTATAGCCAAACGTTGTCTGCCATTTTTATTGACGACATGAGTACAATTAAGACTATAATCATCATCCTACTGACATCATTGACTGCTTGGGGGCAAACGACCAGGTGGGCGGACTTTGAGAAAGCCTGGGACAATTATTTAATTAAACCAACGCACGATAATTCAGTAAAAGCGTACAACTTACTTCCCAACAAGGTAATGGGGAGTGATTATCCAGACGGCGGACAAACGGGGCGCATATTTTCAAAAATTTACCAACTGGACAAGTTGGTTCAACAAGGCAACAGAGACGCACTTAGACTAGCATTCAGATTATTCACAATCGCGGACGGTGAATATGCTGAAGGTCTACAAATTGAGATTGGGAAACTTATTAACTCGAACCCAAGACTATTTCTTCAAGAACTGAAAAACCACAGACGCTTAATTGTGAGCATTGATGGAGTCGTTGGCAACTTAGGCCCGGACTATGTTGAGGAATTAGAACTTAATAAAAAGGAGACAGAGAAAAGAATTAAATCATTAAAACAGGTTGTCGACAAAGATTTAATCGAAACCCGTGACAAGTGTTTGACTGAGTTAGACCGACAACTGAAAAAAGGAGAATTAGAAACACGGCAGCAAATAGCAGCTATTTGCAATGGCGGGTGAAGTATAAGTAAAGTTTTATTTCGATACTACGGTTGGTCACAGTGGACAGTTTCGGAGTAGTTGCAAGGTCAAATACATATACGTTGTGTATAATGACCGCTGGATAAGATATATGACATTTATAGTAACCATATTGACCCTTTTGGCTTCGTGGATAGTGTACTTGCAACTTAAAAGTAAAATTCAAAACGGACGAGCCATTGGACAACGAGTTGTTCTCAAGTATGCCGACCAGAATACCACAATTGAAAATCAGTTACCGAGAACTGGTCTGATTAAACGAAAAATAGCAATCGGAAAAACGGAGAACAATTTTCTCATCAAACTCGACCAACCGATTAACTATGACAATAACGACTTTGACGAAATTATAGTTAAACATAGGCACGTTGGACGTTATATCGGCTCGAAAAGTGAGATTAATGTTCATTTATTACTTCCAAAAGTTGAGCTGATAAAAGACACTTACCAAGTTGACAACTTTAGTCATGTAGCTTGGTTGACATTGAAGCCCGAGTAATCCCAACTCTACCGCAAGTTTAGCGAAGCGCAACATGTGTGCAACTGAAGTAACCTGGCTTTCACACCCAACAGCATGTTAAACAGAAGGAGCTTGGAAGAACCAGCTTAACGAATGGAAAAATATCAGCACATGGTTCATCACCAGAAAATATTTAAAGAGATAAGCGACTTACTGTCAAAACATGTTGCTGTTAAACTAGATGAAGTTGACTACGGCACCCAATTAACCATCGATGAAACAGAAATTTGGCTTGACTGTGATCCACACGAATTGACTATTGGTTATGGGTTAGTTCACCATCACTATAACCCGAATCATAACGACCTAAAAAAAGCAATAGAACAACTCATTAATGTGTTGACAAGGAGAAAAAGAATTACGACATACCATAAAGGAAACAGAATTTTCAAACGTAAAACCGAAATAGAAGTACAAAACGGCAAATTCGAACACTTCGGCACGGCCATGACATGGGCGTTTCCCTTCTGGAGACGCACTACTAAAACGATTCAGTTTCACGAACCGCTGATCGACTTCATCAAAATTGAAAATGAAATTCAGGCCATTTACAGATTAATGTAATCAGATTGCCTGCCCGAAACCTCCCGCAAGTTTAGCGCAGCGTGCATGTTGTGCAACGAAATAACCCTGCCGGCAGACTTCAACCGGGAGACCACTAGTTCGACATCAAGCCCGTGTTCCGCGAGTTTCTGCCCAAAGGGCAAATCCGCCAACCAGGGTGGGTGGCCGACCTGATGAAATACTTCTGGACGTAATTCAATTCCAACACTGCAAACAGAATAACAGTAAACTTCAGGCAAATAGAGCTGCCTGAAAAAGACTTAGAGCTTCCCCGAAAAGACTTAGAGCAATCCCGGGAAGACTTAGAGCAATCCTGAGTAGACTTAGAGCTATCCCGAAAAGACTTAGAGCAATTCCGAGTAGACTTAGAGCAATCCCGGGAAGACTTAGAGCAATCCCGGGAAGACTTAGAGCAATCCCGGGAAGACTTAGAGCAATCCTGAGTAGACTTAAAGCTATCCCGGGTAGACTTAGAGCAATCCCGGGAAGACTTAGAGCAATCCCGGGAAGACTTAGAGCAATCCCGAAAAGACTTAGAGCAATTCCGAAAGGAATTAGAGCTTCCCGAAGAAGAAATAGCGCTACCGCGAGAATACTTAGAGCGTTGTCGCGGAGACTTAGAGCGTTGTCCCGGAGAATTAGAGCGTTGTTGCGGAGAATTAGAGCGTTGTCTCAGAGAATTAGAGCGTTGTCACGGAGACTTAGAGCATTGTCGCAGAGAATTAGAGCGTTGTCGCGGAGACTTAGAGCGTTGTCGCAGAGACTTAGAGCATTGTCACAGAGAATTAGAGCGTTGTCACGGAGAATTAGAGCGTTGTCGCAGAGAATGAGCAATACTGCGCCTTCACCCCTCTCTTTGTCGCACCCGCACCCCCTTTAAGTAAGTATTCCTGCCGAGATTCGCGTAAGCGAAAAACAATAAAAACGATGAGCAGGATAATTGCCAGCATGAACATGAGCCTTGACGGATTTTGCGATCACACCCTCGGGGTCGTAGACGAAGACCTTCATAATCACTACACCCGCATGATCGAAACCGCAGGCGCACTGCTGTACGGAAGAACCACCTACCAGCTGATGGAAAGCCACTGGCCTGAGCTGGTTAAAAACCCAAGCGGTGAAAAATCGTCTGACGACTTTGCCATCGCAATCGACAACGTGCATAAGATTCTCTTCTCAACAACCATTAAGCATGTCAGCTGGAGAAATACTACCCTGGCAACACGCAGCCTGAAAGACGAAGTGCTCGCGCTTCGCGACAAGCCGGGCAAAGATGTGTTTGTCGGCAGTCCGAGCCTCATCGCCCAGTTAACCGAACTCCGGCTGATCGATGAATACCAGCTTTGCATACATCCCGTGGTTGCCGGCAGCGGTTTGGTGCTCTTCAAAAACATTTCCGAGCAAATGATGCTCAAACTTACCCGAACAAAAACGTTCGGCACCGGTGTAATCCTGCTCAGTTATGAGTCTGTTAAAGATTAAGGCAACGTAAACGAAATAACCATGAGAAAAATAATTGTCTTTTCGATGATCTCGCTCGATGGCGTGATTCAGGGCCCGGGCGGCCCGAAAGAAGATGTATCAAACGGCTTTAAGTATGGCGGCTGGGTAGCCCCGTATTCGGATGAAGTGTACGACAACGTGGTGAAAAAAGAATTAACACCCGCTGATTACCTCCTCGGCCGCAAAACATTTCAGATCTGGGCGGGGTATTGGCCACAACATGGCGACTTCTGGCCGGGCATTAACGCGGGAATGAAGTATGTGCTATCCAAAAAACTGAAGAAGACTCACAAGCTGATTACCGGCTGGGAAAATTCAACCGTTGTCCGCACCGTGGCCGACATTAAAAAGATTAAACAATCGAAAGGTGCCGACCTGCACGTATGGGGAAGCAGCGAATTGATTCATTTGCTGCTGAAGAACGACCTGGTGGATGAACTTCATTTAAAAATCCACCCGTTGATTTTGGGGAAAGGAAAAAAGCTATTCGACAATGCATCGCTGGCGGCAGCCTATACACTAACCGACAGCCTGGTTACTCCTAAAGGCGTTATCATTGCTACATACACACGGGGCGGAAAAGTGAAAACCGGCAACGCGGGAGTCTGATCAATAAAAAAGCCCCGCTCATCACGGGGCCTTTCACCTACGTAAAACTAAACGCTCTTAACGTACTTCTTTATTTTTCTTTTCCTCCACCAGGTAAGCGCCACCTAACCCGAGCCCCCCGAAGATGAACAGCATCGAGAAGTAGCCCGTTTCCTGCATGTTGTAATGAAGGTCCAGGAAATAGCCGAACAAAAAGCCAAGGCCCACACCGATACAGAGCAAGGAAACCCGCAGCGGGAACGAAGTATTGCGTTGCTTTTTGGCAAACAAAGTCGGGTCAACACCCTTGTCGATCATCGCCAGGCGCTCAGAGTTCTCGATCCTGCGTAAATAAACCAGCATTACAAATAAGCCTAACAGGGGGATTGTAATCGCGAAGGCTACTACTACTTCTTGCATATTGTTGTTTTTAAGTGATTCTGATGCTTTGACGCACCGTCTGTAAACCCGGTTACAAGGGTACGCTTATTTTTTTAACAGCCAGCGCACGAGGTTCAGGGTAAACTGCTTGTTATCATTATCTCCCGAGTTCATCCCGAATTTCTCGTCTTTAAACGTTTGCGCGGTAAGCATGGAAGCCTCCCCAAGTACAACAACCCTGCCCCTTCCCGCTTTAATCGCCAGACCTTGGCAATTTCCATAAGCCGAAACTGGTGACGCAAAACGGGTATATGTTTTATTACCATCCGTCCAGATACTGTCGGGCAACGCATGCAGCGATGCCGGCGAAAGCTTAAGAAGAACAATTGCACTATCCGGAATGCTGAGGCTCTGGCCACGATCAGCAATTACAGTATTCACGGCATCACTGGCAGAGGAACCCTGCGTAATCTCATTCAGCGCAAGCAAGCCGTTCTCCTTACTAAACACCAGCCGGTCTTTAAACTCTGCATTGCCGGTAAAATAAATCGTGTCAGACGTTTCGCCATTAAACATGTGCACACCGAATTTTTGCGCGAGGTTTTCGGCCGCCGAACCAAACGGATAATGATCTGCGATCAACAGTAACGATCCACCCGCTTCCACCCAGCGTTTTACGGCCTCGCATTCTGCATCCGTAAAGGCGGCCGTCTGCTTATTGTCGTGTTCTCCGCCTTTGGCGTTGGCAATAACCAGGAGGTTGTATCCTGCCAGACTTCCTTCCGAAAACAGTTCCGTATTATTCCGGACACTGCAGCCATCGTTGGCTACCAGGTTAACAAAGGGTTTATATGTGCCCGAGGCTTTATGCATGTTATGGTGAGCCTCATCAAGCAGCACGTTGGGTTCACCCTGGAAGGCCGGGGTCTTAACCGACACATCAAAGGCATTATCGGCTTGCTGCCGCGGACTACAGGCCAGCAGAACGCAGGTTAGAAAAAACAGGTAACGTCTCATCATTTCAGGTTTAGCCCGTTAGACGCACGTTTTACCCCTTCCGTTACCGGGATCAGGGGGTAAAAAATGATTGACTGAAAGCTGTAACTTGAGTTTCAGGATTTGCGTCCAAGCACCGTCATGACAGATGAGAATTCGCTGATCGACCGGATTATTGCAGGCGAGCAGCAATTGTATGCAGAATTGATTAACCGGCATAAAGGCTATGCCTTTACGATCGCGTTAAAGATTTTGCAGAACCGTCCCGAAGCGGAAGAGGCAGCGCAGGATGCTTTTATCAAAGCGTTTCAGAACCTTGCTAAATTCAATCGGGAGGCGAAGTTTTCCACATGGCTTTATCGCATTGCGTTCAACACCGCCATCAGTTACAAGCGCAAATCGAAAAACATCTTTCAAAGCATTGACGATGTACAGATCGGGCAGCGGCAGGAAGGTGAAGGCAATGTTGAGCATGACGACAAGAAAAGGTTTATCGAACAGGCACTGAGCCGGCTAAGCGATGCTGACCGGCTTGCCGTGAACCTGTTCTACCTGCAGGAATTTTCCCTGGAGGAAATTGCCGACATCACCGGAATGCAGGCCAATACGGTGAAAGTGCGCGTTCATCGCGCCCGGCAGCGGCTGGCCGAAGAATTGAAAAGTATACTTCAAAAAGAAGCATTAACTTTATAGGCATGAACGAGGAAAACGAAGCGTTGAAGAAGTTCACCGGTAACCCCGGAAATGAAGGTGAGGAATTGAATGCGATCGACCGCTATTTAAAAACGGTTCGCATCGAACAGCCATCCGTTAATTTTACACAACACGTGATGAGCAACCTTCATCGCGCATCTGCTACTGCATTGGGTTTACCATCCCGCAACAAAATACTGATGCTGGCCGGTATTTTAGTAACAATTGGTATTGCCATCCTGCTGCTGGCGGGTGGCGCATTTGATAGCGTTACCGCGATCACGGTCGATCAGGATATCCTTCCGAATAATCAAATCCGGGAATACATCCCCACCATTCCGTTTAACGGAAAGCTGGTGATCAACATCGTTATCCTGATGAACCTGGCGCTCGCGTTTATAATTCTCGATCGGGCTGTACTGAAGCCTTGGTTCGAACGCAGACGCCACGCATAAGCATTAACACAACACCATATAAAAACAAAATCCCGCTTTCGCGGGATTTTTAATTTTTGCCTGTGAGGCTGAGCGCAGTCGAAGCCAGGAAGGCAACGTGTCCTTACAAATTAATATCTGTAATAATCAGGCTTGAAAGGTCCTTTAACCTCCACGCCAATATACTTCGCCTGTTCAGTCGAAAGTGTTTCAAGCTCAACCCCGATCTTCTTCAGGTGCAGGCTTGCTACTTTCTCATCCAAATGCTTCGGCAGCATGTATACTTTGTTTTCGTACTTGTCGGTGTTCGTCCAAAGCTCAAGCTGTGCAAGCGTTTGGTTCGTGAACGAGTTCGACATTACGAAGGAAGGGTGACCGGTTGCGCAACCCAGGTTCACCAGGCGACCTTCTGCCAGCAAAATAACCTGACGGCCATTCTTCAGCGTGTAAAGATCAACCTGTGGTTTTACTTCATCCTTTGACGCATTCTTGTTCAACCACGCAACATCAATCTCGTTATCGAAGTGACCGATGTTACAAACGATTGTCTTGTCCTTCATCGATTCGAAATGACGACCCACCACGATTCCGTGATTACCGGTTGCCGTAACAACGATGTCAGCTTCTTTCACCGCATCATCCATACGTTTCACTGCGTAACCATCCATGGCTGCCTGCAGCGCGCAAATTGGATCGATCTCGGTAACAATAACCCGGGCACCTGCTCCGCGAAGTGATGCAGCTGAACCTTTACCTACGTCTCCGTAGCCTGCAACAACCGCTACTTTACCCGCCATCATTACATCGGTAGCTCTGCGGATTGCATCCACCAATGACTCTTTACAGCCGTATTTGTTATCGAACTTCGATTTTGTAACCGAGTCGTTAATGTTAATCGCAGGCAACGGCAATTTGCCATTGTGCTGACGCTCAATCAAACGGTGAACACCGGTAGTTGTTTCTTCTGAAATACCACGGATACCTTGTACAAGCTCAGGGTAACGGTCGAGCACCATGTTGGTCAGGTCACCACCGTCATCCAGGATCATGTTCAGCGGCTGGCCATCTTTAAAGGCAAACAGAGTCTGCTCAATGCACCAGTCAAATTCCTTTTCGTTCATGCCTTTCCAGGCATACACCGGGATACCAGCAGCAGCAATCGCAGCAGCGGCATGATCCTGTGTTGAGAAGATGTTACAAGACGACCAGCTTACTTCAGCACCGAGTTCGATCAGGGTCTCGATCAACACGGCAGTTTGGATGGTCATGTGAAGGCAGCCAGCGATGCGGGCACCTTTCAAAGGTTTTTTAGCAGCGAACTCCTCGCGGATGGCCATCAGGCCGGGCATTTCAGCTTCTGCTAATGTTATTTCTTTGCGGCCCCATGCGGCCAAAGAGATGTCTTTTACCTTGTACTTCAGGGTTTCTGTAGTGGTTTTCATTGATTGCTTTTTATCAAAAGACAAAGATATTATAAAGGTTTATCAATTACACAAATAAAGGTTATGATTGTTGTTGAACCATTACTTTAAGGGCACTGTTATAGCCCCATTACAATTGTATGAGTAAACCAAAGATTAAAGTTGATATTGTCTCCGATGTAGTTTGCCCATGGTGCTATATCGGCAAACGCAGAATCGAAAGGGCCATGAATGCCCTGAATTCCAAATATGATTTTGAGGTGGAGTATCATCCCTTTGAGCTTAATCCCCAGATGCCGGCCGAAGGAGTTGATCAAAAGCAGTACCTGTCGGCCAAATTTGGCGGGGAAGACCGATATGACAAGATCACCGCGCAAACTACGGCCACCGCTGCCAGTGAAGGCCTTGCGTTCGACTTCAGCAAACAGAAGGTTTCGCCCAATACCCGCAACGCGCATCGGATTATTCAGTATGCAAAGGAGCAGGGAAAGCAGCCTGCGGTAAAAGAAGCGTTTATGAAGGCGTACTTCGAGCAAGGCATCGACCTCTCGAAGAATGAAAATCAGGTATCAGTTGCGGTAGATGCAGGGTTATCAAAAGAAGCTGTTGAAGAAATGCTCTCGTCCGACAAAGGTTTGGCCGAAGTCGCGCACGCAGAACGTGAACTCCAAAAACTTGGCATTTCAGGCGTGCCGTTTTACATCATTAATAGCAAGTATGGTGTTTCAGGCGCTCAGCCGAGCGAAACGTTTATGCAGATATTTGAGGATGTAAGCAAAGAGGTTGCGCTGACCGGGGAAAGCTGCGACAACGATTCGAAAGACTGTTAAGGCTTCACCAGCTTTTCAAGATCTTCCTGTTTCATAACGCTTGTCCAAACGCTGCTGGATCCGTTTTCGGTACGCGTCCAGGCAGCCGCAACCATTCCGTTATGGGCTGATATGCCAATGAAGTTCCCGGTATTTACGGATGCATCGGCTACAAAGGATGCTTCACTGATCTTTACATTCTTGAAGCTTGCGCCACCGTCTTTCGAGAAGGCGAGGTAAACATCTGTAGTTTCATTGATGTAGTTCCTGCGATCGTAGTAGATGATATAAATGTTTCCCGTAACTGCATCGAACGTCATGTTTGGCAGATATTGATGCTTGCCCGGTCCATCGTTGTTGACACGCTCAGGCTGAATCCAGTTGTCACCAAAGTTCAGCGAACGCGTAAACCAGATATCCGTATCGTTCTCACCCCGCAACTGATCAGCCCACACCATTAGTAATGCGCCCGTCAGGTCGGTTTGTTTAGTATTGTTGCAAAGTAACACCGGCATACCGTTAGCATTTTTTACTCCTGGCACTTGCATGCTCCAGCCGCCACCCTGTTCAGCAATAGCCAAATCATTCATCAGCCACGTATCGCCTCCATCGAACGCTCGATCAAAAAATATTTTGTGGTCGTTCGCCCATGCGGCAAACGCACGCTGACCTCCGCCCATTACCGCAGGTGTTGCACCGGCAGGAGTTTGATCATCGTTCCTGCAGTTACCGTTGGTCTGAGAAAGCTCCACGGGCTTCGACCATTTCTTTCCGTTGGATGAACGGCTTAATAATATCCTCGACATGCAGTTCTCATTGTCGCTTCCGAAAATGTCGAAGTCAGTCCAGGTAACAAATAAATTTCCTTTTCGGTCAATCGCTGCACGCGGATTGATGGCATACCGCGATGTATCTGAACTTACAAGGGCACCTTCGGTCCAGGTCTTCCCCCCATTGGATGATTGCTGAATAACAACTTGAGTTTTATTGTTTACGATGCCATGATGCAGGCAATAAAAATTACCTTTAAAATCGCTGTACAATACCAGGTTGCCGGTAACACCGTAAGGTGAGGTAAGCTTTGTTTTTTCCCACGACATTCCTCCGTTGCCCGTATGATAAATGTTATCGGGCGCAGATGCAGCAACAATAATCTCCGGATTATCTTTATTGATCGCAATCGAAGGTTCAAATCCGGCAGGATCAAGCAGGCTGTTTTTAACCTGTGCCTGCGTAACATGACCCAGCGAAACGCACAGCGCCAGTTTCAGGAAAAGCTTTTTCAAAGGAATTGGGTGTTATTTCAACACACGAATATATCGGAAAAACCAATATCCGTTTGTGATTTTACGATCAGCCAGTCGAGCAGCTGCAAGCATTACTTCTTGATCACCGATGCATCGGTAAGAATAAAGTTCATATGCTCAATATCATCTGCATTAAGCTTGAGTTTACCTTTCACCGCTACCAGATCATCGTTATTGAATTTTGGCAGGGCGCCTTTAAAATTCACTTCAATAATAGTTTCAGGTCCGCCAACACCACAAAAGAAACACTGGCTCATCGGCAACTTCGACAAGATTACATAATTGCCCTCCTCGGGAGCGAATGGCACATAAAAACCTTCAATGGTTATTTCCTTGCCGGCAAGCGCTTTCACTTCAGCAGTGAATGTGGGATAGAACTGATATTCCCCGATTTTTTCGTGGTACTTCGGTTCATATTTCGTTTTAGCAAATTCATTCCACGCATCAACCTTTGCCTGTGCAAAAACTGAAACCGATGCAACCATGAGGAAACCAAACAATACATTTTTCATACGCTCAATTACTTGCCAAAACTCGTGAAATATCCGTGCGGTATGCCTGCACTGCCGGAATCAACGCACAGATTACCCCTAACAACAAACTTCCCGCCAAAATAATCCATTCCGTAGAATAGAAAACCAATCCCGTAAGGCCTGCTTTGCGCATCTCCTCCACGCCTGTTCCCAGTGCAATCAGAATTCCGTGCCCCAGCAACAACCCTGCGACACTTCCCAACGCGGTTAATACCGCTCCCTCCAACACAATGTTAACGAAGAGCTTTCCTTTCGAAGCACCCATCGATCGCATGATCGCGAGATCATAGCGTCTTTCTTTTAAAGAATTATACAATGCGATGAATACGCTCAACGCTGATATGAAAATCAGCACATACGCAAAGCCCGTAAGAATCTCAACACCTACACCAAGAATTGAAAACAATCGCGCAGTTTCAAATGCCGGTGATGCGGCTTGCAATTTACTCTCGCTGTTGATCATTCGCGGAAGTTGAATGGCTGCCATAGGCGAACGATACTGAATCAACAATGACGTTACTTCTTTTGTGGAGTCTCCTGCCGGATGTGTGGGAATGAGCCGTGACGCTACAAACGTTGTGTCGTGTTGCGCATGAATATCATGATTAACTGCGGTTGTATCCGCTGCCGCATGCTCATGAACGTGCCACACGGTTTCCACGCTGGTTAAAATAAGGTTATCAACTACCGAATTGGTTTGTTTCAGAATTCCTTTGACAACAAAGCGTTGTTCTTCATGGCCGCTGCCGCCTTCCGCCAATCCATGCGTACTCTGAAAGCTGTCGCCTACGTTCAACTTCAATTCGCGCGCAACGGTTGTACCGATGGTTGTCTCCAGTTCATGATTCCACCATTCGCCTTGTGCAAGCTCAAGGTGATAAAGATCAACATACTCAGGCGTTGTGCCGACAATCCTGTACGACTGGTAACTATCGCCCAACGCAAGCGGAACCGCTTTTTTAATTAACCTGCTTCTCGATATCTGTTCAGCTTCTTTCAGGTTGATGTTTCCCGTAGGGTAATCGATGTGAAAGATGTTGCAGAGAATCAATTGCAATGGGCTTCCCTTCGCGCCCACCACCAAGTCGATACCTTTCGCGTTTGACGAGATTTTTTCTTCCAGCTGATTGTTAAACAACAGCAGAACAGTAATCACGGCAATACCAAGTGCAAACAACAGGATGTTCAATACCGTGTTTAGCGGCTTCGCTTTCAGATAGCTCCAGACGAGGACGAATTCATTCATGACTAGAGAACAATCTGGTTTTTGATTTTGTCTTTCAGGCGCTGATCATGCGTAGCAACAACCAGTGTTGCATTATTTCGGCTGGCTACGTCCAGCAACAGGTTACTCACCAGCGCGCAGTTTTTATCATCCAATGCTGATGTTGGTTCATCCGCGAGGATAACAGCAGGATGGTTCATTACAGCCCGCGCGATAGCAACGCGTTGTGCCTGCCCCTGGCTAATTTCTTTCACCGAACTCTTAATCTTTGACGCAAGACCGAGGCTGGTTAACACTTCATGCGCATGGGCTTTATCAATGTTAATCCCTGCGAGGTAAGGCGACATGATTACATTTTTCTCCACGCTCAGCGCGCTGATCAAATGATTTTTCTGAAACACAAAGCCGATGTTTTTGCCCCTGAATTTATCCAGCGCACTTTCCGATAAGCTCGCAAGTTCTGTGCTTCCCACTTGCAGCGACCCGTTGTACCCGCGAAGTAAACCACCCAGCAAATGAAGTAATGTTGTTTTGCCACTTCCCGACTCTCCCAGCAGCAGGCAGTGTTCTCCTTTCGCCAAGGCGAAATCCGGGAAAGAAATGCTTCGATCGGGAGTGTAGGAAAATGAAAGTTTTGAAACTGCGACCATGATTTCAAAAGTAACACTTGAAATGATTTATCAGAAGAATACTTGATGAGCGGGCGTCCTTCAAATCATTTGAATCTGCTTCAAATCAAAATACCGCTTGCCATGGCTGAGAGTCACCTCCAGCAAGCCCACATGATCGACACCCGTAATGATCCCTTCGAACGTTTCATCGCCCGATTTAAAGTTTCGGGTTTCTCCCCGCCCATACAGTGAACTAAGATATTCCGGCATCATGTCAACACCCGCTCTCAATTGAAGATACCTTGCCTCAATCCATTGCAACAAATCGGCAAGAGCCTGGTTCAAATCATATTCCTCCCCACTTCTCAGCGACAATGAAGTTGCAGTGTCCATTTGAAAATTCTGCTGATTCATATTAAGACCAATACCCACAACGCTTGAGAGCAACTGCTGACCGGTGATTTGATTCTCGATCAGCATGCCGCACGTTTTTTGATTACCGAGCATCATATCGTTTGGCCATTTTACTTTTACATCGCTAACTTGTGTGGTCAGATAATCATGCAAAGCCAGCGACACCGCAATATTTAATTTAAACTGGTCTTTCGGGTGAAGAAAGGATGGTTTAAGGATTAATGAAAACGTAAGATTTTTTCCGGCCTCACTCTCCCATGTATTTCCACGCTGACCGCGACCTGCAGTTTGATTGCTTGTAATAATCACCGTTCCTTCCGAAACCTTTGGGTTCAGTTGCAGTACTTTTAAAGCTTCAGCATTGGTCGAGTGACATTCTGGCATATAAACCAGCGTTTGACCTGTGAAAAGCGTATTGGCAGGGATTTTATACAAGAATTATTCGTTAATTTTGCAATTAAACCGAATTTAGCTGAATGGCGAAAAAAAGAAAGGATGGCAGTTCCAAAAAGCTTTGTGACGCGATAGTAAAAGGAATGGTGGAGAAAAAAGCTTCTGACATCCTGGTGATGGACCTCCGAAAAGTAAAGAATGCTGTAGCCGATTTCTTCGTAGTTTGTTCGGGTGGATCCGATAAACAACTGGATGCCATTGCAGAATCCGTAGACGAAGAAGTTTTCAAGGCTGTAAAAGAAAATCCCTGGCACGTTGAAGGAAAAAACAATAAAGAGTGGATGCTTCTCGACTATTTTGACGTGGTAGCACACATTTTCAGAAAAGACCGCAGGGAGTTTTTCGCGCTCGAAAAGTTATGGGGCGATGCAGAAATGACCGAAATAGACGCGGATAAGAACTAATTACCCGCAAACCCGTTATTGATTAATCGTATTTAGAATTTAGCTTAGAAAATGGACAAGGACAGAAATAAAATGCAGCCGCCTAAAGGGCCGCGCGGAAATTACCAGATGTGGGTAATCCTGATTGCGGTCGCTGTGATTTTGGGAGTGGTATGGGCGACTTCATCCAGTAACCTCAAAGAAATCGATCAATCACGCCTCGAAAGCATGATCAAAGCCGGCGATGTAAAGAAAATCGCCTTAATAAAAGACCAGGAACTTGTTGAAGTAACACTTACTGCCGATGCAGTAAAGAATGCCAAGTACAGCGATGATATTAAAGAAAGTCCGCTTGGCTCAAATGCAACCGGCCCGCACTACAAAGTGAAGGTTATTTCAGTTGATAACTTCGACAGCTGGTACAGGAGCATCAAAGCTGATAACAAACCGCAACTGACTTCTGAAGTCAGGATCAACTTCTTTAAAGAATTCCTCTCGTGGGGACTTCTCCTATTGTTGCTAATTGGTTTCTGGATGCTGATGCGCAGAATGACTGGCGGTGGCGGTCCGGGCGGACAAATCTTCAATATTGGAAAGTCAAAGGCAGCATTGTTCGATGCTGATAACAAAGTAAAAATCACCTTCTCGGACGTTGCCGGGCTGGATGAAGCGAAAGAAGAAGTTCAGGAAATTGTTGAATTCCTTAAAACTCCATCCAAATTCACTAAGCTTGGTGGCAAGATTCCAAAAGGCGCATTGCTTGTTGGCCCTCCGGGAACCGGTAAGACGTTGCTTGCAAAAGCCGTAGCCGGAGAAGCAGGTGTTCCATTTTTCTCACTGTCAGGTTCCGACTTCGTAGAGATGTTTGTGGGTGTTGGTGCAGCGCGTGTTCGCGATTTGTTCAAGCAGGCAAAAGAAAAAGCTCCGTGTATTGTATTTATCGATGAGATCGATGCGATCGGTCGTTCACGCGGCCGCGGACAAATGCCAGGTGCAAACGATGAACGTGAAAATACATTGAACTCGCTGCTGGTAGAGATGGATGGTTTTGCGACCGATTCAGGCGTAATCATTCTTGCAGCAACCAACCGTCCGGATGTACTCGACTCAGCGTTGTTACGCCCGGGTCGTTTCGATCGTCAGATTAGTATCGACAAGCCGGACATCGTAGGCCGTGAAGCTATATTCAAAGTACACTTGAAGCCGATCAAGATTGATCAGTCGGTTGACATTAAAAAACTCGCTGCACAAACTCCCGGCTTTGCCGGAGCTGAAATTGCAAACGTATGTAACGAAGCTGCATTGATTGCGGCCCGTAAGGATAAGAAGACCGTTGAGATGATCGACTTCCAGGACGCAATCGACCGGGTAATCGGTGGTCTGGAGAAGAAGACAAAAATCATTTCACCGGAAGAAAAACGAATTGTTGCTTATCACGAAGCAGGTCACGCAGTGGCAGGCTGGTTCTTGGAACATGCCGATCCGTTGGTTAAAGTAAGTATCGTTCCACGTGGTATCGCAGCACTCGGTTACGCACAATACCTTCCGAAAGAACAGTTCCTGTATCAGACCGAGCAGATGAATGATGAGATGTGTATGGCCTTTGGGGGTCGCGCAGCGGAAGACATCGTATTCGGTAAAATTTCTACCGGTGCGTTAAGCGACCTGGAGCGTATTACAAAAATGGCATACAGCATCGTTACGATCTACGGTATGAACAAAGAGATCGGCAATATGTCGTTCTACGATTCAAAGGCAAATGACTACTCGTTTCAAAAGCCATACTCGGATGCAACCGCAGAGAAGATCGATCAGGAAGTAAAGCGTATCATTGATACATGCTATAACCGCACAAGGGCGTTGTTGGAAAAACATCGCGAGCATCTTGAAGTGATTGCAAATGAACTGTTGCAAAAAGAAATTCTGTTTCAGTCAGACCTTGAGCGATTGATCGGCAAGCGTCCGTTCGACAAGCTCACAACCTATCAGCAATTCACGAACGGTAAAGACAAGTCGGAAGAAGCTGAGAAAAAAGAGCATAGCCGTCCGAGTGAAGACAGCATTCCGGAGAGCGAAACTCCCGGATTGACTGGAAATAAGTAACAATATTTAGAATAACACATTAGGCAAACGAGGAATCCCTCCCAATGAAAAGCAAAGCATGCAACCGCACATTTGCTTTTTATTCGGAGGGGTTGCTTTTTTGTGGAGATCGGGTGGTATCCGTATTGGTGGATTCCCCGCAGTGACGGCCAAGCCGTTGGTTGAAAATTAACTCAAATGACCATCCACCTCCCTACCGGTAAAAAGATCTTCTTCGCTTCCGACTTCCATTTGGGTGTTCCGAATGCCGAAGAGAGTCTGGATCGCGAACGGAGAATCGTACGCTGGCTTGATTCGGTGAAGCACGAAGCACACAGTATTTACCTGATGGGTGATATTTTCGACTTCTGGTTCGAATATCATCACACGATTCCAAAGGGCTTTATAAGGTTGCAGGGCAAGCTGGCAGAGATCACCGATGCCGGGATCCCGGTTACCTTCTTTACTGGCAATCACGACATGTGGATGTTCGATTACTTCAAAAGAGAGTTGAACATCACGATTCACCGCGATCCGGTGTTACTGCAAGTAAACAATCAGAAGGTGCTTATCGGCCATGGTGACGGCCTTGGTCCCGGAGACACCACATACAAAATCCTGAAGTGGTTTTTTAATAGCAAATTCTGTCAGTGGCTTTTTGGATGGATTCACCCGAATATTGGCATGGGCATTGCCCATTTCTGGTCGCGCAAGAGCCGCATCAGCAATATTAAACGGGAAGAGAAGTTTAAAGGCGAAGAGAACGAGTTTTTGCTGGCGTATTGTAAAGATTTGGAAAAGAAACATCATCACGATTTCTACATCTTCGGTCACCGTCATTTACCACTCGATCTAAAAGTATCGGATAACAGCCGGTACATCAATCTGGGCGAGTGGGTGAACTTCAACACCTACGCGGAATACGATGGCAATACGGTTGAATTAAAAACGTTTAATGGTTGAACCGGCTGATTCAGCATCTCGTTGATTACAACAGGCAAATAATGACCCCTAAAAAGCTTCTCACTTTCCTTTTATTCGCTTCCTCCCTTCTGACTGTCGCTCAAAAGCGGATCACGGCTATCGACATTAAAGATGTTGCATCGGCTTATGTTGATCGTCCGGGTGATCTATACATCCTTAACACCGACAACAAAGTTTCTAAGTTTGACACACTCGGCATGCCCGTGGCTGACATGGGTTTCGAAAAAACACCAACGGTGTTCGATCCGCGTGATGGCGCACGTATGTTCATCTACTTTGCAGATGTGAAGCAGGGTACGTTTTTTTCAACAGGAACCAGTCAGGGCTTTTTCATTTACGACTACTTCGCGATGGAGCCCATTTTTGCTACTTCGTGCG
Organism: Cyclobacteriaceae bacterium; assembly: GCA_016786585.1. Classification (GTDB taxonomy): domain Bacteria; phylum Bacteroidota; class Bacteroidia; order Cytophagales; family Cyclobacteriaceae; genus UBA2336. The sequence goes on from JAEUUI010000030.1 coordinate 469,673, forward strand.
GTGATAACCAGGTGTGGATCGTTGACAAGGGAGATTGGAGCATCAAGAAGCTCGACCCAAAGGCCGGTAAAATTGTAGCAGAAGCAGCGATCGACCGTGCACAATTTCAGGATGAGCCAAAGATCACCGCCGTGCGCGAGTATCAGAATTTTCTGTTCGTGCTCGATAAGAACATAGGCATCATCATTTTCAACGCGATCGGAAAGCAAATCAAAAAGATCGAGGGAAAGGATATCCCCTATTTCAATTTTCTGGGTGAAGAACTGTATTATAAAAAGGACGGTAAGCTGATCTTTTATGATTTGTTTGACGGAACAACCCGCGAAGAGAACATTGATTCAGATTGCTTGTACACGTTGCTTACGGACGCCCGCAAGTATGTCGTATATAAAGACCGGATTGATGTGTTTGAGAATTAATGGAATTTGGTAATCTGTTACATTCGACCGCTTCGCGGTCGGCCGTTAAATAGCCATTATCCGCTATAAACATGGGATGCCTTCGGCATCATACAAACGCAAAAAAGAGGTTTTCAGCAGCCGCCATTCCGCCACAATCCCGAAGGGATTGAATGTTGATAAAGATCATTTATTAAGGATTATCACGATGCTGAAGGCATCGAATATTCTATCAAGATACATTCCGCTTCGCGGTCGGCATTGCCACAAATCATTATATCTATAAACATGGGATGCCTTCGGCATCACACGAGTTCGAAAGAATTCGGAAGCGACTATCAAGACAACAATCCCGAAAGGATTGAATGTGAATAGAAAATCATTATTAAGGATTATCACGATGCTGAAGGCATCGAATATTTTATCAGGATACATTTGACCGCTTCGCGGTCGGCATTGCCACAATCTTTATATCTATAAACATGGGATGCCTTCGGAATCACACGGGTTCGAAAGAATTTCAAAGCGGCTATCGAGACAACAATCCTGAAGGGATTGAATGTTAATAAAGATCATTTATTAAGGATTATCGCGATGCTGAAGGCATCGAATATTGCTTTAAAAATCATATCGATCCTAAGAGCTTCACGTGTGTTTTGAGGATGCCTATAATTCGAATCTTTTCAAAATCGTACAAAAAAAGTGTTCACTTTTGAACATATTTGTACAGTTGAGGACACGTAAACATCTTAAAAATGCCGTTTTCCTAATAACCGGGCTCTGGCATAGATTTTCGTTAAAAATCTCAACCTAAACATTCGTATGACGGCAGAAGGCGGAAAAATATTGATGATTGATGATGACGAAGATGTGTTGCTGGCGGCAAAAATGCTCCTGAAAAAACAGAACCATCATGTTATTATCGAAAAGAATCCCAACAAGATTCCTTTTCTTTTAAACAACGATACGTACGATGTTATTCTGCTGGATATGAACTTCAGCAAAGACATCACCAGTGGTAAGGAAGGCTTTTACTGGCTTGAAAAAATCCTGGAAAAGGATCCTCAGGCTGTGGTGATTCTCATCACCGCTTTCGGTGACGTGGAGATGGCTGTAAAAGCCCTGAAGCAAGGCGCAACAGACTTTGTATTGAAGCCCTGGCAGAATGAAAAGCTGATCTCGACAATTTCTACTGCAATCAAGTTGCGCCAATCATACAGCGAAGTTGATAAGCTTCGTAAAGCCAAGGAGATGCTGGAAGAACAGATCAGCAAACCGTTTGGCGAAATCATCGGACAGAGTACCGCCATTAACGAAGTATTTGGTCTGATTGACAAGGTTGCAAAGACTGATGCTAATGTTTTGATCCTTGGTGAAAACGGAACCGGTAAAGAACTAATCGCTCGTGCGATTCACCAGCGTTCACTTCGTAAAGACAACAGCTTTGTATCAGTTGATATGGGAGCGATTACCGAGACACTTTTTGAAAGTGAACTCTTTGGGCATAAAAAGGGAGCGTTCACAGACGCACGCGAAGACCGGCCGGGAAGATTTGAACTGGCAAACGGTGGAACACTGTTTCTTGATGAAATCGGAAATCTGAGTCTAAGCTTACAGAGCAAATTGCTGAGTGCGTTACAGGCCCGTCAGGTAACGCGTGTCGGTTCGAACCAGTCAATCCCGGTTGACATTCGGTTGATTTGCGCTACCAACATGCCGCTGCATCAAATGGTAAAGGAAGGAACATTCCGGCAGGATTTGCTTTATCGCATCAATACCGTTGAGATTAAGGTTCCGCCTCTGGCAGATCGCATGGAGGATATTCCGTTGCTGGCTCAGCACTACCTCGAACATTACGCGAAGAAATATCACAAATCGGTTACGACTATTTCCCCAGGCGCAGCAGATAAACTTAAACGCTATGCGTGGCCGGGTAACATCCGAGAACTGCAGCATTCGATTGAGCGTGCCGTGATCATGACCGACTCTAACTCTTTGCAGGAAAGTGACTTTTTATTCAGCCGCCCGGTTTCATCATCGGCATCGCCCGAAACACTAAACCTCGATGAAGTTGAAAAGGCTGCGATTGTTAAAGCGCTTAGTCTCTACAGCGGAAACATTTCGAAGGCAGCCGATGAACTTGGCCTGACGCGCGCATCACTTTATCGAAGAATGGAGAAATATGGACTTTAACTGGAAATCACCGGTATTGCCTCGCGTGGCCATACTGGCTTTTTCCATTTTATTGTTTGGCTATTTGCTGTTCAGCGAGCAGCAGTACATCATTTCTATCATCCTATTGCTCGTCATTCTGTTCCAGGTTAAACAGATGATGAGGATGATCGAAAGCTCCAATTACGACATGGCTTCTTTTCTGGACGCCATTAAATTTGATGATCTATCCTCCACGTTTAAAACCGACAGCAACGACCCGAGCATTCAGCGTTTACACAATGAAATGAACGAGGCGCTTGTTAAACTCCGGTATTCCCGCCAGGAACGCGATTCAGAATACCTGTTCTACAAGAACATTGTGATGCACGTGGGTATCGGGCTGATCATCTTCAAAGAAGATACAGGCAAAATAGAAATCTTCAACAGCGCAGCACGCAAACTGTTAAAAGTAAATCGTGCTGAAACGGTAAACGATCTCAAGGAAGTAAGCGAGACACTCGTAAATGTTTTCACCCGCCTGCGAACCGGTGGACGCGAATTATTACGATTAAAAGTCGGGGAAGATTTTATTCAGCTTTCGGTGTATGCCATTGAGTTAACACTCCGCGGTGAGAACCTCAAACTCATATCCTTGCAGAATATTCAGAGTGAACTTGAAGAAAAAGAAATGGAAGCATGGCAGAACCTCGTGCGCGTGCTTACCCATGAGATCATGAATTCGGTTACACCCATTTCTTCACTGGCCGGAATTGTGGAAGATGAGATTCGGATTCACCTGCGCGATGAACACGAGAAACCATTGCAAAAAGAACAGCTTGCCGATATACATCTTTCCCTGCAAACGATCAGCAAGCGCAGTGAAGGCCTGATTCATTTCGTTAAAGAGTTTAGAAGCTTAACCCACATTCCGAAACCGAAACCGGAAAACATCCAAGTGAGTCAACTTTTTGACGAGGTAGCCATGTTGCATAAAAGTGAGCTGTCGGAAAAAGTTATCAGGCTCGAATGCAAAGTCGACCCGGCCGACCTCACGATTTCTGCGGACAAGATCATGATCGAGCAGGTTGTGATTAACCTCTTCAAAAATGCAATCCAGGCATTTGATGAAGGTGAAGAGAAACTTATTACGCTTCGGGCATACTATAATGAGAAAATGCGGCCGGTAATTTCTGTTAAAGACAATGGAACCGGCATCGATCCTGAGGCGCTTGAAAAAATCTTCATCCCATTCTTTACTACCAAAAAAACGGGTTCAGGTATCGGCTTAAGCCTCTCCCGCCAGATTATGCGCCAGCATCAGGGCACACTTACGGTAAAATCCACCGTTGGAAAAGGTACCGAATTCCTCATGCGATTCTGATCCGTTAGGGATTCGGCATTAGGGATTAGGGATTAGGGAATTAGAAATTCAGGCATCAGGTATTAGGAACTGGGGATTAGACAGTACGAGGTACTCTGTTCATCAAATCCCTCGTTCCCAATACTTCTTACCAATTCCCAAAAATTCATACCTTTGGCGAAATTTGTATCGACTATTTATGCAAGATGTTTCAAAACGCGTTGCCCAAATCCTGATTGAAAAATTGGGCATTGCCGAATCGGAAATAACACCTGACGCTAACCTGGTAAAAGACCTTGGAATTGATTCACTAGACTACGCAGAAATCGTAATGGATTTCGAGCAGACGTTCGATATCAAAATCCCGGATGATGATGCCGAAAAATTGTCGACCATTGGCAATGCGGTAAAGTATATCGAATCGAAATTGAAAGATAAAAAGTAATCAGGCGATATCGCCTGATTCGAAATAGCTGCAAAGGCGAATCGTTTTGGCGGCCAGCTCTTTCGAAAAAGCATCGGATCGTTTTTCAGTTTTCAAATTAGTTAAGAACCAGCCGTTACCCTGATCATCCCAAACAATTACGAACTTCTCCGACTGAACCAGTACAATATCCATCTCATAAAGTTCCTCTTCGTTCTTATCCGTTAACCCGGTAAACTGAAGCAGCAAATGATCTTTTTTGTTCAACTCGCCTTTCACGCACTCAATGCTGCTCACCTTCAACAACAGCTTGTTTTCTTTGCTCCAGGCTTTGAATTTGAATTTACGGGGAACGAACGCTATCATATCACAAAAGTTTGTAATGTTGGCCTGCCATGAGCGAAGTTAAGAACGTATTGTTCATTGTCAATAAATTTGCCGGTACCGGCTACCTGCCGCAGGTTGAAGGCCGTATCCTTACCGCGTGTGCAAAATTTGACGTGGAGTGTACAATTGAATTTACTTCCGGACCCGGGCATGCAACCGATCTGGCACGCGAAGGTTCCAAAAAGAATTTTGATATCGTGGTGGCTGTGGGTGGTGATGGCACCATTAACGAAGTAGCACGCGGACTGCTGAATACCAATACGCGCATGGGTATCATCCCAAAAGGTTCAGGCAACGGATTAGCCCGACACCTCGGCATCTCAATGAAAATCGACATCGCATTGGAACAATTGCTAACCGGCCAGGCGGTTGACATGGATACGTTCCGGCTCAACGGAAAGCTCTCGCTTAATGTTTCCGGGATCGGGTTTGACGGTCACATCGCCAATCTGTTTGCAACGAAGAAAAAGCGTGGCTTCTGGACATACGCGCGACTTGTAACGATCAATTATCTCACGTACAAAGAATTTGATGCAGAACTGGAGCTTGAGAATCACGAATTCAAGAAGCACAGTTCATTTATGATTGCGATCGCCAATGCATCACAATACGGGAACAACGCACGAGTTGCGCCTCAGGCCTCAGTTACTAACAACAGTCTTCAAACCGCCATCCTGAAAAAGGTACCGGCTCAGAGGGGGTTCCGGTTCGCATATCAGATGTTTACCGGCAAGCTTAAAACCGGCCGGTATTATACGTGCGTTACCATGCACAATGGGATAATCAAAGTCGCACAACCAACCGCCTATCACGTAGACGGAGAACCGTGTGGTCACGCTACTGAATTCAAAATCGAGATTTTTCCGCATTCGCTAAAGATGATTGTTCCGCTTAAAAAAATCGGGAAGGTCTGACGTAAAATCCCGTGTTTCGGGGGAGATCATTGCGTGCACTTTTGCGTTTTAGTACTGTTATTAACTCCTAACTATATGATGAAAAAAGTACTCTTGCTCAATGCATTTTTGTTTTGCGCAATCCTGGCATTTGCGCAAGGCATCACTACTCCGCCAAGCGGAGACAATCAAAAATCGGAAGTATCGCAGTGGATTGGTCCTGTTAAAGTAACGATCACCTACAGCAGTCCGGATGTTCATGGTCCGAATGGTGAAGATCGCAAAGGTAAAATCTGGGGCGGCCCGGCTCACTACGGATATGTTGACCAGGGATATGGTCCTGCTAAAGCTGCTCCATGGCGCGCGGGTGCAAATGAAAACACCACGATCACATTTTCACATGACGTGATGATCGGGGGCAAATCCGTAAAGGCAGGTAAGTACGGTCTTTTTCTGGATGTTGAAAAAGATAAACCCTGGACATGGATCATTTCCAAAGACGCTAACAGCTGGGGAAGCTACTTCTATAATGCCGAACATGATGCAGCCCGCGTGGAAGCCAAGCCTCAGGATTGTGATTATACCGAATGGCTTACCTACAGCTTCGATAATCGCAAGCCCAATACCGCTACAGCTTACCTGCAATGGGAAAATAAACGTGCAGGTTTTGCAATTGATGTTCCGAACGTGAACGACATCTATGTTTCAACTATTTTGGATGAATTGCGTGGTACAACAGCAGGCTTTCAATATGAGCCACACCTTAATGCTGCATTGTTTACGGTAGAAACAAAATCGAATCTCGAACAAGGATTAAAATGGGCAGACCTCGCGATCAGCGATCCCTTTTTCGGACAAGAGAATTTTAATTCTCTATCTGTTAAGGCACAGGTGCTTGCAGCGATGAATCGTGAAGCGGATGCCGATGCCGTGATGGACAAGGCGATCAAGCACCCTACCGCAACCGTTCAGTTGATCCATCAGTATGGCAGAACATTGTTGCAGGTCGGTAAAAATCAAAAAGCGCTGGAAGTATTTCAGTACAACGCAAAAAGTCATCCGGAGGAGAAATTTACTCCCAACGTTGGCTTAGCACGCGCATATACTGCATTGGGCGACAAAAAGAACGCAATCAAATATTGGGAGCTGGCACTCAAAAATGTTCCTGAAAATCAAAAGCAGAATATGGCTTTCTATGAAGGAGAGCTTAAGAAGCTGAAAGGCTAAACAAAAAAAGAGGGTCGAACGACCCTCTTTTTTTACCATCAATATTTATTTTCATTAAATCAGCTTGTCATGGTTGGCTTTCGCGATTGCCTCCGACTTACTGTTTACCTGAAGCTTCGAGTAAATATTTTTGATGTGTGTTTTCGCTGTTTCCTTGGAAATAAACAGCTCTTCTGAAATCTGTGTATAGGTTTTTCCTTCCGAGATGAGCTGCAAAATAGTCGTTTCACGCTTGGTAAGCGGTGAATTTGGATTGATGTGATAATTATCAATCACCATGCGTGCGATGCGGCTACTCATAGGCGCACCACCCCGCACAATCTCTTCCAATGCGCTAAGCAACTCGGTATAGTTTGCGCTTTTGGTAATATATCCGGAGGCACCTGCCTTTAATGCTTCAAATACTAGGTCACTGTCTTCGTACACGGTTACCATGATAACCTCCGTACTATTGCTTTTATCACGAATAATCTGTGTCCCTTTAATTCCATTCATTCCCGGGAGCTCAATATCCATCAACACAATTTCAGGCTTATCGCGGTTGAGGGATGCTATCGCATCTTCGCAATTTCCGTAAGCACCCACTACGGCAAAGCGCTGTGAGCTGTTAACAATCAGGCTAAAACTTTCACGGATTTCCTGGTCGTCTTCAATAATAACAACCCGTTTCTTAGTTGGTAGAGACATATTTTGATTTTTTGTCGAATTGAAATTTCAATGAAATGCGCGTGCCTTTCCCAGCTTCGCTGGCAATTGTTAAAATAGCTTTAAGCTTGTCGGCTCGGTCGCGGATGTTCTTCAGGCCATTGGAGGTTTTCTTGCTTTCCAGATCGAAGCCTACACCATCATCCTCAAAAACAAACTCAAATCCGTTATCGCGTGCCATCAGCGAAAGCGTGGCATTTTTAGCGTCTGAGGATTTAAACGTGTTGGTCATGGCCTCCTTGAAGATCAGATTCGCCTCGCGGCTAAATCCATACGGAAGCTTCACATTTATTTTTACATCGTTAAACGCCCGGAATTTGATTTCCTTTTCTTCGAACAACTTTTCACCAAAATCCCGGATGTGGATAAAAAGCTTCGACAGTTCATCGTTAACCGGGTCAATCGACCAGATGAAATCGCGCGTACCTGTGTAGAGGTATTTGGCAGAGTTTTCCACTTTCGTGTACAGATCCGTACGCGATGACGTCCCTCCCACTACGCTGCCGTTAAGCTTTAACAGGCTGACATAGTTAATAATGCGGGTAAGTTGATTACCCATTTCATCATGAAAGTCGCGGGCGATTTCCTTACGCAGACTTTCCTGTTCATCTGCACGGATTTTCTCTCGCAGCATGGCTTGCTCTATTTTATGCCGCATCCGCAAATAGAAGATCAATGTAACTACACCTGCCACAACCGCGATCAGCAGTGCCCAGAACGTGGCCGTCTGATAGAATGCAGCCCGGATCTCAAACGGATACCGAAGTGCTTTTCCCCAATTACCCTGATGATCAGTAGCCATCACCAAAAATTCATATTTACCGGGCGGGAGATTGCTGTACGTAACCTGGCGTATAGCGGATGTACGCGACCAGGCTTTGTCGTAGTTGTCGAGTTTGTATCTAAACTTTACCGACTTCGGATTAAGTTTGTCGACCCGGTTGAAGGCAAAGGTGATATGATTTTTGTCGTGCGGAAAGCGTGGATGGTATGGGATTTTAAATGAACCCGTAACACTATCGGCATAATTGCGGGATAAATCCTGACCGAAGAATAGTTCAACATCTGTCAGGTGAACATCGAAAGAAGTTGTCTTCCGGTTTGGCGATTTGTTAAACCTGTAAATACCATCAATCAGTCCGAAGAGTTTTGTATCGCCTTTGAAACTAAACGCATTCTGATTGGTTTCTACACCGAGCAATCCGTTATCATGATCAAAGTGGATGTTTTCAACGATATCGAGATTGGCATCGAGCACTACCCGGCTGATTCCCTTTTCCGTTCCAACCCAAATTGTATCGTCATCATCGGCAACGATGAAGTAGATAAAGTCGGAAGTCAGACCATCGTGCGTGGTAATCAGGCGCGATTTCTTTGTCACCGGACTGTACACCGAGAATCCCGAACCGCCTGAGCCAATCAATAATAATGAATCACGATACGGGTTAATGCTGAGGATAGTTGTGTTGACAAACTCCTTAAATCTCACTGCTTCTATCTTGCCGTTATGCATCGTATTCATCCCAACTTCATTACCCATAAAAAGTGTTTTATACTTTTTCGAGTAATAAAGGCAATTCAACCGGTCAGTTAATAAACCCTGTGCCGTTTTGTAGTTTGTGAATTTCTTGCCGTCATAAAATGAAAGCCCGCCACCGGTAGCGATCCACATATTACCGTTCTCATCGAAACGAATAGCCATGATCAGGTTACCCGCCAGTCCGTCTTTCATGGTAAGCCAATCGAACCGGTCTTTGGCTGCGTTGTACTTTGCGAGACCTGTCGTTCCGCCTGCCCAGATGGTTCCGTCCGGTCCTTTAACAATGCCCAGGATTTCCTGATTTTCACCGTAATGAACCTGCTTGTTTTGTTCAAGTTTCCACAGACCATGATTCATCGAACCAGCCCAGAGGGCATCCTTATCCTGGAATACGCTCATTACCCCGACTAACTTTTCCGATCCAACACGGGTAAAATCCTGGTGATAATATTTGAATAGTCCGCTTCCGTTTGAACCGATCCATGTGTTTCCTTCACGATCAGGAAGTATTTGGTTAATCGCGCGGTCAGTCAGAATAATTTCACGTGTATTGGTCTCGGTATTTTCTTTGACAAGATTGTTGTGTTCATCCATCGACCAGCGTTCGTGTTGTGCCGGGTTTGAAAAGAGAACCGTAAAATCTGCCTTTTTTTCAGATGACCGAATTGTTTTTGTTTTCAGATCGACCTCATGGATCATCATCGAATAATCATCCGGAGAATACGACTCCAGCACGAGGTTATCGTTTTCGCGATAGCCCGAATAAACCAACTGCCCTTCGGGAATTAGTCCGATGTTTTTATTTCCTTCACGACTTTTGATAAACACCCGCGCATCCGTCATTAAGATGCATAGCTCACCTGATGCAAATTGAAAGATTCTGCTAATCAGACTTTCCGGCTGATAAGGTTTATTCCAGTAGTAAACAGAGTCGTGGTAAATTTTTCCAAGCAGTCCTGGTGATGTCATGATCAGCAGCGTGTCATCAAACACCAGCAATCTTCGCGACATGTTATGCCCGATCGAATCGGCATTGGGACTAAAAGTTTTAAAAGAGGTTCCGTCAAACCGCGATACACCCTGCGGATGGAGCGCCCAGATATTCTGGTCGGAATCTGTTTTAAGATCGTAAACTATGTTGCTCAGTAGCCCGTCAAGCGTGGTGTAAACGTTGAAGTTCTGTCCATCAAATCGCGCCACTCCGCCCCCATAGGTTGCCAGCCACAGGTATCCGTTGCTGTCTTCCATCATGCCGTTGATTTGCGACTGGGGTACACCCTGTGCCGCTGCATAGTTGCGAAGCACAAAGTTCTCCTGTGCCTGAATGCACAAAGGCGTGAAGACAAGAGCCAGAAGGAGGCGTTTGAACATAGCGATGATCTGTAAAAGTACCCGCTACCCGGGCGATTAATAATCACCCAAACTTCGGTATAATTTATCTACTGAAACTTGACAGGCCCCGAAGTGGCATTGCCTGTGTCAATAACGTATCTCCAGCTGCCGTCCTTTTTACGCTTCCATACGGAGATGTAATTACCGTATTGCACCGAGTCTTTTCCGGCTGCGGTTTGTGTTATCAGCGTGTAGCTTCCAAACGTGTAGCCGAGATGGCCGCTGGCTTCCGCACGAAGTGGCTCCCACGTAAGCTTATAGGCAGGCGGATTCTTTTCGTATGATTCCATCAGCGCATATTTTCCGAAGATGGGTTGATCACCCGGTACAGGCTTAATTACCTTCTCATCGGCATAAAAAATGAAAGCTTCAGCAATCCCCTTCTCCTGCGCCCGCTTCGAAAACTCTTTATCGGTTTTTAGCACTTCGCTCTTCAGTGCATCTGTATCCTCAGGAGAGGAACATGCAACAACAATTAAAACGAGCCAAATTACATTCCGGGACTTCATGTAAGGGTATACAGGGTTTTTAAAATTACCCCAATTGAAGTGAATCCAGAATGGCTAATTTATCTGAATTTTAAATCAAATTCGGAGCAGCCCAAATATCTATGTTTATTACAAAACCCGCCAAACGTTATAGCATAATTTTATTTGCTTTTGCGTGCATTTGTGTGTTCTGCTGCGGTTCAGCATTAGCCCAGGAGAAAAACCTGCAATATTATTATTCACGTGCCACAGAAGCCCGCAAGCAACAAAACTACCCGGAGTTTTATGACATGATTAAAGAGGCAGGAAAGCTGCATCCGTATCATCAGGGAATTCAATATTTAACGGGTATTGCGTGCGCCCTGACAAGCCGGCCGGAAGAAGCCGTGTCGTATTTAACGAAAGCTGTTGTCACAAACGCTACGTTTGACCTTGAAACGGAAGACCTGAAAACATTAACCGGGCGCGAAGATTTCGAAAAGCTTAAAGTACTTCAGAAAACGCTTATTCAACCTGTCATTTCAACGGATACTGCTTTTGTAATCTCCGACCGGACGCTTCACCCGGAAGGTATTGTCCTGCACAAAGGTGTGTTATATGCAACGAGTGTTTCAAAACGCAAGATTGTCAAGGTTACACCTCAGGGTGCCGTTTCCGACTTTGTGCACTCCGGTGAAAACGGACTTGCTTCGGTGTTGGCTATCGCGATAGACGAGAAACAAAATGTGCTATGGGCTGCATCGTCACCGCTTCCGCAGATGGAAAATTTTGACAGCACCAGCGTGTCATCGATTTTTAAATATGATCTCGCGACAGGAAAACAACTTGCCATGTATGGATTGCCTGCAAACACACAGGCAATTTTTGGAGATCTGATCGTAAGTAAAAAGGGAGAAGTTTACATTTCCGACAGCCAGGGTAATACGATTTATCGCGTTAACGAAACAAGCAAAATTCTGGAACCGTATTTCACATCGCAGGAAATCTGGAGCTTGCAGGGAATCACTTTTTCAGAAGATGAGCGGTATCTATTTATTGCCGATTACATTAAAGGCATCTTCCGGCTGGATACAAAAACGAAAGAACTTGTTTCGTTAACAAACACCATCGCAACATCGTTGAAAGCAATTGACGGCCTGCGCTGGTATAAAAATTCGCTGATCGCGATCCAAAATGCAACGACTCCCATGAAGGTTAGCCGCTATACGATCAACAAAGAATTAACGGCCATCACTTCGGAAGAAGTTATCGATCGGGCACATCCCGCGTTCAACGAACCAACCAACGGATGTATCGTAAACAACACCTTCTACTATATCGCCAACAGCCAGTGGAGCGGATATACAAAAGACAATACGTTAAAACCTGCCGATCAGCTTCAGGATATTGTTATTCTTAAAGCTGCGTTAAAACCTTAGGCCTTCTTTCTTTTGTAGGTAAAGTCGTATGTCGTCACCCAGGTCTTTCCACCATCGGAAGATGTCTCATGGAATTGACGAACCTGGTCGGGGCCCTGGTTGAAAAAATAAAAATGCACGAGCGACTTAGCACCTTGCGGATTCGTGATCTCACACTCAAACCGCATCGCATCTTCGCGGTATTCACCATTAATGAATTCAGATGCGTTCAATCCGTTTGAGCCAACCCAAACTTGTTTCCATTTGCCGGAAGCTGGATCAACAAAATTCATACTCTTGCCATTATACGGACCTCCAACGGAAGTCCAGTTCTCCAAGATCATACATCCGCCTGATGCCATTTCGATTTTTGAATGACCTGCAAGATTGTTGGTACCGGTTACATAGGCATCCCACTCACCTACCCAAAAATCGAACTGCCGGGCCTGCGCATTTCCCATGCACGGGTACGCGTTGAGGTACGCCCGCTGACGGTAATCTTTGAACCTTGAGTCTTTACGAATATTTGCCAGTTCCTTGTGCTCATCAAGTTCAGAAAGATTTGTATAGCCAAGCGCCAGTGCACGATCAAGTGAAGCGAACGATTTATCCAACTCACTCTTCACCGCATAGACGCGCATCATTCGCGATTGAATAATGATTTCCAATGCTGGCGCAGGCTTGAGTGTTAAGCTCTTTTGATAATTTTCAAGTGCCTTGTCATAGTTAGAAAGATTATGATAGCTGAACGCAAGCCGGTTCCACGAAAGTGCAGTGCCCGGTTCGCTTTTAAGAACTTTTTCGTATGCCATAATCGCTTCGCTCCACCGTTGTGCTGAAAAAAGAGAATCTGCCGTTTGCATCGTGATCTTCTTGTTTTGAGCACCCGCAAACAAACATGCAAGTGAGAACAAAATTGACAAAGCCATTTTCATAACATGTGATTGGGGAAGAAAGCTAGAATCTTCTTGACGAATCGCCATACCCCAACTGGTATCATTTTTTTACTACCTTGAAAAATGCAATCTGAATCAGCGCGTTCCAGCGGAATAACCCGATGGCTTAATAACACTCATGGCTTCTGGTTTTCGCTTTATGCCACGCTCGCTGCTTTCTGTTTATACACCTGCATCTTCGCATTCCGGAAAACCTACACCGTTGGCACGTTTGAAGGCCTCAGTTATTGGGGTGTGACATACAAGAGCTGGATGGTGATAGCACAAGTTATCGGTTACGGAATCGCCAAGTTTGCCGGCATCAAACTGATCAGTGAATTGAAGTCTACGTTTCGCGTACGCGGCATTCTGATCATGACTGCCATTGCAGGGTTATCCTGGTTCTTTTTCGCCATTACACCGCCCCCTTACAACATTGTGTTCCTCTTCACCAACGGTTTACCGCTCGGCATGGGCTGGGGACTCGTATTCAGTTACCTGGAAGGCAGACGATTCACCGAAGTACTGGGTGCCGGTGTGTCGGTTAGTTTTATTTTTTCTTCCGGTTTTGCCAAGTCGGTTGGAGGATTTGTAATGAAATTCTGGGGCGTGTCAGAATACTGGATGCCATTTGTTTCTGCATGCATTTTCCTATTGCCGTTGCTGATCTTTTTATGGCTGCTGAATCAACTTCCACCGCCAGATGCACTCGATGAAGAACTTCGCACGAAACGGCAACCCATGAATTTTGCAGAACGCAAAAAATTTATGCTGGCATTCGCACCCGGCCTCATCCTGCTGATTCTTACCTATACGTTACTCACCGCGTTCCGCGATTTCCGCGATAACTATTCTGCCGATGTCTGGAAAATTCTGGGCTATGGAAATTCGCCCGAAATCTTTACAAAAACAGAAACACCGATCACGCTTGCGATTCTGGTCATCATGGGAAGCATCATGTTTATTCGCAGCAACCGGAATGCTTTCCTGATCAACCAGGCGATTGTTTTATGTGGAATGCTGTTAGTTGGCGTTGCCACATTCTTATTCGACACGGGAGTGATTTCCGCGACACCCTGGATGATTATGTTGGGAATGGGCTTGTACCTCGGGTACGTTCCGTTTAACAGCATTTTGTTTGATCGCATGATCGCCACATTTAAATATGTTAGCACCGTAGGATTTCTGATTTACCTAGCGGATGCGTTCGGGTATCTCGGCAGTGTGGGTGTGCTGCTGTACAAAGAGCTTGGCCAGCCCAGTTTAAGCTGGCTGGATTTCTTCATCCATGCAGGTTATATTATGTCAGTTGCCGGAAGTATACTGGTAATTGCTGCCATGATCTATTTCCACTTCAGGCACAGACAGTGGAGTAAAACATGACAAATAAAAAAGGCGCTTGCGCGCCTTCTCCCATAAAATTTATTGTTGTTATCCTTTTTTACGGATATAAACGTCTCCGTTGTTCGTCTTCATCGTGATCTCGGGTCCGCCACCGTTGATATCCCCTTTTTTCCAGTCATCAATCACGATCTTGTATCGGCCTGACTTCGTGTCTTCGGTCTTCTTCGGACCTGTGCTGGTGATCTTCATATCGAAATCGGTGTAGATATCACCTTGCTCAGTCTTCAGTTTCATCGAACCTTTCACAGCCGATGGAAAAGATACATCAATGTCACCATTATAGGTTATAAACGACATCGGGGTGTTTTCTTTAACCTTGTCGAACGTCAGCTTGATCTCTCCATTATACGTAGTGGCTACCACCGACCCGGAAATATTAAGCGCTGTAATTTCACCGTTGTAGTTTGTGAGTGCAAGTTCGCCCTGAATGTTACTGAGCGTCAAGTCGCCATTGTTGTACGTGTGTGCCTGCACATCAAAGCCCACCGGAACTTCAATCTCCAGGTCAACCTCTTTGTTCCACGAATTTGATTTCACCGTAACATAGTTATCGTTCTCAGAAGCTTCGAGATCAACGCCTCCGCCACTTACGCGCTTCAGGCCATCTTTTGTTTTGTTGTTTTTATCTTCTTCGTCATCTTCGGTTTTGTATTTTACCAGCACATCTTTTCGGGCCGTGCCCTTTAGTGTAATTGAGCCGGAATTGAGATGTACCTTTATCTTGCCGCGTTTAGCCGGATCGGTCAGTGCGACCGTAAATTCATTATCCTGTGCGATGCCCTGAGCCGCCAGGCTTAGGAAAAATGCTACAAGCGCGAATACTATAGATTGCTTTTTCATGTTCACTGTTGAGATTAAAATTTCTTAATTAGTTCTTTCTTTCAGATAGACGTTCCCGTTGAACGTTTCAAAATCGAGTAATGGACCACCCGTCCGGATCTTAAAGCGGTTGCCATTGACTTTATATTTAATTCCTTCACCGTTTTTGGTTTCGGTTACCTGCACGGGCAGGGATTCCAGCGGTTCGATGTCGGTATAAAAATCACCATTAAAGCTTTCGAAGCTGAAATTAGCCGCGAGCCCCTTCTGGAACCAGGCGTTGATGTCGCCATTGAGAGAATAGAACCGGCAGTCTTTCACCGGGTTCTTCGCATACTCAATGTCTACATCGCCATTGATGGTCGAGGCATCTGCCTCACGCATCAGGTTCTTTAACTTAACACCACCGTTGATATTGCTGGCATGCACTGCGCCCTTCACATTCTCGACACTGATCTCGCCATCGTTAATCGTGCTGACCATCACGTTAATCCCGGCCGGCACTCTTACCACGAAATCCATGGTATAGTCAAAGCGTTCATCGCAGTTCGAGTTGCAGTCATTCCAGCTATAATTCCAGTGGCGCATCCACCGCCCGTTGTTCCTTTTCGTACGCGTATTGTTTTTTGAAAACGTGCTGCAGGTTCCTTTCACATACAGAATGATCGAATCAACTTCATTCATTACTCCAAGCTGAATGGCTGCTTTCCCTTCTTCCAGCCGTGCGTCAGTCTTTCCCTGAATCGTTTTTGTTACTTCCACCTGAATGGTGCTTCCTTCGTAGCCCACGACTTTTACATCGCCATTGATATTGGCAATCAGCAATGCGTTGTTAGGGGCTGTTTTTTCAAATGAAAGTTCCTTTGTTATTTTTTCTGTGTGGGTTTGTGCCAGCACAGGCAAGCCTGCGATCGTTAGCAAAAACACCCAAAATGTCTTTTTCATTATGTCATGGTTTTAATGCTCTCCTCGATCTGCTTCTTCACGTCACGCGGAGTGTTTTCATTTTCCAGAATTTTCTTAAGCTCTTTTACAGACGATTTCTCCTGCAATTGAACCATCAGCTCAGCCAGCGCTACCTGTACGAGCGGTGACTCCTGCTTGCCAATCGAGCGAACGAGCTCCGACCGGATCCGACTGTCGCGTACGAAAGGTTTCAATGCCTCCAGTGCTTCAAGCCGTACGTTTATATTCTCATCGTTGTTCAGTGTTTGTAGCAACGCGTTGGTGACTTTATCACTTACACTTGTCATCTCGTTGGTCAGGCTTACGGCCTTCAAACGTTCCGTAGCAGATTCCTTTTCGAGCAGCGAAAGCATCATCATCTCTTTCATTTGCAATACCTCATCCTTGAGTTCCGCCACTTCTTTGTTACTGGAGGGTGAAGGAAAGAACAGGTAGCCACCCAGAAAACCAATGATCAGCATCACGGCAGCGAATGCCAGTTTGGGTGCAAACTCGGGCCAGGCGAAAAACCTGCTCCACGAAAAGCCCTTGCTCTTGCCTTTCATCGTTCGCAACATCTGGTAGAAGTTGTCGTCCAGATCGCTTGATGGTGACGGTGTTTCAACGTTCATCACAAGCTCTTCCAGTTTACTGAGTTCACGCAACTGGCTGAGTTCGATGCGACCTTCTTCGATCAGCTGTTCAATCAGTTTGATCTCCGCAGGGTCTGCCTGATTTTCGTTATACTTTGTCACCAATTCGTTTATTCTCTCCTGTTCCATATCACATCTGTTTTTCCAATTGCTGATAAACCGCTTTCAATTCCTGCAATGCTCTGAACACTTTAACTTTTACCGCGCCTTCCGAGCACCCCAGTAGTTCTCCGATCTCTTTGTATTTTTTCTCCTGATATTTGCTGAGCAAAATGATTTCGCGCTTATCGGCCGGAAGACGGTCTAATGCCAACGTAAGCATTGTTGTTTCTTCATCGTGCTGCAGCTGCACGGAATACGCATCGTCATGGCCAAGCCTGTTTTCCCACGACTCAACGGATTCCGCTTTACCAAGCTTGTTTTTCCGGTAGTGGTCGTGATTCACATTTCGCGCAATGTGAAACATCCACGTTTTAAAGTCGCCCTCTCCGCGAAACAGATAACGATACTTTAAAATCCGAAAGAAAACATTTTGCACCAGGTCTTCACTCAATTCAACGTCCTTGTTCATGCCATAAAAGAAGCCAAACAACGGCTTTTTATAGCGCTC
Organism: Cyclobacteriaceae bacterium; assembly: GCA_016786585.1. Taxonomy (GTDB): domain Bacteria; phylum Bacteroidota; class Bacteroidia; order Cytophagales; family Cyclobacteriaceae; genus UBA2336. The sequence continues at coordinate 487,404 of JAEUUI010000030.1, forward strand.
GAAAAGCAGGCCTAGCTTGTCAAGATGACCGTCCTTCACCTTGAGCATCAAGGTGTTATCGCTGAATGTTTCCAAGTCCTGTACAGGTGTTTTCATGCAGGGAAACCTCTGCTTTTGCAGATGGTTACAGACTTTCTCTAAAATTAACCGAAATCGGCCGGTTGGCCAGAATGACGACAGGCGCTAAATCGAGCGTAACGGGGGGAGTTCGATAATGCCTTGCTGGTAAGCGTATTTTACGAGACCCACGTTCCCCCGAGCATTGACTTTGGAAAGAACATTCGCGCGGTGATTAAAGAATGTTTTCTCACTGATTTGTAAACGCTTGCTGATCTCGAGCGGTGTGAGTTCCTGGCATATCAGCAAGAGAATTTCCAGTTCGCGTGCGCTGAGCTGCGTTGAACCAACGTTGCGATGGCGCTTGATTTTATTTTGAAGGACAAGATTGATGATGTCGTTGCGGTAAAAGTCGCGGTCGGCAATCGCATACAGTGCCTTTTCAACTTCTTCGGGTTCAGCATTTTTGTTCAGAAATCCGTGCACGCCAAGTTCCATCAGGTTAAGGATGAATACCTCCTCGGTATGCATGGTGAGGATCAAAATCTTAACATCCGGATGATTGTCCACGAGATGCTTGGCACAATCGAAACCGTTCATCACGGGCATTTCAAGGTCGAGGATAACAATGTTCGGAACTTCGCCCTGCACCAGACTAATCAATTCCTTGCCATTCGCGGCTTCCTTCACGTCACCTACGCGTTCGAAGGTATTCAGTAAGCGGATCATTCCTTTTCGTACAAAGGTGTGATCGTCTGCAATGTATATTTTTAGTTTGCTCATGATTCGAGGGGAACGGTCAATTCAATGGCTGCTCCTTTCGGAGTGTTTTCTTTTACCAATAGTTTTGCCCCGATTTTGTTGGAGCGATTAGTAATGTTCCACCAGCCTACACCGCTGCGAACCTTATCGTTCAGCACAAATCCCACCCCGTCATCCGAAACTTCCACATCTAGCGCCTGGGCGCTCCACTTAAGCCGCACGCGAATTACATTCGCCTGTGCATGCTTTACGGCATTGTTCACGAGTTCCTGAACAATCCGGTATACCATAAGCGCGCGGTCGTCTTTCCAGAAAACGCTTCGCCCTGATTCCTCGTAAATAACTTTCTGGCCTTTTCCATCCAGTCGCGTGCAAAACTCTTTAATGGATGAAGCCAAGCCTGTATGATTAAATGCTTCCGGGGTTAATTCCCAGGAAATTCTTCGCACCGAATCCACCGACTGGTCGAGCATTCGCATGGTTTCCGAATAAGAGTCTTTCAATTCTCCCGAGAAGTCAACTGAACGGCCCAGAAAGGCTATGTTAAGCTTGGCTGCCCATAATAACGACCCGATTGAATCGTGAAGATCGGCTGCGATTCGTTTGCGCTCTGTTTCTGTGGAGTCGATCTGAAGCTGGATCATTTTATTCTGGAACTCGAGGTCCATGATCCTTCGTTTCTCCTGTTCCTGGAACATTCTTCTTTGATAGAGCGCAATGAAAACAGCAAATCCTACGCAGAGGATAAGCATGCCCATCGAACCGATGATGATTATATTGACGACTTCACTAGTCTGTAGTTCTGCCATAGTGCAATCGCGAAAAGTATATTTTTAATAAAATTAAGAACATTTGGAAGCATCCACAGATAAGATAACGATTCAGTATCGCCCTCTAAATAGTTACTTGAAAGAAATACAAAAAGACTACCCGAGTAATAAAAAAGCGTAGCGAATGATATCCACAATATTGGTAAGCGATGAATATGCATCACTTTTAATTCATTTAGCAACTTATAAAATATTGCGATCGAGATTCCAATTAAAATTAATCCATCTACCGCGTTTGAACCTATTAAAAGAGATGGAACGTAGTTCGGATAAACAAGGCAAAAAATATGAAAAACAACTACTACGCTATAGAAAATAAAGAAAAGGGTCTTTCGTGAAAATTGAAGACTAAAAATAAACAACAGCACGGAGAATTGAATGAACATAAATATATCTCCGACCATGAGGTTTCGTATCTTAAAGACACGAGAAAGTGTCAGCATTAAAATGTCAGAAATTGGAGCAACTAAAAGAAGCCATCGAAGAGGAGAAATTTCAGATGGCAGTTTTCTCCATTGAACGATTGCCAGAATTAGTGGAACTAAAACTGACAGCGAGCAGAAATATGCTATAAGCAATGGAATTTGCATATTGTAAAAACAGTAGGCTCATTCAAGAGCCTACCATCAAATGTTACGTTAAAGAGGTTTACTACTGCAATATGGTGGGCAAGGAAAAGATTGATCAACAATAATCGGATCACCTTCAAGGTTAGAAGATGCCGCTCCTTCTGGAAGGAGGTCATTCCCGTCACCATCCACTCCCACAAGCAGCAACTGTTTCTTTCCGTTATCATCAATCGCGTAATACGCACGAATGCCTACGCTGCGATTTTCATCCAACAGTCGCCTGATGATTCCGCCGCCGAAATAATGCGCCTCTGTTTCACCGGGCTTTATGGTAGCCCTGTAGTTTGCCGTCCACTTTTTTGCAGTCTCCAATGAGATTGGGCCGCTCTCTGATCCATTAAAGGTTGCCATAGATAATGATTTTTAGTGTTCGTGAATATAAATCAGAATTCCGACTCTCATAATCCTGAATAGGAGTAACTCCTATGGATTCCGAGTTAATTTTCAATTTTTCATTCAAAACCCGATAATACTTCCTCGGTGTCAATTGGTTACCTATGCATTCCCGGTAGTAACTCCCATCAAAAAATTAGTCACATTTATTCGAACGGCTACTCGGTCATCAGCTTGTTCGGGATCGTTATCACGATTGTTGTTCCCTCACCAAGTTCTGACGTGATGTAGATCGTACCGGAAAGCTTCTCCACCATCTCCTTTACGATGTACAAACCCAAGCCGGCACCCTGGCTGCGATCGGTGGCCCGGTAAAACATATTGAACACATTATCAATATAATCTGTATGAATCCCGATGCCATTGTCGCGCACCTGCAGCACACAATGCGCCGGGGTGATCGTAGCGGTTACCGCGATGTTTTTTTGCGGTTTTGTATCGTCTCCATACTTCAACGCATTAGAGATAAGATTTAACAGGATAACTGATATGCGATAGGCATCTGAATGAAAAGCCGTGTGGTCATGAACCTGAATCTGCTTGACGGTTTTGTGGTAAGCGGGCAGATACTGCATCTGACTGAACGCGTTATGAATCATCCGCTCCATGTCTACCGCTTCAATGTTGAGTTCGCCCCGCGCATTGCGTGAATAATCGAGGATTTCCTTGATCGTCTCATCGAGTTTCATCACGCTCCGTTCGATCATTTCAAAGTAGCTCGTAAGCATCTTCGGATCTTTAAACCCTTCCAGCTTAGCAACATTCACCAACCCTAAAATAGATGAGAGTGGTGAGCGCAGGTCGTGCGACACACTGTACACAAACGAATCAAGCTCCTTATTAATTTTGATAAGCTGTTCGTTCTGCTGCCGCAGGATTTCTTCCTGTGCCTGGCGGTTGGTCTCATACCGGTGCTGGCGCAAGGCATACCGGATTGCCAGCGGAAGTCGTGATAAATTTGTTTTCAGAACATAATCATCGGCACCGCGCTTCAAACAATTCACCGCAAACTCTTCCGATACTGCCCCGGTAACCAGAATAAAGGGAATATCAAGTTTTTTCGACTGGCATATTTTCAATGCCTCCAGTGAGTTAAACTGCGGCAAGGAATGGTCGGACAGGATTACATCCGGGTGAAACGAATCGAGCGCTTCCGCAAACTGCTCCCGGGTGTCAACGCGAATGCGGGTGAAATGAACTTTCTCTTTCCGCAAGGCATAGTCAACCAAGACAGCATCCTCTTCAACATCTTCCAGAATCAATATTTTGAGTTCTTTTTCCATGCTCACATTTTGTTCAACTGCGGGGGCTGATTTAAAATCATCCAGAAAAAACCGAGTTGAGTAACTGCTTTAACAAACTGGTCGAAATCAACGGGCTTGACGATATATGCATTCACCCCCAGGTTATACGCTTCGATTATATCTTTATCCTCTTTCGAAGACGTCAGCATTACTACGGGAATAATTTTTCTTTTGTCGTCCGATTTAAGTTTTCGAAGTACTTCAATTCCATCTACACGCGGCATCTTAACATCCATCAGGATGAGCTTGGGCATTTCATTACGTTCGTTGTACAGATAATCGAGCGCTTCCTGCCCGTCTTCCAGGTGAAGCAGGTTATTTGCCAGGTTGTTCTTCTTCAATGCCCGGATTGCGAGCTCAGCATCGTTCGGGTTATCTTCAACCAGTAAAATTTCAGCTGCATTTGCCATCGTTCATCTATTCTTAGAGTGAAAAATAAAATTTAGCACCTTCATCAATTTTGCTTTCGGCCCATACTTCCCCTCCATGCCGTTTAACAATTGTTTTCACCAACGCAAGCCCTACGCCTGTGCCTTCAAATTCATTCATCTTATGCAGGCGCTGAAAAACGCCAAATAACTTATCGGCATACTTCATATCGAAGCCCGCACCATTATCCGTGATATAATAAATCTTCTTTCCATCCTTCCGGTACGAACCGATTTCTATTTCAGAAACATCTTTTTTAGAAGAATACTTGAGCGCATTGGAAATCAGGTTAATCCAAACCTGCCGGATCATAGCCAGATCTCCTTTTGCCGGCTCCAGATCTAAAATCTTCACCGCTAACTTCCGGTCTTTTATTTCCTCCGTTTGCTCACGCACAATACTCTCCACTACTTCCCGCATATTAATCGGAGTAATGCTTACCTGTTTTCGCCCCAGTCGCGAAAAATCAAGAAGATCATCGATCAATTGCCCCATCCGCACCGTATTCCGGATTATTACCTCGGTTACCCGCCTGGCTTCATCATCCATTTTGTCGTAGTACTCTTCTTTCAGGATGGTCGCATAACCGATGATCGACCGCAGCGGAGCACGCAGATCGTGTGATACCGAATAGGTAAAGCCTTCCAGCTCGCGGTTCAAATCCAGGATACGATCCTGCGACTTCTTTCTATCGGTATTATCGGTAACGGTCGAACGACTTTTTATGTACGTACCATCTTCGGCACGAATGGCAGTGGAATTCAAAATTACCGGCAGCACCGATCCGTCTTTCCGGATCAATTCAAACTCCAGGTCACTCACAAATCCGGTTTTCATAAATTCCGGAAAAGCTTCTTTGAAAACTTTTACCCCCTGATCATTGAGCAAATCGCGAAAGCCGATTTTGCCAATTACTTCCTCACGGCTGTAGCCAAGCCAGTTTAATTCTGTTTGATTCATCTCCACGAAAATTCCGTTGGCATCCAGCGAGTGATATCCAATCGGGGCGTGATCGTATAAATCTCTTGTATTCTTCAGACTTGTCACCAGTTCACGTTCAGCGTTATTGCGTGCCCCGAGGGTTACATTGATGGTGTAAAAGAGGTAGGCGACAATAATCATCATTACACCTGCAAGGCCCACAAATGAATACTGAAATTGTTGCACACTGCTATCGGTAATTGTGCTGCGCGACCGGAACAACTGCATTTCGGTATCCTGAATGTTTTTGATTGCCTTACGGATTGCATCCGTATTTCGCTTTCCCTGGCCGGTAGCAACCATTGCCTGAGCTTCCGCAAAACCAGTTTTGCGCAGGGCGACTACGTTTTGTATCCAGTGATTTTGGTAATCGACCATAACGCGAAGTGAATCGATTTTTGGTTGCTGGGCTGAATGCTTGTCGGTGAGCGAATCAAGCGTATCCAGGTAGTGACCGATGTTCGCAGACGCATCATAATACGGCTCCAGGAAATCTTCATTTCCTGTAAGAATATATCCGCGCTGACCTGTTTCCATATCAATCATGGCTTTTACCACCCGCTCGGCCGTGTTTACGACACGGGTAGCGTGCGATTCAAGCGAAGCGGAGTCCATCAGGCGTTGCGTGCTCATATATGAATACACACCAAGCACCAGCAACACCAGCATGGTTATCGTAAATCCGATTAACACGCGTTTATTGAAGTAGAACTTCATAATTAATTAAGCCAACATTACTTGAAGCAGGGTGCGGGAATATAACCATTGATGCGTACGTTAATCGAAACAAAATCTGTTTTCGATCAATTTTCACGGTCGAATGGAGGGTAGAAATTCCGGTTCCCCGATTCAATCCGTTATTTAATTTTTTTTTTAAGATTTCTTCCGTTTCTATAGGAGTTACTCCTATTCCAGACCATTATTTTAAGTGTATGGTCTTACCTTGTTTCGAATAATTTCCTGAAACATGCGGTATACACCCCACATAATTGGCCGGAAAACAAGTCTTTTACCCATTGCAGACCACAATAGTCGTGTACTTATTTTAGATACAATGCCTGGAGAAAAATCATTAATTCTTCAGCAGTACTACGCGTGTAAGAGTAATTTTTTCTGGAAAATACTTTTTAAAGTATTGAAAGTGCCGAACATCACCGACTACCGGCTTAAAAAACAGTTGTTATTCAAACATGGCATTGCACTCTGGAACGTACTAGAATTCGGTGAACAAAAAGCAAACGGTGAATACACCGTAACCAGTGAAACATCAAACGATTTTTATACATTCTTTCAGAACCATCCCAACATCAATCGCATTATTTTCAACGGTAACAACGCGGCTGAGTACTATGCCCAGCATGTTGGATACTATCAGGGGTTAACCATGGAGATTCTGCCTTCCACCAGCGCGTTGAACACCTGGAAATCGTTCGAAGAAAAAGCCGAAGTGTGGGCCAACGCACTTGCCCGTTAAATCAACTCGCAATCATTGTTACCGTCATTCTGAGGGAGCGAAGCGACCGAAGAATCCCCAACAGAGTACCCGAACAAGGGGATGCTTCTGGCATGCCTTAGCATGACTATTACAAATGCAGAGATCGAAGAATCCCAATAGAACACCCGAACAAGAAATAGCTCTGATCAACCCCTTTTAGCATGCGGTTGGTCAACCATGCGTTTGATTAACCGGTGCAAAGGCGTAACTTTAGTTACTAAACCTTTCCCGATGAAAACGTCTTCTCTCCTGCTTTCCGTTTGCGTAGCCTTAATCCTTACCGCCTGTAATTTTAGTGCCGGCACCAATAAAGACCTCCGCACCGGTCTGTCGTACAGCTACAATGGCTTTGCCGTTGAAAAAGTGTTGTTGGTCGATTCCGAGAATTCAATTAAAACCGACAATGAAGTTGTTATGAATTCGAAAGTAGCAATTGCCATCGAAGGTCTGACAAACTACACGCTCAAAGACGACAAAGCATTTCCGGGAATGCAACTTCTCGTTACCGACAAACAAGGTACTGCCGTAGTACAGGAAGCTGACCTATTTGCAGACTCACCAGGCTATTCAGCCGAAGACGCTGCCTTTCTCCGCGGAACTGTTACCGTTGGCGATCCAATGAAAGCAGGTGAAACATATCATGTTAAAGTTCGGGTGTGGGATAAGAACAAACCTGATAGTGAACTTACGGCCGAAATTGATCTCGTTGTTTTATAATCCCGCTTCTTTAACCTGAACGTATTTACCATGAAACATTGCACCATCGTTGCGCTCGCGCTCCTCATTCTGACTTCAGCTTGTAAAGTCAAAGAAGCTCCGGCTCCACCACAGCAGCAAACTTCTGTCACTCATCCTGCCTGGATTATGCAGGGGAACATCTACGAAGTAAATGTGCGGCAGTACACTCCGGAAGGAACGTTGAATGCGTTCAGTAAACATCTCGACCGGTTAAAAGATATGGGCGTACAAACGCTTTGGTTTATGCCTCTTAACCCCATCAGCAAAAAAGACCGTAAAGGTTCGCTCGGAAGCTATTACGCTGTTTCAAACTACAACACCATCAATCCGGAATTCGGAACGATGGCTGACTGGAAGAACATCGTGAAAGAAATTCATAATCGCGGAATGAAAGTTGTGATCGATTGGGTACCCAACCACACCGGGGCGGATCATACCTGGATTACTTCCCACCCCGATTTCTACGTTCAGGATTCAAACGGTGAGCCTGCTGTTGCGTTCGACTGGGCCGATGTACGTCAGCTTGACTACAACAACACGGTCATGCAGGACAGCATGATCAACTCAATGAAGAGTTGGCTTACAACAGGCATAGACGGCTTTCGGGTTGATGTTGCGTGGAATGTGCCCGCCGAGTTCTGGAACAAGTGCATTCCGCAACTGAAGGCTATAAAAGATGACATCTTCATGCTTGCGGAAGGCGATAAAGCGTATCTCTCTACCAGCGGATTCAATGCAGTCTATCCGTGGCCAATGTTCAAGGCAATGATCAAAGTCGCTAAAGGCGAACGTGATGTGGCAATCCTTGACAGCATCAAAGCAGTGAACGATACGCTTTATGCACGCGGAACCATCCAAATGTATTTCACGAGCAACCACGATGAGAATAGCTGGAATAAGTCAGACTTCGAAACATTCCCCGGGGCCGTACATGCGCCTTTCGCTGTATTTACCCAAACAATGGCGAATAGTGTTCCGCTCGTCTATAGCGGACAGGAAGAACCTGTGCTGCGTGCCCTTCAGTTCTTCGACAAAGATCCGATCAGTTTTGAGAAATATGGCCGAGAGAAGTTTTACAAAACCCTGCTCGACCTTCGTACGAAAAATCCTGCGCTTGCGGCCGATGCATCGTTTAACAAAGTATCCGTTGGAGATGACAAAGCCTTGTATGCATTCACCCGCGAGAAGGACGGTAAGAAGATTTTTGTTATCCTCAATCTTTCTGCTAAAGAACAGGAGATTGTCGTGAAGGATAAATCCCTGCACGGGAACATTTACAACGTGTTCATGTATACAAAGGAACCGCTAAGCGATCAGCCTTGGAAAATTGAACCTTGGGGGTATGTGATCTACGAATATTGATCTGCGGATTACTTGTTACTCAACCGTAGTTCACTGAAGCTGAACAGATCTTTGCCGCCCGCGCGTTCATTTTTAAATACAAGATAGAGCGTGTGTACACCCTTCGTTTCGCGAATCTTCGAAGAGCTGTTGGGTTTTGCCGTCCCGATTAGTTCACCATCAGGTTTATCAAGGCGTAGTTCTATTTCACCTGACACATGGGTTGCCCCCATAACAACGCTTGCATAAACAGATTTTACGGTGGTGAGATCAATTCTTTCGAACGAAGCCGAAGTGTTATGCTTGACCGCGAGCAGTGCACCGGGGGTACTGACTGCTTGTTCAGCCTTTAACACCGGGCTGCGCAATGCTACCGAAGTCATGTCGGTCAAGCTTCGCGTTCCTTTCGAACCCTGATCGTTGTACGAAGCGGTAATCACATACGCTCCCTCCTGTTCATTACCCGGAACCACCGAACCTTTCAGCGGAAGCGAGGGTGTTTTCTTTTTGCCTAACGACAGAATGTACTCCACCATCTTCTGTGCATCGTCTTTACTGATTTGGGGGTGAGCAGCCATCTCGGTGGTGCCCCACACACCTGCACCACCTCTGATTATTTTATCGGCCAGGTTTGCAACAGCATCTTTATCATCCCGGTACCGGTCTGCAACCTGCAGGAATGCCGGCCCGGCCGACTTCTGATCAATCAGGTGACACGACTTACAATCGCTGTTTTCAATCAATGCCTTGCCCGGTAACTCCGCTGCAGCTTTCTGATGACCCTGCGCGACCTTGATCATGTCGTACCCTTTCACAAAATCAAATGTAATCCGAACGGAGTCAGGGCGAATCTTGCCGGAAGAAGTTGATCCATCTTCGCGATCATTCACCTCAACAGTATAAGACACTGCTGTAACCGGAAAATAAAATGTTTTGTTTCCTTCCGGGATCGATATAGTAACTTTTGGTGATTCATTGCCGGCAATGATTTCTGCGCGGGCAACCGAAACAGCCCCGTTCTGATCTCTTACCCGAAGTTCAGGCGTGTACACTCCCGGCTTATCGAACGTAACGGTAAACTTGCCATTCTTTGCTGCGTAACGCTCGCCATCGACAATCAATTCGCTTGTCAGCGGATCGCTGTCAGGATCACTCGTGCCTTGTTCATCAAACTCAACCGTTAACGGAAGAGCGCCATTCGTTTTATTGACCGTCAATACTGCTTGTGGCGGCCGGTTGCCACCATTGTAATCGATGCGGATCAAGCGTGCATCAAAGTTTTGTTTGAACCATTGTGTTCCGTATTCCAGCATATAGAGTTTGCCGTCAGGGCCGTAGGCCAGATCCATGATATTATTAAATTTTGTATGCGGCATGAATGGCTCAATGTCCATGATCGCTCCCTGTTTGTCCATCGATACAAGAAACATCCAGTTCCGCATCCAGTCGTAGATCAGGAGCTTGCCATCGAAGTACTTTGGGAAGGCTGTTCCCACACCTTTAAAATCATCGCTATAATACACAGGACCAGCCATCGCATTTCGGCCACCTTCTTTCACCATGGGAAACTCATCCGACTTTGCATACGGATACCAGATGAAAGGCGGAGCTACAGGCGGCAACTCGCGCTTGCCGGTATTGTTGGGCGATTCATTAATCGGCTGTTCCGGGTTTGCTCTCGGCCCGACTTTACCCGAAGCAAAGTCATACTTCGCATACGGATAGTTCTTGCCGACAAAATACGGCCATCCGAAATAGCCGGCCTTTCTTGCCTGATTCAATTCATCATATCCACGCGGGCCGCGCAATGAATCATTCGAACCTGCATCCGGCCCTACTTCACCCCAATACAAATAACCCGTACGCTTGTCGATTGAAATGCGGTATGGGTTTCGGTTACCCATCACATAAATCTCGGGTCGTGTGAGCGCCTCACCTTTCGGGAAAAGATTTCCTTCCGGGATTGTGTAGGATCCATCACGCTCGGGATGAATGCGCAAAATCTTTCCGCGTAAATCGTTCGTGTTGCCTGACGACTTCTGTGCATCAAACGGTGAACGGCCCGGGCGTTCATCAGCGGGACTGTATCCATCCGATGCAAACGGTGATGTATTATCGCCTGTTGACAAAAATAAGTTTCCATCCGCATCGAATGCGATCGATCCGCCTGTATGACAGCATTCATCGCGTTGCACCGGAACTTCGAGGATAATTTTCTTTGAAGACTCATCCAGGGTTTTACCGTTCAGGTTGTAGCGAACCAGAATATTTTTTGGATCGCTTCCTGCCGGTGAATAAAACATGTACACCCAGTGTGTTGATTTGAAGTTCGGATCAAGTGCTAAACCCAGCAAGCCATCTTCAGCCTCGCCCGCTTCACCTTGCGCGTTAACATTATACTTAGTTGATACCGGAATCCGGGCAATCACTTCCGTTTTGCCGATGTTCTGATCGTAGTACTTAACATTACCCTTCCTTTCCAGGAAAAGAATATCTCCGTTTGGCAATACCGCCATTTCGGTAGGTTCATCGAGATTAAAGTCAAGCACTACTTTTGTGAAACGGTTTTCTTCCGGCATGCGCGGTGACTTAACCTTATTGTAATTCAACCCTTCCGTTCCGAGCGCATACTTAATTCCCGACAATACCAGCTTTAAAAACACTTTGTCATGATAGGCTTCACTCGTGTGACCGAGGCCGGTATAAAATGCGCGGCCGCCTTCAAACTCGTGGTACCACGCGATCGGGTGATCGGTTCCGTTCGTTCCACCGGTGTAAGTCGACTCATCAAGATTATAGATGACGTTGACATCCGGGTTGATGTTTTTATAATTATACCATTCATCGGTTGCCGCGAATTCTGACGGCAGACTGTCACCAAACTGCTTTACCTGTTTAATCTTTGCTTCAGCAGTTCCGGGCGGATGACCATTGAAGTATGCACCCACCAGCTTGCCATACCACGGCCATTCATATTCCGTGTCGGATGCAGCGTGAATGCCGACAAACCCGCCACCGGCTTCAATGAACCGTTTAAAATCCGTTTGCTGGATTGGATCGAGTACATCGCGGGTAGTGTTCAGAAACACAACAGCCTTGTAGCGTTTCAGATTTTTTTCATGGAAAGCAGAAGCATCTTCCGTTGTATCGACTTCAAAGCCATGTTCTTTGCCAAGTTTAATCAGCGCAAGCTTACCATCTTTAATCGACTCGTGGCGGAAGCCATTGGTTTTCGAGAACACCAGGATTCTATCGGGCTGCTGTTCGCACGATACCGCCAGTACCAAGAAAATAGAAACGATTGCCAGTTGCGAAACGCGGAACGCCCGCCAAACCCGATGGATATTCATAGAAAGTATTTCTGCCTAAAAGTGAACGCCTGATTCACCAGCCTGAATGACAATATTAAGGAATGAGGCGTGCTTGTAAAAACCGATGACGTAAGAACCAAATAAAGTTACCTCATCAGGGCAGAAATAGATGTCCCTAAACGCTGATTGCCACCAAACAAAAAGCGCCTTACACTCACAGGTTAGGTCTGCGCGCACCCTGGCCGAATCTGTTTACAAATCAATCGTTTCTGGAACTCCGCGTAACTCAGGCACGAGCTATTCAGTCGAACCTGAGCGTCTCGCACTCAAAATCTCCGCATTCTGACCTCCTTTTGACTCGCAGGGTGAGGGATTGTAAATCTGACAATTTTTGTACCTTCATAGCACGATTCTTCGCTCAAATTCCTACTGGATCGTGGTTGTCGTGGTCTATCGTTTTCTCTTTATCATCTGGAGTTTTTCTGTGTTTAATATACAGAGTACGGAAATTTATACCGTTCGTCAGGTTATTGGAGATGTCCGAGTGGCCAAGAAACCCGTGGTAGCAGGACAGCAAATCCCGGTTAACGTCAGAATCCAATTCCCAACTGGCAGTAAACTGCTTGTGACGAGTTCCAAGCATGGTCGGCTGGTTATCCAACCAGGCCCGCAACTCAGTGCAAGCGAAACAGGAGTTACGATTGAACAGTACCTCGGAACAACTCATGGACTGGGTTCGCGCGGTGGCGATGTCTTTGGTATTCTGAGGTTTGCTAATGACTTTACTGTGATTGGCAATTCAATGGAGGTACATGTTCCGACTGCGCAATATCCGCTGTCTGAGAATCAGTTTTTCTTTCTGAAGTTTAATATCGAAGGTGAACCTGAGCCAATTTACAAGAGGCTTCACTATACCGAAAATTCGATTCTTGTAGACCATAAATCGATCTTTTCTGTTGATGGAAATCCAATTGTAAATGAGTCCAATGTAGGGCCGCTGGTACTATACTATATGCAAGACTCCTCCTCACAGAAGTTCGTTCCGGTCAGCAGCGTAAAAGGGTTTCACTTGAATTTTGTTAACGACAGTCTTCTCCGGAATCAAGTCGGAGGTTTGTTAGAACTGATTGAATACGAAAAGCTTGTGGGGGAAGAAAAATCGAAGGCTTACAGATCTTTATTGCTTACGCTCAGCGGATTATTGCCCTCACGGCCCTTACAACATAATCTGCAGGGTTGGCTTGAACGTGAGTTTGGTATCGTTCAACCGTCTTACAAATGAGCAGGACTGCCACGGCCTGGTATCTGGTTGCGAGTGCCCTCAACGCCGTGCTGATGTTGTTACTTGTGTTTGTCGCAATGAGACTTCCCTATGCGCATGGAGATGAGAAGGCGATTGTTGAGAAATTATCCATCGTGCGGAGAGTGTTCCTAGGCTTGGAGGAAAAGCCGTCCAAAGACCGCTTCCTTTTTCTTGATACCCAATACGATCTTGAGTTTATTGACGCGCTTGACACTGATGGTTTCAAACTCGGGCAGCAAACGATCACTAACCGTTCCCAACTCGGCCGCCTGGTGCAAGTACTGAACGCTTACCCCGATAGCACGCGATTCGTTCTTCTAGATCTTTTCTTACTGGAAGAAGCCGGTCCGCAAGACAGTTTGCTTCGGGCAGAATTACCGCGTGCAAAAAACCTGGTAGGCACTCGTCTGCCCGGTGCACTTGATACGCGAAAACCATTTATTGATTACTCGACTGCACCCGCCTATTACGAAGATATAGAAGGCGATTTTTATAAGTACGGATTAATTGGGCCCGACAACGAGCCAAGCTTTGCATTGATATTTTACAAAAACCTCTCGGGCAACGGTTTTGCTCACTCCCCCATAACAATCACGGTCAATGATCAACATTACTTCAAAACGTTTGTTCCAGACTTCTCTATCCGTGCTTATGATGTTTTATTTGCCCCCTATGAAAAACGGTATTGGTATGAAACACTCGGCAACTTTGTCGCGCAGCCTGACAGTGCACTTGCGGCTCAGGCGAAGGGCAGAATTATCGTGGTAGGTAACTTTGGCCCTTCCGATACGCACAACACAATTTATGGCGATACACCAGGCGTGCTGATTCTTCTTAATACAGTGCTCGCGCTGGAAGCGGGTGAGGGTGGATGGGGGTGGATCTATCTGTTGTTTATGTTTGGCTGCTTTATGGCCATTTCCTGGCAGGTACTGATACCAACTGAACCCACCGAAAAACTGGAAGCATGGCTCGCAAAACGTACCCGTTGGTACGACCGCTTGTCAGGCATAGTTCGTGCAAGCTTGCTGGAACTGGTTACATACCCATTACAACTGGTGCTGGTATCCGTTGTCAGTTTTGTGGTATTTGGTGTGGCTGTCACAATCCTGTACCTGATGTACCTGTTGTTTTTGGAACGGCAGGTAATAGTGTGGTCAGCTCGTTATAAGGCTACACGATCCTAGCATAATTTATACGTTTATCACTTTAGTTTATAGTAATATACTGGTTATTGTAGCCTAAATATGCTAAATTAACTTCAGTTAACTTTTCACCTATGCGCTTGTTGTATCTCCTCACCTGGCTTGTGGTCATCCTGCTGGCTAACTCAATTCTGTTGCCAGCCCAGAGCTCATCCGACCCACAAGCGCTCTACAAGCTGGGTCTGCGGTTGTTTAGTACCTCCGAATTCAAAAAAGCGGACTCTGTGGTTTTGTTATATCTGAAGAGTAAAGGTAGTCTGCGCGATACCCTTTATGCAGAAGGGGCAAGTTTATTAGGACAGTCTTTAGCTGCTCAAAGTCGTTACGCAAAAGCAGAACCATATGATCGGACCGCACTTGAAATTTATGAGAACACAACCGGTAGTCGTAGTTCCAATTACGTTCGATTGCTAAGCAATCTGGCTCACACGATTCATTATCAGGGTCGATATACCGAGGCCGAGTCGATGTTTAGGAAAGCGGTTGAAATCCGCAAAGTGCTGACAGGAACAATCCATCCTGAATATGCTGAAAGCCTGAACAATCTTGCCTTCAATCTTAATGATCAGGGTCGTTACACGCAAGCAGAGCCGCTCGGACGGGAGGCAATGGAGATTTACAAGAAAACACTTGGAACGCGACATCCCGACTACGCGCTAAGCCTGAATAACCTTGCTTTCAATCTCCGGTCACAAGGCCGATACCCGGAGGCTGAGTTGTTATGCCGCGAAATGGTAGAAATCTATAAAGAAGTTCTCGGTGTTAAACACCCCGACTACGCCCGTAGCTTGAACAGTCTCGCTCAAACTGTAGAGTTGCAAGGCCGCTATTCAGAAGCCGAACCTTTGCACCGCGAAGCCTTGACAATTCGCAAAAGTGCATTGGGTTCCAGGCACCCTGCCTATGCCCGCAGCGTAACTAATTTGGCTATGAACTTGTACTATCAGGGTCGTTACGCTGAGACCGAATCACTTTTGAAGGAAGCATTAGAAATAACCAAAGAAGTGCTTGGAGAAAAACACCCCAACTACATTGGTAATCTGGTTAACCTGGCAACTGATCTGGATGCTCAGGAGCGCTATACAGAAGCTGAGACACTTTACCGGCAGGCTTTGACGAGTATTAAAATCGAATCAAATGCTAAGAGTCGCGGTTTGGGCAACGCGTTAAATAACCTTGCTGCAAATCTTACCTTTCAGAAACGCTACTCAGAAGCGGAGCTATTATACCGCGAAGCCGTAGAAACTTACAAAGAAGTGCTCAGTCTGCGACACCCCGACTATGCATTGTCGTTGAATAACCTCGCCAATAATCTTTATAATCAGGGTCGCTACACGGAAGCTGAGCCTCTTTTTCAACAATCACTGGAAATCTATGAAGCAGTGCTAGGCACCCGCAACTTGCGTTATGGCCTCGGTTTACGAAACCTGGCAAGCCTTTTCGAGGCGCAAGGTTCATTAGATAAAGCCGAGCCTCTTTATCAGAGAGGCATCGAAGTTTATTTCGATCACTATAGCGCCAATCAGGCAGCGCTGAGTGAGGCCCAGCGGCAAAAACTCTATGACACTTACCTCGGACGTTATTATCGGTCCGAACTAAGACGTTACGCGCTTCATCCAAACCCGGCTAACACGGATTATGCCTGGAACTGGCATCTCAACCTGCGCGGCCTGCAACTTCAAACCAGTGTCCGTCTTCGGGCTTTAGTTGCAGTCACAGGCGATACCGTTCTGGAAAAGACTTATCAGTCGTGGAGAAACCAGCGCGAGTATCTTTCCATTCTTTATAACCTGTCAAAAAACGATTTAAGCCAACGTAACATCAACCTTACCACGGAAGAATCGAAAGCTACCGAATTAGAGCGTCTGATAAACCAACGCAGCGTTGCTTTTCGGCAAGCCAACGACACTACCCGAATCGCCTGGCGGCAGATCGCTAATCTGCTCGGGCCGAACGAAGGTATAGCAGATATTGTTCGCTTCAGCACAGACTCTACAGCGGGATACCTCGTATTCCTATACCGTCATGGATGGCCGGAACCGAAAACTGTTGTACTAAATGATGCTGGTTGGCTTGAGCAGGAAGGCCTGGCACTCTACCGAAGTAATGTATTCACGACTGAACAAAGTCTTGAAATCTTCAAGCGCTTCTGGGCGCCAATTGACAGTTGTGTAGGACGGCCGCGTAAACTCTACCTTGCGGTAGATGGTGTTTACAATCAAGTGAACATTAACACATTTCAATATCCCACAGGAGGATATATCATCGATAAAACCGAAATTGTTCAAGTAGGAAGTTTCCGTGACCTCGTTCTCCCGACCAGCCGACCCGTTACAGCAGATGCCATCACTGCAGTCGGGCGTCCAGCCTACAGCCTTGATGCACCAACATTTGAGAAGCTGTTTCTACGAGGTAATTCCTTACGGGGAGGAGTCATTGACCTAGTGGGTAGCCAGTGGAGTGATTTGCCTAACACCGAACCAGAGGTTCGCGCGATAACTAAAATCTTCGCATCCAAACACTACACAACTGCCCTGTGGCTTGGTACCGAGGCAACAGAAACTGCGGTGAAGCAGGTGAATCAACCCCGTGTTCTTCATATTGCTACTCACGGCTTCTTTGTACCCAAGCCCGCTGATGCTGTTGATCAGGAAAACGGCAAACTAATTTTTTTTCGCGGGGGCGGTAAACAAAATAGCAATGCTAACGCGTACAATTTTGAGCGCGATCCCCTTTTACGATCAGGCTTGGTTCTGGCGGGAGCCAGTAACGCAGCAACAGAAACGCGTCAATTAAAAGAGGACGGTATACTAACTGCCTATGAAGCGGGTACCCTCAACCTGCAGGGTACTGAACTAGTCGTTCTTAGCGCTTGCGAAACCGGGCTTGGTGAATTACAGCCTGGAGAAGGTATTTACGGATTGCAACGATCAATGCAATTAGCCGGAGCCAAATCGGTGATCACCAGTCTTTGGTGGGTGGATGATATTGCCACTCAGGAACTCATGACGAAGTTTTACCACCTGTGGCTGAAAGGTAAAACAAAGCGGGTCGCGTTTGTTAAAGCACAACTGGCCATTCGAAAAAAATACCCCGAACCGGTATTCTGGGGAGCCTTCGTTTTAATTGGTGAATAATTAGCGCGTGTAGTAGCTAAATTATGTTTTGTGAAAGACCGATACTGCATCAACAATTTCTATTGATCTCCATGCACGTGTAAACATTCTGGCCGTTATCCGGTGGACACTGTCGAAAATATAGCGCACATGAAAAATCTTCCGCGCCAAGATTATAAGGTTAACATCAACATCTACTTTCGACCAGCAACAGGCATAACGAAACGACATCCCTAAAACTATTCTCCTCTCCCCTTCATCACTAACACAATGAACAGCTGCAGATGCCGTTGGTAGTGGGATAGATTATTACCTGCGGAAAAGTTGGATCGGTATAAAATAAAAAAACCGCTAAAAGCATGCTTTCAGCGGTTTTGTGGACCCGGAGAGAGTCGAACCCCCAACCTTCTGATCCGTAGTCAGATGCTCTATCCAATTAAGCTACGGGTCCAGGTGTTAATTTTGGACTGCAAATGTAAATAATAAATTAAACCATCCAAAAAGAGCTTTTGCACCCGATACCAAAAAGTCTATTTTTGTGCCTCCATATCCAAGTAAAATGACCAATCCAACAAAAAAGCTGAACATTTTCCTGTTGCTGATCACCCTCAGCACCGCAGCCTTTGCCCAGGACGTTGTCGCGCCTCAAACATCAACCGTTAAAAAGGGCCGCCCCAATATTCCGGGAACATTCCAGCTGGATCTGGGCTTCAACTTCCCAACCGAGAAAGCCGGCTTCAACACCAGTTTCTTCGGCTCCAACACGGTTAACCTGTACTACTTCTACGACATGCGCCTTGGCAAATCCAAGTTCAGCATCCACCCGGGTGTAGGCTTTGGCCTGGAGCGCTATAAGTTTAACAACAATAAAACGCTGGGATATAACTCCGCGCAAGACACGGTGTTCATGACCGATGTAACTTTGCCGAACCTGCGCAAAACCAAACTGGTAACTAACTACATCGACATCCCGTTTGAAGTGCGCTTCAGCTCGCGGCCTGATGATCCGAACCGCAGCTTCAAAGTATCGCTCGGCTTCAAGGTAGGCTTGCTGTATGAATCGTTCACCAAAATCAAATACAGCGAAGATGGCGAGCGCAAGAAGATCAAAGACAAACAGAACTTTAACCTCTTCCCGATCCGCTATGGCCCGTACTTCCGAATCGGGGGTGGTAACTTCTCGTTCTACGCCTACTACAGCCTGTCGCCTTTGTTCAAGAGCCACGGCTTCGGTAAAGAACAACTTAGCGGAAACGTTGCTGAGAACATCAACAACCTGACGTTCGGTATTTCGCTCGCAGCGTTTTAATCGAAGAAAAGAAAGATATTTCAAAGCCCTCGAACGAGGGCTTTTTTTATTGCCCTTTAAAATCAGGCTTTCGCTTTTCGAGGAATGCAGTAACACCTTCCTTGTAATCATTCGAGGTACCGGCAATCTCCTGGCAATACGCTTCGTACTCAAGCATTTCTTCCAGTGTGCTGGTTACCGATTTGTTGAGCATGCGTTTGATCAGTCCGATGGATTTGGTTGGAGCTTTCGCGAAATAATCGGTATAGAACTTAACAGCCTGATCGAGCTCGGCCATCGGCACAGCTTTGTTGATCAGTCCGATTGAAACTGCTTCCGTTGCTTTTACCCGGTTGCCCATGCTGCACAACTCGAACGCTTTGTTTATGCCCACAATGCGCGGCAAAAAGTATGACGATCCCGAATCCGGCACAAGGCCGATATTAATGAACACTTCAATCAGCGTTGCTTCCTCCGCAGCCACAATTACATCGCACGCCAGTGCCAGCGAACAGCCTGCGCCCGCAGCCACCCCGTTAAGCCGGCATACAATCGGTTTGGGGAGGTTACGCATGGCGCTGATGATCGGGTTATATCGTTTGTGAAGTGACTGCATGAACGACCGCTTCTGATCGCCCGAAGCTGCTTTCAGATCCTGTCCGGAACAAAATGCTTTTCCTTCACCGGTCAGTACGACCACACGCACCTGCGCATCTTTGGCAACCGCTTTCAGCGCATCCTGAAGTTCATACGTGATTTCATCATTCAATGCGTTGTACACATCGGGGCGGTTAAGCGTAATCGTGGCAACGCCTTGTTCCACCGAATACCTGAGGAATTGATAGGTGCTCATAAAATATTTTTAAAACTGAAGGATAACTCCAAAAAAACCGATCAGCAATCCCGTCAACGCTCCTACCAACACTTGCCGGGGCGTGTGTGCATGCAACTGCAACCGGGCCGACATCACTACTCCCGCCAATAGCACCACTCCGATCGTCACCCAAAACAACACCTGGTTGTCGGACTGCTGATTGAGCGGCAATAAAATACCGGCCAATCCTGCGATGCCGATCGCATGGACGCTCACTTTGTAGAACAACGTAATCAGAAAACTCACCAGCACCAGTGCATCAACGATCAGGATAAACTTGAACACGTTATCGTCAAAGCCTGCCCGGCTCTGATAGGTGAGCATCCAGGTAAACGTGATATACAATACAAGGATCATAAAGAACGGAAACACGCGGTCCTTCCGTTCCTCCATGGTAAGCGACTTAACCGAACCAAGAAACTTTAACATCGACAGCATAAGCGCTGGCAATGCAAAACTCATCACGAAGTACAGGGCTACGAATGTCAACTGTGATTCTGCACTGATGGGGTACAAACCAGCCGGCAACACAAACGCCATTGTCAAAAACAGGTACGTACCCATCAGCAACGGGTGAAATACGTACGAAATAATACGGGACAGTACGTTCACTACTTCATTTCTTTACGGAGGCGCGCAACGGGTATGTTCAACTGCTCGCGGTACTTGGCTACCGTGCGCCTGGCAATGTTGTATCCTTTTTCGTTCAGGATTTTTTCAAGACGGTCGTCCGAGAAAGGCTTGTTCTTGTCTTCGCTCTCGATGATGTCTTTAATGATTTGCTTCACTTCGCGTGAACTTACTTCTTCACCCGAATCGGTTGCAATACCTTCCGAGAAAAAGTATTTCAGCGGGAAAATTCCGAAGTCGGTTTGAACCGCCTTGCTGCTCGCTACGCGCGATACAGTCGAAATATCCATGTTAATCATCTGCGCGATGTCTTTCAAAATCATCGGCTTCAACTTGGTCTCATCTCCTTCCAGGAAGAAATCATACTGAAAATCAACGATGGCCTTCATGGTACGAAGCAGTGTGTGCTGGCGCTGCTTGATAGCATCAATAAACCACTTCGCGGCATCAAGCTTTTGCTTCACAAAGGTTACGGCCTCTTTCAGCTTCTTGTCTTTCTTGTCACCCTTATCGTACGCCTTAAACATTTCAGTGTACGACTTACTAATGCGCAGCTCAGGTGCGTTGCGTGAATTCAGCGACAGTTCAAGCTTGCCGTTGTTATTCACGAGGATAAAGTCGGGCATGATATACTGATTCTTCACCATGCCGGTGGTGCTGCCACTTCCGGGTTTCGGATTCAGCTTAATGATAACTTCCATCGCATCGCGCACAAACTCCTCATCTTCGGTGCCGAGCTTCTTTTGTATCTTCTGGTAATGCTTCTTGGTGAATTCATCGAAGCATTCGGAAATAATCTTTTTCGCAACCGCCACATCAATGTCGTGGCCATTGTCCATGCGGTCGAGTTGCAACAGCAAACACTCCTGCAGGTTCCGCGCGGCAATTCCTGCCGGATCGAACGTCTGAATTTTTTTCAGGATGGCTTCAACTTCTTCTACCGTGGTGTCTATGCCCTGCGAGAACGCTAGGTCATTCACAATCGCATCCAAGTCTCTGCGGATGTAGCCGTCAGCTTCAATGCTGCCGATCAACTGCTTTCCAATCGCGTCCTGCTTTTCATCGAGGCCGAGATATCCCAGCTGCGACATGAGTTGTTCATGCAGGCTGGTTGCCATCGGGATCGGCATCTCACGGTCTTCGTCATCGCCACCGCCATCGCTCTGCATTTTATATCCGATCGAATCGTCATCCCCGAGGTAATCCTTCAGGTCGACATCATCTTCAGCTTTTGAATCCGTCTCATCAAACTCCTCCTGCTCGGTCTCTGTCTTTTCTTCCGGCTGTTCGGTTTCGCCTTCCTCAAGGGCCGGGTTGATTTCAAGTTCTTCTTCGATCCGCGTATCCAGCTCGGCCGTAGGCACCTGCAACAGCTTGATAAACTGAATCTGCTGGGGTGACAGTTTCTGTTGTAACGATTGATTTAGTCCGAGTCGCTGCATTATTCTATTCCTCTCTGAGTCTGTTTTCGCTTAGGCAAATTTATCAATTCGGCTTATTCCTTAAAATCCCGCAAGGCAATTGACGTACCAAATCGACAACTTTAAAAAGTTTTTTGATAAAACTTACAAAATGCCGTTTTTTGCGCCCTTGCTGTCGGTGAAAAACGTTTGAGCCACAGCCATTTACATCTTATGAAACGGACTAAAATTAAAGAGCTTCTTTCGACAACGCCCACCGGGCAGCCGGTAACCGTGCAGGGTTGGGTGCGTACTTTCCGCAACAATCAATTTATTTCTATTAATGACGGCTCTACAATTCAGAATATACAGGCAGTGATCGATTTCACGGCAACCGATGAGGCTTTGCTGAAAAGAATTACCACAGGCGCGTGTATTTCCGTTTCCGGAGACCTGATTGCATCGCTCGGCAAGGGCCAGGCGGTGGAAGTAAAGGTTAAAGAACTCACTATCCTGGGGGATTGCGATGCAGAGGCTTATCCGCTTCAGTTGAAGAACCGTCCGAGCCTGGAGTACCTGCGTGAGATTGCTCACCTGCGCTCGCGTACCAACACATTCGGTGCGGTAATGCGTGTGCGACATGCAATGGCTTACGCCATCCATAAGTTTTTTAACGATCGCGGCTTCACCTACGTGCATACTCCTGTTATCACAGGATCGGACGCGGAAGGCGCTGGTGCGATGTTCAAGGTTACAACACTGGACTTGAACAAGCTTCCTAAAAACGAAGCAGGACACATTGATTATAAAGAAGATTTCTTCGGTCGCGAAACAAACCTGACCGTATCGGGTCAGCTGGAAGGCGAAACCTATGCACTGGCGTTGGGTGATATCTATACGTTCGGACCGACATTCCGTGCAGAAAACTCGAACACAACCCGTCACCTCGCAGAGTTCTGGATGATCGAGCCCGAGATGGCGTTCTATGAGTTGGCCGATAACATGGAACTCGCGGAAGCATTCCTGAAATTCCTATGCAAGTATGCGCTCGACAACTGCGCGGACGATCTCGAGTTCTTAAACAAACGCGCGCAAGAGGAAGATGCAGGCAAGCCACAGGAACAACGCAGCGAGTTGGGATTGATTGACCGATTGAAGTTTATTGTAGAGAATGATTTTCAGCGGTTGTCATACACCGAGGCGATCGACATACTGAAAAACTCAAACCCGAACAAGAAAAAGAAATTCCAGTACCTCATTGAGAACTGGGGAGTTGACTTGCAGTCGGAGCACGAGCGTTACCTCGTTGAAAAACATTTCAAGAAGCCGGTGATTTTGTACAACTATCCGGCCGAGATCAAGGCATTTTACATGCGTCAGAATGAAGATGGTAAGACCGTTGCCGCGATGGATGTGTTATTCCCGGGGATTGGTGAGATCATTGGCGGTTCGCAGCGCGAAGAGCGTTACGATCGTTTGGTCAAGCGTGTGAACGAACTGGGCTTACCGGAAAAAGAATTGTGGTGGTATCTCGATTTGCGCAAGTTCGGATCGGCACCGCACAGCGGCTTCGGACTGGGATTTGAGCGGTTGATGTTATTCGTTACGGGGATGACCAACATCCGGGATGTAATTCCGTTCCCGCGTTTCCCGGGCAGCGCTGAATTTTAGACGTTGCACATTTGTAACCCGTCATGGTGAGGGCGAAGCCCGAAGCATCCCCTATTCGTGCACCTTTCGATTACTTACTCTTGAACGCAAGCAACGGCACGTGGCTTTGAAACGCCATCTTTTTGGTAACGCTGCGGTGGAAAAGTTTTTCGTATGCGGTGCGCTTATGGGTGAACATGGCAACCATGTCGGCTTTAAGTTCTTTCACGTACGAATCAATTACTTTGTCGATCGGTTTTCCGGATTTGATTTTCACCGTGCTCTTCCGGTAATCAACCTGCTTTAAAATACTCTTTACTTTAATCTGAAGCTCTTCTTCGCTTTTAGTTTTATCGCATACATGTAATACGTGAAGTGTCGCGTCAAGCGCTTTTAAATATGGTTTGAGAATCCCGATTTCGTGCTCAAGGTATTTCAGATCAGCCGCATAAATTATGTTCTTGAAATTGGTGAACCGTGCACGCGATGGAATCGCCAGTACCGGAATCCGGCTTGCCTCCATAACAGACACAGTGTTACTACCCAGCACATATTTCGACAGGCCACTCGCTCCTTTCGTACCCATCACGATCAACTCCATATCGTTACGCTTCGCGAATAAGCGAACCGTGTTACTGAAAGAACGGCCCTTCCGGATTTTTACCACAATCGGGTTACCTGTTTTGTTCAGCTTCTCAGCCTCCTTTAGAACAGGTTCAAAACGCTGCTTCGCCAGCACGGAAGCCTCCCGGCTGATCGCCTTCGCTTCTTCCTGCAAACTGGCCCTTGTTGGTTTAACAAAGTTATCCATAACATGCAGCAAGGTTACCGAACCATTCAGGTGGTTAGCCATACTTACTGCATACTCAATCGCTACCTGCGAAAGCCTGGAGAAATCGGTGGGAACGAGAATGTTCATCGTATAGCAAGATAACTAACTTATTGATTTTCCTCAGCGGTCTTTTAACCGGAACACAAATTTCAATCCCGACCAGGTATCATCCACCGCACAAACTTTCACATCTACAAGCCCTGCACGCAGCCCGAAATCGCGAATCTTGTTTTCATCCAGATCGGTAACAACCTTGCTTGACTTCTTTGGCCACGATACCCAGAGCATCCCGTCTTTCTTCAGATGTTCAGCACATCGCACAAACTCCTTTTCGAATGTCTTTTGATCTTTCACGAACATGTGAATGAATTCAATTGCTCCTGAAAGATTTTTTCGGATCACATTAGTCTTCGGAAGACCCACGAGTGTTTTGTAATTCTCTGGAGGCTGAAAAAGGTAAAGCTCAGCGTCATCCTTGATGCCAAGTTTCTTCAGTAATGGTGTTTGAGAATATCCTGCCATCAGGAGGTATGTTTGGTACCCTCCATCAAAGTTTACTTACTGCCTTCAATTTTCAAAGTGGAAATGTCCACCTGGTAAATATCACCCAGGCCATTTCCGGCACTTTTTAAGCGCTTATTCAACTCGACAGTGGTTTCTTTTTTTGTTGATTGATTTCTGTTTCGGGTACTCGCAAAGAAAAAGTACCGGCCATCCCGGCTCACTTTGGGTGAGAACTCGGTTACGCCTGAATTAAACGGTTCAAGAAGCCTAACGGCCGGTGTCCATGCTCCATCATTTTTATAAGCAATATACAAATCAGCGTGATCAAGATGGTCGGGCCGCGCAGCCATAAAAATTAGGTTTTGCTCATCCCGTGAAATGAACGGCTCAAACTCGCTGCCATCCGTATTGATCGCTTCCCCGAGATTTTCAGGCTGCTGATACATTCCGTTCTTTACCTCACTTCTATAAATATCAGCCGCCCCTCTTCCGCCGGTCCTACGCGAACCGAAATAGAGCGTTCCGTTATCGGCCAGCGTTGGGTAATATTCACTCTGATCGCTGTTGATTACATCCGGCAACCGTAAGGGTGTACTCCATCCTGTTTTTGTGCGCGTCATCCTCCAGATGTCAAAATCTTTTGCAGGTTCGCCTTCGCGTAGCGGACGATTGGAGATGAAATAAAATTCTTTTCCGTCATGGGTGATGAACGGATCGGCATCCCAGTACGTGCCGGAAAACGGAGCAATCTCAGGAGCAGTCCACGTGTTATTTCTGAAATATGAAACACAGATAGTCCACTTGCTCAGGTCCGGAGCGCTTTTAACAAAGTACAGCGTATCTCCCGTAACAGAAAACTCAGCATGAGATTCATAATCTCCTGCGCTTATGATGCCTTCTGCAAACAGCATTGGTTCGGGTAAAGGCTGTTTTGAAGCATAGCGTGGAGCTTGTGCGCAGCACAACATGCTGATCGCAACAAGCGCAATAGTGACAAGATTCAGTTTCATGGCGATGATTTTAAATTCAGCAAAATACCCGCGGGGTATCAAAAAAAAAATGCCGCAAGCTGCGGCATCTCTTCGTAAGTCGGTGAGCAATTACTTGTTGCTCATCTTCTCCATTTCTTTATCGAATGTTTCTTTGAACTTCTCGTAGTCGTAGTCGATTTTCAGTTTCTGATCTTTAGAAAGATTTTCAGTGTACTGCTGCACGATATCGCTTGCTGAAAGTTCGATGGCAACGTATGTTCTGTAACCGCCTTTTTCAGTCTGAACCTGCTTTTCGCAGATCATCTTGATACCCGACAATGTCTGATCAACGATTGTTCTGTTCAACTGCTCGAAACGCTCTTCGAGATCTTCCTTGTTGTTGAACTCGCGCGAGTTAACATAGTTGTCAGTAACGGTTTTCACAGTCGACTGGATAGCAGCGGCAAGCTCAGCACGTGCGTTGTCCATAGCCTTCTTTTTAGAAACCACGAGGTCAGAGCTTTCACCCAATGAGTTAGCACGGAAGAATTTATTGTTGGTAAAATAATCCGGGCCTGAGCATGGAATATTTACTTCCTTCTCGCCTTTAGGAAGCTTCTCTTTTCCTTTACAGCCGATCATAACAACACCGGCTAAGGCGAACAGAAGTAATGAGGAGTACGTGAACTTTTTCATATGTAGCAATTTGGTTATGTAATTTACAGTGTTACAATTTTAAGACCAACTTTATGGTCAGGATTAAAAAAATCTCATTGAAGAACGTTGTCTAAAAGCTCTTTCAGGCGTTCCTTTTCAAGAATATCCAGGCCCTTGTTATACGCATCCTGACTTGATTTTTCATAGTCGAGGCCATACCCTTTTACCCGGTCGAACGCGGTAGCATAAACCTCCTTGCCTTCCTGAACAGCTGTCACTTTAATCGTTCCTGTCAGGTACGTGATGTAAATGCTTCCGGATACAGAGCCCTTCTCCGAATCACACATAACATCAAACCACAAGTCAGCATCTTTTTTATTATTGGTAAACTCAAATCCCGAATTTGCCAACAGGTTTTTGAGTTTGTTGCTTACCTGCGGATTGTTTTTGTTGGCCCCAAGACTCCGCTCGTCCGTGGTCATGTAAACGATCGGACGCTTCACTTTTAAAATGATTTGCGATGTCGGAACCAGTAATCGTTTAGTGATCAGCGTAAAGATCGGTGATCCGGATGATCCACTAATGGCATCAATATCCAGTTTCACCGATACGGTTTGCTCGAGCTCGCGCGAAGTAATTTTGTTGATCAGAATTTTTGCATTTCCGTTCTCATCTGTCTTATACTCCGGAAACACATCCCCGGATCCTTTTTCGAATGTTGCTTTCAGCGGAAGTGATGGTACAGCCTTAACCAGATCTTTGTATAAGGCTTTCGCCAGAACGGTTTGCGTATTCAGGTTTAACCTGCGGTTAATCATAAGTTGTGCGGGATCAACCTTTACCTGAATCTTATCCAATGACGCCTGAATCGATGAATAGATTTCATTCACAATCAGGATATCCTTGCCGTTGACTTTCACCGCGATCGCATCGCCCAGATATTTTTCCATGCTTCTGAATGCCTGGAAATAAAATCCTAAGGCCTGCACACGGTCTCCGGCCTGATCGGCAGCCTGTGCCTTTTCGTAGTAATCTGTCGCGAGGATAACTGCGTTCCGCTTCTGTTCGTCCTTGATTTCTTTGTAGCGCGCTTTTGAAAGGCGATAGTATATCCAGTAATTATTTTCATCTTCCCACGAACCCATCTGCTCAAACTCTTCAATCTCGTCTGCAGCAGTTGTCTGAATGATCTGTTCGTATTGCTCCTTAAAGGCTTTGTCGTCTTCGAACGTACTGAGCACAGACGAACTTGACACGTTCACCTTGATTTCGGAAATCAAATCTTCCAATGCCGACTTCTTAGCCTCTTGGATGTAATTGTTGGTTCCGCCTTTGGTGCCTTTACCAATGCCTGTGTAGTACGAAGATTGCGAAGGTTTGGACGAAAGCCAGCCGGGTTTCGGGTTATTGGGTACGGTAACCTTAGGACTGCAGGCTATGAGAATCGCGAAAAAGAGGGGGAAAATGCGGTTCACAAAATAACTTTTAGCGTAATGCGTTTTAGTAAATGCCACATCCGTGCCAGTTTTAGAACGCACAGCAAATCTAATGTAAAAAGGCGAACAGTATGTTAACCCGTTTTTCTAAATTACCCTCGAAATGAGCCGAAATATGAAAAAGATTCTTGTTGGAATGATGCTGATTGCTGGCTGGGGATGCCAGGATAACGACTCTGTAACAACCGATTTTACCGGGAATGAAACCGTTTATGCCTTGCAGTCAGGTTCGGTTTATCCGGTAAGCGGAACGGCAACCTTCAGGGAAAAGAAAGACGGAAGTACGATCGTTGTTGTGACCCTCACGGGAACGGAAGGCGATATCCAACACCCGGTTCACCTTCACCTTGGCAACATTTCATCGCCCGATGCGGATGTAGCAGCACTGCTTACTTCGGTAACCGGAAGCACCGGAAAAAGTGAAACATCCATTTCAACGCTTGCCGATGGAAGTACCATTACGTACAAACAACTCATTGCATTAGGCGCATGCCTGAAAGTTCACCTGGCCGATTCTGGGCCGGAACGTGATATCATTCTTGCTGCAGGAAATATCGGAAGCTCGGTAGGCGCAAAGTCGTCCGGAGAAATTGCGATTTGCAAGAGCGAATGATCGATAACGCGCTCGTTAATAAACACTCAGATACGTATTGATAAAATGGCATAAATGCGTAGAGACGCAAGATGTTGCGTCTCTACGTTATTTTATGACCGACAGCGTAAATTATTTCCCCTTCTCATCGGAGGAAATCATCGCCCCGATATAATCGCGGTTCATACGCGCAATATTGGTAAGTTTAATTTCTTTAGGACACTCTGCTTCGCAGGCACCGATGTTCGTACAGTTACCAAAACCTTCTTCGTCCATTTGTTCCACCATGGCCACCGCACGCTTCTCACGCTCGGGCTGACCTTGAGGCAACAACGCCAATTGAGAAATTTTTGCCGATACGAACAGCATAGCCGATGAATTAGGACACGCTGCTACGCACGCACCGCAACCAATACAGGCTGCCGCATCCATGGCTTTCTCCGCATTGTCTTTATTCACAGGCAGGCTGTTGGCGTCCTGTGCCTGACCCGTATTTACGCTCACGAAACCACCGCTTGAGATGATACGGTCGAATGCTGAGCGATCCGTTACGAGGTCTTTTAAAACCGGAAAAGCCTTTGCTCTCCAGGGCTCAACATAAATCGTGTCACCGTCTTTAAACGTACGCATGTAAAGCTGGCAGGTTGTAGCTGCATGATGCGGACCGTGCGCACGGCCATCGATGTACATGCTGCACATCCCGCAAATACCTTCACGACAGTCGTGATCGAATGCAATCGGATCTTCACCCTTGCGAACAAGGTTATCGTTGAGCACGTCAATCATTTCCAGGAACGACATGTCGGCATTCACGTTGTCGATTGAGTAATCAACCAGCTTACCTTTATCATTTGCGTTCTTCTGACGCCAAACTTTTAAATTGAATTTCATGTGCTCAATTATTTATAAGATCTGACTTGCATTTCAATATTCTCGTACACAAGCGCTTCCTTGTGCAGTACCGGATCAGCATCCACTGAAGTGTGTTCCCATGCCGCTACGTATGCATAATTTGCATCGTCACGCTTGGCCTCACCGGCATCCTGATACTCCGTACGGAAGTGACCTCCGCATGATTCGTTGCGACTCAATGCATCAATCACCATCAGTTCACCCAATTCGATAAAATCGGCTACGCGATTTGCTTTGTCCAGTTCAGGATTGAAGTCTTCAATTTGCCCCGGAATGTTAACATCTTCCCAAAACTCTTTGCGCAGTTGTTGAATCAGGTTGCGCGCTTTTGTTAAGCCTTCGGCGGTGCGTGCCATTCCGCAATACTCCCACATAATTTTTCCTAAAGCCTTGTGGAAATCATCCACCGTGCGTTTGCCTTTTATGCTCAACAATTTTTCTTCCCGTGAACGCGCTCCTTTTTCCGCTTCGATAAACGCGGGATGGTCTGTCGGAATTGGTTTCGTAAAAATTTCACCCGCCAGGTAATTGCTGATGGTTGCCGGCAACACGAAGTATCCATCGCTCAAACCCTGCATCAGGGCAGATGCACCCAACCGGTTTGCACCGTGATCGCTGAAGTTTGCTTCGCCTGTGCAATACAACCCTTTCACGGAAGTCATCAATTCATAATCTACCCAAAGGCCACCCATGGTATAATGAACAGCCGGATAAATCTTCATCGGAGTTTTCAATGGATCTTCATTGGTGATGTTTTGATACATCGGGAACAACTCGCCATACCGCGCTTTCACAACGTCAACACCAAGGCGCTTGATGGCATCGGAGAAATCCAAAAATACGCCCAAACCGCTCGGCACAATTCCACGACCGTCATCGCAGGCTTCTTTCGCCGCGCGCGATGAAATATCCCGGGGCGCAAGGTTTCCGAAGGATGGATATTTCCTTTCGAGATAGTAATCTCTGTCTTCTTCCTTAATATCGTTTGCCGTTTTCCTTCCTTCGCGGATGGCTTTAGCGTCTTCTCTTGTTTTAGGAACCCACACGCGGCCATCGTTACGTAACGATTCGGACATCAGCGTAAGCTTTGACTGATAATCACCCGTTACCGGGATACAAGTCGGGTGAATTTGCGTGTAGCATGGATTGGCAAAGTACGCGCCTTTTTTATGCGCCTTCCAGATTGCCGTTACGTTACTACCCATCGCGTTCGTAGAGAGGAAGAATACGTTTCCGTAACCGCCTGTTGCTAACACAACCGCATGCGCAAAATATTTTTCAAGCTTTCCGGTAATCAAGTTACGGGCAATGATACCGCGTGCTTTACCGTCTACGATAACCACGTCCACCATTTCGTGGCGGTTATACATTTCCACGGTTCCCAAACCGATCTGGCGTTCAAGCGCCTGGTACGCACCGAGCAACAACTGCTGTCCGGTTTGTCCGCGGGCATAAAACGTTCTGGAAACCTGCGCGCCTCCGAATGAGCGGTTGTCAAGCAAGCCGCCATATTCGCGTGCGAACGGAACGCCCTGTGCTACGCACTGGTCGATAATATTTCTTGATACATCGGCCAGGCGGTACACGTTTGCTTCACGCGCACGGAAGTCACCCCCTTTTATCGTATCGTAAAACAAACGATAAACCGAGTCGCCATCATTTTTATAATTCTTCGCTGCATTGATACCACCCTGTGCTGCAATTGAGTGCGCTCTGCGTGGAGAATCCTGAAAGCAAAATGCTTTCACTTTATAACCTTGTTCTCCCAGCGTTGCAGCAGCTGCAGCACCGGCAAGTCCTGTGCCCACAACAATCACTTCTACTTTACGTCTGTTGGCCGGGTTTACCAACTTCGCATGTTCTTTATAGTTACTCCACTTTTCAGCCAGAGGTCCGTCAGGAATTTTGGAATCAAGTACTGCCATATAATTTTATTTGAGAACGGTCGATTGATAGATTACTTAACCCAGCCGAAGTGAATTGCAATCGGCATGAGGGCGAAAATGAATGGAACGATGATTGAAAATGCAGTTCCGAGAAACGAGATCAACCCGTTATACTTCACGTGATTCCAACCAAGTGTTTGAAATGCACTTCTGAAGCCGTGCAGTAAGTGCCAGAACAACGAGAAGCATCCCAGCAGGTATACGATTACAATCCATGGCTCCTGGAATACTACGAACATTTTGGCGTACAGGTCAATTTCACCATGTTCCCAGTTGTTGATGCCCTGGCTAATGCGGTTCGGAATCCAAAAATGTGCGGTGTGAATGATCAGGAAGATAAGAATGAGCGTTCCGAGTAAGCCCATGCTGCGGCTGTACCACTTGCTTTTATGCGGGTGCGCCACCTTTGCATATTTT
The DNA here is from genome assembly GCA_016786585.1 of Cyclobacteriaceae bacterium. Taxonomy (GTDB): domain Bacteria; phylum Bacteroidota; class Bacteroidia; order Cytophagales; family Cyclobacteriaceae; genus UBA2336. Next base: position 519,467 of record JAEUUI010000030.1, read on the forward strand.
ACCGGGCGTGCCTTGCGGTTCTGGGCCCACAGCATAAATCCGTCAATGATGTGGAACAGAAAACCGAGTATGAGCACGATCTCCATGGTACGGATGATCGGGTTGGTACCCATGAAATGGCCCCAATGACTGAAGGTTGCGCCACCGTCATTGTAGAAAATCATGGCGTTAATCGTGCAGTGAATGATCAGGAACGTGATGAGGAACAGCCCCGTCAGCGACATGATAACTTTCTTACCGATCGAGCTTGTAAACAGGTTGGTAAACCAATTCATAGTGTTGAATGATAGATTCAGGAGTTATGCAAACGCATAAAAGTAACCTCCGATAGTTTATCAAACAAAACTGCCGAAACTTTAAAAATGTTCTAAATAAGCCCGGAAAAAAGAAACGCCTGGTCTACAACAGCTCGAACAGCAAGAAGATGAGGGCAATTGCCGCAATCATAGCGAACAAGAACCATTCACGTTTAAAAAAATCGCCTACGCGTTTCATAAGTGGGAGCATCAAGAATGTCATGCTTGAGAATTATATCGCGAAAAGCGATCCGGGTTTTGATTTATACTGAAAATCAGCCTATTGGCCGAATTTTGTTCTGAAAATTCCTGAACTTTTTACTCATTTCCGGAATTATTATCCCATAATGGGAATGGCTTTACACTCCCAAACAATGTATTTTTACGGCTTTACGACCACTACTAACAACCTTCGATGTATTTGATTTTTGACACGGAAACCACCGGGCTTCCGCGTAATAAGACTGCCCCTATTACTGACCTTGACAACTGGCCCAGACTGGTTCAGCTTGCCTGGCAGCTTCACGACAATCGGGGTAAACTGATCTCACACCATAATTTTATCATCAAGCCGGAAGGCTTCGATATTCCGTATAAAGCCGAGCAAATTCACGGCATTTCCACCAAGCGGGCATTGGCCGAGGGTCACGATATGCAAACAGTGCTCGACACGTTTGTCCGGGATTTAGAAAAGACCTCCCAGCTGATCGGACATAATATTGAGTTCGATGTAAACATTATCGGGGCAGAATTTATCCGTAAGGCGATTGCTACTGATAAACTGCTGGTCATTACCAAGGTTGATACCGGAATTGTATCAACTGAGTTTTGCCAGCTGAAAGGCGGCCTTGGCGGCAAGCTCAAAATGCCCCGCCTTCATGAGCTGCATACTATTCTTTTTGGAAAAGACTTCGAAGATGCACACGATGCTGCGTATGACGTTGCGGCAACAGGCCGGTGCTTTTTCGGACTGATCAAGAAAAAAGTTGTTAACCCGTTCGATTCTACTCCCCTTGCGGAGATTGAATACGAACAGCCGAACCTTGACGAGGCAAACTTTGCGAAAAAAGAAAAGAAGAAGGATGCCGGGTACACACTGGGCGACAAGACCGTGCAATCAATCAAAGGCGCGTACGCCCATCTTCATGTTCATTCACAGTATTCCGTTCTTCAGGCTACAGCCGATGTGAAGTCCATCGTGGCAAAAGCCAAAGCGGCCGGCATGCCTGCCGTTGCAATAACCGACCTCGGTAACATGTATGGCGTATTCAAGTTCGTGCAGGAAGCCATCGCGCAACAGATCAAGCCGATCGTAGGCTGCGAGTTTTACGTTTCGGAAGAGCGCAGAAAAAACAAGTTCACGAAAGACAATCCCGACAGACGTTACAACCAGGTATTGATTGCCAAGAGCAAGAACGGCTATCAAAACCTGATTCGCCTGAGTTCACTTGGTTTCACGGAAGGTCTTTACGGAATTCATCCGCGCATCGACAAACAACTGATTGAAGAATTTCGTACGGATCTTATCGCAACAACAGGCGGCATTCATAGCGAAGTTCCGTATTTGATTTTGCACACAGGTGAACGTCAGGCAGAGGAAGCGTTTGCCTGGTATCATAAATTATTTGGGGATGATTTTTACGTGGAGCTTAACCGCCACGGTTTGCCGGAAGAAGATCACGTGAACGAAGTATTGTTACGCTTCGCAAAAAAATACAACGTGAAATACTTTGCAGCAAACGAAGTATTCTACCTCGATAAAGAAGAGGCTAACGCGCACGATGTTTTGCTGTGCATCAAAGAGGGAGAATTCAAGTCAACGCCTATTGGTGAGGGACGCGGCAAACGCTATGGCCTTGCGAATGCAGAGTTCTATTTCAAATCGCAGGATGAAATGAAGTCCATCTTCCGCGATTTACCGGAAGCCATTGAAACCATCGGTGAGATTCTCGACAAAGTTGAAAGCTATAACCTTGAGCGCAACGTACTTCTTCCGAAGTTCGACATCCCGAAGACCTTTAAAACAGAAGATGACTATTTGCGTCATTTAACGTACGAAGGAGCGAAACGAAAATACCCGGAGATCACACAGGAGTTACGCGACCGCCTGGACTTCGAACTTGAAACGATTAAGAAAACCGGATATCCCGGCTACTTTTTGATTGTTCAGGATTTCACCTCTAAGGCACGCGAAATGGGCGTTTCCGTTGGCCCGGGCCGTGGTTCGGCAGCGGGTTCTGCCGTAGCATATTGCATCGGAATCACCAACGTTGACCCGATCGCATACGACTTGCTCTTCGAGCGTTTTCTTAATCCGGATCGTGTATCCCTTCCCGATATTGATATTGACTTTGACGATGAAGGTCGCGACAAAGTATTAAAGTATGTAATCGACAAGTACGGTAAAAGTCAGGTCGCGCAAATCATTACGTACGGTACGATGGCTGCCAAGTCGTCCATCCGCGACTGCGCACGTGTTATGGAGTTGCCGTTACCGGAAGCAAATTTCCTGGCGAAGCTTGTTCCGGAACGTCCGGGTACTACACTTGACACTGCCTTCCAGGAGATCAAGGAATTGTCGGACATTAAAAAAGGAACCGACTTAAAGGCGGATGTGCTCAAGCAAGCTATCGTGCTGGAGGGTTCGGTACGAAATACCGGTACGCATGCCTGCGGGGTGATCATCACACCCGATGAACTGACCAAGTTCGTTCCTGTTTCAACCGCGAGGGACTCGGAAATGCTCGTAACGCAGTTCGATAACAGCGTGGTAGAAAGTGCCGGCTTGCTGAAGATGGACTTCCTGGGTCTTACTACCCTGTCGATCATCCGAACGGCACTGAGGAACATCAAGAAAAGTAAAGGTATTGATATTGATATCGATGCGGTTCCGTTAACGGATACAAAAACCTATCAGCTTTTCCAGCGGGGCGAAACAACCGGAACGTTCCAGTTTGAAAGCGTGGGGATGCAGAAATACCTGCGTCAGCTGAAGCCCGATAAGTTCGAAGATCTGATTGCGATGAACGCGTTGTATCGCCCGGGCCCGATGGAATACATTCCGCAGTTCATTAACCGGAAGCACGGTCGTGAGCCGATCAAATACGATCTGCCTGAAATGGAAGAATTCCTCCAGGAGACGTATGGTATCACCGTTTACCAGGAGCAGGTAATGTTGCTTTCGCAGAAGCTGGCAGGCTTTAGTAAAGGTGATGCGGATGTACTGCGGAAGGCGATGGGTAAAAAGCAGAAGTCGGTACTCGACAAGATGAAAGACAAATTCATCGAAGGGTGTGCAAAGAATGGTCATGCGAAACCGATCTGCGAAAAAATCTGGACCGACTGGGAAGCGTTTGCGCAATATGCGTTCAACAAATCGCATTCAACCTGCTATTCGCTTGTTGCATATCACACTGCCTACCTGAAAGCCAATTATCCGGCTGAATACATGTCGGCCGTGTTAACCCACTCGCAAAGCAACCTCGACAACGTTACGTTCTTCATCGAAGAATGCCGGAGCCTGGGCATTAAAGTGCTCGGACCACATGTGAATGAATCGGGCATGTACTTCGAAGTGAACAAAGACGGTGAAATCCGTTTTGGTCTTGGCGCGATTAAAGGCACCGGTGATGCTGCCGTTGAATCAATTATCAGCGAGCGGGATGCGCGCGGACCTTTTGAAGATTTGTTTGATTTCGCCAAGCGGCTAAATCAACGTGCTGTAAACAAGAAGACGTTTGAAGCGCTTGCCTTGTCGGGAGCGTTTGATTGCTTCAGCAATATGCACCGCAGGCAATATGTTTATTCGAAAGACAATGATTCAAGTCTGATCGAAAAAGCCATCAAATTTGCTGCCCGTACACAACAGGAAGAAAGCAGTTCGCAGGCAAGTTTGTTCGGAGGAAGCAGCGGCATCTCGATGCCGAAGCCCAAAATTGAACAGGTTGAACCATTCAGCGAACTGGAAAAACTGAATCTTGAAAAAGAAGTTGTCGGTATTTACATCTCCGGGCATCCGCTGGAAAATTTTAAGCTTGAGTTGACATCATTCTGTAACATCACGTGCTCACAACTTAACGAGCTTGAACCGCTGCAGGGCAAAGATGTGCGCGTTGGCGGAATTGTTACCTCGGTTGAACATCGCACAACCAAAACCGGAAAACCCTTCGGCAAGTTTGTACTGGAAGATTTCAGCGGAAATAGCGGTAAGGATACGTTTACACTTTTCGGAGAAACGTATCTGCGGTTCCGGAATTTCATGAATAACGGCTGGTTCATTTTTATAGAGGGTAATGTGCTCCGCAGCAACTGGGGCCAGATGAACCTGGAATATAAAATCCGGAACATCGAATTGCTTGATGAGCTGGCTGGTAAGCGGATTCAGGGTGTAGCGTTGAGAATTCCGCTTCAGAATGTGACGCGCGAGCTTATCACCACACTGGAGAAAATCTGCGACAAGAACTCTGGTCCGGCAGCACTGAAGATTTTCCTCAAAGATGAGGGTGAAGACCTGCAGGTGGAATTGATTTCACGCGCCACACGCATTAAGGTTTCGAATGCGCTTATTGCCGAACTTAAAAAGCTCGGAGAAACAGGCGTTTTCACCGACTCAACTGCAGTGCGCTGGCTGACAGACGATTTGCCCGTGCAAACCAAGGAGCTGTCGAATATTGGAACAATTTCTGATACCTTTGTGTTGGAAGAAGTAGAATCATAAAAATCAATCATAACAACCAAGTATTATGGGAAAAGCAATCGAACTCACCGACTCTAATTTTGATGAAGTGATCAACTCTGGAAAGCCAGTATTAGTAGATTTTTGGGCTGAATGGTGCGGACCGTGCAAGATGATCGGGCCTGTGGTGGAAGAGTTAGCCGGTGATTACGATGGCAAAGCAGTTATTGCCAAACTGAACGTGGATGAGAACCCTCAGACCACGGCAAAATTTGGCGTACGCAGCATCCCTACCCTGCTCGTATTCAAAGGCGGTCAGGTGGTTGACAAACAAATTGGTGCAGTGCCGAAATCGGTATTGAATCAGAAGCTTGCCGCTCAGGTTTAGAACTTAGTTGTCGCACACCTCGAAGGTGTCAGACGATTATCAATAGGATGCGCTGATGGTGTCAGATTTTACTCGACACATCAGCGCATTTTTTTTGTTCGCCATTCTGAGGAAGCGTAGCGACCGAAGAATCCCCTTATCCTTTCGTTACACGAAAGTGTCAGACCATTAAAGACCAATCTTTTTAATTCGTTCAACTATTTCAAATACAGCCGGGCAAACCTGCGTGTTCTTTTGTGTGAGTTCCATAATCTGAACCATCTTCTTCCGGTCGGTATGCGGGTATTCACGGCAGGCCTTTGGTCGTGATTCATACACGGAACAGTAATTGCCGCCATCCAGGAACGGGCAGGGCGAACTCTTCAGCACGTAATCGTTGTCTTCATCAACACGGAGATATTTTTCTATAAAATCGCCCGGCTTCATGCGAAGTGCTTTCGCTACGCGTTCAATATCGGTTTGATAAAAAATCGGGCTGGTTGTTTTACAGCAATTGGCGCACGTGAGGCAATCTGTTTCCTGAAATACCTCTTCATGTTTTTCATGAAACGCGTCATCAATCTTGCGGGGATCTTTCTTCTTCAGCGATTGCAAGAATTTCTTGTTCTCAGCCGAAGCGCTTTTTGATCGTTCCTGAAAGCGGGAAAGGTCCATAAATCAAAATTACGAATTACGAGTTGAGAATTACGAATCATTCTTCAATCAACCCGTAATCTCTATTGAAAATCCCACGCACTTTTATAAAAACCTTTTTGCTGCACATACTCCAGCAGTGCATTATAAAATTCATGTGAGCCCAGCGTTGCACTGTCGCCCGTCATGATCAGTTTTTTCCGCGCACGTGTTATAGCCACATTCGTTCTCCGGATGTCTCCCAGGAAACCGATCTCGCCTTTGTCGTTACTTCGCACAAAGCTGATCGCGATAACATCGCGCTCCTGCCCCTGGAAAGCATCAACGGTGTTTATGGTCAGATAGGGTTGAATGCCCGATAGAATTTCTGATGATTCTGCAAGTTTCACCAACCGCTCAACCTGGGCGCTATACGGTGTGATCACACCTATTGAGTACTTCCATGATTCTGAACCAATTTCCTGAACAAGTTTTTCCAGCTGACGAATCAACAGCTGTGCTTCCTCATCGTTGTACCGACTCAACGTCTCTGCATCCTGGGTTTCTGTGAAGCCACAACCCGCTGTATCGATGAAATCAATTACCGGGAGATTTTGGATCGTATGATGTGCCACCGATTCATCGGCAATCAAACCGTTATGATAAAAATAAGCAGAAGGGAACTGCATGATATCAGTATTCATCCGGTACTGCGTTTTAAGCATGGCAGCAGTTTGAGGATGATTTTCGATGCATTTTTCAAAAAGCGTTTTCGCCAAACCTTCGCGTGCAGCCTCCAGCGATTTAATAGTAGGCGGCAGTTGTTGATGATCCCCGGCAAATACAACCCGTGCCGCCCGTTGAATCGGAATCCAGCAGGCTGGTTCGAGCGCCTGCGCGGCTTCATCGATGAAAACAGTTTGATATCGCTTTCCGCGAAGCATGGGATGTGATGCACCAACCAGCGTACAGGCGATTACATCACTGGTATTTAGAATGTCGTTGATGATGTAAAACTCCAAAACATCGGCATCCGCTTTTAAAACTTTTGCCTCCTGCTTGAGCATGTTCCGCTCCTGCCGCTCATGATACCCAAAGTTGCGTTTGAATTTAAAAGCCTGCGCACGTACCTGCTCCATCCGTTTGCGCAACGTGCGCAGCTCTTTATAATGATCGTGATTCGCGATGCGTGCATCGAGTGTTTTGCTCAGCGATTGTTCCGTGACACGCGCAGGGTGCCCGATCCGCACAACATTCAATCCCTTCTCGGAAAGTTTTTCAACCAGCAAGTCGACCGCTGCATTGCTTGGAGCGCAAACAAGTACCTGTTTTTCAACGGCTACAGTCTGGCGAATCGCTTCGACCAGGGTTGTTGTTTTTCCGGTTCCGGGCGGACCGTGAATGATGGCGACATCCTGTGCTTCAAGAACACGCTTCAGCGCTTCCTGTTGACTATCATTCAATTCGGCGTTGCGTACGTTACCAGTTGCCAGTTGCTGGTCACCGGTTGTTGATTGCTGGCCTTGGTTCAACCGGGACCCGAAAACTGGCGACCGGTGACCCAACAAGGTATCACGCAACTCCGCCACGCGCGAGTCTTCTGCCTTGATGATCGACTTCATGGCATTTTCCATTTCCCGGTAGGCCATTTCATCAAACATCAGGTCGACACCCAAGAGACTGTCTTCAATCCAGTCGGGCAGATCATCTCCGTTAACCGTAATTACCATGGTGTTGTCGCGCACGTAGTTGATCACGCCACCGAGATAATGTTTATCCGGTGAGTTTTTGGCGTTGCTGAATACGCTTACCATTTTTCCGCTTTGGAAAACATGCGGCTGATCAAGCTGCGCAGTACGCTGAACTTCAATCACCAGGCGTTCACCCGTGCCGATGTAATCGCGAACAAGCTTTACCGGGTACCAGCATTTGCCTTCTTTTGTTTTCCGGTGTAGCGGAACCAGCAATACCTTCTGACGATATTGTTCCAGATCTGCCTGACGTTCAAGTCGCAACAGGTTCCAGGTTTTATGAAGCTGCTCGTGGATATTCATTTTTGCGGATGGCAAGATAGAATTAAATTAGCCGTTCCATGCAACGTGTACTTGTTCTCATTCTTCTCGCCTGCGCAGCTTCTGTACTTGCGCAACCCGGCAACCGGCAATTCGAAGCGCACCTCAATCAGTATGAAGTAAACTTTAAAGAGCTGATGGCATATCGCGGCATTAATTATTTTGCCGGACAGGTTACCGTTCAAAAAGTTTTCAAAGCAGTAAAAGAATATGCGTCAGGCGGATACGGTGAACCATCGACCGAGTTTGCATTTCTTTTTTATCATCACCAGGATGATACGCTTCATGCATGGATCGTGGATCGAACTGGCATCGCGGCACATGCCCATACTCCGGTCACAGTCGATTCATTGCTCAACCTCGAGAACACGTTAAAATTTTCGATGTCGATTGATAAAATCATTGGCACGACTGACCGGGCAGTACGCGATTTGAAAGCATCACGAAAATACCGGCTTAAAACTCCGGAAAGTATCGATATACTCTCCCGCATTGCGTTCCCGAAAGAAATTACGGAAGGGCTTGCGGGAAGAAAATATTTGCTGGTTATGCCTGCCGTAAATCTTTCAACGATACCGTTTTCCATGTTAAAGCCGTGGCCGACTTCCAGGGAGACATTACTTGATTCGATGGCCTTTTCTTTTGCTCATAACTTCCAGCAATTATTTGCAGAAGTTGATAATCTCGGAAACGAATCACCCGACAACATGGGATTACTGAAGCAACCGGTTGTGGTTGGAAATCCTGCTTTTACGGATCCCTGCACAACCGGACTTGTTCAACTTACTGGTGCGGAAGAGGAAGCAAAAGAAGTGAGTGCATTACTTGGTACAGAACCGTTGATTGGCGCTGCAGCAACCAAAATGAAAATTGTTTACAGGATGCGTTCGGCAAGTTTCATTTATCTCGCTACACACGGTTGGTCAGACACGGAGAATCCGCTTCGCAACAGTTTTATTGCGCTTAACGGCAGAGACACGTGTGGGTATCTTACGCCATTCGAAATTCAACGGATGAAGCTTGTCAACAAACCAGTTGTTGTATTGAGTGCATGTCAATCGGGTTTGGGGAAAGTGATGGAAGCCGGGATTGTGGGTGTGGCGCGTGGTTTCCTAAAGGCGGGATCACGTTCCGTAACCATGAGTTTATGGAATGTTGACGATGCTGAAACTGCTGAACTGATGACCGAGTTTGTAAAACAAATGCAGAAGCCGTCTGCATTCTTCCCTGCAGAACCATGGCGGCAGGCTGTACTTGAATACCGGAAACGCAAGAAAAAAGATGAGCCCTTAAACTGGGCCGCGTTTCAAACCTTCGGAGTTCCGTATTCCCCAACATTTTCGGTTTCGCTCCATCGGTAACCTTTAAAAATCGTCTATAACCCCGGATTGGGTAGATTCTCAAATCTTCACCCCTTTTATATAAATGTCCGCATAATGTCGGGGCGAATTGGTTATTTCGCATTCTGTTAATTCCCAGTTATGAAGAAATACCATTTATTGACGCTCCTGTTGCTGATTTGCTTTCTGGCAACCGCGCAGGACGACAAAAAACCAAAGGCTGATTCTGTAAAGAAGGAGAAGCCAAAAAAGAAAACCGATTTGCCGCTTGAAGTTGCGCGCAGGGTAAACATCAAAACAACCGAAGGCACATGGATGTCGCTGGACGTTAGTCCCGATGGCAAAACCATTGCATTCGATTTTATGGGCGACATCTTTACGATGCCCATCACAGGCGGAAAGCCCGTGCAGTTCACCAAGGGTATGGCTTTCGATTCGCATCCGAAATTCAGCCCTGACGGAAAAAAGTTGTTATTCATCTCAGATCGCAGCGGTGGTGAAAACATCTGGTGGTTTGCCTTGGACAAAAGCGATTCGCTTCAACTCACCAAAGGAAATACCGAACATTATCAATCTGCCGAATGGACACCCGATGGAAATTACATTGTGGGTTCGCGCGGCATCCGCAATTTCAAGTTGTGGTTGTTTCACAAAGATGGTGGCGGTGGAGCCCAGCTCATCAGCAATCCTTCTAACCTGAAAATATCAGAACCTGCCTTTGGTTCCGATGCACGTTACATTTGGTTCTCACAACGCAACGGTGCCTGGAATTACAACGCGCAGTTGCCACAATACCAGCTCGCTGTTTATGATCGCGATAATGGTGAAGTTGAACAAAAGACTGTCCGCTACGGATCGGCCTTTACGCCTACCCTTTCACCGGATGGAAAATGGCTGGTGTATGGTTCACGGTATAACGATCAGACGGGATTGATTTTGCGCGACCTGAAATCAGGTGATGAGAAATGGCTTGCGTATCCCGTGCAACGCGATGAGCAGGAATCCATTGCACCGCTTGGTGTGTTGCCAGCCATGTCGTTCACACCCGACAGCAAAGAAGTTGTTGCATCGTACGGTGGAAAGTTCTATCGCATCCCGGTAGCGGGAGGTAATGCCATCAACATTCCATTCGAAATGGAAACTGAATTCCTGATGGGACCGCTTGTTGAATTCAAGTATCCGATCAAAGACGAAAAAGAAATGGTGGTTACACAAATCCGTAACCCGGTTGTATCGCCTGACGGAAAACAGGTTGCCTTTACTGCGTTGAACAGGTTGTACACGATGACATTACCTGACGGAACTCCAAAGCGTGTAAGCAATTTCGAGTTTACGGAAGCGATGCCTGCCTGGAGCCCTGACGGATCACAACTTGTATGGTCGACCTGGGAAGGCGAAGGCGGACATCTTTATAAAATGAATTTCAAAGCAAAAGGCGCGAAGCCTCAGCGCCTCACGAACGTTGCCGGATTGTATTCTGATCCTGCCTGGACATTCCAGGGAAACAAGATTGTGTTCCTGCAAGGCAAGTCGTACAATTTTAAAGAAGAAGCCGGGCCGGTTTCATTTGCCAATCAGGAAGAGATTGCCTGGATTAGCGGCAATGGTGGTGAGATTAACGTGATTGCGAAAGGAAAAGGAAGAAGTAATCCGCACTTTGTAAAGTCGGAAGACAGAATTTTCCTATTCGATTATGGAAAGGGACTTGTATCTATCCGTTGGGATGGAACTGATGAACGTCAGCATGTAAAAGTATCCGGCATCACGGTATACGGTTCAACACCGGATGAAAATCATTGTATGTTGGTAGAGTCGGTAACCGAACCTGCGCAACAACCTTCGAGTGCAGAAATCATCAAGATGGCACCTGAAGGTGATCAGGCTTTCGCGCAAATTAATAACGACATCTATGTTGTAACGATTCCTAAAACCGGAGGCGATGTACCAAAGATTTCCGTATCGGATGCGGGCAATGCGCAATTCCCTGCGCGGAAGCTTACCAAACTTGGCGGAGAATTCCCAAGCTGGAGCAACAACGGCAAAACCGTTTACTTCTCGTTGGGAAATGCATTCTTCACGTACAACCTCGAGGAAGCCAAAGCAAAAGAGCTTGAGCTGAAGAAAAAGAAAGCGGCTGAAGAAAAAGCTAAAGAGGACGAAAAGAAAGACGACAAGAAAGAAGTTAAGAAAGATTCAACCGGTGGCCTGAAGATCGTTGAGAAGAAAGATGATAAGAAGGAAGAGAAAAAAGATGAAGGCTACAAGCCGGCCGAGCAGCGCATTAAGGTTACTGTGAAGCGTGACATTCCGGACGGAAAAATTCTTCTTCAGAATGCCCGTATCATTACCATGAAAGGTGATGAGATCATTGAGAAAGGTGATATCCTCATCGAAAACGCACGTATTAAGCAGGTTGGCCCTGCGGGTTCAATTACGGTTGATGCCTCTGTGAAAAAAATGGATCTCAGCGGAAAAACAATTGTTCCCGGTTTCGTGGATACACACTCGCACATGTGGCCTGCCTGGGGAATTCACAAAAATCAGGTTTGGGTTTATGCCGCGAATCTCGCGTATGGTGTAACAACTACACGCGACCCGCAAACCGGAACTACGGATGTGCTAACCTATGGCGACATGGTTGAAACCGGACAGGTGATCGGACCGAGAATTTACAGCACGGGACCAGGCGTTGGGTATTGGGCATATAATCTGAAAGATTTCGATCAGACAAAAGACGTTCTGAAACAATACTCAGAATATTATAATACGAAAACGATCAAGATGTACCTGACGGGAAACCGTCAGCATCGTCAATGGATCATCCAGGCGTGTAAAGAGCAAAACCTGATGCCAACAACCGAAGGCGGTCTTGATTTCAAACTCAATATGACCAACCTGATTGATGGTTATTCAGGACATGAGCATGCTTTCCCGATCTATCCGCTGTACAAAGATTTCACAACCGCAGTTGCCGAATCTAAAATGACCTACACGCCAACTTTGCTGGTAGCGTATGGGGGACCGTGGGCAGAAAATTTCTACTACGCAACCGAGAATGTGAATGGCGATCCAAAGCTTAATCACTTTACGGCAAAATCGGAGCTGGATGCGAAGTCGCGCAGAAGACCAGGCTGGTTTATGAAAGAGGAACACGTGTTTGAAGATCATGCACGTTTTGCAAACGATCTGATCAATGCTGGTGGCCGCGTAGGCGTAGGTTCGCACGGGCAGCTTCAGGGTCTTGGCTATCACTGGGAACTTTGGAGCATTGCATCGGGTGGTATGAGTGCACACAACGCACTGAAGGTTGCTACCATCAAAGGCGCAACAGCCATTGGTTTGGATGGCGACATCGGAAGCATTGAGTCCGGCAAGCTGGCAGACTTCATCATTCTTGATAAAAATCCATTAGAAAACATCCGCAACACCAATACGATTAACAAGGTGATGAAGAACGGAAGATTGTATGATGGCAATACGCTGGATGAAGTTTACCCGACCATTCGGAAGGCTCCGTCATTCGGAAATGAGCAGGCTGCTCCGGGCACGTTGCCAGGGGTTAACCGATAAAACAAAAGATTGTTTAACAAAAAAGCCGCTTCAAAAGAGCGGCTTTTTTATGCTCATGTATACTAATACATGAATATCTTCCCGCCTGCCATTACTTCCTGTTTCTTTTCATCGAAGGTTGCCTTCTCTCCTGTGTGTACCGCTGCGTTGGTCATGATGCACGCAATAGAATGTGCATAACCGGCCTCCACCGGTGCATTCGTCTCCTTCCGATTGCGAACGCATTCCATAAAGTTTCGCATGTGGCGCGAGGTAGTAATGTCTCCACCCGTATTGGCTGACGATGCCACCGGTTCCGGTGCAGTTACAAGGTCCATCGTGGGTAACAGGTTCGCCTGCATGCCCATCGCTTTAGCGTGTTGCTCTGTAAGTCCTCCCGAAGGCGTCACTTTGTTAGTATTCAGATTGAGCTCTCCTCCGTTGGAATAATAAATTTCTTTCGGGTTCTCCTCGCCATTATGCATGCGCGATGAGAACACAACCTGGAAGCCTGACGAAAAATCTTCGTTACCATAATCGAATACAGCCGTGGTGGTGTCCCAATTTTTACGCCCATCTTTCCACCTATAAATTCCACCATTGGCAACAACGCTGCGCGGATGTTTCAAACCGGTGAACCAATGAACAGTATCAATCTGATGACTCATCCACTGCCCGGGCATGCCTGATGAATACGGCCAGAACAACCGGTATTCAAGATGCTTGCGTGCATCGAACGGCTCAAACGGTCGATTCATCAGGAATCGCTTCCAGTCGGTATCTTCTTCCTTCATCTGCGCAACCAGCGCGGGCCTGCGCCAGCGTCCGGGTTGATTAACGTGCCAGGTCAGTTCCACAGAAGTGATGTCACCAAATTTTCCGCTTTGGATAAAATCTGCGGCAGCGTGATAGTTGGGGCCGCTTCTTCGCTGCGATCCGATCTGCACAATTTGTCTGGAATTCTTAATCGCTTTTAAAGCCGCCCGGTTATCGGCCATGGTTTCCGCAAAAGGTTTTTCTACGTATGCATCACAACCCGCATTTACCGCTTCAATAACATGAAGGGAATGCTGAAAGTCTGCCGTGCTGATGATTACCGCATCGACACTTTTTGAATTATAAAGTTCTTCATTATTGCGATACGCGTTTACGTTATGACCGAGCGATTTGAGCAGATGGGCCTGCCCTTCCTCGCGCCTGACTTTCCAGATGTCGGATAACGCGACAATATCAAAATTCAATTCACTGCTGTGATTTTGAAATGCGGGCAGCAGGGAATATTTGAACCGGTCCGAAAATCCGATCACACCTACATTAACACGATCATTCGCCCCGATAATCCGTGCGTAGCTCCTGGCGCTCAAGGCTAACGATCCAAGATAAACCCCGGCTGTAGCAAGCGAAGTTTTTTTGATGAAGTCGCGCCTCGGCAATTTGTTTTTCGAACCACTCATACGATTCTATTTTAGTTCCTTTATTTTGATACTCCGAAAAGAAACCTCATCGCCATGATCCTGTAACAGGATATGTCCCTTTTCAGCCATTCCGAAATTCTCCCACACTGCGTATTTGCTTCGTGCAACAAGCGCATAATAAATTGGTGTTCCGCGTTGATACTCGACAATCTTATATCCGTTCAGCCAATGCTCAACCCGGTTGTCCGGATGAACTACAATTCTACCATAGTTCCATTCACCGATCTTGTGGATGCCGCGACTGATCTTTACCGATGGAATCAAATCATATAAAGATCCCAGCGTGCGGTTTCCCACAACTCCCAGTTTGGCATCGGGGTGTCGTTCATCGTCCAGGATCTGATATTCCAGACCAATCGCAGAGCCCGTGTTGCCTTCTCTTTCGGTGACAAAGTACTTCACCCCGCTGTTGGCACCTTCGGTAAGCTTGAATTCGAACTGCAGATCAAACGCACCAAACTGCTTTTCGGTAACAATGTCACCACCATTTTGTGATTCCGCTCCGGCAGACTTCTTTACCTGTAAGATTCCGTTTTCATTCGTCCAGCCGTAATTAGGAAATTCAGTTTTGTAAGCACCGCGCCATCCCGCAGTTGTTTGTCCGTCCCATAACAAACTTATCCCATTTTGTTTCTCCTGATCACTGACCGTATTAGAAATCGTATTCACCACAAAGATTGAATCGAACGGAGATGCTTTCAGATTTTGTGTTTGGATTCGGATATTCCGCCAGCGTACTTTCTTGCCGCTCTCCTCAGACTTGCCAACGGCATGTACCTGTAATGCAATAAATCCCGATGGCGTCATAGCATCAACCAGATGAGCGGTGGCGATACCATTGATCCAAACCCGCATGGTATTGCCAATACATTCTATGCGCGCGGAATTCCATGCGTTTTTCTTATACGCAGTTTTGGCAGAAGGATTATACTCCAGTGGATACAACCATTCCCTTCGGGCTTCATCATAAATACCACCCGTCCAGGCTCTCGGTGACGGATCAATTTCCATCTGGTATCCATGTACGCGCCCGTTTTGATAATCAGGCTTGCTTTCACTTCTGAACTGAACACCGGAATTCATTCCATCGTCAAGCTTGAATTCGAATTCAAGAATAAAATCACCGTACGGCTTTGTTGTAGCCAGAAATGAATTTGGTTCATTAAAGACTGTTGTACCAACGATCTCACCGTTCTCGACCGTGTATGTTGCCTTTCCATTAAGTTGTGTCCAACCGGTCAGGTCTTTTCCGTTGAATAACTTTACCCAGTTTTTCTGCGCGACTACATTGAAGAGGCAACAGGTAAGAAATCCAATAACAACCAGTCTTTTCATGCGATTTAAGGCAAGTTTCTTAAAGCTACAGAATTCCTGAACTTTTTCCGGACTCGTTGCAACGGGCGGGCGAAAACCTGTGTCAAACAGAAAAATCAACCTCACTATTATGAAGAAGATATTTTTTATACTCTTTTCTCTGGCGGGCGTACTGGCCTGTACAACAGATGACGTAACTCAAAAGTCGGTGGAAGTTCAATCAAGCTCCGAAAAAATTACTGCAGTTATTGTTAACGAAGGTGAACCGATGTGGGACGGTTGCGGCTGGGTGATGTATATCGATTCAACGCGATACAAACCTGTTGAACTGGCTGACGAATTCAAGGTAAATGAGCTGAACGTGAAGATCACTTACGCAGCGAAAGGAACAGACTACCGCTGCGGACTAGCCGCACTGCCTATTCCGGAAATCGAGATTTTGTCGATCGAAAAAGATTAAATCAGCCGTTGCTGCTTCAGCTTGTCTTTAATATAAGCCTTGAACTCAGGCGGACTTGTCACGGTAACTTCATCGGCAAGGCCCATCACAAAACGGCCTACACCTTTAAAGTTTAGCACAGGGCCATTAAACGTGTACGTCCGTTCCGCTTCGCTTTCATTTTTTTCCAGGTATGGAAGCGAAAGCGGGAATTCTTCGCGGAGCAACACATACGCACGCAGACTAAGTTTAAGCGTAACCCATGTTTCTTTTTTGCCGCTGATTCCGAAAATATCCGTGGATGTTTTTTCGTGCAGTTTCTGAAATTTATAAGGCTTGTCGAGCACCACTACTTCCCCGATACGCTCAAGTTTGAAATACTTGTTCTGCTTGTCTTTGGTGTCCAGCGCCTGTACCGACTGAAACCCTTCGCCAAACTGGAATGGCTCCACCAGCCTGTCGGTGATTTCCTGGCTGTTAGCCGAATGGTAATTTTTCAGCACAACCTGCTTTCCGCCTTCGATAGCTTCGCTGATCGCGCGAAACATTTTTGCAACCCGCAGTTTCAGGAACTGTTCCGGTAATTCCTTGGCTTCTGAATGGAATGCGAGTTTTTTGAGGAGTGTTCCGCGTAACGGGTGTTTATCCGCACCACTTTGAATCAGTTGGCGCAGGATGGAAACCTCCTCGAGTGTAAACCGGTCTTCCGGGTTTTCACCTTCTTCCTGATGGATGAAATATCGTCCGTGAAAATCCTGATCGATGATGAAGCCGATTTCCTCCAGCAATTTAAAATAGCGGTAAACCGTGCGCGATGTTGAATCGAGTTGCTGGGCGAGCTGATCAACCGTGCGGCCTCCGCCTTTCAATAACCCGATCAGTTGAAATACCCGTAAAATCTTGGCTTGTGGAATCATTCGGTCAAAGTACAAAATTGACACAAATTGTCAAAATGATGTTATTTCTTCGTAGCATGAAAACGACAAAGAAGTCTGTTCAGCAGTTGAATGAACGTCCGGTTTCGCAGCCGCGCAATCCCGAAGTCATCGAAAAATTTTACAAGCAAATCGTAAACAGTTTTGGTTATGCATATCCAGGAAAAGCTTAAAGTCCGCAAAACATCCAACTTCCCTGAACAACGGTTTCTGAGTGAATTGGAATTATTAAATCTGATTGAACAGCATTACAACGGCCGGCCTGCGGCGCGCATTTATGTGGCGCCCATGTGTTACATCCTGCCGGAGTTCTATGAGCAGGCATTGCAAGGCATGCTGGGCAGCTTCGAAGCGCGTGAAGAGTATGAGGCGTGCGCGCGGGTGATCAAGCTGCTCGCCAATATTTAATTTTTTAGAGGAGCACTATTTGCCATAGTGTACTTGCTTCCCGAGTCATCGGGAGGCAGCTCCTTTTTTCACGGTCACACGCTTTGCCGTATCTTTACAGTCGTGAACGGTTTCTTAAAAGCAAGCATTTATTACCTGGTTGGCTTCGCCTTGGCGGGGCTTGCATACTTGATTTTCGGGTGGGAATATATACATGCTCCTGGCGCTCACCACTTAGTCATTTTTTTCACGTTTGTTGGTGGGTTTATATGGTTCTTACGAACTCTGCACCGGTTTTTTTTTGGACACTGGGATAAATCTGCCCGACAAATAATGATCATGACATTTGGTATGAGCGTCTTTTTTATCGCATTCATGCTCTATATAATTTACCAACCCGCAGAACATGAGCAACCTGCACAAGACAAGATCGTAATAGAGGTCTCAGGAGATACGACAACGCTTCGTCGAAATGGTGCTCTTATCTACTACAAAGTGAAGGATTCAGTTTTCTTTAATTCAATTGACAGTTCCCGAATAGATTGGAATCAAGTGGAGGTTATCAGAAAATAATTACTGACCGGTTCGTTACCCCGCCAGCTCTGTTAACGCTTTTACAAACGCATCAAGCTCTCCGGTTGTTGTGTAAACATTGGGCGTAATCCGGCAGCCCCGCACACCCTGACCGTCAATTGCAACGGTCCAGATTTTATATTTATCCAGCAACGTTTTTGCCAGGTCGGCCGGAGCCATGTTTTGAATGCCTACGTTCGCAATTCCGCACGACCGTTTCGGATCTTCAGGTGTGTTCAGTACGATGTTTTTATTGCTGCGAACTTTCGATGTCCAGTAGTTCTGCAGGTACCGCAGGCGGGCTTCTTTTCTTTCCGGACCGATCTTGTTATAAAAATCAATTGCATCGATTATCGTCAGGTCGGTGGCGACCGGGTGTGTACCCGTATGCGCCAGGTGCGTGATGTCGTCCTTCATGCTCCAGTCGGCCATGAGCGACCATAACGCAGGTGTTTTTCCTTCTTTTATATAGAGGAGGCCAGCACCCAATGGAACGCTTAGCCATTTATGAAGACTGGAGGCGTAATAATCACAACCCAAATCAGGAATCTTAAAACTCAGATGGGCAAAAGCATGCGCACCATCCACCGCTACATCAACACCCAGGCTATGTGCCATGTCGCTGATCTTTTTAATCGGCAGCACCTGACCGGTGATGTTGATCATGTGGCTCACCAGCAACAACTTTGTTTTCGGAGTAATCGCATTCCGGTACAGTTCTACAATCTCTTCATCGGAAGCAGGATGATTGGGCACGGAAAGAATCTTAACAACAATGTTGTAGCGATTTTCCATCAGCTTAAACTGGTTGACGATCGAACCATAGTCCTGCTGCGCCATCACGGCTTCATCGCCTGCATTCCAGTGAATGCCATTGATAATCGTATCGAGCGACTCCGTTGTGTTGCGCGTGAGCGCCATTTCCGAAGTTGAACAGCCTGCCAGTTCAGCAAGCTTTGCAATTACTTTCTTCTTGTTCTCGGTTTGCACCGTACGCATATAGTACGATCCCTGAAGATTTACGTCACGAATGTGGTCAAGGTATTTATCCAGCGTTTCCTGCGGCAGAAAACAGTAGTAACCATTTTCTAGATTAATATAATCAGGCTTCAGTTTGTAGCCTTTGCGAATACTAGCCCAGAATTTTTCATCGGTCGAGAGTTTTTCAGCCGAATACGATTTATGCTGCTCAAGCCACTCGGCTACACCTGTGCGCGGCATGAATGCAGCCACGCCCAGGGCGAGGCTTTGCTGAAGGAAGGTTCTTTTATCCATAACTGATTGCTTCTTTGGTGTATTCGGATTAGCCAAACTACTCCAGCAATTTTTTGAGCTTATCTAACTGCTGGGTGTTCTCGGGTGAAAGGATGTTGCTTGTTACCGCATACTTCTCGCGGGTAGTTAACCGCCAGCTGAGTGAAGCACGCGCATTGTTTTGCCGCAAGCTGTCCATCTCGTGTAAAACGGGCACATAGCTTTCAACTGTGTATTGCAAGTCGATCCGGTCGACCGGTGCATTAAACCACGGCTTCATCATTCCTATCAACAAATCACTGTTAATATCCTGGAAGTTTTCGAAGTTATTATATACAGTGCTGATCGGTTGTGTAAAGCTGTCGATAATGGTTTGGCCGCCTTTTGCGTTTATCGTGCTCAATTTTGGTGAGTCCCGAATCGAAATAAAAACAACTCCTGACGTATTCTCTTCAATCCAGTCGTTAAACGCATACGCGAACCGAACGGCATCCGAAAGACCGAAGTTGTCGGAGATACCGGCATCCATAATTTGCACAGGTGGCTCGGTTGGCAACGTTGTATTGGGTGTAATGTAGGGAAACGTGGCACTCATTCTCAAGGCAGATAAAAACCGCAAACTTTCCCCGTCTTGATCTTTCAGCAATGAGTGAAAATCGATGCCGCCCAGCTTGGCCGATGCATAATTCGGATAGCTCAGCACATCGTTATTCATAAAGGATACCGAGCGGGAGGCGATATACAACTTGCGCCCATCGTTCACTACCGTAGGCGTGAGAATGATCATTGGAACCAATGCCCGCTGTTCCGGGTCGCGGTAGGCGGTAATCGGCTTGTCCATCAGCCCTTCGGTGATCTGGTTGAGCTGTTGTTCGAACGTATAGCCGCGGTCGCGGATGTATTGCTTGCCGGCATATTCAAACTTCGAGAACCCAACAAACAAATCATTCGCCAGCAAACTGAAGATCAGTGGATTTAAGTTGTCAGTTGAAATCTTGTCGCGGTGCACATACGAGAACGGATGCGTAACCTCGCCCTGTTTCTCGCGAAGCTTAAGTTCACGGTAGTAGCTTGCCCCGATCAACCCGCCCGAAGCACCGGTGATGAGAATGCTTTGCTCCATCAGCTTGCCCTGTGTGAGGCTGTCGGCCGTTTGCAGCGCGTTGAGTGTCCACAACGCAGCACGCTTACCACCTCCGCTTACGCAGAGAAAAACCATTTTCGGTTTTTGTGTTCCGAATTTTGCACGCCAGTTTTTCAGCATCACCAGGGTACTGTCTTTATCGGCCGTAATGATGCTGTCTGTATTTAATTTCTTAAGCGAGGCAACCGTGTACTCGGCAGGTTTTTTATGATAATCGAGTCCGAAAGCCTGATATTTTTTTGAGAAGAAATCTTTTCCGTACAAAACATTAACCACTAAAAAGATAACCAGTGCTGTCGTTGCCGACCAGTTGCCAAACCAGTACGAAAACGCACCCGAAAGCATTACAAATACAGTAACGAAGATCATGAAACTGGCCGCGGCCGGAAGCTGAAATGCCGGATAGTCTTTGAAAATTCCCAGCAACAGGATCAATCCGAAGATGAACAGCTCAATGATCACGAGGTTAAAATGATTTTGATCAAAAACCTTTAGCACCTCCGCGCGATCGTAAAAATCAGCCTCATCCTCTACCCTTCTAATCCGCAAGCCATCAAAGTAGGTATCAACACGAACTTGTTTCTTACGGGCGATGTCGAGCTTCTTCATCGCGCTGGCGCGGGTCACCTGAACTTTCTCTTTCAGCTTTTCATCAATCCGGCAAACGACATATTTAAAGATGTCTTTATTGGTGAGCCAGAAGTAAACAAAGAACACACCTGACATTACGATGTAGCCTACCAGGAAACCGGTGATATTCCAGGCCAGCGTTCCGCCATCGGAATATTGATTATTCACCTGGAACCGGATGATCTGGAAAAGATACACCGCCAGAAAAACAATCGGGATGATGCTGTTATTGACCGAGAATTTGGTGAAGGGTTTTGAAAGAGCCCCCACGAACGAAAAGCGGTGGCCATCATTTATATAACTGGTGATCTGGAACGCAGTGGTAAATCCTGCTGTTGTAACACCGATTATAAAAAAGCTCGTAAAATTTACTTTGTTGAGGTACTCCGGATCGAGAAATAAATACGGAATGCCCAGGTATTTGCCAAAAGAGCCGGTAATCATCGCAAACAGGATCACCCAGCAAAGCATCATCACATGGTTGCGCTTGAAGTTGTTAAGCAGCAGCTGAACCGGGAAAGAGTAAACGAACGCGGCTAAAAACTTGTTGAGCCTTTGTACCATAGACAGTATGGATGAAAGTTAGCTATTTTTTGGCTCCAAAAAACAAATGCTTTCCTGACAGAATTTGTCGAGCTTGTTGAATATACTTGCAGGAATAACCGCTACGAAACGCATTTTTTGACGAAAGTATTTTCCATATATCGGTCATCGGCCGGTTCGGGTAAAACCCGTACGCTGGCGAAGGAATATCTGAAGCTGGCGCTCGAACATAAAGGCCACTATTTCCGCCATATTCTTGCGGTTACGTTCACGAACAAGAGCACGCAGGAGATGAAAGACCGGATTCTCGCGTACCTCGATGATTTTGCGAACGGCCGGCCAAATGAACTTGCGGATGAACTCAAGAAAGAACTCAAGCTCGACAACAACACCTTCCAGGAACGGAGCCGTGATGTTCAGCGCGAAATTCTGCACAACTACAGTCAGTTTTCCATCAGCACCATTGATGCGTTCTTTCAGCGCGTGATCCGCTCGTTTACACGTGAGTCGGGATTGATGGGTGACTATAAGCTCGAAATCGACCAGGAGCTGGTGCTCGAAGAAGTAATCAACGACCTGATCGATGAGCTCGGATCAAACAAAGAGCTGACCGAGTGGGTAGTTGAATTTGCCAAAGACAGTCTGGAGAACGAACGGGCGTGGGATGTGCGCGCAAGCCTTCGCCAGTTTGCGGAACAGATTTTTCGCGAAGAGTTTAAAGTGATCGAAGATGATATCATCAAAGAAACCAACGATCATAACTTCTTTCGCGAACTGCGGAACAAACTCGGTCAAGTCAAAAGCAATTTCCTGGCGAAAGTCTCCAGGCCCGCACACGATGCCCTGAAGATCCTGCAGGACAAAGGCTGGGACATTACCGAGATCAGCTACGGGAAAAACTCGGGCGTGATGACGTTCTTCGAAACGTTTGCGTGGCAAAAGAACATTAAAGACATTAAGGAGCCGGGCGACCGGTTGCAGAACTATTTTACCAAACCCGAAAAGTGGCCGAGTAAAACTGCAACCAATCCTGCTGATATGGTCGCGACCGCAGAACAACAGCTTATCCCGCTCATTCATCAGATACTCGATATCTACCATACGTTTTATAAAGACGCACTGAGTGCTGAGCTTGTTTTGCGCAACATGTACGTGTTCGGACTGATTGCCGATATCTCCCGAAAGCTTCGCGAGTACAAGGAACGCAACAACACTATGCTGCTGGCCGATGCACCAAAGTTTCTGAATGGTGTAATTGCCGACAGTGACACTCCTTTTATTTATGAAAAGGTCGGATCGTTCTATCGCAACTTCCTGATCGATGAATTCCAGGATACGTCCGGCTATCAATGGAAAAACTTCTTGCCGTTATTAACGAACAGTCTTGACCAGGGCAACCGAAGCATTGTTGTGGGTGACGTCAAGCAGGCTGTATACCGCTGGCGGGGAGGTGATCTGAAACTGTTGCAGGAACAGGTTGAAAAGCAAATTGGCAAAGACCGTGTTCAGACACTCGAGCTTGACACCAACTACCGCAGCGCAGCGGAAATTATACGGTTCAACAACGTACTGTTTAAAAATGCCGCCTCGCTGGTGAAAGACATCACGAGCGGTGATCTGCCCGAAGCATCGTTCCGCGATGTGGAACAAAAAGACTTTAAAAAGCACGAAGGCTTCGTGCAGATTCAATTTCTGCAGGATGCGGAAGAAAAAAGCTGGGCCGAGTTTGCCATGGAGAACATTCCCAAACAGCTGGAACAACTGCAGCTGATGGGCGTTAAACTGAATGACATTGCTATCCTCGTCCGGAAAAATTCCGAAGGACAGCAGATCGCTGCAAGCCTGTTACAATATAAAAATTCTCCTTTCGCGAATCCAGCCTGCCGGTATGACGTGATCTCGAATGAATCACTTCGCCTGGACGGTGCCGCATCGGTAAACCTGTTGCTGGCAGCCATGCGCTACATGCAGTTCCCGGAAGATTCAATTGCACGTGCACAGCTGAGTTATGAATATTCGCGCATAAAAGGAGAACACATTCCGTTAAACGAAGTATTCAAGGTAGCCAACCAGGTGTTCTTCGAAGCCAACCTGCCGCCAGCATTTGCCAAATCAAAAGCCTGGTTAAAACGTCTGCCGTTGTTTGAACTTACAGAAACACTGATCGACATCTTCGGGCTCGGAACCGTAACGGGTGAACTCGCGTATCTGCAGGCGTTCCAGGAACTGGTGCTTGAGTTTTACAGTCGTGAGAAGAATGACGTTGGTGCTTTCCTCGAATGGTGGGAAGACAACAAGCACAAGCAGTCGTTGCAGATTTCAGGTGAAGTTGATGCTGCGCAAATTGTTACCATTCACAAATCGAAAGGGCTGCAGTTCAAGTATGTGCTGATTCCGTTCTGCTCATGGAGCATGGATCACGACCGCTTTAACACGCCTTTGCTATGGGTGAATTCAACAGTGAAGCCGTTTGATGAAGCCGGACATGTTCCGATAGAATACTCGGCCCGATTGAAGGAGACTTGTTTCGATCAGTTCTATCAGGAGGAATGTGTACGTTCGTACCTCGACAATCTCAATCTGCTGTATGTAGGATTCACCCGTGCAGAACACGCCCTGCTTGTCATGGCGCCACATCCGAAAAGCAAAGGGCAACAGGGTTACAGCGTTGCGAGATTGTTAATGGAAAGCATCGAACGCGAAGAATCATTCCGCCAGTTTTGGGATGCCAACAGCCTGCTCTACAAATCAGGCACCTTAACAGCTACAACCGATCAGAAAAAGTCTGAAGCCGCTACCGTAAACCTGAACGTGTACCCGGTAGCCCGCTGGCGCGACAAGCTGGTGATCAAGCAACAATCCGCTTCGTACTTCGATGAGAATGCTATCGATCAGCAGGAACGGATACGCCACGGGTTGTACATGCATACCGTACTGTCGCGCATCCGGTACACCGATGAAATTCCGGATATGCTAAAAGCTATTGTTCAGGAGGGCTTGATTACCGAAGATGAACAACCCGTATTGCAAGAACAATTGAATGAGCTTCTCAGCCAGCCGGTAATTAGCAACTGGTTTTCAAAAAACTGGACGGTGAAAACCGAAGTGCCGATCATTCTGCCGGGCGGGGATGAAAACCGTATCGACCGCCTTCTGATCAAAGATAAAAAAGCAATTGTTGTGGATTTTAAAACCGGTGTACACAACAAGAGCGACTTGCAACAGGTAAAGGCGTACGTGAGCATTCTCAGGCAAATGAACTTTACCGAAGTAGAAGGTTATATTCTCTATTTGCGGGATCGGGAAATCGTGAACGTGAACGACCTGAAGGCAAAACCATCACGCAAAAAAGAAGACAAAGATCAACTTGGATTATTTTAACTGTGAAACCATTTCTATACGAGCTTGCTGAGAAACTTTACCGGGAGCATCCACACCCGGAAAATGTTACGGTTGTTTTTCCAAACCGCAGGGCATCGCTTTATTTCCGGAAATATTTTTCACAAATCATCGAAAAGCCTGTTTTCTCCCCACGACTTATCACGATAGAAGAATTCATCAGTGCATATTCAACGTTACAGGTGCCCGACAAGCTTGAGCTGATTCATCGTCTATATAAAGCCTATCGAACCGTCACCCATACGGAAGAGCAATTCGACCGGTTTTATTTCTGGGGCGAGATGCTGATCCGTGACTTCGATGAGGTTGATAAATACATGGTAAATGCTCCGCTCCTTTTTCAGGATTTGAGCAATCAAAAAGAACTTGATTCACGGTTTGATTTCTTAACGCCTGAACAACTTGCATTCCTGAGAGCGTTCTGGGGAAACTTCGATGGGAAAGACGGTGCCACGAAAAATAAATTTCTGAACCTCTGGCGCCAGCTGCCGGACGTCTATGAAGAATTCAAAAAGCAACTGAAAAATGAAGGCTTTGCGTATGAGGGACTCATTCATCGCGAAGTGGCTGAAGCTTTTGCATCGGGTACAATCAAAGCCGAAAGTTCTCCGCATTATGCACCCGAAACATGGTTCGTTGGCTTCAACGCGCTCACCGGTGCAGAAGAAAGAATCTTAACCTGGTTCGTGGACAACACACAGTCAAAAATCCACTGGGATCTTGACGATTATTACCTCAACAATAAAACGCAGGAGGCGGGTGAATTTTTTCGCGAATATCAAAGTCATGCCGTGCTCGGCAAAACATTTGAAGCCAACGCACCCGTTAATTTCAGTCTGAAGAAAAACATGCGCGTTGTAGGCGCAGCACAACCGGTTGGTCAGGCCAAGATTATGTCGCAGCTGCTGGAACAGGAGCTTGCGGACGGAATGATCCCGGAAGAAACGCTCATTGTTTTGCCGGATGAAAAACTGATGCTTCCGGTGTTGCACGGAATCTCGGCGAGCGTTGACAAGCTTAACGTAACGATGGGCTACCCGCTTACGAACACGCCCATGTTTAACCTGATCGAGTTGTTGATCGAACTGCAAACGCATCGCAGGGGCGACTTCTATCATCACCGGCAGGTATTGTCGTTGCTCAACCATCCGCACGTTATTTCTGCAGATCCGGCATCTGCCAACGAAAAACGCAAACGCATCCAGAGTGAAAACTGGGTAATGGTTCCCGGCAGTATGCTTCGTACCGATCATGTGTTGCAAAAGCTCATCTTCTGTGAAGCAACCGAAACCAGTATTCTTGAATACCTGCGCCAGGTGGTAGAACAGGTTGGGGCATTGGCGCAGACCGAAGCCGTTGATAAAGAATTTGCCGTTCACTTTCTCCGCTTCCTGAATCGCATGGAAGATGTGCTTGGGGCAACGTACAGCAGTCTCAAAGCCTTTCTTCAGTTATTCCGGCAATTGGTGAAAACGCAGAAAATTCCGTTCACCGGCGAGCCGCTGCGCGGACTGCAAGTGATGGGCGTATTGGAAACCCGGAACCTGGATTTTAAAAATGTTTTTATCCTTTCATTAAACGAGGGTTCGCTACCATCCGGAAGCGGGAAGGGTTCTTACATTCCGTATAACATCCGCAAGGCTTACCGGCTGCCTACCGTTGAACATCAGGATTCGATTTACGCGTACCTGTTTTACCGGGTGATGCAACGCGCAGAAAACGTTTACCTGTTTTATAATTCTGAAACCGATGCGCTGGGCCAGGGCGAAATGAGCCGTTATTTGCAGCAGCTTTTGTATGAAAGCGGCATCAAACCGGAGCGTCAGGTTCTGCACAACCCGATTCATCCCTTGGAGATAAAACCAATTACGATCCCGAAGGATCAGGAAATTCTGGAAGCACTAAACCGGTTAAACGAAGGTAACGTCTACTTTAAAGGTATCTCCCCTTCTGCCCTGAATTCATACCTCGAATGCCGGCTCCAGTTCTACTTCCGGTATATCGCCAAAGTGCGCGAGCCTAACGAAGTCGAAGAAGACATTGATGCGCGGATCATGGGAACGTTCCTTCACGATGTGATGGAACTCTTTTACAAACGCATCCGTGAAAAGAAACGAAGCAAGGATATCATTGCAGGAGATTTCGATCGCATGGAAGCAACGATTGATGCATTGCTCGATGAAGTATTCATCAAAAAGTATAACCTCGATCCAACAAAGAAAGTAGAATTTGAAGGGCAGCGGCTGGTGGTACGTGAAGTAGTAAAACGTTTTGCATTGCGAATCCTCGAGATGGACAAAGCTTACACCCCTTTTGTGATGGAAGCCGTTGAACAGAGTGGCGTGTTGTACCGCATCAAGATCAATCAATCTCCGGGCTACGCGGTAGTGGGCGGTAAAATAGACCGGGTAGACAGCAAAGACGGGTTGTTGCGAATCATCGATTACAAAACCGGTAAGGACAAACTCGATTTTGAAAGTGTGGCTTCGCTTTTTGCGCGTGACGGAAAACGAAACAAGGCCGCTTTCCAAACATTGATTTATGCATTGCTGTATCAAACCAATATGAACCCGGCTGCAATTAATTCGCGCATCTCTCCGGGATTGATCAACCGGTTGAATTTATTTGAAGAGGCAACGGAGTTTGGCTTACGCCTGGCTAAAGCTCCCGTTAAGGATGTAAAGTTCTTACTGCTTGAGTTTGAAGACCGCCTCCGCAAATTGTTAGAAGAAATCTTCAATCCGGAAACGGTTTTCGATCAAACGACCGTAATTGAAACCTGCAGAATCTGTCCGTACAAGAATATCTGTTATCGATAAGTTACAGTAAGGCTTCTTTCAGCTTCTCGAGTGTAATCGGCTTGATCAGGTATTTTGTCACACCCATCTCACGCACCCGGTCCATGTCTTTGGGATTTATTGACGAGGTGATCACCACGATGTTTACGCGGTCCATGCCCGGGACTTTTAATTTTTTGAGTGCTTCCAGGAAACCAAAGCCATCAAGTTCAGGCATTGTAAGGTCAAGTAAAATTGCATCGGGCAATGCAGCCGTGCCGGAAAAGTACCCGTTAACCAAGTCAAGCGCTTGCTGACCATTCAGCGCGGTGTGAACTTCTTTTGCAAGACCGCCAAGCGAGAGCATCCGCGTATGCAGAAAATTAAAAATCGGATCATCATCAATTAACAGTACTTTTTTCATGCATATGTGCGTTGCAAAACGCTCTTATATAACGGAAAAACCAGGCAAGTAATCTGGTTTGATAGGAGTTAGTCCTAATGCGTTTGTTTGGAACAACGTAAGTTTCTGCGCGAGTTACAACGCGAAGCAAGCCTGGCAACGCACTACCTTGGGAATCGGGAGCCGGTTGTAATTTCTATCGATGTAAGAAAAAGCGTAAGTATGCGCATCCCGAAAATTGCATCCGTAAGCCCTTTCTCCCGATCAGTTCAAAAATAATCGGGCTTTTTTCACAATCCCGGTCAGGGTAAATCGTTGGTGGCGTGTTATCATCCGGAAACGGACAAGTTTTGATCGACCCTTCGTCTGATACAGGCAGCTTCAAGGCACTCTTTGAAGAAAGCTTTCATGCATTTTTCGAACCGATGCACCGGTACGCTTGTACGCTTTTGCGCGATCATGAGCAGGCGCAGGACGTTGTACAAGCCACTTTTGTTAAATGGTGGGAGGCAGGAACACGCGTACAAAACCTGGATGAAGCGCGAAGGTATTTGTACACCGCTGTTTATAACACGTCATTGAACGTCATCCGGAACGACAAATCAAAGAAGACACAAGCTGAAACCTATAAACTTCAGCAGGTTGATTCCGGAAACACAACGGATGGATTAGTGGTTGCCGAACTTGATACCAGGATAAAAAATACGATCGAGACGTTGCCAGCCCAATGCAAAATCATTTTTTGTATGAGCCGGTTCGATGGGAAAACATACGCAGCGATCGCACATGAATTGAATATTTCCGTCAAAACGGTGGAAACACAAATGGGCAAGGCGCTCCGGATACTGCGCGAAAATCTCGCAGGTTATGTTCACACAAACTGAACGGCATGGATGAACATTACAACGATATCGACACACTGATTGCAAAATTTCTGGCAGGCGAAGCATCGCCTGAGGAAGCCATGCAACTGGACGACTGGATGAATCTATCCCCGGTTAACCGGGCTACCTTCGAGCAGGCGCAGGTTGCATGGGGAATGACTTATCGTAAACCCGAGTCAGAGAAGATATGGAAGAGTTTACGGGTTGAACGTAAAAGC
This sequence comes from Cyclobacteriaceae bacterium, assembly GCA_016786585.1. GTDB lineage: Bacteria > Bacteroidota > Bacteroidia > Cytophagales > Cyclobacteriaceae > UBA2336. The sequence continues at coordinate 548,774 of JAEUUI010000030.1, forward strand.
AAAACGGTATTCTTTACACCGATCCGGATTGCTGCCGGGTTATTGTTTCTTGCGGTTTCATCCATTGTTTGTTACCAGGTGTTCCGCCAAACGAATCCGGTTGAAGAAACATTCCTGACCCAAAAAAGCTTTGAGCAGCCCGTCTCCTTTTCTTTACCTGAAAAATCATCTGTTACACTCAATAAAAAATCAAGCCTGCGATATGCAAAGAACTTCTCTGTTGACAGACATGTAGCGCTGGCGGGTGAGGCGTACTTCGATGTCACGCCCGATAAGCTCAAACCGTTCACCATTCAAGCCGGAGATCTGGAAATTAAGGTTTTAGGAACTGCATTCGATGTATCCGCGTATGCACAAGATTCCCTTATTCGTGTGGAAGTTGTCCACGGAAAGGTTCAGATGAAACATTTGCATGATAGTCTCACGCTGCTTGCAGGCGAGAGGGGTGTCTTCAACAAGCAAACCAAACGTATGCGGTTGATAAAAGCGGAAACGCACAATAAGCTTGCTTACGCAACTAAGCTATTCGAATATACCGACAAGCCCTTAGCTGAAATCCTGGAAGATTTGACGCTTGCGTATGGAGTTACTTTCGAGCTTGAAAAACCTGCGGTGAACGGATGCCGTCTTACGGGGGAGTACCGGGGCATGACCTTGCCCGTTATCCTTGAGGTTATTACAAAATCGCTTGACCTGACCTACACCATCAACGGAAATCGGGTGTATATTTCCGGGGATGGTTGTCTGTAGAATCCGGTACTTCCTTTTGGTTGTTATGATGCTGGCATGCTGTAGTGCGTACTGCCAGCAATCAACCGATATGTTAAATCGATTGATTACGCTGCCAACTCAAAAAGTCCGGGTCTACACGCTTCTGCAAACCATTACCCGCCAAACAGGCATCCGGTTTTCGTACAATTCAAAACGACTAAACACAGCTTACAAGCTTACGCTGAATAAAAGGAAAGTAACCGTTCAGGAAGCACTCGATCTGTTGAAAAGTAAAACCAACGTGTTGTATTCGTTAATCGAAAATCATGTCATTCTGAATATTGAGAAATCAACCATCAAAAAAGATCCACTACAAAAGCCTGTCGAAGCAGGGCCCGCTATTAAACCAACAAGCCTCTCCCCAGCTGCATCCAATCAACCGGAAAAAACTTCCGGAGAATTACCGCATGCAGTTGATACAGCCTCCACAGAAATAATACCTGAGAAAAAGCCTGTTAATGACACCTCCGTCTACCGAACTCAAAATGTCGTTCCCCCGGTAAAAGATTCGGTTAAGGAAATTCTTGCTGTTGCTACACCAACGCGTGATTCCGTTTCGCAAAAAACGTCAACTGTTCTAAAACGTATCTCTCCTCCAAAAAAATCAGGCTACTTTATTGATTTGGGATTTTCCAGCGAAGAAACACTATTTTTTGGCGCCACACTCAGAACGGGTACACCCACCTTCTTCGGAACGCTTTCGCTGAAAAGCAACGGCAGATCTGCCATACTGCTCTATGGCTTAAGCGGAGTATTACACTCGGGGAATCGTTCTCGCGTGATACTGAATACCTACTTCGGAACATACACTAAATCGTTGCGGACGACAACCGAATCCCTGGATTCAATCAAAACAAATCATAAAATTGTCGTGTCGGGCTTGTGGATCGGCATGAGTACAGGGGTTGAATGGAAGTTAAACTCAGCTGGCAGCTGGAAATTATTTGCTGGAGTTAGCTTCAATGCTTTGCAAAGCAAATATAATGTTGACGGGAAAAATCAGGGATTATCAGGCCTTCCGGGATCAAACCCCGAAAAGAAATATTCAGCTTTCTACCCGTTTTACGGCGTCAGCAACACGTACGATGATTCCCGTTTCGAATCGTTGAAAACGTGGATTGGCGTTCAGGTGGGCATTTACCGCACAATTTTTTCGAAGTAGCATCAGGGTCTACAAGCACTTATGTGTTGTTATGGTAAGGGCGCTTTCGCCCGAGACTTAAAATCAACCCAATGAAAAACCTTAGTTATTTGCTGGTATGTGCCGTGCTGATTGTTGCCGCGTGCTCGGATGACGACTCAAATCAAAACACAGCGATTAAAAAGAACGCCCTGAGTATGATTGTACCGAACGCCAATGGTTCGGGGAATGTATTGTTACTGAAAGATGGAACACTCGCTAACCCAAAGTCGGGCATTGCCGACTTTAACTCACGTACAGCCGGTGGAAAGCTACTGCTTTCATACAAGTCCCTCGGCACAACCGATGGCATCCTGAATATTGCTGTTACCTCATACGCAAAGGCAGATGATTCAACCTTTACGGTTGATCCGGTTCCAAACATCGATGGTGAGATCTATGCAAAGTCGTTCTCAGGCACCTACTTCGCTTACGATAAGGACAGCACGAATGCTTCTACAGGGTCGGTTCAGTTTTCATTCGAAGCACAAACCGGAAATTCTACCACCTATCACTACGACTTCACACCAGAAGAAGGTTCTGCAATCTCAGGTGCTGGAAAATTTGTAGTAAACGAAAACACCATCGCGTTTAGCAACAACGAAGATGATAACTTCATTTTACCGGTCGGTGATTTCGAAATCTCCTGGAGCACCGACATGCTTTATCTCTGGAAGGTAGGCGAAAATGGTGAGTTCTTCAGCTATGCGTTAAAACGGGAATAGTGTTGATGAGCTGACGATGAAAGGCAGTGAGCAATCGCTGCCTTTTTCTTTTTTGTTTGTAACATCAGTCTTCAGCCTTGGCACGCTGGAGCTTAAAGCTAAAGTCTGAACCTTTTCCAACCTGACTTTCAACTTCCGTTTTGCTGTTGTGATGTTCAAGAATGTGCTTAACAATCGCGAGGCCCAGACCAGTACCGCCCTTCTCGCGGCTGCGACTTTTATCAACACGATAGAAACGTTCAAAGATTCTCGGAAGATGTTCTTCGCTGATTCCTTCACCATGATCACGAACGTGCGTGGTGACGTTCTTCTTTCCGATGTCGAAGCTTACCGAAACTTCCCCGCCTTCAAACGAATGCTTGATGGCGTTGCTTACGAGGTTCGTAATCACCTGGGTGATGCGCTGCCAGTCGGCATGAACCAATGCCTTGTTCCTGGAACCGTGAAGCTTAAGTGAAATCTTTCGTTCTTCTGCCTTGTCTTCGAGTTGCTCGAATACTTCCTGCGTAAGTTCATACAGATCAACCGTTTCAAAATGCATTTTGATCTGCTTCGTTTCAATGTGCGAAAGTGTGAGCAGATCCTGTACGAGTGCATCAAGTCCATCCAGACTGCGGGCTGCCTTCTTCAAAAAGTTACCGCGCACCGCCTTATCGTTTACAGCACCATCGAGCAGTGTATGAACAAAACCCTGCGCAGCAAAAATCGGGGTCTTGAGCTCGTGCGAGATGTCGGCAATAAATTCTTTCCGGAAAGCTTCGAGCTTGCGCAACTCATCAATCTCTTTTTGCTTCAGTTCGGCGAACGAAAAAATCTCTTCGTTAATTTTTTCCAGCGGATTGAGAGTGTTGGGCTTTTCGCGATCAAGACTATGAAGCTCCCGCTTCTTAAGCTTGTCGATCATTTTGTAAATCTTGTTGATCTCACGAAAGATCAGCAACTCCAGGATAGCAAACGTAAGGATGTACGATACCGAAAAACAGATGACAAAGGTTACAACAAGAACGGTTGTGTTAACCGTTTCAAACAGGGTAAGAAAAAGCGTGGTGATGATGGCAATGCACAGGGCAAGAAGAAGCGCGAGTACCCGTGAGCTGTAAATCATTCTCTTAAATTACGAATTTTGAATTTCGAATGCCGAATTTCATACAGGTTATTCGAAATTCCACATTCGTAATTCGAAATTAATTTAAGGCAAACTTATACCCCACTCCTTTCACGGTAGTGATGTAATCTTCGCCAATTTTCTCGCGCACTTTGCGGATGTGAACATCAACCGTTCTGGCCAGCACATATACGTCAGACCCCCAGATGTTCTGCAGCAAATCTTCACGACTGAAAACCTTGTTCGGATTTTGCGCAAGGAAATAGAGCAGTTCAAATTCCTTTTTCGGCAAACTGATTTCGCGTGTGCCAATTTTAATTGTGTAGCTGGTACGGTCGATGGTAAGGTCTCCGATGGTGATCGTACTTGACGGACTGGACTTCTTATTGTCACGTCTGAACAACGCGCTGATTCTGCTCATCAGTGCGCGAGGCTTGATCGGTTTGTTGATGTAATCGTCCGCACCTACATCAAACGCAGCCACTTCCGAGTATTCTTCTGAACGCGCGGTGAGAAATACGATAAACGTCTTTTGAAGTTCGGGGATTTCGCGAAGCAGGCGGCAGGTTTCGACACCATCCATCTTCGGCATCATAATATCAAGCAGCACAAGATCCGGATGAAACTTCTTGGCAATATCAACCGCCTTGAAGCCATCGCTCGCTGTTTTTACATCATATCCGCTTTTTTCAAGATTGTATTTGAGAAGTTCCTGGATGGGTTCTTCATCGTCAACGACAAGCACTTTTTGAACCGGCTTGTTTGCCATAGGTCTGTTATTTGGTACAAAGGTAGCCCAAAAGGGCGGGTTTGAAACGCGTCTCTTAACATCTTAACAATTCCTTAATGGCACAAATTCCGGTGCTTTTAAAGCTGGATAAGTTGATGCAAACGTTAGATGCCGCTACAAAAACGGGTGCTTCTTTTTATGGTATCGGATATAGGCTTTCAGGTCGCCACCAAATTGGGTATTCATGTCGTCCCAGAACAACTCCTGCTGCGACTGGTATCGTTTCATGTTCATGAAATAACTGTTGTTCGGCAACCGCTCTTTGAAACGATCGGACGGTTTTTTATGGATCGTCAGCGACAGCGTATCGAGGGAGAATACAATTTTCTGAATCATGGCTTTCTTCAGCGAAAGCTTTTGCTCTTTGGGGTCGTTTTCTCTCATGGACTTGTACAAACTGTCGAGCGCTTCCGCTCCGCGCAGCATGTGATCGCTGTATTTTAAAAAATCTGCATCTTCACCAATGTACGTCAGGTATTCCTTTGAATCTTTCCCATGCGTGGAAATCAGAAACTGCTCTGCCCCGCGATCACCGATAAACGTGGCAAGGTTCTCATTAAAATCAACACTGTCCTTAACAAAAATTGTAGCATGAACCATTTCGTGAATGATCAGGTTGGCCAGATCGCCTTCATCGCGTTCAAGCATCTTGCTTAAAATGGGATCGGTAAACCAACCGAGCGTTGACCAGCCTCCGGGATTGCGAATGCTGGTATCCCAGCCCTCCTTATCCAATTCATCGCGAAGCTTTACGGCACGCTCTTTATTAAAGAATCCTTTGTACGGAACAGAACCGACAATCGGAAAGTCCCACTCTTTGGCTTTCAGGCGAAACGGTTCGCAGGCCATCACCACCCACATGATCTCTTCACCCTTCTGATCATAAAGAGTTTTGTAATTTTTGGTGTCTTTCAACCCCAGCGAATCGATGGCATATTTTCTTACCCGCTCAATCAGCACAAGCTTGGCTTTGAGCGAATCCGGGAAGGCCGGATCTTTCATTACTTCTTCTACCGGTCGGGCATTCCAAACAATATTAAGCTGACCTTTGCCCTGACGAATGCCATATACGACAAGATCCCAATAGACAATGACGAGAATCACGAGCACGGCCAGCAGCGCGAGCAGTGAGCGTTTAATGATCTTACCGGTTCTTTTTTGCATTCAGAAGAAAGAAGCGTTCCGAGAAATTAAGGTACAAGCCAAACGAGTATTCGAGTTCCTGTGAATACGTATCTAAGAACGGTTCCGCACGGGCAGTTAGTGTTAAACCATCCGCAACTTTTAAATCGTACAGAAAACGAAGCATCAGAAAATCACGTGTCCGGTCCACGCGATTGGGATAAATTTCATTTGCGGAAGCGTATAACGGACTGCCCTCAATGCTAAGAAAGCGATCGCCATGCCAGTAGCTTCCCATCACGGTCAGGCCAATACGTGTTTTCAGATATGGATTGACGAAATACCCGATACCGTCTTTGCTGAAGCGCGGTTGATTGGCGTTCGTACTGAACATTGCCCCGTATGCCTTAACGCCCCAGCCGGAAATAAATCCCGAACCGGTTCCTTCCAGTGTTAATCCGCCTGCCATGTTAAGCCGGGTGATTACTTCGTTGTCGATCGTATCGATCTGCCCGCCCTGGTGTGCTACAACAATTTGCAGGGGAAGGTCGAAATGAACATCTCCGAAGTTAAATAATGTTTTATTAAAAGAAACTCCTGCTGTGAAGCGTTCGGGTTCGGTGCTGTTGGCATAAATCATCTTCTGCCAGTCGATCCATGTATCCAGAAAGATACCTTCCTTCATCCACACAACCTGCGCACCGTTTTCAAGCCTGTTGTTCAGCACCCGTTCAAAATCGTAGAGCGGTTCAATCAGGCGATGATGAACGCTTCCTTCGAGCGTACCGAAAATGAAATTGAAGTTATTATTTCGGATTTTGAGCGACAGTGTGGGTTTAACCTGCGAATACTCGTCATTGCCGATATCCTTTTGAACATAGACGCCTGCATCCAGCCGCACATTCCGGGAGATGTTGTACGACAGGTATGGATTAAGTTGATAACCAAAGAGCGTATATCCTTCAACCATCGTATCGAAAAACTCATTGTCTTTGACAAAGCCCAGCATGTTGATCCCGAGGAACAGTTTGTTGGAATCGGCCGGCTCAACTTTCATCCGTTGTTCAAACGCAGTGTTGTCGAGCTGGGCAAATGCAACAGCCGGGATAATCAGAATTAAAAGAAATAATGCCTTTTTCATGGGAAAGGACGCAATATAGCAGGGAAATGACGTCCGCAACAATGTTGACAACTACTGTCACACACTTTTCGGGAGCTTTTAATTCCCGTTTGCTTTGCCGTATTTTGATTCATCATCAAACACGTAACAACGACAACTATAGATATGAGTGACGCAAAAGAAAAGATCAAAGCCCTGCAGCTGACCATCGATAAGCTGGAAAAGACCTACGGAAAGGGAACCGTAATGAAGCTTAGCGATGAGAAGGTGATAGACGTTCCGTCTATTTCGACCGGCTCGGTAGGCCTCGACATTGCCCTGGGTATTGGCGGAATTCCACGCGGAAGAATAACCGAGATCTACGGTCCGGAATCTTCCGGTAAAACCACCCTCACCATGCACATGATTGCGGAAGCGCAGCGCAAGGGAGGAATGGCGGCATTCATTGACGCAGAACACGCATTCGATAAATCATATGCAGAGAAGCTGGGTATCGATACCGAAAACCTGCTGATTTCCCAGCCCGACAACGGTGAACAGGCACTGGAAATTGCCGATCACCTGATCCGCTCGGGCGCGATTGATATTATCGTAATCGACTCGGTTGCGGCACTTGTTCCGAAAAGCGAACTCGAAGGCGAGATGGGCGACAGTAAAATGGGCTTGCACGCACGTTTGATGTCACAGGCACTGCGCAAGCTTACCGGTACGATCAGCAAAACCGGTTGTTCGTGTATCTTCATCAACCAGCTTCGCGAGAAGATCGGGGTGATGTTCGGTAACCCGGAAACAACAACTGGTGGTAATGCCCTTAAATTCTACGCATCGGTTCGTCTGGATATTCGCAGAATCGGTCAGATTAAAGAGGATGCCGACAACATTACCGGTAACCGTGTTAAAGTGAAAGTGGTTAAGAACAAGGTAGCGCCTCCGTTCAAAGTAGTGGAGTTCGACATCATGTACGGAAGAGGTATTTCCAAGTCCGGTGAGATCGTTGACCTGGGTGTTGAACTGAATGTGATTCAAAAATCCGGTTCATGGTTCTCATACAACGGGAATAAGCTCGGCCAGGGACGCGATGCCGTGAAACAATTGATTGAAGATACTCCGGAACTGATGGAAGAACTGGAAGCTAAAATCAAAGCCAGCCTGGATACTGCCAAAGGCTTACTTGAGCCGGTTGAGGAAAAGAAGGCTGAGAAAGTGAAAGAGAAAGAGAAAGTTTAGTGATTGGACAGAAGTTCCAATGTTAGGTTAAGTACGTTTTAAGTTAAACGAAAAGCCCCGGTTGCCCGGGGCTTTTCTATTTCTTGCGTTTGCAGTAATCTCTATGTTGCCCGGATCGCAGCCACCGGATCTAACCGTGCTGCCAGGGCGGCCGGTACAATTCCGGCAATCAAACCAATCACACTCGATACAGTAAGTCCAAGTACAATATTTTTAATGGTTAACGTGACCACCAGATCGCCCATAGGGATCAGGGTGATCAGGTAAACGAGGAATAAGCCGGCAAGTCCTCCGATCATGCTCAGGAATATCGCTTCAAACAAAAACTGGAACAGGATAAAGTAATTCTTCGCACCCAGCGACTTCTGTAACCCGATAATACTCGTTCGCTCTTTCACCGATACGAACATAATGTTCGCAATTCCAAAACCTCCAACCAGCATCGAAAACCCGCCAATTATCCAACCCGCAATGCCAACTACATCAAACAGTTTACCAATGGCATTGGCAATTGCTTCCGGGCGATTCATTACAAAGTTGTCTTTATCAGTTGGGCGTAAGCCCCTGCGGCTTCTTAAAAATCCGCGTACTTCATTCTCCAGTTCAACAAGGCCGACATCATAATCATATCCTTTAATACCAATCCGCGAAGCCGTTTCACTCCACAAGCCGGTACCAGTTTGATACAGTCGTCTGAAATTGTTGTACGGAACAATAACGTTGTAATCGCTGCTGGTAAATCCCATAAAGCTCTGACCCTCGCGCTTCACCACGGCAATCACCATGTATTTCAAATTCTTGATCTTGATGTATTGCCCGATCGCTTCTTCTTCATTCGGGAACAACGCCTTTGCTACTTCATACCCGATAATCGCCACACTCCTGCCGCCTTCCAGTTCCTCTGCAGTAAAGTATCGGCCCTTTTCAACGTTCACTTCAAAAATTTTGTCGTAGCCCTCGCTGCCGCCAATCAGCCGCACCTGACCGATGCTGTTGCTGTTTCGCTTGATGATCTGATTACCCTTGCCTGCAAAAATGGCGATGCTGGTACTGTACTTCAGGTTGGCCTCCAGAAACTTGAACTCGTTGTAAGAAGCATGCGGCCTGCGCATGTATTCCCACCACTTCCATTCACCATCAGCAATGAAAGGCCATTTCTCTACGTAAATCACACTGCTACCGAGGAAGTTCAGGCTGTCTTTGATGTTCTTTTCGAGCGAATCAACCAGCGTGAGCACCGAAATGATCGCAAAAATGCCGACCGTAACGCCCAAAAGCGACAAAATTGTTCTTAACAGGTTTGATTTCAGGGCCTTACCTGCGAACCGGAGGCTTTCGAAAATCTGGCGAATCGTGTACATCAGTTCTTCTTAACGGGATTAGTACTTTTAAGTTTGTCGGCCTGAAGGCTGCGCAATTACGGAATTTAGACTTAAAACCGCCCTTATTTGTTACATCCGCTAAAATAGCGGGTGCAGCTTCGCAAATCTCCCGGATTGCCTTATTTTTGCAGCCTTAAAAAAATTTACCCTTCATTGGGCAAACTTTGCTCTTAAAAAAACGGATCTGTCGCCCGTAAGTGGCAGCTAAGTAAAAAAATAACGCATGAAGCTATCCGAATTTAAGTTTGAAATCCCCAACAACCTGATCGCCCTCCGCCCTGCTGAAAACCGTGACGAATCCCGTCTGATGGTTTTGCACCGCGATTCCGGTAAAATCGAGCATAAAGTTTTTAAGGACGTTGTTAACTACTTCGGAGAAGGTGACATCATGGTCGGCAACGACACGATGGTATTCCCAGCTCGCCTCTATGGCCGCAAGGAAAAAACAGGCGCCAAGATCGAGGTGTTTTTGTTGCGTGAGCTGAATGCAGAAATGCATTTGTGGGATGTGCTGGTCGACCCTGCCCGTAAAATTCGTGTGGGCAACAAGCTTTACTTCGGCAATGGCGACCTCGTTGCAGAAGTTATTGATAACACTACGTCCCGCGGAAGAACAATCCGGTTCCTGTTTGATGGCGATGCGGAAGCATTCAACAAAGTAATCGAGACGCTGGGTGAAACTCCGCTTCCGAAATACATCAAGCGTAAAATCGAACCGGAAGACAAAGACCGGTTCCAAACCATCTTCGCGAAAAATAAAGGTGCCGTGTCAGCCCCTACTGCAGGCCTTCACTTTACCAAGCAGTTGGTAAAACGTCTTCAGATTAAAGGTGTCGACATGTCGTTTATCACGCTTCACATTGGCCTGGGAACATTCCGTCAGGTGGATGTTGAAGATCTTACCAAACACAAAATGGATTCCGAGAATTTTATTGTCGGACCGGAAGTGGTTGAGAAAGTGAACAAGGCTCTGGATAACAAGAATCGCGTTTGCGCAATCGGCACTACTTCGATGCGCGCCCTGGAATCATCAGTATCGGCAGGGAACAGATTAAAAGTGAAAGAAGGCTGGACAGACAAGTTTATTTTCCCGCCGTATGATTTCAAAATCTGTAACGCCATGATCACGAACTTCCACATGCCTGAATCAACATTATTGATGATGGCTGCCGCGTTTGGCGGATTTGATTTTGTGATGGAAGCCTATAAAGTTGCCAAGAAGGAAAAGTATAAGTTCCTGACATATGGCGATGCTATGCTGATCCTCTAAACATCAGGTTTACTGTTTCTCTACCCAAATCAGGTAGACAAAAAATGAAACAGCAACCGGATATAAAAGAAAATACAGCGTATTAGGCGGAATGATCCGGATGAAGAACGCAAAAGGAAGAATTAATAAAAGAACACCGGCCGTGATTATCACGGCCTTTTTTTGTTTCGCCAGCGGCTTGCGGACAACTTCAAAAATTGTGTAGATCAAAAACGTTACTGCAGCCACATTAAAGGCGAGCAAAATGAACCTGATCATAGAAATCGTATTTTCGTAAAAATATGCATTCGCAGGAATATGCCATTATCGTTGCCGGAGGGAAAGGAACCCGCATAAAGAGCGTGTTGCCGAAACAGTTTCTGGAACTGAACGGCTTGCCAATCCTGATGCACACGATCAACGCATTTGTACGCTATTCAAAAGACATCTCCATCATTCTGGTTTTACCGGAAGATGATTTCCAGACCTGGCAATCGCTTTGCGCGAAACATAATTTCACGATGAACGTGACCCTGCAGAAAGGTGGTGACACGCGTTTCCAATCCGTAAAGAACGGCCTTGATAAAATTCAGGGCGATGGATTGGTAGCCATACACGATGGTGTTCGTCCGCTGGTAAGCGAAGACATTATCGGTGCATCCTACAGGCTTGCAGCTGTTCACAAAAGTGCCGTTGCTGCAGTCCGGTTGAAAGAATCCATCCGGATGACCGACCAGGATAACACGAAGGCAGTCGATCGCTCAAAGTTCAGGCTCATTCAAACCCCGCAGACGTTCGATGTAGCCTTGATTAAAAAAGCATACCTGATCAAAGACGACCCAAGCCTGACGGATGATGCCAGCGTAGCGGAACGGTCGGGTCATACAATTTCATTATTCGAAGGCAGCTACGAGAACATCAAGATCACCACTCCGGAAGATCTTATTGTGGCCAAAGCCTTGCTTGATTCCCGCAAATAAAAAGTCCCGCGCATGCGGGACTCAGTCTTATGTCATTTCGCTTAGAATTCAGTCCTAAGCGTCAATACTCGTCTTCGTTGAAAAAGAAGTCTTCCTTGGTCGGGTAATCCGGCCAGATTTCTTCGATGCTTTCGTAGGGCTGTCCGTCATCTTCAAGTTCCTGCAGGTTCTCCACCACTTCCAACGGTGCACCGGAACGGATTGAGTAATCGATTAATTCGTCCTTCGTAGCCGGCCAGGGCGCGTCTTCAAGGTAAGAGGCAAGTTCGAGTGTCCAGTACATAGTTTAAATCTCCCTTTACAATTTCCCGCAAAAATAGAATTAATTACACCATAGTCAATACCCGGTGTCGGCAAAGACTTGGTTAGCCCGTCCATTGCAGAAAGCGGCAAAAAGTAACCAAACCGGGGGCCTGAATATCTATGGACTGTCGGGTAAAAACCGCATATTTGCCCCTCCCTGACCGGCTGGCAGGGGCCTTCATTCCAACTACTGAAAATGGCTGACGAAAAAATAATTTTCTCCATGACGGGCGTGAACAAGATTTATCCGCCCTCCAAACAGGTTCTCAAAAATATCTACCTCTCGTTCTTTTACGGTGCCAAAATTGGCGTGCTGGGTTTAAACGGTTCGGGTAAATCGTCCCTGCTGCGCATCATTGCCGGCATTGACAAAGAATTTCAAGGCGAGGTGGTTTCGGACCTTAGCTTTTCAGTAGGCTTGCTGGAACAGGAACCCCAGCTCGATAAGACAAAAACCGTAAAAGAGATTGTCGAGGAAGGCGTTGCGGATGTGGTGAAACTGTTGAAAGAGTTTGAAGCGATCAACGAAAAGTTTGCTGACCCCGATCTGACTCCCGAGGCCATGGATAAGCTAATCACCAAGCAAGGTGAAATTCAGGAAAAGCTCGATGCGGTGAATGCATGGGAACTTGACAACAAACTTGAGCGCGCTATGGATGCGCTTCGCTGTCCACCATCCGATGCAAAAGTTGAATATCTGTCAGGCGGTGAAAAGAGACGCGTGGCCTTGTGCCGGCTGTTGTTACAGGAACCGGATGTATTGTTGCTGGATGAACCTACCAACCACCTGGATGCCGAGTCAGTAAACTGGCTTGAACAGCATTTGAAGCAATACAAAGGAACCGTTATTGCAGTAACGCACGATCGTTACTTCCTCGATAATGTTGCAGGCTGGATTCTGGAACTTGACCGTGGAGAAGGTATTCCATGGAAAGGAAACTATTCGTCATGGCTTGATCAAAAACAAAAGCGTTTGATCCAGGAAGAGAAAACCGAGTCAAAAAGACAGAAAGCTCTTGAACGCGAACTCGAATGGGTACGCATGAGTCCGAAAGGTCGTCATGCAAAAGGTAAAGCACGTTTAACCGCCTACGAAAAACTCTTAGGCCAGGAAGGAAAAGAGAAAGAAGAAAAGCTGGAGCTATACATTCCGCCAGGTCCGCGGTTGGGTAACAAGGTTATTGAAGCCAATGGCGTTGCCAAAGGATATGGCGACAAACTGTTATACGAGAATTTAAACTTCCGTCTTCCGCCTGCCGGGATTGTCGGAATTATCGGACCCAACGGTGCCGGTAAAACTACGCTCTTCAAAATGATCACCGGCAAAGAAAAACCCGATGCAGGTACATTTGAAGTTGGGGAAACTGTACAGATTGCGTACGTGGACCAGGAACACGATGACCTGAAACCCGAAGATACTGTATGGCAGGCCATCACCGGAGGAAATGAATTGATCAACATTGGTGGAAAAGAAATGAACTCACGTGCCTACGTAAGCAAGTTCAACTTCAATGGAAACGATCAGCAGAAAAAGGTAAAAGAACTTTCGGGTGGTATGCGTAACCGCGCACACCTCGCCATTGCACTCAAGCAAGGCGGAAACCTGTTGTTATTGGATGAACCTACCAACGACCTGGATGTAAATACACTGCGTGCATTGGAAGAAGGTCTTGAAAATTTTGCAGGCTGTGCGGTGATTATCTCGCACGATCGCTGGTTCCTTGATCGGGTGTGTACACACATTCTTGCGTTTGAAGGTGATTCGCAGGTGTTCTGGTTTGAAGGAACATTCAGTGAATACGAAGAGAACAAGCGCAAGCGTTTGGGTGATGATCAACCACACCGCATTAAATACAAGAAGCTCGTGAAGTAATCGCGTTTCCGGGGGTATTTCTTTTTTTGTTTGGTAAGTCTGCGTGGCTGGCATTTCAGGGTCAGCGATAGAAAACGTTTGCTGTTTAAATTCATTTTAAATGAACACTGAACGTAACTTTCGCGGCACGCCAACCGTACACACTTACTTTCCATTAACCCCTTGTATGAAAAAAGTTCTGAAGATTACCCTCATCATTCTTGCCGTTATCGTTGTTGCTATCACCGCGGTTGTTGGCTATGTAAAAACCGCCCTTCCGGGTGCTAATGTTGCCGATGCATCGGATATAAAAATTGAATACACCGCAGAACGGATTGAACGTGGTAAATACCTGGCCAATGCTGTAGCGATGTGCATTGATTGCCATTCGATTCGCGACCTCTCAGTTTTTGGTGCGCCCATGATTGCAGGGACAGAAGGAAAAGGCGGTGAAAAGTTCAGCAAGGAACTTGGCTTTCCCGGAGACTTTTATCCACCCAACATAACTCCGGCTGCGCTTGGCAACTGGACAGACGGTGAATTGTTACGTGCAATTACCGAAGGTGTATCAAAAGACGGACATGCGCTGTTCCCGGTTATGCCGTACCTCAGCTTTGGTCAAATGGATAAAGAAGATATCTATTCGATCATTGCGTACATCCGCACGTTAAAACCAATTGAAAATACTGCACCGCCTTCGGAACCTGAATTCCCGGTGAACATCCTGATTAATACAATGCCTCAACCAGCAAAGTTTTCAACCATTCCGCCAAAAGAAGAACTCGTGCCGTATGGAAAGTACTTGTTAACCATGGCGGCATGCAGTGATTGTCACACACCGATGGATAAAGGCAAACCGCTTGAAGGCAAATATTTAGCAGGGGGGCTGGAATTTAATCTGCCCGATGGAACTGTATTGCGTTCCGCCAACATCACCCCGGACAAACAAACCGGTATCGGCAACTGGACGGAAGAATATTTCATTTCCCGCTTCAAGATGTACAGCGACTCAGCATACGTTCAGCATAAAGTAGGGCCGAAAGAATTCAAAACGCTTATGCCATGGTTTTCATACACCAACATGGAAACACACGACCTGAAAGCGATCTATGCTTACCTGCAGACGGTACCGGCCGTCAACAATCAAGTTATTAAATTCGAAGACCGCGAACCGGCAGCGGAATAAAACACTTCGGTAGTTAACGTCCATCGCTTACCTTAGCGGTATGAAAGCGTTAACTACCATTTTTCTGCTCATCCTCTCCAATACATTCATGACGTTTGCCTGGTATGGGCATCTCAAGTTTAAAGAGATGAGCTGGAGCCAAAACCTCGGGCTTGTTGCGGTTATTTTTATCAGCTGGGGAATTGCCCTGTTTGAATATGCATTACAAGTTCCGGCTAACCGAATCGGTTATTCAGAATATGGCGGGCCGTTTTCGCTGGTGCAATTAAAGGTGATTCAGGAAGTAATTACGTTAACCGTATTTGTGATTTTCTCGCTGATATTCTTCAAGAACGAAACATTCCGGGTCAATCACCTGATCGGGTTCGTGTTCCTGGTACTGGCTGTGTATTTTATTTTTAAGAAGTAGTTGAGCGAAGCTTTCAACCAGGTTACCGAATCTCTTCTCCCGGTTTTGTTTTCCAGCGCTCGTGCATCCAAACCCATTGCGCCGGATACTTGCGGATCTCACGCTCGGTAACATCATTAAGCTTTTGAGTATTGACTAACAAGTCAGTTTCTTCATCACCGGTAACGGTCATTTCAACTTCCGGATAGCAGTTAATTTCAAGTTTGTAATCATCACGCAAGTGTGTGAACATCGGCACTATCGCTGCACCGGTTTTCAGTGCCATTAATGTTGCCCCAATCGGAGTAGCGCACGGCAGGCCCAAAAAATTTACAAACCTGCTTTTAACCTTTGTGTCCTGATCGATCAGAATCAACACGGTACCACCCGACTTCAGGGTTTTCACAAGTTTCACGGTATCCTTCCCACGCTCCACCGCTGTTGCACCAAGTTTATTTCGCTGCCGCGAAAGCAGGTCGTTAAGCTTTTCATCTTTCATGCGGGTACCCACAATGAGTGGTTTGTAGCCACGGAAGGAAAGTTCGGTAGCGGTGAATTCAAAAGCTCCCAAATGCCCGGTGAGCAAAATCAATCCTTTACCTTTTTTATATGCAGCCTCCAGGTGTTCGGCACCATGAATTATTCTGAATTTCTCAAACTGCGAAAGCTTCATAATCCTGAATCCACGAATTACATCTCCGGCATTCTTTCCGAGCATTTCAAAAACTTTCCGCGAAAGCGTTCGGATTTCTTCGGGCGACTTTTCGTTTGCATAAACCATCGTGAGATGATCGATTACACGCTTCCGCGAGTGCCCGGTAAACAATGAAGAGAAGCTGCCAAGCGCACCACAGAGCTTTAACCAAAGCACCCTGGGCATAAGATTGGACACAAAAATCATAACCCGTAACAGCGCGTAGATGAGCTTGTAGCGAATCTTTCTGCGTGTGCGTTTTATAACCTTTTTAACCTTGGCCATTGCTGCAATATAGTATTTCTTAATCGTTCATATTACATTCGATGCATGAAGACGCTCTACGTAATCCGTCACGCGAAATCGAGTTGGGATGATCCGTTGCTGGCCGACTTCGACCGGCCCCTGAATAAACGGGGGAAGCACGATGCTCCGAAAATGGGCAAACGCCTGCGGCATCTTCAGGTTGCGCCTGATTTGCTGTTATCAAGCCCGGCAGAACGTGCCCTCACCACCTGCCATATCATCGCAGAAGAAGTTGGATACGCAAAGAGCAAAATCAAGACCGACAAAAAACTGTATCATGCCGATGATGCACAAATTTTAAATGTGATTCAGTCGCTCGACAACAAATACGCAACGGTCTGGATATTCGGACACAATCCGGGACTCACGGATTTTGTTAACCTGCTGGCAGATGCCGGCATTGATAACATTCCCACCTGCGGGGTAGTTGCCTGTTCGTTAAACATTTCATCATGGGACGAAGCGAATAGCGGCAAGGGCTCCGTTACATTCTTCGACTATCCGAAAAAGAAAAGCTGATCAGGAGCTTTTGAAAAAATCAAAGTAACGCTTCTTCAAAAATCCTTTCTCCCGGAAACGGTATCCTACCAGCAAGCGGAAAACACTCGTTGAATTCTCGAACCGGATATCCTGAAACTTCAACACCCGCGATTGAATTACGATACCTGCACCGGTAAAGAACCGATGGCCGCTGTAACCGGTTGCAAGCCGGAAGGTATAGCTGCTGTTAAAAATCACATCGTAGTGCCCTCGCCCGTTCTCGGGGCGATAATAAACCCAATGGTGGGCCGGGCCGATCGCAAACGTGCCATTCACGAACACCCGCTTCAGCACCAGGTTGTAGGAATACCCGGGTGCCAGACTGAACGTTGTGTAGCGCAAATGCGAGAAGTCGGTATAGCTTCCATACTCAGCCTGCTTGTTATTCGAAATAATGGCCGAGTCCGCACCCAGTGTAAACGAATTGATCGTTCCGTATAAAATGAATGAGCCTGCACTTTTCTTCTGGCGATCGGCATAGTTATACGAGGAACGGATGGAGAACTTTCCGTTGTTCCATACATAAAATGCAGAGACACCGAGATTGCGTGTTACAATGTCCGGGCGAAGCGGATAAGCAATGCCAGGTGGAATTTTCACACCCTCATCATCTTTATAAAACCCCGAATATTTCTGATAGTACAAATCCAGGCCGAACGACTTGGTTAGCATATTGATTTGCAAATCGGTGGCTTTTGATGTTCCGTAAATCGATTCATCGCGTACTGCGATCGGCACGGAAATCGAAACTTCGAAACTCAGTTCAAAAAGATAAAAACCAGCACCGACTTTAAAATCGTTGTTCGGATTGAACACCATGGCCGGCTTGTCCTGATTTTTATCCGAGATCGTGAACGACAACGCCCGGTATTTCAGTAACGGCCATATCGAAAAATCGTCAGGAAATTCTTCGATGTATTGTGCGCGAACCGAATCTCTCCGCTGCCGGGCAGCTTGATTGTATTGTGCGAAGCCAGCATAGCTCAACAGCAACATGAGAATTGAGATGCCGGTTTTTCTGATCATTAAAGAATGTATTCGCTAAGGTCTTTATTCTTGATCAGGCCGCTGAGTTTTTGTTTGACCATGTTGGCATTAATTGCAATTCGCGCGTTAGCGCCAATCTTGTCCGGAACATCAAACAGAAATTCATTCAGCAATTTGCTCATCACGGTGTGCAATCTTCGGGCACCAATGTTCTCGACCTCTGCATTTATTGTAAATGCCGTGTTCGCAATTTCATCGATCGCATCATCTGTGAATTCTACCGATACACCTTCCGCTTCAAAAAGTGCCTGGTACTGTCGCGTTAATGCGTTCTTAGGCTCTTTCAAAATCCGCACGAAATCTTCGTGGGTAAGATTGCTCAACTCAACGCGTATTGGGAACCGGCCTTGCAACTCCGGAATCAGATCGGAAGGTTTGCTGATGTGGAACGCGCCTGCTGCGACAAACAACACATGATCTGTTTTGATAACACCATGCTTGGTGTTTACAGTACTTCCTTCCACGATCGGTAACAAATCGCGCTGAACGCCTTCACGACTAACATCCGGGCCGCCTCCACCCTTGCGTGAACCCGAAGCGATCTTATCGATCTCATCGATAAAAATAATCCCAGCATCTTCTGCCTTGCGGATCGCAATCTCTTTTACTTCATCCATGTCAATCAGCTTGGACGCTTCTTCCTCCAGCAAAATAACACGCGCCTCGCTTACCGTAACTTTGCGCTTCTTTGCTTTTTTCGGCATCATGCCACCAATCATTTCCTGCAGGTTCATCATAGATACTTCGTCCATCATGCCTGCACCGATCATGCCAATGTTAGAATTACCCGCAGGCTTGATGTTGATATCAATTTTTCGCTCCTCCAGCTCACCGTTCTTTAATTTTTCGCGGAACAATACCCGCGTACGTTCATTTAGCTCCACATCACTTGTTGGTACGGATTGATTTTCCTGTTCCTGCTGGGGATTAACAAACCCGGTTTTTGAAGGCTGACGCATCGGGGGAATCAAGGCATCAAGAATGATATCCTCTACAATCTGGGCAGCGCGTTCCTTTACTTCTTCTTTCTTGCGCGCTTTTACCATGTTTACCGATTGCTCCACGAGGTCGCGAACCATGCTTTCAACATCACGTCCTACATAGCCGACTTCTGTAAATTTCGAAGCCTCCACTTTCACGAAGGGTGCATCAGCAATCTTGGCAAGCCTGCGGGCAATTTCAGTTTTACCCACACCGGTAGCCCCGATCATCAATATGTTATTCGGAATGATCTCATCGCGCATTTCCGATTTCACATTCATTCTGCGCCAGCGATTGCGCAAGGCAATGGCCACGTTTCGCTTGGCTTCGTGCTGGCCGACAATGTACTTGTCCAACTCGGCAACAATTTGTTGAGGCGTCAGGTATCCTCCTTCTATCATAAAGTTCTCTTTTTAAAGATCATTTTGTTCAGATCGGCCGCTACGGTAAATCCGTAAGAGGCTTGACTAACGTTATAGCCTGTTCGACTGAATGCAATATCAAATGCTTTTATTTTTAACGACAGTCCAAAGGTAATGCCACCACCGTGGTTTTCAGTTTTAAGCTCGGTTTGCTTCAAAACGTTATAGCCGATCAGAGCATTCACATTTTTGTGGAATAAAATCTCCGCTCCGAAGTTAACATGCTGCATCACTTTACCGAGCGCGCCAAGATCATCTTCCTCTTCGTTTGGATCGTCATACGCATTGCCTTTCGCCAGGTTATACGCAGTCATAGAAATACGTATTGGCATGTGCTGAGGCTTGAACGTAACACCAGCCTGCACATCAAATGGAATCGATGTTTCACTTGTCCCGGAATATTCTGATAACACCAAGCCAACATTTTTAATGACAAGACCAATTGTTAAGTCCTGTTTCGGGTGCCGGAACGTTCCACCCATGTCCACCAGCATGGCGTTGGAGCGATAGCCTGCAATGGAAGAAAAAACACCCTTCAGGTTTACACCGAATGTAAACACTCCCACCGTATGACTTTTTGAAATTACCAACGCTGTTTCACCCGACTTGAATGAGCCGGTTTCCTGGCCCGCAGCATCGTACCCCTGGATCTCGCCATAGCCGACATGTTGTACACCAAAGGAAACGGTGCTGATGTTTTTAAAATCATGCGCATAGGCAAACACCGACTGCCCGATATCGCCAACATAGAAGGTGTATCCGGCCGATGCAATGCCAGCCAGTGAATCGGTGACCAGAGCCGGGTTGGAAAAGAAAAAATTTACATCGCGATTCGCCAGCGAAACATTCACCGCACCCAGAGCCGCCATTCGGGCGCTGGACGGAACATTTAAAAACTCGTACGAACGTTTACCACCAAACTGTGCAACGCACTGAATGGTCATAATAATCCCCGGCAGTATCAGGTAAAGTTTGCGCACGTTGCAATATCGGCTAATTACTTCTCAGAGGCAATTAGTTAAGCAACGGCTGCCGAACATCGGTAAGTGTAAACGTGACCGGATTTTTTACGCGATCTTTCAGCAACGCAAGCTTCAGAACTTCACCAACGGTTTCCACATAATAAAATGTGAGACCTTTGATGTAGTGAGGTTCGATCTCGTCAATGTCGCGCTGATTTTTCTTGCTCAGGATGATCTCTTTAATACCACTGCGTTTCGCGGCAAGGATTTTCTCCTTGATTCCGCCTACCGGCAGAACTTTACCGCGCAGGGTAATCTCTCCCGTCATGGCGAGCTTCGACTTAACTTTCCGTTGCGTATAAATTGACGCAAGCGAAGTGAACATCGTTATCCCCGCTGAAGGTCCGTCTTTTGGAACAGCGCCTGCCGGAACGTGAATGTGTAAATCGTATTGCTGGAAAATCCGGTGATCAATACCAAGCTCTTCCGCATTGGCTTTCAAATATGATAACGCAGCCACTGCAGACTCCTTCATCACATCACCTAACTGTCCGGAGATTGTAAGTCCTCCTTTTCCTTTATTGAGACTTGATTCTACAAACAAAATCTCTCCGCCTACCTGTGTCCAGGCGAGCCCGGTTACTACACCGGCAACATCGTTACCCTGGTATAATTCTTCATCAAATATTTCAGCACCCAGAACCTTGCGCACGGTTTCTTCGGTAATTTCTTTTTCATAAGGCTCTTCCATCGCCAGTGACTTGGCAATGTTGCGGACTACCGTTCCGATTTTTCGTTCGAGACTTCGAACACCGGATTCCCGAGTGTAGCTGTCAATAATTTTTGCAATCGCCTTCTTGGGAAATTTCACATCAGATGCCTTCAATCCATGCTCCTTTAATTGCTTGGGAACAAGGTGTCGTGTAGCGATCTCAATTTTTTCTTCCTGTGTATAACCGGTTATCTCGATGATTTCCATCCGGTCGCGTAGCGCAGGGTGAATAGTATCAAGTGAGTTAGCCGTAGCGATGAAAAGAATCTTCGACAGGTCGTACTCCACTTCGAGGAAGTTATCGCCAAACGCACTGTTTTGTTCCGGATCTAAAACTTCCAATAAAGCAGAGGATGGATCGCCCCTGAAGTCTGAACGAACTTTGTCGATTTCATCCAGGATGAACACCGGGTTAGAGGATTGCGTCTTCTTGATGTTTTGCAAAATCTTTCCGGGCATCGCTCCCACATATGTTTTGCGATGACCGCGGATTTCCGCTTCATCATGAACGCCACCCAGCGACATGCGAACATATTTTCTGTTCAATGCCTTTGCGATAGAACGTCCGAGTGATGTTTTACCAACTCCCGGAGGGCCATACAGGCAAAGTATCGGGCCTTTCATGTCCTGCTTCAGTTTCAGCACCGCGAGGTATTCGAGGATTCGCGTTTTGACTTTCGTCAGACCGAAGTGATCTTTATCAAGAACCTTCTTTGCATTCTGCAGATCGAAGTTATCTTCCGTAAATTCATTCCACGGCAGATCAAGCATGAACTCCACATAGTTCATGGCCACAGGATACTCAGCTGACGCAGGATTAACACGCAATAACTTGTCGAGCTCTTTATTAAAATGTGCTGCCGTTTCTTTTGACCATTTCTTTTGCTCTCCACGCTTGCGAAGTTGCTCAACTTCCTTATCGGGCGTATCGTAGCCTAACTCATCCTGCAACACCCGTATCTGCTGCCGCAGGAAATAATCACGCTGCTGCTGATCAATGTCGGTATGTACCTTTTTCTGAATCTCACTTTTGATTTCCAGCATCTGAACTTCCTTCAGCATGTATTGCAACAGCAATGTTCCGCGTTCGCTGATGCTGGGTGTTTCCAGTATTTTCTGCTTGTCACCAACTTCCACATTCAAATTTGAAGAAAGGAAGTGTACCAGAAACTGCATGCTCTGAATATTATCGAGCGCTACATGTGCCTCCTGCGGAATTTCCGGATTCAACCGAAGAATTTTGGAAGCTGCATCACGCAACGATTGAGATAACGCCTTTGATTCCTTACTCTTCATGTCGAAAGGCGGATCAACCAGCAGATTAATTTTTGCAGTCAGGTAAGGCTCTTCCTGAACAAACTCACTGATCGCGAAACGATTCTTGCCCTGAATAATGATTGTTGTATTACCATCGGGAAGCACGAGCATTTTTATAATGCGTGCGATGGTTCCCGTTTTATACAGATCATCAATGCCCGGTTCTTCGGAAGCATTCTTCTGTGCAACAACACCGATGATGCGATTTCCCTGGTAAGCTTTCTTGACGAGACGAATTGATTTCTGCCGGCCAACCGTAATTGGAATAACTACACCCGGAAAAAGTACTGTATTTTTAATCGGCAGAATAGAAAGTTCATCCGGCAGTTCATCCGCCTTCAGATCGCTTTCCTGTTCAGGGTTAATCATCTGAATCAGGTCATCGGCTTCCTCTCTGGCCATAAATAAAGGTTGCGATTTAAACATAGAAAAAGTGCCATAATGGCACGCTAAGGAACTAATTTAACGTTAAAACTTATTGGTAGCCTAACCCGACAATACTGGTGCCAGAACACGGCTACCGGTTAACCGTCAGGTTGTAAAAGAAGTGAAATTGTCTCAACTTTAATTCACGCACATTTTTTCCAAACGCGTTTTGTGTTGAAAAACCATTTTTTTGCCTGTTTAGTCATTTTTTCACTGTTTGCATGCGCTCACGTTTCGGCACAAAAGCCCGATAAAAAGTTTAAAAAAGGCGGAGTTGTGGCGGTCGATGATAGTCTGACAACGTTTAGCCAGTCTGACATCTTTGCGTTTCCGAACGTTAATAAAATTCCGTACTACAGAGACCCAAAAAAGTATAATTATCTCCGGCAACTTGAAGCATCGTACGCCGACCGAGAGCAATACCGTGATCTTCGGAAGTATGTTGGCAATTTCGGGATCGAAAATTTTTCGAAGAACACGCTCATGCTTTGGCAGTTGGCCAAGCTTTCGCAGAAGTTTGGTCAGCGTGGTGAAAGCATTCTCCTATATAAGCTTGTGTTAAAACATCATCGCGAAGATGTTGACGGAAAAAGTGTACAATATGAATATGATACACTTATACGAAATGAGCGTGACTACTACGTTCCGTTAAAACAATATTACGATCTCGTTGAGTACCGGAAAGAGATCGACACGCTCCGGCCTCCCCAGGGTGTACTCATTAACATGGGTCAGACCATCAACTCACCGAAAGCTGATTACGCACCAACCATCGGTAACGTGGATACGCTGTTGCTGTTCTCTTCCAAGCGAAATGCGCATTCCGTATCAATCGAACGAACCTACGATGAAGATTTGTTTTACAGCGTGCGCGACATGGGCGTATGGCTGGATGCCAAAGAATTTAAGAATATCAACACAAGTTATAATGAAGGTTCCGCTTCACTGAGTCAGGATGGAAAATATCTCTACTTCGCGCGCTGTAACTCTCCTGATTCTTACGGAAGCTGCGACATTTTCGTAGCTGAAAATTTGGGTGAAAAAGGCTGGGGCAATGTTCACAACTTAGGTAAGAACATCAATTCCACTGCGTGGGATTCGCACCCGTCTCTTTCCCATTCGGGGGATACCATCTTCTTTACATCCGACAGATTGGGAGGTTTTGGGCTTGCCGATATTTACTATTCCGTGAAAGATGCGGGCGGAAACTGGCAGCCGGCAAAAAACATCGGTCCGATTATCAACACCCGCAACAACGATGTAAGCCCATTCTTCCATCATAAATTTAATGTACTATACTTCAGCTCGAACGGACAGCCGCTCAACTTTGGCAACTTTGATATTTATAAATCATATCTGCATGGTAGCATGTGGGAAGAGCCCAAGAATATCGGTCCTCTTGTGAATGGTGAAGGCAGCGAGTATTACTTCACGATTGATTCTGAATCGGAAGAGATTTACTACGCACGATCAGAAAGCGATCCGAACGATCTTGACTTGCATTCGTTTCCTGTTCCGATGGAGGCACATCCTGAAGCTGTCATTACATTAAAAGGAACCTTGAAAGATGCCGCCACCGGCCAGCCGATGAAGGGCATTGTTTCCATCATCGACCTGGAAGAAGGAATTGAAGTTGCCCCAAAGTTTCTCCGGCCTGATGGCAGCTTCGACTTTAGCCTGATCAACAAAAGAAAATACCTGCTGATCATCCAAGGTGACGATTTCTTCAGAATTGAAGAGATATTTTTCCTTGATGGCGACATGCAGCTTGATCGCACGGTTGAAAAGATTGAACCTAAACTTGCTTTCAAATCGCTTGAGTTCGAAAACGGTAAAGCTGATATTCTTGAAGCCATGCATCAGGATTTAGACCGCATTGCCAACTTCCTGATTGATCATCCGAAATACGGACTTAGTATCTCCGGCCACACCGATTCACAGGGGAACAAGGATTCAAACCTTCGCTTGTCGCAAGCCCGGGCAGATGCCATCAAAGCATACCTGGTCGATCAATTCAAAATTGATGCGGAAAGAATCAACGCCCGCGGTTACGGAAGCGAAAAACCTTTGGTGGAAGAAAAAACGGAAGAAGACAAACGGTTAAACCGCAGGGTTGAATTTGAAATACTGCACAACGAGAATTAGTAGCATGAAAATAATCCTCACTTTTAGTATTGTGATTGCAGGGTACTGCACTTGCGCGCAGGGCGTTTCGACAAAAAACGATAGCGCTCGGTATCGGTCAACAACTCCAGTGTGGCGTTTACAACCTAAAGTTCCGAACGTACTCTTAAGCCCGCTTCAGGTTGACTCGCTTGCTACCCTGGGGGTGTCGACTAATTTTTGTGATCGCCCTCATGGCATATTGATAATAGATGATCAGGAAGTCCCATGTGACTCAATTTCTAACTTAAAGCCCGATAACATCGTGGATATCCGAATACTATCTATACCTGAGACCCACGCCCTCTATGGCGATAAGGGCGATCCATATGGAGCGCTCGTACTTATAACAAAAAAGTACAAACGAGACACAAAAAACGATAAGGAGAACATTCGTCAAAAACAAAAGCCCTGATGAACAGGGCTTTTTTTATTATTGATCCTTACCAGGTTAGTGGAATAGTTTTGCAATGTCGTTATAGAAAACGAACACCATCAGCACAATCAGCAACGCGAAACCAATCTTCAATGATGTCTCAAAGAATTTCTCTGATGGCTCCCGGCCGGTAATCATTTCATACAGCAGGAACATCACGTACCCGCCATCAAGTGCCGGAATCGGCAACAGGTTCATAAACGCGAGCACCATCGACAGCAACCCGGTCATACTCCAGAAACGAACCCAATCCCAGTTTCCGCCATAGGCTTTCGCGATGCCGATAGGTCCCGACAAGGAATTCTTCAAGGAAATCTGACCTGAGAAAATTTTCTTAAACGCTTTTAACTGCGTGGTGATCACACCAAATGCACGGCCTGCGCCCATCCCGAGCGATTGTCCGAAGCTGTATTTGATTACCGACAGTTCTTTTTCATCGATTCCTTTCGGCAGATAGCCGATCATGTAATGATCTTTAAAGCTCTTTTTAAACGCAAGCGTTTCCTCACCACGCTTAATCTTGATCGAAAGCGAGTCAAGCTTCTTTCCTTTTACGGCTTTCGTAACCTGATCCTGAAATTCAATTGGCTGACCGTTTATTTCAACAATGCGGTCACCCGGCTGCAGATTGATCTGACCAGCAATAGTTTCCATTTTATCACCTTCTTCCTGTTTCGCAGAATCGTATGGAATAAAGGTTTTCTCAACCTTCTCAACCAAAGGTTCAATGCGGGGCGCAATAAAATTTAAAGAAGCTTCCTTCGAATTGAAGTTTTCAATGAAATCAGCCGGGATTGAAATTTTAAGCTGCTCTCCGTTACGGTCAACAGTATAGTATGAATCCTGCGCAAGCAATGCATCCGGTTGTGATACTTCTGAAAAATCGTCAAACGCTTTACCGTTAATGGCAACAATTTTATCACCTGTTTGTAACCCAATCTTGCGACCGAGTTCGCGGGCTTCAATTCCACCGTGTGTGTTCACATATTTTGTCGGGATGTAGGTATCACCCACGAAGTATGTCAAACAAACGAAGATGATAATCCCCACAATCACGTTTACGATAATACCGCCAAGCATCACAATCAATCGCTGCCAGGCCGGCTTCGAGCGAAACTCCCACGGCTGTGGCGGAGTTTTCATTTGCTCTTTGTCCATGCTTTCATCCACCATCCCAGCAATCTTCACATATCCGCCAAGCGGGAACCAACCCACTCCAAACTCTGTATCACCCTTCTTATATTTTAAGAGTGAGAAATTTGCCACATTGGCGAGCGGAAAAAGAAAGTCGAAGAACAGGTAAAATTTCTCTACCCGTATATTGAATGTACGGGCTGCAATGAAATGGCCCCATTCGTGTACAGCAATCAAAATAGAAAGGCTCAGCAGAAGCTGGGCCGTCATGATAAATCCTTCCATCAGTTAATTAGTTCGTAAGCTTTAATCCGGGTCTCCCGATCGGTATTCACGTAATCTTCCAGTGTTGGGTTGGGTACAAAATGCATTTTCGCCATACATTCTTCCACAACCTCCGGCATCTTTAAAAAGCCGATCTTGTCTTTTAAAAACGCTTCAACAGCAATTTCGTTCGCTGCATTCAGCACACAGGGCATATTTCCGGCCTTTTTAAGGGCCTCAAAAGCGAGTGCAAGATTACGAAAAGTTTCGGTATCGGGTTTTTCGAACGTCAGGCTCGGATACTGGGCAAAGTCAAATCGCGGAAAATCAGATTTAAAACGCTCGGGATAACTGAATGCAAACTGAATCGGCAGACGCATATCCGGCAATCCCATTTGCGCCTTGATGGAGCCATCTTCGAATTGCACAAGCGAATGTATAATAGACTGCGGATGCACGACCACGTCAACCTGATCTGGCGTTAAGCCGAACAGCCACTTGGCCTCGATTACTTCCAGGCCTTTGTTCATCAGCGTAGCGGAATCAATCGTCACCTTCGCGCCCATCGTCCAGTTCGGATGTTTCAGCGCCTGGGCTTTTGTCACGGCTGCGAGCGCATCCCGTTTCTTTCCCCGAAATGGTCCACCGGATGCGGTAAGGATAATCTTCTCTATTTTATTATGGAACTCGCCTACCAGGCATTGAAAAATGGCCGAGTGTTCCGAATCCACCGGGTAAATGTTAACACCTTTCTCACGGGCGAGCCGGGTAATCAGGTCGCCCGCCACCACCAGCGTCTCTTTATTAGCCAGGGCAATTGACTTTCCCGCCTCGATTGCACTGATGGTTGGCTTTAGTCCTGAATAACCCACGAGTGCTGTAAGCACAATGTCGATCGAATCCATTTGCAAAACGGAACAAAGGGCATTTTCGCCGGCATATACTTTAACATCGGTATCGGCTAACACCTGCTTTACTTGTTCATACAGGCTCTCGTTCGCAATTACTACCGCGTTCGGGTTATACTTACGAGCCTGTTCAATTAACAACGAGGCATTGTGATTTGCTGTGAGCACTTCGGCTTGTAGCAAATCGGGGTGGCTCGCGATAACATCAAGCGCCTGGATTCCGATTGAGCCGGTGGAGCCTAAAACAGCAATTTTCTTTTGAGGTGTATTCACAGTATTGAAGTGCGGAGATTTAACATTCGTTAGGAGAACAGCATTTCGGGCCAGCCGGAAAAAATAACGTTATCAAATTGTGACTTTTTCAATGGCATTGGCTTCTACTCCCAGCTGGGTGAGGATTCACTCGCTAAAAATCGATGATATTGTTTAAAGTTCGTTGTAAGGTTTCCAAAAAGTATAAAGTGCATTTTCGAATGTCCAGAAAATTCTGTTTTATTGCCGTTTCGTAATATTTTATGAGGAATTTCCCGGATTTAGGGGAAATTTTCATGTACCTTTGAGGTTATTGCGAGACAAATTTAGGAGAAATCAGGCACTAACTCTCAAAGTTAAAGGCCTGCCCTTCTGAATAAAAACTGAGCGGTAAGACAAAAAAATCTGTTGATATTTCTTAGCAAATCGAATACTTTTCCAACTAAACTTAAAACTAAACTTTATAACAATTAAAACTACTGTATGAAAAATTCAAACTCGGGTCTTTTCGCGGCCATCATCATCGTGGTAGAAATCGCCATCGCTATTCTTTTTTACCTATACGTATTGGGGAATCCTGCAAACTTTGTGGGTAACGATCCCGCGAATCACCCACTACAAGGAAACTACTTCGGTATCGTATATAAAGGTGGTTACATTGTACCGATCCTA
Organism: Cyclobacteriaceae bacterium; assembly: GCA_016786585.1. Lineage (GTDB taxonomy): Bacteria > Bacteroidota > Bacteroidia > Cytophagales > Cyclobacteriaceae > UBA2336. Next base: position 577,450 of record JAEUUI010000030.1, read on the forward strand.
ATTTCATTGTTAATGATCGTAATCACTTTCTCGATCGAACGTTTGATCACTATCGGCCGCGCGAAAGGAAAAGGCAATGTAAAAACCTTCGTTCAGAAGATTAAACACCTGATTGCCAGCAACAACATCAGCCAGGCAATTGCTGAGTGCGATAAGCAAAAAGGTTCTGTAGCGAACGTTGTAAAGGCTGGTTTGGTAAAATACAGCGACCTGGCTAAGAACTCGACTATCGAGCCGGACAAGAAGGTTGTATTGATCCAGAAGGATATCGAAGAAACAACCCAGCTTGAAATGCCAATGCTTGAGAAAAACCTCGTAATCCTGGCTACGATCGTATCAATCGCGACACTGTTGGGTCTGTTAGGTACGGTAATGGGTATGATTAAAGCGTTTGCCGCGCTTGCAACAGCGGGTGCCCCTGACTCAGTAGGTCTCGCAAACGGTATCTCTGAAGCGTTGATTAATACCGCGCTTGGTATCGGTACATCTGCGTTGGCGATTATTTTCTATAACTATTTCACCAGCGCAATCGATGCATTGACACATGCGATTGATGAAACAAGCTTTAGCATTATTCAGAATTTTACAGCCCAAAATAAAACGGCTTAATTCTTAACAATTTAGATTATGGCAAACTTTAGAAGTGCACCTCCGATTGACATGACACCCATGGTGGACCTGGCTTTCCTGCTGGTGACTTTCTTCATGCTTACTGCAACCGCCATCCCCGATGAACCGGTTGCGGTGGATACACCTTCATCGGTTGCAATGGTGAAAATGCCTGAAACCAATGTTGTTACCCTGACCGTAGATCCTAAGGGCCGGGTGTTTTTCAACGTGGATGGGCAATTTACGCGTGCGGAGCTGTTGGACATCATGGGAGAGCGTTACGGTGTAAGTTTTACACCAGAGGAGAAAAGAACATTCTCAATCATCTCAAGTGTTGGCGTTCCGGTGGCGAATCTGAAACAATTTCTTTCGTTAACCCCGGAGCAACGTAAGGAGGTTCCACAGCCCGGAATTCCGGTTGACTCTGCTCATAATGAGTTGGTTGACTGGGTTAACGGAGCCCGTACAGCAAGTCAGAACAGAGTGCGGATTGCAATTAAGGGCGACAGTGACGCTGATTACAAAACCATCCGGAAAGTGGTAAACACACTTGTGGATCGTAATAAGATCACCAAGTTCAACCTGATCACCAACATGGAAAAAGGTGCAGACTTTGATGCTATGTTAGCCAAGCAGGCGAAGAAGGATCATTAATTGAAGAGACTTAAAACTTTAACTACTAAATAATATGGCAGAATTAGGTGGTGGCGGTGGCGGTGGTAAAAAGAAAGGCGGTAAAGTACGCGTTAAAAAATCCTCTACCCGGATTGACATGACGCCCATGGTGGACCTTGCGTTCCTCCTGCTTACTTTCTTCGTAATGACCACAACGCTCAACAAGCCCCAGGCAATGCAAATAAACATGCCTGACAAACCCAAAGAGGGCGATGAACAGCCAGAGGTTAATGAACGAAACGTGTTAACGCTCGTGTTAGGCGAAAACGATAAAATTTACTGGTACATCGGCATTACGGACCCGAAAGTTGAAGTAACTAACTTCTCAGCAACCGGTATTCGTAAAGTGCTGCAGGAAAAAAAGGCAGAGAACCCGAAAATAATTGTTCTCATCAAATCATTGGATGAGGCTCGTTATAAGAACATGGTTGATATTATGGATGAGATGTCCATCAGCAGTGTGCAGCGGTTTGCGCTCGTGGAAATAACGGATGTTGATAAGGAGCTCGTAAAAGAATCACAATTATGAAAACAGAAGGAGTTGTACTTCCGCAATCAACGTGGGACGACATCGTATTTGAGAAAAGAAATAAGGAATACGGAGCCTACGTTAACCGTAAGAATTATTCGAAGTATGTCTTAATAGCGTTAGGTGTTACGGTTGCGATATTGATTTTGGTTCTGGCAGCGCCTGCAATTGCACGGTTGCTGGAATCCGTTCGCAGTGCCGAACCGGCTAAGTTAAAAGAGACGACTATTTCACTCGATCAGCCGCCTCCAATCACGCCCCAGCCTCCTCCACCGGATGTGCGCATCCCGCCCCCGGTGAAAACGGTGATCAAATTCCTTCCTCCTAAAGTAACCGAAAAAGAGGTTGTGGAAGAGGAAGAGATGCCGACTATCGAGGAGATCAAGGAAAACGAAACCGGGGCTGTTGCACAGGAAGGAACAGGTGAGGTTGTATTCGAAGAACCTGCGCCGGTTGTCGCTGAAGAAAATACAGATGATAAAATTTTCTACGCAGTTGAACAGCTTGCCGAATTCCCAGGCGGTAACGCAGCGATGTATAAGTTTTTGAACAAAAACCAGAAATATCCTGCCTCCGCAAGACGCATGGGTGTTGAAGGAAAGGTATACGTAAAATTCATTGTTGATAAAGAAGGTGCAATCAGTAACATTGAAATCGTAAAAGGTATCAATGCCGACCTTGACAATGAAGCTATCCGTCTGATCAAAATCATGCCACCGTGGAAGCCAGGTAAGCAAAACGGTCGTTCTGTGAAATCTCAGTTTGTATTACCGGTTTACTTCAAGCTTGAGTCTTAAGCAATCCGGTTTATTTTAAACAACAATCATTAAAGGCCATGAAATATTTCAGTATACTCATGGCCTTTATTTATGTAGCGCTGGGCATTTTCCTGCTCGTGCAGCAAACGTTCACCCTCGCTTATAAAATCCCTTTAGGAATAATTTTAATAGCCTATGGACTTTTTAGAGCTTTTAGTACCTATCAAAAATATTTTCGCGACCGCGAAAATCAAGACCGCTATTTATAGCCTGATCCTCGTGGCTTTCGCCACTGCGTGTACAGAGCGCGATAAAAAAGGAAATGTTCTCGATCAACCAACGTACGGTACCATTACAATTGCCGTAGACGAATCGCTGAAGCCGCTCATTGATGCCGAAATTGATACGTTTGAAGCCACGTACACCAATGCACACATTAACGTAATTTATACAACAGAGGAAGCTGCCATCCGCGCCATGCTGCAGGACAGTGCACGGCTTGCAATTGTTACCCGGAGTCTGACTCCGGAAGAAAATGCCTACCTCGCCAATCAGAAATACGAGTGCAAGGAACAACCGCTCGCGAAGGGTGCAGTTGCCGTTATCTCTAATCCGGCCAGCAACTATACCAATTTCAGTATTGCTGACTTGCGGAAAATTCTTTCAGGAACGAATAACCTGAACGAGATTGACAAGAAGTATCCTTCGACTCCGGTCGTGGTGGTATTTGATCACCCAAATTCGGGGATCATCCGGTACTTACGCGATTCAGTTCAACAGATCGACTCGCTTCCCTCCTACTGCTACGCAGTAAACGGAAATCCGCAGGTAATCGATTACGTGTCTAAAAACCCGCACGCTCTTGGCCTAATAGATGTTAGCTGGATCAGCGACCAGGACGATTCTACCGCAAATAGGTTTATGAGTTCAATAAAAGTTATCGGAATATCGAATGGTGGCGATAATTTCCAGCCATATCAGGCGTATATTGCAGACTGGTCTTACCCGTTAAGACGGAACATTAAGATCTTGAGCAGGGAAGCGAGGATGGGCCTCGGAAGCGGGTTTACAGCATTTGTAGCCAGCGAAAAAGGCCAGCGAATCGTATTGAAATCCGGCATAGTTCCTGCTACTATGCCTATTAGAATTTTAGAAGTGCATACAGAACCTTTTAAACCATGAACCTGAAGACCCCTTTTCTGCTGTTGCTTGTACTGGTAGCGACCGTTGCTTTCGGTCAGGATGCAGAAATTAAAAAATCAAAAAGGCTGATTGCTGTAGATCATGCAGCCGAAGCGATGGCACCCATTGAAGCAGCCATCAAGCAATACCCCGATGAAACAGATTTGTACTACTACCTCGGGTATGCGCAAATTAAAAATAATCAACTCGATGCTGCAGCCAAGTCGTTCGATGCAGGCATTGCAAAAGATCCTAAAGAAGCACTCAACTATGCTGGTAAGGGTTATTTAAGCATGCTGCAAAATCGTCCGGCTGATGCCAAGGTTAACCTTGACAAGGCACTTGAAATGACTAAGTCCAAGAAAGTACCTGTGCTGAAAGCCGTAGCGGAAGCGTATTTAACAAACGCAAAATTCGCCGGCGATGCAGTAGCACTTTTATTAAAAGCTAAAGGCATAAAAGATGATGCAGAAGTAGAGACACTTTTAGGAGACGCATACCTGCTTCAAAACCAGGCAGGTTCAGCCGTTAGTGCGTATGAAAATGCAGCAGCTATGGATCCTAAAAATGGTGAACCGTATTACAAAATCGGTTTGATCTATTCCCGTACGAATCCCGAAGAATCTCAAAAACAACTCGAAAAATCAGTGTCCGTTGATCCCGAGTTTACCTATGGATACGATGAACTGGCTGATATTTACTACCAGCGCAAAGAAGCCGACAAGGCTGTTGCTGCTGCTGAAAAATTCCGTCAACTAAGCAGCGATCCGGAGAAAATTAAAATCAGGTTAGCCTTTATTTACGTAATGAAAGGTGAGTTCGCGAAAGCAAACGAAATCTTCAAAGAAGTTATTAAGAAGGATAACGTGAAGCCTATTGTTTATCGGTACTACGGTAAATCACTGCTGGCTACAAAAGTTTCCGCTGACTCCGTTGAGTCTGCGAATGTGTACGAACAATTCCTAGTGAAAAAGCCAGTTGATGTAACCATTAAAGATTTGCTGGATCTGGGTAAACTTTACATTGCGATACACAAGGAAGAACAGGGTATCTCCACGCTGCAAAAGGCGATTCAAATGGATCCAAAGAGCTGGGAAGCTGCTCAAATCAAAGCTGATCTTTTATTCAGACAGAAAAAATACAAAGAAGCCGGAGAGGCTTACCGGTATCTGCTTACTGTAAAACCAAAAGCTTCACCAACTGATCAGCTTAACCTTGCCCGCTGTTATACCTACACCGAGCAATATGCTCAGGCGGATACGATTTACACGAAGCTGATTGAACAGTATCCTACCAATTCAGCAGTAGTAGCACTGGGAGCTGGTGTAAAAGCTAACCTTGATCCGAATTCAGAAACATGGCTGGCAAAACCGCTTTATGAAAAAGTTATTGAGTTAGCTACCGCTGATCCTGCGAAAACATCCAAAAGAGACCTGATCATGGCCTACAAATACATGGGTTCATACTATGCGATCAAAGAAGGCAACATGAAAAAAGGAGAAGAGTACTTTGACAAGGTGCTGACACTCGATCCGAATGACAAACAGGCGAAGGACGTGAAGCAAGCCATTAAAGATGGTCAAATGCAGCAACTACAACAGCAGAAGAAGTCAGGTCGCTAATTGCTTTGACGAATTTAAATTGAAACGCGTGCTCCGAAGGCACGCGTTTTTTATTTGTCCAACTGGCTGAAACAACAATGGAGCGATTCTTGCGTTAAGTTTGTGGCTGAGTACCCGTGGTTTTAAAATGTCGAAACAATCCCATAAATTTCCCTGATGATAGCATTCCTCGCACAAATAACACCTGAGACTCCTGAATCTTTTGAGGGTCTTTCTATTGCCGACCTGCTGTTAAAAGGCGGGATCGTGATGATTCCCATCATTCTGTTGTTGTTCCTGGCGACATACCTGTTCATCGAACGGTTTTTGTACATCCGCCAAAAAGCAAAGCAGCAGAAAGATTTGGTACAGAACATTACCCGAATGATTAAGGATTCAGATATCAAGGCAGCAACCATGTTCGCTGAACGTGAAACATCTTCGACCGGTAGAATTCTCGCTTCAGGCCTCCAGTACATTGGTAGACCGATGAAAGAAATTGAAGGCGTGATGGAATCAACTGCCAACGTTGAGGTGGGTGAAATGGAGAAAGGAACCGGGTATCTTGGAATTATTGCGGGTATCGCACCGATGCTCGGGTTTATCGGAACCATTTCGGGTATCATCCGGATTTTCTATACGATCTCACTTTCGGATAACATCAGCATCGGAATCATTGCCGGTGGTTTGTATGAAAAAATGATCACCTCCGGTGCAGGTCTCGTGGTAGGTGTATTGGCCTACACAGGATATCATATACTTAACCAGATGATTCAGAATTTCACGCTTCGGGCACAGCGCGATTCCCTTGAATTCATTCGTTACATTATGAGCCCGGCATCATGAAGATCGTCCGGAAACACAAGTTTGCAGCCGAGGTGGCAACCTCATCCCTGAACGACATCATGTTCTTCCTGCTGTTGTTCTTCCTGATCATTTCCACGGTAACAAACCCGAACGTGATTAAGGTGATGCTGCCACAATCCAAGGCCAGCCAGTCGCTCAACAAGCAGCCCGTTATCCTCACGATTACGGAGAACCGGCAATTCTATATCAACAAACGGCCAGTATCACAAGCTGAGTTGGAAGATGGACTGGTGAAAGCCTGTGCGAACCTGGATGAACCTACAGTGGTACTTCATGCAGCCAACTCACTAACCATTCAAGACCTGGTGGACGTTATGCAGATCGGTTCGGAGCACAAAATCAAGATGGTGCTCGCCACTAAGCAAAAGTAAACTGATTAATCTTTACGATTTAAACGTACCCAGCGCATCCGCAATTTTGCGGTCGTTGGAAAGGCGTGGCACTTTATTCTGTCCGCCAAGCTTGCCCTGCGATTTCATGTAATCGATAAAAGCATTTTTCTTCAGGCTTGTCACCTGAAGCGTTTTAAGAATGCTGCCGGTGATTAAATCATCGTAGTAAACATTCAGCTTACGCAACTGATTGTCAAGCTCAAGCGAGAATGCTTGTAAGTCGGCCGGAGCCTTGGTAAACTCGATAAACCACTCATGGTGTGGCAAACCTTCGGCCGGGGTTACCTGGGGCGCAACCGTAAACTCAATCAGTTCCGCCTCCGGGAATTTTTCCATCGTAAACTTCATCGCTTTTTCAACCTCCTCACCTATTACGTGCTCTCCGAAGGCAGAAATGAAATGCTTGATACGACCCGTCACCAAAATCCGGTAAGGATTTTTTGAAACAAACTTCACCGTATCGCCAATGGAGTACCCCCAAAGGCCTGCATTGTTGTTGATGATTACAGCGTAATTCTTTCCAAGCTCAACCTGTTCGATGCTTAACCGGGTTGGATTTTCATTGAAGTATTCATCTGTTGGGATGAACTCAAAAAATATTCCGTGGTTCAACAATAACAACAAACCCTGCTCGTGTTGCGAATCCTGGTAGGCGATAAATCCTTCCGATGCCGGATAGGTTTCGATGGAATCAATTTTCTTCCCGATCGATTCAAACAATTTTGCGCGATACGGTTCGAAGTTAACTCCTCCGTACACGAACATCGAAAAGTTCGGAAACACATCTTTAATCTTCTTTCCCGTTTTCGCTTCAATGCGATCGAAGTACATCTGCACCCATGGTGGAATGCCCGAGATCAGTGTCATGTTTGCATGAAGCGTTTCTTCAATAATCGTATCGAGTTTTAATTCCCAGTCTTCAATACAGTTGGTATTGTAACTCGGCTTTTGATTCGTACGCAAGTATCCGGGCACGTGGTGATTGACGATTCCCGAAAGACGACCGGTTTTAATTCCAGCCTTTTCATCAAGTACCGGGCTGCCGGAAAGAAAGATCAGATTACCATCGAGAAAATCGGCCTTACCCGTTTCATGAACATAGCTTAGCAACGCGTTGCGAGCGCTATTGATGTGATACGGCACTGACTCCTTTGAAAGCGGAATGTATTTTGTACCGGATGTAGTGCCTGAAGTTTTTGCGAAATAGGCCGGCTTGCCTTTCCATAGCACATCGGGTTCGCCTTTCGTAACTTTTTCGATGTAGGGCTTCAGCTCTTCGTAATCCCTAACCGGCACATTTCTTTTAAAGTCGTCATAGGAACGGATGGAACCGAAGTTGTGGTCTTTTCCAAAAACGGTGTGTGCAGCCTCGCGAACCAGGTATTGCATCAGCCGCTGCTGATATTCATGTGGGTTCGTTGACCATTTTTTCGTTTCCGCGGCTATATAGGCTGCGAACGGCTTTGCCAGTATTGACCGTATTCCCATAGATTTGCAAGGTAGAAAATTTGATGCGAGCAGCCTCAGGAATTTTCGGGCAGGTAAAACAGAATGCCGCCTGAAACGTTAAACTTTCCAGTGCGCTTGTGCATCGTTAGTCGGGAAAATTATGAAGACACTAAAACTTATTCTGATCGCTTCTGTGGCTGGATTTGCCGGAGCGTTTGTTTGTATTAAACTGATGGTCAACCCCGAAGGTTCTGACAAGAATCCCATGGCGTTTGAGCAGGTATCGCTCACGGGTTCGGGTGATTATCCTTCGGCAAACGTTGCGTCAACCAATGTTATCCCGGAAGCCCCGGTAGATTTTAACCTGGCCGCAACCCGCGCGATTCCCAGTGTTGTGTATATCAACAGCCTTTCGCAGGGGGCATCTTATTCTTATTGGGATTTGTTGTTCGGCGGTGGCGGATCACAAACCCGGGTGAGCAGCGGTTCGGGTGTAATTTTCAAGTCTGACGGATACATCGTCACCAACAATCACGTAGTCGGGTCAGCGGAGAAAATTGAAGTCGTGTATAACAAACGTGTGTATGATGCGGAACTGATCGGAACGGACCCGTCTACTGACCTGGCGGTTCTGAAAATTAAAGCTGATAACCTTCCCGCTATTACGTTGGGGGCTTCTCAAAATCTGCAGGTGGGCGAATGGGTTGTTGCTGTCGGAAATCCGTTTTCGCTTTCCTCAACGGTTACCGCCGGAATTGTGAGCGCCAAAGGCAGACGCATTGGAATCCTCGAAGACAAGTTTCCGATCGAATCGTTCATTCAAACAGATGCTGCAATCAATCCGGGTAACAGTGGCGGAGCGCTGGTAAACAAAAACGGAGAACTGGTAGGCATAAACACGGCAATTCTTTCACGCACCGGAAGCTACACCGGCTATGCGTTTGCCGTGCCGGTTGACATTGCCAGAAAGGTTGTTGACGACCTGATCAAATATGGTATCGTTCAAAAAGGATTTTATGGCGGCAGTGTAGTTGATTACGACTACCAGTATGCACGCAAGTATAATCTCGGTGACGTAGTTGATTTTAATGGCATATTCCTGGAAAGCGTTGAAGATAAAGGTCCGGCTGCACAAGCCGGATTAAAGGCCGGAGATATCATAACCAAAATAAATGATGTGCCCGTAAACAGTGTGAGCACCTTTGAAGAAGAGATCAGCTACCGGTACCCGGGCGACAAGGTGTCCATTACATATTTGAGAAACGGAAAATCAGCAACAATTTCATTGACACTCGTAAACCGAAATGGCACGACCGAAAAAGTGTCGCGTAAAATTGTGAGTTCAAAAATTTTAGGAGCTCAACTCGAGGCCACTGACTACGGGGTAAAAGTTTTTAAGATCCGTGATGAGGGTTACATGAAACGACTCGGTGTTCCGGAAAACTATACGATCATTTCAATCAACCGGGTTAAAGTGAATGATCCCGAAGAGGTGATTGAATTCTTCGAAAAGTACAAGGGCCGTGTAAGCTTGTATGGAATGAATGGCGCGCGCGAAGCGATCCCGTATTCGTTTTTACTGCGATAATCAGTTCATCCGCAACTTCAGCTTCTTACCCAGTTCATCAACGCTGAGTTTGAAGTTGGAGTCGGTCTTCATCATATCTTCAACCGATTCCAGGGCGTGTATTACCGTGCTATGGTCGCGGCCGCCAAAGTTTTCGCCAATCAGCGCAAGCGTTAATTGTGTATATCGTTTGCAGAAGTACATGGCCACCTGCCGCGGAATCACAATCTCGCGTTTCTTGATTTTGCTTTTCAGCGACTCGAGATCAACCTTGAAATATTCGGATACGGTTTTTTGAATAAAATCGACACTCACATCCGACTGAATTTCCTTGATGATGTTCTTGAGAACTTCTTTCGCGAGCTCCAGGTCGATATTCTTTTTGAGCAGGGTAGCGTGAAAAATCAGCGAGTTGAGTACACCTTCCATATCACGCAGGTTGGTGTCAACGCTGTATGCGAGGTATTCAGCAACTTCCGTTGGAATATCGATTCCGTCAGCCTGCATCTTGCGATGAATGATCGCCAGCTTGGTTTCAAAATCAGGCTCCTGTAAATCAGCCGTGAGGCCCCATTTGAAGCGGGATAACAGGCGCTCCTGGAAACCTTTCATATCGCGTGGCGGACAATCACTGGTCATGATGATCTGTTTGCCCGACTGGTGCAACTGGTTAAAAATATGAAAGAAGATCTCCTGCGTCTTTTCACGACCCGCAAGGAACTGCACATCATCCAGGATCAATAAATCGACCTGTAGGTAGAAGTTCTGAAACTCCTGAAGTTTATGGTTTTGAAGCGCGTTGAGGAACTGAGTGGTAAAATCATTCTGATCGACATACAGAACAATTTTATTCGGCATGTTATTGCGAATCTCGTTTCCAATGGCCTGCACCAGGTGAGTTTTCCCAACACCCACTCCACCATACAGCATCAGCGGGTTGAAGGATGTCGTGCCCGGCTTCTTGGCCACCGCAACACCTGCGGAGCGCGCCAGGCGGTTACAGTCGCCTTCCACAAAGTTTTCGAACGTGTATGCCGGGTTGAGCCTGGAATTAACCGTAAGCGGGTTTAACGCCTTAAACTGGAACGGAGAATACTCATCGCCCATGCCGTTCGACTGCTGGCGCTTGCCCCCCATCCCATTAGGGTAATGAACGGCTACCGGCGGATTATTCGTGTTTCCGCTGTCAACGATCACCGAGTATTCAAGTCTACCGGAAGGCCCTAAAACCGTTGTAAGCGCTTTTTTAAGAACCGGCACATAGTTGTCTTCCAGCCATTCGTAAAAGAATTGTGATGGCACCTGAATGGTTAACACATCACCTTCCACCTTTAACGGGACAATGGGTTTAAACCAGGTCTTAAAATTCTCTTCGCCTACGCTTCCTTTTATAACTTCAAGACAGTCAGTCCAAACGGTTCCGTAGTCTACTTCCATTGAGCTTTCGATTTGGTGGATTTTGCTTCCTTTTTTAGAGAAAGGGAGACAAAGATGTGAAAAAAGGAGCTAACAAATCAATAGGATTTCCTATTGATTTTCTTAAAAAAAATCATGACATGGGAAATGATTTTTTACTTGCAAACAGGGTTCAAAAAAATCACCGAAAGTTGTTGTTCAATCGTTTGAACGATTCATTTTGTACCTTGCGCTATGCCTTTCGAAAACCCGATCGACAGAATTTTCTCCATCCCCACCCGCGAAGATTGGGTTCGGGCTGCTGCAAAAGAAAACGAAGGCAAAAATCCAGACGAAACGCTAAACTGGAAGGTCGGAACGATTGAAGGCCGGGCTTATTACGACAAGCATGACCGCCCTGAAAATTCTTTTCAGTTGCCCGCCTCCGGAAACGAATATCTGGGCGCACGCACGTGGCATAACCTGCCCCTGATAACGGTAGCAAACGCACAGCAAGCTAACCGCATCGCGTTAGCACATTTAAAAAATGGTGCTGACGGTATCTTATTCGATATTCGGCAAGCCGACAAGATTGATTTACTGGTTCTGTTAGATGCTGTCGAGTGGCCGTATTGTATGGTTGCGTTTCTGGCTGGTAAAAACCAACGGGATGTTATAAACACCATTCCTGATCTGGCAAAAACGAAGAAGTGGGATGCAGGATCGTTAACCGGATTTGTACTGTGGGAAAATGAAATTGCTGATGTATCCCTTGCATTCGCAGATTTCAAGGAGTTTAAAACTTCAGGTCTGCTTGCGGCCGACTCACAAGATGTTGTCGGCCAGCTCACTGATAGTATTTCAGCTGCGTTAAAAATTAAATCTGCTAACGGGATTATAATTTCAGTACCAGTTGGCACAGACTTTTTTGTTGAGCAGGCTAAGCTCAAGGCGCTTCGCGCAATTTGGGCCGAACTCTCACCGGTTGAAATTTTCATTCATGCACGTTCAACTGCGTGGATAGCCGAATCGTTTCAGCCCCATGGCAACATGCTGAAGAGTACAACGGCATCCATGGCAGCGATTGCAGGTGGTTGTGATGCACTGACGGTGTATGCCGAAAAGGAAACGGATCTGAACATGAATCGCATTGCGCGAAATGTTTCAAATATCCTCCGCGAAGAATCATACCTGAACAAAGTTGCCGATGCTACAGCGGGTTCATATTACGTAGATGCCCTGACGCAGCAGATTGCGGAACAGGTTAAAGCCAAATTGGGCAGCCAGTTCAATAGTCAAAGTTCAAGCGCTCAAAATTCGTTGAACGATAAGCAGGAGTCATGGAATGCTCCTGAAGGGATAGCGGTCAAGCCATCATATTCTAAAGATGATACGAGGTCGTTAACGCATCTTGATTTTACAGCTGGTCTTCCGCCCTATTTACGCGGACCGTATGCTACCATGTACGCGATCAGACCGTGGACGGTACGTCAGTACGCGGGCTTTTCAACTGCCCGTGATTCGAATGCATTTTATAGAAGAAACCTGGCAGCAGGCCAGCGCGGACTTTCCGTAGCGTTCGATCTCGCCACGCACCGCGGGTATGATTCCGATCACGAACGGGTTTCAGGTGACGTTGGGAAAGCGGGCGTTGCGATTGATTCGGTGCTCGACATGAAAATCCTGTTCGATCAGATTCCATTGGATAAAATGTCGGTGTCGATGACGATGAACGGAGCCGTAATTCCGATACTGGCCTTTTACATTGTTGCAGCTGAAGAACAAGGCGTAAAGCCCGAACAACTTAACGGCACAATTCAGAATGACATTCTGAAAGAATTCATGGTACGCAATACGTACATCTATCCGCCAACACCTTCGATGCGGATCGTGTCTGACATTTTCGCGTACACTTCGAAGCACATGCCGAAGTTCAATTCGATCAGCATCAGCGGATATCACATGCATGAAGCCGGTGCCCCTGCCCACATTGAACTGGCGTATACACTTGCCGATGGATTCGAATACATCCGTTCAGGTATACAAGCCGGCATCAACATCGATGATTTTGCTCCGCGTCTCTCCTTTTTCTGGGGAATCGGAATGAATTTTTACATGGAAGTTGCCAAGATGCGCGCAGGGCGATTATTGTGGTCGCGCATTGTTAAACAATTCAATCCGAAAAATCCAAAGTCGATGGCGCTGCGCACACACTGCCAGACATCCGGCTGGAGTTTAACCGAACAAGACCCATACAATAACGTTACCCGTACTTGCGTGGAAGCGATGGCTGCCGTGCTTGGCGGAACACAATCGTTGCATACCAACTCGCTCGATGAGGCGATTGCATTGCCAACCGACTTCTCAGCACGCATCGCCCGAAACACCCAGCTATTCATTGAGAAAGAAACAGGCGTTACCCGGGTTGTTGATCCGCTTGGCGGATCGTATTACATCGAAACGTTAACAGCAGAACTTGCCAATAAAGCCTGGGAGTTAATTGAGGAAGTTGAGAAACTTGGCGGAATGACGAAAGCGATCGAAAGCGGTATTCCGAAAATGCGCATCGAGCAAGCTGCCGCAGCAAAACAAGCCCGTATCGATTCAGGAAAAGATGTAATCGTTGGGGTTAACAAATATCAAACCGATGACAAGCCCGACTTCGATATTCTTGAAGTTGACAATCACGCTGTGCGAACCGAACAAATCGAACGGTTACAAAAACTAAAATCAGAAAGAAGTAATGCCGATGTTCACGCTGCGTTGGATGCATTAACCGTGGCTGCTCAGTCCGGTAACGGCAACTTGCTTGAACTCGCGATCGATGCAGCGCGCAAGCGTGCTACGCTCGGAGAAATCTCAACCGCGTTGGAAAAAGCCTTTGGCCGGTACAAGGCAGCGATCCGATCGATTTCCGGTGTATATTCGGGAGCCATGAAAGATCAAAAACAATTTGAGGATGCCCGCAAGCTCTCCGATGATTTTGCAAAACTTGATGGTCGCAGGCCGAGAATACTGGTCGCCAAAATGGGCCAGGATGGACATGACCGGGGAGCAAAAGTAATTGCGACAAGCTTTGCTGATCTTGGGTTTGATGTTGACATCGGCCCATTGTTTCAAACTCCGGACGAAGTTGCCATGCAGGCTGCCGAAAACGATGTTCACATCGTTGGCGCATCAAGCCTGGCCGGTGGGCACAAAACGCTGATCCCCGAACTTGTTGTAGCGCTGAAAAAAATCAATCGCGAAGACATCATGGTCGTGGCCGGAGGAGTTATTCCTTCGCAGGATTATGATTTCCTGTACAAATCCGGTGTTTCTTTCATTTTCGGACCGGGCACCGTAATCGCAGAAGCAGCGCAGGAAATTCTCAGAAAATTAATCCGCAATTACGCGTAACGGGGCTTTTTGACACGTCTCGCTTTGGGTATAAATCGCCCGTAAATTCTTACCTTACAAATCGAAATTTTTAAACCCTACTTGCCATGAAAGCAATCCGGTTGATGTGTGTGCTGGCGCTTGTATTATCTCTTGCCGCTTGCGGATCTCTTGACAAAAAACTGACAAAAGTTGATGCTGCGTATAACTCGGGCGACTACTCGTCAGCCTCCTCTGGACTGGCGAAATACAAAAAGAAAGTCACGGCAAAATTCGGGCAGAGCAACAAGTACATGCCGGGATTTTACATCCGCGAAGCACGGATTAATCTCAATTCCGGTATGCTTGCGGGTTTTGAAACCAGCATCACCAACGCAATTGATGCAAGTGTTAAAAACTATGGTGAAAACAGTTCAAGTCACGCGCAGACGCTAACGGACGTTGCTGAAACATATAATCAGTACGGAAATTATCGTTTGGCACGTCAGTATTCAGAAAAAGCGCTGGAGATTATCAAAGGAGTTACTCCTGAAGAACCTGTGTTAAAAGCACGGATTGAACTAGAACTTGCTGAAGCTATGATCGGACAAGGGTCTTACAATGAAGCATTGGACGTATTGGCCACCAATGAAAAACTGTTAGTGGGGCGCGCAGTAGAAAAAGAAACGTACGTGGAAGACGGCAAGATTAAGAACCGGTTCATTTCAGAATCAGAGCTTGACACACGGTTTAGCGCCTACGCAAAACTTCTTACACTAACTGCATACGCGCACTCAAAACAAGGTGAGATTGATCAGGCCGATGCGGAATTTAAAAAAGCGCACGAATGGATCGACAAAAACAAACGGTTCATGAAAAGTACGAACCTGGCGCTCGTGTACAACGATTTTCTATACTTGGGCATGTTCGTTGAAAATAACAACGGCATGGTACCTTCCAAGTTGACGGAAAAATACCTTGATTACAGTGATCTTTTGAGCAAATTAAAGGGACGAACCTCCCCTTCAGTTCCACTTGGTCATGATATTTACCTCGCTTACCTTGATCAGCTTCAGCGTGAAGAAAGTAATAACCGGTATGCTAACCTGAAATCGGAATACGACCGCATGCTGGGTAAATATTTTAATAAGTCCAGCTTGATGAACGTCAACCTGAAGGCAATTGAATTCAATTCAAAACTAAAAAAAGACAAAACAAAGTCACTTGAAGCCGATGCAACTACGGTATTAAATTCCGCGAACCTTCCGCAGAATTACAAAACCCGTATCCGGACATTGGAGTTCCTGGCAGATTTATCAGTTCAACTGAAGAGATATCCAATGGTGGAGAAATACCTGAATGACATCATTGAAATTAAAAAAGAGCTTTATGGTGAGAATACGGTAGAATATCACTTGGGCCGAATTCAACTGGCTATCTATTACCTTGACTATACTAACAAAATAGACGAGGCAAAGAAGATTTTTGAGGACAGCTACACAAATGTAGTAGCGAAACAAATCGCACCTAAGCACAAGGATAAACTCGCTATTCTTTTCAGTCTGGCTCGCCTTTATGAACTAACCGACAACTACGCAGCAGCAAATGCCATTCTTAAGGAAGGTGTTGCTACCGCACGTTTCAAGTATAGACGTGACGTTCCTGAATATGCGGTTGCGCTGGATCAACTCGCTCAGATGGAGATTAAAATTGGGGAATATACTGAAGCCGGGAATCATATCGATGAAGCTCTGCCTGTACTTGAAAACGTAAAGAAAGAAGATAACTGGACCGCTCAATATATTCACGCTATTGAAACACAAGCCCGACTGTACGGAATAAAGGGTATGTTTGATGAAGCCCAGGATAACCTTAACGATTCAGAAAAGCTTATCAAGAAAGCTAAAGTACTTGTAAGCGATCAGCAGTCTACAGCTGCAGAACTCTCAGCATTGTTCATTCAACTTGGCCGCTATTCGCAGACCGACAAGTTACTTACAGATTTAATAAAAGAAAATGAACAATTGTTTGGCGTGTCATCCATTCGGTTAATCGAACCGTTGGTGAACCGTGGAAAAATTCAGCTCGCCAAAGGTGATTATACAGAAGCCGAAAAGACTGCTCAGCGAGCCAATCAGATTGCCGTTAAAACCTATACGGATAACTCCACTAAAACAGCCAGCACCCAGCGTTTGTTAAGCGATATCTATTATACGCTCGGTGACTACGATAAAGCTGAAACTAACATCAAAAAAGCGCTTACCAGCCAGGAAAAGCAATTCACCAGAAAACACGTGGAAGTTGCCAGATCGCTTTCACAGCTTGCGTTGATTAAGTTCTATAAAGGCGACAACCGTAAAGATGTTGAGAAAATGATGCTTGAGTCACGGGATATCGTGGGCGACAAGCTCGGAAAGGACAACCCCCTGTATGCCGACATTCTGAAGAACCTTGCGGTGGTATACATCTCGGAAAAGAAATACGATCTCGCCTTCAATTCGTTAACAATTGCAGAAGCGATCTGGCGGGCGAAAACGGGTACCAAAAATAACATCAATGCCGCCAGCATTTATACCCTCACGGGCGATGTGTACTATCAGCAGAAGAACTACAAAAAGGCCGATGAATTCTATCAGAAAGCTAAAAAGCTGTACAAGGATTTCTTCAGCGAAGCGCATCCTGAATACGTGAAAGTACTTTCGAAGCTAAGCAAGGTGTACTACATGCAGAAAGACTACAAGGCAGCCAAGTCGAACATCGAACAATCGCTTAATCAGTACGAAGGATTTATCAAGACATACTTTCCGGCGCTCAGCGAACGCGAAAAAGCTAAGTACTGGAATACGATTAAAGGCGACTTTGAATTCTACAACACTCTGGCCCTTGGACAACTTGAAGATTTCCGCGACTTGGCCGGAAAAGTTTACAACTATCAGTTGCTCACAAAGGCGCTTTTGTTAAGCTCGTCCATCAAAATCCGTGAGCGGATTCTGAACAGCAAAGACGAAGAGCTGAAGAGCCAGTACAACGAATGGGTTGAAAAGAAAGAGCTTATGACACTCGCGCTTTCAATGAGCCCCGAGCAATTGGTGGAAAATGAAATTGACCCGGCTGTACTGGCACAGGACGTTGAACGTCTCGAAAAAGACCTCAGTCAAAAATCCGAGTTGTTCGGTCAGAGTTTCGAAAACAAACGCATCACGTACGAAGATGTGATCAAATCGCTGAAGCCAAATGAGGTTGCCATCGAAATGGTTCGGTACCGTTATTTCAATCACACCTTTACCGATTCGGTTGTGTATGCTGCACTATACGTGAAGAATGACTTCAAGCGTCCGCGCGCAATTGTGTTGAACGATGGTCACAAGCTTGAAACCCGGAATTTCAAATACTATCGCAACGCGATTATCGGAAAAATTCACGATGACATCTCATACGATGCATTTTGGGCTCCCATCCAAAAAGAGATCGGAAAAGCTGCAACAATTTACCTGTCACCAGACGGAGTTTACAACCAGATTAATCTGGAGGCTATCCCAACCCCTGATGGAAATTATATTCTCGACAATGCGAACATCGTACTCGTATCGAATACCAAGGATATTTACCTGAAGAAAATCAAATCGCGCAACGCTGCCGAGAATACTGCAGCCATGTTCGGCAACCCTTCGTTCTACCTCACGGGCGCCAGCGAATCGGTGGCGCAACTTCCCGGTACGGAAAAGGAAATCAACCAGATTGATTTCCTGTTGAAACAAAAAGGATGGAACACTAAAGTTTATGTTGAGAAAACAGCCACGGAAGAAAGTATCAAAGAATTGAATAACGAACGGATCGTTCAGGTGGCCACGCACGGATTCTACAAGCCGACCGAAGACATTACTCTCGAAAGTGAACTCGAAAGCAACGAGGCTCAGCTCGCTAAAAACCCGCTGATGCGTTCAGGACTGTTATTGAAGGGGGCAGGCGACTTGCTTGATAAAACGGATTACAACTACAACATGGAGAACGGTATTCTTACCGCCTACGAAGCCATGAACCTGAACCTCGACCGCACCGACCTGGTGGTGCTAAGTGCCTGCGAAACAGGCTTGGGGCAGCTTGAGGCGGGCGAAGGTGTGTACGGTTTGCAGCGGGCATTCCTCGTGGCAGGCGCGAAAGTTCTGATCATGAGTATGTTTAAAGTTGATGATGATGCCACCCAGCGGCTGATGCTGAAGTTCTACCAGAAGTGGATGAACTCGGGCAACCTTCGCCAAAGCTTTGTTGATGCGAAGAAGGAGCTTCGTGCCGACTACCCGGAACCAATTTACTGGGGCGCTTTCATGATGATCGGTTTGGAATAAGTTCCGGATTAAAATAATTTGCAAGGCGCGTAGAACTTACGCGCCTTTTTCTTTTCAATTATGAAAGCTTTCGCTAGCGATAATTATTCAGGAGTTCATCCGGAGGTGATGGATGCCTTAGCAAAGGCAAACCTGGAACACATGGGATCGTACGGTAATGATGCCATCACCGCGCGTACAAAAAAACTCTTTGAGAAACTCTTTGGTGACGGAACGGAAGTACTGTTCGTGTACAACGGAACGGGTGCAAATGTGGTTGGCCTGAGTCTTCTCACAAAATCTTTTAATTCTATTATCTGCTCCGACCTTGCTCATATCAATGTAGATGAATCGACAGCGCCTGAACGCCTGTTGGGTTGTAAGCTAGTGGATGTACAATCCGTACATGGTAAAATAACTCCGGAGATAGTTGAACAAAAAATTATCCGCGTTGGCGACCAGCATCATCCCCAGCCGAAGGTGATTTCAATCTCACAAACCACTGAATACGCAACTGTGTATTCGATTGATGAAATTAAAGCGTTGTCTGCACTCGCCAAAAAGCATAACCTGTATTTGCACATGGACGGCTCGCGTATCAGCAATGCTGCGGTTAGTCTGGGCAAAGATTTTCGTGCTTTTACGCGCGATGCCGGTGTAGACGTACTGTCGTTTGGCGGAACCAAGAACGGTATGATGTTCGGTGAAGCTGTAGTCATCTTCAATCCTGAACTGGCGAAAGACGCTTATTACCTTCGTAAACAAGGCATGCAGCTTCACTCGAAGATGCGGTTTATCAGTGCACAGTTTGAGGCATTGTTAAGCAACGACCTTTGGAAGCGAAATGCAACTCATTCCAACGCCATGGCGAAACGGCTTGAAAAGGGATTGCGGGAAGTTTCCGATGTTAAAATTACACAGTCGGTTGATGCCAATGGAGTATTTGCCGTTCTGCCCCAGGGCACACTGGAGGAACTGCAAAAAGAACTTTTCTTTTATGTGTGGAATGAACAAACCAATGAAGTACGCCTGATGTGTTCGTTTGATACTAAGGAAGAAGAGATTGATCGCTTCGTGAAGAAGCTGAAGGAATTGACGCGTTAGCGCTTCAGGAACTTATAAGTCGATTTAAACTGAAGCTGCTCGTCACGCACGGCAATCAGATAATACCCGGTTGCAAGATCTTTTACCCGCAGACGAACCTCGTGATCGTTTACGGTTTCTTTGTCGATCTGCAATTCGTTTCCAAGAATGGTATAAACCGTGATTTTTGCCGTGGAAGCCTCAAGCGTGCTGAGCTTGATATTCACAAAATCAGTAGCCGGATTCGGATAAACTGTAATGGCTTTTGACAGGTCGTTGGAAAGATCGGTTTTCTCCGGAGCGTATGACATAACCCCTTGTGTCTGGCCAAAAGCCGCGCTGCTTAAAAATAAAAGCAGGAAGAAGGACAATATCAGGCTCAGGTTACGCATTATGTCTTTTTACGCAAAATTCAATCCAAATGTTTGGTCGTTTTTAGGGTTTAGATGCTGAAAATGCCAAAAAGGTTTAAATCTGCTTAAAAATTATTCATTAGATACGGAAAGCCTCCGGCAGGTAATCCACGATATCAGGGGCTATAAGCCCCGTTTCACCCAGCCGGGCTGCCGCCTTATCGCCCGCCAAACCATGCACCCGGCAACCAATAATAGCCGAATCCAGCCCGGAATAGCCTTGCGCCAGCAACCCTGTAATAATGCCGGTTAGCACGTCTCCGCTGCCTCCGGTTGCCATACCCGGGTTTCCTGTGCTATTGAAGAAAATCTTCCCGTCAGGGCTGGCCACGGCTGAATACGCACCCTTAACCAATACGACAGTTCCTGTTTTGGCTGCAAATTCACTTTGCTTTTGAAGTCTTTCAAAATCGGTTTTCCAGGGGCTGGTCAGGCGCTCAAATTCCTTGGGATGGGGTGTAAGCACCGAACCTTTCGACATCAGATGAATGAGTTCCCGGTTTGCCCCAAGGATATTCAACGCATCGGCATCCAGTACAACCGGTTTATCTAAGCTTTCCAGAATTTTTGCAAGGGCAGTGACCGTCTTTTTATCCTGCCCGATTCCCGGGCCAATACCAATCGCAGAATAATTCTTTAAATCAGGAACGGATGTCAGAAAATGTTCGTGATCATCTACACTCACCATTGCTTCCGGTACGGAAGTCTGAAGAATTTCGTAACCGCATTTTGGCGCATGTACCGTCAACAAACCCACACCTGCCCGAAGACATGCCCGTGAACTCAACACGGCAGCACCCATTTTGCCATAACTTCCTGACATGAGGAGCGCATGCCCAAACTTTCCTTTATGATCGAACTTCGATCGCGTGTGCAGTAACTTTTGGATGTCGCTTTGCTCAGTTAAAAAATAGTTCGATGGTGCATCGGTTAAATAATGTTGATCAAGACCTATGTCGAACACCTGCCACTTCCCGACATACCCTCCGCTTTGCGGCAACAGAAAAGACAACTTGGGCAGCTGAAATGCCACCGTGAAATCCGCCTTCACGATAGCTCCTTCCGATGGTTGATCAGCCATCAGGCCGGATGGAATATCAACCGCAACTTTTATCGCATGGGTCTTATTGATGCACCCGATAACTTGCTCATAAATTCCTTCCGCTGCGCGGGAAAGTCCTGATCCAAAAACGGCATCAATCAATACAGCACGATCGGTAAACAGATTTTGATCTGACTCAGAACGAATCTCAAACACCGGAAATTTTGCGCGGATGCGGCCAAGATTGGTTTTAAAATCTTCTGTCTCCGGCATAGAACCACGCACGATCCAAACTTTCACATCATACCCTTCAGCATGTAACTGACGTGCGATACCCAAACCATCACCTCCATTGTTCCCCGTTCCACAGACGATGCCAACACGCTTGTCAGTCGTGAACCTGGCAGTAAACCAGAATGTAAACGCCCGACATGCGCGTTCCATCAAATCAATGGACGATACCGGTTCGTTCAGGATCGTTTGTGCGTCCAGCTCTTTTATCTGCAGTGATGTAAGGATTTTGAGCATGCTTCGTGTGCCCTAAGGTAAGCAATCAGCGATCAACTTCACCCATCACCATATCAACCGAACCAATGATAGCGATTAAGTCTGCGATGAGAATGCCCCTGCTGATTTCGGGTAACACAGACAGATTTGAGAAACAGCACGACCTCCCCTTGCACCGGAAGGGCACATCTGTTTTACCATCCGCGCGGAAGAAAAAACCCAATTCTCCTTTCGGAGTTTCACCCCGGATGTAAAAATCCTGAGCCTGCGGCCGGATCTTTTTCGGAACCATGGCCTGCGGATTAAATTCTTTTGTCCGCCTGTGTTCTCCCTGAAGCTTAGTCAAACATTGCTCGACCAGCTTAACAGATTCATGAATTTCCTGCATTCGCACCCACGTTCTGTCCCAGCAATCACCAACCGTGCCCTTCAATCCTTCTCCAATCGGAACGTTAAACTCAAGCTCGGGATAAACCGAGTAGCCATCTACCTTCCGCAGATCGAAGCGTAACCCCGAGGCGCGCAGCATGGGCCCGGTTACTCCGTAATTAACTGCGAGGTTGAGGGGCAGAACACCCACATTGGCGGTTCGCCTGATGAAGATGTCGTTCTCAACCAATAAGTTTTCAAGTTCTTTCAGCTTGGGTTTGATGTACGTGATAAACTCTGAACATTTCTCTTCGAACCCCACCGGAAGATCATAAAACAATCCACCAATCCAAATGTAGTTGTATAAGAGACGCGCACCCGAAGCCCATTCGAGCAACCTGAGAATGTGTTCGCGGTCGCGCATGATCCAAAAGAACGGAGTGAAAGCACCCATGTCCATTCCGTAGGTTCCGATGGCAATGAAGTGCGATGCCATGCGATTCAGCTCAGCCATGAGCACTCTTACATACTCAACACGTTTTGGAATTTGATCTGCAATGCCCAGCATTCGCTCGACACCCATTGCATACACGTGTTCTGAATTCATCGCTGCCACATAATCCATCCGGTCAACAAATGGAATCACCTGGTTGTACGGCAAATTCTCTGCATGCTTTTCAAAGCACCGATGCAGGTAGCCAAGATGCGGCACGACATCATGAATAAGTTCACCGTCCATCAACACCTCCAGACGCAAAACTCCGTGCGTTGACGGATGCTGCGGACCGAGGTTGACGATCATTTCCTCCGACCGCAGATTCTCAGGCTTGAACTTATTCGGTTCAGATGCTGCGAGATTGTCGGGCTTGTATTGATATTGAATATGATCGGTCGGCATCAGTATTCAACTTTTATGTTGCGGTAGTATTGCTGCTGCGTATAGTCTTTGCGAAGCGGGTATCCTTCCCAATCGGCCGGCAGAAGAATTCTTCTCAGGTCGGGATGATTATTGAATGTTATCCCAAACATATCAAAGGCCTCGCGCTCATGCCAGTCGGCAGTACGCCAGACCGACATCACTGAATCAACTGCCGGATTTTCGCGTGGCAAAATAACTTTCACGGCCAACGACATGTTGAACGGAATGGAGTACACGTTATACACCACCTCCATGGTGTTCGCCTGTGGCCAGTTATCGATTCCGGTCAAGCACGATAGCATATCAAAATACAATTCAGGATTTTGATTTAGTTCGTGGCAAACTTTCAGAAGGTCTGCCGCAGGAACAACAACTGCCTTCGGCGAAGATTTTTCATCGACTGCAGCTTCGGCTGAAATGCCTTTAACAATGTTTAAAATCTGTTGAAAATCAGGCATGCTGCTTTTGATTTTCGAGTAACCGTTCGATTGCCTTTGGTGCCTGAAGGCTTTCGTTCCTGATTTTTTCCTGAAGTTTCAGAAATCCCCCGATCAACGCTTCCGGGCGTGGCGGACAGCCCGGAACATAGATATCAACAGGAACAATCCGATCGACACCTTTTACCACATGATAGCCATGCTGCCAGTATGGCCCTCCGCAATTTGAGCACGATCCCATCGAAATAACATATCGCGGTTCGGGCATTTGTTCATACAATCGCTTGATGCGATCAGCCATTTTAAAGGTTACCGTTCCGGCAACGATCATAACATCTGCCTGTCGCGGAGATGCAAACGGAGCCATCCCGAAACGATCCATGTCGTATACGGTTGTTCCGGTGCTCATAAACTCGATTGCACAGCATGCAATGCCGAATGTCATTGGCCACATCGATGACAGCCGTGCCCAGTTCAGCAGATCATCAGCCTTTGTAATGATGATTCCGCCATGTTCGAACTTATGATCAAGCAGACCCATTACTTATACTTGTCGTTTATTTTCGAATACAATTCTTTCGGTACAACCGTTGGGATATCAGTCGTTTTTGAAACGGGTTTAATCCAGTCGAGAAGACCGTTAACCCATGCATAGGCTAACCCGAGCGCGAGAATGAAAATAAAAATGATCATTTCTACCAGTGAAAACCATCCCCACGTGCCCTTGGTTTCGGTAATCAGTTCTTTATTTGCAAAAACGGTTGCCCATGGAAAAAGAAAAACGATTTCCACCTCAAATAAGATAAACATCAGCGCCACGATGTAAAATCGCATATTAAACTGCGACCACGCGGTGCCAAGCGCCTGCTCACCACTTTCATACGTTTCCAGTTTTTGTTCGTTGGGCCTGTTCGGCCTGACGAGCCGCGCTACGAGAAATGAAATCATAAGAAATAGCAATCCACCGATCAAAAAGATCAGGATTTTTCCAAACTCTGAAAGATCTTGCGGAACTGCCGTTTCCATGGAATCAAAGATAGAGAAAGGAGTCGCTTTTTCTATGGCGAGGATTTAATCCTGCAAAGGACGTTTCTTAATCATGCCGCCTTTGATGTCGCTCACACTGTTTTCCACCATAAAAGCGTTCTCATCAATCTTGGCAACTTCGGTTTTAAGCTTTTGCAACTCCAGTCGGGTGATCACCGAAAAAATAACATCGTAATCCTCCTCCTGGTGACCGCGTTTACCGAATCCTCCCTTACCCTGCAGTACCGTTACGCCACGGCCCATATTTTTAGTAATGGCGTTTTTTATCTCTTCACTTTTTTCTGAAACAATCATTACGCTGATGTACTCCTCAATACCATGAACAACAAAGTCAACTGTTTTGGATGCGACCAGGTATGTGAGAATTGCATAAAGCGCAGTTTCGATACTGATGAGATAGGCAGCGACCGAAAAAATAACAATGTTTAGTATCAGGATAATATCCCCTACCGTAAGTACGGTTTTACGACTCGTATAGATAGCCAGCACTTCCGTACCATCAATCACACTGCCACCGCGGATCGACAGACCAATGCCAAGACCCAAAAAAAATCCTCCAAAGAAAGAGATCAACAACTTATCGCTTGTGATAAATGGAAAAGGGACAAACGCCAGTAAAACCGCCAGCAGCGTTATCGCAATTAATGTTTTTGCGGCAAAACTTTTCGAAACCTGTGTGTACGCGATGACAATGAACGGAATGTTAATAATCACCACGAGATAGGATAAATCAAAGTTCGTTTGATTATGAATGAGCAGCGAGATACCCATTACTCCGCCATCCAAAAAATGACTGGGCAAGAGAAAACTTTTTAATCCAAATGCGGCAGCCGTAACACCGAGCGTAATAAAAATCGCATCCTTGATCATCCGTTCGATGTTGATCCGCCGGATGCGCATTGCATTGAGTTGTAAAAATCGTTGCTGTGTACTCATGGATGGGTAAGATAACAAAAAAGCCCCGGCTAACCGAGGCTTTATCTGCATTAAACACGATCGTTTTTACTTCTGTGACTTGTTCACACCGGGTTCACGTTTCAGGAACTCGTCATAAAGTTGTGTGTGACGACTCACCATCGGAATCTGCCAGCCATCGATGAAAACATGAATGATATTCGTTTTTGTTTCAAACGGATCGCCATCGCTTACAACAATGTTGGCTGTCTTTCCGACTTCAATGGAACCAAGCTTATCGCTCACGCCAAAGATTTCAGCCGGTACAATTGTTACCGCTTTCAACGCTTCTTCACGACCCAGCCCATAGGCTGCAGCAAAGCCTGCATTGAACAACAGGTTGCGAACATTTTCGGTTTCGGATGTGCGAAGTGCAACCTTGACACCTGCCTTTTTCATCAGGCCCGGATTTGCATACGCTTTGTCGTACCGGTCGTATTCGCGGCTTGGCAAGGCAAGTACCGGACCAGCAATTACAGGCAACCCGGCCTTTGCAATATCACCCGCAACACGCCAGCCCTCGCGGCAGCCGGTAAGCACTACATTTTTAAGCTTGCGTTCTTTCACCCACGTTAACGCTTCAAGAATATCTTTTGCTGCGTTTACTTCCAGCAAGATGGTACGTTCACCACGAACTACGGGAAGCATAGCTTCCATTTCAGGATAGTACTCCACCCCTTTTCCTTTTGTTGCCGAATCGAGTTTGTGAAACTGAATGGCGCGGTCGAAAACTTCATTGAGCTTCTTCATCGCTTTCTCGGATGCCGACTTAATATCCTCATCTGACCTGCGATCAAAACCTCCTCTTCTTCCCGTTGACGGAAAGTTCACCACTACGCCCTTAAAGTTCGCATACATCTGATCTGGTGTGTAGCCATGCAGGTTGATGAGCGCAGCCGTACCCGGGAACATACTTCCCACCGGGGCGGTTAGCACGGTAGTAACTCCGTTTACACGGGTAACCGGAATCAAAACCGAATTCGGGTTGACAGCGGTAAGCGCCTGCATCTGCGGAATTACTTCTCCGATTTCATTCATGTCGATCGTGCGCTGGTCTGAACCAACTTCCGACAAGCCCAGGTTTGTACCTGAATCAATGAATCCCGGATAAATCCACTTTCCTTTACAATCGATCACTTCGGCACCGGCCGGAGCGGTTGTGGCAGCACCTACGTAGGTAATCTTTCCATTCGAAATAATTACCGTTCCATTGTTAATCGTTCCTTTGGTTACAGTTTCAATGGTTGCGTTCGTCAGCGCGAATGTTCCATATTTTCCTTTCGGTGATTGAGCCTTGGCCGCAACACCTGCGCAAACGAAGAGAATTAAATAAATTATCTTTTTCATGGCGATTAGCGGTTTTGGTCAGCAAATTTTACATTCAACAGGAACTCAGCATTCTTCATGCACTCATCGTGATTGTGTGATAACGTTTCTTCAAACACAGCATCGGTGATATCGATCGTTTGTTTCGGATCGACATACAAGCGCATATCATCAGCATCTTTTTCACGATCGAACTTGATCACGCCATCAATGATCGTATACGCAGGCACGGTATAAACCGACAGCGGGTGCCCTTTGAAAATCACCACATCTCCGTCTTTACCAACTTCCAGCGAACCCACGCGGTTATCAATACCCAGCTGTTTTGCCGGGTTGATGGTAATCAGCGAAAGCGCTTCATCGTCTGTCAGGCCGCCATACTTTTGTGTTTTGGCAGCTTCATGGTACAGGTGACGGGTAAGTTCGGCATCATCGGAGTTGATCGATGTTACAACGCCATTACGTGTCAGAATTGCAGCGTTGTAAGCGGTTGAATAATACACTTCAAACTTGTACGCCCACCAGTCGGCAAACACGGAAGCCATTGCCCCTTGCGCAGCAAGCTCCGGAGCGACTTTGAATCCCTCGTTGACATGTTGAAATACCAGACGTTTGATACCGAAATCTTTGCAAACTTTTAACAGCATGTAAATTTCATCGGCCCGGTAACTGTGGCAATGGATGATAATCTCGCCACGGAGAATAGCCGCAATTGTTTCCATGCGCAAATCATACTTCGGAGGAGCGCCACGGAAACCTTTTTGATTTTTTGACGCGTTGTACTTGTTCCAGCTTTCCATGTATTCTTTTCCTTCTGAAAAAGCCTGACGGATAACAAACTCAACGCCCATGCGGGTGTTGGGAACAATACCGGCTCCGTTGTTACCATGAACACGTGTCGGGTTTTCGCCAAGTGCAAACTTGATCGTGCGCGGAGCACCTTCCATCATCAATACTTTCGGATCCACTGTTCCATAGCGATGCTTGATCGTCTGGCACTGACCCCCGATTGCGTTAGCCGATCCGTGCATGGCGTGTGAAATGGTTACGCCACCGGCAATCGCACGATACATGGCGATATCCAGCGGATCAAGGTCATCGCCTTCCCACACCATGGCCGATACCGGTGTTGTTGCTTCATTCACTGCGTCCAGTGCGAGGTGTGAGTGCGCATCAATGATACCCGGCATTACGTGGTATCCTGTGGCATCAATCACTTTTGCTCCGGCAGGGGCAGCAAGGTTTTTGCCGATTTGTGAAATCTTTCCATCCTTAATCAGCACATCCGTGTTTTCTTTTACCCCTTGCGTGATGGTAAGAACCGTTCCGTTTTTAATGAGCACTGTTCCGCGCTCTATTTGTTGTGCCATGCTGCTGATCGCGATCAGGAGACAGGCTATCGTTATTAATTTCTTCATGGTCGTGATTATTTAGGGAGTCGTTTGCCTTCGGTTGGGAAGCTTCCGTATTCAGCCACCGATGAGGTGCCTTTAAAAGAGTCCCCTTCTATTTTCACAGCAACTTCCACGGTGATGTTTGAACCTCCGTAATTAAATGTAAAGGTGAACGTAAGAGCGTTTCCGTCCAGTTTGGCGTTATCAATACCCACAGCAGGATTGATACTACCCCCGCTCATGGTACCTGTAATCGTATTTCCTTCTTTCTTAATAACCAGTTTGGATTGTTCAACACCGTTTGGGGTTTCGGTTGAAATACTCCATTCTCCTTCTGCTTTCACTCCGGCATCTTTCGAACCGCTATCGTTCTTCTTGCCGTCTTTCGAATCTTTCGAGTCCTTAACGTCAAATTTGTACATCGTTCCTTCTACAAACACGTAGCGAACTTTAGCTTTCTCATTGAAATAGGGCTTATCGCTAATCACGAGGTTGGCAATCTTACCGTTGTCTACCGAGCCAAGCCGGTCGGAAAGTCCGAGCATTTCAGCCGGTGCCGTTGTTAATGAAGCAAGTGCAGCATCTTCCGGAAGACCGGCTTCAATCATTCTGCGCAGGTTAGCCTGGATATTACCTGACTTTGCGCTAAGCGTGGAGAATCCAAACTTTACCCCGGCTTTCTGAAACGTTGCGGCCTGACCAACATACCTGGCCATAAACTCTGCCTTTCTTTTTTCAAGAGCGGCCTTCTCTTCGGCTGTGGCAGTCTTAGGAGCCTCCTCTTTTTTAGGCTCTTCTTTTTTAGCTTCGTCTTTCTTGCCTTCTTCTTTCTTGGACTCGTCCTTTTTCTTATCGTCTTTTTTGTCTTTGTCTTCCGGTAAATCAAGACTTAAGAAAACTTTTGCATTGGCTGCTTTTATTTTGTTCACGATGTCCCAGCCTTCTTTCAACTCAGCCAGCATCAGCGAAAAGCCTAAATCATTTTGCAATGTCAGTACGCGCTGTGCATCGACAACACGTTCGGCTTTGAACAGAACCGGCTGACGTTTATCCACTACCGGGTAAAGCGATTCGAGCACGCGGTCGGTAGCCGGCCGCTGAATACCGGCACGGTTTGATGCATATGCATTTTCATATGCGCGGCTTAACGAAGCCTGACGATACAGCTCGCGGTACTTCGCCATAACCCCCATCACCGTTGCGGGATAAACACCGCGTGCAGGCGACAGTTCGGAATAAAAAGACGATTTATTAACGAGCACCATTTGATCGGCCGACTTACCGCTAAGCAGGATGATGGATCCGTTACCGGGCATCATGCCGCCATACGGCACAACATGCGCTGCTGTAAAACCCAACGCACGAAGTTCTTCGATTGATTTTTCAGCAGGATTCAGTGAAACGCGAACATCGTTTTGTGGTGTGATACCAGCTTCCTCCGGTTTCGGGTTACCCGGGTCTTTAGGCCGCGGGCCGCGTTCCTCATCTTTGGGTTTTGTGAGTCCGACACGCGAAAGGCCATCAATGAAGCCGGCGTACACATACATGCTGTCGGCTTTGATTACGATTGCGTCCGCAGGAATTGAGACATTCTTCCCAACCGATACGATCAGTCCGTCTTTCATCACAACGGTTCCCATATCGATTTTACGGCCGGGGGCTTGAATAATATTTACGTTGGTAATGGCGTATGTCCGCGAAACGGGCGCCAGTTCATCCTGCGCAAAAAGTACTGCGGGCCAGCAAAAAACAGCCACCGTCAGCAACTTTTTCAGCAGGACGCTACTGAATAATTTCTTCATGAACGAAAGGTTTAGGTACACTTTAAAGGGGTTAATATAACCATGTTTGCGGGAGACATTCAAACGAAATTGACGGGTGGTTTCAGGCATTTACTACCGGATTTTTGGTTCTGCCGGATCCTTATCTGCAGTTGAGTACACCGGTTTAACAGTTCATTACAATACCTTTTGCTGCGATGTATCCCGGAGGCATGTTTGTACCGTAAAAGAGTACAAAAACAGACTTATGATGACTTTTTCATTCGCCAAACGCATCGCTGCCACGCTTGTAGGGTTGACGTTATTAATCCAGCCGCTGGTGGCTCAGAAAACTGCCAGCAAATCATCTTCGGTAAGCATTACTTCCGATTCGCGTGATAATGTGCAGCGTTGGAAGACTTCCAACGGGTTCGATAATTTCAATGTTGAATACCGCGGAAAGATTGAAATCACGGATGATGATAAAGACATCAAAGGCATGTCGGATGACGGCTACCTCGAGATCAGTAAAACCGTATTCGGCAGCAACCGCTCAATTGTGATCGAGGCACACGGGAACGGAAAAATTACCCGCGAATATTACGAAGGCCGTAAACAGATTGCGTGGGAACCAGAAGGTAAAAAATGGTTGTCGGAAGTTCTTCCCGAAGTTGTACGCACAACCACGCTTTGCGCGGAAAGCCGCGTTGCACGATTTTTCCGTCAGGGCGGTACAAACGGAGTGCTGAATGAGCTCGACAAAATGGAAAGCGACTATGTCCGTTCTGCTTATGCGAACCTGTTGATGAAACAATCAATTCAGCCGAAGGATTATGCCATGATCATTAACAGGTACGCTGATAAAACAGATTCCGATCATTACATGACCGAATTCTTAAAAAATCACACGGCTAAGTTTTTACAAAATGCAGAGGCCACAACAGCCTTGTTTTCCGCAACCCGCAAAATGGATTCTGATCATTACAAAACTGTTGTGATCAAAGAAGCGCTTCGTGGTCAAACGGCCTCGATTCAAAATGTAAAAATTATCCTGCAGGCCGCAAGCCAGATGGAATCCGACTACTACGTTGCTGAAG
Source organism: Cyclobacteriaceae bacterium (assembly GCA_016786585.1). Classification (GTDB taxonomy): domain Bacteria; phylum Bacteroidota; class Bacteroidia; order Cytophagales; family Cyclobacteriaceae; genus UBA2336. The sequence goes on from JAEUUI010000030.1 coordinate 608,504, forward strand.
TTCTCGGTTCGCTGTTAAAGCAAAATAACCTGAGCGATGGCGTAGTTGCTGAAATCATTTCAACAACCGGTTCAATAGAATCCGACCACTACAAAACAGCGGTGCTTACCGAAGCCATGGGCAAATCAGGCCTCTCGGCAACTTCCTACAGCCGGGTGGTGGATGCAGTAAAAACAATCGAGTCCGACCATTACATCACGGTAGTATTGAATGACTTGCTCGAAAATAAACTTACCGATGAAACGCTGAACACACTGGCAACCATTTTACCGTCTATCGAATCGGATCATTACAAAACAGAAGTGTTCACAACATTGCTGAAACGCCAGGATTTGAAAGAAGAACAGTTCGACAAACTCATGCAGTCGTTTGACCGCATGGATAGTGATCACTATAAAACGGTGGTATTGCAACAGGCTATTGGTGCCAGTAACCTGACAGAAAGCAAGCTCCTCAAAATCCTGCAAAAGACTACGAGCATCGATTCCGACCACTACATTACCGAAGTTCTTATCTACGCTGCACCGAAAGTGCGGGCAGGAAGCGCGAGTGTGCAAAGTGCCTACCGCGCGGCAGCAAAAAATATCTCTTCTGAAACGTATTACGGCCGCGCTATCCGGGCAATTGAATAATCTGAAAAAGCCATAGTAACTTTAGTACGCAACAGCAGTACAGTTACTATGGTTTCAAAGCTTTCCGACATGGGATACCCGCTTCGCAGAATAGCGCTGAATACCGCAGTTGCCTCGGCCCTTGGCCTGTTCTTCTTCTTTTACCTTCAATACAGCGAAAGTCTTACCGGAACCATCCAGCCACTCGAAAAGATTATTCCGGGGATTTTACTCAGCATCGTAATCGGAAACTGCACGGGAGTAGTGGCCGGGTTTTTAAATGGCTGGCTCGACCGGTTGTTCCCATGGCAAGCAGGTTTTGCTGGCCGGTTTCTGCTGGGGTACATCGCCCAGGTGCTTGTACTTTCCCTGGTTGCAGGCGGCCTTTCGCTGTTGTTGATTGAACTATTTGGGCCTTCTGTTTTCTGGCGAGGACTAAGCACGAGTGATGAAGATCTCGCCTGGAAATTCTTCATCCTGATTGTAGTCGTAGTTTTTATCTACAAGGTTATCTATACGATTCTCTTTTCATACCGGCAATACGCGGTTACACAAATTGAAACTGTTCAAAACGAACGAAGGCAATTGGAACTTCAGTTCGAGGCGTTAAAAAGTCAGCTTAGCCCCCATTACCTGTTCAACAGTTTGAATACAATTTCGTCACTTATCTATAACGATCCGCAAACGGCTGAGCAATTCATTCGCAGGCTGGCCCTCACCTATCAATACATTCTTTCAACCCAACAAAAGAAATATGTCACTCTTTCAGAGGAGCTTGATTTCGTACAATCGTATTATTATTTACTAAGAATAAGGTTTCAGCAATCGCTTACGCTGGAGGTGAATCTTCCCAAATCAATTCTGACAAGCCCTATTCCGCCACTTACACTTCAGTTGCTGGTAGAAAATGCAGTAAAACATAACACTATTACTCCTGAGAAGCCATTGTTGATTTACATCAGCGCGGTTGATAACACGCAGTTAAAGGTCACCAACACAAAGAATGAATCGGTGCAATCATCGGCATCCTTCCGCATTGGTATCGAAAATATCCGGAAACGGTATGAATTCTTTACTGCCAAAAAAGTGGAAGTGAAAGATGAAGAAAAATTTGTTGTATCGCTGCCCGTGCTTCGCCTGCGGGAAGTAACCCTCCAAAAATCCGCCTGATGAAAAAGTACTTTATTCATAATGCATTCTTCAGGTTGCTGGCACCTCCGGTTTATGGAGTACTCACGTACCTGATAATTCTGCTAATCAACAATTCATTGCTGGAGGTAGATAAAATCTTCAGCGGACAGGAGGTTTACATGTGCATAGGACTCACGTTTATCTGTTTTGAATCGTCCCGACTGGTAATCATTACCCTGCACCGTTTTTTAAAAGGTAAGGCTGCGAGATTAACATTTCCGATTCAGTTTATAGCGGGAACAATCATTCCTACCGCGCTTGTAATTTTAGCCATTTCGCTGTACTTCACATACGCGATTGGATTCAGCATCGGGTTCTCAGAACTCATTGTTTTCACAATCATTTTCAGTCTTTCCGCAGTCTTATACAACGCACTTTACGTCAGCAACGATTACCAGCTTCGTGAAAATACACTCAAGCTTACATCTGAACGCCAGCAGCGTGAAGTGCTTGAAATGGAAATGGATGAGTTCCGTAACGACATCAATCCCGACCTGTTGTATGAAAGTCTGGAGAATGTGATCAGCATGATCAACCGCAGAAACAACGATGCAGAAGAATACATCGATTACCTGGCAAGCGCCTATCGCTACGTGTTAACGAACCGTCAGCAGGAGTTAATTTCACTGGAGGCAGAAATTGGCGCAGGCCGGAATATTGTACGCCTGCTGAACGAAAAATATTTCGGACAGTTGAAATTTGATGTATCGCTTACATCATCAGAAATGAATCTTCAGCTTATTCCAGGTTCGCTTCCGGTCGCGATCGAATCGATTGTACGCAATACCATTATCTCCGTAAATGATCCGCTCGTAATTAAATGTTACCTCGAAGATGATGAATACCTGGTGCTGCAATGCAAGCTCAACGACCGCCTGATCAGGCATACGGAAAGCACCCTTGCCCTTACACGATTACAGAAATCATACAGCCTTTACAGCGAAAAGCCGTTGATCCAGGTAAAGGCGTACGAGGAGAATTATATTAAATTGCCCGTTCTGCGTCTTGCAGAAGAAGCGCTGACGCATGAATCATGAAGGTACTGATCATTGAAGATGAAATTCCTGCCGCAGAAAAACTTGGCCGATACCTGGCGAAGTACAACGCTTCCATTCAGGTTGCCGCACAGTTAACTTCCGTGAAGGACGCTGTGCAATGGCTTCAGGAAAAGCAGGATACGATTGATCTCATTTTTATGGACATCCAGCTAACGGATGGTTTGAGTTTCCAGATTTTTCAACAGGTGGCGATCAAAAAACCGGTGATATTCATTACAGCTTTTAATGAGTTCGCACTTGATGCGTTCAAGGTTAACAGTATCGACTACCTGTTAAAGCCGATTACATTCACTGATCTTTCCGCCAGTCTGAAAAAACTGGAGAATCTGCGGGAACAGTTGCAATGGAATTCTCAAAAAACAGAACTGCTCCAGGAAACTTTTGTAACACCCAAAACTGCGGCTTACAAGAACCGGTTTATGGTGAAGTCAGGCGATCACATTCGCTCAATCACGGCCGATCAGATTGCGTTATTTTATGCTGATGGACGCGATGTTTACCTCGTAACCACCCAGAACCGGAAGTTTATTATCGACTATACGCTGGAAACACTGGAAGATTTACTGGAACCAAAGACGTTCTTCCGGATCAACCGAACGTACATCCTTAACATTAATTCCATCAAAGACGTAATTGTTTATTCGAACAGCAGGTTAAAAATTACGTTAACCCAGGAATTCGACAAGGAGATTATTGTGAGTCGTGAAAAAGTGGGGCCGTTTAAAGAGTGGTTTGACGGTAGCCATTAACCTACGCGCTTGGCTTTGTACCCTTCTTTAAGAAGAATCTGAACAATTTTATCGCGGTGATCGCCCTGAATGAGTATCTCCCGATCCTTAACAGAACCACCAACTCCGCATTTTGTCTTTAGCAATTTTCCAAGATCTTCAATATCACCCGTTTTTCCGGTGAAACCCGTTACCAGTGTAACCTGCTTCCCCGCGCGCATACTTTTATCGAGCATAACTTTCAGGTTCTGTTGTTTTGCCGGAACATCACTTTCGGGTTCGTCCTGCTGATATTGGTAATTAAAATCGGTGTTGGTTGAATACACAACGCCTTCCCGATTCTTCCAGTCATTTTTCTTTGCCATACCTAAAACATTAACACCAGGGTAAAAAACAATGCGAAGCCCGTAAGCACGCACAACCCGAATCTGAATTCTTCGTTGTTGCGCATGAACAGGCAAATCAACGCAGTAATGAACACAATTATGGGTACGAATTTAAATGTTCCATAAACGGTTCCAAACGTTGTGATGGAATACAATCTGTTCAGCGTTTGAATTTTGACGATTTTTCTTAGCAAACGGGTTTCCACTACTTGCACTTCGACAGACTGTTCGATGGCGCGTATATTATAATTATCGCCCGTTAACGGAATGTATGCATCGTCAACCAGCAAATAATCGAACCCGGCCTCGTAAGCAACTTTGACCGGAACGTTCCGGTAAACACGCGGCACTAAGTAGTCTATCATCAAAAAAAAGCAAACCACCAGACCCGAAACCGAGATGGCTTTTACGTAATGAAAGTATTGCATCACGAGTTCGTATTGCGTTGGCCTGCGCGCGGCTGGCCGGAAACCTCTCCGTTTAAAATAGGGATCGCGGTTGCGGAGCGGAGCTTGAGGTTCAGACGGTGGTTGGATGTAGGCCTGATAGGGATTATCGTACTCCGCCTTTTTCGACGGATCGCTCAACACTTCGTACGCCTCGTTAATTTTTTTAATGAGCTCGGCCGCCTGCGGGTCGGGGTTCACATCGGGATGATACCGTTGAGCCAGCAGGCGGTACGAGCGCTTAATGGTAGTAATATCGGCACTCCGGCTAACCCGGAGTATAGCGTAATAATCTTTCACAGCCAGGGTTGCCGGTCAAGAACGAAGCGAATTACTTCTTAATCACGTATGTCAGAACGGGTCGTTTACTGTGGCCAACCACATCTTCCGCGATACTTCCTGCGAGCACATGGGCGAAGCCTGTACGACCGTGTGTTGCCATCGCGATCATATCGGCATTAATGCTGTCGGCAAAATAGATGATACCCTCTTCTTCGCGCAGGTCGTTGAAGATGTTGATTGTATATTTTTTCAGCATCTGCTTTTTGGCGAAGTCCTGCATTTGCTTTTTCACAACCACATCGCGCTGGAAATTTCCGGGCGTATTTACGCGCACAAGGTGTACGACTGAATCTTCATACAAGCCCTGCATCTGTTTCAATACGGCTGCGAACGGTTCTTCATCTTTGCTTAACGCGGTAGCGTAAACAATATTCTTAAACTCAGTTTTAGCAGGTTTTTTCTGCACAGTCAATACTGGACATTTCGCATGGCGAACAACTTTTTCGGTGTTTGTACCGATGATCATCTCCTGCATCTGGCTATGGCCGGCTGTACCCATCACCACGAGATCAACCTTGTTTTCGGTAATGATGGTGCGCATACCGTGAAACGGTGTGCCAACACGCAACTGCGATTTAACTTTAACACCTGCCAGCTGTGGACTGCTCAGAAGGGTTTCCATCTGTTTTTTTGCCTTTTTGATCAGGGCAAGTGTAAACAACTTTTCTTCCATGTTACCATCCAGGTCCATCTGCCCTTCCACGTTGAACGACCCTCCGGTAACCTCCTCAATAACATGCAAAAACGTAACCTCAGCACCCGCTTTTTTAGCGATATCAGCAGCAACATCAACTGCAATCTGCGCAGGTTTCGAAAAATCGGTTGGAACAAGAATTTTTTTCATAACACGGGGATTAAATAGAGTTCTAAATTAAGAAAAAATCGATGGGGTTAAAGCATGATTTAAATCAGCCGGAAAACCGATTGATGTCATCTCGTTAACGAAAAAAAAGTAAATTGACAACCTCACGTTAAACGACCCCTTATGAAAAATGTTTTTGTTGCTCTGATTTTATTATTAACCACAACCTCCTACGGACAAATCAACAAGGGTGCGATTTTTATCGGAGGTTCCCTGAATTTGAACTTTTCAAAGAATGATTCCGATCTCCCCGCTATCATTTCCTTAGGCAACCAGAAATCGATTAGCTCCTCACTTCACCCAATGGCTGGCGTCTTTCTTTCTGAAAACTGGCAGATTGGTGGCGGTTTTGAATACGCGCATTCATCCTATACGTATGACTACTCATACTATGTGGGAGGTGATCTAATGGAAAGCTGGCAAAAGCAAAAAAGTAACCTCTATTCGATTGACATATTCGTGACGCGCTATATTCACATCAAAAACGCATTTTATTTTAATATCTCGTGCAACCTCAATGCTGGTGTGGGGAATGTCAGCTATTACTCTCCGGGCCTTGAAGACCAAACCTATGATCAATCTGCGATCGGCATGAAGCTCTCACCCGGGCTCACATATTTCGTGTCTAACCGCTGGGCAATAGCCGCAAGTATGGGTGAGTTGTATGCTAAGCATCAAACAATTAAAAACAGTGACCTTGATCAAGATGCAAAAACTACTACAGCAGGCTTCAGTCTTAAAGCAAATACGTTTTCAATTGGTGTACAATACTATCTGAACAACAGTGCCGGAGAATAGCATAGCCCCTGTCGATTCACTCGTTCAAATAATTTTTTCCTGAATTGCTTTGGCAACAGCCTCAGTCATGCTGGTGACGTGCAGTTTCTCGTAGATGTTCTTCATATGAAAACGCACAGTGGCATACGTGATAGAAAGGTCATCGGCTATCATTTTGTAACTTTTGCCGAACACGAGTAACTGCAAGACTTCCTTCTCACGCAAGGTAAGATCCGTTACCCGGGATACAGCTGTTACATGCGACTGAAATAACGTCAGTACTTTTGCGGCTATCGATCCGGTCATCGGTGCTCCGCCATGATAAGCTTCTTCCACGGCTTCCATGAATTTTGCCGGAGGGCTGTTCTTCAGAATATATCCGGATGCACCGGCCGAAATCGCAGCCATGATCTTATCATCGTCCTCGAACACCGTTTGCATAATAACTTTCACAGGCAAACCACTCGCGCGAATCTGACGCACAGCCTCGATGCCCCATGTTCCAGGCATTTTTATATCCATCAATATCACATCGGGTTGCGCCTGTCTGATGTCCCTGAGCAGCGAGTCGCAGTTATCAAATGCTCCGGCCATGACGAAACCATCAGTTGTGCTAAAAAGCTCTTTCAAGCCGTTGCGAAAGCTTTTGCTGTCTTCGAAAATGCACACCCGGATAGACATATGTGAAACTAAGCGTTTTAACTGATACTGCGATTAATAAAAAAGAGCCCTTTCGGGCTCCCTCCTAACCTAAACATTTATACTATGGATTGGTAACAAATTCAAATACCCATTGCTGACCACGCGTGCCGGCAGGAAATACCTGCTCATCACCTGAAACGATCACCATAATCTTCTTACCATTCTTATCATATGTGTTAGCAACAAACGGATATTTTGTTCCGGATGGAGCATTATTGGCATCAGTTGGCCAGAGGTAGCCCTTTATGATCCCATTGTCCATGCTTTTAAATTTTAAACCATACGACACGTGGTTTCGCAGAACATCAGTTGCAACATCTTCGTACACTGTAATTGCAGCTGAATCCGGCGCAAACGTATTTATCTTACAGGCTGTTTGGCTCAGAACAAAGGTGTTAGCGTCGTTACGTCCGAAGAATGATCCGAACCCCTGATACTGCAGCCCAAGAAACTGCTGAATGGTCGCCCCGGGATTTTCCTTAATGGCAATAAACCCGCCACTTCCTTCACCGTTATCCATTACCAGAAGCCCGTCACTCACAGTATACTGTCCGGTGAATTTTTTGTTGTCGATGTTGGCTGTTTGTTCCAGCGCACCGTTAGAAGCAATAGTACCAATGGTTAAACCGGTAGGAAAAGGCGAAGGCGGATCCATCTGACACGCCACAGTTGCGTCAAAGTCATGAACTGCACAACTCAACGTTTTCGCCACGCCACCGCTGGCAAATGAAAATGTTCCGGCTGACTCATTGAAATTGAGATCCATCTTACCCCAACATTCATCTTTGGTGATATGTTGATAACCAAGTGTTGGAAATGCTGTGCGTACATAATTGAATTTCGTTGTTCCATTCGAGCCTGCCTTTGTACTGCGTGCATTCATGGTAATCAATCCTAACTTCGACTCCGAGGGCGGCATAATGAACAGGCTTTTGCCGGGAAGTTCTACCGCATAAAAAATCATCGTTCCGTTTGCCGGGATGCCGGGAGTTGTCGGAATAACACTTGTGACGGTCATTTTGACGTAGCCGTTCGAAAGCCGTTGGAACGGTCCCTTGAAGATGACGTCATCAGAGGTTGTCAGAGAAGTACCATGGTCCCACGTCATCACAAACTGTGACGTTGTGTTAAGAAAGATGGTAACCCATGCATCGCCCGGGTTCTGTGTGCCGAAGTATTCGGTATTTTCTACGGTGGGAGCTGGATCATCATCGCTGCAATTTTGCAGCATGAGCACAGGCACTAGCAGCATAAGCGCGAGCGCCAAAAATTTCCTGATTTTCATAGTTGTTTGGTTTTGATACTCAAAAGTATCAGGCGGCCATGCGCGGGGGTACTATCAAAAGTGATAGTACGGGCTAGTAGGGAAATGTAAGGGTAATTCGAGTGCCGGTTTCCGGAGTCGATACAATGTCAAGCTTGCCATTCAAATCGGCCGTCCGGGCTTTCATGCTGCCCTTACCGTAACCCGCGCTGTCGTGCATAACATTAAAGCCGCGGCCATTATCAGAAACGCTCATTACAATCGTATTGGATGCTATTCTGATGTCTGTTGTAATTATCGTAGCCTGAGCGTGTTTGCAACTGTTGTTGACAGCCTCTTTGTATACCAAAAAAATATTCTTCCGCTGCTTCATGTCAAGCGATAGTTTTTCAACACCAGGCCCTGCCGCAAACTGAAACGCGATGTTAAGCGGGCCGGTAAGTTGCTCCCCGAATTGCTTCATTTTGCGCAGCACATTAAAAAAACTGTCGTTGGCTGGCTCAATGCTCCAAACAATGTCACTCATCGTGTTGATCGTTTCACGGCTGGTTTCTTCAATTTTCTCTACCAACTCACGTGTGTTGCCGGTATTCTTCATTCGCGCCATGCCGGCAAACAACGAAATACTGCTAATGGCCGACCCAACTTCATCGTGAAGATCGCTTGCTATCTGGTTTCGTAGCTTCAGTTCTTTAAGCCGTTGACGCGTTCGGTATTGCGAGAAACCAAAACCGGCTGTCATGAGTATCAAAATCAAACCTCCAAGCAGCCCGTAACGCTGGTTTCGCTCCTGGATCAGGTTTACTTCCAACGCCTTTTTCTCGGTCTCTGCTTTCAGACGTCTTGCTTCCATCACATTTCTTTCGGTTTCTATTTTATAGCGTTCACTTTTCTCCTGACTGAGATTAGCTTCCAGCATATCACGTTCCGTTTCAGTTCTCAAACGCCTGGCTTCTGCAATATTCTTTTCAGCTTCAATTTTTAATCGTTGATTCTGCTCCTGCACAAGTTTTGTGGCAATCGCATTTTTCTCTGTCTCACTTTTTAGACTGTCAAGGAGAGCTTTCTTATCGTACTCATACTTATACTGGCTCTTTAACATTGCCTTTCGGGAATCGTCATTATAGATACTGTCTTTTGCCCGAAGGTATAATTCATGCATCGCGAGAGCTGCAGAAGCATTACCTTTTTGCTTTTGAACGAGATATGAAAGCCGTGTAGATTCCAATAAAATATCCGGATACTTGAAATCCTTATCCATGCGGATGTGCTGATCAAAATAATAGTTTGCACTATCGAGCTGACCCAGAAAAAAATAGGCCTGCCCCATCCCGGCCAGACAGTTAATGAGAATGTAGTTCTGTTCGGTCTTTTTTAGCAGTGCAAGCGTTTCATGATAATATCCCAACGCTTCGCTCGACTTCCCCATTTGATGCTTAAGCTTACCGATCTGAAATTGTATGCCGATTGCACCACGTTTAAGGCCCTTCTGCTCGTAAATAGCAAGCGCACGCGTATAGTAAGACATCGCCTGCGTTTCATCTTTCTGAAGTGTGGAAACCATTCCTAGTCGGTTGAATGTATCGGCCAACCGCACAAGATCGCGCGATTCCTCAAGTAATTGCCTGGACTCTGTGTATGATTTGATTGCGTTTGGTAAATCATTCTGAGTGCGATAAATATCACCCAGGTAGTTCAGGGATGTTGCTACTCTGGATTTATCGTTTGTAGAACGATAAATTTTTAGTGCGCGATGAAAGCCGTCCAGCGCTTTTTCCAGTTGCCCGCCATTGTAATATTGCCGGCATAAATTAGATAGTGCGGTCGCTTCCAGCGAAACATCGCCTGCCTGCCTGGCCACCTTCTGACTTTCTTCCCAATATTCAGCCGACTTCACGTAATTCCCTTTATTACTTTCATCCAGGCCGAGATTATTAAGCGATACTGCCAAATACCTGAAATAGAACTTTCGCAAACGCGGATTCCTCTCTTCCGCCAATTTCGTTTCGGTAAGTTTCTTCAGTTGGGCAGTGTACGCTTCCCAAACCCCATCAGGTGCTTTTTCCGACTGCTCCGATAATATCTTTACCCGCACGGTATCGTGTGCGGCCTTGGCCAGCGCTGCAGTTACCGCATTAGATTCCTGCCCAAACGAATAAAAACTAATACCAACAAGAACCACCGCGCACAAACCTCGTTTTAAAAGCGTGAAAGGGTGACTCAATTCAAACCGGGTGATACAATATTTCACAACAGGCGACAGGCAACTCATGAATGCAGGTCTGGTTTTGTGATTCGCAGAATCTTTACCTAAGGTACAGGTCGAACATCGAATCTCAAAAATGTTCATGCCTTACGACATCTGTTGGTATTTATTTTACAGAATGCGCACTGTATTTTGCGCCATGTATACCCGCGAACAAGCTTCAAACCTTCGTCACGAATTCTGGACAGCCTTCGGCCGGTACATGGGGCCTGTTCCCTCATCCGAGGGTATGCGCATCAACTGGATTAATTATCACACGCGCGTTCGCGATGTCTTCTTCCGGATGAATGCAGGAGCAAAAGAAGCCTCGATTGCCATAACGCTCGAGCATCGCGATGCCGGAATACGCGATCTGTACTTCGAACAATTTCTTGAACTCAAAGACTTGCTTCACGCAACACTCGAAGAAGAATGGGTGTGGGAGAAAAATATTACCCTTGCCGATGGTCGTGAAATATCACGAATTACTAAAACACTTTCCGGGGTTTCGATTTTCAATAAAGATCAGTGGCCTGACCTGATCTCATTCTTCAAACCACGAATTATTGCGCTCGACAGCTTTTGGGAAAATGCACGCTACAACTTCGAAGGTTTGCTATAATGTTGCACCTGCAACAGCATTGCGATATATCAATAAAAACATTTTTCCGGTTTACCTTTCGGCATGGGCCACCATCACCACCATGGGCATGATCATTCGCATGATCATCATCACAGCACGGATAATATCCAGCTGGCGTTCTGGTTAAACCTGGGATTTGCCATACTTGAATTTGTTGGTGGATTATATACGAACTCGGTTGCGGTTTTGTCAGATTCCTTGCACGATCTGGGTGACAGTCTTTCACTGGGAACGTCCTGGTATTTTCAGAAAAAAGCGCAGCAGCACCGCGATAAGCAATTCACCTACGGCTACCGGAGGTTCTCGCTGCTCGGTGCATTTATCAACAGCATCGTACTTGCCGTTGGCTCAATATTCATTATCACCGAATCAATAGAGCGGATTTTTAATCCCGCGCAAGCGGATGCAAAAGGGATGTTGATCCTGGCTGTAATCGGCATCGGCGTTAACCTGCTCGCCATGCTCCGGTTAAAAAAAGGAAAGTCCATTAATGAACGCGTGATTTCGCTGCATTTTTTAGAGGACGTGTTAGGCTGGGCAGCCGTGCTGGTTGGCAGCGTAGTGATGATGTTTTATAACATACCGATACTCGATCCATTGTTATCACTGGGCATTGCCGCGTTTATCCTGTTCAACGTTTATCGGAACATGAAATCGGTGTTTCAGATTGTGTTGCAGGGTGTGCCAGAAAATGTATCTGAAGATAAAATCAAAAAAGCTGTAACGGCATTTCAGGAAGTAAAGAGCCTCCACGACATTCACGTCTGGTCAATGGATGGTAATTACAACATTGTAACATTGCACGTGGTCGTATCGAACAGTTTGTCGGTTGATCAGCGCGAGTCGCTCAAGGCCGGAATCAAGAAAACACTCAAGGAGATGTCGTTGCAGCATGCAACCGTGGAACTCGAAACCGAAGGCTACCCGTGCGTGGCGCCTGAAGTTTAAAACGCAATCAGCTGCCCGACTCCGAACAGGATCACAAACAACAGGGTCGACAACGCCATAAACTTCAGGTACGGATCCAGTTCATGTGATGGCTTTACCTGAATGTTTCTGCTGATAACAATAAAGGCCGGAGCACTCAACACAAATAAAAACTGGATCGCTGAAACAAAATTCATCGAAACAAAAATAATTGCGCTGGCCAGGCCCGCAAGTACCAGCATCCAGTGATAGGCGGAAGCATTTTGTTTCCCGATTCTTACCGGCACGGAAAACTTGCCAGCTTTCTTGTCGGATTCGATGTCACGGATATTATTGATATTCAACACCCCTACCGCAAACACTCCGCAGCTGATCGCTGGAAAAATATACTGCCAGCTAAAAGTTTTTGTGAACAGGTATAGCGAACCCATTACACCGACCAATCCAAAAAAAATAAACACGGAGATATCACCGAGGCCTGCGTAACCATAAGGCTTCTTGCCTACTGTGTAGCCTATTGCTGCCAGAATGGAAAGAATTCCCAGTCCCAGAAAGAAAAGAATGGCATTCCAGTCTACTCCGAACGACACAAATAACAGGCTGACTCCGCTGACTAAGCTCAGCAATACGAAAACAATTATACCGGCCTTCATTTGACCTGGTGAAATCCTTCCGCTTTGAACGGCACGCGATGGCCCTTTCCGGTCGGCACTGTCGGCACCGTGAATCGAATCGCCATAATCATTCGCCAGGTTGGACAGGATCTGAAGGAATATCGTAGTAGCTACGCAAAGCAAAAAGATGTTCCACTGAAACGCGTTAACGCTTGCGGCCAAAAAGCCACCCATCATGATAGAGGATAACGCAAGTGGTAATGTGCGAAGGCGAAAGGCCCCAACCCAATGTTTCATACAATCTTATCGAGTATTTGTTTGTCGAGCGGTTCAACGCGCGAATTGAAAAATCCAACTACGTTTCCGGATTTATCAATCAGGTATTTGCAAAAATTCCACGAAGGTGCTTTACCCGATTTCTTCTTAAGCCATGTATACAACGGATGGCGGCTAAATCCTTTCACCGAAATCTTCTCGAACATCGGGAAGGTTACACCATAATTCACCTGGCAAAATTCTTCGATGTTGCTGTTTGAACCTGGCTCCTGAAACAGGAAATTGTTAGCCGGAAATCCGAGTACGGTAATCTTGTCACCATACTGCTCATGCAGCTTTTGCAAATCCTCATATTGATACGTAAATCCGCACTTCGATGCCGTATTAACGATCAATAAATTCTTATCCCTGAACTGCGCGAAATCAACTTCCTTACCCGTTAGCGATTTCATCTTAAAGTCGTAGATCGATACCGGGATATCTGCACGTTTACCTCCGAAAATCCGGCTGATAAATGAACCAAGCCCCATCTGAAAATTCGTATTAAAGCGCTGCTGTTATTTTGGAATCAAGCGGGTTAACTTTTGACGGAAAGAATGTAATCGTTCCATCAGGTTTAACCAGGTATTTGCAGAAGTTCCAGGTTGGCTCCTGTCCTGTTTTTTCCTTCAGAAATTTGTACAATGCGTGTTGATCGCTTCCTTTCACAGAAATCTTCTCAAACATCTGGAAGGTTACGCCATAATTTTTCTGGCAGAACTCACCAATCTCAGCATTTGTTCCGGGTTCCTGCGCACCAAAGTTGTTAGCCGGAAAACCTAGGATGGTAATTTTATCTCCATATTGTTCATGCAACTTTTGCAGATCGGCATACTGCGGAGTGTATCCACATTGCGATGCCGTGTTTACAATTAATAACGTTTTTCCTTTGTACTGCGAAAAATCAATCAATTTCCCGTCAAGCGAGTTAATCTTGAAATCGTAAACTGAACTGGCAGAAAACAGTGATAAGCCAACCATAGCAATCATAGCAAGTATTTTCATAGCGAAAGATTTGTTGTAAAGTAAACAAAAAAAGCCGTCATATTGTTCGCGACCCGGGAAGCCCAATCAGGATTTCCGGCCACGCCAACATGACGGCTTCTGTAATCGACTTCGCTTACTGGTTAGGCTGCTCCAGGTTGATTTTCTCCTGCTTTTCGTAGCCAAAAAGTTCGTCCAGCGTAAGCTGTTTCACGGTACCGTATTTCTCAAGATCCTTGAAATTGATCTTGTCTTTGCTGCCGATCAGCACAACATTGTATTTATTGTTCTTCAGATTCTCCTGCTGGAATTTCTCAACATCCGCCAGCGTGGCCGTCTGAACTTTCTCATAAATATCTTTCCGAACATCGTGATCCAGACCGCGTTTACGGGCTGTTTCATAATTGAACAGAATACCGGCTTTCGTTACGCGCTGACTTTCAATTTGATTCATGATCGCATTCTTCGCCACCACAAAACCATTTTCAGACTTCGGAAAATTCTGAAGCAGTTCAAGCATGGCCTTCATCGCTTCGGGTTGCTTGTCGGCCTGCGTACCGATATACGCATAGAACTGATCGTTATCTTTTTTCTTCCCGGCAACTCCATAGTTGGCAAAAGCCGAGTACGCAAGGCCTTGCGCCTCGCGAAGTTCCTGGAATACCGGTGAACTCATGCTTCCGCCAAAATATTCATTGAACAAACGCGCCATCGGCATTTGCTCAGCATTGAATTCTTTTCCTTTTGACAGGAACATGATCTCCGCCTGTACCATGTCGTAGTCTGCCCAATACACATTTGGCTTTGCAATGTCCTGCATTTTAAACTCCACCGGAGTTGGCACCGGGTTCAATTTCTCCGGCAGCACATGGTATTGATTGAGCGATGCCAGCAACTCGTCTTCCTTCTTCGGACCGTAGTACAGCACGCGGTGCTCTGTTTTCGTGAAATTGTGAATGATGTCGATAAGCTCGTCCGATTTTAACTCGCTCAGATCCTTGTTGGTTACTACATTGGTGAACGAAGACTTTGGTCCGTACAAGCCATAGTTCATCAGCCCGCTGAACATAATCTCGCCCTTGTCTTTCTTACGATCGTCACGCTTCTTGAAGATGCCATCGATCATTTTCTTTTTTGCCTCCTCATCGCCTTTCGCGTTTGCGAGAAGTTTCTCAAAAAGCTGGATCGACTTGTCCATATTTTCATTCAAGCCTTCCAGGTAAACATACGTTTGGTCACCCGATGCAAACACGCTGAACGTGGTTCCAAGCTTATAGAACTCTTTCTGAATTTCTTCGGCAGACATGTCTTCCGTACCCACGTACTCAAGGTACTCGACTGCCACGTCCATTTTCGGATTATTATTTGTACCCACATCCGACAGATAATACAGCGTAAAGAGGTCGTTCTCCTTGTTAGGTGTATATAACACCTCCACATCTTTATTCATCTTGGTTTTCACCAGGTCCTTGCTGTAATCAACATAAACAGGCTCAAGTTTTTCAACCTTGTTTTCTGCAATCTTCTTGTGGAATGGAGAAACGTCTTCCTTGTTCAACGGAACTTTGGTAATGGACGGTTTTGTAACTTTTTGCGCATTTGGGTCTTTGCCCGTGCGTTTGTATACGATCGCATAGTTATTTCCGTAGTGCTCGCTGGCAAACTTCACAATATCCTCTTTAGTGTATTTGCGAAGCGCGTCAGTCCGGGTTACATATTTATCCCATGGAATGTTGTTCGTAAACGCCATGACCAGGTCGTTTGCACGTGAGCCGTTAAATTCCGAATTGCGAATCTCCGACTTCTTCAAATCGTTGATAACCGCTTCGATCAGCCAGTCTTCAAACTCACCCTTTTTAACATGCTCAATTTGTTCCAGCATCAGGTCGCGAACCTGCTCCAGCGACTGGCCTTCGCGCGGCCGGGCGCTAAACGTGTGAATTGAATAATCGTTCAGATAATCAACATAACTGGTTGGCTCAATTACTTTTTGAGCCTGCTTGAGGTTGATGTCGATCAGGCCGGCCTTCGAGTTAGCGAGAATCATATCCGTCAAACGAAGCAATTGCGCGTCTTCGCTGCTGGTTCCGTTAAACCGAAAACCCATCTGAATCCATTCTGCATCCGGGCCATACACCTCTTTCGCAACCGGCGCGGCAAGCGCGGTCTCTTCGATCCTAGTCCATGCAGGAATTTGATCGTTAGGCTTCCAGTCGCCAAAGTTTTTATCGATTAAGGCAATGGTTTTGTCAAAGTCCAGGTCACCACTCATACAAATCGCCACGTTATTGGGGCGATAGTATTTATCGAAATAATTTTTAATCTCGGTAATAGACGGATTCTTCAGGTGCGCAATTGTTCCGATAACAGTTTGTGTACCGTACTGATGCTTTTGAAAAATCGCCTGATAGAATGCTTCATAGGTTTTCCAGTAGTCGTTATCGAGGCTGCGGTTTTTTTCTTCATAAACAGCTTCGAGTTCGGTGTGGAACAGGCGAGGAACGATTTTCTTAAAGCGGTTTCCTTCAATCTGCAACCAGTTCTCAACCTGGTTAGCGGGAATATCATTTACGTAAACCGTACGATCTTCGGTGGTGTAGGCGTTTGTTCCCTGCGCACCGATCTCCCCTACCATTTTATCATACTCATTGGCGATGGCATACTTCGCTGCCTCATTTGAAACCTGATCAATCTGTTTGTAGTAGGCAGCACGCTGAGCGGAATCTGTAAGGGTTCCATAATGCGTAAACATATGCTCTATGCTATCGAGCAGTACCGATTCCTTTTCCCAGTTTATGGTTCCAAAGTCAGCCGTTCCCTTAAACATGATGTGTTCCAGGTAATGAGCAAGTCCTGTGTTAGTTGCAGGGTCGTTTTTACCACCGGCTTTAACGGCAATGTTTGTTTGGATACGGGGTGAAGCGCCATACTTGCTCAGGTATACTTTCAATCCGTTTTTAAGAGTGTAGATCCGAACGTTAAGCGGATCATTTTCCATGTACTCATACGAGTAGCCATTGCTTTCTGCTGTTTGGAGCTTGCTGCCGGATTCGTTTTTGCAAGCCACAAACGTGATCAGCAACACTAAACAAAGTGCCTTGATTGCTTTTATCATGTTTATCGGGTTATGTGAGAATTGGTTTTCAAAAATAAACGAAGAATCCCGCATTGCGCGTACAGGCAACAGGAAATAATTCCAGGTATATGGATGTACTACCGGGCGATAAAGTTTTGGTTACATCCGCTCGGGAACAGCAATTCCGAGGAGATTCATCGATTTTTTAATGGCCGAAGCAATGCTGTCTGACAAGGCGATGCGGAACCTGAGCTTAACCGGGTCCGACTCATTGAAAATCGAAATGTTTTGGTAAAACTGGTTGTACTGCTTGGCCAGATCAAACGCATAATTTGCAATTACGGCCGGGGAATAATCTTTGGCCGCTTCGCGGATTTTATTTTCAAAAAGGCTTAACAAATGCAGGGCCTCGCGTTCAGACGGTTCGAGCGTTGCAAGATTTTTAATATCATTCGCAGTCGGAACAAGGTTCATGCTTTCTGCTTTCCGCAGAATGGCCCGGATCCGCGCATGGGTATACTGGATAAATGGTCCGGTGAATCCCTGTAACTGAATGGACTCATTCGGATCAAACAACATTCTCTTTTTCGGATCCACCTTTAACAGGAAGAACTTGAGCGCGCCCAAGCCGATCATCTCAAAGAGTTGCTTCGCTTCAACCTCACTGAGCTCGTCAATTTTACCCAACTCGCGTGTTTGACGCTCCGCTTCTTCGGCCATCTCCTGCATCAGGTCATCGGCATCCACCACCGTGCCTTCGCGGCTCTTCATCTTGCCGGAAGGAAGATCAACCATCCCGTACGACAGATGGTAACACTTCTTCGCCCACTCATATCCGAGTTTACCGAGAATCAGGAACAACACTTTGAAGTGATACTCCTGTTCGTTACCTACGGTATAAATCTGACCTTCAATCTTCGGGAAATCACGGAAACGCAAGATGGCCGTTCCGATATCCTGGGTCATATACACGGATGTTCCATCGGAGCGAAGCAAAACTTTCTGATCCAGCCCGTCAGCAGTAAGATCAACCCAAACGGAACCATCGTCCTTTTTAAAGAAGATCCCTTTCTCAACCCCTTTTAAAACTTCTTCTTTCCCAAGCAGATACGTATCTGACTCGTAATAAAGTTTTTCGAAGTCAACACCCATGCGCTGGTATGTAGCATCGAAGCCTTTGTACACCCAGCCGTTCATGGTCTTCCAAAGCTGAACCGTTTCCGGATCTTTTGCCTCCCACTTCTGAAGCATATCCACTGCAAGTTTCATGATGGGTGCCTGTTTCTCTGCTTCAGGTTCGGGCATGCCTTTATCCTGAAGCTCCTTCATCTGAGCCTTATAGTTCTTGTCGAACTCTACATAGTATTTTCCTACAAGCTTGTCGCCTTTCAATCCGCTACTCTCCGGAGTTTCACCGTTTCCGTAAAGCTTCCATGCCGCCATAGATTTGCAGATATGGATACCACGGTCGTTAATGATCTGAACTTTATGAACATTATAACCATTCGCACGATAAAGTTCAGCTACGCTATACCCTAAAAAATTATTCCGGAGATGACCTAAATGGAGTGGTTTGTTTGTGTTGGGTGACGAATACTCCACCATGATCTCTTTTCCGTTATCCGGAAGCGAGCCATAATTTTTGTTTTCGTAAATGGAAGCAAAAGTTTCCGCCCAGATTTTATCCGAAACAACGAGGTTTAGAAAACCTTTCACCACGTTATATCGCACCACGACACCTGAATGCTGAACAAGGTAATCACCAATCGCCTTTGCAGTTTCTTCCGGTTTGAGCTTGGATGCACGCGTTAGCGGAAAGCACACCAATGTGTGCGATCCTTCAAACTCCTGGTTGGTAGGCTGAAGTTGCACCTGATCAACGGTTGTGCTGAACAAGGCAGTGATCGCTTTTTGTATCTCAGTGCGAAGGGATTGTTCTAGGTTCATGAGTATTGAGTCATGAGTATTGAGTCTTTAGACAAGCATGTGCTCAATACTAAAGACTCATTACTCAATACTATTTACATGTCAAGGATATACGCAAACATCAGCGGAGCAACGATTGTCGCATCCGATTCAACGATATACTTTGGAGTGTCAATGCTAAGTTTACCCCACGTAATTTTTTCGTTTGGAACGGCACCGGAATATGAACCGTAGCTCGTTGTTGAGTCACTAATTTGGCAGAAGTAGCTCCAGAATGGCACGCCATCGCGCTCAAGATCCTGGTGGAGCATCGGCACTACGCAGATCGGGAAATCTCCGGCAATACCTCCACCGATCTGGAAGAAGCCAATACCATCTTTGCCTGCGTTTTCGGTATACCAGTCGGCCAGCCAAACCATGTACTCAATACCCGATTTCATGGTACTTGCTTTCAGTTCGCCCGTTAATACATACGAAGCGAAAATATTTCCCATCGTGCTGTCTTCCCAACCCGGAACAACCATCGGCATGTTACGCTCTGCGGCAGCGATCATCCACGAATTTTTCGGATCGATTTCATAGTGCTGCTTCAGTTCTCCGCTGTTGATCATGCGAAACATGAACTCGTGCGGGAACAGGCGCTCGCCTTTGTCTTCGGCATCTTTCCATACTTTAAACAAATGCGACTGCAGTTTACGAAAAGCCTCCTCTTCCGGAATACATGTATCCGTTACGCGGTTCAGGTGGTTCTCCAGAAGATCCCACTCCTGCTGCGGGGTAAGATCACGGTAATTCGGGATTCTTTTATAATGTGAGTGTGCTACAAGGTTCATGATATCCTCTTCCAGGTTAGCACCCGTACAAGAGATGATGTGAACCTTGTTCTGGCGGATCATTTCCGCGAAGCTGATGCCAAGCTCGCCCGTACTCATGGCACCCGCCAGGGTCACCATCATTTTTTTGCCCTCGGCAATATGTTTTTTATATCCTTTGGCTGCATCAACAAGGGCAGCCGCGTTGAAATGCAAAAAGTTCTTTTCAATAAAAGAAGAAATCGGTTTGTTCTGACTCATAGTGGTTGTTTCAGATTTTACGGTGCGAAATTAATAATTTCAGCGGGTTTTACAGCCTTACATCCCAAGGCACGGATGTTGATGTGAAAAAAAGCAGTATACTTAAGCAATGATGCGCCTCACCCTCGTAGTACTCTTTGTATTCATAACTTTTAATGCGTTTCCGCAGGCGTCAACCGGTTCGGAAGAGTACGAACTGGTTCGTCAGGATGAACGGATTTTTCTGTATGAGAAGTGGGCCGATTTTCCGGGAACAACCACCAAAGCCCGCGCACTTAAAATCATCTTTACCGCTTCCGCTTCCATGGAAAAAATGATCGAGGTGGTTACACAGGAAGCCAGGCTAAAAGAGTGGCAAAAAAATCTTGCTGAGTTTAAGAGTTATCCTAAAAACGATTCGACCTGGCACATCTATACCTGGTACAAGATGCCATGGCCGCTTACCGATCAGGACTATTATGCATTATATAAAATCCGCGAGCGAACTACGAACCGCGTGGTATTAACATTCGAACCAGCCACGAACGAAAAGCTGGCACCCAAACGCGAGAAAGTCGACCGTATGAAAGCCTATGGAAAATGGGTACTCGAAAAAACGGCAGGTGGGAAAATAAAAGTTACGTACTTCATCACGGGCGAACCCGTGAATATACCACGAGCCGTAACCGACAACATTGTGCGCAACAACTTCATGAGTACTATGAACTCATTGATTTCAGTTGCCGAATCGAAATAGTATCTTGCTATCAAACCTGCAAGCATGAAACACCTGTTGCTGTTCTGCATCGGCTGCACGCTGTTTTTGTCAACGTCAGCACAATCAACCGATACACTCAATCGGATCGATGAAATCTTTTCGCATTGGAATAATGCCACACCCGGTGGATCAGTGCTTGTTTCGCGGGGCGCAACGATCGTGTATCACAAAGCTTTTGGTTTGGCCGACCTGGAACACAACGTTCCCAACACCACCGAAACAATTTTTGAAGGTGGATCAGTCTCCAAACAATTCACCGCTGCATCCATTCTTCTTCTGGCAACCGAAGGTAAACTCTCCACGCAAGATGATGTTCGCAAATACATTCCGGAACTTCGGGTCTACGATGCACCGATTCTTATTCAGCATTTACTCAATCATACCAGTGGCTTGAAAGACTGGGGCTCGGTCGGGTCGCTTACCGGCTGGCCAAGAACTACGCGTGTGTATACACAGGAACTTGGGCTTGAAATTATCTGCAAGCAGAAGTCACTAAACTTCACACCCGGGACAGAATATTCCTACAGCAACTCGAATTATACGTTACTGGTAACGATTATTGAACGTGTTTCCAACATGTCGCTGGCAGATTTTACCCGAACGCGTTTCTTCGAACCACTTGGGATGACGCACACACAATGGCGTGATAACTTTCGGGAGATAATTCCCAATCGCGCCGTAGCGTACAGTAACACCATGTCGGGCTACGAACAGATGATGCCGTTTGAAAACATTCACGGACACGGAGGATTATTGACAACCACGGGCGACCTGATGAAGTGGAACACGTTGCTTCAATCTCATGCGATTGGCGGGGATAAACTCTATACGATGCGTGTCCAGCAAGGCCGGCTGAAGAATGGCGAGCAAATTTCCTATGCAGGCGGACTCAGAGTTGAAACGTTTAATAATTACAAAGAAATCAGTCATAGTGGTTCAACAGCCGGGTATCGCGCATGGCTTGCCTATTATCCGGATAAGAAAATGACTATTGCTATTCTCAGCAACGATGCAAACGGGAATGTAGTAGCCGCTGGAAAAAAGATTGCAGAAATTTTCTTTGGAAAGCCTGAGATGAAGACTTGGAATCCGGAACGCGTGCCATTGACTGAATCGGACATGAAACATTTTTCCGGTACGTATCGAAGCATCAGAGGGATTGATTCGTTCACGCTCACGCAACGCGATGGAAAATTATTCTGGAATCAATTGCCATTAACGGCCATTCACAAGGATACACTTTATACAAACGGGATGAAGTGGGTATTCATTAAGCCCGGGCGCATGCGGATAAAAAATGGCGCTGACACGTCAAGCTATCGAAGCGTTCGTGCGATCGACTCAACTTCCCGATATCTGCAATCGCTTGTCGGGACGTACATCAGCAAAGAAGCTGATACCGAATTCACGATCACAGTAAAACACAACAGCGTATGGATCAGTCGTAAGCCTAACACGTCATACAATTTAACGCCACTCTATTATGATGGTTACCGGGGCGATGAATTTGAGCTGCTTGAATTCAGGCGCGACCGAAAAGGGAAGGTTACCGGTTTTGAAATCAGCCTCTCCCGTGCCGAAAGAGTTCCTTTCACAAAAGTTACCGCAAACCGATAACGATCATGAAAAAGATTGTGTTTCTGCTCGTCTGCTTTATATCAACGCTTTCGCTGACCGCACAGGAAAAGCATTCGTATGAGAACGAAGTCAGAAACCTGATCCGGCAGGACAGTCTGATCAAAACGCGGAAAGACCTCATTTTATTCACGGGCAGTTCAAGCATCCGCATGTGGACAGACCTTGAAAAAGATTTCCCCAACAAAATCGTTTTGAATCGTGCCTTTGGCGGATCCACCATGCGCGACTTGCTTTACTTTGCTAACGAGGTAATTGTTCCTTACAACCCGAAAACCATTTTCATTTATGAAGGTGACAACGATCTGGGTTTTGCGCATGCAACATCCGAACAAATTATTGCTTCCGCGGATAGCCTGTTAACAATTATTCGCACAAAACTTCCTGCAACCGTTAAGGTGTACTTCATTTCACCCAAGCCAAGCATTGCACGCTGGCACCTGAAAGAGCAATACGTTCAGTTTAACAAAGACCTGCAAACGTGGATACGCAAAAAGAAGAACGTGTATTTCATTGATGTATGGAGTAAAATGCTGAACCCGGACGGCACAATCCGTAAAGACTTGTTTATTGAAGACGGTTTACACATGAACCGCAAGGGCTACGATATCTGGCGCGACACGATCCGCAAATACGTGAAGTAAGAGCCGCACGTATTTCCTAAATAAAGGTTGCAGGAACCCTGCTAAAAATTCCTTTTTTTATAACTTCCAATCGGGTTACAAGCCCCATTTGACCCCCATAAACGCCTTAAAAAACAACCATGTTCGAAAATCTTGACCCCCTATTGAGGATTTTCTGGTTCGTGGCCATCCCGACCAGTTTAATCTTTTTGATTCAAACCATTATGACATTTGCCGGAGTCGATGCAACCGATGGCCTCGAGGCCGACTTCGATGGCGAACTGTCGCACGGAGAAACTCCGTTTCAATTGTTCTCGCTGCGCAACCTGATCAACTTTTTGTTGGGTTTTAGCTGGACAGGCGTTTCATTCTTTAACACCATCGAAAACAAGCCCTTGCTAATCGGCCTTTCTGTGCTGATCGGTTCAGCATTTGTTTATGTTTTCTTTTTGATCATCCGACAGATTCAAAAGCTTGCCGAAGACAATTCGTTCAAGCTCGACAGCACCGTCAATAAAACCGCAGAAGTATACCTCACCATTCCTGAACGAAAGTCCGGCAAAGGGAAAGTGATGGTAAGTGTAAAAGGAACCTTTCACGAACTTGATGCCATGACGGAATATGAAAAGATTCCCAGCCATGCCATGGTAAGAATTGTGAAAGTGCTCAATGGCAACATACTTCTTGTAGAAACGCTTTAAATCTAACCTCAATTTTATTTTATGACCCCAGTAGCCCTCATTCTGGTTGCCGTTGTGGTAACCTTTGTAACAATCACAGCCCTCATCTCGCGGTATAAGCGATGTCCGTCCGACAAGATTCTTGTAATCTATGGCCGCACAGGCGGAAGTTCCGCCAAGTGCGTACATGGAGGCGGTGCATTCATCTGGCCCGTTATCCAGGACTATGCTTTTCTTGATCTGAAACCTTTATCGATCGATGCCAACCTGACGAATGCATTGAGCCGTCAGAATATCCGGGTGGATGTGCCCTGTCGCTTTACCATCGCCATCTCAACCGAGCATGATAGCATGAACGCTGCCGCGGAACGATTGCTTGGTTTAACGCACGGCCAGATCCAGGAGCTTGCAAAAGATATTCTTTTCGGTCAGTTGCGCCTCGTTATCGCAACAATGACAATCGAAGAAATCAACTCCGATCGCGATAAGTTTTTGGATAACATCTCCAAGAACGTTGACAGCGAATTGAAGAAGATCGGTTTGAAACTGATCAACGTGAACGTAACCGACATTAAAGATGAGTCGGGTTACATCGAAGCGCTTGGTAAAGAAGCTGCCGCAAAAGCGATTAACGAAGCAAAGATCAGCGTGGCTGCGCAGGAAAAAATCGGGGAAACCGGTAAAGCTGCTGCCGATCGTGAAAAGGATACCATCATTGCGGAAACGCACCGCGACCGGGACGTTAAGATCGCGATCACACAAAAAGACAAAGAGGTCAGCATTGCATCTGCAAAGAAAGACGAGTCGATCGGTAAAGCCGAAGCGGAACGTGACACCCGTGTAAAAACATCGGAAGCGAATGCCATTGCGATCAAAGGTGAGAACGAAGCGAAGATTGCCATCGCGCAATCAGAAGCCTTAAGACGTGAGAAAGAAGCGGAGGCCTTACGCATTGCCCTTGCATCAGAAAAAGTACAGCAGGCGAAAGCGTTGGAAGAAGCGTACCTGGCTGAACAAAAAGCAGAAGCGGCACGTGCTGAGCGTGAACGTTCTACACAAAACGCAAACATTGTAATCCCTGCTGAGATCGCGAAACAACGTGCGATCATCGAAGCACAGGCCATGGCTGAAAAAATCCGCGAGCAAGCCAAAGGTGAAGCCGATGCGATTTATGCCAAGATGGAAGCGGAAGCAAAAGGTTTGTTCGAAATCCTGACCAAACAAGCCGAAGGCTACAAGCAGGTGGTGCAGGCAGCCGGTGGCGATCCGACCAAGGCCTTCCAGTTGCTGTTGGTAGAGAAGCTGCCTGAATTGATCAAGACCCAGGTTGAAGCGGTGAAGAATATCAAGATCGACAAGATTACCGTTTGGGATTCCGGTAACGGTGAGAACGGCGCCAACTCCACGGCTAACTTTGTTTCAGGCATGATGAAAACAGTTCCGCCTCTGAACGACCTGTTCAACATGGCCGGCTTGAATCTTCCAACTTATTTAAAGGGAGAAGAGTTAAAGGGAGAGGATTCTAAGGAATCGAAAGAGCTTACCAAAAAGGAAAAATAAGGTAACAGATATTCGTTAATAGTTAATCGTAAAGGGTAAATACGATTAACTTTTAACGGATAATTATTCCGCCATCACCGGACGGCTTGCGATTGATTTCGCAGTAGCTTCCAGGATTTCAAATGCGCTTTCAGCCATCCTGTTTTCGGTATCCAGTGTAGGGTTCACCTCCACAATTTCCCAGCAACACACACGCGGGTCTTTCACCAATTCAACGTTCAAAGATTTCGCTTCGTCTACGGTTAAGCCATTTGGTACGGGCGTACCGGTTCCGGTAGAAACACGGCTGTCAATACTGTCAACATCAAAAGAAATGTAAATCAGGTCGCAATGATCGAGCATGGCAAGCACACGCTTCGCAATTTCCGTTGCTCCAAGTTTCTTTACATCTTCTGTCTCAACAAAGTTGATGTTGTGCTTGTTGATCAAATAGTTCTCGGGTTTTTCCAGGTCACGCACAGAAACGTATACAATATCTTCCGGATAAACCTTCGCCCCGGGGATACCTACATTCTTCAGTTGCTCCCAGTATTCAAGCGTTTCACCTTTCGGATCGTTGACTTTACATTCGAGGTTATCAATTCCGGTAGCCATGGCTAACGGCATTCCGTGCATGTTGCCGGACGGAGTTGTGTACGGCGTATGAATATCCGCATGCGCATCAATCCACACTACCCCGAGGCGTGCACCGGGAGTTGCTTTTTTAATTCCGGAGATAGTTCCATACGCAGTACTATGGTCGCCCGCGATCACAAACGGAAAATTGTCGTCCCAGATGGTTTCATAAACCTCCAGGCAAACACGCTCTTCCATGATCAGTACACCATCGATAAATTTTGCGTATGAGTGCTTCGCGCCATCGAATAATAATTCATTCACATTCTCAACCTCTACCGAGTCGTAGGTTCTGAAAAAATCAGATTTCAGGTCGAGACTGGCAATTTTCATGGCCTCCACGCCCAGACTGGCCCCGCGGGTGCCGGCACCGATTTCGGACTTAACCTCAATAATCTTAATCTCTTTCACAGGAGTACACTTAGAATTTTAAACGAACAGGGGAATGCTAAAGTTTGGGAACAGGAAAACAAAACAGAACCTTCAGCCTCAGAAATCAGGCAAGCCGTGCGCGATGGCGAAAACGGGATTGAGGTAACGTTTGTTCATGGTTTTTTAGCATTGCAAAGATGGCAAATTTATCCCAATATTGCACCCTATTTTTGTTGATTAAAACCGCGTTTTCAAGTTACTTAACCGCATAATTCAGAAAGATCGATGAAGAGCTACCGGGACCTGATTGAGCAGACATTTGAGTTTCCCCAAAAGGAATTTAAAGTACGTGATCACGAGCTGTTGTTTAATGATGTGCCCCTGATGGATATCATCAAGGAATATGGTACACCCCTTAAGCTCACGTATCTGCCACGGATTTCCGAAAACATCCGGTCGACACAGGCGCTTTTTAACAGTGCGCTTGAAAAATTCAAGTATAACGGCAAGTACACGTATTGCTATTGCACCAAATCGTCACACTTCTCTTTTGTGATGGAGGAAGCATTGAAGAATCAGGATGTTCACATGGAAACATCTTCGGCATTCGATATTCCGATCGTACGTGCGCTGTACGCAAAAGGAAAGCTTACCAAAGATTCATACATCCTTTGCAATGGCTTTAAGATGCCGTTGTATACACAATACATTTCCGAGTTGCTGAATGACGGCTTCAAAAACTGCGTGCCGATTCTGGATGAAATGGGTGAATTTGAAGAGTACGAGAAGAACGTAGTGAATTCGTACCGTGTCGGCATTCGCGTAGCAGCCGATGAAGAACCGAAGTTTGAATTCTACACGTCACGTCTCGGTATCCGCTACAGCGATATTATTCCATTCTACAAAGAAAACATTGAGAAGAGCAAGAAGGCTTCCCTGAAGATGCTGCACTTCTTCATCAACACGGGCATTAAAGACACCGCGTATTACTGGAGCGAACTCAGCCGCTTCGTATTCAAATATTGCGAACTGAAAAAGATTTGTCCTTCACTCGACTCGATCGACATTGGTGGCGGATTCCCGATTAAAACATCATTGACGTTCCATTACGATTACAAGTATATGATCGAGCAGATCGTGGAAAACATCAAATGGATCTGCGACAAAAATAACGTTGAAGTTCCCAACATCTTTACGGAGTTCGGAAGTTACACCGTGGGCGAAAGCGGAGCCGTGTTATACCAGGTAATCGACCAGAAACTTCAGAACGACAAGGAGCTTTGGTATATGATCGATGGATCATTCATTACGCACCTTCCGGATGCCTGGGGATTGAATCAGAAATACATTCTGCTGGCCATCAATAAGTGGGACGATCCTTATCACAAGATAAACATGGGCGGCCTTACCTGCGACAGCATGGATTATTATAACTCGGAAGCCCATACCGGTGAAGTGTTCCTGCCGATGATCAACGATGAAGAACAATTATTCATCGGTTTCTTTCACACGGGTGCTTACCAGGAATCGCTCGGCGGTTATGGCGGCATTCAGCATTGCCTCGTTCCGGCCCCCAAGCATGTGCTGATCGACCGGAACGAAGACGGTGAGATTACCACTCGGTTGTTTGCCGAGCAGCAAAAAGAAGAATCAATGCTTAAGATTTTGGGTTACTGACCCATCCCCGGCATAGCAGTTTTTGTAAACCCTGCAGGTATTTCGAAATCGGATGCCGGCAGGGTTTGTTTTTTAATCTCAATCACTTCCATCGTCATGGTGCCCTGCGGCATGGTCATCTCCATTTTCAGCGGCATTCCGTCAAGATCTTTATAGTACATCGCTTGTTTACCCTGACCCATTTTTTGATCGGCAAGGTTTTTAAAATCAAGTCCTTTAATGTCTTTGGTTGTCCAGAATGTCTGGGTGATGGTGTGACCGTTTTCTGAGACTGTCACGATGCTTTTCGTGCAGGTATAGTTCAATATCTTTTGAGTCTCGCTGGTTTTTGTAACCGTTACGGCCGGATCATGCGTAGTTGTTGCCTCTGCACTATGCGTGACAACCGAATAAGTTTTACTATCGCGGTTGATTACATAGGATTCATTTTTCCCCTTCTGATGAAGCGTCTCCATTCCTCCCATAATTCCACCTTCAATCATGGAAACAGTGCTGCCATTTTTGGTTTTCATCACCATGCCGGTTGGGATCATCGAATTCATGTTTCCGCTTTGCATATTCTTCATCATGGTTTCCATTTGCGCTTTTAGCTGCGGATTGGATTCCATCATCTTTTTCATTTCCGGACTGTTCATTTTCTCCATTGCCTGCTTCATTTGTGCCTGTGTGGCGGGATCCTTCATTTTACGTTCCGCTTCTTCCATCTGAGCTTTCATTTTAGGATCGGTAATATCCATTTTCATCGACCATTTAACCGTCCCTTCAAAATCCTGTGCCTGTAAAACATTCACTAGCAACAGCAAGACAAACAATAATCTGATTTTCATACAATTGGTGTTTAGTCTGTTCAAGTTATCGGCATTTTTTGGATAATTATTGTTGAACACAGGAAAAAACACAGGTTGGATGCATCATTTTGGCAGATGAGCCGTAAAATTCAATCGGTTTGAACCCCGCTTTTTATTATTTTGCATAGATAACCACTGCCCAGGTGAACGATTCGATCGTCATAATACCCACGTATAACGAAAAGGAGAACATTGAAGCCATTTTGTCGGCCGTGTTTTCACTTTCTCACCCGTTTGAGGTGCTGGTGGTGGATGATGGTTCGCCCGATGGAACTGCGGATATTGTTAAAAGCTTGCAGAATCAATATGCCAGCCGTCTTCATCTGCTCGAACGTTCGGGGAAACAGGGTTTG
The DNA here is from genome assembly GCA_016786585.1 of Cyclobacteriaceae bacterium. Taxonomy (GTDB): domain Bacteria; phylum Bacteroidota; class Bacteroidia; order Cytophagales; family Cyclobacteriaceae; genus UBA2336. Next base: position 637,794 of record JAEUUI010000030.1, read on the forward strand.
GGCACAGCTTACATTGCCGGATTTAGATATGCATTGGCGCATGGATATGAATATGTTCTTGAAATGGATGCCGATTTCTCGCACGATCCGAAAGACCTTGTTCATCTACGCAAATCCTGCGAAGAAGGAAACGATGTAGCGATTGGCTCTCGGTATGCAACCGGGGTTAATGTCGTAAACTGGCCCATGGGACGTGTTCTCCTATCGTATTTTGCGAGTTGCTACGTACGCATTATTACGTCCATGCCAATCAGCGATACGACAGCAGGCTTTGTTTGCTATCGCAGAAAGGTGCTAGAGACCATTCCGCTTGATCAGATAAAATTTGTCGGATATGCATTTCAAATTGAGATGAAATTCCTGGCATGGAAATACGGATTCATCCTGAAAGAAGTGCCGATCATTTTCACCGAGCGCACCCGTGGCCAATCGAAGATGTCGGCTGGTATTTTTAAAGAAGCTTTTTTTGGAGTGCTGCAGATGACCATCCACAGTTGGTTTAAGAAGTACATTCCGGTGTCAGCTCAATAGGTTACTGCGCGGGAGCACGAGCGACTTTTGAACGTAGAAAACAGCTAAGTATAAAATTCCCCTTGTCATGAAGTTCTTTTTTCTTGCTTTTTTAAGTGTAATCACCTTCGCAGCCTCTGGCCAGGAACATGGCTTTCCATACGGTCAGGTTTCGATTGAACAACTTGCTGCTACCGGCTATGCGCGCGACTCATCGGCTAATGCAGTGGTATTGCGCGAGTTTGGCGATGCGTGGGTAAGTTCAGATGCTGACAAGGGACTGATCTTTGAGCATCATTACCTGATTAAAATTCTCAAGACTGAAGGGCTGGGCAAAGCCAACATATCCATTCCGTTACGAAAAGGTGATACCAAACAGCAACGCCTCCTGTCAATCAAAGCATCTGCGTACAACATTCAGAATAACAAGATTGAAGAAACACAGGCCAACACGAAGAACATTTTTACCGAGAAGACTAACAAATACTGGGATGAAAAAAAGATCACTATTCCCAATGTTCGTGTAGGATCGATAATCGAAGTTTACTATACGCTTGACGATCCTTTTTTCTTCTACAATTTCCACACCTGGGAGTTTCAGTCTGACATTCCAAAAGTGTACAGCGAGTATTGGGCCACTATTCCCGGAAACTACATCTACAACATTACCTGGCGGGGATTTCAGAAATTTTCAAAAAATGAAAGTGAGCTTATCCGGGAATGTTATTCACCATCCGGACAAAAAGCCGATTGTGGCCGTTACAAAATGGCGATGGAAAATATCCCGGCTTTTAAAGAAGAGGGTTATATGACGGCCAAGGCAAATTTCATATCAGCCGTGTACTTCGAACTTTCGGAAGTTCGGTATTTTGACGGGCGCGTTGACAAGATCACCAAAGATTGGAAAGATGCCGATAGTGAAATCCGGTCGGAGCCTAAAATCGGGGGGCAATTAAAACGCGGCAAAGACGTACTCGATAAAATTGAATCGGAAGTTAAAGCCATCTCCGATCCGTTAGAAAAGGCGAAGCGCATTTACAACTATGTTAACACAAGCATTCTCTGGAACGAATATATGGGAATGTTCAGTGAGGAAGGGGTCAAGAAAGCGCTGGAGAAAAAAACCGGGAATATCGGAGATATTAATCTCGCGTTAATTGCTGCGATGCGTGCGGCCGATCTTAACGTTGAAATCGCATTAATCTCAACACGGCAAAATGGCGTCCCAACGGAATTGCATCCGGTTATCACCGATTTTAATTACGTTGTGGCCAAAGTTAACATTGGTGATAAATCGTACCTGGTTGATGCCAGCGATCCTTACCTGCCATTCGGGATGCTCCCCTTCCGGTGCCTGAACGGAAAAGCCCGGGTGTTTCCGGAAAAAGCACCCTCCTATTGGTACGATATCGTTCCCACAGAAAAGTTTAAAGAAGTGGCCATTATGAACCTCACCCTTCAGCCCGAAGGAAGCATGAAGGGCACATTAGAGTATTCATATTTTGGTTATGATGCCTACGATAAACGTACGGATCTGGCATCATTCAACAGCAAGGAAGATTACCTGGCCGATCTAAAGAAGAAAATGCGCTTGGTGACGGTGAATTCTTTTGACCTGATCGGAGAAAACATTTACGATCCTAAAGTAGTGCATAAATTCGATGTGGAAATCGAATCGCTTGGTCAATTAGGAGATGGCTTTACCCTCAATCCGTTTTTCCTGGACAAGATGGAATCGAATCCGTTCAAATTGTCAGAGCGGCTTTACCCTGTAAACTTCGGCACAACACAAGAGTATACCATTATTCTCAACCTCACCTACCCGGAGAACTTCATGATTGTTGAAAAGCCGGAACGGACTACCCTCTCCATCCCCGGAGGTGGCGGAAAATTCCTGTTCGAGGTTACTGACTCCGGAACAAAGGCAACGATGACGTACTCACTCGTGTTGTCGAGACCCGTGTACAATTCAGTTGAATACAAGTATCTGAAAGAACTTTTCAACCGCGCACTGCAAGTGCAGAATTACGACTGGTTGTTCAAAAAGAAAGGCTAATCAATCGAAGCGGATTGCTTTGATGGGTGTGATGCGGAAAACGATCGCTGTCGGGATCAACAGCACGATTGTCACCATCATAAACGTCAGTAAATTAAGTACGAGCACAACATCCCAATGCCAGCTGATGGGCACAAAACTCATGTAGTAATCCTCCGGGTTAAGTTTGATGATTTTGAATGTATCCTGAAGATAGCACAGCCCGATCCCGAGCAGGTTTCCTAACAATAAGCCTTTTACCAACAGATTTATTCCATTGTAAACAAAAATCGACCGGATCAATCCGCCCGAAGCACCCATTGCCTTGAGCATGCCGATCATCTGCGTTCGCTCCATCACCAGAATCAGAATGATGGAAATCATATTAACCGAAATCACAAAGAGGATAATCACCAATAAGATTGCTACCTGGCGGTCAAGCAAATTAAGCCATTCAAATACCTGGCTGTACTTTGCTGCGATTGACTCAACATCTTTATCGAAGTTCTTCTTCATGTCTTTCTCCAGCAGCGTCTCCAATTGAAGTTGTGCCTCATCGACATTTGTGCCGGGCTTCAAATAAATTTCTATGCCGCCCGCTATACTGTCGGCCCAGTCGTTCAGGCGTTGAATCAAGCGAATGTCGCCAATAACAATTTTGCCGTCAAAATATTCACTCAGGTTGGTTTGATAGATACCCGTAACCTTCAGCCGTCTGAAGCGTGGCGGATTCTGAAAGAAGTGAACAGTAACCGCATCACCTGTTTTGACTTTCAGTTTGTTCGCAATCACCTTACTCAGCACAATTTCATTGGCATAACTCGAGTCGGGAACATGAATAAATCTCCCCTCAATCATGTTCGTGCGAAACGCAGTGGTGTCGAAACTTTTACCGACACCTTTCAAAACAACGCCCAGAATTTCTTCCTTAGTTTTAATTAAGCCCGCTTTATGCGCAAACTCCTGCATGTGATCAACATACGGCAGTGCTTTACTTTTGTTAAACACATCAAAATTGATGTCGAACGGAACTTCTTCAACGGAATTGTCCGTTGAAAACCTGGTGATCAGCAACTGTCCATTGAAACTGTAGATGCGATTCTTAACCGTTTCCTGAAAACCATTCATGATCAAAAAAGAAACGATGGCCGCACCCAGTCCGATACCGATACTTACGATGGCGATTGTGTGAATGGTAGATGAAAAACCTGCCTGCTTGCCCTGGCTTATTCTTTTCGATATGAAATACGAAAGGTTCAAGGAATGGCGTAATTTTGGCTTTACACCGGCAAAATAAAAAGAAATGATCAGGTTATTGGTATTCGGATTTTTTTTGTTGCTCTCGGTTTCATGTCAGTCGCAGCAGGCGTCATCTGTCAGTTCAAAAAATTCCGTACAAACCGGTGCCGATCAGATCGGAACATTTTATAATTCGCTGCTCGGCAAACGCGTAGCGCTGGTGGTCAATCATACTTCACTGATCGGCAAGACTCACCTGGCCGATTCATTGAAATCGCTTGGAGTAAACATTGTTAAGATATTCGGACCGGAACACGGATTTCGCGGAAACGCAGCCGATGGTGAGCATGTGAACGACAGCGTAGATGTTAAAACTGGTATCGCGCTCGTTTCGCTGTACGGAAAAAACAGAAAACCGACTTCAAAACAGCTCGATGATGTTGATGTGGTAATCTTCGACATCCAGGACGTAGGAACCCGTTTCTATACCTACATCAGTACGATGCATTACGTGATGGAAGCCTGTGCAGAATCAGGGGAAAAAGTTATGATTCTTGATCGCCCCAACCCGAACGATTTTGTTGATGGCCCGATGAACGAAAAACCTTTCCAGTCGTTCGTAGCGATGCATCCCATTCCGATCGCACACGGGTTAACGGTGGGCGAGCTGGCGCAAATGATAAATGGTGAAGGCTGGCTTACCAATAAACTGAAGTGTGATGTTGAAATTATTAAACTAAAAAACTGGAAGCACGGTCAGGCCTACGAACTTCCGGTGGGTCCCTCGCCTAACCTTCCTAACAACCAGGCGATCCGGCTCTATCCTTCTATTTGCTTGTTTGAAGGAACTGTAATCAGTGTAGCCCGCGGAACCGCGTTTCCTTTTCAGGCTATCGGCAATCCCGAGTTAAAGGGTTTTACGTTCACGTTTACACCTGTTACGATTAAAGGTGTTGCTGTTAAACCTCCGCACGAAAACAAGGTCTGTTACGGCATCGACTTACGCTCTGAAACTCCGCCACGAAAAATCAGTCTTAGCTATTTACTCACGATGTACCAGGCATATCCCGACAAGGAAAAATTTTTCAACTCTTATTTTGACGTGCTTGCTGCAACCCCAAAACTGAAACAACAAATCCTGCAGGGAATGACGGAAGACCAAATCCGCGAAAGCTGGAAATCCGATCTGGTTGTATACCAGAACATGCGCAAGAAATATCTATTGTATCTATAAGATTTGCCGTGAAATGACGAAGGCAGAAAAAGTTTCCGACATTCTGGCAACCCTGGAGAAATTATATCCTGACCCTCCAATTCCGCTCGATCACAAAGATGCGTACACGCTGTTGATTGCAGTTTTACTGTCGGCACAATGCACGGATGTTCGCGTAAACAAAACAACACCTTCGCTTTTCAAACTTGCCGACAATCCGTATGACATGATGAAGCTATCAGTCGATGAAATCCGGGAGATCATCAAACCCTGCGGCCTGTCGCCCATGAAGTCGAAAGGCATTGCGGGATTGTCGAAGATATTGGTGGAACAATATAACGGAGAAGTGCCCAACACATTTGAAGCACTGGAGTCGTTACCGGCTGTCGGTCATAAAACGGCTTCCGTAGTGATGACTCAATGGTTTGGCGTTCCGGCATTTCCGGTGGATACGCACATTCACCGGCTTGCGTACCGATGGGGTTTGAGTTCCGGCAAAAGTGTTGAACAAACCGAGAAAGATCTCAAGCGCCTGATCCCGGAGGAGAAATGGAACAAAGCACACCTTCAAATTATTTTCTTTGGCCGGGAGTATTGCACCGCACGCGGTCACGACTGGAAGGTGTGCCCGATTTGCATGAAATATATGCGAAAAGAATTGCGCGATTAACTCACCGATTTTTTGTACATCGTAAAGAACAAAAACGGAAGGAAGCCGAACGTAAACAATCCTGTTCCTAATATTAAAAGCTGATCAGCACCGGGCAGGTGCAAGATTTTAAACGATACGGCTATCGATAAGATCAATCCGCTGAGGGTTCCCAAAATAAACTTTAGTTTTTCCGACAGCACCCAGCGGATGTTTGTCTTAAAGCGATCAACGATCAGCAGTGGCACATAGAGAAAAACAAAGCCGAGAAAACCGAAAATCGATAATTCCCGCGCCCCTTCCCAATGCATCATACCAAAACACCAACCAAGCACAAATGCCATGACAGAAAGGGCACCAATTGTGTACATTACTTTTTTCATACGGATTATTTTAATTGAGTTTAACAGAAATACAGTTTCAAGCTGAAGTGCGATGAGTCCTTCAGGCGCAAGTTCATTTACCGCTTCCTCCAGGGCAGCCTGTAAGGATTTGCCCCGCTCGATTTTGAATTCAATCACACAACATAAATGATCGATAAGATCGTCCTGCAATCCTCTATTGACAATGCCGCTTTGCAGAACGTATTGCCGGACAACCGCCACCTGATCCAAAGAAAGTCTCATACCGTTTTGAATTCGGGGAACACAATCTTATTCAAAGTGGCTATGAAGTCCTGCAACTCGTTAACGGAGGCAGTTTTTTCCTGGCGACCGTGTTTCGTGATGTAGTAGTACTTACGAACACGCCCGCCAACCTCTTCTTCTTTAAATGACAGCAGACCCTCTGCGGTCATTTTTTGCAGGGCGGGGTATAGTGACCCATCCTTCAATTGAATTTTGCCGTCCGATAACTCCTTTACACGTTGCGAGATTTCGTAGCCGTACATGCGTTCCTTCTCGGAAAGTAGTTTTAGCACAATCGTTGAAATTGTGCCCTTCAATAGTTCTTTTGAATACATAGAACAAATATATATCATAATTCTATATATCAAATATCTATGTATTAAAAATTGATATTTTCAGCCATATTTGCCGTTTCTGCATGAATTCACTGAGAATAATTTTTATGGGAACGCCTGAATTTGCGGTTCCCAGCCTGGAAATCCTGGCCAACAACAAATTCAACGTAGTGGCAGTGATTACTGCGCCCGATAAACCCCAGGGTCGCGGGCAAAAGTTAACGGCTTCGCCCGTTAAAGAAGCCGCATTGCGACTCAACATTCCCGTGTTGCAACCGGTTAACCTCAAGGCTCCGGAATTCATCGAAGAGTTAAAAAGTTACCGGGCAAACCTGCAGGTTGTAGTGGCGTTCAGAATGCTGCCCGAAGTTGTCTGGGCGATGCCGGAATTCGGGACGTTTAATCTTCATGGCTCGCTCCTTCCTCAGTATCGCGGAGCAGCTCCCATAAATTGGGCGATTATCAACGGTGAAAAAGAAACCGGTGTAACAACATTCTTTCTAAAACACGAGATTGATACGGGCAGCATCATCTTTCAGGAAAAAGAACCGATACACGAAGATGATACGGTCGGCACCGTGTACGAGCGGTTAATGCACAAAGGAGCTTCACTGGTTTTAAAAACTGTTCAGGCAATCGAACAGGGAAATTATCCGGCTGTACCGCAACAGGTACAGGACGAGATCAAACACGCGCCAAAGATTTTCAAAGAAACCTGCGAGATCAACTGGTCGCAGCCTGCTGCAAAAATTGTCGACTTTGTTCGCGGATTAAGTCCTTATCCTGCTGCCTGGACATCGTTGAACGGCAAGGTCTTCAAGATTTTTAAAGCCAAAGCATCAAAAGCAGATGAACATTCGGCTGTTGCTCCCGGTCAATTGCGCAGCGACAATAAATCATCGCTGGAAATCCGAACTTCAGACGGCTGGGTATCGGTTCTGGAATTGCAACCCGAGGGAAAAAAACGAATGACGATTGAAGAGTTTTTCCGTGGCAATAAATTGTAACTTTCGGATATGATCATTTCCCTGATTGCAGCGCTAACGGAAAACCGGGTTATCGGCAAAAGCAATGACTTACCCTGGCACTTGCCTGACGACATGAAATATTTCATGCAAACCACGCTCGGACACCATGTAATTATGGGCCGGAAAAACTATGAATCGATTCCGCCTAAATTCCGGCCGCTTGCAAATCGTACCAATATTGTTGTTACCCGCCAGGAAGAGTATGATGCACCCGGCTGTATCGTTGTGAACTCAATATCAGCCGGAATCGACATCGCGATCGACAATCATGAGGCAGAAGTATTTATTATCGGGGGCGCAGAGATTTACTCGCAGAGCTTGGCATTTGCTAACAAGCTTTACCTGACGGAGATTCAGACTTCGCTTGAGGGTGATGCATTTTTTCCGATGTTTAATAAGTACGAGTGGCATGAGGTTTCCCGTAAGCCGCATCCTGCCGATGACAAACATCGCTTTGCTTTTGATTTTGTTATCTATGAAAAGAAATAAATCCAACCGTTAACAATTATGGACTCACACAAACGCATTCTCGGCATTCTTTTTATTGTATCCGGAGTATTACGGGTTTTTGCCATGATCATACTGATGGCATTTTTCTCGCTCATATTTCCGATGATCATGCATGAAGTACCGGCAGACGATATGTGGGCTATCGAGTGGCTTGAGCCATTCATTCAGATCATTGGCTGGAGCATCATTTTTGTTTTCGCGATTCCAAGAATTATTGCGGGCATCGGTCTGCTGAACAAAGCACCGTGGGCTATGATGATGGCGTTAATTTTCGGATGCCTGGGTGTGTTTAGTTTCCCGTTGGGAACAGCGCTCTGCGGGTATACCATTTGGGTTTATATCGAAGACAATAAAGCAAAACGCGCAGCGGCATAATGGCAAAACTTACAAACAAAGTAATCTGGGTAACAGGCGCATCGTCCGGAATCGGGGAAGCACTCGTATATGCACTGGCAAAAAAGAATGTAAAACTGATTATTTCTTCACGCAGAAAAGAAGAACTCGAACGCGTGAAAGGCAATTGCATCGCACAGGCACAACCCAACATCCGGGTATTGCCTCTAGATCTTTCGGAGTCATCAACCCTGAAGCTGAGCGTTGAGGCCGCGATTCAACTTTTCGGTCATGTTGACATTCTCATCAATAATGGCGGAATTAGCCAGCGCAGTCTCGCAAAAGATACGACACTTGACGTGGATCGCAGGATCATGGAGATCGACTACTTCGGCACGATCGCATTAACCAAATTTTTGATGCCGCACTTCATAAAACGTAAGGCCGGCCACTATGTAACGATTACCAGTGTTATGGGTATTATTGGCACCGCATACAGAACGGGTTACGCTGCAGCGAAACATGCGTTGCATGGCTTCTTCGATTCATTGCGTGCCGAACTCTGGCATGAAAGCAAAAACATTCATGTTACGTTAGTGTGCCCCGGCTGGATTCACACCAACATTTCCGTGAACGCCCTGGTTGGTGACGGCTCTCAAAACAAAACGATGGATGAAACAACCGGATCAGGTATGGACCGGCATGTGTTCGCCAAAAAGATGATCAAAGCGATCGAGGCCCGCAAGGAAGAAGTTTATATCGGAGGCGCCAAGGAAGTAATGGCGATCCGCATGAAGCGCTTCTTCCCGAAACTCTTTTCAAAGATTGTACGAAAGGCAAAGGTGCGTTAATGGATTTGTATCCCGGCCGATAAGCCAGGCCATTGTGTTAAACTCTTCCCGCGGAATTCGCCTTCGTGTCCAAGAAACGATGGATGTATATTCTGTTCTGAATCGGACATATATACATTGTATGTGACTGCAGCAAACAGGTATACGGACTGCAACTTGGGATGCAGCCGGCTGCCAATCTGAATTTTCGGACGGAGTAATAAACTTAAATCTTTGGTTAACGACTTAGCCTCATGATTAATGTGCAGCGCTTCAACGCCAAACGCGATAAAGCGGTACTCCCCGATACCCGAAAAGGCTCCAGGCCGATTATATAAGTAATATTTCAAACCGTACCCAAGTGCCCAACTTTTTTGTTTGTCAACAAAACTGTTTGACAGGATAAGCGAATTCAATACGTATCGGTTAGACGAAACATTCTGAATTCTTCGATTGGTACAATTTCCGGTGGCGATTTCATAGTTGGTGAAGAAAAGTTCATCCGCATAAAATGCAACATGACTGAGGCCCCCAATATTGATCAGGCCGATTGCCTTTCCGTCCTTTGTTCCACCATCTTTTCCACCCCGATAAATATTGATCAGTCCAATCTGGGTTCCCTGCGACCGTTTGGCATAATTAATAAGTCCAATTTGGAAACCGTTCATCTTCTTTGAACTATTGATCAGCCCAAGCTGCAAACCAGTCTCATGCGAATCGCCTGCTGAGTTTTTACCTTCAATATTTTCGGAAAGATTGATTAAGCTGATCTGCACTCCATGAAGCTGACCACCCGTATAATTCAATAAACCAGAAATTTGAGTTCCATCTACAGACTGAACAGCGCTATTCCAAAGCCCGGCAAGCTGAAAGCCAAACGAATATTTACGAACCACGTTGCCGATACCTGCGATCTGCACACCCATTAATGCACCCTTCGCTACGTTCGAAAGACCGGTAATCTGCGCACCAGAAACATTTGAGATAACAACGTTCGATATGCCTGATATTTGAATGCCGGTGAGATTAGCTTCGAAACCTGAATTGATTTTCTTATCAATTTCTTTCGCGGTTAACCCGGAAAAAGCGTTGCCGCCAGTAATGTTCGCAATCCCTGCGATTTGCAACCCTCGTGTTTCATTTGAATTAAGATTGGATATTCCCCCCAGTTCAAACAACAAATTCGATTTTGAATAGCCGGAAGTAATGTTGACAGAAATGATGTTCCGGTATCCGCCGGGATGTAGTCCGTTCGTGCCTATAGCAGGAACAAGCGACACCTGAAATACACGGAAGTCTGAATTCCTTTTCTGGCAAAGCGAAAGGTGAGGAAGGCAGATCGCTACGCCAATGAATACGATACCTATTCTCACAGCTTGAGGGTTTGGTGGGGATCCAGACAGTGATGAATAACGATCAAGTCAGGCCGATATTTCCTGGCGCCACCGAAAAACCGCTATTTAACAACGAACGTTGTCGAATATGATCCGGGAAGCCCCTCGGAAGTCAATACCTGAATGACAATCCGGTATTCGCCCGCTATGTCGGACGTGAAGAAAGCCACCCGGTGATTTACATCTTCTAACGTGCCGGTGGTCCAGAATAAAACCCTTCGCGCATCCGGCAGTGTTTCTGCTACGTTCTTTTCAGGACTATAGTATGGTGAGAAAAACTGTCGCTTAGCTTCCAATCCTTTATAATTCATCAGCAGTGCCTGTTCCGGTGGCTGATATCCGGCAAGATCGCCTTTGTAACTCGTAAAGCTTACGATACCATCGTATGCCATGGCGTTCAGGTAATACTTACGTTTGATGACATCAAGCTGTTTGAGCTTCAGCGGATCAATTTCCATCAGGCGGTCGATACTGAAAATCGGCACACCATCTACGAGCACAAGCGGGTCGTCAGAAAAAGAAAGTTTGTTTGCCTGATCAATGATAGACAGGTGAAACTCATCTTTTTTCTTTTTCACACGCACTCCGGGAACATATTCCCGCATAACTTCTTCCAGTGTCGGAAATCGTGTGTAATCATCCAGTTGATAGGATTCATCGGGTTTACCATAAAATGCACTGAATGGATACTTAGCTTCATCCATGCCGGAAGGACCATAAAACAGATTCTGAACCTGCATATGGATACTCCGTTGCTCAAGTGCTATGGTTTGCCTGGTCGTTAATGAGAACTCAGGTGCAGAAAATGCAGCTTTGGTAAAGAACGGATCATCAAGCTGAAGTTTATATTGATTGGCATTCGCTGGATCTGCCTGTGCAATGATGCTTCTGTTGCCCACGATCGGCTCAGTTTCAAAGAGAAGCCGCCCGCTTTGCGCTTGCGAGATATAGGTGTTTATCGGGCTGCCCATAAGGGTCAGGTAAACTGGAATACGGTCTGCTGGCTTTCCGGATTCTTTCTCCATCACCTGACCATAAATTAAATGACCTCCGATCTCAGGCAAGAATTCATTTTGGGTTTTGTTACTGCGCACAGCGTCCCAGTTCAGACGCCTCCAACCGTTGGTAAGCATGAGGTTATCGGTATTCTCGGCCAGTTCCGGTGAATCCGGACCAAAATAATATGCCGGATTTTCGATAACGCCTGCCAGATCAGACGTAAGCCATATGTAGTCACGAATGTTTTGTGTCGGCAGATCGAGTGAATCAAGTTGATATACCGCCAACGAAAAAACACCGTCTCTCAATGTATCGCGTTTGTTGTCAAAGAACAAATCCAACGTAACACGTTCACGAGTCTTTGTCAGATAAGGATTCCCGGTAACGGTAACATTTAACTTCTCTTCCGGTTTTTTAAAATACAAACGTTCACATACCGGCTGCAGCCTGGCGTCAAATATCGTAAACACAGAAATGCCGGTGCCTAACGCAGCCCGCTCCAATTCAAACTTCGCAACTCCATTTTGCATAACGCCCCGCTGTTGAACTTTTAAAGTCTGACGTGTATGACCTAACAGGTAAATTGATTCGGAATTTTGATTCGTGCTGCGCACCAGTACATTTATTTTGCCATCATCTGATTCGCTTACCTGCATAACATATCCTTCTGCTTTGGGTGCAGGAAGGGTATGGCGATATTGTTTATTTTGTTTGTCAGTTATGATGACATGATACACATGATTTACCTTCGGTGTAAAGCTGAACTTTGCAAGACCAAATTGTTTCGCTGAAAAACGCGCAACCGTATCGTTAGCATCAAGGACAACACCCGAGGCCGCAATCCCATTCCCGGTTTTATCAACCGCCCGAACGCCAACCACACTCTCAAGTCCGTAAACAAGATCGCCTCCCTCCGGGAAAAACTGAATATCATATTGAGAAGGATCAGCCGCAGAATGCTGAACAACTTCTAATGGAATAAAAGGATTAAGAATGGTTATTGCTTGATGAAAAAAGAAATCATCTCCGGCATTTTTCATCCAGTTCGTGTACGCACGCAGCACGTAGTTTCCCGAAGCAAGTGATGCGGGTAAAAACAGAGAGCCTTCTGCACCGTTTTTGTCGAGCAGGAATTTAGCCTGTAAAACAGACGCGTTGTTCTTGTCAAGAATTTCAACGTACACTATTTTACTCCAGTCGATCATCCGGTTACCTGTTGCATCAACCCGATATGCTTTAAACCACAATGTTTCACCCGTGAGGTATGAGCTTCGGTCGGTGTGCAGAAAAATCTTTTCCCCGAAATATGAATTTCCGTACTTCCGGAAAGAAGTGGTGAGGGAATCGAATTCAGGTTGCTGCGCAAAAACATCGCAGCAGCACGCACAAATAAAGAAAGCCAGCAAAAAAGAAACGTGCTTCATTATTTAATTTAAGTCTTCCCAAAAATCAGGCTTCACCGTGGTACCACCTTGTAACCGGCAGTCAATGCAATATGGCGTTGTTGCACGATAGCCAATCGGCTGCATGCCTTGCATTTCAAATACAATTGGAACGAGGTTTCCAAACCCGTCACCAAAAAGAAGGATTCGTTCTGAACACTCCTCGTAGCCTGTGACGAATACATTCCGGAGCGGGAATTCGACATCTCCACCTTCAATAAAAATACGCTGCTGTGATGCCGTGCTGGCGTTAAAATAACCAAGCACAATCTTTCCTGGACTGGTTACACACCGCATATTACCTACCGCAGCAGAAGGCAAAGGGTCAAAGATGGTTCCCATTTCTTCCGTGTTTTTCTTCAGCAGTTGCCAATAATCGTAAGCACGCGAATCAATAGCGCGCTGTTCAACCAGAACACTGTATTTCAGGTGAAGTTTAGCTGACGTAAAAGGAATCGTTGTGAGATTGAACTGACTGATAATATCTTCGTTGAGCTTGTCGGACGAACCAACCAATATTTCATTCGAACCAGCCGTGTTCCAGCATTCGTAGATTTTCAATTCTTCGTAGTCACGCAGATCAACCGTGTCTCCCGCAATTTTTAAAATACTTCGATACTGCGCGCGATATTGCCAGGTTTCTGTGAACTTCCAGTAATAATATCGCGTATTGTTCGCGGGGTTATGCGTGGTAGCATATACGCCAACGCCATCTTTTGTTTCGTTCCAGGAAATGCTGTCAATTGGAGGCGCGTATAATATCGGCACAAATTCAGACTGATACTCTTCCCCGTCCAGCGTTACGATCTTAAGCTGATACGTACGGGTATTATCGATTGGAATCCCTGATGCTTTGTATTCGCCATTTGCCAGTTCCGTAAGGTTGTAACGTTGCGCATGATCGTCTTCCAGCGAAACAGTAGCGTTTTTCTCGAATACTTGCTCTGTTCCGGTCAGCGGAATTGTCCGGCTTAGTTTAACGAGACACGTATTTTCAGTTGCATTCAGAAAGCCATCCACGACCAGGTAATTCACATTTCCAACCACTTCTCCCGGGCGATAGGGATCAATACAGCTGGCCAGAAAAACCATTACTGTTATGCAAACCCGAAAAACCGTTACCCTTCTCATCATGCTTAAAATCTAAAGTTCCAGGTTACTGTTGGAATAGGAGCTCCAAAAATCGACAGTTTGTAACCGCGCGTCACCCCATTTTTCGAATCAAAGAATATCGAATACGCGTTTTTGCGTCCCGTTAAATTGTAAACGCCAACCGTCCACGAACTGTGCGTGAGCTTTTTTATTTTATGATTCCCCTCCAGGTTGAAGGCCAGATCAATCCTGAAATAGTCGGGAATGCGTGATCCGTTTCGCGGCCCGTATAAAACCCGGTACGATCCATCGCTGTAGTATTTTCCGATCGGCAGGGTAATCGGCCGTCCGGTGCTGTACGTTGCATTTAACGAAGCACTCACGCGATGGCTAAACTTGTAGTTGCTCACAAGGTTCACAGCATGCGGCTTATCATAATTGGAAGGATAAAACTTTCCCTTATTAACAGTCTCTGATTCAAACCCGCTCCTGGTTCTCAGAAGTGAACGTGAATACGTATAGCTCACCCATCCGTTGATTTTACCGCTTAGCTTTTTAACCATCAGTTCAACACCGTACGCTTTTCCTTCGGTACGGATTACATCCGATTCAATAGCATGATTCAGGATGATCTTGGCGCCCCCCTTATAGTCGAGGATGTTCTCCATTCGCTTGTAATATCCTTCAACAGATGTTTCAATGGTGTTCGACCGGAGGTTTTTATAAAGTCCCAGCGAAATCTGATCGCCTACCTGCGGAGCGATGTACGAGTCACTCAACTTCCACACGTCTGTCGGGGAAATAGCCGTAGTATTGGAGAGCATTTGGATATACTGCCTTGAGCGATTCAGACTGAGCTTGAGGGAAGCACTGCCGGATAACATATATTTAACGGAAATCCGATACTCCGGTCCGTGATACGTAACGATCGGACCTTTGCCGTATGAAACCGTGTCGATAATTCCCTCAGGATTCTTTGATTGCCCGGCTGCATATAAATACTTGTCGTGAGGCCCCAAATACGTGTACAGCGAATACCGAAGGCCCACATAAACAGAAAGCCTGTGTGAAACATCAAACTGGTCACCGATATAAAACGCACTTTCAATACCTTTCTCCTGTGGTAAAACATCACGCTCTACTTCTGACGCTGAGCCGTTTGGAACGTAAGAGCCAGGCTTGATCGCATAGCGAATCGCACTTGCACCAAAATCCAGGCTATGCTTAGGGTGTGGGAAATAGCTAAAATCAGTTTTAATGTTGTATTGCTGAAGGCCGTAGCCCAATGTAAATGCGTTTACCGGATTGGCATCACTTTCAACCTTATAGTCGTAACCGCTAAACGATCCGGTGAGTACATTATAGAGTTTATTGGTAAAGATGTGTTTCCATTTAACTGTTGCAGCTTTATTGGAGTATTGATAAGCCGTATCAGAATTGAGCGTAAACTTGTCTTTGCTGAAATAGCCTGTTAAATAGAGCGAGTTGTTTTCATCGATTTCGTGCGTAATGATGGCGTTCAAATCATAAAAAGAAGCTTTACTATTTTTCACCAAGTCGTTGGGAATCTCACGCAACAGCCAGTTCGAATAAGTAGATCTTCCACCGATCAAAAATGAAGTTTTATCTTTGATGATAGGTCCTTCCAGAATCAAACGGCCGGTGACAGGGCCGATTCCGCCTGAGCCCGTGATTTTCTTTTTATTTCCTTCACGTGTATTAACGTCCAGCACAGATGAAAGCCTGCCACCATACTGCACCGGTATCGTGCTCTTATATAACTCTGCATTTTTTACAAGATCAGGATTAAATGCAGAAAAGAAACCAAACAGGTGCGCAGGATTAAAAACGACAGCATCGTTTAACAGGATAAGATTTTGGTCGGTAGCACCTCCCCTTACATTCAACCCCGTGCTGGCCTCACCTACGGTTTGTACGCCTGGCAACGTAAGCATCACTTTAAAAATGTCAAGCTCGCCCAAGGCAGTAGGCACTTTTTTCATGGTTTTAATATCAAGCTTATCAACACCCATCTGAAGGCTTGATACATTTTTATCTTTTTCGGCTTCTACAACCAGTTCTTTTAAGGATGTAACATCTTCCAGCATCTCGATGTCCAGTTTCCCGTCACCGTAAAGTGTGATCTTGCGTTTGGTATTCTTGAAGCCAAGACTTTTTATAATCAATTCATGCTTTCCTTTCGGGATTGTCAACGCAAAGTATCCGAACTGGTCGGTTGCTACGCCTGTAAATGGGTTTTCGATGTACACAGATGCTCCCGCAATCGGCTCACCGGACGATGCATACTTGACATGGCCCGCTACGGTAGCCAAACCCTGACCAATCGGATTCGTTTTTTTACCGATGTCGTATTCGGCAGCCTCAGCCAATAGCACTTCCGCAGTACGCTGCTCGTCCGTGTAGTATTTCAGTACACGACTGGAGGCAGAAGGTAACGTTTCAGTTTCCCCGGGAAAATTGGCTGGCAAACGTTCCTGGATATCTCTTCCCTTAACAATAAACACATGTTTCTGATTATCGATGGCAAAGTGCAAGTCAGTTCCGACAAAAACCTGGTTAAGTGCCTGGTGAATTTCAAGTTGATCGGCTGACAGATTAACGGTAAGTGAATCGAGCGCCTTTGAGTCGTAATAAAATCGTAAACCGGTTTGTTGCGTAACATCTGCCTGAAAAACCTTGAACGGGGTATTTTGGTAATTACCGGTAATGAGCAATTCTGTGTCCTGCGCGAAGGCGAAGGTGACAGTAAACAATGCAAGTAAAACAACAGCAATACGCATGTTACCTCGCTATGTGCTGATTATAGTACAACACACTTTTTTTAAGTGAACCTTCCGGATCTTTTCTGAAACTTCCGCCTCCGGGAAGCTGCCTTTTTATTTGAGTTTTATTGGCTGAGAAAAACTTTAGCACGTCCCTGCGATTTTTTACTTCGATAAACTTTCCATCCCAGGCAATAAAATACTTTGTTTTGTCCACAAACAGATGCGCAACAGTTCCTGAACTGAGTTCCTCCAGCACTTCTTTCTTGCGAAATGCGTACAACATCGCGGAACCCGTTACCAATTGATCGTAAAAGTTATTATCCTTTGCAAGTTCTCTCAGCCTGACAAATGTGTGGCCTTGCAGGTTGAACCGTTCAATCCGTTCGTAAACCAGTTCCATCTTGATTAGCGAATAGAAAGGGTGCGAAATAATTTTATTGCCAACAATGTCATATTGAAGATCGATCTGCTCGAATAACTGCCCTCCGTAAACAATGGAACCTTCCATCCAATCGTCTGACAGATAGTATGGTACATCACCGGTTCGTGTGCGGTAGATTTGTTCTTTATAGAGTGATCCGTTATTGAGTGATGAATTAGCTCCGACCGCGTTCTGGTAGAAAATCCGTTGCTCTTTCATCGCATGAGCAAGAGAAGCACTATCCAGCGTACCGTTTTGGGCTAAAACCTGAGGAGAAAAAAATCCGAAAATAGAAATTAAGATAACCAGCGCCTTCATCCGCTTAAAAATCGCTGTAAATAATATTACAAATAACTTAATTATCCTACAGGTTTGATATTCCATGTCCGATAACTACACAAAAGGATATTTTGGAACAATCTGATAACGTGTTTGGCCGAAAAAGTCTGCCGCTGCGATAGTCTCAGCTTACTATCGCTTGTGAGTTAGACACACCACAACGACTAAATGTTGGAAGAAGAGGAAAATTGGATCGCTGCAAACATGGCAAACAACTAACATTCAAATTTTCTTGGGTTCCGCAAAAAGTGCATTCAGAACGCGATTGGGTCGCAACCAAATAAACCTTATCTATGCAATGTTTTAACATTATCAGCGTGAGCCAGCAAGGAAACGAACTGAAAAAAGTACTGGGAGCCGGGTTCGGTATTGCCGTTCTCGTGGGCGGAACAATCGGGGTTGGAATTTTACGCACCCCCGGGATCATTGCCGGACTCATCAATAACTACTGGCTTATCGTTTTCGCCTGGCTGTTCGTTGGCGGGTATGTGCTGCTGGCGGCCGGCCTGTTCGCAGAAATGGCCACGATGATGCCTAAAGCTGGCGGCCCGTACAATTATGTGAAGCGTGCGTTTGGCGATTATGCCGGTTTTCTTTCCGGCTGGTTCGATTACCTGCTCAACTCAATTGCCCCGGCATACTTCTGCATTGTGATTGGCGAATACCTGGCGTTGCTGTTCCCCTCGCTTGGCGGATATGAAACTCTCATGGGACTAAGCTTCCTTATACTGTTCATGCTTTTTCATTTAAGCGGAGTAAAGAGCGGAAGCATTGCCCAGCAAATCACCAGCGTGGCCAAAGTTCTGTTTTTTGTTGCACTGGTTGTCGCGTGTTTTGTGGTTGATACCGATACACTCCCTGCAGAGAAAGTACAGACCCTTACGCAAAACACAACCATTCTCGGATTTCTTACCGCGCTACAACTCATCATGGGTGCTTATAACGGGTGGTGGTCCGGGTGCTTTTTTGCGGAAGAAGATGTTGATCCTTCCCGGAATATTCCAAGGTCGTTGTTTACGGGGGTGATTATGGTAATCATCATCTATATTCTTCTCAACATGGCCTTCATGCATGTGATTCCACCCGCAGCCTTAGCAAATTCACCGCTCGCTGCCTCGGACGTTGCGGGGGTTGTATTTGGCAACTCGGGATCAAAACTTGTGATGATCATCGCGATCGTTTCCATTCTTAGTATCCTGAACGCATACATGATGATCCCGGCCCGAATTATGTTCGGATTGAGCAGAGATAATTTTTTTATCAGGCAGGGAACACATGTGAATAAAGGCGGAACCCCGGTTGTCTCATTGCTCATCACTACGGCATTCAGCTTTGTTTTAATTATTGTCGGTTCATTTCAACAGCTGTTTGCCCTTGCGGGATTCATGTCGCTGGTTGTAACCGGATTGAGTTTTGCTGCCCACATCAAATTGAGACGCACAGAACCAAACACCCCGCGACCCTACAAGGCTTGGGGCTATCCGGTAACACCCATTATCGTCATTCTGGCAACAGCAGCGATGTTCATCGGATTTGCGAAGAGCGATCAGTTTAATTTTATGATTGTTGCCGGAATTGGCGTATTGTCGTACCCAGCATTTATGTTAATCAGGAGAGCTTAAATGTCACACCATGAAGCATACTTGTTTATGCATCGGCCTGCTGATAGTCGCGCTTAACGCCCTGGCGCAGAACAAATCATTTCCCTATAAACTCACTAAAAAAGATTTTTTCATTGCTCCGTTAAGTGCGGCCGCTTATTACGGATCAGACGAATTGGGTAAAAAGAAGGACCATAATCTTACCATAGATCAAATCGCAAAGCTCGACCGCACCGACATCAATCGCTTTGATCGCAACGCAACCTACCACTGGAACCGGGCCATGGACAAAACCAGCAACGTCCTGTACAAAACTTTGCCTTACCTGCCCGCGATCGTTGTGATTCCCGAACTTGCTAAGAAAGAGTGGAATCACGGCTTGACGCTAGGTGTCATGTACCTGGAGGTTTTCTGGCTTACTACGGGAGTTACCGACATTACTAAGTCGCTTACCGGCCGAATCAGGCCTTACCTGTATAACACTTCGTTTACGCCCGAACAACGGTTTCGATTTCAAAACACGGAAGCACCAACCGCCAGCACTTCGTTTATTTCAGGACACAGTTCACGAACCTTCGCATTCGCTGTCTTTACGTCCAAAACTTTTACCGATATCTACGGAAAGGGAACACTGAGTACGATTGTTTGGGCAACTTCACTTTCTGCAGCTTCACTCACCGCTTATTCACGCGTAGCAGCCGGTGAACATTTCCCTACCGATGTATTGGCCGGAGCGATTGTTGGCAGCGCAATTGGTTACTTCATTCCGGTTCTTCATAAAAATACCCCGGACAATCTGAGTGTTTCAGTAATGCCGGGGTATTTCAACGTGTCGTATCGTTTCTGATTACATCACCGGTTCACGGTGACCAACCCACGTAAAGCGTTTTGTTACGTATTCCGGATTAGTAAAGGATGCATTGCCCGCCGGGTTTCCACCTGTTACGTGGAAATCGGAAAACGCAGCGTTTTGATTCATATAAATTCCACCGGTAAGATTGAATGATACCGGTGTTGCTGCCAGCGCCATTTCATCCGCAATCTTTTCTTTCACGGCAGGATTGGTAGTGTATGCACCACACGAAATCGCACCGTGATGAATCGCCATTTCCTGCGCGAGCTGAATTGATTCGTCTGTGTTTTTTGTTTTGATCAGGAACACAATCGGGCCGAACAGTTCGGCACCAAATACATCTTTCTTCGAAGAATCAACCTCCAGAATTACCGGGGTGGCCACCCGTGCATTTTTAAACATCGGATTTTCGAACGTGCGCGATTTCAGCCAAACTTTGCCTGAAAACTTCTCAGCCTCCAATACGCGTTCGCTTGTTTTTTTATTTTGAACTGCACCTAATACGAATGGACCAGCTTTCGGATTATCGATCAAGCCATTGATGTTGTCAACAAGTTTCTGCGCAAACTCATCGAACGTCACTGTTCCATGAGGTGTCGGGATTCCGCCCTCCGGGATATAAAAGTTTTGCGGAGCGGTACACATTTGTCCGCTGTAGAGATTTATCGAGAACGCGAGATTCGCAGCTGTCTTATCAATATCTGCTACAGAATCGAGAATAACCGAGTTCACACCTGTCTTTTCTGTGAAAACAATTTTATTCGGCAAAGCCTCGAGGTAGCTGCCGAAGGTAGAATTGCCGGTGTAATCAATCAGTTTCACATCCTTATGTTCGGCCAGTTCTTTGGTGATCATTTTGTCGTATGTATCAACCGCAAGCTGACACGTATTCGGATCGAAATTGTTTTCGCTCAATACTTTTTGAATTTCGGCAACCACAATTGCAATCGGAAGAATGGCTCCCGGATGCGGCTTCACAATCACAGCATTGCCCGTAATCAAGCTGCCATAAATTCCGGTCACGGAATTCCAGGTAGGAAACGTTGAACAACCGATTACAACCGAGATGCCTTTCGGAACAGCACGCCATTCTTTGTTTAATTGAATGTTGAACTTACCCATGGGTTTATCCCACAAGGCCGATGACGGGAAGCGCTTCAATTCTTCATAGCCGGCTGCAATTGCCTCCAGGGCGCGATCCGCTGCGTGCGGGCCCGATGCCTGGAAAGCCATCATGTAACCTTGCCCTGTTGTGTGCATAGTAGCATAGGCGATCTCAAAAAATCTTCCTTTCATACGGTCAAGCGATTCCATCAGGATTGCTGCACGTTCTTCTGCGCTAACTTTTCTCCAGGTATGAAACGCACTCCTGGCATTATTAATTAATGTATTAACCGAATACGTTGGGTACGAAATCTTCAACGGTTCCTGCAGGTAGGGAGATTCCTCCTGCCCCGCCCAGCCTTCGGCATTACTTTGTTTGAGTTCTGAAAACTTGTTGCCTAACGCAGCTTTAAATTTTGCCTGACCATCGGCATCAGCAGTTTCACCATACACTGCAGGAGCAGGATGTTCGGGAAATGCCGCATAGAATTTTCGGCTGTGCAGTGCATCAATTGCTTTGGTCAGAACGGAATTATGTTTTTCAAAAAGACTCATGATATCGTTTAATTAAATTTCTAATACTCTATTTCGTATAACCGAACACGCGCTTCAGCAGTTCGGTAGTCCGGGCAACCGGATCCTGACGAATATTTTTTTCTTCTTTGGCAATCATTACAAACAAGCCCTCGATGGCCTTGTCGGTTGCATAATCATCCAGGTTAGGATTCACTTTTTCTACTAATGGAATCTGATTGTATCGCGAAACAATCTCCCCGTAATACTTCGTAGCATTTACTTTATTCAACGAGTTCTGAATAACGGGCTTGAATTTCTCTTTTAGCCGTGCTGACGTAGTCCGTTTTAAATATTCGGTTGCTGCATTTTCTTCGCCCCGTAGTATTGACCATGCATCCTGGATCGTCATCGATTTAATCGCAGCAATGAAAATCGGCTTGGCCTCCTTCGCAGCATCCTCCGCCCCGCGATTTAATGTCATCACGAATTTATCAACCTGTCCGCCCAGTCCGATTTTGCGTACTGCATCCTCTACCTTTTTAACATCGGGCGGAAACGGAATCTTGATTTCCGGATTCTTAAAATATCCATCCGTAACAGAAACAAGATCGGACCCGGTAGAAATACCTTTCACCAGCGCTTCTTTCAATCCTTCCGCAACCTCAGCGGTTGTTAACGGCTTCTCACCGCCAATGCTTTTATTCACACTATCGAGTGCCTGGTTAATCTGGGCGCTGGTACAGCCCGTTAATACAAACACGAGAATCCATTTGATTTTCCGCATAGAAGGGTTTTCTAACGGGGCTAAATTATGGGAAGGGCTCTCAAAATCCTATCGAATTCTGATTCACGAATGCTAGGTCCTAATCAGCATTTCCTGTTTGATCTCCGCAATATTCTTGCATCCCGCAAGGGCCATCGTCAATTCAAAATCGGCCATCATGTTACGCATTACTTCGTAAACACCCTGCTCTCCACCAATGGTTAGTCCATACACGTAAGGCCTGCCGACACAAACAGCCTTAGCACCCAAGGCAAGCGCTTTTATAACATCCGCTCCACCTCGGATTCCTGAATCGAGTAACACCGGAATTCTGTTTTGCACAACCTCCGCGATTTTCGGAAGCGCATCAAGCGTTGCAATCGACCCATCCGTCTGCCGGCCGCCATGGTTGGAAACAATAATTCCATTAACGCCTGCATCAAGCGCTTTTCGTGCATCATCTGAATGCATAATCCCTTTCAGGATGATGGGTAGTTTTGTATTCTGTCGCAAAAAACTCAAATCGCTCCAGGTGGTTGCCGGGTTGGAATAAATGCTTACAAATTTTCTAACCGCCTTCAACGGTCTTCCGGATTTGAGCTTTGAAAAGAATCCGTTACCGGGATAGTTGTTCACCATCGAGATCAATCCAAACAGCGATTGCAGCGTAACGTTTCGCTTGATGGGTTGACTATCATCGGGCTCATCGATCAATTTTTGAAAAACGGGGTCAGACGTGTATTGTGCAATACCCTTTCCTTCAAGAAAAGGCAAATAGGCAACATCGAGATCGCGCGTGCGCCAGCCGAGCAATGTTGTGTCGAGTGTTACAACCAATGCGTTACAGCCACAGGCCTCCGCCCGTTTTAAAAAACTCAATACCAGATCGTTCGATTTGCTCCAGTACAGTTGAAACCACCTCGGGCTTTCGCCCATGACATTCGCACAGGCCTCCATTGGCTTCGAAGCCTGATTTGAAAATATATACGGCAACCCTAATCGTGCCGCAGCGTGGGCTACCGCCAGATCGGCTTTCGGATGAACCATTTCCAGCACACCTACGGGAGCAAACAATAATGGAGCAGGAAGTTTTTGGCCGAACAACTCAATCGAAGTATCACGCACCGAAACATCCCGCAACATTCGCGGAACAATCTGCCAGCGATCAAAAGCATTACGATTGGCTTGCATGGTTGCCTCGGTACCGGCACCTCCGGCTATATACGCGAATGCTTCCTTCGACATTTCTTTTTTCGCCTTACGCTCAAGCTTTTCGAACGATGCTTTAGCTGAAAGTTTCTTGCCGGCAAAGCCGTTGAGGTAAATTTCTTTTTGCCAGTCGGGTGCAGATAGCGATTCTTCCATTCAGGTAAACTACAAAGAATCGGGAGGCATTCAAATCGTTCCTGTGTTTCTGTTTCCATGATTTTCCTGATATTTGCGTGCCTTATTTATCCACATGAAAAAAATTCTTGCTGAACTTCTGACCATCGGTGACGAAATCCTGTACGGACAAATTGTTGACACGAACTCGCAGTGGATGAGCGTAGAGCTCGACAAAATCGGAATCAAGGTTATTCGCAAAACAACCGTTGGCGATCAGGAAGATGAAATTATCACCGCTTTCGCGGAAGCAGAAAAACGTGCGGATGTGATTTTAATAACAGGCGGCCTCGGCCCTACCAACGATGATCTGACCAAGCCTTGCCTGGCAAAATATTTCAACTGCGGAATGGTGCTCAACGAAGAAGCGCTTGCTGAAGTAACTGAATTTTTTAAAAGTCGCGGCCGTGAACTTACGGAAGTCAATCGCCTTCAGGCAATGTTACCAACCGCGTGCGAAAAGGTTACCAACCAGATCGGTACGGCCCCGGGCATGTGGTTCCCAAAAGGCAACAAAGTTTTTATGTCGATGCCGGGCGTACCGCACGAGATGAAGATGATGATGACCGACTTCGTACTCCCGCGTCTTAAGCAAACGTTTCAAACACCTGTAATCTATCACAAAGTGGTTCGCACCATTGGCGTTGGTGAATCAGTTCTCGCTGAAAAAATTGCAGATTGGGAAAACAGCTTACCGAAGCATATCGGGTTGGCATACTTACCAAGTCTGGGTGAAGTAAAATTACGCATCACCGGCTTTGGCGATTCCTATCAAAGTCTGGAAGCAGAAATAACCGACCTGACAACCAAGCTAAACGATCGTATCGGTCAGTTTATATTCGGTTATGGAGATGATCCGATCGAAGCCGTCATTGGCAGAACACTGATGGAGAAAAAACTCACGCTCTCAATTGCCGAAAGTTGTACGGGCGGTTATTTGTCGCACTTGGTCACCAGTATTCCGGGAAGTTCTTCTTATTTCTTAGGCAGCATTGTTCCATACGATTACCAAATCAAAATGCGACAGCTGGGAGTAAAACCCGAAACACTTGAAAAATATGGCGCGGTGAGCGAACCAACGATCATTGAAATGGCAAACATCGTACGGGCCAAATTCAATACCGACATTGGGGTTGCCACCAGCGGCATTGCAGGACCCGGGGGCGCAACGCCTGATAAGCCTGTGGGTACCGTTTGGATTGCGTATTCCGACAAGCATCAAACCGTAACGAAGAAGTTGCAGCTTTCGAAAGACCGCATGATCAACATTCGTTCTGCATCCATTGCTGTTCTGAACCTGATCCGGCAAAGTCTGCCAAAATAAACCCTGACGGTTTTCATAGCCTTACGGCAGACGGTATTTTTATTCCATTCAGGCTGTTTTCGTGTGTTAGTGATCCTACAAAAAAAGGCTAATTTTACGCTCCGAAAACGTTAGAAATCGTATGGCATCAGTAGAGCTAATCATGCCTAAAATGGGCGAAAGTATCATGGAAGCGACTATCCTTTCATGGTTAAAGAAGCCTGGCGACAAGATCGAGCAGGACGAGTCCGTGCTGGAAGTTGCCACCGATAAGGTAGATACCGAAGTTCCCTCCACCCATGCCGGAGTTTTGAAAGAAATTCTTGCGAAGGAAGGTGAAGTGGTGAAAGTTGGAAAGCCCATCGCGATTATCACTACCGATGCCGAGGCATCAGCAACATCCGCCCCGGTAACGCCCGAGTCTAAGAAAGAAGTTAAAAAAGCCGGTAAAGAAACTGCTGAGCCCGGGCTAAACGGCTCGAACGGTGTTTCGCATGCAGCGGCAGATTATAAATCATCGAATCGTTTTTATTCACCGCTTGTTAAGAACATCGCGAAAGAAGAGAATATTTCCGTAGCTGAACTCGAAACCATTTCAGGATCCGGCCTGGAAGGACGTGTAACCAAAAAAGATATTCTCGGATACGTTCAAAACCGTAAGCTTGGCAAAACAATCCAGTCAACCCCGGTTAAATCTGTTTCATCTGGTCCGTTGGTTCCTGCTTCGGTAAGCGCAGGCGATGAGATTATTGAAATGGATCGCATGCGTAAAATGATTGCCGAACGCATGGTTGATTCAAAACGTATTTCACCTCACGTTACATCATTCGTGGAAGCCGATGTTACCAACATCGTGTTCTGGAGAAACAAGATGAAGAACGAGTTCCAGAAACGGGAAGGCGATGCATTAACGTTTACTCCGATTTTCATTGAAGCGATCATCCAGGCGATTAAAGACTACCCGATGATTAACATCCAGGTAGATGGCGACCGGATTATCAAGAAAAAAGATATCAACATCGGCATGGCAGTAGCACTACCAACCGGTAACCTGATTGTTCCTGTAATCCGGAACGCTGATCAGTTTAACCTCACAGGCCTGGCGAAAGTTGTTAATGATCTCGCCAAGCGTGCCCGTGAAAACAAACTCAAACCAGACGAACTTTCAGGCGGAACCTTTACTGTATCGAATGTAGGATCGTTCGGTAACGTTATGGGAACTCCAATCATTATGCAGCCGCAGGTTGGTATCATTGCCCTGGGCGCGGTTCAGAAAAAACCTGCGGTTGTCGAAACCCCTTATGGAGATGCGATTGCGGTGCGCCACAAAATGTTCCTGTCACACTCATACGATCATCGCGTAGTTGACGGATCGCTTGGTGGCATGGTCGTGAGGCGCGTGGCTGACTATCTTGAGAAGTTCGACATCAACCGAAGCATCTAAAAAAAAGAAAAGCCCTGTTCTGCAGGGCTTTTTTTATGGGAATTGATTTCGACTATCTTCTTAACGACAAATATCCACTAACAGCCTCACCGGCCTTTCTTCGGATAACGTAGAAGTAGTTACCGGTTGGAAGATCTTTGGATCCGCCTACGTTCGATTTTCCATTGAAGCGCTTCGCAACATCATCATTGTCGTAGTTCTTCATTTCGAAAACCAAGTCGCCCCACCGATTGTAAATCGATACAACATCACTCTCTACCAAATTATCGATATGGATGTAGTTATTGATCTCATCGTCAGGATTCGGCGAAATGGCATTAAACACCACGATCGACTGATTCTCCGCCAGTATCCCCAGCGTTACAAACCCAGCCGATGGCGATTGTTCACTCTCTGTAGTTGCATTGGTGGATCCCGTTCCGCGCCCGATTGATTTAAAATCATCCGCAACATCATCGGAATACGCCACTACAAAACGGTTTGCCGAACCAGCGTCCAAACCTTCATCTCCTTCAACCGGCAAAACGATTCTGGCACCTTCAAGTGATCCCGAAGCAACGTCTACCGCCCAGTAACGCTTATCTGAAATATCTTCTAATGAAGAATTTGTGTTTAAGGTTTGACCTTGTTGCAACTCGGTAAGGGTAATTCCGATCTCGGAGGCAGTGGTGATTCCATTTATTTCAACCGGAAGATAGGTTGTTCCATTTCCTACCGGGAAAAGTTTCGTGCCGGTGCCCTCCTGGTAAACCGGTGCATTGATGTGCGACAAATCCGATCCGCCCGTGACAACAGCGGTTGGAGCAAAATGAATCTTCGAACCATTCTGTGCCGTAATTATACCATCGGTAAGCGTAAGACTTTCCGAAACCGTTACGTCAGCCAGAATTTGCTTTAATCCACCTCCGCTGATGACAAGCTTGCTGAACGACTGATTGTTGTGATTGATAATCTGCGGCTTGGATGTATCCGTGCTATTAAAGGTAATCTGTCCTTCGCCTGCATCGTAGGTACCCAGATTCAGCCACGTACCCCCCACAACCATGTTACCGTTGTTGATCAATGTACCTTCGTTAACCAGGCTGTCTTTCACACTGATTACGCCAGTTGAGGAGATACTTACAGTAGTACCCGATTTGTTGTAAAAATTTTGGCCGAGAACGGAGAACGCTCCAAGCAACAACGTAAAAGTTATCGTAATCTTCATAAGCCTCTAGTTTGTAACTGCGTTTCTAACCCGACTTGTAGTAACCCAACCGGCAGTCGTGGCAACAACAGTAATGCTGTATACATACGCACTTGCATCCCGGTTAAACAGAAGAAAGTAATTACCACCTTGTGTTCCATCCAGAAAATCTTTTGGATCCTGTAAGCCTACCCGTGCCCCGGTTGACGGATCATCTCCCAATGAACGGACTGTGATTATTCTGCCCAGATAAGAAGATGAAGGAGGCAGCGCTATATCCATCGGTTTAGCGCTTGACGTCTTTTGTGCGACAACAATAAAATCGTTGTCTTTAATGTCGTAGTTTGTCGTGGAGCCCGGCAGCATGGTTACATTCACAAACTGCGAGCCGTTAACATGAAGATTTCCTTTTGGCGAGTTCGTATTAACACCCAGGTAACTGTTCTTGCTGTCCCAAACAAAGTTTGTTGTGCTTGTCACGCTTGATGTACCTGACCAGAATGTTACCTGATCTACATCTCCGCCACCCGTTACGCCACTACCCGTTGCATCCGCTGAAGGAACCCATGCATTTGAAATGGTCGACCACTTTAAAACCTGGCCGTTGGTTGGTGCGGTTGCTGATATGGCTCTGCCTTGCAATCCGTCAACCGTTGGGTTTGGATATGTGCCGGTCAAATCTCCTCCTGCAGCGCCACCCGGTGCAACCCCTGCAACCGTAGTGTTTGTGGCAGACGTTATTCTTCCTTGTGCGTCAACTGTGATTTGCGGAACAGTTGTGGCTGAACCATATGTAGCTGCCGTGACGCCTGTGTTGGCAAGTTTCAAGGCTGTAACGGACGCATCCACAAGTTCAGTTGTTCCTACTGCTGCGTTCGCAATTTCAGCAGCTGTTACAGCATTCGCGCCAATTTGCAAACCAGCTGAAAAGCTTCCGGTAATGTCACCTGCAGCAGGAGCTTCTGTATCAAGCACTACACCTGCATTCAGCCGGGCGGTATTAATTGTTCCCGTGGTTGATACATCATTGATGGCCGTTACTACGTTTGTTCCGGCCGTTGTAGCGATGGTGGGATTCGGGTAAGTGCCCGCCAGGTTTCCACCTGCAGTGCCACCCGGGGCTGTACCGGTTATGGTTACGTTATTACCTCCGCTTATCGCAAGCAATCCGGTTGCAGACGTATAGCTGAGTGTTTGAGCATCGGTATTGATACCCGAAAGGTTAACAGAATTTCCTCCGGAGATTGATAAGTTAGGTGACGTAAATGATAACGTCTGTGCATCCGTCCCTGCATTATCTGTTTGGGGGGTCCAGTTGGTTCCGTTCCATTTCAATACTTGTCCGGATGCAGCACCGCCTGCTGTAATTTTTGAAGGTGCAACAGCAGCGATTTTAACATCGGTAACAGCACCATCGGCTATTTTTCCGGTTGATATTGCTCCCGTTCCAACTGTTGGATTAGGATACGTACCGGTAAGGTCACCCCCGGCCGCCCCGCCAGGCGCAACACCCGTAATGGTTGTATTCGATGCAGCAGTCACGCGACCTTGTGCATCAACCGTAAATTGAGGAACCTGCGTAGCGCTGCCGTATGTTCCGGAAGCTACTGCCGTGTTGGCAAGCTTCACTGCGGTTACGGCACCATCTGCAATTTTTGCAGTCGATATTGCACCGGTTCCTATTGTAGGGTTAGGGTATGTACCGGTAAGATCACCACCCGCGGCTCCAGCCGGAGCAACTCCTGATATAGTCGTGTTCACAACTCCGGTAATTCTACCTTGTGCGTCTACGGTGAGCTGAGGAACTTGCGTTGCCGTTCCGTACGTTCCGGATGTTACTGTTGTATTGGCAAGCTTCAAGCCGGTCACCGAACCATCGGCAAGATCGGCCGTTGCAACTGTCCCATCGGTAATCTTTGCTGATGTGATTGCATTGTTAGCGATTATTGGGTTGGGATACGTTCCTGCTAAATCTCCGCCTGCTGCGCCCCCCGGCGGAATACCCGTAATGGAAACCAGCGTTACGCCCGTTATGCGACCCTGTGCATCAACCGTTAGCTGAGGTACCTGCGTTGCAGAACCATACGCTCCAGCTGTGACACCCGTAGCAGCAAGTTTGGCAGCTGTTACTGAACCATTGGCAAGATCAGCGGTTGCAATTGTCCCATCCACGATTTCGGTAGTTGAAACAGCGTTTGCAGCAAGCGTTGGGTTGGGGTACGTACCGGTCAGATCGCCACCTGCAGTACCTCCCGGAAGCGTACCGGTAATGGTAACTGCATTACCTCCGCTGATCGTTAACTGCCCCGAAGCAGCAACATATGCCAGGGTCTGACCGTCGGTGTTAATCGTTGAAAGATTAACACTATTACCTCCGGAGATGCTTAAGTTCGGAGATGCAAAGGAAAGTGTTTGACTATCCGTTCCAACACTATCTTCGATTACTGTCCAGACAGAGCCGCTCCAGTAATAAAACTTCTTTGTGTCAGTATCGAAAACCAATAAGCCCGTTTCAGTCACGGTAAGTGATGAAGTGAATGCAACATCAGTTCGCTGTGACGTGGTAAGACGCGGAACAAGAAATCCCTGATTATTATTCGGTGATTTCAGTTCCAGTACAGCTTTTGAATTGGGAGTATTGGTTCCAATGCCCACCTGCGCGATGGCGGAGGAAAAGCCGGTAAGAAATAAGACAATGAATAAATTACGTAAAACGTGTTTCATAAGATTGGGACACCAGATTCAAAATAAGTTAAGATCGATCAAGCCAACAGATAGACCTTGAGACATTAAGGTTTAAGCGGTGCGACAGGCATAACATCTTTTCCGCCTTTAACCTGAGCAGGAACCTTTTTCAATTTTTCATCTTTACGTTTGATTTCTTCCATTGCTTCAGTCGATACCGTTGCAGCAGGAGTCGTTCCGCCTTGCCCCTGCATCAACGCACTGTAATCAACGCCCATTGACTTCGGTTGACCATAAGCTTCCGGATACAAATACTTTCCGCGTTCGTTCGCAGGTTTATCTTCTTCCACTTTCACCCGGTTCTTTTCCGCATAAGGATCTTTGCGGATGCCGGTTAGCTGCCACGACACTTTTAAACCGGGAGTTCCGCCTGCAATGCTGAACCGGTTGTTGCGCACCTCTTGTGAAATGTAAACCTGTGCGAAACCACCAATACAAGTTAACTGATAGCGGTAGTCTTTATTTAAGGCTCCGAACCAGTCCGGCAACGTAATCTCGGCCTGACCGTTTTCGTCCAGTACCACTACGCCATCATAGATATTTTTCATGTCGGGAGATTCGACAAATGAGTGGTACAGGTACTTATTTGTTGGATCCAGCGGGTGATCAATCTTGAACGTTCCGCTTCCCTTGCTCAATGCACCCGTAACGTTAACACGACCCGAGAAATATCCGGCATAACCCGTTGCTGTGTTTCCCACAGTTCCGTAAACGCCCCAGCCTGATCCGGCCTGATATCCATATACACCAATACCTAACCCTGTCGTACTGTTATTGATTCCTCGCACACCGGAAGATGAACCACCAGCTGCTGTTGATAACACGACACCCGTTACTCCGGATGCATTGGCAGAGGTTGAACTCGTTTCACCCTGCACACCAGCTGCCGTTCCTGTGGATGCTATGTGCACTCCATAAACACCAGAGCCGTTTACATCTACTGAATTTCCGCTCACACCATACTGAACTCCGGAACCATATACACCCGTGCTTGTTAAACCTCCCCCGATACCGGAAACACCAGTTCCAAAATCCTGATCGCTCCTTGCCCAAACCCCATTGCTGTTACCGGCAAGAATGGCTTGAAGATCACCGGCAGTGTTGGCAAAATATCCGCCATAGTTGCCTCCGGTTGCACGTACTCCATACGAACTACCGTTGGCCATTACCCCGACTCCGAAATAGGTTCCATCATTTAAATACGTTGCACCCAACGCACCGGTGGATGATGTACCCGCGGTTGATAGCCCTCCGAAAACGCCATAGCCCCGGTCTGCCGTGTTGGCAAAATATCCGGCGATTCCATTTTGAGCAGATGAAGTTCCGGCAACGCCAAATGTCACTCCTGATCCGACAAAAGCAAATCCACCTCCATTAGTTGTTACACTCAGAGCAGGTGTGTTGTTTGCAGGATTATCAACCGCGAACAGGCCCGCACGGGCCGTCCCCTGATTGGTTAAACTAAACAGCGTGGTTGCGCTGGATTGTGTTGCTGCATAAGGCAACGTTAGCGAGCCAATATCATCGGTGGCTGGTGTCCAGTTTGTACCATCCCATTCTAAAACCTGGCCGGTAGCCGGTGCAGTTGCTGCAATGCTGCGGCCTTGTATTCCATCTACCGTTGGATTAGGATACGTTCCATTTAAATCACCGCCTGCGGTTCCCCCTGGTGCAGTACCTGCGATGGTTGTATTCGTAACAGCCGTCACGCGGCCTTGTGCATCGGTTGTAAGTACAGGTACCTGCGTTGCAGATCCGTATGTTCCCGCTGTTCCGGTGTTAGCCAATGCAATGGTTCCGGTGGTGGTAATTGTTCCACCGGTTAATCCTGTTCCGGCTGTTATGCTCGTTACACTTCCGGCATCAGCTTGCGGAGTCCAGTTTGTTCCGTTCCATTTGAGCACCTGACCGATGGTTGCTCCACCCGCAGTAATCTTCGCAGGAGCAACGGCAGAAATTTTTACATCCGTTACCGAGGCGTCTGCGAGATCGCCTGTAGCAATAGTGCCATCAATAATTTTTGCCGATGTAATTGCATTAGCCGCAACGGTTGGATTTGGATAAGTACCTGTTAAATCGCCACCTGCGGTTCCTGCTGGAGCAACTCCGCTAATGGTTGTGTTCACTACACCTGTTATCCTTCCCTGGGCGTCTACCGTTAGCTGGGGTACCTGCGTTGCTGTTCCATAGGTTGCAGCCGTTACTGTTGTGTTCGCAAGCTTTAAAGCCGTTACCGAACCATCCGCAAGATCTGCTGTAGCAATGGTACCGTCAGTAATTTTTGCTGACGTAATCGTGCTATTCGCAACGGTTGGATTTGGATAGGTTCCCGTTAAATCACCTCCTGCGGTTCCTGCAGGAGCAACTCCGCTAATGGTTGTGTTCACAACTCCTGTAATCCTTCCCTGGGCGTCTACCGTTAGCTGAGGTACTTGTGTTGCTGTTCCATAAGTCGCAGCCGTTACCGTGGTGTTCGCAAGCTTTAAAGCCGTTACCGAACCATCCGCTAGATCCGCTGTAGCAATGGTACCGTCAGTAATTTTTGCTGACGTAATCGTGCTATTCGCAACGGTTGGATTTGGATAGGTTCCCGTTAAATCACCACCTGCGGCTCCTGCCGGGGCAACTCCGCTAATGGCTGTGTTCACTACACCTGTTATCCTTCCCTGGGCGTCTACAGTCAGCTGAGGCACCTGCGTTGCCGTTCCATATGTTGCAGCAGTTACTGTTGTGTTCGCAAGCTTGGCAGCCGTTACAGAAGCATTCGCCAAATCTGCGGTAGCAATTGTTCCATCAGTAATGTCTGCACTGGTGATGCTGCCATCCGTTATCTCAGCACTTGAAATTGCATTCGCAGCAACCGTTGGGTTTGGATAGGTGCCGGTTAAATCACCGCCCGCAGCACCACCCGGCGTTGTTCCCGCGATCGTGGTGTTTACCGCACCCGTAATTCGACCCTGCGCATCAACTGTTAACGCAGGTACTTGTGTTGCCGTTCCGTATGAACCTGAAGTTACCGCTGTGTTGGCAAGTTTTAAAGCTGTAACCGACCCATCTGCCAAATCTGCGGTAGCAATGGTACCATCCGTGATTTTTGCAGATGTAATCGCATTGTTGGCTACGGTAGGGTTAGGATACGTTCCGGTTAAATCACCACCTGCTGTTCCTGCAGGAGCAACTCCGCTGATCGTGGTGTTCACAACACCTGTTATTCTTCCCTGGGCATCAACGGTTAACTGCGGTACTTGTGTTGCCGTTCCATACGTTGCTGGTGTAACCGTTGTGTTCGCTAGTTTGGCTGCCGTAACAGATCCATTGGCTAAATCAGCTGTGGCAATCGTGCCATCGGTAATGTCTGCACTGGTTATGCTGCCATCTGTTATCTCAGCACTTGAAATTGCATTCGCAGCAATCGTAGGGTTTGGATAGGTCCCGGCAAGATCGCCACCCGCAGCACCTGAAGGTGCGATCCCTGCTATTGTTACTAACGTTACCCCCGTAATTCTTCCCTGCGCATCAACAATGATTTGAGGTACCTGCGTAGCCGTTCCGTATGTTCCTGCCGTTACACCAGTATTGGCAAGCTTGGACGCTGTTACAGCTCCGTCATTAATCTTTGTGGTCGTTACTGCATTGTTTCCTATTGTTGGATTGGGATACGTTCCGGTTAAGTCACCTCCGGCTGTTCCGCCTGGTGCAGTTCCGGTGATCGTAATTGTATTTCCGCTGCTAATGGATAACTGACTTGTGGCGGGTGTGAATGATAATGTTTGACTGTCCGTACCAACACTATCTTCGATCACCACCCAGGCGCTGCCGCTCCAATAGTAGAACTTGTTAGTGTCGGTATCGAACACCAATAAACCTTTCTCGCTAATGGAAAGAACGGATGTAAACGCAGTTGCCGTACGCTGGGCAGTGGTAAGCCGCGGTACGAGAAAGCCCTGATTATTGCCCGGCGATCGCAATTCAAGCACAGCATTCGAACTGGGGTTTTCAGTTCCGATACCTACTTGCGAAAATGATACATGTGAGAAAAAAGCGAGGGACAGGAAAAAGGACGCAAAAAGAAGCCTTTTCATATTGGTTGTGGGTGTTGGTCGTGGGGTTAAGTTACCAAATTTGGGTGACTTGCTTAAATCACGGTTCAACCCGCAAAGTGACCAATCTGTTGCTATTTTTGAGGGGATATTTAACTCATTATCATGAAATTTGGTACCAAAGCAGTACATGCCGGTGTTGCCCCCGACCCTTCGACCGGGGCGATTATGACACCCATTTATCAAACCTCAACCTACGTGCAGGAAGAGCCCGCCAAACATAAAGGCTATGCCTATGCCCGCGGAGCGAACCCTACGCGGAATGCACTACAGAAAAGCCTGGCCGCTCTTGAGAACGGAAAATTTGCACTTTGCTTTTCGAGTGGAATGGGTGCCACGGATGCGGTGATCAAATTACTGAATCCGGGTGATGAAGTCATTACCAGCAACGACTTGTATGGGGGATCGTACCGGATGTTTAAACGGGTGTTTGAACGATTCGGCATTAAATTTCATTTTATCGATTTAACTCAGGCCACTGCATTGAACGCTTATATCAATGCAAAAACAAAATTGATCTGGCTCGAAACACCGAGCAACCCTTTGATGAACATCATCGACATCCAAGCGTGTGTAGACATCGCCAAAAAGAATAATATCATTGTGGCGGTCGATAACACCTTTGCTTCACCATACTTGCAGAATCCGCTGGACCTCGGTGCTGACATTGTCATGCATTCCGTAACGAAGTACCTGGGCGGACATTCGGATGTTGTAATGGGCGCATTGATTACGAACGATGAGAAACTCCATCAGGAACTGGCATTCATTCATAACTCATGTGGCGCAGTGCCGGGTCCGCAGGATTCGTTTCTTGTGCTTCGCGGAATCAAGACCTTGCATCTCCGCATGGAACGTCACTGTCTGAACGGAAAAAAAATAGCAGAGTTCCTGCGCACGCACCCCAAGGTTGGCAAAGTTTACTGGCCGGGTTTTACTGATCACCCAAATCATGATATTGCCAAAAAACAAATGCGCGATTTCGGGGGCATGCTTTCGTTTACGCTGAAAGATGATAGTGTTGAAAAAGCATCGGCGCTCATGAAAAGTGTCGAGTTGTTTTCGCTGGCTGAATCGCTGGGTGGCGTGGAGTCACTGATCAATCATCCGGCTTCGATGACGCACGCCAGTATTCCAAAAGAAGAACGTATTAAAAACGGATTGTCTGATTCACTTATCCGGCTGAGCATTGGTGTGGAAGATGCCGAAGACTTGATAGAAGATCTTCAGCAGGCATTGAGCAAAGCATAATGTTGTAATGGTTAGCAGGAAAGCCCTTCGGGGCTTTTTTTATGCCGGCACCCCTTTCAGAACCGGGAAGCTGATCGTGAATTCGCTTCCAACACCTGGCGTTGAGTCGAGTTCAATTCTACCTTCCATCCGGTCAACTAATATTTTCACAATTGCAAGGCCAAGACCGTTTGAGGTTTCTCCTGCTGTGGGACGTGCGCTGAGTTTTTTGAACTTCTGGTAAAGATGTTTCTTGTCGCCCGGACTAAAACCAGGGCCATGATCTTTCACTTCAATCACAAAATAGCCATTCGTCTTTTCGGCTGAAATAATAACCAGCGAATTTCGGGGGGAGAATTTTACTGCGTTTGAAATCAGGTTATCCATTATGCGGGCCAGATACTCCTGATCGAGATAGATATCGTCAATGTTCCGCTCGATCAATTTAATTTCTATATCTTTTACAGACGCATAGTGTCCGAATGTAGTCACACGGTCACGCAAAAATTCACTCAGGTTGAAAATTGTATAGCGCGGCTCGCGATTAACTTCGAGAGAGTTTACATCCAGCAAATCGACAATCAAATCTAGTCCGGACCGAGTTGAATCTTTAACCAAGCCCATGTATTTCTGCTGAACCTTCGTAAGGTTACCCTCTATCTCCACAAGCTCAGCCAATCCGAAAATTCTATTAAGGGGAGCCTTTAAATCGTGCGCCACGATGTTCATCAATGTATCCTTCTCGTGATTCAGATCCGACAGTTCGTGGTTGCGCTTCTCAAGCTTTTCGTTTTGAGCAGCGATTTCCTGTTGCTGCTTTTGAATCTCAGCATACTGCAACTCCAGCTTTTTATTTACTTCGCGCTTCTTTTTGCTGTTCCAGTACTGAACAAAAAACAACACACTCACGAAAATAGCCACCCCTATCAGAATAATGTTCTCCAGTCGCTGCTGCTCAATAATGGCATCGTTTCGGGCGCTGTTTGCTTTGAGAATTTCATTTTCACTTTCTTTTTTTTCGATCTCCAACTGAAATTGGAGTTTCTCAATCTCACGTGCCAGCTCAACACTCTGCAACGACTCCTTCAAAACCAGGTATCGGTTAATGTGGAGCGTTGCTTTTTCATCATCTCCGCTTTTCTCATAAATCTGAGACAGGTAGAAGTGAGCATCCCGTTGCAGGTCAAGGTTAGCTTCACTTGTTAACGTTAAAAGTTTTTTAAGATAAGCAAGTGCCTTGTCATATTGACCAAGCTTAAAATGCACCTGACCCATCAATAGATTAACACGCGGAAGGAGGCGGTAATTTTTAGCATTAACTACCGTCCAGTATGCGTTGTGCGCCAACGTATCGGCTTCATTAATATCTCCGTGACTGGACATGAATTCAGCCCAACCAATTTTTAACTCCGCCAGGCTGATTACATCGTGAATACTATAGGCCAGCGAATCCGCAAGTTTAAAACAAAGATTCGCACTGTCTTTCTGCTCTACTTCACCGTACACCAATCCCAATTCCGTTAGAGCGGATATGAGTTGTCGCGGGTCACCAATCTTTTCGCGCAACCTGAAAGCTTGTCGCGACATTTTCAGCGCTTTTACATAATCGCCTTGCGAACGAAATAGATTCGAAAGACTACGGGCAACATATGCTTTACCGATGTCTTCATTAGTTTTTTCAAAAACTTCGTTAGCCTTGATGAAATTATTGTAGGCGCGTGTTAAGTCACCTTGCTCAAAAAACAACCGGCCGAAGTTATTATAGCAAAACCCAAGCTGTGTGGAGTCTTTTTGCTCACTTGCAATCCGGATAGCTTCCTGATGATAGTCAAACGATGTTTTATAATCTCCTTTATAAGCAGAAGCTAAACCAATAAAGCTTACCGGTTTTGATAGATTTTTCTTCAGCTTTAGAGATTTACCTAGCTCATACGCCTGCTTACAATAAAAAATTGTACTGTCGGGGGTAGCCAGTCTGTATTCAAATCCCAAATCAGTTAATACAGTAAATTTTTTCTCACCTGTTGCAGTTTCCAGGGCATTCTTAAGCGAATCGATGCGTGGAATATTTTGAGCTTGGGCAGCGACAAAAAGGGCCAAAAGAATTATGGATAGCCAGTAACCGCGCACGTTGGGGTAGTTATGCAGCAAAAATAGGGATTTAGCGCTTTTGGCAAAATAAAGCAATTGCTACTGTTACTCTAAAAAAGTAAGATCACGACCAAACGTCTCCCGCAACGTACGCAATGCGACAAGCGCGATAATAATGGTACATACGCCAACAATCAGCGCACTGTAGATAAGACCTGTGTATTGCGTGAGAAATTGAAAAGCCAATGTAAGCGGCAACACAGTGCCGCGAATAAAATTCGGTACAGTAGTAGCAACGGTCGATCGCAGGTTTGTCCCAAATTGCTCGGCCGCAATCGTCACAAAAAGTGCCCAGTATCCAACGCCAAATCCGAGCGAGAAGGTACATACGTAAAAGAAGGAAAGTGATTTAACGGGTGCGAATAAGTAGAGAAGAATAAACGCAACTGTCAGCAGGATGAACCACAACACAATTTTTTTCCGCGACTTGACATACTGGCTCAAGAGGCCGCTGGTAATATCCCCACCCACCAATCCAAGATAACTTACCATTACGGCATTACCGGCAACCACGTTCCCCGTAAAGCCTATTTCGCGGGCAAACTCAGGTGAAAATGTAATCAGGATGCCGATCACAAACCAAATCGGTAATCCAATGAAAATACAACTTAAAAATCTCGAAAGCCTGTCGCGATTGGTGAACAACTTTACAAAGTTTCCGCGGTCAGGTGTTTCTTCTTTTACTTTCAGAAAGATGCCCGACTCAAGCACACTGATTCGGGTAATTAACAACGCCAGACCCAGTCCGCCACCAATGAAGTAAGCAACCTGCCAGTTATCTTTAACGACATGCGCAACAAGATTGGCGGCCACTGCTCCGAACAAACCGACACTTGCAACGATGGTTGTTCCGTATCCGCGCAGGCGGGTCGGCAAAACTTCTGACACCAGCGTAATACCTGCACCAAGCTCTCCGGCTAATCCGATGCCGGCAATAAAACGCAGAAAGGCATATTGATCCACCGTAGTTACAAAACCATTGGCAATGTTGGCAAGAGAATACAACAGGATTGATCCGAATAAAACAGAAAGCCGTCCGCGCTTGTCGCCCATAATGCCCCATAGGATTCCGCCGATGAGAAGACCGACCATTTGTGCATTGATGAGGAAAATACCTTTGCTCAGCAGATCCTGTTCCGTAACAACGTTAAGTGATTTTAAACTTGTAACCCGAACGATGCTGAACAATAATAAATCGTAGATATCAACGAAATATCCGAGCGCGGCAACAATTACCGGAAGGCTGAAAAGTTTTTTCAGGTCGCCCTGCTCCATGACCACCTACCTTAAAGATTAATAATTCTCCGGCTCACGAGATACCAGGCTAACGGCCCAATAATTGGCAACAACAGGATGACGACCGTCCAGAGCAATCGCTTTTCCAAATTGCTTTCACGCTGCCATACGTCAATAATGGCCAGTACATCAATTATTAAAACAAGTAAATAGAGTAGTCTGGGCATATTAATTGGTTCCTAAAATCTTAAACAGCTCGTCCAGGTTCGGCGTAATGATAATTTCAGTCCTTCTGTTTTTCTGTTTGTTCTGAGAAGTTGTGTTTGGTGCAAGCGGTGAAAATTCTCCCTTGCCGGCCGCAGTTACCTGCGAAGGTGTTAAGCCTGCCTTCGTCAGGATTTTTGTGATTGCCGTTGCCCGCATTACGCTTAGGTCCCAGTTGTCCTGCATATAAGCAGTCTTCTTCGAAATCGGAACATTGTCGGTGTGCCCTTCAACCATAATGTTAATGTCACGCTGATCCTTAATAGCCTTGGCCAGTTGCTGGAGCGCACTCACGCCTTTCGCATCTACTTCCGTGCTACCCGATGCAAATAAAAGTTGCTCCGCTAACGAGACGTACACTTTTCCGTTCTTAACATTTACTGTAAGATCGTTTTCTTTGAAATTCAGCAACGCATTGCTGATGCTGTTTTTCAGATCATTAACAGCCTTGTCTTTAGCGGCCATGATATTCTCAAGTTCCCGGACTTTCTTCTCGCGCTCCGTTAAACTCACGCTAAGCGAATCGTTTAACTTTCGTGTCCGTTCAAGATTATTCTGAATGGCGAGCAGTTGTTCCTGCTGTTGCGCCATATCGCGGTTAAGTTTTCCACTGCTGTTCAACAGATTCTTATAGTACGCGTTTAATTGTGCATACTCTTTATCCAGTGCGGCAAGTTTATTTGAAGTCGTACGCACATCCTGCCCGAGAGAAGTCGTGTCGGAGGAGAGTTTTTTCACACGTTCGTCCAGGCTTTGAATGTTTTTATTAGCCCTGCTTAGCAATGTGTCGCGATCTGCCAGATCAGCATCCAGCCTCACCTTCTGCGCAAGCAAATCGTCATACTTTTTCTTGGATACAATGCATGACGAAAAAACGGTCAGGAAAAGCAGAAAGAACCCAACCTTCGAAAGGCGGAATACGTAAGGTGCTGTGGAATGCATACTAAGTAAGTTTAAAAAACGTTATTCTGCCGCCAAAATACATTTTTTTGGTCAAACGCGCTGAAATCAACCCTTAAAAACGGGTTACAAAATCCAATCAAACCATATTCAAAATTTTAAATCAAACACTAATTATCTATGAAACAACCAAAGCTGATTCTTTCATTTTTCTTGCTAAGTGCCGTATTGATCTTGAGCTCATGCGGAGATGATGAACCGGGTAAAGCCAGCAAGGAGGAAGTTAAGGCAGCCCTTCAAACGGCTAATGATCAGGTATCTGCCGACTTGAATTCCTTCACAACCAGCTCCGGTTATGAAGCAATGAACCAACTGTCGGGATTAACTGATCAAAGCAACCCCTTCGGACGGAAATCTGCACGCAAGCGCGAACAAGCGATTGAAAATCTGAAAGCCGGAGTCTACGCTATCCGTGGCATTTTGAATCACGCTGCACGGCAAGCTCGCGTAAGCGGTGACGAACCGTTCAACTTTGATGAAAACACGGGCGTGTACGAATGGAGTACCGAACAAGAGGCTTTCATACGAATTGATGATTCTGAAATCGTTGACATCTGGTTTCCAACAGAAGGTTCAGAAACGAACAATGCTGAATTCAAAATGACAGCGTACGAGGAAGTTGCCACTCCAAATGGTGACGAAGCATACAGCCCGACATTGATCATGGCTTCCATCGAGATTGACGGCACCAAAGAACTTGAATTAAATGCGGAAGTTCAATATGGTGATGAAGACCAGCCGGTGAAAGGCGACATCTATTACTTCGTGAATCCTTTTGCGCTGGAAGTTTCATTTGACGACACCAAATCAAAGTCAACATCTTTCTCAGAAACCCTCACCAAAAGCGGGAATGTATTGATTGGCTTTGGAGCTTCCGTAACGTTCAACGATGCTTCGAAAGATGAAACCGCAGTTTCTTCTGCAAACGGTTACATGCAAATGCTTGACGTAAAATTTGTCATGAGCGTAAAAATGTCGCAAACAGCCGAAGATATTAACGACATCGTGCACATCACGATCAAAGTGAAGAATAAAGAGGGTGGTAAAGTCGTGCTGGAGCAGGATGCTGCCACAGGCGAATTCATCGCGTACATTAAATACAGCGATGGTTCAACTGAGCTTTTGTCAGATGTTCTGCAGGATTTAAGCCTGGAGCTCGACAGCCTGATTTAATAATGTACTAAATTTCTAAAAGAGGCCTTGAGGCCTCTTTTTTTTGCCCTAACTTGAACGGCTATGGAAGGTATGTTAAAGCCCGGATCATTATCCGGAAAAACAATCGTTATCACCGGGGGAGGAACAGGACTTGGTCGTTCGATGGGAAAATATTTCCTGGAACTCGGGGCCAACCTTGTTATCACAAGCCGCAAGATTGATGTGATCGAAAAAACAGCAACGGAATTAATGGCCGAGACTGGCGGTAAAGTTCTGGCCGTGCCGTGCGATGTGCGCAAGTACGAAGAAATTGAAAATGTTCTCCGCCAGGCCGAAACAACTTTCGGACAAGTTCACGGTGTGCTGAACAACGCAGCCGGGAATTTTATCAGTCCTACTGAACGTCTCTCACACCGCGCATTCGATATTGTTGTCGACATTGTTCTCAAAGGAACTTACTACACTACTCTCGCTGCCGGTAAGAACTGGATTGCCAAAAAACAACCCGGAACATTTCTAAACATTGTTACCACGTACGCATGGACAGGTTCGGGATATGTTGTGCCTTCTGCCTGTGGCAAAGCCGGAGTGTTGGCATTAACACGATCGCTGGCGGTTGAGTGGGCAAAATATAAAATCCGCAGTAACGCCATTGCGCCAGGCCCGTTTCCAACCGAGGGTGCATGGAGCCGGCTTTTACCGGGCGACCTTGTTAAGAAATTTGATCCCGCAGAACGGGTTCCATTAAAACGTGTCGGTGAACACCAGGAGCTTGCAAACCTGGCAGCGTACTTAATGTCGGATTATTCAGCATACGTGAACGGAGAAGTGATCACCATCGATGGCGGAGAATGGCTTCGCAATGGCGGAGAGTTCAGTCACCTCGAATCGATTCCGGATCAACTCTGGGATTCCATCGAAAAAAACCGCGGCAAATAAACTGCGATGACAGAGTTATCGAGACTTCTTGAAGCGAAACTAAAACAACGCCAGGAAGAAAATTCGTTGCGAAAACTTACCAACACAAGCGGGCTTGTTGACTTCACATCGAACGATTATCTGGGATTAGCACGTTCGGAAGAACTTTTCCAGCGAATTAATGAGCAGCTAAAAACACTTCCGCAAACCAATGGTGCTTCCGGATCAAGGCTTCTTTCCGGGAATTCGCAATACATCGAACAAGTCGAACAAAAACTCGCGACTATCTTTAAGAGTGAGGCCGCACTCATCTTCAATTCGGGTTACGCAGCCAATCAGGGTGTGCTTGCATGCATTCCCCGCAAGGGCGATACAATAATTTATGATGAACTTGTACATGCCTGCATTCGTGACGGTATCCGTTTAAGTTTCGCGAAACATTTTTCGTTTAAGCACAATGACCTGTCTGATCTTGAAAAAAAATTAAAACGCTCGACTGGCAGCCTATTCATCGCAGTTGAATCAATTTATTCCATGGATGGTGACGAATGCCCTTTACAGGAACTCGTTGCCCTGGCAAAACGATACAATGCTCACATAATACTGGATGAAGCCCATAGCACAGGAGTTATTGGCCCTGACGGAGCTGGCATGGCGGTTTCACAAGGAATTGAACAACAAATTGCTATCCGGATTTACACGTTTGGAAAAGCGATGGGTTGTCATGGTGCCTGTGTTGCAGGTTCGAAAACGTTGATTGACTATCTGATTAATTTTGCCCGTCCGTTCATCTTTACAACTGCCATGCCGAATCACAATGCGGCCGCGATAGACTGCTCATTCCAGTTTCTTAAATCAAATATCGACCTGCAGAATACACTACAACAAAAGATCAATTTATTTGTTTCTCTTGGCAAGGAAATGAAACTCAACACATTGAACAGTAACACTCAGATCCAGGGAGTGGTCTTACCCGGAAACAATCGTGTTAAGACTGCATCTGAAAAACTCCGGTCAAAAGGTTTTGACATCCGACCTATCCTATCACCAACTGTACCAAAAGGCTCAGAACGACTCAGGATTTGCCTGCATACCTTTAACTCCGATGAGGAGATCCGAAATCTTATTAGTGAACTGGCAATTATTGAATGAATTATTTTGTAACCGGAATTGATACGGATTCAGGAAAAACACTTGTTTCCGCAATACTTTGTGAAGCCCTTGCATTTGATTACTGGAAACCGGTACAGGCTGGATTTCCGAAAGACTCAGATACTGTTAAACTTTTATCTCCCAATACAATTGTTCATCCGGAGCAATATGTTTTGAACACACCGGCATCCCCACATGCTTCAGCGAAAATTGACAGTATAAACATTACGCTTGATTCTTTTATTCTGCCCAAAAAACACGGGTTAGTGGTTGAGGGAGCCGGAGGTTGTCTGGTCCCGCTAAATGACACCAACTTTGTAATTGATCTGTTTCCGAAACTAAACGCTCAAATTATTCTCGTTGCAGATTTGTATCTCGGCAGCATCAACCATACACTATTGTCGGCTGAATTGTTGAAAAGCCGGAACTATGCCGTTCGGGGAATTATTTTCAATGGCCCTTCCAATCCTGAAAGCGAGCGAATCATCCTGAAACACACCGAATACCCATGCTTGCTTCACATCACTCGCGAAGCGCAAATCACAACTGAAACCGTAAAGAAGTACAGCGTACTGGTCAGACAAACTTTATTATGAACTCGCTTTCCGAAAAGGATACACAAAACATTTGGCACCCGTTTACACAACTGGAAGGTGGCGCGCAACCTCTTTTAATCGAACAGGCAGAAGGGATTTATCTTCACACGTCTGATGGTCGCAAAATTATCGATGCCATCTCATCCTGGTGGGTTAATCTTCATGGCCATTCCCATCCGGTAATTGCAGATGCCGTTGCGCAGCAAGCCCGAAAACTTGAGCATGTTATATTCGCGGGCTTTACGCACGAGCCGGCAATTACGCTTTCAGAAAATTTGCTTAGTATTCTTCCAAAAAGCTTTTGTAAGATTTTTTATTCCGACAATGGAAGCACCGCTGTTGAAGTAGCACTAAAGATGGCGATGCAAT
Source organism: Cyclobacteriaceae bacterium (assembly GCA_016786585.1). Classification (GTDB taxonomy): domain Bacteria; phylum Bacteroidota; class Bacteroidia; order Cytophagales; family Cyclobacteriaceae; genus UBA2336. The sequence goes on from JAEUUI010000030.1 coordinate 682,604, forward strand.
ATTGGCATAACCAGGGTGTTCCGCGAAAAACCATTATCGCGCTTGAAGGAAGTTATCACGGCGACACGTTTGGCGCGATGGCTGTAGGTGACCGCAGTATTTTCACAGCACCCTTTGCTCCTTTCTTGTTTGACGTGAAGTTTATTCCATTCCCGACAACGCAAAATCTCGAACAAGTTATCAATCACTTTAAAACCCTTGTGAACTCAACGGATGCAGCAGCCTTTATTTATGAACCGTTGATTCAGGCAGCCGGAGGCATGAGAATGTATCCGGCTGAGATACTGAACGAACTAATCGACCTGGCACAACAAAATGATATAATCTGCATTGCTGACGAAGTATTCACCGGTTTCGGCAGAACCGGAAAAATTTTTGCCAGCGATCACCTTACCTTAAAGCCGGATCTGGTTGCGCTTTCCAAAGGGCTGACAGGAGGAACGCTGCCGTTGGGGGTAACAGCAGTTTCCGAAAAAATCCTGACCGCCTTCAGGAACAATGATTTCACAAAAACTTTTTTTCACGGGCATTCGTTCACAGGAAATCCGCTCGCATGCGCTGCGGCCAATGCAAGTTTCAAACTACTATTGGATGATGATTGTCAGAAGAGAATTAAAGAAATCGCTGAACAACATCGGACCTTCGCAGGTAAAATCCGGGAACAAAAAGCGGTTCACGAGGTTCGAACACTGGGAACCATCATTGCCATCGAGTTAAAAACACGGGAAAAAACCTCGTACTCAAATTCCATCCGGGAAAAAATCTATTCCTACTTCCTTGAGCGAAACATTTTGTTGAGACCCCTTGGCAACACATTTTATATCGTTGCACCGTATTGCATAACATCCGTACAACTGACAGGTGTGTACCAGGCGATTGAAACCTTTCTTGAAATGCTTACTGAATAATCAGCGTATTCTGATCCACCAGGAAGATTTTTGGCATTTTGTTACGCGTTGGGCGAAGCTCGATTGCACTTCCCTGCAGAGGTGCCGGTGTTAGCAAATTACCTTCCTCATCGTAGATAAATGAAAGTTCCTGCTCAATGTCGGTAACGGTGTAAAATATCTTTCCGGCTCCAAAATCATAATAGTTCACATCTGCAGAATTCATTCCGATCGTAGCATTGGAAAAAATTTCCGTTCCATCAGGCTTAAGCACCGTAAGGCGCTTTGTATCCTGCCGCTTGATAACATATGATTTACCGCTTTGCTCAGCAACCAAACTGAATTGCGTTTCGAATGATGGTTTGATAAGCGTTTCGCGACTGAGAATCTGACCTTGCAAATTGAACCGTACTCTGAAACCATCTTTGGAAACACAAACAATATCCGCTGTAGAAACGGAGTTGGTTGTTTCAAGATAAAAATCCCCTACAGGCCGGGCTTCCAAATTAAGCGGGAACCCTTTGATTATTTCGCCCCTTCGCGTCATCAGGCTAGCATAACCATCTTTTCGGATTGCCAGTATATAGTCCTTTCCGCGAATGCGATAATGCTTTGCGGGCGCAATCAAGTCACCTCCGGTATTGAAAGGCGTCCAGCCTTCGAGGTTGTTTGCGTCTTTGTCATACATCCATAGCTTACCGGTTCGATCCGCAAGTAAAAAACGGTACTTCTTACTTTTATCATAGTCAACCAATGTTGTATATGTAACGTCTCTGGCATTTACTTCTTTGGGATAGGAATTGACGTAGTTACCCAGGCGGTCGATTATATGGAGTTTATTAGCGGTCGCAAAGAAAAACTGAAGCTTGCCATTCGAGAAAAAATCAATTTGGTGAATCTTGCCAACAATGCGTTCGCGAATATCTTTTTGCCAAAGAACTTTCCCATCGGAAGACAAATGATATAACACAAAGGCAGAATCCTGCACAAGCACTTCATCACTTCCGTTAACATGACTCTTTACCAGTGTAGGGTTAGAAATGATGGAAGAGCTAAGACTCGCTACTAAACGATCACCCCCTACAACCTGGTTCTTTTTACCGGGATCTTCGTAGTTTGAATACGTCCAGGTAACATTGGTATAGAAACTTTCATTCAGGTGACTGAATTGTACGGCACCAAAGTCAAAAGAATTCAACAACGACTGATTATTTCGTACAAATTCCTTCCAGGGTGGACTGAGCTTACTTGTGATACTACTCCATACCAAAGGGGTATTGACATATATGCTGAAATTTGATTCGAGGAGTGTCGATTCAGCGAACTTGTTAAACGCGACCGACTTTCCCCATACATTTTCCTGATCAATATCTTCAAGAAAATTTTTCATCGTTTCAATACTTCCTGAAAGGATGATATAATTACCAATCGCGGAATAGTAGGTCGCAGGCGCTCCGGTCACCAGGGGGCCGAATAACTTTCCGGAAAAATTGTTAATGCTTATTTCACGGATCGTGTACGTAGAATATTTCTCGAAGAACACGGTATCTTCTTTACTAGACTCTTCCGACAACTGATCAAAGGCAGTAAGCCAGTCCTTGGGCTTTTGGGTTTCAAAAACAACAACCGCTGAGGTGCGTTCGCCGGATTCGAGGTGGCATACTGCAAGTTCCTTTCCGAGCGATGAAAACAATTTTGAGTAATCGATCGAAACAAATGAATTAAGAGAATCTATCGCAGCTTTATTACCGGAAAGAGAAAGCTTGTTGTAGAAGGCGAGGCCATCGCTGATTCCATAATTTATTCCAACAATCGTTTGATTAGAGATATATTGTTTGATTGTGAATTGAACAGGTGATTGATCCCCGAAATAGGTTAGCAGCGAACTGGCATTGTCCTTTTTTGCAAGACTGAAGCCATTTAGCGTAATCGTATTTTCTGTTTGCTTGATGTCCAGAAGCCCGGCATCTCCAAGTTCCATCAGTTTGCTCGAAAAGTTCTCCGGAAAAACTTTCAGCAGGCGCACAACATTACCCAAATGAACATAAACATCTCCCGCATCGTCAGCGATGTGTGGCAAGGCATATACATTACCCAACTCATTTCTGAAACTCTTTTCATCCTTCGACTCAAAGGTTCTGACTACCTCTTCGATCAGGAAGGGTGTAAAGCTTCCTGCCCAGGCATCGCCAAGCTGCACACAGGAGAATAGTTTCTTATTAAAGCTAAATTCCAGAATCTTGAATCCATTCAATTCACGTTCTGCAAACCGAATGCTGTTAGATTCTTGCCACTGAGACACAAGTGTTTTAAAAAAAGTTGCCTGCTTGCCAGTGAAATAATAGACAGCGTCAAAATCATCCTTACTGATTACATGAATCGAAATTGTTCTGCCGGTCTGAGGCGCGAATAAGAAGTCGAATATTTTGGCGAGCGAATCCTGATCGTGTGAATCCAATAGCAACTTGCTTACAAGCTGCTCAACGCTACCTTTTGTATTGACCGGCCGACAATCTTTACAGTCGCGAGGCTCATAGATAAGTACTGTTTGCCTGGGAACCATGTCCCAAACGGTTGTGGCGCGTTTGACAAAAAAGTACTGGTAGATAAAAATAGAACCCGCTACAAGCAGAAATAGTCCAAGCGTAATGAGAAAAGGGCCCTTTTTCACGTTGGCAAAGATAGATTATAACGAGGGAAATCCCTTAAAACAAAAAAGCCCTTCCAGTTTCCTGAAAGGGCTTTCAAAAATAAAATAAAGGCAACGACTTACTCTCCCGCATGTTATTGCAGTACCATCAGCGCTGGCGGGCTTAACTTCTCTGTTCGGAATGGGAAGAGGTGAACCCCACCGCTATAGTCACCTTAAGCTTTGCCCGCCGCAAGCATT
>JAEUUI010000009.1 GCA_016786585.1 Cyclobacteriaceae bacterium
GGTATAGAAAACAATACCACAAAAGGATAGACAAAACTATCATACAACGCCACCATGATCAGATAAATCAAAATGAATGAGATAAGAAGCACTGACCCAAGTGCTCCAAAACTATCATTCTGTCTTTTTATATCACTGCCCCAAGTCATTTGAATTCCTTCGGGTAATGGATTTTGTTTTATATAAGCAACCACTTCATCCGCAACTGTTCCGGATGGACGCCCCAGCGCATCCGCTGTTAACGTGATGGAAGGCTGTCTATCTAATCGTTCCAATAACGAAGGCGAATTATCCTGAATAACTTCAGCAAATTGAGATACTTCAATAGGTAAACCTTGTGTATTAATAATGGTTAACGAATTAACATCCTCCATATTCTGTCGATTGAAATCATCCAGCCATATCCTCACAGGGTATTCCGTACCTTGTTCAGTTAGCGTAGCATCATCGTTTCCCGTTAATGCTGTGCGAATACTTTGACCAACATAAGCAGTGGTGAGTCCTAATCGCTGCATTCGATCCTTATCAGGAATTACCTGGAACTCAGGACTTCCTTCTTCCACGGAGAGACGAACATTATCTGTACCTGGAATTTTTTCAACCACCGACTTTAATTCACTTCCTAACTTCATTACCTGACTTCCATCGCTTCCGCTTAATGTAATTTCAATCGGAGCCGAACGGGGTACAAGCCCTAATGCAGCCATAGAATAATTGATGGCCGGAAATTCTGACTTCAATGCTTCACGAATTTCTTTCATAAATGTTTCTGTAGGTTGATCGCCTCGTTCAGTGGCCGGTTTTAGCTGAATGGTCAGCTCTGACTTATTAACGGAACCAACACCTAAACTTCCAATTCCTGAACTTGGTCCACCCACATTACTAAAGACTGCCTGTACCTCTGGTTGTGCTGCAATAAAACTTTCTATTTTCTGAGTGACTATATTATTTTCCTGTACCGTGGTGGTTTTGTCAAATTCAAGGTTCATGCGAAACTTTCCTTGATCACCCGTTGCTATCAACTCTTTTCCAATGATGCCTTGTTTCATTATCCCTAAGGTGAAAACAAACAACAAGAGAATAATGCCAGTGGTGATAAGTTTGTGATTTAATACCCATTCCAACTGCCTTCCATACCAATCAATAAACCGATTTAACTGATGCTCGAACCAGAGTAAAAACCGATTGAAAAAATTGGTTGGTTGTAAATCCTCTGATTTGCCGATGCGTGAAGCCATCCAGGGAGTTAATGTAAAGCCAACGAGCAGACTTGTTAAGGTAGAAGTGACCACCACTACAGAAAATTGTTTGAGCATGTCTGCAACAAATACTTGTAGAAATAAAATGGGAAGGAATACAACCACATCCACAAGGGTTATTGACAATGCGGAAAATCCAATTTCCATTCGGCCATCCAATGCGGCTACTCGTTTATCCTTTTTCATATCCAGATGTCGCTGGATGTTTTCAAGTACAACCGTTGCATCATCCACCAAAATTCCGATGATTAATGACATGGCTAATAAGGTCATTAAATTGAGTGTGTAACCCAAGAGCCACATCACCGCGAAAGCAGTTACCAGAGAGGTTGGGATAGCCACCAAAACGATAATAGAGTTTCGGAAACTTCTTAAAAATAGAAGCATCACAATTGACACTAATATGACAGCTAAGGTCAAGTCGAATACAACGGAATTCACCGCAGCAATCGTGTTGTCGGTGGAGTCATCGGCTATGGTGAATTTTACTTGTGCCGAAGCATACTGTTTTTCAATTACTTGAAATTTTTCCCGCACCGCTTTGGAAACGTCCACCGCATTTGCATCTCCTTGTTTCTTAAGCAAAAGGCCAATCCCATTCACCCCGTTATATCGGCTTACAGACCCGATTTCTTTAATTCCATCTGTAATGGATGCAATGTCTTTTACATATACTGGACTGCCTGGTGTTGGCATGGCTACCTGAACTGCACTAATGTCTTCAATGGATTTAAATTTTCCTGTTAGCCTGACTGGATTGTTAACCAGAGTAGTCTGAACCTTACCTGAAGGAACATCAAGACCAGAACGATTAATCGCCTCTGTAACCTGATACATGGAGACTTTGTACAATTTCAATTTCTCCTGATCTACCTTAACCTGAATCTCTCTTTCTTCACCGCCTAGTAATGTAATTTCTGCTACCCCTTTTAGTTGCTGAATTTGCGGAAGAAAATCATCTTTCATTTTTTGATAAAATTCAGTTGCGGGAAGTTTGCTGGTTGCGCTGATCTGCATAATGGGTAAATCATTAGGCGAGACTTTGCTCATCACAGGACTTAAAATATCCTGTGGTAAATCCCTCCGGATATTATCAATATAGCGTTGCGCATCCTGCATCGTTTGATCCAGATCAGATCCGTATTTTAAATTGACAATGAGTACCGATGCGTTAGGCAATGATTTGGTTACGATAAAATCAACGCCTTCAAGGTTAGATAAGGCGTCCTCAATTTTCCTCGAAACGGAAGTTTCTACTTCGGTAGGGTCTGCACCCGGATAGCCCGTCTTAATAACTACAACGGGTTGATTGAAGTCTGGCATCAACTCATAGCTGAGATTTTTATAGCCTAAAAAACCAGCTAGTATAAACACGCTGAATAAAACAATAATCAGCGAAGGGCGGTTAATAGAAATTTCGGTGATGTTCATAATAATTAATTCTTACTTTCTACAATAGCACCATCAAAGAGATTGATAAGACCATTTGTGATGACCATTTCACCTTCACGCAATCCGGATTGAATAACAGCCGTGCTTCCTTTTCTATCCGCTATAGTTATGTCGCGAAGCTTGGCCTTTCCCTGTTCAACCACATACACCTGAGGTTTTAAAGTAGAGCCCACTATGGCTGATGCCGGAATGGTAAGTTGCTTTTCATCAAGCTTTTCTTCAATCACTATTTTCCCAAACATGCCTGACTTGATTTTCATGTCCTGAGTATTTTTCACCAAGGCTTGAATTGGAAAAGAATTGGCCATGTTACCTTTGCTTCCGATGAGGGAAATTTTTCCTGCAAGTGAAATTGACGGATAGAGGTCGGCAAAAACGTCTACTGCCTGGTTGTTGTGAAATATCGTTAGGTCATTTTCAGGAACCTGAATGGTAAAACGGAGCGAAGAAATATCGGTGAGTTGCAGCAGGGGTACACCAGGTGCCGCATAGGAACCAGCTTCAGTCATTTTAAGTGTTACAATCCCATTGAACGGAGCTGCAACGATTGTTCTGCTAATTTGCTCCAATAAAGTACTCCGCTGAACCTGTGCTGATTTTAATGCCAGTTGAGTTTTTTCCAACTGTACCCCCTGGATTGCATCTGACTCAGCAAGAATTAAATAGCGTTTGACATCAGTTTCCAATCCCTCAATTTGAATGGAAACGGATTGAAGTTGTAGATTCAACAAGGCATCATCAATTTTAATGAGCGACTGCCCTTTCTTTACATAGCTGCCCGCATCTACAAATACGCTTACGATTTTACCCTGCACATCTGCACTTACCTTGGTTTCTTTATCGGGTTCAAACAGACCGGTAAAGGATTTTTGAATACCCGTCTGGATATATTTTACAGTATCGGTTCTTACCTCGATAGCCTGTTCTTTGTTGTAGGTATAAATACGGTTTAAAAAAATTTCTTTATTACTTTTTAAACGCATGGCAATGAGCACAATCAAGGCCAGCGGTATTGCGAAGTACAAAATCTTTTTCATGGTACTTAATTATTTAATAAACAGGTTGCCAGTTGCTTTTTTATGGTCTAAGTCCGCTTTCAGATAATCGATCAAAGCTGACACGTGTCCTTGTTGAGTTTCTCGTAATGCATTATCAGCTAGTAGAACATCGGTCAAGGATGCTACTCCCTGCTTTTGCTGAAGGATCGTTTGATCGTAAATGGATTGAGCAAGCTGCACTTGTGCAAGAGTTGTTTCAACAGATCGTTGCGCTACTGATTTTTGCTGGTGAGCCGTTTCAATGTACAGGACGGTTTGATCTGATGTTAAGCCTGCCTGAAGTTCTTTATTCTTAATCTCCAGCTTCTTCTGAGAGATTTTTTGCCTGGTAACGGTTCCGTTGAATAGAGGATAGGACAATTGAA
>JAEUUI010000017.1 GCA_016786585.1 Cyclobacteriaceae bacterium
AACGCGAACGAAAATGAAAGTTAAAGCATCCATAAAAAAGCGCAGCGCTGATTGCAAAGTGATCAGACGCAATGGCAAGCTGTATGTGATTAACAAGAAGAATCCAAGGTTTAAACAAAGACAAGGATAATATTATGGCAAGGATACAAGGTGTTGACATTCCGGATAACAAAAGAGGTGAGATCAGCCTGACCTACATCTACGGTATTGGCCGCAGAAGAGCTCAGTTTATTCTTACAAAAGCCGGAGTTAACTGGGACAAGAAAGCGAAAGACTGGAATGACGAAGAAGCTAACGCCATTCGTAACGCGATCGCTGAAAACTTCAAAGTTGAAGGTACACTTCGTTCTGAAGTTCAGTTAAGCATCAAGCGTCTGATGGACATCGGTAGCTACCGTGGTCTCCGTCACCGCAAAGGCCTGCCGGTTCGCGGTCAAACAACCAAGAACAACGCGCGTACGCGTAAAGGAAAGCGTAAGACCGTTGCTAACAAGAAGAAGGTAACGAAAGGTTAATCGATAAGATAAAACAAGCTGAATAATGGCTACTGTAGAAAAAAGAAAAGACAAAGCGAAGAAACGCGTAGTAGTAGTTGAGGCCATGGGCCAGGCGCACATCCGCGCTACATTCAACAACATCGTGATTTCGATGACCAACTCTACGGGTCAGGTGATTACCTGGGCTTCCGCTGGTAAAATGGGTTTCAAAGGCTCGAAGAAAAACACTCCGTATGCTGCACAGATGGCAGCTCAGGATTGCTCAACGCGTGCTTTCGAACTCGGTTTGCGCAAAGTCGAAGTATTCGTGAAAGGTCCGGGTGCAGGCCGTGAGTCAGCGATTCGTACCATCCAGAATTCTGGTATCGAAGTAACGATTATCCGGGATGAGACTCCGCTTCCGCACAACGGTTGCCGTCCTCCTAAAAAGAGAAGAGTTTAATAATTGAATCAAAAATGATTGCGGTCAGGGTGAGCCCGAAATCGCAAATCGTAAATCAACAATAGAAAATGGCACGATACACAGGCCCAAGAGCACGAATCTCAAGAAAGTTTGGAGAGCCTATCTTAGGTGATAACAAAGCTCTGCAAAAGAAAAACTACGCTCCCGGTATGCACGGCAAAACCAAGAAGCGTAAGGTTTCAGAATACGCTACGCAGCTTGCCGAGAAGCAGAAGGCAAAATATATCTACGGTTTGCTCGAGCGTCAGTTCGCGAAATTGTTTGATAAGGCTAGCCGCAAAAAAGGTGTTACCGGTGAAGTGTTGCTCCAGTTGCTGGAAGCAAGACTTGACAACACGGTGTACCGTCTGGGCATCGCGCCTTCGCGCAGAGCTGCACGTCAGCTTGTATCGCATAAGCACATCATGGTAAACGGTGAGATCGTTAACGTTCCATCGTACACACTGAAAGCTGGCGATGTGGTAAGCGTGCGCGAGCGTTCTAAATCACTGGAATCGATCACTAACAGCCTGTCGATCCAGGGTGTGAAAAAATATCCTTGGCTGGAGTGGGATGGTGGCGAATTTACTGGCAAGCTTATTCACGTGCCTGTTCGCGAAGATATCCCGGAGAACATCAACGAGCAGTTAATCGTTGAATTGTACTCTAAGTAATTCTAACATTTAATCAGCAAGAAAGTATGTCAATATTAGCATTTCAAATGCCGGATAAGGTGGTCATGGAGAAATCCGATGACTTCCACGGTACGTTCACTTTTAAGCCGCTTGAAAAAGGTTATGGTGTTACCATCGGTAATGCACTGAGAAGAATCTTGTTGTCTTCGCTGGAAGGATATGCTATTACAGGCATCAAAATCCCTGGCGT
>JAEUUI010000011.1 GCA_016786585.1 Cyclobacteriaceae bacterium
CGAAGTATTTCCGTAAAGACAAGATTGTAAACCGAATCCAGCAACTGCTGCCTGGAACAATTCTATTTGCCCAAGACTTCCTCCAGGACGGCAGCAGACACGTTAAGTATGCTGTTAGATAGTCTCAAACTCAATCTGTACACCATCTAAATTTTTATCAATGATTATCTGGCATGCTAACCGGCTATTCCATTGCACACAATTCATTTTGCCTAGTGTTGTATTTTCATTTCCGGCTTTTGCTTTGCTTAATATTAAATCGACACTATTGAGGATATGGATATGACATGTACCGCATCGGCCTATCCCTTTACATTCTCCAAAGTCTTCAATATAGAATTTGTCATATAGTAACGCCATCAGATTACGATATTCTCCCTGATAGGTCACAATGGTGTGCTTTTCGGTTTGCAGAAATACAGTAAAGCTGATATCAAATTCACGCCTTATTTTCATACATGCACACTATTTCCAGAATTCGTTCTTCCATTCTTGAGGTTTCTTAAGGCTATCCGACCCCATATGTAATAGTTCCATTTCCTTCAGTTCCTTTCTTGTCGCCATTTTTTGGATCTCATTAAAAAGTATCCGCTCCTCAAAACGTATATGCGCCTCCAGTTTCTCCTCAATTAGTCCAAGATTTTTAACTACTTCATTTTCTTCTTTAAATAGCCGTCTTAGTTTTCGATGCTCTGCTAAGGCTCTCTTCACTAATTCATGCTCTTTCCCTAGTATAGAGAATACATGCTTTTCTTCCAATTCGAAATGTGATTGCACATGATTTTTATAAAACCAGTCAACATAAGATTTTATTAGACTTACTTCAACATTCTTCCTGAACCCGGTTCTGATCTTCCAACAAAGCAATAAGCTTTGATGATGCTCCCGGCTAAGAGGCTGAAGCGCTTTGTCTCGATTGATGGGGTTATTCACGTTTCATTATTTCATCAGAATTTAAACACTACATGACTTTACGTCTCATTAATTCAGCTTCCATTTCAATAGCCTTAGGAAACAAAATATTATTTTCGAGATGAATATGGAGGTGCAAATCCTGTTCAAATTCATGAAGTAAGGCAAGCGTTACCCGATAGGTGTTGCACGCATCATTTGGTGGTGTGTAGTGATTACTTAACTCCTCTATTTTCCTGAATCGATCTCCTTCAATATTATGCTCTTCATGCATCATTGCAATGGGATTTTGTACCGTACCAAATGAAGGCGCATCGATAAGCATATTTTCTTGCCTGGCCTTTGCCAGTTTACGAATGAAAGGGAATAGAATAAACTCTTCTTTTTTCATGTGTGCTGCCAATTCTCCGGCAGAAGCAATGAACTGATCTCTTATCTCAAACAATTCCGGATGGTGTTCACCGTGTACACTGCAAATTTTATCCAGATAAGGCTTTATTTCCTGTGTTTTATCTTCTACATAGCGATGATGCTTTTTTTCTATGTAATCCGTCAATAGGTCAATGGGCCACGATTTGTAGTCGGTTGAAGCACTGAGTTGTTCTTGATTAATCTGGTTTAAATCCGTTATTACCGATTTTGGGTCAACTTTTTTTGCCATGCAAGCGTCTGCAATGGTTCTGTTGCCTTGACAGCAGAAATCAACACCGTATTTTTTAAATACTGATGCTGTGCGATAGTCGTTTGCTACCAATTCTCCGATAATGTTGTTTTCTTGAATATTCATAACCGCTTGTTTTAAAGTTTATTTCCCCAATTGCTTAATTCTTCTTTACTCCATAGTGTTGGGAAAAATTTGCGCTGTTGGAATTTTGGATGTAAATATTTTTTCCATTCGCTGCCCCCTGTTGCGGCTTTTGTTTCTCCTTTTGCATCCAAATAATGTTGAGCAGTTCCTAAATGAACCAAAGGCCAGGCAACATTATACAGATAGTCAAACTCCTTTAATTTCTGTATTAATTTTTCTGAGCAATTTTCCATTTTGAGCACTTTGTCTTCAATAGTATTGCCTGTTGTTTTGCTGGCCAAGGAAATTAATTCGTCTAAATATCTTTCTTCAAATTGGCGAAGGGTTAGAGATTTTTTTTCTGTTTTCCTATCATAGCCCGCATCTTTCCAGTAGATGTGTTCAAAATAGTCTTGGGTAGTGGGTTTTTCGGGTAGCCTTTTTTTACCCTCTTCATTGATTAAATTGTCCAGTCGTGTGCAATAAATCTCAATTAGGCGAAACGTTACTGACTGAAAACCACTGGCCGGAGTTAAGGCGTAGCGAAATGTGTTGTAATCATCATAGTTCATTCCGTATTTCATTACATCAAATGAATTAATGAGCATATGGGTGTACCGGTTTAGCCGATCTAATTTTTCTATCCACATAGGTTCTTCAAAAGACTCACTCACCAATTGCTTTATTTCATGTACCATCATTTTCAGGAATAATTCGGTTACCTGATGATACATGATAAATATTTCTTCGTCTTTAAAGTTGGTTCTGGGTTTTTGCAGCGACAAGAGTGTGTCTACTTCAATGTAATCCCAATAATTGATCGGTTTGGCGTGAAGTAATCCTTTTAAATAAGATTCCGAGTTTTCTCCTAATTCCTGATATTTATTTTCAATATCACGGATGATTATTTCCTTATCCATATTGACGTAATTTTAAAAGATCTTATTCCAAAATGGGGCAAGACAGATTGCCTTGATGATTTCCATGCCATAAAGTTTGAGTATGTAGTCGCATGATAGGAACTGTAACAAAAATTATAGCAATGGTACAGCGGAGTTGTTTTTGTAATACTCAATTTTGTAATGAAACATTTCGGCCATGCGCTGTCCTTGCCATTTCGCGCGTTCCGCCTTTTCACCAATAAAGTGTTCATCAACTATTTTGTTAAATATTTTTACCCACTGCTCAAAATGATGTTGCTCTACCGGTAATTTTGCATGAGGCACAAAGGGGCTTCCGAAATACGTGTGCTCTTCAAGTAACACAGTTTGCCAGAAGCGATACATTTTTTCGAGGTGTTGCGGCCAGCGGTCTTCTATTCGTTCGTTGAAAATATCCTTCAACAGATTATCTTCACGCACTTTGCCGTAAAAGCTATCTACGAGTAACTTGATGTCATCGAGTGTAGAGATGTCGTGTTTCATTGTTCAGTAATGAAATATTTACAGGGTAAAATTTGTCAGGGTATAGTACGCGGCCCATCCTGCAAAAGCAATGAGTAAAATCCATAACCAACTCGGTATGCTTTGTGGTGTTTCGCTGCCCTCGATGATAAATTTATTTTGATTGCCTTTGTCATAAGCATTGATCATTAAGGGGATAAT